>CAVXZU010000019.1:0-140560 GCA_963766185.1 uncultured delta proteobacterium | reverse complement strand
TGTTGGGCCGTGTCTTCAACGGCCTGGGCCAGCCCCTCGACGGGGGCCCGCCGCCGGTGGGGGAGGCCAGCCGCGACGTCAACGGCCTGCCCATCAACCCGACGGCGCGCGCCTATCCCCGCGACTTCATCCAGACCGGCATCTCGGCCATCGACGGCATGAACACGCTGGTCCGGGGGCAGAAGCTGCCCATCTTCTCCGGCAGCGGCCTGCCGCACAACGAACTGGCCGCCCAGATCGCGCGCCAGGCCAAGCTCCGGGGGACGAGGAGCGCTTCGCCATCGTCTTCGCGGCCATGGGCGTCAAGCACGACGTCGCCAACTTCTTCCGGCAGTCCTTCGAGGAGAGCGGCGTGCTCAACAACGTGGCCATGTTCCTCAACCTGGCCGACGACCCGGCCATCGAGCGACTCATCACCCCCCGCCTGGCCCTGACGCTGGCCGAGTACCTGGCCTTCGACCGGGACATGCACGTGCTGGTGATCATGACCGACATGACCAACTACTGCGAGGCCCTGCGCGAGATGGCCAGCTCCAAGGGCGAGGTGCCCAGCCGCAAGGGCTATCCGGGCTACCTGTACAGCGACCTGGCGTCGATCTACGAGCGGGCCGGCATGATCAAGGGCCGCCAGGGTTCCATCACCCAGCTGCCCATCCTGACCATGCCCAACGACGACATCACCCACCCCATCCCCGACCTAACCGGCTACATCACCGAGGGGCAGATCGTGCTGGACCGGGGCCTGCACCAGCGGGGCATTTATCCGCCCATCAACGTGCTGCCGTCACTTTCCCGGCTGATGAGCGACGGCATCGGCGCCGGCCGCACCCGGGAAGACCACGCGCATGTGTCGTCCCAGCTCTACGCCGTCTATGACCACGCCCGGCGCCTCCAGTCTCTGGCGGCCATCATCGGGGAGGACAGTCTGTCCAAGGGGGACCGCCAGGTGCTCAATTTCGGCCGGGCCTTCGAAGAAAAATTCCTGCGCCAGCGGCCGGACGAAAACCGCTCCATCACCGAGACCCTGGACCTGGCCTGGCAGATCCTCAAGGAACTGCCCCGGGGCGACCTCACCCGGGTGACCGCGGCGGAGATTGAGCAATATGGGGGAGGGGGTTAGGGCCGAGGCCTCTATCCCGGACAGGAGGATGGGAGGGGAGGTGTAGCGGCGGTGCGCGAACCGCCCCTACGGCCCTGGCCCTCCCTTCAAAACCACAGGCAGAGAGACGACCATGGCTCGATTGACGCTTCCCGCCACCAAAGGGAATCTTCTCAGGATCAGGGACGAGCATCACCTGGCCAGTGAGGCGGTTACCTTTCTGGAGGAAAAACGGGACCTGCTGCTGGGGGAGCTGCTGCGGCTCCAGGGGCAGGCGGCCACCTTCCGGCGCCGGGTGGAGCAGGCCCTCAAGGGCGCCTACGGGCACCTGGTGGAAAGCCTGCTGTCCCTGGGGGGCGAGGCCGTGGCCCGGGCCGCCCTGGGCGTGAGGCTTGATGCCCGGGTGGTCCTCAAAGACCGGGGGTTTCTGGGGATGGCCATGCCGGTGGTGGACTTTAAACCCGGGGACCACCGCCCCCACATAAGTTTCGGGTCCACCGTCAGCGCGGTGGACGAGTGCCAGTTGGCCATCCGGGAGGCCCTGGGCGCCATCGCCGAACTGGCCGAGGTGGAGGCCATCCTGTGGCAGTTGGCCGAGGAACTGAAGCGTACCATCCGGCGGACCAACGCCTTGAATTATATGATCATCCCCACTTACCAGGAGACCATCCACTATCTGGAAGGGGCCCTGGAAGAACGGGAACGGGAGGGGCTGTTTCACCTGAAAAGGGTCAAGGCCCGGAAGGGGAAGGGTTAGTAGTCAGTAGCCAGTAGTCAGTGGTCAGTGAAAAGTTCGATTGCCATAACCGAAAACCGAAAACTGGCAACTGACTACTCATAAAAAGGAGGGCAGGGTGGCGCAGATCACCAAGATTCTGGTGCCGGTTGACGGCTCGGAGGCCTCTTTGGCGGCCCACCGCATGGCGCTGGCCGAGGCCCGGGCCCTGGGGGCCGAAGTCATTCTGCTCTACGTGGTGGATGCCTCGGCCCTGGATGAAATCGTCCGTCTGTCCGGCCGGGAACGGCCCCACCTCATGCACGAGATGCAGGAGTCCGGGATGAAGCTGCTCCTGTCCCTGAGCCAGGAGGCCCAGAAGCAGGGAATCGCCGCCCGGGTGGACATCCAGACCGGCATGCCCGATGAAGTCATCCTGGATGAAGCCATCCGGGAGCAGGTGGGGTTGATCGTCATGGGCAAGATCGGCCGGAAAAGGCACCGGCGGTCGCTGTTAGGCTCGGTGACGGAGCGCATCCTGGAGGCCTCCGACCTGCCGGTGCTGGTAGTCAGCCCCGGGAAGGACTGATGCAAGCCTCAGGTGGGGTCGGGAGGATGCGGGCAAGATCTTCAGGATCATTGGTTCCGGTGCGATGACGGCAACAATCGGGCCCCCGTCAGGTGCGCGGCGAGGGCCTTAAGGTTTTAGAGGGGTAAGTTCTTTGCTCGGCTACGTTTCTTCCGGTGCAGGAGCACCAGCCCCACCAGTCCGCTGCCCAGGAGCAGCGTGGTGGGGGGAGGGGAGCCTGGGCGCGGTTTTCCTGGGAGGATTGCGCGGTATAATCAGCCGCGGCTATGGGTGTTTCAGTCAGGGTCCAGCTTCCGTCAGCGGCAGGAGTCCAGGTTAAGCGGTCAAAGCCGACGATAGTGGTTCCGTTCCAGAGAATCCAGTCAATGACAAAAGGCTCGGTACCGGTTCGATCCGTGGCGTAGGTGGTAAATGAGAAAAGCCCCTGCAAACTTGAGTCAAAGGCCGGTCCGGTAGCCAGGGCGTAAGTGGGATTAATTAAGGTAGCCGTCCAGTCCGTAACCGCGATCGTTAAACCGGGTTCGGTCCAGGTGCCGCCGGAAACCAGAAAAGCCTCGGCTTTATCCCAGGTTTGTTGGGCATTCGTGGGCCCATACTGGCCATTCTCGGACCAGACTTGGACATAATCGGCCGAGGCCAGGCCCGGCAGCCAGATTACCGCAGCCAGGGCCAGAATAACGCTGAATTTCAGCAACACCTTTCTCATTTTACCCTTCCCTTTTCTTCCCTATGCACCTCCTTATGGTCAGAGTCAAACTCTGCAGCTATCCGGGCTGTTACCTGGATTTATAACCAGGCATGATGGTTAGGTATATGAGGAATTCTCCCCATTTCACGGTGCGTAAACCCTGATATTGACTTCATTCCCTTGTTAATGCCGCAAAATCCTCTTATGATGATACCCTAGGGGCAGCAGGGCTTGGGAGAGATCAGATCCGGGGGCGTTGTCTATGGTGTATTAACCGGGAGCGTTTTTCTTTCTTAACGAAGCAAGTTTTGGTATTATCTTGAGAAATGGAGGGATCGACCCCGGGTCATGACCGATCACAGTCAACCATCTCCTGTCCAGCGCAGGTGGAAGCATATCTGGATCCACGGCTTCGTGATCGGAGTCGGGGTGGTGCTGATCGGTTTTGTCGTCTGGTTTTTCCTCACGGGAACCCCCGCTTCGTCAACCTTGCATCAAGACGAGACGGCCCCGCAGGCCCAAACCCCGCAAGCCCATGCCCCGCCCGCTGAGGTTCCGCCTGCCGGCCATCCGGCTGCTTCCCCGGCCCCGGTGGATTCTGCCGCCCAACTGAAAAGCCAATTGGCTCAGGTACTGGCCGGGGTAAAGGAGGCTAATCAGAAAAAGGACCTCCCTCAACTTTTACGCCACTATTCGCCACACTTCCCCAAGTTGCGCCAAAGAGTCCAACATATCTCCAAAGCCTGGAAAATGTATGATTACCCGCAAATGAATTTCGAAATAACGGAGGTCAACCTCCTGACTGACCACATTGCGGTAGCCCGGGTAACCTGGGACATTGCGGCGCACAATATCAGCACCCTAAAAAATCAGAACATCTCCAAGACCTACCTCATCAGATTCGCCAGAGAGTCGGGTCAATGGCGGATCAAGGGTCTGCATAAGGCGGAGTAGGGAAAATTTACCATGAATAAGCGCACATACCGTGATCTGACCAGATTCATAACCCTAGCCCTGCTCCTGGGCCTGGCCTGCTCCTGTGCCGGAACTCCGGTGGTCAAGCCCCCGGGGGGTCCATTCTTTGTTACCCCGGAAATCACGTATCTGCTGGATAGCCCCGGATACGCCGGAAATGTCCTGGCCCCGCTTTACCGAGGCGATAAGGTGGAAGTCGTGGACGCCGGGGAATCAGCCTGGTGGCAGGTTGACCTCCAGCGCAGCGGGCAGAGGGGATGGGTCCGAAAGGAGGTACTGAGCCCTGATCCGGTGGCCGGCGTTTTTTATTTTGTCAAAATGGAGACCATACCCCTGCGTGAGTGTCCTCGCAGTGATTGTATGCCCTTACAGCTCCTGTTCCGGGGCGATCAGGTGCAAAGAGTTGAAAAAAGTGGCCAGGGTTGGTGGCGGGTCTTGGCGATGAACAGCCGCAGCCTCGGCTGGGTGCCGGCCGCGGCCCTGACGGAACGCCTTGAAGATGTTCAGCAAAAACAACTCCACAAACCATATTTTTATGTGGCCGTCAGAAAACTCGTCTTGCGGGCCAAACCAACGGAGCGCTCTGCGGTCATTAGAATTCTGAGCGTTAACGACCAGGTGGAAAAGATAGGGGAGACCAAGGGTTGGCTTAATGTTCGCCAGCCTTCCACCGGTGCGGCGGGCTGGGTCCTCGGCCGTTATCTGAAAACTCTCCCGGTAATTTTACCCCGGGGGGGAGTGGCGGTACCCGCCAAGAAGAAAACCAGGCCGTCTCAGCCAAAAGGGAAAACGGAAGTCGAGCCTGATTTTATTTAGTTAATGAAAATAGTTAATCAGTTGCGGCCCAGGTCCCCCGGGTAGAGTGCATTTTGACCACGATGAGTGTATCAGGCCTCAGCCCGGGGATGACTGTTCGGTTAATTTCAGGTTAAGCATCTCTCCCAATCTCCCCAAGAACTTCCCATTAACCAGGGATACGCCTGTACCCACCTCACCTCCTCAACTTGAGGTCTCAGCCTCGAGGGGAGCAGCCTGACCCATGGTTGATGGTGCCGCAGGGTGTGCCCAGGACCCTGGCCTGAGCCGGAGGTTCTCAGGCGTTTATGGCTCAACCAAAGAGCGGGCTTGAGGAACCTGAGTCCAGAAAAACAGATATTATCTCTTGCCCCCGGAGTATCCTTTTGCCTTGGGGCGTTTTTCCCGGTAGAATGGGCGGCTCATTCAGGCTACAGATCTTTGGCAGTATTCCCCAGGCCGACGTGGAGGACCGATGAAGATAACCCGGCGATTTATCCCCGTCATCGTACTGGCGTTGGCAGTCGTTGGCGGTTTGGCCTACTGGCTGCTCTGGTGGGAAACCCGGCTGCCCGACAATACCTTGCGCCTGGAAGGGCACATGGAGGCCACTGAGACCGATCTGGCCTTCAAGGTGTCCGGCATCATCCAGTACATCTTTTTCCAGGAGGGCGACTGGGCCGCCACGAACCAGGTCGTGGCCGGCCTGGAGGCCAAGGACCTCAGAGATGAGGTGGACCGGGCCCGGGCCGCCCTGGCCGCGGCTCAGGCCAACCTGAACAAGTTAGAGCACGGTTACCGGCCCCAGGAGATTAAGGAGGCCGAGGCCCAGGTGGGCAAGACCAAGGCGGACCTGGTAAACAAGAAGCTGGATTATGAACGCTACGAAAATCTCTATAAGCGCAAGGTCGTGCCGGGCATCAGCCGGGACAAGTTCGAGGCCGACTATCTCATGGCCAAAGAGGCGCACAAAAGCGCAGTGGAACAATACGGCATGTTGAAGGAAGGCTACCGGGCGGAGGACATTAACCAGGCCCGGGGCCAGTTCAAAGAGGCCCAGGCGTCGCTGGAGCTGGCCCTTACCCGGTTGGGGTATGGCACCATTACCTCCCCGGTGAACGGCGTGGTCCTGGTGCGACCCATGGAGCCGGGGATGACCGCGGCGGTGGGGGCGCCGGTGCTCACCCTGGGAGATATGGACAATATCTATTTTCAGGGGTATATCCCGGCAACCGACCTGGCCAAGGTCAAGTTCGGCATGAAGGCTTACGTGACCAACGACTCCTACCCCGGCAAGAAGTACCCGGCCTGGGTGTCATTCATCAGCGCCAAGGCGGAGTTCACCCCCAAGACGGTGGAAACCTACAAAGAGCGGGTGACCCTGGTCTATCGCTGCAAGATCCGGGCGCAAAACCTCAACTACGACTTGAAGCCGGGGATGCCGGCGGAAGCGGTCATTCTCCTTGACAGCCAGCCGGCCGAACAGCCCAAGCAGTGAGGCGGCCATCCGGGTCGAGGGGCTGACCAAGCGCTTCGGGAGCCTCACCGCCGTGGATCATCTCAGTCTGACCGTGTCGCCGGGAGAGGCCTTTGCCCTGGTGGGTCCGGACGCGGCCGGCAAGACCACCACCATGCGGATGCTCGTGGGCATCATGGACCCGGATGAAGGCCGGGCCGAAGTCCTGGGGTTTGACACGGTCCGGGAGTCGGAGGCCCTCAAAGAGCATATCGGCTACATGCCCCAGCGCTTCGGTCTCTACGACGACCTGACGGTGGCCGAGAATATGGCCTTTTATGCCGACATCTACCGGGTGGCCCGTCAGGAACGAGCCCAGCGGATGCCGGAACTCCTGGGGTTTTCCAACCTCACCCCCTTCCAGGACCGGCTGGCCCGCAATCTCTCCGGGGGGATGCGCCAGAAGCTGGGGTTGGCCTGCGCCCTCATTCACCGTCCCCGGCTGCTCTTTCTGGACGAACCCACCTTTGGGGTGGATCCCATCTCCCGGCGGGAGTTCTGGGAGATCCTCTACGGGCTCCTGGGCACCGGGATCGCCATCTTCCTGTCCACCGCCTACATGGACGAAGCGGAAAGGGCCCACCGGGTGGGGCTCATGCATCACGGCCGGCTGCTGGTGGTGGACACGCCTGGGGCCATCAAAAGTTCTTTCCAGGGTGAACTCCTGGAGGTTCGGGCCTCAAACCTGTGGACCGCCCGGGAGGTCCTCGGCACTCATCCCCTGGTGCGCAACTCCTTGACCATGGGGGACCGGTTAATGCTGTCGGTGGAAAGCGCCGCCACGGCGATGGGGCCCATCAAGGCGGCCCTGGAGCAGGCCGGCTTGACCGGCGTAGCCCTCGAACCGGCCCAACCCACCCTGGAAGAACTCTTCGTCCAGATCGTGCGGCAGGATGAGGAATGAGAAGAAGGGGGAAAAGGGGAAAAGGCGAAAAGGGGAAGGAGTTGAAAAACTATAGGATGTAGGGTGCGCACTGCGCACCGGAGGAGTGCGGTTTTCTGGTTCTCAGACCTGGCCTGGCAGCCAGAATAAATCCCCCCTAACCCCCCTTTTCTAAAGGGGGGAACTTAGCGGAATTCTTTTACAGGTCCCCCTTTGCCAAAGGGGGATTGAGGGGGATTTAGAAACCGTCAATGGGAAAGGATTTTTTAAAAACACTATAAGTATAGGCGGTCTGTGGCCGCCAAAATTCGGCGGGCACAGCCCGCCCTATGCAGACTGGGCACCATAAATTGTCGCGCCGGCAGGCAAGGTTGGCGCTGCCTGGCGGCAAGGACAAAAAACTCGGCTCATGACTGACGAACCAGCCATTATCGTTAAAAATCTTTCCCGGTCTTTCGGGGATTTCAAGGCGGTGGACGACATCAGCTTTGAGGTCTCCCGGGGGGAGATTTTCGGCTTCCTGGGGCCCAACGGGGCGGGCAAGTCCACGACGATCCGTATGCTCAACGGCCTCTTGTTGCCCACCAGCGGCGAGGGCCGGGTGGGGGGCTTCGACATCATCCGGGAGAACGCCCAGATCAAAAACCACATCGGTTACATGTCCCAGCGTTTTTCCCTCTATGAGGACCTGACCGGGGAGGAAAATCTCACCTTTTTCGGCGGGGTCTACGGCCTCACCCCGGCCCGGCTGGCGGCGCGGATCACCGAGGTGCTGCGCCTGGTGGGCCTGGAGGACCGGCGCCACGCTTTGACCCGCACCTTGCCCCTGGGCCTGAAGCAGCGGCTGGCCCTGGCCTCGGCCATCATCCACGAACCTTCCATCCTGTTCCTGGACGAGGCCACCAGCGGGGTGGACCCTATTTCCCGGCGCAATTTTTGGGACCTGATCTACGCCATGGCCCAGGAGGGCCGGACCATCCTGGTCACTACCCACTACATGGAGGAGGCGGGGTTCTGTGACCGGCTGGTGCTGATCTACCAGGGGCGCATCATCGCCCAGGGCACCCCCGGCGAACTCAAAGGGGAGGTGAAGGAAACCATCCTGGCCCTTTATCCCGACAACCTGGACACCGCCCGGGATTTGATCCGAAAGCTGCCCCAGGTGGCCGAAGCCGCGGTCTTCGGGGACGGCCTGCACATCGCCACCACCCGGCCCGAGGAGGCCGAGCCGGCCATCCGGGCGGCCCTGTCGGCGCATCACATCGCCTGGGGCAGCATCGAGCGGGTGCGGCCCAGCCTGGAAGACGCCTTTATTTCACTGGTGCAGCGGGCGGAAGGGAAGAAAGCTGTCAGCTCTCAGCAATCAGCGGTCAGCTAAAAACAGTAAGAATCCTTAAGAACACATGCGGATAATTAAAACCAGACAGAAAGACTAAGCGTTCATGAACCACAAATTTTTCATCGGCGAGGATGAAAAATCCCCCCTGCCCCCCTTTTTCAAAGGGGGGTATTAAAGTCCCCCTTTGAAAAAGGGGGATTTAGGGGATTTGCAGTTTTTCACGGAAGAACTCTAAAAAAACTGAAAGCTGAGAGCTATAACCCATGGACCTCAAGCGCACCTGGGCCATTTCCCGGAAGGAACTGATCCACATCCGCCGGGACCCCATCAGCCTCCTGCAGATCATCCTCTTGCCCGTGGTGCTGCTGTTGCTCTATGGCTATGCCCTCACCTTCGACATCAAAAACGTCAAGATGGCGATCTATGACCAGGAGCAGAGCCAGTTGAGCGAAGATTTCATCAACCAGTTCCGGGGCTCCGAGTACTTCCGGATCGTCAAGTACACTCCCAGTTATAACGAACTGACGCGCCTGATCCTGGGGCGTCAGGTCCAGGTGGGCCTGATGCTCCCCTATGATTTTTCCTGGCAGTACCAAACGGGCAAGACCGCCAAGGTCCAGGGGCTGGTGGACGGCACCGATTCCAACACCGCCAACATCGTTTTGGGGTATCTCCAGGGGGTGACCGCAACGTACAACCAGAAACTCCTGACCCAGCGGCTCACGGCCAAAGGGCCGGGGCGCGGTGAGGTGCCGGTGGACTCCCAGACCCGTTTCTGGTTCAACGAAGACCTGGAGTCCCGCAACTACATCGTTCCCGGCCTGATTGCCGTGATCATGACCATGGTGGGGGCCCTGCTCACGGCCCTGACGGTGGTGCGGGAGCTGGAGCGGGGGAGCATGGAAGGCCTGATGGCCACCCCCCTGAGGCGCACGGAACTGCTCCTGGGGAAGATCGGGCCCTATTTTCTCGTCGGCATGTTCGATATGGCCCTGGTCATGGCCATGGGCAAGTTTCTCTTTCAGGTGCCGTTCCGGGGCAGCCCCTTGCTGTTCATCGGCCTGGCGGCGATTTTCCTGATCGCCACCCTGGGGCAGGGTCTGCTGATTTCGGTGACCTCCGAGAACCAGTTGCAGGCCTTTCAGATGGCCATGCTCACCACGTTTTTGCCGTCCTTTCTCCTGTCCGGCTTCGTGTTCTCCATCTACCTGATGCCCCTGCCGCTCCAGATCGCTTCTTACATCGTGCCGGCCCGGTACCTGGTGACTATCGCCAAGGGCATCTACCTCAAGGGCCTGGGCATGGAATATTTGTGGCCCAGCGCCTTGATGCTGACCGCGTCCGCCACCTTCTTCGTGGTCCTGTCCATCAAGAAGTTTGTCAAGAAAATCAGGTGAGGGGAACCGGTCACCACGGCCCGTATCGGCAGATCAGACTGCCCGGAAACCATTATTGAGGAAGCACGATAATGCTACACCCAGTGACGCTGTTTATCGCGACTTTTACCACGATGTTGGCAGTCATTAATCCCCTGGAATCTCTCCCCATCTATCTTCAACTCCTGGCCGGGCAGGATGAGTCGACCCACCTCCGGGTCGCCCGCCGTGCCTGTCTCTATGCCACGTTGTTAATTTTCTTCTTCCTCGTGTTCGGCACGGTGATGCTCTATATTTTTTCCGTATCACTCAGTATGGTCCGGATCGTCGGCGGTATCATCCTGATGCGCATCGGGTTTTCTCTTTTTCTCCCTTCCCCGGGCGGCGGCGTGTTCCAAGCGGGTGGGAGCGGCTCCACCGGGCAAGCAACGGACATTGCCTTTGTGCCCCTGGCCATGCCGCTGATGTTCGGTCCGGGAGTCCTGGCCACCGTCCTGGGTATGTGTTCCCTGGTGCACCATCCCATCAGCGATTTTACCTCCCTGGTGGCGATCTCCCTGGCCAGCCTGGCCGTGATGAGTGTCATCTACTTGATCTTAGCCTCTGCCAAGTCTCTTATGGACCGCCTCGGCGCCAAGGGGATAGACGCCGCCACCCGCATCGTCGGCTTTTTTGTTGCCGCCATGGGGATGGGGCTGGTCTTCCATGGCGTCATCGAGGCCTTGCAAACCTATCATGTCATATCCGGGAGTTGACGGGGAGGATGGCCGGGCCCGGTTTCTGGATTACCAGGGTAGAACTTAACCACTGAGAGTTATTCATGTTTCGTCGCATCCGCCACATCATCATCAAGGAGTTCATCCAGGTCTTCAGGGACAGGAAGCTCCGCTTCTTCCTCATCGTGCCGCCCATGGTGCAGTTGCTTGCCTATGGCTACGTGGTCAATTTCGACATCAAGCATGTAGCCCTGGCCGTGTTCGATGAAAGCCGCACCATGGAGTCCCGGCAGCTCATCGACCGGTTCGCCTCCAACGACTGGTTCAAGGTGAAGTACTATGTCAAGAGCCAGAAAGAGCTGCTCCATCTCATCGACCGGGGCGACATCACCATGGCCGTGTGGTTCCAGTGGGACTTCGCCACCCGGATGCGCCAGGGGAAGTCCGGGAAAATCCAGGTGATCGTGGACGCCACCGATTCCAACGCCGCTCTCATTGTCAGCCGCTATGCCGGCACGGTGATCGCCGATTACAACCAGCAGCAGTTAAATCGGCGCCTGGCCAGCCAGGGGCAGGTGTGGGCGGGCCAGTCCGGGACTCCCCTGGAAATCGAGCCCCGGGCCTGGTTCAACGCCAACCTCATCAGCCGCTACTCCATGGTGCCCGGGGTTATCGCCATGGTGGTGCTGCTGGTCAGCCTGATGCTCACCGCCCTGTCCGTGGTCCGGGAAAAAGAGATCGGCACCTTGGAGCAGATCCTGGTGACCCCCATCCGGCCCATCGAACTGATGCTGGGCAAGACCATTCCGTTTGTGCTCATTTCCCTGCTGGAGGTGGCCATGGTCACGGTCGTGGGGATCCTGTGGTTCGAGGTGCCGTTTCGGGGGAACTTTTTGGTATTGCTCCTGGGCACCTTGGCCTTTCTGCTCAATTCCGTGGGCCTGGGGCTGCTGATTTCCACGGTCTCATCCACCCAGCAGCAGGCCATGATGGCCGGCAACCTGTTTTTGACCCCGGCCATTCTCCTGTCCGGGCTCATCTTCCCCATCGCCAACATGCCGGTGTTCTTCCAGTACCTGACGTATCTCAACCCGTTGATGTATTTCGTCATCGTCAGCCAGGGGATTTTTCTCAAGGGGGCCGGTCTGGCCCTCCTGTGGCCCCAAATGGCGGCCATGACCGTCCTGGGCACGGGCATGCTGGCCCTGGCCGTGACCCGGTTTAAGGTGCATCTTGCGTAGTGGAGAGAAAAAGGGTAATGAATACCTGTTGGTTTTGTCTACTTCAGAGATGTTTGCATTTATTGAATCAAACAAAATCGACAGGATTAATGATTATTTTCAGGGAGAATTTCCATGACGATTAGCCAGCTCCCGCCACGAATAGAATATCTGCGAGTTAAAAATTACCGCGCCTTACGTGATCTTGAACTAAAAAATATCACTCCCATAACCGTTTTTTTGGGTCCGAATGGCAGCGGTAAGTCAACTATCTTTGATGTTTTCGCTTTTTTATCGGAATGCTTCTTGGTGGGATTGCGCAAGGCTTGGGATCGGCGCGGGAGATTTAAAGAACTTCGCACCCGGGGCTCTGATGGACCAATTGTAATCGAATTAAAGTACCGCGAAAAAGCCGGATCTCCGATTATTACCTATCATCTTGCCATAGGAGAGAAATCCAAGGGGCCTTATGTGGCCGAAGAATCGCTTCGCTGGAGACGAGGACAAACAGGACAACCATTTAGCTTTCTCGATTTTAGGATGGGTGAGGGTAGGGTAATTTCTGGAGAAATGCCTGATGAGAGTGATGTTCGGGTTGAAGAACGCCTTGATTCTGCAGAATTGCTGGCAGTTAATACGTTAGGTCAGTTTGCCAAACATCCGCGGGTGAGCGCTCTTCGGCGCTTTATTACCGGCTGGTATCTTTCTTACTTAAGCGCGGATAATACCCGAGGCACTCCCGAAGCTGGGCCTCAAGAGCGCCTTTCTGCTACGGGTGATAATCTCCCCAATGTAATCCAATATTTAAAAGAACAACACCCCGAACGACTTGATTCTGTATTGGCGATATTATCGAGCCGCGTCCCTCGATTGGAGAAAGTGGAAGCTGAATTGATGGCGGATGGCAGACTCTTGTTGCAGATTAAGGATGCTCCTTTTGATAGACCAATTTTAGCGAAGTTTGCCTCTGACGGGACGCTCAAAATGTTGGCCTACCTGACCCTTCTATATGATCCTGAACCACCACAGATGATTGGTATTGAAGAACCGGAGAATTATTTACATCCCCGGCTATTATCCGAACTCGCCGAAGAATGCCGAAGTGTTACCGATCGAACGCAACTTATGGTGACAACCCATTCGCCATTTTTTGTGAATGGGCTACAGGCAAATGAACTCTGGGTACTTTACCGAGATACGAAAGGATATACCCAAGCGAAGAAGGCTGAGGACATGAAGGGAATCAAGGACTTTATGAATTCCGGAGCTTTACTGGGGCATCTTTGGATGGAAGGCTATTTCGAAGTAGGTGACCCTCTAACTGCATCCGGCGGGCCAAAGTCTCTTCGCATAGCTCAATAAGCTGAAAACTGAGTTCGACATGCATATTGAATTTTTAGTGGAAGAACCTTCAGCTGAGGCGGCGTTGCGAAATCTGGTGCCCAAACTCATAAGGGAGGATTCCTCATATAATATTCATGTTTTCCAGGGGAAAAGTGATTTGTTAAAGAATCTTCCCAAGCGGCTAAGGGGCTATCGTCCTTGGCTGCCTGATGACTGGTATATCGTAGTCCTAATAGATAAGGACTATGAAGAATGTTTCGAATTAAAGCAGAAATTGGAAGCAATAGCTCGCAATGAGGGATTTATTACGAAATCAAATGCCCGTCCTAATGCGAAATTAAATATTATAAATAGAATAGCTATTGAAGAATTAGAGGCCTGGTTTTTGGGAGATGTGGGCGCCTTGAATGCTGCTTACCCAAAAATTCCTAGATCTTTGGATAAGAGAAAGAACTTTCGTACGCCTGATACAATCCACAATACCTCCGAAGCTCTGGAAAGGGTACTGAAGCGGGCAGGTTATTATAGAGGTGGTATGCCCAAAATAGAGGTGGCGCGGAAAATATCGCTACACATGGATCCAAGCCGTAACATTTCCAAGAGTTTTCAGGTTTTTTGGGGTGCCTTACAAAATCTAATTCACTGAGATAACAAGACTTCTTAATATCAATTAATATGACTACATTAAATCGTAAATTTCCCTATCCTTTTGTCTTTATCATAATTTCTTTCCTGATAAGTAATTTCTTGCCCGCCTGTTCCGGCGAGAAAAAGGCGCCCCCGCGGCCGCCGGTGCCGGTCCTGGTGGGCACGGTGACCGAGAAGACGGTGCCCGTGGAGTTGAAGGTCATCGGCAACGTCGAGGCCTACTCCACCGTGTCCATCAAGTCCCGCCTGGCGGGCCAGTTGGTCCAGGTCAATTTTAAGGAAGGCCAGGACGTGAAACAGGGCGAACTCCTCTTTGTCATTGATCCGCGCCCGTATGAGGCGGCCTTGAGGCAGGTGGAAGCCAACCTGGCCCGGGATAAAGCGTTGGCCACCAAGGCCCAGGCCGACGCCCGGCGCTATGCCGAGTTGATCCGGAAGCAGTTTGTCAGCCAGCAGGACTACGATCAGGCCAAGGCCACCGCCGAGTCCCTCGGCGCCACGGTCAACGCCGATCAGGTGGCGGTGCAAAACGCCAAGCTCAATCTCAGTTATTGTTATATCAAGGCCCCCATCAACGGCCGCACCGGCAGCCTCATCGCCCACCAGGGGAACATGATCAAAGAAAACGCCGACACCGCCATGGTGGTCATCAACCAGATCCAGCCCATCTACGTGTCCTTTGCCGTCCCGGAACAGAACCTGGCGGCGGTCCGGAAATTTATGGCGGTGGAAAAAATTAAAGTGGAGGCCATCATCGCCGGGCAGGAAAAGAACCCGGAGATGGGGGTCCTCAGTTTTATCGACAACACCGTGGACAAAAGCACGGGGACTATCCTGTGCAAAGCCACCTTTGCCAACGAGGCCAAGCGCCTGTGGCCGGGGCTGTTCGTCAACGTGGTGGTGCAGCTCTCCTCGCAGCCCAACGCCATTCTGGCCCCCTCCCAGGCCATTCAGACGAGCCAGGAAGGGCAGATTGTCTTTGTGGTCAAGCCCGACCTGACCGTGGAGATTCGCCCCGTGGAAGTGGGGCGCTCCATCAACGGCGACGTCATCATCACCAAGGGGCTCAAGCCCGGGGAACGGGTCGTCACCGACGGCCAGCTGCGGCTGGTTTCAGGAGCCAAAGTGGAGATCAAGACCGGGCTCTAAACGTCCCGGAGCGGCCCTATGCACTTCACCGAGCTCTTTATCCGCCGGCCGGTTATGACCACCCTGGTCATGGTGGCCATCCTGCTTTTCGGGGCCATGAGCTATCGCTACCTCCCGGTGAGCGACCTGCCCAACGTCGATTTTCCCACCATCCTGGTGAGCGCCGACCTCCCCGGGGCCTCCCCCGAGACCATGGCCTCGGCGGTGGCCACTCCCCTGGAGCGCCAGTTCTCCACCATCGCCGGGCTGGACTCCATGAACTCCAGCAACGCCATGGGGCTCACCCAGATCACCCTGCAGTTCAACCTGAGCCGCAACCTGGATGCCGCGGCCCAGGACGTCCAGGCGGCCATCGGCAAGGCCTCCAAGCAGCTGCCCCCGGACCTGCCTACCCCGCCGGTGTACCAAAAGGTGAACCCGGCGGATCAGCCCGTTCTCTACCTGGCGGTGACCTCCGAGAGCCTGCCCCTGTCCACCGTCAATGAGTACGCCGACACCCTCATGGCCCAGCGCATCTCCATGATCAACGGGGTGGCCCAGGTCCAGGTCTTTGGGGAGCAGAAATTCGCGGTGCGCGTCCAACTGGACCCCCAGGCCCTGGCCAGCCGGGGTCTGGGGATCAACGAGGTGGCCGACGCGGTCAAGAAGGAAAACGTCAACCTGCCCACCGGGACCCTCTACGGCGCGCACCAGGCCTTTACCGTTCAGGCCACCGGGCAGCTCACCACCGCGTCGGCCTACCGGCCCCTCATCGTGGCCTACCGGGACGGCCAACCCGTGCGCCTGTCGGACCTGGGCCAGGTCATCAACAGCGTCTCCAACGACAAAGCCGCCTCCTGGTACAAAACTTCCCGGGCCATCGTTCTGGCCATTCAGCGCCAGCCGGGCACCAACACCATCGAGGTAGTGGACTCCATCAATAAGTTGCTGCCCTCGGTGCGGAGCCAGATTCCCGCCTCGGTTAAAATCGTCACTCTGTACGACCGCTCCGTGACCATCCGGGAATCGGTGAACGACGTCCAGTTCACCCTGCTCCTGGCCCTGGGGCTGGTGATCATGGTGATTTTCCTCTTCCTGCGGAATTTCTCGGCCACCGTCATCCCCAGCCTGGCGCTGCCCATGTCCATCGTCGGGACCTTCTCGGTCATGTACCTGCTGAATTACAGCTTGGACAACCTCTCCTTAATGGCCCTGATCCTCTGCGTGGGGTTCGTGGTGGACGACGCCATCGTGGTGCTGGAGAATATCGTCCGGCATATGGAGATGGGGGAGGCGCCCTTCGAGGCGGCCATCAACGGCTCCCGGGAGATCGGCTTCACCATCCTCTCTATGACCCTGTCCCTGGCCGCGGTGTTTATCCCGGTGTTCTTTCTGGGGGGTATCCTGGGGAGGCTGCTCCACGAATTCGCGGTGACCATCGCTGCGGCCATTCTGGTGTCGGGCTTTGTTTCCCTGACCCTCACCCCCATGCTGTGCAGCCGGTTCTTACGGCCGCCCCGGGAGGAGCGCCACGGCCGCCTCTACATCCTGACGGAGCGCGTTTTCCAGGGGATGCTCCACCTCTATGACCGGACTCTTACCGGGGTGCTCCGGCACCAGGGCTTCACCATGATTATTTCCGTCCTGCTCCTGGTGATTACCTTCTTCCTGCTGGGGATTATTCCCAAGGGCTTTCTCCCCAGCGAGGACACGGGTTCGGTGTTTACCTTCACCGAAGCGGCCCAGGGCATCTCCTTCGACGCCATGATCAAGGAGCAGAAGGCGTTGATGGCCATCGTGGGCAAGAACCCCTATGTGAAAAACTTTTTTTCCTCAATCGGGGCCAGCCGCCATAGCCTGGCCGGCAACACCGGCCGCATATTTATCCGCCTTATTCCCCGGAATAAGCGCCCGGGGGTGGAAGAGATTATCCAGCAGTTCCGGCCCCAGTTGGCCGCGGTGCCGGGTATCCGGGCCTTTATGCAGAACCTGCCCCCCATCCGCCTGGGGGGCGTGCTCACCAAGAGCCTGTACCAGTTGACCCTCCAGAGCCCGGACATCAAGGACCTGTATCACTACGCCCCCTTGCTGGAGGCCAAGATACGCACCCTGCCGGGGCTGGTGGACGTGACCAGCGACCTGCAGATCAAAAACCCCCAGGTCAACGTCGATATCAACCGGGACAAGGCGGCCACCCTGGGGGTCACGGCCCAGCAAGTCGAAGACGCCCTCTACTATGCTTATGGCTCCCGGCAGATCTCCACCATTTACGCCCCCAACAACGAATACGACGTCATCATGGAGCTGGAGCCCCGGTATCAGATGGACCCCGCGGCCCTGCAGTGGCTCTATATCCGCTCCAACAAAGGCCAGTTGGTGCCCCTGGACGCGGTGGCTTCCCTGACCCGGAACCTGGGACCCCTGACCATCAACCACTCAGGGCAGCTCCCGGCGGTGACCATCTCCTTCAACCTCAGGCCGGATACGTCCCTGGGAGACGCGGTGGCCGCGGTGGACAAGGTGGCCCGGCAGATGTTGCCCGCCACCATCACCACCAATTTCCAGGGCGCGGCCCAGGCCTTCCAGGCCTCCATGCAGGGCTTGTGGCTCCTGTTGATCATGTCCATCCTGGTGATCTACCTGATCCTGGGTATCCTGTACGAGAGCTTCATCCACCCCCTGACCATCCTCTCGGGTCTGCCCTCCGCCGGGATCGGGGCCCTGCTGGCCCTGATGCTCTTCGGCATGGACCTGAACATCTACGCCTTTGTGGGGGTGATCATGCTGGTGGGGATCGTCAAGAAAAACGCCATCATGATGATCGACTTCGCCCTGGCGGCCCAGCGCACCGAGGGCTTGAGCCCCCGGGAGGCGATTTATTCCGGGGCCCTGGTCCGCTTCCGGCCCATCATGATGACCTCCATGGCGGCCCTCATGGGGTCCCTGCCCATCGCCCTGGGCCTGGGGGCCGGGGCCGAATCCCGCCAGCCCCTGGGGGTGGCGGTGGTGGGCGGCCTCCTGGTCTCCCAGCTCCTCACCCTCTACATCACCCCGGTCTTTTACCTCTACATGGAAGCCTTCCAGAAAAAGATGGGCAGTTGGTTCGGCAGGAAAAAAGAATTAGCCGCCGATGCACGCCGATAAGCGCAGATAAGAGATTGGGGAAAAGTGAGGCCGTAGGGGCTGCGGCGGATGATGAACAGGGCTTTGGAGGCGTCCTCCGGGGCCACGATGATGAGCATCTTGCCTTCGTTGGCCACCTGGAAGATGTCCAGGACTGGGGGCACACAACTCAGGTGCGTGCCGGGGTGGCGCACAACCGTAGGCCAAGCGCCCGGACCACCTTGAGGACGGTGGCAAACTCCGGGTTGCCTTCCGGCGACAACGCCTTGTAAAGGCTCTCCCGTCCTAAACCCGTTTCCCGGGCGATTTGCGCCATGCCCTTGGCCCGGGCGATGTCCCCCAGGGCGGCTGCCACCAGCGCCGGGTCGCCTTCTTCCAGGGCGGCCTCCAGATAGGCGGCCATGTCCTCATCGGTTTCCAGATGTTCCGCGGCGTCCCAAGGTCGAGTTTGAATTTTTGCCATGACAGTCTCCTAAAGCTTCCGGGCCAGTTCCTCGGCCGTCTTGATATCCTGGTGCTGCGTGTGCTTGTCACCGCCGGCGAGGAGGATTACTAACGTCTGGCCACGTTGGATGAAATACACCCGGTATCCGGGACCATAATCGATGCGCAGTTCCGAGACACCCTCTCCCACCGGCTTCACGTCCCCAGGGTTGCCCAGCGACAGGCGACGGATACGCACATCGATGCGCGCCCGTGCTTGCCGGTCGCTCAAGCGATTGAACCAATGAGAATATATAGCGATTGCCAAAAGTTCTTTTCGATCCTTGATATCCACAAATCCCCCCTGTCTAACCCCCCTTTAGAAAAGGGGGAACTACAAGGAATTGCTGTTGAAGTCCCCCTTTGAAAAAGGGGGATTTAGGGGGATTTAAGAACCTCCAAGCGGAAAGAATTTGTGGCAAACGCTATTCCTCGGTCTGGCGGATTTCCAGCATGAATTTAATTTAATGTATCCTATGGGATACGATAGGGCAAGGAAAAAAATTTTTTGGAAAATGACAACAGCGGGATAACCGATTTCTGTAATATATCTCTCAACAAATCCGCGGCAACAAATCCCCTGACGGCGGGTCCAGGAGGCGGGTGGTGCCGATGACGGTCTTGACCGTTACCCGGCCGGGGGGGCGGCGCTCACCTGGCCGATGACCCGGGCCGCCTCGCCGTAAGGGCTGCGCCGGATGATGAACAGGGCCTTGGAGGCGTCCTCCGGGGCCACGATGATGAGCATCTTGCCTTCGTTGGCCACCTGGAAGACGTCCAGGCCCAGGGCCTCGCAGGCCGCGGCCACCGCCGGGGCCACCGGCACCCGGTCCTCGATGATTTCCATGGCGACCTGGGACTGGCGGGCGATTTCGTTCAAGGACGCAGCGATGCCGCCCCGGGTGGGGTCCCGCATGGCGTGAATCTCGACCCCTTCCTCCAGCAGGTTCAGGACCAGCCCGGTGAGGGGCGCGGCGTCGCTCCTGATGGCTTCGCCGTCCAGGAGCTTTTCCCGGGCCAGGAGCACCGCGGCGCCGTGGTCGCCCACCGTGCCGGTGAGGATGATCTCATCTCCGGGGCGGGCCGCGGCCCCGGACACCCCGGGGCGCAGAACCAGCCCCACGCCCGCGGTGGTGATGAAGACCTTGTCGGCGGAACCCTTGGGCACCACCTTGGTGTCCCCGGTGACGATGGGGACCCCGGCTTCGGCGGCGGTGGCGCGCATGGACTCGGCGATGGTCTGCAAGACGGCGATTTCCAGGCCCTCCTCCAGGATGAAGGAGGCCGACAGCACCAGGGGCCGGGCCCCGGCGGTGAGGAGATCGTTCACCGTGCCCGCCACCGCCAACCGGCCGATGTCGCCGCCGGGGAAAAACAGCGGGTCCACCACGAAGGAATCGGTGGTGAAGGCGAGGCGGTGGGAACCCAACAGCACGGTGGCGCTGTCGTCGCCCACCCGGTTGGGGTCGCCGTACCGGGCCAGAAAGACCTCGTCGATGAGGGCCGCCATCTCCCGGCCGCCGGCGCCGTGGCTCAAAAGAATACGTGACATGAAGAATAAATCCTTTTAGAAGGGTGGGGCAGGGTTAGTAAAATGTTTGGGGTGAAAAGGGGAAAAGGGAAAAAGGCGAAATGGGTAAAGAAATCTCAGCTCTGTACCGGTTAGGAAATTGCATGCGGTTGTTCCACCCCCCTCACCCCAACCCTCTCCCCCCGAAGCGTGGGAAGAGGGAGTTTAGGAACACAGGCTGGAAGCCTGTGCCACCAAAGTTTCATGTAGTTATTATCGGGCGGCCGGTGGCCGCCGTAATTCGGCGGGCACGGCCCGCCCTATGGAGACCAGAGAATTTTCCTGGGGGGAAAAGGCGAAAAGGATAGAAGCAAGAAAATTTTCCTTAGTACCCCTTTTCTCCTTTTTCCCTCTTTCCCTTTTCGCCCTTCCTCATCTCTCATACCGATACGCCGCGGCGCAGGCCCCTTCGGTGGAGACCATGCAGGGGCCCAGGGGCTGGGCCGGGGTGCAGGCTTCCGCGAACAGGGGGCAGGCCGCCGGGCGCAGGACGCCCCGGAGGACTTCGCCGCAGCGGCAGGCCGACGGCGGCGGCGGGGTGAGGCGCTCCCAGACCTGGGGGAACCGGGCCCGGGCGTCGAACCGGGCGTAGGGCCCGCGAATCCTGACGCCGCTGCCGGGGATCACGCCCAGGCCCCGCCAGGCGGCGTCCTCGGGGGCAAAGACCTCAGCCAGCAACTCCCGGGCCCGGGGGTTGGCGGGAACCTGAACCGCCCGGGTGTAGACGTTGTCCACCACCGCCTTGCCCTCATTGAGTTGACCCAGGAGCGATTCTATCCCCAACAGCATATCCACGGGCTCAAATCCCGTCACCGCGCAGGGGAGGCCGAATTCGGCGGGGATGAAGTCGTAGGCCGCCGTCCCGATGATGGTGGTGACGTGGCCGGGGCAGAGGAGCCCGGAAACCCGCACTTCGCCTGAGCTCAAGAGCGCCTTGAGCGCCGCGGGCATGGTCTTGTGGACGCAGCAGACCGAGAAATTGTCCAGAGCGTAGCTGGCCGCGGTCTGGATGGCCAGGGCGGTGGCGGGCATGGTGGTTTCGAAGCCCACCCCGAAAAACACCAGGTGTTGGTCCGGGGTCTGCCGGGCCAGTTCCACCGCATCCAGGGGGGAGTAAACCACCCGCACTTCGGCTCCCTGGGCCCGGAGGCCTTCCAGGGAGGTGTGGGTGCCGGGGACCCGGAGCATGTCGCCGAAGGAGACCAGGACGACGCCCGGTTCGGTCCCCAGGGCCAGAAAGGCGTCCAGGTCGGACTGATCGGTGACGCACACCGGGCAGCCGGGGCCGGAAATGAGCTCGACCCCTGGGGGCAGAAGGGTTTTGAGGCCGAAGCGGGCCGCGGCCATGGTGTGGGTGCCGCAGACCTCCATGACGGTGGCGGGGGTTTCCGTAAAGGCGGCCAGGGCCCCCAGGCGCCGGGTCAAGTCCTTTACCAGGGCCTGGTCCCGGAACTCGTCAATAAACTTCATCGGCCAGATTCCGGAGGAAGGTGAGGGTTTCCTCGGCATTTTCGGCATCCACCCGGGCGATGGCCAGCCCGGCGTGGATGAGCACGTAATCCCCCAGGGCCACCTCCGGAAGCAGATCGAGGCGCACGGCCCGGGTTACTCCATCCACTTCGGCCACGCCGGTGACCCCGTCGATTTCAATGAGACGCATGGGAATGGCAAGGCACATAATAGTATCCTGTTTAACAGATTTTACTGACTTGCGAAAGTTAAGACGTTTAACAGCCGGGGGTAAAAGGGGAAACGGCGAAAAGGGGAAAACCTGTAAAACCGAGTGGCGTTCTCCCTTTTCGCCTTTTGCCCTTTTACCCTTTTTCCCCCTCTTTATTTATCCGGGCGGCGGCCACGGCCACCTGGCCCAGGGAGATGCAGCCGTCGTTGGGCGGCGTCAGGGTATGGGTGAGCACTTCGAAGCTGCGCTCCGCCAGGGCGCGTTGCAGCCGGGTGAACAGCAGGGCGTTCTGCATGACGCCTCCGGACAGGGCCACGAGGTTCAGCCCGGTGCGCTCCCGGATCAGGGCGCAGGCGTCGGCCAGGAGCCGGACCAGGGAGTTGTGGAAGCGGGCGGCGATGACGGCGGGGGCCACGCCGGAGATGCGGTCGCTGACCACGCCCCGGAAGATGGCCAGGGTATCCAGGACCAGGGCGTCCGGGGCAGCTTCGACGGCGGCGGGATAGAAGCCGTCTTCGGTCTCGTCGGCGACCATTTCCAGTTCCATGGCCGGCTGCCCTTCGTAGGTCCGGAGGCGGCAGACGTTCAGGGCCGCGGCCACCGCGTCGAAGAGGCGCCCGGCGCTGGTGGTGATGGGTGAATTGAGCCCCTCGGCCAGCTGGCGGCGCAGGATGCGCTCCGCCAGCGGGGCATACTCCAGGCCCAGACGCCGGGCCTGGTTGCCGAAGTCCTCGCCGCAGAGGCCGTAAAGATAGGCGGCGGCCATGCGCCCCGGGTCCTTGACCGCGGCGTCCCTCCCGGGGAGGCGGACGGCGGCGAAATGGCCGGCCCGGGTGAAGCCGGCCAGGTCCGCCACCAGGAGTTCGCCGCCCCAGACGGTGCCGTCGGGGCCGTAGCCCGTGCCGTCCAGGGCAACCCCGATACAGGTTTCGGTGCGGCGGTTTTCCGCCAGGCAGGCGGCGATATGGGCGTGATGGTGCTGGACCCCGATGAGGCGCACCCCGGCCAGATCCCGGGCATAGCGGGTGCTGAGATAGAGGGGGTGGAGGTCATGGGCGACGAGGGCCGGGTCCTGGCGGCACAGGGCCTTAAAATGGCTGATGGCCTGCCGGTAATAATCGAAAGTCTCCACCCGGTCCAGGTCGCCGATATGCTGGCTGAGGAGGGCGACGCCGTGGGCGGCCACGCAGAAGGTGTTCTTCTGTTCGGCCCCGACGCCCAGGACGGGCTCGGATAACAGGGGCAGAGGGATGGGCGCCGGCACCAAACCCCGGGCCCGCCGCAGGGGAATGACGGCCGCGGCGTCCGCGGGGCGGACCACGGAGTCGTCGCAGGGCACCTGGATGTCCCGGTCATGCATGAGAAAGGCGTCGGCCAGGCCGGCTAATTTGTCCCGGGCCTCAAGTGTTGGTGTGCACCAGGGGCTCTTCGCTGAGGTTGCCGCTGGTCATCACCAGGGCGGCGGGGCCGTGGTCCATGAGCAGAAAGTGGAGGGGGGTGTAGGGCAACATGAGCCCCAGGAACTCGTGGCCCGGGGCCACGTGGGCCGAGACGCCGGCGTCCGGCCGCCGCCGGGCGACGACGATGGGGCGTTCCCGGGAGAGGAGCAGGGACCGTTCCAGTTCCCCGAGGTGGCACAGACGCCCGGCCTCGTCCAGGTCCCGGACCATGAGGGCAAAGGGTTTGGCCACCCGGCCCTTGCGCTCCCGCAGGGTTTTCACGGCCGCGTCATGGCGGGCGTCGGCGGCCAGGTGAAAGCCTCCGAGGCCTTTGACGGCCACGATCCGGCCGCTTTTCAGCAAGCTGGCGGCGGCGGGGATGGCTTCCCGGTCCAGGCGGCGGTCCCCCTCTTCCAGCCAGACCCGGGGGCCGCAGACGGGGCAGGCGGTGGGCTCGGCATGAAAGCGCCGGTCCTCGGGATTTTCATATTCCGCCCGGCACTGGGGGCAGAGGTCGAAAACGGCCATGGTGGTGTGGGGGCGGTCATAAGGCACCGCCCGGATGATGGTGAACCGGGGGCCGCAGTTGGTGCAGTTGGTAAAGGGATACTGGTAGCGGCGGTTGCCGGGATCATTGATGTCGGCCAGGCAGTCGTCGCAGGTGGCCACGTCCGGGGGGATCAGGGCCGCGGTGGCGGCCAGGCGCCGGCTCTCCCGGATGGCAAAGCCGGCGCCGCCCTCGGGGGGGGCGGCGCGACTCACCACCGCGTCGATCCGGGCCAGGGCCGGGGCCTCCTGCTCAAGTTGGCCGATAAATGTGGCCAGGGAGGCCGGGGAGCCTTCGATCTCGATTTCGACGCACTGGGAAGTGTTGCACACCCAGCCGGCCAGGTGGTGCAGCCGGGCCAGCCGGTAGACAAAGGGCCGGAAGCCGACGCCTTGCACCACGCCGGTTACCTTAAGCTTTTTTCGGGCCAGAGTCTCTGGAATCGCCATGCGCCGTGTTGCCTTCCGGCCGGGAACCTCCCGGCGGTGCGACTGATTGCCGCTAGACCCTTAAAGTATAACAGATTTTTGCCCGGGGAGAACCATCCCGGGAGGGTGGTTAACCAGTTTCCGGGGCCGGCGGTGGGATCAGTCCCCGAGCCATTGTCCGGGTAGACGCGGAAAACTGCACGATCTATAAAAAATGTGGTATAGAGAAAATAACTCACGCTGGTGGGGTGGATGGTCCTGGAGTGTCAGAGAGGTTTTCCCGGGGATGAGGGGGGGCCGGAAAACCTGGCGGACTTTAGCAGCCATCAGGCCAGCAGTCCGTGCAAGGAGCGTCTTAACCGGACAGATCCCGAGAAGGAGAAAAGCTTTGGATAAGCTGAATGAAGTGGAAATTCTGTTGGTGGAAGATAATCCCTACGACGCCGAATTGACCCAGAGAGCCTTGAAAAACAGGGGGCTGGCCAACAAGCTCCTCACCTTTACGGACGGGGTGGAAGCGCTTGATTTTCTCTTCGGAACCGGGGAGTATGCCGGGCGGAACCTGGCGTTGCGCCCCAAGGTCATTTTGCTGGATTTGAAGCTGCCCCGGATAAATGGCCTGGAAGTATTGGAGAAAATTAGAGCGGATGAACGGACCAAAACCATTCCCGTGGTCATCATGACTTCGTCTCAGGAAGAGTCGGATATCGTCAGGGGCTATGACCTGGGTGTGAATAGCTACATGGTCAAGCCGGTGGACTTTGACAAGTTTTTTCAGGCCGTGGAAGAGCTGGGCCTCTACTGGCTGTTGTTGAATAAAGTGCCGCATTGACCGGCCACCCCTAGGTGCTGCCGGAGACCAGCAGAAAATCTGATCGGAGTCGGAGAGATTCATGGGACGGGCCCTGCGTATTTTAATTCTGGAAGATTTGCCCAGCGATGCGGAGCTGATGGTCTATGAACTGCGGGGAGCCGGGATCGCCCACTCTTTCCGGTGCGTCGCCGACCGGGAGAAATTTGTGGCGGCGCTGGAAGAAGATCGGCCGGATATCATCCTGTCGGACTTCCACCTCCCGGGTTTTGATGGCCTGGAGGCCCTGGCCCTGGCCCAGGACACCTGCACGGATACGCCCTTCATCTTCGTCTCCGGGGCCATGGGTGAAGAGGTGGCCATCGACGCGGTGAAGCGTGGGGCCACGGATTATGTCCTCAAAGACCGCATAACCCGCCTGGGACCCGCGGTGGAGCGGGCCCTGCGGGAGGCCGAGGCGCGCCGGGAGCGCCGCCAGGTCGCGGCCGCCTTGAGAGACAGTGAGGAAAGATACCGTCTCCTGCTCAGGAACCTCCCGGCCGTGGTCTATAAAGGCTATGTGAATTGTGAGGTGGATTTTATCGATGAGAAAGTGGAAGAACTCACCGGCTACGATAAGAGAGCCTTCGATACCCGAAATTTGAAGTGGGATGACCTGTTGCTGTCTGAAGACTACCAACGGTTTAAACAAGCTTTTCTGAAAGGACTGCACGAGTCAGGGTCATATGTCCGGGAGTACCGGATCAGGAGAAAAGACGGAGAGGTCATCTGGATCCAGGACCGGGGCCAGATTATCCGTGACCAGGAAGGCAAGGTAGAATACGTCAGCGGGGTGTTTTTCGACGTCACCGAGCGCCGCCGCGCCGAAGAGGCCCTGCAGGTAAGTGAGGCGCGGTTCGCCTCCTTTATGCGGCACCTCCCCGGCACCGCGGTCATGCGAGACTTCAATGGTCGTTATCTCTTTGCCAACGAGGTCTGGGAAAAGATGCAGCACCGGGCGCGTCAGGACTGGGAGGGCAAGACCATCGCGGAGGTGTGGCCGCCCCACATGGCGGCCAAATTTTATGAGGGCGACCTCCAGGTCATTTCCCAGGGGGAAACGGTCCAAACCATCGAAGAGATCCCCCAGGTAGACGGTTTGCACAACTGGCTGGTCACTAAATTCCCCATTCCGGACCAAGACGGCCGTTCTGCACTCATCGGGGCGGTGGGCATTGACATCACCCTGCGGCGCCGGGCGGAGGAGGCCCTGCGGGAATCGGAGCAGCGACTGCGCTATCTCACCTCTCAGCTCCTGGGTGCCCAGGAACGGGAACGGAAACGGATTTCCATGGAACTGCATGACGAACTGGGGCAGAGCCTGGCGGTGCTGAAGCTCCAAATCCGGGCCATTGAACGGGGCCTGGGGAGCCATCAGCAGGATTTAAAGGACGGGTGTCTGGAATTGCTCCGCTATCTGGACGGGGTGATTGACGATGTCCGCCGCCTCTCCCGGGACCTGAGCCCGGCGATCCTGGAAGACCTGGGCCTGCTGTCGGCGTTGAAATATTTGATCGAGGGGGTCAGCAAGCATTATTACGGTCAGCTATTCCTTTGAGGTGGAAGATTTGGATCACCTGTTTCCGGCAGACGCCCAGATCATTATTTACCGGATTTTTCAGGAATGCCTGACCAATATCTCCAAGCATGCCGGCGCCACCGAGGTCTCGGTGGCCATCAAAGAAAATGAGGGCGTGATCTCCCTGATGTTTGAGGACAACGGGGCAGGTTTCGATCTGACCCAGGTCGCGGGCCGGCGGGGCGCCGGCCGGGGCATGGGTTTGGCCACCCTGAATGAACGGGCCCGAATGCTGGGGGGGACGCTGAAGGTCTGGAGCCAGCCGGGGTCCGGCACCAGGTTGACCTGCGCTATTCCCGTTGATCAGAAGGCAAGAGCCACGGGCAATTAATTCGGGACCGGCGGCTCCCGGGGGGCAGGCCCGTCCAGGCCAAGAACCGGAGCGGCAGGGTATTGGGGCCCGGTTGGGGGACTACCCGGGGTAAGAAGGTGTTGCCGGACCCTTGGGCAGAATTGCCGTCCCCCCACCCGGCCGCAGGTTGATGATTGGAGGAAAGCGATGGAGCGCCCTTTCAAGATTTTGTTGGCTGATGACCACGTGATGTTTCGCCGGGGTGTCAGGAGTCTGATTCAAGGGATGGACGGCGTGGAAGTGGTGGGAGAAGCCGGTGACGGGCTCGAACTCCTGGGGCTGTTGCGGGATATTCACCCCCACCTGGTGATTATGGATATCTCCATGCCTAACCTCCGGGGTCTGGAAGCCACCCGGGAGATAAAAATCATTGACCCCGGAATCAAGGTCTTGATCCTGAGCATGCACAAGGACCGGGAATATCTTTACCACGCCTTGACGGCCGGCGCCGAGGGCTATTTGCTCAAGGAAGATGCGGACGGGGAGTTGATTTCGGCCATCGAGACTTTGCGCCAAGGCGGCACCTTTATCTCACCCCTGCTGTCCGCCCAGATGGCCGATATTTTCGTGGAGAAATTCCGGGGCGGAGACGAGCCTCGGACGGCGCCGGAGGAACCCCTTACCGTCCGGGAACGGGAAATCATCAAGCTTATCGCCGAAGGCAAATCCAGCAAGGAGATCGGCGCCCTTCTGTTTATCAGCAGCCGGACGGTGCAGCACCACCGCGCCAACATCATGAGAAAATTGAACCTCAAGAAGACGGCCGACCTGGTTAAGTATGCCATCCAGAAGGGTTACGTCATGGCCTCGGTATTTTAACCGTTCTGCCGGCTTCCCCGGCCCGCAGATTTTGCTTGCGCACCCCGCCGTTATCATACTCTCCGTTGCGACCTCCAAAAATTTATGGATTGTGCCCTTTTTCCCGATACTGAGAGGACAGTCTGGGTATTTGTGCCTAGGGAGAAATAGGCAAAAGTGCAGATTTCCTTCTCGGCACTGGTGAGCTACGCTCTGAGCCAGAGTTTTAACAGGCAGCAATGCCGGGCTCAGGCTGATTCACCAGGAGCAGAGAACCATGGAACGCCCCTATTGCATTCTCTTGGCTGACGACCATGTCGGTTTTCGCCGGGAAGTGAGGAAGATTCTGGAAGAGATCCCCGACGTCAAAGTTACAGGAGAAGCCGGCAACCGCCGCGAACTGTTCGAATTGTTGCGGCAATCCCAGCCGAAACTGGTGATTCTGGATATGTCGATGCCCGATCTCCGGGCCGGGGAAGGGACTCAACTTATCAAATCGACCTACCCTGAAACCAAGGTCCTGATCATGGTCATGGACCAGGAAAGCGAATACGTGAGCTACGGACTGGCGGCCGGGGCGGCCGGGGTCCTGCCGAAACAATATGTGGCGGGAGAAATAGCCCGAGCCATTACTGCGGTGCGCCAGGGGAAAATTTATCTGCCGCCCCGGGTTCCGGGGAACAATTCTTTCCGCATGGGCGCGGCGACGAGTGCAGGGTCTATCCAGGCCGGTTGGGACAATTGATAAATAATGAAGGTTTAATAGGCAGTTGTGCCTAGAGGAGAATAGGTAGTTTGGCGGATTGACCTTGTCCGGCAGTTGAGGTTGAATAGCTGAAATAAAACTGGCGTGAACGGAAAGATGCAACACCAAACCGGGGGACGATAAGGAGCACACGCATGGCTAAGTATGACATTCTCTTGATCGGCGACGGCACGAATCTCCTTAAGACGATCGGTTGGGTTTTAGACTATAAAGGTTTTACGGTTAAGGTGACGGCCAACCCGGAGGCCGCGCTGGAAGCCATGGTAAAGAAGAACTATGACCTGGTCATTGCCAGGCTCAGCGCCGATGACATGGAGAGCCTGGACATCCTGAAGCGGGCCAGGCGGCTCAACCCTGAAGTCAAGATCATGGCAGTCAGCGGGAATAACGCCGCGGTTTTTCCTCTGGAGGCCTATGAGCTTGACATAGATGATTATCTCCTGATGCCGGTGAGCCCCCCGGAATTGTGGCGGCGAGTGCGCCGTTGCCTGGAGGACCGGGACGTGATGGACCTCCAGCCGGAGCGGGGGACGGCGGCCAGGGCCAGGAAGAGGGATGCGGCGGAACCGCAGATGATGCTCATGTCCCACGATGTCAGGGGCGCCATGGTTGCCACGGCGGCGTCGTTGCAGCTCATGGCCCGGGGCACGTATGGGGAACTGAGCGACATAGCCAAGGCCAAACTCCAGGAAGCTGCCGGCCGGATCGAAAATATGATTCACCTGATTGAAGATTCCCTCGGCAGGCCCCTGACGGACCGCCATTCAGCCACAGATGAAGAAATCCTCAATGTGAGCGAAGATATTGTCACTCCGGTCCTGGCCGAACTGGCGGCTGAAATCCAGGCCCAGCAGATAACCCTGGTGAACCGGTTGCATCATAATCAGGGCGGCCGGCTGACGGTCAGAGGCAGTAAACTGGGGTTGAGATCGGTGTTCCGGAATCTTATCAATAACGGCATAAAATACGGAGGCCCCGGGTGCTCCATGGTGGTTGATTGCGAGATGCAAGGGGCCACCTCCCGTTTGACGGTGTATAACACCGGCCAGGCTGTCCCTGAAGCCTTGCGCTCCATGCTCTTCTTGCCGGTCCGGGGCAGGGGGCGGTCCAAGAAGCCTCGCCAGGGTATGGGGCTCGGACTCTCCCTGAGCCGGGACATCATCCAAAACTACGGCGGCGACATCTGGTATGAAGCGAAAAAGGGCGGCTCCAATTTTGTGATTTCTTTACCGCAGAGTTGAACCGTGAGGCCAGGGTTCCCGGCGGCTGGCGGGTCCTACACCCGGCGCCGGAGCCATCGCTTCAGGACGGGCAGGAGGCTAAGTACAGGCTTCTGCCCTCTTTTTTTGGGGGGCCGGCACTGCAGCGGGGGCCACGATCAGAAAGATTTGCAGATAATGATGTCCAGGCCGTGATTTTACCTTGACATCGGCAGGCTATATAACTAAAAAGACGATTAAGCATGTCAGAATGAAGTCAGGGCGGGGCCCTGGATACGAATCGGAACGGGAGGCACGCACCGTTCCTTTTTTCTGGCGGCTTTTTGGAGTTGTGCCGCCACCGGCAGGGTGGCAATTTTCAGGAGGATTGATTCAGCATGAGAGTAAAGGGTACGGTAAAGTGGTTTAATGATGCCAAGGGTTATGGTTTCATTTCCCAAGAGGACGGTACGGATGTCTTTGTGCATCATTCCGCCATCCAGGGGGAAGGGTTTAAGTCTCTCCAGGAAAACGAGGCGGTTGAGTTTGAGGTGACCCAGGGCGCTAAAGGACTCCAGGCCCAAAACGTCATCAAGCTTGGGCGTTAAGGGGTAATTGGTCGGGGCTCCGGGGGGCCAAGTTCCCCGGGGTTCGGTTATTTCACCAGCCTGTGGCGGGCCGCTTGGGCGCGGTCCCGCCCGGGCGTTCCCTCCCGGCGGCGCCGTTCCTCCGGTGTTGCCTTCTCCCGGCCGGGTTCAACGGACCGGCGGGTTGAGCCGTATTGTGCCGGTGAGCCCCTAAAATCCCTGATTTTCCCCACGCTCCGCGGCCTGGTCGCCATCAAGGGGGTTGACCGGAGTCGCGTTTATTGTTATTTTGTACCATAAGAATGCTCTGCCCCAGGGGGCGCCAGTATGTCCAAACTTGCCAATTACTTCACCAAGGCTGACCGCAAGAAGCTCTTTTTCGATTACCTCAAGCTCGTGGGGATCCTCGAAATCATCATTTTTATCGTGGTGGTCCTGTGGGCTTCCGACGATAAATACCACCGGGTACAGGGCGCCTTCCCCTGGCGGGAATACGTCTTTGTGGCCTTCGCCTTCCCCATTGTCTTCACCTTTCTCATGGGGGTGATCATTACCGGGTTTAACTATTTCCTGGGAGGTGAGGCGGAAGTTACCGGGGATAGCGGGGAGACTCCCGCCAATCAGATGGACGCGGTGATCGGTCAGATCAAGCGCCTGCCCTACCTGAGCCTGCTCTTTCTGTTGCTGGTAACCATTTTCGCCCTCTATAACATGAACCACATCATGGCCTGGCTGCGCACCCTGGGCTATGACACCTTCCGCTTCCTGAGTTATGTCCTGGCCGGACTGGGCGTCATCGTGGTCATCTATATGATGTTCTTCCTCTTTTTTAAGTACCGCCTCAATCATAAGCACATGAAATATCAGTATTATTCTGATATTTCCGCCAAACACGGCTTGATAATTTTAGATGACCAGACCGTGCTTCACAAGAACGGCAATCTCCTGGTGAAGGGGCGGCGTTGGCGGGGGCCCAAGCAGGTGGGGACGGCCCCGGGCCAGAAGGAGCTGTATGCTCCGGAGCCTGCCAATCCGGACCACCTGCCGATCCCCAAACCTTGATGGACCCAGCGTCTGGCTGCCAGGGGGCCATAAGCGCCCCCCGGGCCTGCCGAATCCTCGTCATGGCTGCACTGCCCCTGGAAGTGCGGCCTTTTTTGCGCCGGGTAAAGGGGAAGGCTCGCCGGGATTTGGGGCTGCCGGCCTGGGAATGGGAGGCGGGTTCGGCAGTGGTGGCCGTCTCCGGGATGGGCGAGGCCGCGGCCCGCCGGGCCGGGGAGACCCTCCTGGGCCGCTGCCGCCCCGAACTCCTGGTCTCCATCGGGTTCGGGGGGGCCCTGACCCCGGGGTTGGCTGCCGGGGACCTGGTCCTGGGGGAGACCTTCTGGCACTATAACCCCGACACCCGGGAACCCAAGGCGGGGCCGCGTCCGGCTCCGCCCCGGCCCCTGCCTCGCCTCTGCGGCGCCCTTAAGCAGGCGGGGCTTACCGCGGTCACCGGCAGTGTGGTCACCACCAGCCGCATCATTCACAAGGGACGCGAGGGAGAGCCTCTGGCCGGTTTGCCCCGACCGGTCCTGGACCTGGAAACCGGCGTCCTGGCGGAGTTAGCCGCGGCTCGGGGACTGGCTTTTTTGAGCCTCAGGGCCATTACCGACACGCGCTGGAGAGGAGATCCCGGAATTTCTCCATGCCGCCGGGGACCAGGGGGCGGCGGTGGGGGTGGGGGCGGCTCTCACGGTGGCTGGGGGCCGACTGCAGGCGGCTTTCCGACCTCCTGGCCCTCTGGCGCCGGAGCCGGGGCGCCGCCCGGCAACTGGCCCAGGCCTTGCTGGTCCTGTGGCCTTTATTGCCGGCTGCCGGGGAGGAGCTTGAGGGCCAGCCAGCTCAGGAAGGGCAAGTAGATGAAGATCCCCACCCAGCCCAGGCAGGTCTCCCCGATGAGGAAGGTCATGGCCAGGTTGAAGCCCAGGATGCCCAGGTAGAGACCGGGGCCCAGAAGGGCCTGGGAAGGGAAAGTGCCGCCGGCCCCAATCCCACCAGGGGGAAGCAGGCACCCGGGTGGCGAGAAACTGCAAGACCCCGATGAGTCCTAGAGCCACCAGGAACCAGCCGCCGAAGTTGCTCAAGGTGACGCCGAAATAAACCCCGGGCTCGGGATAGCCATAGATTTGCCCCAGGAACCAGCGGTAGCCCCGGAGGGCCAGGGGGTCGATGACGATATCCAGGGTCACCATCAGGACCGCCCCCAGGATGAGGGGGCGCCAGGACCCCTTCAAGGCGGGGCCTCCCCTCCAGAAAGAACCGTCTTCCCTCCCAGCGACCCGGGGTCAGGGCCACCAGCGCCAGGGAGTAGCTGGCATAGGCCAGGAAGACATAGGACAGGGAATCCATGAAGGGCACCCCGGCCACCCAGAGTTCCCGGTCCAGGGTGGCGGGGATGTAAAGGTATCGCCAAAGGGAAAGCCGCAGTTAATCGAGCCGAACTCCGCCGCCCAGGAGATGAGATAGCCCAGGACCAGGAAGGCTAGGGCCCGGCCGGCCCCCAGGTGCCAGATGGCGATCAGCAGGTAGGCTCCCAAAAAGATGAACACATAGGGCCTGAGCCAGACGGTGCCCGCCAGGAGCCCCAAAAAGTGGACCATGCCGGTCTTCTCCTTTTGAGGCACGGAACTGGCATCCCGCACCTCGAAACCGCCACCCCTTGGCTGCGGGGTGGTTTGACCAGCAAGCTTACCACAAAGCTGGTTTTACGGTCAATCGGGGGGATTGGAGGCCGGGTCCGGAGGGTGGCAGAGTCCCCAAAGCCCCGGCTGGCCCCCCGATCCACACCGGTGGTGCGTTGAGCCCCCTCCCGGCTGACGGGGCCTGCCCCCGGCCTTCCGGCTGCTGATTTCGCCCTGACTCTGTGATACAATGAAAGCCGAATTATCCGGCCGGGTCGTGCCAGAGCACGGTGCACGCCCTGCCGCCTGGGGAGGAGGTTCTCGGTGAAGGTAGTTTTGGCCAGCACCGCCGGATTTTGCATCGGCGTGAGGCGGGCGCTGGAGATGGTCTTGAAGGCCATCAACGAAAACCAGCCCAAGATTTACACCTATGGACCGCTGATCCATAACCCCCAGGTCCTGGAATTGTTGCGGGAGCGGGGGATCACGATTCTGAAGCCCGGGGAGGAGATCCCGGCTGGACTGGTGGTGATCCGGGCCCACGGCATTCCGCCCCAGGAACGGCGCCTGCTGGAGCAGGCCGGCGGGCGCATCATCGATGCCACCTGTCCCCGGGTGGCCAAGGTCCAGGCCATCATCCGGCGCTGGGCCACCAAAGGGTTCGCCACTTTGATCGTGGGGGACGCCGACCATCCCGAGGTCCGGGGCCTGCTGGGCTACACCGAGGAACGGGGTTACGTGGTATCCACCACCGAGGATGTGGCCGACTTGCCCGACCTCGACAAGCTGATCGTGGTGGCCCAAACCACCCAGAGCGAGGCCCAGTTTGAGGACCGGGTCCGGGAAATTGTCGCCCGGTTTCCCCAGGCGCAGATTTTCAATACCATCTGCGATGCCACCGCCTCCCGCCAGGCCGAGGTCCAGGAACTGTCCCGGCAGGCCGAGGCCCTGGTGGTGGTGGGGGGCCGAAACAGCGGCAACACCCAGAGGCTGGTGGAGATCTCCCAGGGGACCGGAATCCCCACCTATCATGTGGAGACCGAGCAGGAGTTGGATCTGGTGGAAATCAGCCGGTACCAGACCGTGGGGGTGACGGCCGGGGCCTCCACCCCGAACTGGCTGATCGGCAACGTGGTGAACACGTTGAAGCATGCCTGGGCCTTCCGGCCCGGGTCTTTGACCAACTATCTGTACCGCTCCTGGCGCTTTTTCCTCAAATCCAACCTCTATGTAGCCACCGGCGCCGGGTCACTGAGCTACACCTCATCCTTGCTGCAGCAGGTGGAGCCTCAGTTCACCTATTTTTTCGTGGCTTTTTTCTACGTTTACGCCATGCATCTCCTCAATCATTTTACCGATACGGCCTCCAAACTGAACGATCCGGTCCAGACCATGTTTTACGGGCGCCACCGGCGTTTTCTTCTGGTCACCGGGTTTCTCTCCGCCTTTATAGCCCTGAGTCTCGGAGCTTACCTGGGGGTGTTGCCCTTTCTCTTTGTCCTGGTCATGAGCGGTATCGGCCTGATGTACAGCTTCAAGATCATCCCGGAGCGCCTGGCCAAGGCCACCGGCATTTACCGGCTTAAAGAGATTCCCGGGTCCAAAACCATGTTCACCGCGGTGGCCTGGGGCGTGTTGGCCGCGCTCATCCCGGTGGTCTGTTCCGACCAGGAAATCTCCGGGGCCACGGCCATCGCCTTTTTCTTCGTGGCGAGCATGATCTTCATCCGCTCCGGCCTCTTTGAGATCATGGCCATCGAAGGGGACCGGGTGGTGGGCAAGGAAACCCTGGCCATCGCCCTGGGCAAAGAACGCACCTTCACCCTGTTGTTCTTCGGTTCCCTGGCCTTTGTGGCCATGTTGCTGGGGGCCGCCTGGGCGGGCATCATACCTTCCCTGGGATACACCCTGAGCCTGTCCGGCGTCTATATGCTGGGCTATCTTATCATCTACCACCGGGGGTACATGGAGTCGAGCCTCATGCTGGAGTCCCTGGTGGAAGGCAACATGATCCTGGCCGGAGTCATAGCCTTTATCTGGGACCCCTTTAACGTGATTTTCTGAACCGGGGAGGGCGGTAGACGGTTGCCCCCGGGGCGGAAATCATGGTGTGACGATTCACCATCACTAGGCAATTAAAGTTGGGGTTCCCCCCCTTTCCTAAAGGGGGGTCGGGGGGATTAAATAAGTGCCTCATAATCCCCCTCAATCCCCCTTTAAAAAAGGGGGATTTAACCCCACCGGCCTTCAAGATAGGGCCGGTTTTATGTCATAAAAGTTATGGACCGCTACCCAAGGGGGCGCTATGTACGCCGGGTCATGGCCTGAACCGGCCCCAGGCCTGGGGGCCTGATTTTCTTTAGAACGGCAGGGCCCGGCCATGGGGCTGACAACTGCCCGAAACCGCACGGGGAATAAGTTTCGGGGGCCATGCATTTTTTTTAGAATTTTCTATTGACAAAACCCTTGCCCCAATTTAATATGGCCGTGGATAAAACCGGTAATCAAAAGGAGGTGAACGGAAAGGCAACGATAATTCGGTAGTTAGGCGAAAATGGAAAGGAGAAACTGGTAACCACTTTCCTAATTTAAAGGGGGGAACAATGAAAAAGTTTATAGTTTTTGCGGTAGTTATTGCCTTACTGGTGCCGGCAGCCGCGTTCGCCAAGGCGGAATTCTCCCTGGGCGGCTTCATTAAACTGGACGCCTTGTGGGATTCCAACAATGCTGTCGGTAAAAATATCAATGGGCTTGCTGCCCGGAACAATAACGGCGGCGCCAACCACGGGCGGATGAAGTTCACGGCCCAGGGTTCCCGGTTCAACCTCACCATCAAGGGACCCAAACTCTGGGGCGCCCAGGTCACCGGCTTCCTGGAAATGGACTTTGACGCGGCGGAAAATGGTCGTTAACGGCGCTGCGGCGAGCGCCTCGCAATTCCTACACGCCTCGCCTGCGCCACGCCATGTTCCGGTTCAACTGGCCCACCTCCGAACTGCTGTTCGGCCAGTACTGGTCCATGTTCTGCGAATGGTACGCTGAGTCGGCGGAAGACGGCCCGTTGCAGAGCACCGGCACGCCCACCGCTCGTATGGCCCAGATCCGGTTCACCCAGAAGTTCCTGAGCGACTGGACCGTGGCCGGCCTGATCGGCGATCCGAACAATACGGTCTTTGCTACGTACCTCTTATAACAATGCCGCTTATAACAACGGGCAGTATGCGGAATCCCCTCAGATCCAGGGGAAAGTCCGGTACTCGCACGACTTCTGGGGCAAGGCCGCGTATTACGGCAAGCCCATCCCCTTCACGGCCCAGATCGTGGCCGGCTGGCAGCGTGCAGTCCTGCGGGGCGACGGGGTCAATGCCGTTAACACCTTGAATGGCCCGACCAACACCGGGTTTTTCTCCGGCATCGATGGAGCTTCCTTCGGCACCGGGAATATCGCTCTGCAGAACCAGTATCTCAACCCCTGGTTGCTGATGGGGTCGTTGTTCATCCCGGTTCTCCCGACTCACAGCGCTAATCTGGCCGGGACCGCTTCGATTCTGACCCAGTGGTGGGTCGGCCAGGGCGTGGAGGCCTTCGGGTTTACCGGCGCTGGTACCAACCTCTATCAGTTGGACAACAGGGCTTTTGGTGGTTTTAATTACTCGGCATCCCTGCTGAAAAAATTCGGCGGCTTTGTCGAAGGCCAGTACTACTTCAACAACCATTGGTTTGTCAACGTCGACTATGCCGTCAGCAAGGCTATGGGCGTGTCCCGGGCCCGGTCCAACTGGATTGCCGGCACCCAGGGGATCAATAACATGGAATGGGCCTTTACGGGCGACATCCCCCAGACGATCCAGCAGGCCAGCATGACCCTGTGGTATCGTCCCATCCAGGCCATCAAGTTCGGCCTGCAGTATTCGTATATGGCGGTTAACTACTACCAGTACCTGAACCCCGCGGGTGGCTCGCAGGTTCCGCCTGGCTTTAATGCTACCAATAACGTTAACCGGAGCAATTTCGGCGACAACCACCGGGTGGAGTTCGTCGGGTACTTCTACTTCTAACCTCAAAATCGGTTGACTTCAACGAGCCCACAGGGTAGTATGCCTGTGGGCTTTTTATTTAGTTTTTAGTTTTTAGTTTTTAGTTTTTGGTTTTTGGTTAAGGGGAAGGAATGACGGGAGTTGAAAAATCACGGTCGTATCGGGACCTGGAGGTCTGGAAACGTTCTATAGCCTTGGTAAAAGATATCTACGCAGCAACGTCTCAGTTTCCCCCCGCAGAAAATTTCGGACTGGTGCAGCAAATAAGAAGGGCGGCGGTTTCAATTCCATCCAATATCGCTGAAGGCCAATTCAGAAATTACACTAAAGAATTCAAACAATTTCTCTCCATTGCCCTGGGTTCGGCGGCTGAGCTGGAAACCCAACTAATCATTGCTAATCAAGTAAATTACTTATCCATGGCAGAATTTAATGCACTATTAGGAAATCTGGAGATTATCATGAAAATGCTTAAGAAATTGTCTATGAGCCTAACTAAATAACTAACTAATATTTGTATTTATACCAAAAACCAAAAACCAAAAACTAAAAACCAAAACGGAGTTTGGAATGCCAAAGAAATTCACGTTAATGCTGCGCCTGGGGCTTCTGCTGCTGGTGATCGCCGCCCTGCTGTCAGGGGGTGGGTGCTCCGCCTACAAATCGGCGAAGCAGTGGGCGGGCTATGGGACCAGTGACGAAGATGAAGAAACGGCCCCCCCCGAGGCCCAGGCGGAAACGGTCATGATTGACGGCAAGCCCTACGTCCGCAGTAAAAACCCCTATTGGCTCACGGAGCCCCAGGCCCCCGAGTATCTCTACGTGGAAAAGGGCACGGAGTTCGTGGGGGCCCAGCAGCACCTGGTTAATTCCCTGGCCAAGGCCATCGGCATGCAGCAGGCCAAGGCCGCGGGCCAGACCATCCCCCCGGAAAAACTCCAGGAAATGGTGCGGTCCGAAGTGGACCGCATCCTCAAGGAGCAGGGGCTGGGAGGCTTTGTCTCCCAGGGCAAGCCGGGCGCCTCGGCCGTGGTGGGCCGGGCCGTGGCGGTCATCCCCGACCTGGATACGCCCAAAAGCTATGACGGGTTGAACCGCACCCTGGCCATGGCGGTAGGCAGCGCCATGGGGAAGACGAAAGACCTCAAGGTGAGCACGCCGGAATCAGTGCAGGAGGGCCTGCGCAAGGTCACGGTAGCGGGTAAGCTGAGCCTCGCCCCCAACATCAAGGCCCTGGGGGATGCCCTGGGGGTCCAGGGGATCGTCCTCACGGGGATCATGCCGCCGGCAGGCGGAACCCCGGGGGCCATGGTCCTCCAGGTCTATGACACCTTCACCGGCCTCCAGGAAGATGCCATTGTGGCCCCCGCAGCCCCAGGCGGGGTGAAGCCCGATAGCGTCAACAAGTTTGCCCAGGACAATTACCTGCGGCTGGCCGGGAACCTCGCCAAAATTCCGTGGTTCGGACGGGTGGAGTTTATCAAGGAGGGGAAGGTTTACCTGAACCTGGGGCAGAACTCGGGCCTCAAGGTGGGTGACCGCCTCAGGGTGGTGGAACCGGGCAAAGAGGTGGTCAATCCCACCACCCACTCCATACTGGGTTACACTGCGGATGTCCCTCAGGGCGAGGTCAAGGTGACGGAACTTCTGGGTAACAGCGGCGCCGTGGCCCTGGCGTTGAGCGGCGGCCCCTTCAAGGCCAACGATAAGGTGAAGCCAACCCGGTAGGGCGGCGTTCAGTTTTCGGCAAAAAACCGGGGAGCGTGTTCAAAAAGCTTAGGGCCAGTCAATGACTGGCCCTAGGGCGTTTGCCATACATTCCTTCCACTTGGAAATTCTTAAATCCCCCTAAATCCCCCTTTTTCAAAAAGGGACTTTAGCTGCAATTTCTCATAGTTGCCCCATTTTCTCAAGGGGGGTTGGGGGGATGAGCATGATGCCGCCATCGGAAAATACTTTTGGCAAACGCCCTAAGCTTTTATGCCGCCGGGGTTCTTAGCCTGTCGCCGAAAAGCGGCAACCGTCCTTAACCGATCTTCTCCATCCCCCCCATGTACGGGCGCAGTTTTTCAGGTATCACCACACTACCGTCGGCCTGCTGGTAGTTCTCCAGGATGGCCACCATAGTACGGCCCACCGCCAGGCCGGAGCCGTTCAGGGTGTGGACCAGTTCGGTGCCCTTGGCCCCGGGGCGGCGGCAGCGGATGGACGCCCGCCGGGCCTGGTAGCTTTCGAAGTTGCTGCACGACGAGATTTCCCGGTAGAGGTCCTGCCCGGGCAGCCAGACCTCGATGTCGTAGGTTTTGGCCGCGGCAAAGCCCATATCCCCGGTGCACAGGACCACCACCCGGTAGTGCAGGCCCAGTTCCTGCAACACTTCTTCCGCATCGTGCAGCAGGCCTTCCAACTCGTCATAGGAGTTCTCGGGCAGGGTGAACTTCACCAGTTCCACCTTGTCGAACTGGTGCTGGCGGATCAGGCCCCGGACATCCTTGCCGTGGGAGCCCGCCTCGGACCGGAAACAGGGGGTGTAGGCGGTGTAATACAGGGGCAGGTCTTCGGCCTTAAGGATTTCGTCCCGGTGGATGTTGGTGACCGGCACCTCGGCGGTGGGCACCAGGAAATAGTTCAGGCCTTCCAGCTTGAATAAATCCTCCTGAAATTTGGGGAGCTGGCCGGTGGCCCGCAGGGAATCCTCATTGGCGATAAACGGCGGCAGCACTTCCGTATAGCCGTGCCTGGTGGTGTGCAGGTCCAGCATAAAGTTGATCAGGGCCCGCTCCAGCCTCGCCCCGGCCCCCTTGAGCAGCGCGAAGCGGGCCCCGGTGATCTTGGCGGCCCGTTCGAAATCCAGGATACCCAGGTTCTCCCCGATGTCCCAGTGGGCCTTAGGGGAAAAGTCGAACCGGGGGGCCTCCCCCCAGGTGTGCACCACCGGGTTGTCGTCGGCGGACGCCCCCACCGGCACGGACTCGTGGGGAATATTGGGCAGATTGAGGAGAAAATCCCGCACCCAGGAGTCCTGGGCCTCGGTTTGGGCCTCCAAGTCTTTTATACGGGTATTAATCGAAGTGGCTTGCGCCTTGGCTCGTTCGGCCTCATCCTGCTTGCCGGCCTTCATAAAGGCCCCCACCTCTTTGGACCGGGTGTTGCGCTCGTGGCGCAGCTCTTCCAGGCGGGTCAGGAGCAGGCGGCGCTCAGCCTCCCGCCCCCGGTACTCGTCCAGGGAAAGTTCCTGGCCCCGGTTTTTCAAGGCCTGTTCCACTGCCTCCTGGTGTTCTCTCACAAACTTCAAATCCAGCATGCGCAACTTCCTATTTCGATAAGATTGACAGTTAAAGATCGATGGAGGGCGGACACACAGGTCCGCCCCTACTGGCTAGGCGGCGGCTGGGGTTACCGCCCCGCCTATTTAAGCTCCTCGATCAGGCGCACCAACCCGTCGGCGTCCTGGCGTTGGATGAAGTAGAGAATGTCGGCCACCGCGCCTTCCAGGGCCCGGAGGGCAATGCGGTTGGCGGGATTCTGCAACTGGATGCAGGCGTACAGCTTGGGATCCTGGCTCAGCAAGCGGCGGCTCAGGTGATGCAGGGTGGCAAAGGTGGGGGTGGAAAACTCCTCCAGATCTTCCAGGGAGACCCCCAGGTCGCGGATGACCGACCCGAAGGCGATGAGGATGAAATGGGCCAGGCCCTGGACCACGGCCATGAGGCGGTCATGTTCCGCGGCCGTGGTGATTTTTACCCGGGCGCCGGCCTGGGTCAGGAGGTCCCGGAGCCACTGGAACCAGCGCTCCCCCCGCCCCTGGCAGAGGACCATGGTCATGCCCTCGATGGTTTCTTCTCCGGGGCCGAAGAGGGGATGGGTGCCCACCACTTCGCCGGGGTAAGCGGCCATCATGGCCGCCATGGGCCGCTGCTTCACCGAGGTGAGGTCCACCAGGGCGGCGTCAGGCTTGAGGAACGGGGCCACTTCCCGGGCCACCTCGGTCACCTTGGGGATGGGCACCGAGAGGATCACCACCTCGGCCTGGGCCGCGGCCTCCTGGGAAGTCCGGGGGCTGTCGACGTCCGCCACCAGGACGTCCAGGCCCTGGCCTTCAAAGAAGCGCGTGAACCAACGGCCCATCTGGCCGTTGCCGCCGATAATGGCTATGGTGGGTTTTAGCGAGACACTCATGCGTGACGCCCCCGAGAAACCATGAACGTGGGAACCGCCGCGCCGGGTGGTTGCTGAAAACAGGGATGGTGCGCAGTGCGCACCCTACCACTGTGCCGAACCAAGCTTTGGCTGAAACCTGATAGCTGAAAGCTGGCAGCCGGGTTCATGTGATGGCCCTCTGGCGCAGGAGAAAATCCGCCAGGGTAAGGCGCACCATGGCAATGATGACGGGAACGATACGGGGTATGGCGCTGATGTCGTGTCTCCCTTTAACCGAGAGGGTGCAAGGCTGGCCCTTAAGGTCGATGGTCTGCTGTTCCCGGGCGATGGAGGGGATGGGTTTCACCGCGGCGTTGAGGACGATCTCGGCGCCGCTGGAGATGCCCGCCAAGATGCCGCCGGCGTGGTTGGAGGCGAAACCGCCGGGAATCAGGGGGTCATTGTTTTCAGAGCCCAGCCGGTGGGCGGCCGAAAAGCCGGCGCCGATCTCCACCCCTTTGACCGCGCCCACGGACATCACCGCCCCGGCCAAAGCCGCGTCCAGCTTGTCGAAGACCGGTTCCCCCAATCCCGGGGGGCAGCCCCGGACCCGCACCTGGACCACCCCGCCCAGAGAGTCTTTAAGGGCCCGGACCTCCTGGACCCTGGCCTCCATGGCGGCCGCCGCCTCCGGATCGGGACAGGCGAAAGGATTGTCCCAGATCGAGGTCTCATCCAGGTTCCGGGCCCGCACCCCGCCCAATTCCAGGGTGTAGGCTAAAACCTGGACGCCCTCCCGGTCCAACACCTTTTGGGCCACGGCGCCGGCGGCCACCCGGGCCGCGGTTTCCCGGGCCGAAGCCCGCCCGCCGCCTCGATGGTCCCTGATGCCGTATTTGGCCTGATAGGTAAAATCGCCGTGGCCGGGGCGAAAAACCGTCCGGAGTTCGTCGTAATCCTGGCTCTTCACGTCCCGGTTATAAATGATCAGACTGATGGGGGTGCCGGTGGTCTGCCCGTCGAGGACCCCGGAGAGGATCTCCACCTGGTCGGGCTCCCGGCGGCTGGTGGCATGGGCCTGCACCCCGGGGCGGCGGCGGGCCAATTCCGCCTCGATGTCGGCCACGCTCAAGGACAACCGGGGCGGGCAGCCGTCGATGACGGCTCCCAAGGCCGGGCCGTGGGACTCGCCCCAGGTGGTCACGCGAAACAGTCGTCCGAAGGTATTACCCGCCAAGTTTTGTGGCCTCCTCAGATTTTAAGGCCGCCAGCACCAGTTTCACTATCTGGGAGACGGACCGGTGCGTGGTGTCCACGCTCATCTGGGCCGCAGCCTGATAGAGGGGAGCGCGCTCCTTCAGCACTGCCTCGACCTCCTGGACAGTGTCCGCCCCGGTCAGGCTGGGGCGATTGGCGTCCCGGGGCTGATCCTGGGCCAGCCGGGCCTGGATGGCAGCCGGTTCCGCGGTCAGCCAGATGAGGATGCCGTTCTTCCGGAGGGCCGCCACATTGTTCGGGTCCAGGATGACGCCGCCGCCGGTGGCCAAAACCTGTCCCCGAGTGTCACGGTAACGAGCCACCAACTCCTTTTCCAGCCGCCGGAACTCGTCCCAGCCGCCCTGGGCCACGATGTCGGCGACGGACCGGCCGGCCTCCCGGACCAGCACCTGGTCCAGGTCCACAAACGGGCAGTCCAGCGCCTCGGCCAGCCTGGCCCCCACGGAGGTCTTGCCGGTGGCCCGGTAGCCGATGAGAACCAGATTGGGTTGCCGCGCCCGCTGGGGGTGCGGTTCGATAGAACGTGCCATGGAGATGACCACAAAAAAGATTAATAACGGCAAATGGTTAGCATTAGTTTACTAGAAATCTCCCGGAAACAAAAGGGGCCTGGGAATGAAAAAGCTCGGGGAGATGAGAAGACCTGGTCTTGAACCGGATATATTGATCGCGGTTAATCCATCACCATTTTCCCCAGAGCATCAATCCGCCGATCAGGATGAAACTGGCCCCGGCGATCTTCTGCAGCATACCCTCGGGGAGCCAATGGGAGATAAAGCCCCCCAGGGATACCCCCAACAGGGTAACCAGGACCAGAGCGGCGCTGCCTCCTAGAAAGACGGTCAGGGGCAAGCGGGTTTCGGCGGCCATGGTGAGAGCTGCCAGTTGGGTTTTGTCCCCCATTTCCGCCAGAAAAATAGTGCCGAACGTGACCCAAAAAATCTTCCAGTCCATAGCTTATTCCTTCATAACGCCATTCATGCAGCCGGGTGGCGCTTACCGGGAGAAGGCCGGGTCATGCCCGGCAGGGTCCAACGAGGCCAGTAAGAACCGCCATAACCGGCTATCTTGGAAGCCGGGCATGAGGCAGCGTTTTTCCCTCACTTCAGGTAGGAGTAATAATTGTGGCTTTGCCGATCGCGGCGGCGGACCGATGACCTTTTCTTCCCTCAAGGCAGCCGGTAGCAGGCCCCTTCCCGGGCGCCGTCGACATAGCGGGGATTTTCATGGCCGGTTATCATCTCCCGGGAGAGGGTGACGATTTTTTCCACATCCCCATCGCTGCGGCTGGGATCGTGATGGGTGAGGAGCAGGTTGTGCACCTTGGCCTCTTTGGCCAGGGCCATCACCTCCTCATAGGTGGAATGTCCCCATCCCCGGCGATCGGCGATTTCTCCGGGCAGATACTGGGCATCGTGGATCAGCAGGTCGCACCCCCGGACAAATTCAACAAATTCCGGGATGCGCCTGCCCCTGGCGGCGCCCAGTTCGTTGTCGGTGATGAACACCATGGTATGGTTGCCTTCCCGGAACCGGAATGCCAGGCCTCCCTGGGGATGGTTGAGGCGTATGGAGTCAATCAGGACACCATCCAGGTCCAGGACGCCGTGAGCCACGGTGTTGAGGTAATCGATGTCGGCCTTGAGGTGGTCGAAGGCCACCGGGAAGAAGCCGTCCCCCATGTGGCTGTCGAACACCCGGGTCATTCCCTGGAAGGCGGGGGGCCAGCCATCGACGATCATCTTGGTGGATTCCTGATAAATGGGCTCAAAGAAGGGGATGCCCAGCAGGTGATCCCAGTGGCCGTGGGTGAGGAGCAGGTGAAAGTGGCAGGGAATATGGTGCTCCATAAGATGCTGTCCCAGGAGGCGCAGGCCGGTACCGCCGTCAATCACGACCCGCTGCCCGTTGGCCAGCACCACTTCCACGCAGGTGGTATTGCCGCCGAACTCCAGGGTTTGGGCCCCGGGAGCCGGGATGGAACCCCTGGTGCCCCAGAGTTTAATCTCCATAGACTCTGTCTCCTACTGCCGCCGGTTCCCGTGGCCAATAAGGTCTCAGGACATTCTCCCCCAAGGATATTAACCGCTCAATAGTCGGCCAGATTTACCGGATAATTGTCAAGTTCCAAGAAGGCCGCCACCAGGCCAAAACAGCCGGACAGCATCATGTCGCCGAAGGGCGCCGCCTCGACCCCGGGCCCGCCCCGGGCCAAGCGCCGGCGGGGGCCGGTGACGACGGTGAAGGCAAATTCGCCTCCATAGGTGAAGTCCGGTGCATAGGCGCACCCGTGCCCCTGGTCGTCAAAAACTTCGGCATTGGTCAGGGCGCCCTGTTGAAATCGCGCTAAGTGATCGAAAAGTTTCTCCGGGTTCAACAGCCCGGTGTGATGTTCGTAAATCCCCCAGAGGCGGTCGCCCCGGACCAGGGCGGCAAAGGTGTGGGCATTGCCCACGTTGACCACGGTGAGGCCGTGGTCCAGATGGACCCGGGCCTGGGGATCGAGGAGCGCTCCCCGGACCCCTGCGGCGCAGGTATCCATCAACACCGCCCCGGGCAAGACCTCGGCCACAGCCGCCATCCGGGTGAAGTGGCCGGGTGGCCGGCGGCTGGCCAGGTCCGCCAGTTTGCCGCCCTGCTCCAGAAAATTTTCCCAGCCCTGGAAGCGGAAACGGCGGTTGCTGCCCTGGGGGTGAAACCCGTGGTCCTGGACCGCCACGGCAAAATGGCTGGGAAAAGGGACCTCGAAGGCCTCAAGCACCAGGCGCCAGTCTTCCACCTCCACGTCCCCCAGGGTCAGGGTCGCGACCCCCGGGGGCGGGGACTCGGTGAGGATCATCCCCCAGCCTTGCACCGCCTCGAGGCGGTCGCTGAAAGTGAAGGCCGCCTGGGGCGTGGCATAGACCGGCAGTCCCTGGCCCAGATGGCGGCGGACCGCCTGGGTCACGGCGCCGCCGCCCATGACCCGGCCCGTCAAGAATATGGGCATCCCCTGGGCGGTGAGGCGCCGCAGCCGCCGGGCCAGGACCTGGGTGGGAGCCGGCAGGACCAGCTTGACGCCGTTTTCCACGGTCTGGCCCGGCTCCCAGATAAAGATATCCTGGGTGCCGCCGCCCACGTCCATGGCCAGGAGAGAGCCTTTAAACATGGCCGCCATCCCACTGGGCCGCCGTGGCCAGAACCAGACGGGCAGCCTGATCCCGGGCCCGGCGAAAGCGCTCCGAGCGGTAGCCCGGGTTCCATTGCAGGGAGGCCAATTCGTCCGAAACCACCAGCAAACCGGCCACCGGCACCTGCCGGAACCGGCCCACGGTGAACAGGGCCGCCATTTCCATGTCAACCCCCAAGACTCCCTGGGCCTGGTAGGCCGCCACCTGGGGCACCGTTTCCCGGTAAAAGCCGTCGGTGGACCAGACCGGACCTTCCTGCCAGGGGTGGTCCGAGCTCGACAGCAGGCCCCGCAGGAGTTTATACAGCTCCGGGTCCGGGTCCGGAGGGGCCCCGTTGAGGGGGTAGTGGCGGGAGGTGCCCTCGGTGCTTACCGTGGTGCTGGGGAGCACCAGGTCGCCGATGGAGAGCCCGGGTTGGAGGGAGCCGCACCAACCCAGGGCCAGAACCATGCGGGCCCCCAGGACCATGAGCTTTTCCAGGAGCATGACCGCGTAAGGCGCTCCCAGGGCCGGGGCCGTGAGCGTGATGGGCTGGTCATCCCAGCGTCCCTCCCTCAGGGCGCAGTTATAAATATAGCGCGGCGCATCCTGCGGTTGAGCCAGGCGGCAGAGATAACGGTAGTCGGGCAGGGTGAAGGTGAGAATCACCCGGTCCGTTACCGGGTCATCCCAGGGTTCCCGGGTCGGGTTGATGATGGCAGCCGCGGGTGAGTCCCCGTTATTCGGGGCCCCGGGGCCAACCAGAGGTATGTTTCCCAATTTATATGCCATGATGTGCTGGTTTTTATCCCCTTTTCTCAAGGGGAGCAGGGGGGATTTTTTATAACCATTTGGAAATTCCCCTAAATCCCCCTTTTTCAAAGGGGGACTTTTTGTATTACCGATCTGCGCGGATGGTTACTTGCGCTGATTTTCGTAACCTCGTATCGGGTCGACTACTCTCACTGCCGCCTCAGCTTCACTGCTCATGCCGGTTTCCGTGCATATTTGATCTTCCAGACCAGGTAAACCACGGCGCCGATCAAGCCGGCCACTACAAAATAGTCCAAAATGTGCGTGTATTGCTGAATAATCGGCCAATTTTGCCGGAGCCGGAAGCCCAGGTACGTGAGAAAGCCGTTCCACAGGGTGGCCCCCACCGCGGTATAGAGGAGAAAGGGGATGAGGGGCATCCGGGCCAGACCCGCGGGAATGGAAATGAGGTGGCGCACCACCGGGATAAACCGGGAAATGAAAATGGTCTTGCCGCCGTGGCGGTCAAAGAATTTTTCGGTCCACTCCAGGTGGTGCGGATTGAGCAGCAGATAGCGGCCATAGCGCAGCACCACCGGTTTCCCCAGCATCCCCATGCCGTAGGACAGGAGCGAGCCCAGGATAGAGCCCAGAGTGCTGGCCACGATCACCGGCGCCACGGCGAATTCCCCCGTGAAGATCAGAAAGCCGGCAAAAGGCATGACCAGTTCGCTGGGAATGGGAGCAACCATGCTTTCCAGGGCCATCAACAGGAAGACGCCCACATAGCTGCATTGACTGATCAGCAGCGTATTATAATAACAGAGGGCTTCAGTCAGTCCCATGAATTGCGCTTTCTCCTAATTCCCGGCGCCGGATCTGCTGGGCCACCTGGGATTGTAACTCGGTCAGCCCGGGACTCAAACTCACCGGGTAGGGGGTGGGGTCCTGGAGGACCTTGTGCGCTTCGGGAAGACAGGCAAACTGGTCCCGAAAATATTCCCGGCCCTCCGCCAGCGTGGGCAGAGGCCGGGTGATCCGGCCGTTCGCCATTACCGGCTGGAGCAGCGGCGTGCCCCCCGGGATGGCCTCCCGGCTCAAGGCGATGGTATCCCGGGCCATGGCGCCCTGAGCGTCGAACCAGCGCCATACCTGCTTTTCGTCCACCAGGGTGGCTTTGTCGGTGGACAGCTTCATGAGCGGCTGGTCGGCGTAGCGCACCAGTTTATAGGCGATGTCAAAGTACGGGGCGTCCGCCGAGACCCCCATTTTGGTGCCCACGGCAAAGGCGTCGATCCGGGCCCCGTCGGCCAGTACCCGGGCGATTTTGTCCTCGTCGAAACTGCCGCTGGCCAGGATGCGCACGTAGTCTAAGCCATGGTCATCCAGAATTCGGCGCACTTCCTGGCTGATGGCCGCCATGTCGCCGCTGTCCAGGCGCACGAAGTCAAGGCGCTGGCCCCGGGCCTCCATCTCTTGGGCCACCGTCACCGCGTGCCGGGCCCCGGAGACATTGTCATAGGTGTCGATCAGCAGGGTGGCGCTGGTGGGGAAGACCCGGGCGAACACCCGGAAGGCGTCAATTTCCTGGGGGAAACTGGTGATGTAGGAGTGGGCCATGGTCCCGAAGATGGGAATGCCGTAGAGTTTCCCCGCCAGGACGTTGCTGGTGCCCAAAAATCCCGCCAGATAACTGGCCCGGGCCACTTTGAGACCGGCGTCGCGGCCCTGGGTGCGCCGCAAGGAAAAATCCACCAGGGGGCGCCCGGAGGCCACCTGGACCGACCGGGAGGCCTTGGTGGCGATCATGGTCTGGAGGCTGACGGCGTTGATGATGAACGTCTCTACCAGTTGGGCCTCGATGATGGGCGCGGTCACTTCCAGGATGGGCTCAGCTTCGAAAAAGATGCTGCCCTCCGGCAGGGCCCGGACCTTACCGGTAAAGCGCAGGCCTTTCAGAAAGTCCAGGAAGGGCGCCGGAAAGAGGCCGGTGGAGGCGAGATAAGCCAGGTCGTCGTCGGTGAAATGCAGGGTCTTCCAGGTACCGCAAGACCTCGGGGAGCCCCGCAGCCACAAAGTAGCTACGCTGGGCCGGAAACTTGCGGATGAACAGGCTGAAGGTGGCCTCTGCCCGCATATCCTGGTCGAAATAGCAGGCCGCCATGGTCAGCTGGTAAAGGTCCGTCAAAAGGGCCGACGGTTCACCCGATAGTTGTTCGCCCAAGCTCACCTCAATAGGGGGCGGAGGGGTTATCACAACCGACTTGCCCCGACGTCTCCGGAAAATTCTTTTTATCTTATTACAATACCCCGATGGTTTCTATCATTTTGGTTATTTTTTTCGGGAAGGAGCGGCAGGCATAACGATGCCGGGGTCCCGGAGGTGATAGCCGGCGGCGTCTTCCGGGTGGCCCTTACCCCCGGGAAAAAACGTCGCCATCTAGGTCCAGGCGCTCGCCGGCCATGAGCAGCCGGTAGCCCAGGGCGGCCACCATGGCGGCGTTGTCGGTGCAGAGCGCCGGGGCAGGCAGGAAGAGTTCGAGCCCGGCGCTCCGGGCGTGCTCTTGCAGAACCTGGCGCAGGCGGCCGTTGGCCGCCACCCCGCCGCAGACCACCAGGCGGGAGCAGCCCTCCTGCGTGAGCGCCAGCCAGGCCCGGCTGGTGAGACTGTCCACCACCGCGGCCTGGAAACCCGCGGCCAGGTCATGGCTGGCCCCGGCATCGGTAAGAATTTCCGGATGTTGCTTCAGTTGGTGCCAGACCGCGGTCTTGAGGCCGGAAAACGAAAAGGTGAGGGGCTCCCCGTGGACCCGGGGCCGGGGAAGCCGGTAGGTCGAGGCATTGCCGTCCCGGGCCAGGGCCTCGATGCGGACCCCGCCGGGATAGCCCAGGTCCATGAGCTTGGCCACCTTGTCGAAGGCCTCCCCCGCGGCGTCGTCCCGGCTGCGCCCCAACAGGGTCATCTCCCGGAAACCGTCCACCCGGTAGAGATTGGTGTGGCCGCCGGAGACCACCAGGGCCACGAAGGGGAACGCCGGCACGGTCTCCGCCAGAAATGCCGCCATGATGTGGGCCTGCAAATGGTGCACTCCCGCCAGGGGTTTCCCTAAGGTGTACGACAAGACCTTGGCTGCGGCCATGCCGATGATCAGGGCGCCGACGAGGCCGGGACTCTGGGTTACGGCCAGGCCGTCCAGGTCGTGGAGGCCGATCCCGGCCTGATCCAAGGCCCCCTGGATCACCGGCAGGATGTTTTCCAGATGCCGCCGGGCGGCGATCTCCGGCACCACGCCCGCCGTATTGGGCGTGCAACTCGAACTGGGTGGCCACCACCGAGGACAAGACGACGCGGCCGTCGGCCACCACCGCGGCGGCGGTTTCATCACAGGAGGTTTCGATTCCTAAGATCAGCATGGTGAATCAATAAACCGCCGATAAACGCCGATGTACGCAGATATGTCTTTCATCGGCGTTTATCGGTGTCCATCGGCGGTTTCCCGTTTCGCTCCAATAGTCAGATAAGGTTTAATTTTCTCCAATTTCTTCCGGCCGATGCCGGAGACTTTTCTCAAGTCGGCGATTTTTTTATAGGGGCCGTGGACCCGGCGGTAGTCGATGATCCTTCGGGCCAGGACCGGACCGATACCCGGCAGGGTTTCCAGGTCTGCCTGGGAAGCCCGGTTGGGATCAATGACGCGGCCCGGAGCCTTGGGCTGGAGGCCGATTTTGCTCCCCGGCAGCCGTCCTTCCCGGCTTTCCAGGTTTGTCCCGGAGCCGGACTTGCCGGCGGTCATGGCCGCCTCCCAGTCAGGGGGAGCAATGGCCTCGGGGCCTCCCAGCCCCAGATAGGGTTTAAGCCTTGGCAGAGTCTGAGGACCGATGCCGGGGATCTCACTCAAGTCCTCGATCTGCTTAAACGGCCCGTGGGCCTGGCGGTAATCGACAATCCGCTGGGCCAGGGCCGGGCCGAGGCCGGGGACGGCCGCCAGGTCCGCGGCGGTGACCCGGTTGAGGTCGAGGGGCAGCCCCAGGGTTACGAGCTGCGCCCCGGACATGGCCGCGACGCGGTAGCCGCCCTCCGGCGTCACCTCCACCCGGCTGCCGGAGGCGATTTTCTTGTCCGGGTCGGGGGGAGTGCCGACGGCCCCGGCCTTCGTCCAGACCTCCTTCAGGGTGGGCGGCTTCGGGAAGGAGTAGACCCCGGGATGCTCCACCTTCCCGGTGACCTCCACGAAGGCCAGGGTCAGGGTCCCGGGCGGGGGAGGGGAGGGGGAGAAGAGCAAATGGGCCCGCCAGGCGTACAAGCCCAGCAGCGCGGCTCCCAGGAGCAGGATGACGCCCAATTGGGAGCGGCTGAAATAGGGCAGACGCATCATGAGAGGGGCGAATGGGAAGGGGGAAAAGGGCAAAAGGCGAAAAGGCGAAAAGGGGGGAAAAGAAACGGGCCGCATCCCTCATGGCGTTTTCTCCTGGCGGGGTGAAAAATGATGATTAGTTAAAGCGAAGATGATGGAATCGACAGGTTTCTTTCCCGGTTCGCCTTTTGCCCTCTTCCCCTTTTTACCCCTAATTTATCCGCCTTTCCACCCCGGTTTTATCTTGCCCCTTGCTCATCCCGAAACAGTTTATAGGTGATGGAATCCACCATCGCCTGCCAGGAGGCGTCGATGATGTCGGTGGCCACACCCACCGTGTTCCACCACTGCGTGGCCGTCCCGGCAGGTGATCAGGACCCGGACCATGGCGCCGGTGCCCCGCATGCCGGGGAGCACCCTGACCTTGTAGTCTTCCAGGATGATTTCCGTCAGCCGGGGGTAGAACCGCACCAGGGCCTTGAGCAGGGCGTTATTCAGGGCGTCCACCGGGCCGTTGCCGAAGGCGGCGGTGTGCACTTCATGGGGCCCCACCCGCACCCGGAGGGTGGCTTCGGGCAGCGGCGAATCCGGCCCGCCCACCTTCTGGTCGATGATCCGGTAGGCCTGAAGCTGGAAGTATTCCTTGTACTGGCCCAAGGCCGCCCGCAGGAGCAGTTCCAGGGAGGCCTCGGCGTCTTCGAACTGGAACCCCTGGGCCTCCAGCTCCTTGACCTTGTCCAGGACGGTCTTGACGTTGCTGTCGAAGGGCGGCAGCTCCAGCCCCTGGGCCTCCAGGCCGAGAAGCTGCTTCAGCTTTTCCATGGCCTGGCGCACCGCGGCATCGTGGGTCCCCAGCTCCAGCCCCAACTCCTGGGCCTTCATGAGGATGTTGCCCCGGCCCGACAGGTCGGAGACCGGGATGACCCGGGCGTTGCCCACCAGGGCCGGGTCGATGTGCTCATAGGCCTTGGGGTTGCGCTTCACCGCGGCGGCGTGGATGCCGCCTTTGTGGGCGAAGGCGCTCTTGCCCACGTAAGGCTGATAGCGGTTGGGACGCGCGTTGGCGGCTTCATAGACGAACCGGGAGACCTCGGTGAGGCGCTTCAAGCTTTTCCGGGTCGAGGCAGGCCAGCCCCATCTTCAACTGGAGGTTGGGGATGATGGAGCAGAGGTTGGCGTTGCCGCAGCGCTCGCCCACGCCGTTGATGGTCCCCTGGACCTGGCTGCACCCCAGTTCCACCGCGGCGATGGAGTTGGCCACGGCCAGCTCCGAATCGTTGTGGGCGTGGATTCCCAGGGAGGCCTTGGGGAATCTTTTCTTGCACCGCCTTGATGATCTCGATCAGTTCGGAAGTCAGGGTGCCGCCGTTGGTGTCGCACAGCACCAGGTATCTGCGCCCCCCCGGTCAGGGCCGCGTCCAGGGTCTTCAGGGCGTAGTCCCGGTCTTCCTTGAAGGCGTCGAAGAAGTGCTCGGCGTCGTAAAACAGCTCTTCCACCCGGGGCTTGAGATAGGCCAGGGAGCCGGTGATGAGCTCCAGGTTGCGCTCCGGGGTGGTTTGGAGGATCTCCTTGACCTGGAACAGGGACGACTTGCCGAAGATGGTCACCACCGGCGCCAGGCTGATGAGGAGTTCCTGCAAGTCGGGGTCGGACTTCCGGCGGCCGGTCCTTGTGATGGGTGCTGCCGAAGGCGGCGATGCGGCTGACGCCCAACTCGTAGTTCCGAATTTCGCTGAAAAAATCCTTATCCTTGGGGTTGGAGCCGGGCCAGCCGCCTTCGATGTAATGAATGCCCAGATACGCCAGTTTTTGGGCGATGCGAATTTTGTCGGCCAGGGACAGGTTGAAGTCCTCGGCCTGGGTGCCGTCTCTTAAGGTGGTGTCATAGATTTTCACCTGGCGCATGGCGTACCTCGTATTGGCTGCCTAAAGTCCCTCTTTTATAAGGGGGGATGTCGGGGGATTAGCAGGCGCTGATTAATCCCCCCTGACCCCCCTGGAGAAAAGGTGGGAAGGTTTAAGGAGATGCTTACTGCTTCTTCGGCGGAGGGAGCTCCAGGCCGAAGGCGTCGTGGAGGACCCGCACGGCCAATTCGCCGTATTTATCTTCGATGACGCAGGAAATCTTGATCTCCGAAGTGCTGATCATCAGGATGTTAATGTTTTCCGCGGCCATGGCTTCGAACATGCGGGCCGCCACCCCGGCGTTGTTTTTCATCCCCACGCCCACGATGGAGACCTTGGCGATGTTCTCCTCGCTCAACACGCTCCCAGCCCCGATATCCGTAGCCACCGGATTGACAATTGCCAGGGTCTTTTTCAAGTCGCCCTTGGGCACGGTAAAGGTGAGGTCAGTGTGGCCCTCGATGCTGGTGTTCTGGATGATCATATCCACCACGATGTTGGCAGCAGCCACCGGCTGGAACAGGTGCAACGCCACTCCGGGGCGGTCGGGGACCCGGGTGATGGTGACCCGGGCATCGTTGCGGCTCAGAGCCACACCGGATACCGGCACAATTTCCATGTCTTTATCCTCCACGGTCACCAGGGTGCCCGGTTCTTCGGAAAAACTGCTGCGCACCACCAGGGGTACGCCATAACGCCGGGCAAAACCCACGGAGCGGATTTCCAGGACCTTGGCCCCCATGGAAGCCAACTCCAGCATTTCGTCATAGGAGATGCGGTCGAGCTTCCTGGCCTTGGGATAGACGCGGGGATCGGTGGTGTAGACCCCGTCCACGTCAGTGTAGATTTCGCACAGGTCGGCTTTTAAGGAGGCGGCCACGGCCACCGCAGTGGTGTCGGACCCGCCCCGGCCCAGGGTGGTAATGTTGCCCACTTCGTCCACGCCCTGGAAGCCGGCCACGGTGACAATCCGCCCCTTCTTCAATTCTTCCCGGATGCGGGCGGTATCGATGCCGATGATCCGGGCCCGGCCGTAGGCGCGGTCGGTATAGATCCGGGCCTGGTGGCTCAAGAGCGAAGTTGCGGGTACGCCCTGGGACCGGAGAAACATGGAAAACAGGGACACGGTCACCTGCTCCCCGGTAGCCAGGAGCACGTCGAGCTCCCGGGGGTCCGGGTCCTCAGATAGTTCCTGGGCCAGGTGGATGAGACGGTCGGTCTCCCCGGCCATGGCGGAGAGCACCACCACCATCTTGTTGCCGTCCTGCCAGCCTTTGACCACGCGGTTGGCCACATTGGCGATACGGTCGGGGTTGGCCACCGAGGTACCGCCATATTTTTGTACAATGATAGGCACGCCTGAACTCCATTATGATATAAAATATTAAGTATATCTCATCTTTAAAAAAAGCAAAGGGTTCCCGAGCCTAGTTTTCCCTTGGCGCCGGGTGAATTTTTAGATTGACGCTGGTGCATAAATAGTGGTATTAATGAAAAAAATCACAAGTAAAGGAGGCCAGATACATGGCTGCAAAATTGATCAAAGGGGCCGAAGTGGCCGCCCAGATACGCGCCGAATTGAAGAAAGAGGTCGAGGAACTCAAGGCCAAACACAATTTAACCCCGGGCCTGGTCACCATCCTGGTGGGCCAAGACCCCGGCTCCGTCAGCTACGTCACCGCCAAACAGAAGACCTCCCACGAGTTGGGCTTCTATTCCATCCAGGACAACCAGGAACCGGATATCACCGAAGCGGCCCTGCTGGCTCTCCTGGACAAGTACAACAAAGATCCCAAGATTCACGGCATCCTGGTGCAGTTGCCCGTGCCTAAGCACATCGACTCCAACAAGATCCTTTACGCCATTGACCCCAACAAGGACGTGGACGCCTTCCATCCGGTGAACGTCGGCCGCATCCTCATCGGCAACTACGCCTTCCTGCCCTGCACCCCGGCGGGCTGCCAGGAGCTCATCTATCGGGCCTACGGCGATCCCAAGGGTAAGGAAGTGGTGGTGGTGGGCCGCTCCAACATCGTGGGCAAACCCATGGTGGCCATCATGATCCAGAAACGGCTTGGCGCCAACGCCACCGTCACCTGCGTCCACACCGGCACCCCCAAGGACAAGATGATCGAGCACTGCCGCCGGGCCGACATCCTCATCGTCGCCGCGGGCGTGCCCAATTACATCCAGGCCGACTGGGTCAAAGAAGGCGTCTGTGTCATCGACGTGGGCGTCAACCGCATCGGCATGACCGAATCCGGCAAGGCCAAACTGGCCGGCGACGTGGACTTCGCCGCGGTCTCCGAGAAGGCCTCCTTCATCACCCCGGTGCCCGGCGGTGTGGGCCCCATGACCATCACCATGCTCATGAAAAACACCGTCATGGCCGCCAAACTGGCCGCCGGCCTGGTGAAGCTGTAGGAAATGAGGAGCATGGATTTTGGGAGAAGGGGCTAAGGGCTTTTCGTAGGTGGTCCTTACTCCTGCCCCCAAACCCCCATCCCCAATCCCATAAGTGAAAAAACATAAGGGCGACCCGCCGGGTCGCCCTTATCTGTTTGATAGCCCCAGAAGAGTTATCATATTGATATTACAATACCTATCAGCAATAATCCTAAATCTCAGCATTTATCGCGTTTGCCATAATTCCTTCCGTTTTGAGGTTCTTAAATCCCCCTGAATCCCCCTTTTTCAAAGGGGGACTTTAACTGAAATTCCTGGTAGTTCCCCTCCTTTTTTCAAGGGGGGCAGGGGGGATTATAAGGTTTCCCTTAACGGAAAAAACTTTTGAGCCTCTTGCAAAACTGTTTTTCTGTCATCCTGAAAGAAGCGACGAGGATCTCAACCTCCTGAAAATGCGAGATTATTCGCTGAGCTCAGAATGACAATTGTGGTCAATGAGGAGTTTTGTAAGAGCCTCTTTTGGCAATGGTTATAAAACCCGCGCCGACCATTTGCGCTCAGTGCGAAAAAGCGATTTCCGGGTAGACTTCGTCCGGGTCGAAGACCTTGGGGTCGGCAATCTCCCAGCCGCCTTCGCCCAGACGCCGGAAAAAGCAGGACGCATATCCCAGTTCGCAGGCGCCGCCTGCGGGCCTGACCTTGAGGATAACCTGGTCCCCCCCGCAAGACAGGCGGATCTCGACCACGTCCTGAAAGTGTCCCGAGGCCTCTCCCTTGGCCACCACCTTGCGTTTGGCCGGGTGGTAGTAGTGGACCCGGCCCGTGGCGGCGATGAGCGCCAGCGCCTCTTGATTCAGTTCCACCAGCATCAACACCATGCCGCTCGCGGCGTCCTGAATGATCGCCGGGATCAATCGGCCGGCGGGCAGCGGCAGCCATTCCGGCAAACCGGACCAAAGTTCCTGCACCTTTAACCTCCCTTTACCCCGGGCCGTTCGCCCCGGTACCTGGTTAAGCCTCCATATCATGGTTTGGCGCCCTCATTCCAGAGAAATCCGACCGGAGGTTTCCGGCCCAGGTCCAGGGGAGCCGGCAGGGCAATTAAAATGGTCGCCGGGAAACGATCACCTAGAAAAATCTTGACATATTTTGTGGATAGATGGTATTTAGGAGGAGGCAAAGTGAAAATGTGCACAAATAATTCGTTCAAAATAGGGAGGAGGCAAAAACATGGCGAGATTAGGTTTTATAGAATTTTATTACAGCACTAAACACAAACCGGTCGATAAATATAAGTGCGATAATGCCAACGTGCTTAATTTGCTGAAAAGCCTGGAAGCCAAAGGCGTGGAGACCGTGGCCATTGATATGGCGGATATTGCCGATCCTTTCAAGCAGTATCACAAGGCCTCCAGCGGCCCCGCGTCCGATAAGCGCCCCGTGTTCGGCGAGGTTCGGGGTTCCGATTATAAAGAATACTTCGGCAAAACCATCCCGGCCCTGTGCTGCTATGTCAAGAAGGGCGACCGGGCTCCGGTGGAAGTCTTCCCCCGTGGCGACAAAAAAATGGGGCGGGAATATCTCATCGAGGAATTCTTGGAAAATTATATCGGCGAGCTGGAAGGACGGATCGAGTCCCCGGAAGCCAACTAACCCTACTGCTCCACCAGGCCCCGCCGGCATCGGCGGGGCTTTTTTTATGGCCCGCGCCGGTGGGGACTTTTCTCCTGGCTTATAGCTCCTGCAGGGCCTGCTCATAAACCTCGTAAGCGGCCCGCCCGAACAGCACCAAACGGACCCGTTCGATCTCCGGGTGGTGGGCCAGGTAGTCGGTGACGGTCTTCAGGGCGACCCGGGCCGCGTCCGCCAGGGGGTAGCCGTAAACGCCGGTGGAAATGGACGGAAAGGCCAGGGATTTTATGCCCTGGGCCGAGGCCAGCTTCAGACTCTCCCGGTAGCACGAGGCCAGGAGCTCCGGCTCCCGGTGGTGGCCGTCCCGGTAGACCGGGCCCACGGTGTGGATCACGTACCTGGCCTTGAGGTTGCCGCCGGTGGTGATCCTGGCCTCACCCGTGGGACATCCCCCATGCCTTCGGCATTCCGCCTCGATGGCCGGGCCGCCGGCCCGGTGGATGGCGCCGTCCACCCCGCCGCCGGGGCGCAGGGCGGCATTGGCGGCGTTGACGATGGCCTCGGTGTCCTGCCGGGTGATATCGCCTTCCACCAGCTCCAGGATGCCTGCACCGACCTTCACTTCCATGCCGTGGCCTCCGATTTCACTTTAGGGTAGAGGGTTTCTCATCCTGACCTCAATTCAGGCTATATTCAATTTATTGGGGAATAAGGCGATACGGGGCCGCCTTTTTGGTCCACTCGCTGCCGGGGAATTTGGCCGTCAGGGTTTCGTAGGCTTCCCGCAGGGGTTTGGGGTCGTGGGTCATTTTATAGCGGGAAACCCCCATAAAGAAGACAGCCTCCGCCGCCGCATCGCTGTTGGGATATTCCCGCAGGGCCTCTTCGAACAGGCCCTGGGCCTCGGGATGCTGCTCGGCGTTGAAGTGCCATTTGCCCTTGGCCACCATGAACGTGGGGATGAATTCCTCGGGGGCCAGAAATCCCACCACCTGGTGGATCTCATTGCCGTCGGCATCCAGGACGAAGATGGCGGGCGTCCAGGTAACCTTGAACCGGCTCATCAGCGCGGTGTTCGAGTTCTCGATCTGAACCGGGACAAAGTTATAATCCACGAACTTGACGACCTTGTCGTTGGGGTACGTAACCGCACCCATCTGTTGGCAGCCGATTCACTGGGGATTGAAAAAGTCCAGGAGAATGGGCTTTTTCGTCTGTCGAGCCTGGTCCTTGGCCTTGGCCAGGTCATCCAGCCAGCCAATATTCGGGGCCATAGAAATTCCCTCCTGTTATCGGGACTGGGACCGGCGCGGCCCGCCGGTTGGACACAACATAAGCATTCTCAGCTAAAAGGCAAGAGAGGGAAGGACGTGACTGGACGGGGGAGGCTTGAGGTTCGGGGTGAACGTCAGCAGGGAGGGCAGGGGCGCCCTCCCGAATTTTACCTTCACGGTACATCTTGGTTAGGGGTGATGCCTCACTGAGCTGATAAACTCCGGCTGCCTACTCCACGATGATGACGGCGCAGCCTTTGGCGTTCTGAACCACCTTGTGGGTCACGCTGCCTATCAGGAGGGCCTTGCCCAGGCCGAGGCCGCGGCGGCCCATGACGATGGTGTCGAAGTTTCCGTCCCCGGCGATGTTGAGGATATCTTCCGCCACGTCGTAATCTTTCGGCTTGAAGTTATTGACCACCGCTTCTTTGGGTACCCCGGCCTTGGTTAAGCGCTCGTGGGCTTTTTTCACCAGGCCCTGCCACTTCTTCTCCTGTTCTTTCTGCCAGGTGGCCACCAGCCGCTGCCGGGATTCTTGTTCTTTTTCTTCCAGGATGTGACCGTCGTCCCAGAAAGCCGGCGGCAGGCCCGACAAGATATGGAGCAGCGTGACCTGCACCCCCGGGGTGTGACCGAAGGCTTCGGCCACGTATTCAACCGCGCGCCAGGCCCCTTCCGAACTATCCAGGGCGATTACTACTTTATGGGCCATGACTGCCTCCTTTTGCATAGATTAAGGGTAATTCTACTCATGTGCGAGGGGATGTCAACCGCCGGCCTTGGCGGAAAGCCTCCCTCCGGTTGGAAAGTGCCGCGTCCCCTTTTCCCGGAGCAAGAGGCGCCGTCCCGGGAGCCCGGCGCCCGGGCGCCGCGTGATGCGCCGGGGCCCCTGATGCCGGTATAAAATCCTTGCAATGTCGCCCCCCGGCCCATAAAATCCCCAGGTAAGAACCATGGTTACGGACCCCCCAAACGACCCCTTCTATAATCCCGGGGAAACTGGCCAGGTGGACCGCCTGCTGGCCACCATCGAGTTCTCCAAGGCCCTGGTGAGCGCCTATGACATGGAGACGCTCCTCAGCGCCATCCTGGAGCGCATCAAGGCAATCATCCCCGCGGAGAACTGGTCCCTGCTGCTGATCGATCCCCAAACCGGAGACCTGTATTTCGCCGTGATCGTGGGACTGGCTCCGGAGACGGTGAAGGATATCCGCCTGAAGCCCGGGGAGGGGATCGCCGGGACCGTGGCGCAAACGGGACAGCCGATCTTTATCCCCGACGTGGACCAGGACCCGCGTTTTGCCGGCCGGGTGGATACCCAAACGGGCTTCGACACCCGGTCCATCATCGCCCTGCCCTTGATCGTTCGGGGAGAAGTCATCGGGGTGTTTGAGGTGGTCAACGTGACGGAAGAGAGATTCTTCCGGGAAAAATACCTGCCCCACCTGACCATTCTGGCGGACTACGTGGCCATTGCGGTGGATAACGTCCACAATTTACAGAGGCTCGAGGCCCGCACCTTTATCGACGAAGTGACGGGGTACTACAATACGCGGTATCTCATCCACGAACTGGACCGCCTCATCCCCCAGGTCCTTGACCAGGGGGGACATTTTTCCGTGGTTTTCCTGGACCTGGACAACTTCAAGACGGTGGTGGACAGCTACGGGCACCTCAGGGGCAGCAAGGTCCTGGGCCAGGTAGCCCGGGTGATTCATGGGGCGCTGGGGCCGGACGACAGCCTGGTGCGTTACGGCGGCGATGAATTCATCATCCTGATGCCCCGGCGTTCCCCGTCAGGGGCACTGGAAGTCACCCGCCGCCTGCGCCTGAGCCTCAATCAGACCACCTTCCTAACAGATGAGGGGCTGGAGGTCAAGGTCACGGCCAGCTACGGCATCGCCTCTCTGCCGGAAGACGCCAGGGACCGGGAGGAACTGTTGCTCATCGCGGACCGGGCCATGTTCGGCAGCAAAGGCCGGGGCCGGGACCGCATCATGGTGGGTCGGGACCTGGTGCCGGTAGAGAATGACTGATACCGGGTTGAGACCTCCGGGAAAGTCCCCTCAACGGTCATTCTGAGGAAGCGGCGCGAGCGAAGCATCTCCTCTATCGTTTGCCAAAAGTATTTTCCGATGGTGGCATCATTCTAAATCCCCCCAAACCCCCCTTGAGAAAAGGGGGGAACTAAAAAGAATTGCTGCTAAAGTCCCCCTTTGAAAAAGGGGGTTTAGGGGGATTTAAGAATCTCCAAGTGGAAAGAATTTATGGCAAACGCGATAACTACCAGCAAATGAGAGATCTTGCGCGGCGCTCAGGATGACAAAATAGCTATTCACAGAGGTCTCAAGTCGCCCGCAAACCGGGGAAGGTAATCCGGAAAGGTTCAACGGTTACTTGGTGGCGATGCAAAACAGGTTTTGGCTGAATATCATGCCGGGGTCGAAAACGCCGGTTTCCACGGCGATATAAAACCTCAATACCCCCCTGATCACCTTCCATAAGAGCCAACGGATGCCGCTTTTGACGCCGTGGGGCGCGGGTTGGTCCTCATAGCAGGCGATCCGGGAAAATCCGCAGGCCTGGCCCAACTGGGTCAGGGATTCCCGGGTCACGGCCAGTTCGTGGGTAAAATCCCCGTAACGGACATGACCGCAAAAGGGGGAGTCGCCATTGGGGGCGTGGATGATCAGCTGGCCGCCGGTTTTCAATACCCGGCAGATCTGATCCAGGCAAGAGAGCAGTTCATCCTTGGTAAAATGCTCGATGACGTCAAAGGCGATGACCACATCTTGTGATTCCGCCGCAAGCGATTCGAGAACCTGCAGCAGGTCTCCTTCAATGATGCCGGTTATGCCCCGCCGGGCTGCTTCGGCCACCTGTGACGCCGACCAATCTATGCCCACCGTATTATGATACCCCGCCTGGCGGGCAAAAGAGAGAATGGCGCCGTGGCCGCACCCGATGTCGAGGATAGCCGCGTCTTTATCAGGCGGAAAGTACTGACGAATCAGCCTTTGAAGGTGCGCCGCCCTGAAGTCCAGCCGGTCCGGCCCCGGGGCCGGGCCAAGGGTCCCGGCCGCTGCATAATGTTGATAGAGCCGCTGGCGATAGGGTTCCATAGTAACCTGAGATGGTCCGGCAGTTGGGTTTAGGGCAGCCGAAATAATGATAGCACACATTTCCCTGAGGAAACGAGGTCTTCGCCGATTCCCGGCCTCACCGCCTCACCGGCGGCACCGCGGCGCCTACTTGGCCTTGCCCTGGGCGGCCACCGCGTCCATGGCCTTTTTGATCTCTGCTTCGTCCCCTAGATAGTAATGCTTAATCTGGTTCAGATCGGCATCCAATTCGTACACCAGGGGGATGCCCGTGGGGATATTCACCGAGACGATGGCGTCATCGGAGAGCCGGTCCAAATGCTTCACCAGGGCCCGGAGGCTGTTGCCGTGGGCCACCACCAGCACCTTTTGGCCGGCCTTGATGGCCGGGGCGATGTCGCTGTGCCAGTAGGGCAGCATGCGGGCCACGGTGTCGGCCAGGCATTCGCAGGCCGGGATGACGTTGGGGGCCAGGTTGGCATAACGCCGGTCGAACCGGGGATGGCGAGGGTCGTCCGGGTCCAGGGCCGGGGGCCGCACCCCGTAACTGCGGCGCCAGATATGGACCTGTTCCTCGCCGTACTTAGCCGCGGTTTCGCCCTTATTGAGCCCCTGCAAGGCCCCGTAATGCCGCTCATTGAGCTGCCAGGCGCGGATTACCGGGATCCACTCCAGTTCCATGGTTTCCTGGATAATCCAGAGGGTCTTGATGGCCCGCTTGAGCACCGAGGTATAGGCGACATCATAGTTGAAGCCCCGGTCCCGGAGGAACTGCGCCCCCGCCAGGGCTTCGGCCTCCCCCTGGGGCGTCAGGCCCACGTCAGTCCAGCCGGTGAAACGGTTCTCCAGATTCCAGGTGCTCTGCCCGTGCCGTACCAGCGTCAGAGTGTAAGTCATTCTCGTCGGTCCCCCTTATACTGGGTTGGGCTCATAGAGGTAAAATGAGCCCTAAGATTTGGTCCAACAGGTTGCCGCCGTGGGAGGGCGGTGAATCGGGGAGAATTTTCACCCTTGGTTTTGGTTCGGTCTTCATGATGATGGGCTTTGGCCCGACGGGCCTCCAGATCTTTCTTCAAGATGGACCAGGAGTAGGCCGATAGAGACTCCGGCCAGCGTCAACCAGGGGATTTTGCCCATTAGAACCAGGTCCAATATTTGGAGAAATAAATCAATCTTTCCCAGCATCCCGCTCGGCTTTTGGCTTTAGATTTCGAAGTGCGCCGCGCTTCGATCCGGTCGGACCGAGATTCCGACGACTCACTTTCCAGGGCATGGTCAACGATAACGACCGCTAGGCCCCTGGCATGGTTGACCACCTTATTGGAAACACTCCCCAGTAAAAATTTTGTGGCCCCGGTCAAACCCCGGCGGCCTATGACGATGGTTGCACACCCCTCACGATCGGCTTCATCGAGGATGTCTTCGGCGATATCATTATACTGGGGCTGAAATTTGGTGCTGATGGCCTCTGCCGCAACACCGCCCTGAATCAGCTTATCCCGGGCCGCAGCAAAGATAATGCGCCATTGTTCTTCCTGTTGCTTTTCCCACTCGGCAATGAGCGACTCCCGCTGCTGGTGCTCTGCTTCATTCAAGATGTGGCCATCGTCCCAGAGAGATGGGGGGACCCCGGGCAGAATGTGGACCAAGATGATTTCCACTCCAGGTATATAACCAAAAGTGTTGGAGACATATTCTACGGCCCGCATGGCGCCTTCCGAGTCATCCAGGGGAATTAACAGCTTCGCCGGCATCGTGTCCTCCTCTACCGAAGCAACCAAAATCATACCGCAGTCGAACCGTTAGCGCCTCAAAATGTTTGACCTAAGATCGCATAGCTGTGGAAAAAATAAGCAAAAACTTTTGAGAAAATCAGGCAATACAATGTTCGCGGGCTGGCCCATCCCCCCCATCAACTCCGGTAGTCGGCGTTGATGCGGATGTAGTCCTCGGTGAGGTCGCAGGTCTCGTAGTAGTCGGCAAAGTCCCCCTGGTTCAGATGGATGGTCACCGTAAAGGCGCCGGACTTGATCTCCTGCTGGGCCGCGGCTTCGGCCTTGGGGCCCAGCCCCCGGCCATTCTGTACCACGGGATGGGGCCCGAAGGCGATATTTACCCGCTCCGGGTCGAAGCGGGCCCCGGCGCGACCCAGGGCGGCCATGATCCGGCCCCAGTTGACGTCTTCGCCCGCCATGGCGGTCTTGACCAGGGGCGAGAGAGCCACGGTCATGGCGGCATTTTTGGCCTCCGTGGGGCTGGCCGCGCCCAACACCTCTATCCGGTAGACATGCCGGGCCCCTTCGCCGTCGGCCACCACCTGCCGGGCCAACTCGCCCATGACCTGGTTTACCGCGGCCCCCAGAGCCGCCATCGGCGCTCCCGCACCCGGTGATGACCGCATTTCCGGCCCGGCCGCTGGCCAACAGGAGGATCGTGTCGTTGGTGGAGGTGTCGCCGTCCACCGTGATCCGGTTAAAGCTGTGGGGCAGGGCTTGGCGCAAGAGTGTTTTCAGGACCTGGGGCGCGGCCGCGGCGTCGGTGAAGATAAACACCAGGAGGGTGGCCATATCCGGGTGGATCATGCCCGAGCCTTTGGCGATGCCGGCCAGGGTGAATTCCTTACCGTCAATCTTGCCCTTGACCAGGGAGGCCTTGGGCCGGGTGTCGGTGGTCATGATGGCCCGGGCCGCCTCGCCCAACCCGTCAGGGTTCAGTCCGGCCACCAAGCCGGGCAGGGCCTGGATAATGCGGTCCCCGGGGAGAGGCGCGCCGATGACCCCGGTGGACGACGGCAGCACCAGGCGCTCCGGGATCTTGAGCAAGCGGGCGGCCTCCCGGCTGGTGGACCGGGCGGCTTCCAACCCCCGGGGGCCGTTACAGGCGTTGGCGTTGCCGGCATTCACCAGGATGGCCTGGGCGGTGCCGGCCCTGAGGCGGGTCTGGGTGATCACCACCGGCGCGGCCTTGACCCGGTTTTTCGTAAATACCCCGGCCGCGGCCGCGGGGGTATCCGCCACCATCAGGGCCAGGTCCAACACGCCGGGCTTTTTGATGGCGGCGGCGGTGGCGGCGAATGTAAATCCCGGGATGATCATGGGCCTGCCTCCTGAATAAATCCCCTAGGGCGCGCCGTTCGCGCCGAATAATGGCGGCCACGGGCCGCCCTATGACTGAGCAGCGCGCAGCGGAGAACCTCAGGCATAAAAAACGAGATTCCACGCTACGCTCAGAATGACAAAAAAAACGAGCCCAGGCAAGATGCCGGCGCCACTATTTTTTCTTTGAAGAGGGCGACCCGGCGGGACGCCCTTACGCATGCGGGTTGGGGGTGGGGGTTTGGGGGAGGGGGCAGGGGCTTATGCCCCTGGCCTCCTCCCCCAAAAAGCTACTTCCCGCAGCACTTCTTATATTTCTTGCCGCTGCCGCAGGGGCAGGGGTCGTTGCGGCCCACCTTTTTCTTCTGGCGCTGTTTGGGCTGGGCCTCGCCGTCGCCGTGGCTGAACACCATGGGCGTCGCTTTGGGCCTGGCCTCCGGCGGGGGTTCCTGGTGGGGCTTCACCTGGAGGTGGAACAGAGTGCCCACCGAGTCCGCCTTAATGCGGTGGATCAGGTCCATAAACATTTCATAGCCTTCCCGCTGGTATTCCCGCAAGGGATCCACCTGGCCGTAGCCCCGGAGCCCGATGCCATCCCTCAGATGGTCCATGGACAGGAGGTGCTCTTTCCAGTGGTTGTCCACGATCTGGAGCATGACCATCTGCTGCAGTTCCTTAAAGAGTTCGGGGCCGACCTCGTCGCGCTTGGCGGCGAAGCGCTGCTGTACCAGGTCGAGGAAGAGGTCGTGGACGTCGGTGTTCAGGTCGCCGTCCAGGTCGGCCTCGGAGACCCGGAAGCCGAACTGCCGGTAGGTGGCGTCCCCCAGGGCCTTGAGGTCCCACTCCTCCGGCAGTTTGTTGGCGGTATATTCTTCGAGGATGTCCTCCGCCAGTTCGTCGGCCATGTCCAGGAGGTCGTCTTCGAGGGTTATGCCGCCCAGGATCTGGCGGCGTTGGGAGTAGATCACCTCCCGCTGCTTGTTCATGACGTCATCGTATTCCAGGAGTTGTTTGCGGATGTCAAAGTTATGGCCTTCAACGCGTTTCTGGGCTTTCTCAATGGCGTTGGACACCATGCGGTGCTCGATGGGTTCCCCGTCATCCATGCCCAGGCGGCCCATGAGGCCCTTGATGCGGTCGGACCCGAAGATGCGCAGGAGGTCGTCCTCCAGGGAGAGATAGAACCGGGAGGTCCCGGGATCGCCCTGGCGGCCGGAGCGGCCCCGGAGCTGGTTGTCGATGCGGCGGGACTCGTGGCGTTCGGTGGCCAGGATGTGCAGGCCGCCCCGTTCCACCACCCCTTCGCCCAGGACGATATCGGTGCCGCGGCCGGCCATGTTGGTGGCGATGGTCACCATATCCATCTGCCCGGCGTGGGCCACGATCTGGGCCTCTTTTTCGTGCTGCTTGGCATTGAGCACTTCGTGTTTGATGCCTTCCTTTTTCAACAACCGGCTGACGTGCTCCGACTTTTCAATGGAGGTGGTGCCCACCAGGACCGGTCGGCCCCGTTGGTAGCAGTCCGTGATGTCCGCCACCACGGCGGCGTACTTTTCCGCCTCGGTCCGGTAAATCGCGTCGGGGAAGTCCGTGCGGATCATCTTTTTGTGGGTGGGGATGATCATGACGTCGAGGTTGTAGATCTTCTTGAATTCCTCGGCCTCGGTGTCGGCGGTGCCGGTCATACCCGCCAGTTTGTCGTACATGCGGAAGAAGTTCTGGAAGGTGATGGTGGCCAGGGTCTGGTTTTCCTTCTCAATCTTCACCCCTTCCTTGGCCTCCAGGGCCTGGTGCAGGCCGTCGGAGTAGCGCCGGCCGGGCATGAGACGGCCGGTGAATTCGTCGACGATGAGGACCTCGCCCTCCTTGACGATGTAGTCCACGTCCCGCTTGAACAGGTTGTGGGCCTTCAAGGCGGCGTTGAGGTGGTGCAGGACCTCGATGTTCCGGGGGTCGTAGAGATTTGGCAGATTGACCAGCTTTTCGGCGTGGGTGACGCCTTCCTCGGTAATGATGACCGTCCGGGCCTTTTCGTCGATGGTGAAGTCCTGTATCCTTCTTCAGCTGCTTGGACACCTGGTTCGAGGGTGTAGTAGAGCTGGGTGGATTCCTCGGCGGGGCCGGAAATGATCAGGGGCGTCCGGGCCTCGTCGATGAGGATGGAGTCCACTTCGTCGACGATGGCATAGTGGAAGTCCCGCTGGACGTATTCATCCAGGGAGAACTTCATGTTATCCCGGAGATAGTCGAACCCGAACTCGTTGTTGGTGCCATAGGTGATGTCAGCGGCGTAGGCCTGGCGGCGCTCATTGTCGTCCAGGCCGTGGACGATGGTGTCCACCGTGAGCCCCAGGAAACGGTAGATGCCCCATCCATTGGGCGTCCCGGCGGGCCAGGTAATCGTTGACGGTGACGATGTGCACCCCGCGGCCGGTGAGGGCGTTGAGGTAGGCGGGCATGGTGGCCACCAGGGTTTTGCCTTCACCGGTCTTCATTTCGGCGATCTTGCCCTGGTGCAGCACGATGCCGCCGATGAGCTGGACGTCGAAGGGGCGCATCCCCAACACCCGCGTGGAGGCTTCCCGGGCCGTGGCAAAGGCCTCGGGCAACAGGTCATCCAGGGGCTCGCCCGCATCCAGGCGCTCCTTGAACAGGGCGGTTTTGGCCTGGAGCTGGGCGTCGGACAGGGCCCGGTATTCCGGTTCCAGGTTGGTGATGCGGTCCACCAGGGGCGCCATGCGCTTCAGGTCCCGGTCGTTCTTACTGCCGAACATTTTTTTGAAGAAGATATCTATCATATGAGTGTCTGCCAATAAAAATCCCCGATAAAGCCAGGCTTCAACGGAGAAATGAAGACGTGGTTTAAGGTTGTCCTAACGCCGGCCGCGGGGTCCATTTGCCTGGCGGCCACATAACCCGGCCTCGAAGGTGAGGTTTCTTTTAAAAAAATAAGGCGCCGGCTCATGACTGTCAAGTTAATCCCCGATGTCCGCCGCGTTCAGGTCCAGGAGCATGGGGACTTCGTCACAGTCGGGAAATTTGACGCAATTGACGCAATCGGCCCAGACAATGGGCAGCAGGTTTTTCCGCATGAGAAAACTTTTCATTCTTAGCCCATGAGACGGAAAGTTGCTGTGACCGGAAGTTCAAAGAGATCGGCCCGCAAGAGGCGCGTGGTAAAAAAGAGGACTTCAAGATTTTCCACTTCGCCGGTAAGAGGATTGAGACGGGCTATAATGTCATCCCCCAGTTCTTCGGAGTTCTGCTTCGGGTAAGGGGGGCACTTGTCAATGTAGAGGATATCCGACTCCCGGTCGTATTTAAAAGTTAATTTCGCGCCCATTCCATTTCTCCTGATGACAGCCTTCGGGTTAGATAGGAGGTAATGATCCAATGACGGAGAGGGGCAAGTTGAGAAATTACCACTACCACTATCTGTTTTTGGCCTCCAAGATTTTCAAAATACCGGGAAAATAATCTGGCATTAACGAACCGGGAACTGCGGCGCACCTGGTCCGGATCGGCCAGAGTCTCTGCTATGAAGCGGCGAAGCTCGGCCAACAGTTCAGGATGTCTTTCAGCAATATGCCCCTCGCGTTCTTGGCTTAATTCTACTTCCGCTTGTAGATAGGGGCAGGGGAATTGGGTCAAGTCCACCCTCTGTTAGTTTAATTTAACCAATAAATTATGATAAATCCAGCGTCCCGGGCGAGGCGCCCAGGTCCAGGAGCATGGGGACTTCGTCACAGTCGGGAAATTTGACGCAATTGACGCAATCGGCCCAGACAATGGGCAGCAGCTCCTCCCGGGAGACGAGCCGGAAGCCGAAACGCTGAAAAAACTCCGGGGTCATGGTCAGGAGGAAAATCTCACTTAATCCGATGGCCTGGGCCTCGGCCAGGCAGGTCTCGACGATACGGGAGGCGATCCCCCGGCCCTGGTGAGCCGGCAACACGGCCACGGACCGGATCTCCCCCAGGCCGGCCCAGCAGATGTGCAGGGCGCCGATGCCCAGGAGGGGGCCCTCGTCCTCCCGGTAGACGTAGTAATCCCGCAGCTGGCCGTAGAGATCGGCCAGGGTCCGGGGCAGGATGTCCGCCATCCTGGGAAAATTTTCCCAGGAAGCGGCGGATTTCCGGGACTTCGTGTATTTTCGCCTTGCGAATCATTTTGCGGCCATGGGGTTACGGAAAGATTATGATTCAGTTATAATTTTTTGATTATATCATCAGGTTAAAGGTAAAACCACTATGTCCGTCATCGCCAAAGATAACTATGTTACCCTGGAGTACCGCCTGTGGCTGGATTCCGGCGAACAACTCCGGGGCACCCCGGAGGCGCCGGCTGTGCTCACCTTTATAGCCGGCTGCAAGGAACTCATGCCGGGGCTGGAGCGCCGCCTTACCGGGCTCAGGGAGCAGGATGCCGTGGAGTTCGTGGTGCCCGCGGCCGAGGCCTTCGGGGACTACGACCCCAATTTTGTCCAGGAGTGGAGCCACAAGGTCTTTCCCCCGGACATGGAGCTCAAACCGGGCCAGAAAGTACTCCCCGCCAACCTGCCGTTTCCGCCGGAATATCCGCTCACCGTCAAGGAAGTCACGGCCGAGGCCGTGATTCTGGATATGAACCACCCCTTATCGGGCCATGACCTGCGGTACGAAGTGAAGGTTATGGAGGTGCGCCCGGCCACCCCGGAGGAACTGGAACCCTTGAAGCAGTGCCTATCCTGCGCCGAGGATATGAGCTGCGAGCACTGAAAAATAAATTCTCACGCCAAGGCGCAGAGGCGCCAAGGCGCATAAAAAGGGGAGGGGGACCCGGGTCCCGCCTCCCCTTGTCTGGTTTTCAGCCCCCGGGCGCTTAGAATTCGGTTATCGTGATCGCGCCTGAAGGGCAAACCTCGATACAGCTCTCGCACCCGAGACACTCATCCTCGTTTACCGGCACGGCTTTTTCGTCCTGCATCTCGAAGACGCCTACCGGGCAGACGTTAACGCACTCTTCGTCGCCGGTACATTTGTCAGTATCGACTTCAACTCGCCAAGCCATAAGCTGTTACCTCCTGGAAAGATCGCACCACTAATCCTCATAAACTATGTTATCAAAAAAGGCCCCGGCTGCAAACAGGGGGAAAGTTGTCGGGGCGGAGGGACGGGTCCCGGCTCCTGGAATGCCGTTCGTAATTCAGGGGTTATAGCGTTTGCCATAAATTCTTTCCACTTGGAGATTCTTAAATCCCCCTAAATCCCCCTTTTTCAAAGGGGGACTTTAGCAGCAATTCCTTGCAGTTCCCCCCTTTTATAAAGGGGGGTTAGGGGGGATTTAGAATGATGCCGCCATCGGAAAATACTTTTAGCAAACGCTATAAGAGACCCGAGGGCGGATACGCAGGGACGCTCCCCCATTCAAGATAAATTATCTGTCTGAGCGCAACCTGGCATGAGTAGGCAGGATTGAAGGAAAAGGGAAAGGGTGATCCCGGGCTAAAGGCGCACTCGTTCGGGTGTCTCGTACTCCGGGGAGGAGGGGTTCTCTTCCAGGTCGGCGTCGCCGTGGTACTCTCGAGCCCGGCGCACCAGGGCCTTGGCCCACTGGGGGCAACCCAGGGCGTGGAGGTGAGTGTAAGTCGCCAGGACGTTCTGGAAGAGGAGGCCTTCCCGCTGCCCGGCCATACCGGAGCCCCGGGTGACCCTAAAAGCCATGGCGGCATCGGGGGCCGGATCGGGCACTATCCGGGAATAGTGAAATTCATGGCCCTTGAGCACGGTGCCGGTGGCGAAGTAGGGGTTGTCCCGGGCCACTTCCAGGATGGTGTAGCCGTGCCCCTGGGGTTTTTTGCCCATGACGAAGTCATAGGGGAAGACCCCCGCCATGGGAAACTTGTCGCTCCCCACCTGGATATGTTCGCCTAAATACATGAGACCGCCGCATTCGGCATAGATCGGCAAACCGGCCTGGGCTGCGGCCTTGACGGAATTACGGAAGCTCAAATTCTGGGCCAGGGCCCGGGCGTGGGTTTCGGGGAAGCCGCCGCCGATATAGAGGGCGTCCAGGTGGGCCGGGAGCACCGGATCATCCAGGGCGCTGAGTTCCATGACCGCGGCCCCGGCGTCCCTCAGGGCCTCGAGATTCTCGGGATAATAAAACTGGAAGGCGGAGTCCCGGATGACGCCGATGACCGGAGGTTGGCAGTCGGCGCAAAAAATAGGCGGAGTGATGGGGACTTCCGGTAAGGGCGGCGCCTGGGCCGCCACCTGCCAGAGGCCCTCCAGGTCCAGGTAGCGCTGGGCCAGGTCCCGGGCGGTGGTTACGGCCTTGATGGCGGTAGTATGCTCCTGGGGGGGCACCAATCCCATGTGGCGCTCGGGAAAGACTTCGCACTTGAGGCGAGGAATGGCCCCCAGCACCGGGATGCCGCAATAAGTCTCGATGGCCTGGCGGATGATGGCTTCGTGGCGGGGTCGGGCGATCTGGTTGAGGATGACGCCCCGGATGGCCACCTGGGGGTCGAAGTGCTGACAGCCCAACACCACCGCGGCGGTGGTGCGGGTCCGCATGGTGCAGTTCACCACCAACACCACCGGAGTGGCCAGAAACTTGGCCAACTCCGCGGTGCTGTAAGTACCCTGGGCGTCGAGGCCGTCGTAGAGGCCCCGGTTGCCTTCGATGAGGAGGGCATCCGCCTGGGCGCCATTTCGGACCACCGAAGCCAGAATCTGGTCCCCCTCCATGAGGAAGGGGTCCAGATTGTGGCTGGGGCATCCCGCCGCCAAGCGGTGCCAGGCCGGGTCGATATAGTCGGGTCCCTTTTTAAAGGGCACGACTCGACGGCCCTGGTCCCGCCAGGCGGCCAGAAGTCCCAACGTCAAGGTGGTCTTGCCGGCCCCGCCCCGGAGAGCTGCCAGCAGCAGCCGGGGACAGGACTGAGGCATTAGTGCTTGGCAGCTCCTTCTTCGTGGGGAATTTCGATGAAGCTCCCGCCGAAGTAGGTATAGACACAGCGGCCGCCATCAATGAGATCCTTGATCGCGAACTTGATATCGTTCTTGGGCTGATCAGGGTGCACTTTGAGAACGGCCTTCTGAATGTCCATGGCCTTGAGCTGTTTTTTGCCTTGGGCCTTTTCGACCATTTGAAAGATAAATTCCACCAACTCTTCTTTAGATAGTGCCATTTATCCCACCTGCTTAGAATTTAAAATGCATCGACGTCCGATAGGTGTCATACGCCCACCGGTATTCGTCAATGTGCTGGAAGGTGAAGGGAATTTCGCATACTTCAAAGAACTTTTCCCACCCGATCCGGTTGACCCATTCACCCACGCGCTCCCACTTGTTGGCGCCTTCGGCGTACTTGATGAGGATCTTGCGGATGGCCTGGACAACTTCCGGCCAGCGGGGCGGATTGTTGGGCAGATAAGGTACCGCCAGCTTGGAGAACATGGGCGGGGTCTTGGAGTTGGACACTTTGCCGCCGACCAGGAGGGCCACGCCGCCTTTGACGGAGTCGAACACCGGCATGGCCGGGCACATGGTGTAGCAGTTACCGCAGTACATGCAGCGATCGTCGTTGACCACCACGCTCTTAATGGACTTGTCCGGATGGGGCCGGATGGCGCCGGTGGGGCAAGCCGCGATGGTGGTGGGAATTTCGCACAGATGGCGCAGTTTCTCGTGGTTCACCTTGGGAGGCGTGCGGTGGATCCCCAGGATGGCGATGTCGGAGCAATGCACCGCGCCGCACATATTGAGGCAGCAAGCCAGGGCGATCCTAACCTGGGCCGGCAGTTTATGGCTGCCGAAGTACTCGAACAGGTCGTCCATGACGGCCTTGACGATGCCCGAGGCGTCGATGGCCGGGGTGTGGCAATGGACCCAGCCCTGGGTGTGGACGATGCTGGTCACCGAGTGGCCGGTACCGCCGATGGGGATGCCAGCCTGTTTGCAGGCGTCCTTCAATCCGGCGATTTTGCTCTGGTCGGAGAGCAGGAACTCGATGTTGTTACGGGAGGTGAAGCGCAGGAAGCCGTCGCAGAATTTGTCGGCCAGGTCGCACACATCCTTGATGAAGTCGGTGGTCACCAGGCGGCCGGAGCCACCCCGGACGGTAAACACCTTGGCGCCGGACTCGGCCACATGCACCAGTACGCCAGGTTCCAGGATATCGTGGTATTTCCACTTGCCGTAGTTCTCTTTGATAACCGGCGGCAAGAACTTGTCATATTTTGGGGGGCCAATATCAGTTATACGGTCAGCCATTTTCCTCTTTCCTCCTGATTAGTCGGCACTATGCCTGTAAATTACTTCTATAGACGGATGCAGCCTTATAGTTTAATGTATTTCCGACCCGCGGCCTCGGCCTCGAAATCTTCGGCATGCCAGAAGAAGAAGGGGTTGGCCCGGGGGGTTCTGACGGTCTGGGGCACCGGGGGCAGACCCACGCCCTCGAAGAAAGCCCGCATACCCAGGCGCAGCATCAACTCACCGACGCGCTCCCGGTTTTTGCCGTTTTCCGACCACCATTCGTGAATATTAGCCACCAGTTCCATGAATTCATCGTAAGGCGATTCCATGACCATGAAGGGGACGATAACCCAGCTCATCTGGGCCCCTTCCAGGATGGGGGCGTGAGAGCCCTGGAGCAGCGTGGCGCCCTTTTCGGTGCCGGGCCGCAGGGCCTGGGGCATCATGTTGATGCAATGCATGCAGTGGTTGCAATTCTTGTTGTCGATGGTCAGCTTGCCACCCTCATAGCTCATGCAGATGGTGGGGCAGAGGTCGGTGACGTCGGCCTTGATGTCGAGCTTGGGATAAACGGTGCCGCCGCCCGCGGGCTTGATTTCGCCGCCGGCATAGGCCTTCACCGCGGCCTGGTCGATGCGGATGTCGTCTTTCCAGACGCCGATGACGCTCATGTCGGCCCGGGCTACCGAGGCAACGCAGTCATTGGGGCAGCCGGAGCATTTGATCTTGTACTTGTAGGGGAAAGACGGGCGATGCATCTCGAACTGGAAGTTCTGAGTGGCCTCGTAGCAAAAGTTCATGGTGTCATAGCAGGCCCATTCGCAGCGGGCTTCGCCCACGCAGCAGGACGGGGTCCGCATGGCCGACCCGGAACCGCCCAGGTCCCAGCCTTTGGCCGTCAGTTCGGCAAAGGTGGGCTCCAGTTCATCGGTGGTGGTGCCCAGGAAGATCATGTCGCCGGTGGAGCCGTGTACGTTCAGGATGCTGCTGCCATGCCGGTCCCAGATGTCGCACAGTTCCCGGAGGGCCGCAGTGGTGTAAAACCAAGCGGAAGGGTTGTTGACCCGGATGGTGTGAAAATGCTCTACCCCGGGGAACTCATCCGGCAAATCGACATAACGGCCGATGATGCCGGAACCGTAACCCAGAACGCCGACGATGCCGCCGTGCTTCCAGTGGGTGATCTTGTCTTTGTACGAACGCTCTAATACACCCAACAAATCCGCTGCTGTCTTCTTCCGACCGGCGACCCGTTTCAGATCTTTAATGAAACTTGGCCACGGACCGGACTCCAGTTGATCCAACATTGGAGTTTTATGCATGAACACTTTCCTCCCTCGGTTAAATGGTCCCCTATGGGCTTATCCTTTTTTTCACAAAATCTTACCTATCTCATAATATCGAGAGGCATTTGTCAACTAAAAAATTGGTAGCCTAAATTTCGTCAAGAATTTTCAACGGGCCGATATCCCGCAAAGCGTCGGCGCAGAGCGCCGCTGGGCCCACAACCAGGGTCACCAGATTATCGGGCTGCAGGTGGTCCTGGGCCGCGGCAGCCGCGGTGTTTTGGGTGACCCCCCGGATTTGATCACAATATCCTTTGAGATAATCGGTTCCCAGGTCGTAGAGATCCATGGACAACATCTGCCGTCCGATCCCCCGGGAAGTTTCCAGTCCCAGGGGAAAATGGCCCACATAGTAGCTCTGGGCTTCCGCCAGTTCCTGATCCGTGACCCCGTTCTGGTGGACTTCGGTGAGTACCGACCGAATCTCTTTGACCACCTGGGCGGTGTTCTCCGCCGGGGTGAAGGTGGAGACGAGGAAGGGCCCCGGGGCCCGGCGGAAGGAGAAGCTGCTGCGGATGCCGTAGGTGAAGCCCAGGTCGGAACGGATGCGGGCCATCAGGCGCGAGGAAAAGCCGCCTTCACCCAGGATATAGTTCACCAGCTTCAGGGAGAAGTAATCGGGGTGGGCCCGGGGCAACCCCAGGTGACCGACGCGAATTTCGCTCTGGGTCAGGTCGGGCCGGTCCAGGAGATAGACCCCCGGGGTGGTCAGTGGGGCCGTTATAGCGGTATAAGGCGGGCTGGCCGGGCCGCCCCCGGTCCAGTTCCCCCAGAGGCGGGCCGCCTCTTCCTGCACCCGGGCAAAATCCACCATGCCCACCACCACCAGGGTGGCCGTGGCCGGAGTGAACTCCCGGCGGTAAAATTCCTGGAGATCGGCGACTCCGATATTATCCAGGCTGCGGAGATCTCCAGGCACCGCGTGGCCATAGGGCGAATCTCCAAAAAACAGGCGCAGGAAGCGGACATTGGCCATTTCCCGGGGATCGTCTTGCTGGTGCACCAGTTCGGCCCGGCGGCGTTCCTTCAGGAGGGCGAACTCGTCCTCGGGGAACCCGGGGGTCTGGACTACCTCGGCCAGGGTGGCCATCAGCTCGGAGAAATCTTCGCTCAACCCTTCCAGATTTACCAGGGTGGCGTCCCAGCCGCTCCGGGCGTTGAGCAGGGCCCCCCGGGATTCGATTTCCTCGGCCAGCTGCAACTGGGTGCGCCGGGCGGTGGCCAGGGTGAGCAACTCCGCAGTCCAATCGGCCACTCCGGGCTTGTCCAGGGGGTCGGTTTCGGCACCCCGCTTGGTCATGAAGGTGAGGCTCAGCCAGGGCACCCGGTCGTAGGCTACGCCCAACAGCTGCATGCCGCCGGGAAGGGTGGCTTGGTGGATTTCGGGAGGAAAATCTGTCATGGTGACTTCCTTATCATTTACGAGGTTTCTTTTAAGAACAAGCGGATCCGTTCGGCGTTGGCTTTCCAGGTCGACTGCGGGGGGATGTGAAGCCCCTCGAACACTTCCACGGCGGTGAGACTGGGAAGCAGTTCTTGAGCCCGGCGCCGGGCAAGTTCCACGGGAATGAAAAGATCCGATTTAGCCAGGAGTAACAGGGTGGGAGCCTTGAATCCCGCCAAGGTTATTTTATCGAATGGTCCCGGAGGGGTCACGTTCATTTTGAGATGGCGGAAGGTGGCGTCGAACACCTGCAGCGAATAGTCATCCGGTTCGCCGGCCAAAGGCTGAACTGTGCCAATTAAGCGTTCCCGGCTGGGAAAATAGCGGTAAAGCAGGCATGGGATGAAAAACTTGATGGCGGTGCCGAGGAACGGGACCCGGGTGAGGCCGGCGGGCGCCATCAGGGCTGCCTTGGAGATGCGTTCCGGAGCATACGAGGCCGTATCCAGGAGGATACCCCCTCCGAAGGAAACCCCGATAAACGGCAGTTGTTCGAGGCCAAGACCGTTCAAGACATCCACCATCCATTTGCCGTGATTGTGCTCCCCGGGGGGGACCCGGGTCTGGGCGCTGCGGCCCGGTTGGCCGATGGGGTCCGGGGCGTAGAGCCGATAGTCCCTGGCCAGGGGTTGAAACCATTCCAGGATGCGAGGCGCCCCGGTGCTGATGCCGGTCAAGAGCATCACCGGCGGCGCATCCTGGGGTCCGGCTGCCAGGACATGGGTGTGGCCGAAGCGGGTTTCCACCATCTTGCTATGAGTTTCGACGGCGAGACTGGCCAGTTTTTTCTCATAGAGGGCGATGATTTCAGCTTCGCCCCGGGTACTTCTGTAGATGGATGCGGTGGCCATGGGTTTTTCCCGGATACCCTCTTTTCTTAAGCCAACGGCCCCAGGGCTTCACTTTCTTCCGGGGAGACCGGCTTTAAAACCACCACCGTACGGTTGTCCTCCCGGAGATAGGTCCGGGCTACCCGCAGAATGTCGTCGGCGGTGACCGCTTCCATGGAGCTGAGGACCTGGTTGGCCAGCCTCGCGTTCCCGGTCTTCAGATGGAAGAGGCCCACTAACAGGCCCCGGAAAAAATTATGGGCCAGAGAGCGCACCGCCTGGGAGCGCAGCAGTTTTTTGGCCCGGGCCAGTTCCGCCGGGGTCACGCCATCGGTCCGGAGCCGCTCCAGGGCGGCCCAGAGCTCGGTCTCCAACTCCGCCAGGGATTTCCCCGGGGACGCCACCGCGGCGATCACCAGGAGGTCGGGATCCTGGGCCGAGAAGGGCAGGGGGGCCAGTTCCACATCCAGGGCGATGGCCTTGCCCACCCGGACAAACTCCTGTTGAAAGCGGGAGGCCTTGCCGCCGGAGAGGATGATGGCCAGCAGATTCAAGGGGGGGAGATCCGGGTGGTCCAGGCCCACGATATGAAACCCGGCGAACAGGGCCTCCACCTGGGAGACCTTCTTCAGGATGGCCCGGCGCTCGCCCCGCTGGGGCGGTTCCGCGGCCTTGGGCTCGGGGGCCGCAGCCGGGGCGGGAATCTTGCCGAAATACCGGTCCACCAGGTCCCGGGCAAGCTTCGGCTCCACGTCCCCGGCGATGACCACGGTGATCTTACCGGGGTGGTAGTGGCTGCGGTAGTAGGTCAGGCAATCGTTCACGGTCAAGTGCTGCAGGTCCTGGTTCCAGCCCACCACCGGCCAGCCGTAGGGATGCTGGGTGTAGGCGGTGGCGTACAATTGCTCCTCCAACAGCCCGAAGGGGCTGTCCACGGAGCGCAGCTTCCGCTCGCTGATCACCACCTGGCGCTCCGGCTGGAAGGAGTCGTCGTCCAGTTTCAGGTTAATCAGGCGGTCGGCTTCCAGTTGCAGGCCTAGTTCCAGGTGTTCCGCCGGCAGATTTTCAAAATAAGAGGTGTTATCTTTGGTGGTGAAGGCGTTGATCTCCCCGCCCTTGGCCTGGAGGATGCGGGAGAACTCTTCGGGCCCCAGGGTCTCGGTGCCCCGGAACATCAAATGTTCGAAGAGGTGGGAAATGCCGGTGATGCCCGGCAACTCGTGGCGGGACCCCACCTTATAGTGAACCTGAAGGGAGACGATGGGCAAGCGGTGATCCGGGAGCACGAACAGGGTGAGGCCGTTGTCCAGGGTAAACTGCTCCATGACGATGTCGGGCTGCCAGGCGGCCGGATCGATATTCGGGGATGGGGTCATAAAAAGTTCTCCTCCAGGGATCGCTTAAATCTCTAAAATTGCCCTTCAGGTGAATCGGGTGAAAAGGGGAAAAGGTTAAGCAGTGAACAAGAAGGCCTGAAAAAAATATGGCTTCCTCGCTTTTTTCCCTTTTCGGCTATTTTTTTGTCACCGGCGGATAGCCGCTCCATTTCCGGGCCAGGGTCTCGTCGACTTCCACCCGGAGGGGCGTTTTTTCCACAATCGGCATGGTTTTGGGGGCTTCCCCGGCCAGGACCCGCCCGGCCAGGCCGGCGATCTCCTCCCCCAGCTTAGGGTAATCCAGGGCCACCCACAAGACCGCCCCTTTATGAGTCCCTTCCGGGAGGCCGCTCACCACCCGGACTTTCATCCGGCGGCCCGCCTCCAGCACCAGGGGCGCATAGCGGGCCGTACTGGGCGCCGGCGGCAGGTAGATCACCCGGGCCCCCCGCTGGAGCAGCCGGGCCAACCCGGGGCCGTCGCCGGCGGCCGCGACGCTGGTCTCGGTCAAAGTTTGCACCCCCTGGCGGCGGGCCTCGGTTTCGAAGCGCCGGGCCAGGTCCACCGCCACCCCGTCGGTGGGATCATAGAGAAGACCCCAGGCGGCCGGGCCCAGGATACTGACGCCGTGCTGGAGGGCCGCGTCCAGGGGCGCCGGCGACGCTATGCCGGTGATGTTCTCCTGGTGGATCTCGGGATGGGCCGGGTCATAGGCCGCCCCGGTAAAATAGGGGTTGGCCACCAGGCCGAAGACCACCGGGATCTTTTTCACCACCGGGGCCACCAACAGGAGCGCCGGGGTGCCCATGACGATCAGCAGCCGGGGTTGACGAGCCCGCACCCGGCGCAAAGTCTCCCGTCCCTCGGGCCCGAACTCCGGGACCAGGATCACTTCCAGGGGGTCGGCCTTCAGCCGGGCCCGTAATCCGGCCACCGCCTGGCGCAACCGGGGCGAATCCGGAGAACCGAAGACGACGATGGGACTCTGGAGTGAGGGACCGCGGCCGCACCCGCCCAGGGCCGGCAGGCCGATAAGCAAAAAAATAATGAAAAGTTTTCGGCTCAGGAGTGGGGGTATGGAGGGAACTCCCATGGTGTAAGCTTGACGTGAAAGAAATCACCCTCGGAACGTCGAGATAACCGCCGCCATCGGCGCTCCGGGTGAGGGCCAAAAGCTCTCCTGCCACTCCCTCCGAACACCAACACCAACTTCCGCCACCTTAATGAATAACCTTGCCGATGCGGTCCCAGCGCACCCGGAAGTCATTACTGTTCCAGGAGAGGTGGAAAACGAGGCCTTTCAAACCTCCCAGAAAGGCCGGAAAGAAAGACTCGCCGGAAGGTCCCTGCCAGGAAAAATAAATGATGAGCGCCTTGCCCCGGAAGTTATCCATGGGCACAAAGCCCCAAAAACGGCTGTCGTAGCTGTGGTCCCGGTTGTCACCCATGACGAAGTACGAGTTGGCCGGCACCGTAACCGGGCCCATATTGTCCCGGGCCGATTCGGTGGGGCTCTGGGGGGGCGGGATCACCAGGGGATCGTCATAGACCGCCTCGGGGGTTTTATACACCTTACCGTTGACCAAGACTTTCTTGTTGATGACCTGGATGCGGTCGCCGGGCAGGCCAATAACCCGCTTGATGAAGTCCTTGGTGGGGTCCTGGGGATAGATGAACACCACCACGTCGCCGCGCTGCGGCGTGCCGATGGGAATCCAGACCTTGTTGGTCAACGGGTTGCGGATGCCGTAGGAAAACTTGTTCACCAACAGATAATCACCGATAAGCAAGGTCGGCTGCATGGAGCCGGAGGGGATGGAGAAGGCCTGCACCAAAAAAGCCCGGATGATCAGGGCCATGATGAAGGCGATAAACAAGGCTTCCCCGTATTCCCGCCAGAAAGGCTTCTTCGGGGATCCGGTTCGCGCACCAGTGTTTCTGGAGTTCATGGATAGCATAGTTGAGATTTTTTTTAAGGACAGGCTGCGATGGACAGCGTGCCCGTAGCAGCAGCCCTAATCCACCGGCTGGAATTGGTCTTGGGAGGCGCCGCAGATGGGGCAGACCCATTCCGGGGGAACTTTATCAAACGGGGTGTTGGGGGGGACATGGTTGTCGGGATCACCCTGGGCCGGGTCATAAATGTAACCACAGATCTGGCACTGGTATTGCTTCATGACTTTCTCCTTGGTTCAAAGGATTCGTCCCGGACCAGACCCCGAATCAGGTCGGGCCCCGCAGCAAACGAATCCAGGTAATAGTTTGCGGTCAATTCGGGGTTGCGGTAGGCCACGAAAGGCACGCCGGCATTGGCGGCGAATAGCTCATCGACCCGGGAATCGCCGATGTAAATGGCTTCCAGGGGAGACAGGCGAAAGTGCTCCAGGATGCGCACAAAGGATTCCGGGTGCGGTTTGGGGCAGCTGACATCCTTGGCGCTCACCACCATGTCGAAGTCGTCCGCCAACCCGTGGTAGGTAAGGACGGCCTGGGTGGTGGTGGTGCGGTTGGTGGCCAGGGCCAGGTAGCAGCCGGGGCGCAAAAACTGGAGAAACTCCCTGAGATGCGGTTCCTCCAGCATCATGGGGATAAAGGGGCTGTAATCGAAACTGCGGGCGAAGTCCAAGACGGCCGTCAGATCGAGACAGCCCTTAAAGAGGTGCTCCAAAGATTCCCCCACGGTATGGCTGTGGATGTAGTCCACGGCCTCGGGGCTCAGGGGGGGGCGGTCGAAGTGCGCCAGGATGGTATTGTAGAAAGCGATGTTGGCCTGCTGGGAATCGAACAGGACTCCGTCGCAATCGAAGGCTACCAGCTTGATCAAGTTGTCGGTCCAATGGGGACGGCGTCACCGTTTTCCCGGAAGTGTCATTACCGGGGGCCGCCTGGATATTTTTAAAATATTATATTATCAGATTCCTCTCAATTATCAATGCCCCCCGAGAAAAAGGCGGGGGGTCCCGGGGAGTAGAACGCGCCCCGGGAATCCAGGAGGCCGGGGCTCAGGCTCGAGCAGTTCCCAGACCCGGCGCGCCTGACGCTCCTGCCACCCAAGCCTCCGGCGCGGTTTTCTCCTTGATTTCCTGGCCCGCATCTCCCAGAATCATACCTTATGATGACTAATTCCGTGAGCCTCCGTTTGGCCGCCATCAGGGAGCTTCTGCCCATCCACGAGGTTGATGCTCTCCTGGTGTCAGGTCCCGAAAATCGCCGCTATGTGAGTGGGTTTACCGCCGACGATCCCAGTTGGGGCATGGTCCTGATTACCGCTGAGGCGGCTTTTCTCCTCACTGATTTCCGCTACCAGGCCTGGGCCCGGCAGGAAGCCCAGGAGTGTGAGGTCTGCATCCACAAGGTCGATCTGGCGGACACCCTAGGGGAGCACCTCAAGGCCCACAAGGTGCGCCGCCTGGGCTTTGAAGCGGTGCATGTGAGCTTCTGGCAATACCAGCGCCTGACCCGGGCCGTGGCCGACGCCGGGGCGGCGGTGACCTGGCAGCCCCTGGAAGGGCTGGTGGAGGGCCTGCGCCGGATAAAGACCGGGGCCGAGCTGGCCATCATGCGGCGGGCCCTGACCCTGACCGAAACCGTGATGCGCCAGGTGGCCGAAGCACTCGCCCCGGGCCAAACCGAACGGCAGGTGGCCTGGGAGATCGAAAAGCGCCTCCGGGAAGGCGGGGCCGAGGGCCTGGCCTTTCCCCCCATCGTGGCAGGCGGACCCAACAGCGCCCGGCCCCATCACCACCCCGGGGACTATCCCCTGGCGAAGGGCGAGCCCATCATCATCGACATGGGAGCCAAGATCGACGGCTACTGCGCCGACATGACCCGCACCTTTATCATCGGCCCGGCGGACGAGCAATTCCGGAAGATTTACACCCTGGTGCACCAGGCCCAGGCCCGGGCCGAGGCCGGACTCAAGGCCGGTATGGACAGCCTGGCAGGGGACGCCCTGGCCCGGGAGGTGATCGCCGCGGCGGGGTACGGTGAGGCCTTCGGCCACTCCCTGGGCCACGGGGTGGGGCTGGCGGTACATGAAACCCCCAACCTGACCCCGTCCGAGGCCAGGAGAGGCGTGCTGCCGGCGGGGGCCGTGGTGACCGTGGAGCCGGGCATCTACCTTACCGGCTGGGGCGGCGTCCGCCTGGAGGACATGGTGCTGCTCCACCCCGAGGGCGCCGAGGTCTTGAATCAACCCGGATATTTCTATGAATGGGATTAGAGTAAAGGGAAAGAGGGAAAAAGGCGAAAAGGGCGAAAACCTCCGGGCTTTCGTTGGCGCCCGGTTTTTCCGGGGAGGCTCAAGGCAATAATCGCGCCGAAACTTCGGGGTAATGACCAGGATTTGGGCTGACCATCATCAAACCGAGATGAGGTCTGACCCTTGGGACTCAAACGTGCCATGCCGCCAGGGTCTTAGTAAGGCTGAGATATCTCTATCAAAACCCTTTGATGAATTTTATCAGGGTTAAGAGAGAGCAGAAAACACTGCCGGCGCGGTCTTCCTGGTTGATTCCTTATGCAGATAAGCTGGCAACTCCTTGACATCTAATTGATAGTAATTATGAATAAATGAAAGTATGGGAAGGGATTTTGGCTTATCCTCAAAAGCGTCTGGAACAAATGATCAGGATGCTGAAGGATAAAGGATGACGGCGGACTCCTCAGCGCCGGGCTGGGCTGCGGATCTTAGCCAAGAGCGCAGGACACCCGAGCGCCGAGCAGGTTTACGAACAGATTAAAGTCAATTTTCCCACAACCCGCCTGGCCACAATTTATAAGACGTTAAGCCTGCTCAAGAGCATGGGCGAGGTTCTGGAGCTCAGTTTCGCCAACGTGGGCAGCCGTTACGATGGCAATAAACCCTACCCACACCCCCATCTCATGTGCACCGAATGCGGCCAGATCTTTGATCCCGAGTTCGGGCCCATGGCTGGTATTTCGTGAGAAAAAGCCCGGCAGACCGGCTATAAGATCACCCATCGGTAAAACCACTTTTTGGCGGTAGCGGTCAAGGCCGCTCCATAATCTCTGTAAAATTGGTCACCCGACGTTCTTATTCGGTGGCATTTTACTTCTAAATGGGAGGCTCCTGAATGGAAAAGTACTTAACCGAGATGATCGGTACTTTTTTCCTTGTCCTGACCGTTGGATGCACAGTTATTGGAGGCGGCGCCGGTGTTATTCCACCTTTGGCCATCGGCTCTGTTTTGGCGGTGATGATCTTTGCGGGAGGGCATATCTCAGGAGGCCATTATAATCCGGCGGTGACTCTTGGCGTGTGGATTCGTGGCCGCTGTGATTCTAAAGATGTGCTTCCCTACTGGGCTTTTCAGCTTATCGGAGGAATTTCTGCCGCTATCGTGGTGAAATTTTTGAGAGATGAAGTCGCAGTCCAAGCATTGGCCCCTGCTGTTGTCCCGGCGCTTGTAGCCGAATTTTTGTTCACATTTGCACTTGTCTATGTTGTCCTAAACGTTGCCACCTCGAAAGGAACCGAGGGAAATTCTTTCTATGGGCTGGCCATCGGTTTCACGGTTCTTGTGGGCGCGTTCGCTGTTGGTGACATATCCGGGGGAGCATTCAATCCTGCTGTTGCCTTAGGCATTACAATCATGGGGCTTTCGTCATGGTCTAATATCTGGATTTTCCTGTTTGCTAATCTCTTGGGCGGAGTAGTCGCAGGGTTTGCTTTTAGAGCTTTGAGTATCAGCGATAAGGAAGTGCAAACTGTCTCGGCGAATTAAGGTTAACACGTTTGCCATCAGAATCGGCAGCTGATACCTGCGTGGGTGCTTGCCATTCTGGATAAAATGATTAAACCGTATACATAACGCGAATTGATTAGCAATCGCTTTTCGTCAACCTGGCTTCTCACCTTTATGATTCTTGTGCTCATTCTTTCTTGGCATAAATGGCGTGCCATTCAATCTGGGGTTTGAGAAAGTCGCCGAACACTGTCCAAAGGAGATTTTACCATGGATGACAAAGACCGCAAATTTGCCACTGCCTTCAGAGGCACGTCGAATCGGGACTGGTGGCCGAACCAGTTGAAGCTGAATGTTCTCCACCAGCACTCTCCCCTGAGAAATCCGCTGGGCGAGAAGTTTAACTATGCTGAGGAATTCAAAAAACTCGACGTGGAGGCCCTGAAGGAGGACCTCTATGCGCTGATGACCAACTCCCAGGACTGGTGGCCGGCCGATTTTGGTCACTACGGGGGGCTCTTCATCCGGATGGCGTGGCACGGTGCCGGCACCTACCGCATCGGCGACGGCCGCGGGGGCGGGGGAGCCGGCGCCCAACGCTTTGCGCCTCTCAACAGCTGGCCCGACAACGTGAGTCTCGACAAGGCGCGCCGGCTGCTGTGGCCCATCAAGCAGAAATACGGCCGCAAGATATCTTGGGCCGACCTCCTTATCTTCGCCGGCAATTGCGCCCTGGAATCCATGGGCTTTAAGACCTTCGGCTTCGGTTTCGGGCGCGAGGATATCTGGGGGCCCCCGGAGGACGTCTACTGGGGGGCCGAAAAAGAATGGCTGGCTACGAGCGACAAGCCCAATAGCCGTTACTCCGGCGACCGGGATCTGGAAAACCCCCTGGCAGCCGTACAGATGGGCCTGATCTACGTCAACCCGGAAGGGCCGGACGGCAACCCGGATCCCCTCGCCGCGGCCAAGGATATCCGGGAGATTTTCGCGCGCATGGCGATGAACGACGAAGAGACGGTGGCGCTCATCGCCGGCGGTCACGCCTTCGGCAAAACCCACGGCGCCGGCCCGGCTTCCCATGTGGGGCCGGAGCCCGAAGCCGCCCCCATCGAGGAGCAGGGCCTGGGCTGGAAGTGCAGCTTCGGCACCGGCAAAGGCAATGACACGATCACCAGCGGCCTGGAGGTCATTTGGACCCAAACGCCCACGAAGTGGAGCAACAACTTCTTCCGGAACCTGTTCACCTACGACTGGGAATTGACCAAGAGCCCGGCCGGGGCGCATCAGTGGCAACCGAAGGATGGCGCCCTCGCCGGCACGGCCCCGGATCCCCACGACCCGACGAAGCATCGCACCCCCAACATGCTGACCACGGACATTGCCTTGAAGGCCGATCCGATCTATGAAAAGATCTCCAGGCGCTTCTACGAGAACCCGAAGGAGATGGCTGATGCCTTCGCCCGGGCGTGGTTCAAGCTGATCCACCGCGATATGGGCCCCCGCTCCCGCTATCTCGGCCCGGAGGTGCCGACAGAGGAACTGATCTGGCAAGACCCGGTGCCCGCAGTTGATCATGAGCTGATCGACGCGCCGGACATCGCCAACCTCAAGGCTAAGATCCTGGCCGCAGGCCTGTCGATCTCGGAACTGGTCTCGACCGCCTGGGCGTCGGCAGCCACGTTCCGGGGCGGCGACAAGCGCGGCGGTGCCAACGGGGCGCGCATCCGTCTGGCGCCGCAAAAGGATTGGGAAGTCAACCAGCCGGCCCAACTGGCGAAGGTCCTCAAAGCCCTTGAGGGCATTCAACAAGAGTTCAACGCGGCGCAGTCCGGCGGAAAGAAGGTGTCGCTGGCTGACCTGATCGTTCTGGGGGGTTGCGCCGGCGTCGAGCAGGCCGCGAAGAACGCGGGTCACAAAGTGACCGTACCCTTCTCGCCGGGACGCACGGATGCGTCGCAGGAGCAAACCGACGTGGTGTCGTTCGCCGTGCTCGAACCGGCTGCGGATGGGTTCCGTAACTACCTCAAAACCAAATTCGCCGTATCGGCAGAGGAACTGCTGGTTGATCGGGCGCAACTGCTGACGCTGACCGCTCCGGAGATGACGGTCCTCATTGGCGGTATGCGCGTCTTGAATGCCAACTTCGGACAGTCCCAGCACGGCGTCTTCACCAAGCGGCCCGAGACGCTCACCAATGACTTCTTCGTGAATCTGCTCGACATGAGCATGATGTGGCAGGCAACCTCGAAGACGAAAACGTGTTCGAGGTTCGTGATCGCACCACGGGCGAACTCAAGTGGACCGCCACCCGGGTCGACCTCATCTTCGGTTCGAACGCCCAACTCCGGGCCGTGGCGGAAGTCTACGGCAGTGAGGACTCCCAGGAGAAGTTCCTGCACGACTTTGTCGCGGTGTGGAACAAAGTGATGAACCTTGACCGCTTCGACCTCGCCCGATCGTAGCATAAACGTCTTCGAGGGCTCAAAAGCGTATGCTGAACTGGAAATGGATGATCAGAAAGCGATAACCGCCACGAGCTGCCGGAGGTTTTGAACGATCAACGGAGGTTAGAGCAACCTATGCGGGCGGTGTTTCACGACAGTCTGAAACGCCGCCCTTTCTTGAGGCCCTTACCGTCTGCCGGTCACATGATCGGAATCAAATGACCTTATGCCCAAGGGGAGAGGTTGTCCGGTCAAATCTTGACCATTACCCTTGAGGCAAAGGTGGGCAATTTTCTCCCCCTTTTTTCCCCGCTTACTTATCCCGGGCCTGGATGTCGCAGACCATGACCATCAGGTCGCTACTGTTGCCGGCCGGGTCCTTGACCAGGTCCTCGAACACCGCCTTGACGGAAAACCCGGCCTTTTTGAAGGCGTTGAAGGCTCCCTGGGCCTGGAGGTGAACTTCGGCGATCAGTTTTTCCAGGCCGAATTCCCCGGCCAGTTCGACGATCTCATTGATCAGCAGGGTGCCCAGGCCCCGGCCCTGAAAGTCTCGGGTAACCACCACCCGCACATTGCCGATGTGGCGCTTCCACCCCACCGGGCGCATGTGGAGGGAGATATCTCCCACGATCCGGCCGTCGACTTCCGCCACCAGGGGAAAGACCCGGCGATAGTCGATGTGGTTTACCCAGCGATCGATGACGGCCGGGTCCCGGACATCGCTGCGCAGGAAGCTCAATTCCGTGGCATCGAGGCCCTGGAAGAAGCCCAGCAGCATCTCCCGGTCTTCCTTCACCAAGGGCCGCAGCTTTACCCTGGTTCCGTCCTTCAGCACCCCCTCTTTTTGGTAAGCCATCCTTAGGTCCCCCTTTATGAGCAGTCAGCAGTTAGCTCTTAGCTGTTAGCCCTTTATGAGCAAATTACTTTAGCCAAAAACTCAAAACTACCAAAAACCAAAAACTAAAAACTAAAAGCTAACGGCTAACTGCTTCCTTCTAAGCCCCCAGGGCCAGGCGCTCCGCCAGGTAAGGCGGCAGTCCGGCCGCCAGGATACGGCGTTGGGCCCCACTTACATCATAGGGGGCGGACTTGAAACGAATGGAGAACTCTTCGTCGTCGAAAATGGCGTAAGCCGCTTCGGGGTTGCCGTCCCGGGGTTGGCCCACGCTGCCGGGGTTGATGAGATAATGTTCCTCCCGGGACAACTGCATCGTGGTGGGGGCAATCTGGCGCAGGGCGACTTTGCCCCGAATATCCCGGTACCACAGGGCCCGCCGGTGGGTGTGGCCGAAGAAGCACACCCGGGACTGAGAGTGATTGCGTAAATCCTTGAGGACCCGTTTGCCCTGGAAGTGGTAAGCGATGTAGCTGTCGGGGTTGACCGGGGTGCCGTGGCAGGCCAGAAATGAGCCCGGCTGCTCCCGGAGCAAGGGCAGGCCCTGGAGAAATGCCAGGAATTCCGGGCGGACCTGCTGCCGGCACCACATCAAGGCTTCATAGGCGATGATATTAAAATGTTGGGCCCGTTCAGGATCGAGTAAAGCCAGGTCATGATTTCCGGCCAGACTTAAGACGTTGCGGGCATGGAGCAACTCCAGGCACTCATTGGGGCTGGCGTTGTAGCCCACCAGGTCGCCCAGGTTCAAGATGGCCTCTACCTCCTCCCGGTCGATCTGGGCCAAGACACTGTCCAGGGCTTCCCTATTGCTATGAATATCAGCGATAAGTGCGAGTCGCATAAGAGGGTTCCGGCCAGGGGGGTAGTCCGGAGAGGCGCCAATTTTGCCGCGGCCCTCCCGGTCCCGATTATTTTTGCTCAAATCAAGAGATATTAAAAGAGATTTTATACCATACTGGCGGCGATGTGACGACAAGGGCCTCAAAAGATTGTTTATTAACCCGAAACCGCAAGGAAAACCGTAGACCAGCCCTCCGTCGCCCTTCCTTGACTTTTATGTGGATTTTGTTACGTTTTGGCCACTATGGAACCCGGCGACATTGTCGAATTCTTCGAAGATAAGCGCATTTTCTGCGGAGTCGTCCTGGAACTGAAGGGCGAGCGGCTCCATGTGCTTACCCAGACCAGCCGGGAGATGACCCTGACCCCGAAGCGGGTCCTCCACGTGGGCCCCCGCCTGCCCGTTGCCACCCTGTCCCGCCAGGAGCTGTTAAAACATCTGGAAGCCACGGCCCAGCAACGGGAGGGTTTAAAGGATGCCATCAACCTGGAAGATCTCTGGGAACTGCTGGCTCAAGAGGATCAGACCGTGTCGGTGGCAGAGATGGCCGACTTGTGGTTCGGCCAGACGACCCCTGACCAGGTGGCCGCCACCAGCCGCAGGCTCAGGGAGGACCGGCTTCTCTTCAGGCAAAAGGACGGCCTGGTCACCCCCAATCCTCCGGAAGGGGTGGAACAGCTGAGAGAGCAGTATTTCCGGGAGTTGGAGCGCCAGCAGGAGTTGGATGAGATTGCCGCCTGGCTTGAGAAGGTCTGGGCCGGGCAGGTGGCGGCGGCCGGACCCTGGCTGGACCGGGCCGTGGACCTGTTGCGCCAGATGGCATTGTGGGGGGCCGATGCCCCCGACTATGCCCAGGGGAAGGCTTTCCTGGACAAGGCCCGGCTCAACCCGGCGGAGGCCCCTTTTCGCCTGCTGGTGCGCCTGGGGGTGTGGCAGGAGGATGAAGACCTGGACCTCCACCGGCTGGAGGTCCCTCTGGAATTCTCTCCGGAGGCCCTGGCCGTGGCCCGGCAACTGGTCCAGAGTCAGCCCCCTGACCTTTACGCCCCCCAGCGGCAGGACCTGACCCATCTTGACATCATGACTATAGACGGGGAGCGCACCCGGGACTTCGACGACGCCCTGAGTCTGGAAGAAGTGCCGGAAGGTTGGCGCCTGGGGATTCACATCGCCGACGTCTCGGCCCACGTTTTGCCGCATACTTCCCTGGATCAGGAGGCCCAGGAACGGGGGACCTCCATTTACCTGCCGGAGCGGCGGTTGCCCATGCTGCCGGAAGAACTCTCGGAAGATACCGTAAGCCTGCTGGCCCACCAGGAACGCCAGGCCCTGAGCTTTCAGGTGACCCTGAGCGCCGAGGCCGAGATCAAGGACTGGGTAATCGTGCCCAGCCTGATTAAGGTGACCCGGCGCCTGACCTATCACGAGGTGGACGCGCTCCTGACTCAGGACCGGCAGCTCGCCGCCCTGTACCGCCTGACCCGCCGCCTCAAGGAACGACGCCTGGCCCGGGGCGGCTATGAGCTTAAGTTGCCCGAGGTTTGGGTAACTTTTGCACCCCAGGGCGAAATCCAGGTCGTGGTGGAAGACCAGGAGACTGCCAGCCACCAACTGGTGGGTGAAGCCATGGTGTTGGCCAATACCCTGGCATCCCAATTCCTGGCCGAGCAAGGGGTTCCCGCCATCTACCGTGGCCAACCCGACCCCCGGGAGCCCATCCAACCGGCTTCGGACAAGAGCCTGCTGGAGCTCTGGCAGGACCGGCGCCGACTGAGCCGGGTGGTGATGGACCTCACCCCGTCGCCCCATTGGGGTCTGGGGCTGCCCTGCTACACCTTTGCCACCTCCCCCATCCGCCGCTACTTGGACCTGGTGATCCACCGGCAGCTGCTGGCGGTGGTGAGCGGCCACCCGCCGGTTTACCGGCCGGAGGATCTGGAGCAGATCCTGTCCACCATCGAGCCGGTCATGCGCCGGGCCGGGCAAATGAAAAACCGGCGTCTGCGCTACTGGCTTTTGAAGTACCTGTCGACCCGGGTCGGCCAGAAGCTGGAGGCCCTGGTGCTGGATAAAACGCCCCACCGCTATCGCCTCATGCTGCCCGACATTCTGCTGGAGCTCTTCATGACGGCCCCGGTCAACGTGAAACTGTCCCCGGGAGATACCGTCCTGGTGCGCCTGGACCGCGTCAACCCCCGGGAAGACCAGATCAAGGTTTCCCTGGCGTAGTCAGGAGCTCCGGGCCGGTTGACTGTCCCATTTCGGTCAAGGATGGACACCGGGGTGGGGAAGACGCAACGGGCACCACGGCATGCCGCCGCGGCGTTGGGGCAGGGGAACATGCCCCGCGTACTCCCGGATGCGGTCCCGCACCCCCGGACCCGCAGTCAAAAATGGTTGGGCCCTCTCGCCTTGCGTTTACCCCCCGGGTTCGGGTCCTTGAAGCCGAACCATCCCGCCGACGGCATGATGGCACAAATTTCTCCGGGGCAGTCCCCTGACTTTTTAGCCACCTACCCCTCATACCGAGTTGAGACCTCTGCGAAAGTCTCTATCGCTATCCGTCCTCATCAAAATGTAGCGTAGGGGCCCTCACCTGTGCCTAAAGAGAGTATGGACAGCCGAGGGCGGCTATCCTACATGAGACTTTCGCAGAGGTCTCGAGTTGCGGTCATACAGGTAATTTTGATTTTTGGGGCGCACCTGCGTGTGCGCCCTGAGGCCAGGGCGGACACATAGGTCCGCCCCTACAGGATAGAGGTGTTTATTACTTCTATGAGCGCAACTTGGTATCAGACCCCGGATAATTCGCTGCAGCACTCAACTAAAGCCGCGATTTGTCGAATTCACCCAGGCACTTGGAGAACCGGCTGGCTCCATCATGGCCGAATGTGGTATTATTCCGTGGTATATAGCGTTTGCCATAAATTCTTTCCACTCGGAGATTTTTAAATCCCCCTAAATCCCCCTTTGGCAAAGGGGGACTTTAGCAGCAATTCCTTATAGTTCACCCCTTTTCTCAAGGGGGGTTAGGGGGGATTTAGCATGATGCCGCATCGGAAAAGACTTTTGGCAATCCACTCGCTATCACCGTGAGGAACGGAAAGATGACGCAAACTAAAAGCCCGGAAGAGCTGTTCCCTCCCTGCGCCGCCGCCTGTCCGGTGGGCACTGATGCCAGGCGCTATGTCGGCCTCATCTTCCAGGGCCGCTATGAAGAAGCCATGGAAGTGATCAAGGCCAACAATGTGATTCCTTCCGTCTGCGCCTATATCTGCGCTCATCCCTGCGAAGATGCCTGTCGCCGGCAATACGTGGAAGGCCCCCTGGCCATCCGGGCCTTAAAGCGCTTTGTCATGGACCACACCCGGGAATACCGGCGGAGCCTCTATCAGCGGGCCAACTTGACTCGCCCGGAGCGGGTGGCCATTGTGGGCAGCGGCCCGGCCGGGCTGGCGGCCGCCCGGGACCTGCTGCTCCAGGGTTATCCCGTGACCCTCTTCGAACGGGAGTCGGAGCCCGGGGGCATGCCCATGCAGGTGGTGCCCAAGTTTCGCCTTCCCAAAGCCGTGGTCTGGGAAGACCTGCATGAACTGGAAGCCCTGGGAGCCCAGTTCCGCACCGGCCAGACCTGGGGGCAGGATTTTTCCCTCCAGGACTTAAAAGAACAGGGGTATCAGGCGATCATGCTGGCCATCGGCTTGCAAAAAGGCCGGAGCCTGCCGGTGCCCGGGATGCACGCGGCCGGGGTGCATCTGGCCCTGCCCTTTTTGCGCCAGGTGGCCCAGGGGCAGCCCCCGCAGTTGGGCGAGAAAGTCTTGATTGTGGGGTGCGGCAACGTGGCCATGGATGCCGCCCGGGCCGTGAAACGGCTGGGGGCTCCGGAAGTGCTGATGATCTGCCTGGAAGCCCCCAACCAGCTCTTTGCCTCGCCGGTGGAAACCGAACGCACCAAGGACGAAGTCATCGACCTCATTTATCAATGGGCCCCCAAAGTGGTGCAGGCCGAGGGTGGGCGGGTCCAGGGCATTGAATTGATGGCCTGCACCGACCTCTTCGATGACCTGGGCCGGTTTGCCCCTACCTATGATGAAACCCGGACCCAGCGCCTGGCCGCGGATACGGTGATCTTTGCCATCGGCCAGGAGGCGGAACTGGACGCCGCCTTGCAGGAAGGGCTGGAATTGGCGGGGCCGGGGTTGCGGGTGGACCGGCAGACCATGGCCACCTCGATCCCCGGGGTGTTTGGCGCCGGGATATTTCTGGCGGGGGAAATCTTCACCGGACCCTCCCTGGCCGTGGCCGCGGCGGCCAGCGGCCGCCGGGCCGCCGGGGCCATTGACCATTTTCTCCGCACCGGCCGTTACCTCACCGTGTCGGAAGACTGTCCCCGGCCTAACCCGAGGTTGCCCGAGGAGCAGGCCTCCAGAATCTGCCGCGTCCCCAGCCGCCCTCTCCAAGAGCGCCCGGTGGCGGACCGCCTGAAGGATTTTGACAGCGCCGAACTGGTCTATGAGGAAAAAGATGCTCTGATCGAGGCCCGGCGCTGTCTCCACTGTGGGCGGGGGGCCGAGGTGATCGACCGCAAGTGTATCAAATGCCTCACCTGCGTGCGGTGTTGCCCCTTTTTGGTCCCGCACATGGAAAGTCAGGCGGTGTTTCCCGAGGAAACCTGCATCGCCTGTGGCTTCTGCGCTTCCCAGTGCCCGGCTTACGCCATCAATATCCGCCGCCTGGAACCCCTGGAAATGCGCCGCCGGGTCACGGAGATTCTCAGAAAAGGGCACCGGGAGATAATTTTTGCCTGTTTGCGCCGGATTACCAGCCGGGAGGAACTCAAGGCTCCGGACACGGTGCGGTGGGATTGTCTGAAGACACTTCAGTCAGAAGATCTCCTGGCTCCTTTTGAAATGGGGGCGACCTCCCTGGTCCTCCAGGAATGCCAGGAGGATTGCCGTTTGCAAACCCTCTCCCCCTGGCTCCACCGATTAGTGGACCGCGCCAATGCGACCCTGGTGACCGTCGGACTCGGCGAGAGGATCCGCTTTGCCACCGAGGAGATGAGTTCGGTCGACCCGGCGCCGGACCCCGATGACGGCTCGTAAAGAATTCCCTTTCCCGTACCGGGCCTTCCAGGGCCGACGCCCTGCGGTCCTCAAGGAGGGTGCGTCCTACGCACCACAGCCCGCGGATTGCCCCGGGACACCGCCAATCAGGTGAAAACCGGCTTTCCCCCGGTATTGCTGCTCCTGAGGGTTATCTCGATTCCGCCTCCCGCCTTGCCCATGCCTCTTTTGGGATCATTGGTAATATATTTTTTCCTTGACCGCGCCGGAACCGGGTTTTTTTGTGTTCATAAAGATAGGGGCTGACAAATTATCGCGTTTGCGAAAAGTATTTTCCGATGGCGGCATCATTCTAATCCCCCCTAACCCCCCTTTGAGAATGGGGGAACTATAAGGAATTGCTGGTAAAGTCCCCTTTGAAAAGGGGGTTCAGGGGGATTTAAGAAGATCCACTTGGAAAGAATTTTTGGCAAACGCGATAAGTCAGCGCCGCCTTTGATGGTTCCAGGGGATTCTTTTGGGGGGGCTGCCCTATGCGCCTGAAGCTCAGTACGCCGCTGCTGTTTTACGCCCTGGCCGGGCTCACGCTGGCCGGGTTGCCAAACATCGCCCTGGCCGGGGCCAGGAATTATCAAGCTCTGAGTCTGGATGACTGCCTGGCTCTGGCTCGAGAGGATAACCCGGTTCTGGGCGCCAGCCGGGAGAAGGTCCGGGAACTGGTGGCGGATTACCAGGCGGCCCGCTCTAAATTTTTCCCCCGCCTCGTCCTCACCTCCTATTATGACCGGGTGCCGCCTAACCGGTTTTCTTCCGGCGGCGCCCTGACCCCCTTCGAGTTGTTTAAGCGAGAGGGGGTAGTTGCGGTTACCGGCAAACAGATCATCTTCGACGGCTTAAAAACCCATTACAATACCCAGGCCTCGAAAATCGGTACCCAGGCCCAGAAGCAGGAGGTCCAGCGCACCGCGGAGGAAGTGGCCTATACCGTGACCGAAGCCTTCTACCGCCTGATCGAAGCCAAGGAAAATCTCCGGGTCGCCCGGGAAGCCCTGGAGCAACGCCAGGCGTTTGCCAAACTCACCGCTGCCTTCTTCCAATCCGGCAAGATCACCCACCTGGATTCGTTCCGGGCCCAATCCCAGGTTTCCGAGGCAGAACAGGCCGTGGTGGAAGCGGACAACGCCGTGCGCCTGGCCCGGGAAATCCTGGTGCGCACCATGGGGTTGCCGGAACCGCAGCAGGTGGATATCCGGGGCCGGCTTCCTGAAAAGTTTATAGCGGCCGGGAATATTAACTCCTTGTGGCAGGAAACCCTCAGAACCAACCCTGAACTCAAAAGGCTCGATTTGGAAATCGCCCAGAGCCAGACCCTGGTCAAAGCCGCCCGGGGCAACTACTTCCCGGAAGTCAGCCTCCAGGCGGGCAGCGACGTCCGGCACCGGGACCTGGGCGGCACCAAGCCGGAATGGATCGCCGGGGTCTTTATGGAGTATCCCTTTTTCGAGGGTGGTCTGACCAAGGCCCAGGTGGCCAAGGCCACTTCCCAGAGCCGGCAATTGCTTGAGAAGAAGCGGGACCGGCTGAACGGCCTCAAGGTGGACCTCACCAGCGCCTGGAAGGACCAGGAGAACGCCCGCCAGGGGGTGGCCACCACCAGGCAGACCGTGGCCACGAACGAAGAGGCTTATGCCAGCGCCGAGGCCCTTTACCGCCATGGCAAGGCCATCGGTCTGGATGTGCTCCAGGCCCAGGTGGACCTGACCAGTTCCCGGTTCACCTATATCAAATACGCCGTGGCCTTCGAGATCGGCCGGGCCCGGATCAAACAAATTATCGGCTCGGGAAAACCGGCGTCTTATCAGCCAGACCAGAGCGGGGGGCGGAAACCGTGAAATTACCGGGAGGAAAGAAATTAATCGGGGCTGCCATCGGCATCATCATTCTGGCTTTTCTGGCCCACCGTCTCATCTGGCATCGACCGCCGGTGCCGGTAATCTCAGTCAAGAAAGTGGAGGTCCGGGGCACCGTCCATGGACCGGGCACGGTGCAGTCCAGGGTCCCGGTGACGGTGAGCGCCAAGATTACCGGGATTCTGGAAAAACTTTTCGCCGATCAAGGGGAGACGGTCAAGAAAGGCCAGCTCCTGGCCGAACTGGATGCGATCGAATTGCATGCCCGGGAAATGGCCGCCCAGGCCGCCAGGAACCGGGCCCAGCGCGATATGGCCCGGGCCCAGGCCGATATGGTCAAGGCCCAGGCTAACCTGGGGCTGGCCCAAAGCAACTACCAGCGGGACCTTGAGGTCTTCAAGCCCGGCTATATCTCCAAGGCCGCCTTTGACACCACCAAGGCCCAACTGAAGGTGGCGGAAAGTGAGGTCGCGGCCAGCAAAGCCACCGTGGCGGCCCTGGAGGCAGCGGTCAAACAGGCTGAATCTGAGACCCACGCGGCCGCGGCACTGCGCAACTATACGCGCATCAAGGCTCCCATGGACGGCTTGATCACCGTGCGCAAAGCGGAAATCGGCACGACCATTGCCCCGGGAACCCCCATCTTTCAAATGGTGGACCTGGACCAGATTTGGGTAGCCGCCTGGATCGATGCAACCAAGATAGCCCAACTGCGGGAGGGGCAGCCGGCCGCGATCAAACTGCGTTCGGGCCGGTTGTTCCAGGGGAAAGTCGTCCGCCTCACGAAAGAAGCCGACACCGTCACCCGAGAGTTGGAGGTGGACGTGAAATTCGCTCGACTGCCGGAACCCCTGGTCATCGGGGAAGAGGCCGAAGTGGATATCGATACCGGCCGGCAGACTGCGGTTGCGGTACCTTTGAACGCCGTTCTCACCAAGCAGGGGTCCCGGGGCGTCCTGGTGGCGGATAAGGGCCTGGTGCGTTTCCAGAAGATCTCCCTGGGGTTGAACGACGGCAAGGAGACCGCGGTGCTGGAAGGCCTGGAACCGGGTGACCTGGTGGTGATTCACCCCGCCGGTTTAGCCCCCGGCCAGAAAATCCGCCCGGAAATTAAACCAGCGGCGCCGGGGGACTGATGGACTTAGCCATTTATGACTTAAAGCTGCATAGAGGGCGGTTCATCTCTACCATAATTGGTGTGGGCCTGCTCTTTACCATTGTGCTGGCCATGAACGGCCTCTACCGCGGCAACATCCATGAAGGCCTCGCGGTCATCGAGGCGACCAATCCTGATCTCTGGGTGGTGGAGCGGAATCGGGGCGGCCCTTTTAATGAACAATCCACCATGCCCGAGTTTTACCACTACAGCGTCAGGGCCATTCCCGGCGTGCAGCAGGCCTCCCCTTTCATCTTCTATACCGTGGAAAGAAAGATCGGGGGCCGGAGTAAGCATTTCAGCATCATCGGCTACGATGTCTTTGGCGGTTTGGGCGGCCCCACTCAGCTCGTGGCGGGGCGCAGCATCCAACAGGCCCATTACGAGATGGTCGCGTGCCGAAAATTGGGACTCGAACTCGGGGATAAGGTGCCTCTCGGTCTTCATACCTATACCGTTGTGGGCCTGAGCAAGGAGCCTTTATCCCCGGACGGGGAACCCCTCGTCTATCTGTCTCTCCCGGACGCCCAGGAAGTGCTTTATCAGCGGGACAACGAAGAGGTGCGCAACCAGCGGCTGCGGACCCTGCGCACCCTCGCCCTCCAGACCTCCTTATCCCCGGACGGGGCGGAAAAATTGCTCCCCAAGTTGCAGCCCGACACCCACATCATCAATGCTATCCTGGTCAAGGTGGCTCCGGGGGCAGACCGCACCGAGATCGCCCGTCGGATTGAGCATTGGCTGTATTTCTCCGCCTACACGACCGCGGAAGAGACCCAATTGATGCTCAAAGGCAAATTATCGAAGATGGCCAAACAGCTTCTCTTATTCCGAACCCTCTTGTCCATCATCTCCGTGGTCATAGTTTCCCTGGTGATCTATACCTTTACCATTGAAAAGATTCGCTCCATCGCGGTGATGAAACTCATCGGCGCTCCCAATGGGGTAATTGTCCGGATGGTCATGGAACAATCCCTGCTCTTAACCATCAGTGCCTATTTATTAGGTTTGCTTATTATCCATAATACCTACCATCTCTTCCCCAAGACCATTTTCCTGCTCCCCCAAGACGATGCCCTCACCTTCGTGGTGGCCCTGGTCGGCGGTATCCTCGCCAGCATTCTGGGTCTCTGGCAGGCCATGAAGACCCAGCCCGCCATGGCCCTGGGGGGACAGTGATGGAAGTCTTGAAGATCGAGGGCCTCAGCAAGGTTTTCGGGTCCGGCCGCCTGGAAGTCCGGGCTCTCGAGGATATCAACCTCTCCGTGTCGCCGGGAGATTTGGTGGCCCTGCTGGGACCCAGCGGCTCCGGCAAGACCACCATGCTCCTGTGCGCCAGCCTGATCCTCGACCCCACCGCCGGGAAGATTGTCTTTGACGGCCAGACGATCTTTCAAAAAAACGGCTGGTCCGGCGGAGTGGACATTCGCCGCCTGCGCCGGGAGAAGATGGGGTTCATCTTCCAGTCCCATAATCTCATTCCCTTTCTCACGGCCCGGCAAAATGTGTTCTTTCCCCTCAGTTTGGTGGGCCTCAAGGGCGAGGCCGCCCAGCACCGGGTCAGGGAACTGCTGGAATACATGGAAATTGACGACCGGGCCGATTACCTGCCGGCCCTGCTCTCCGGCGGGGAACAACAGCGGGTGGCCATTGCCCGGGCCCTGGCCAACAATCCGCGGTTGATCCTGGCCGACGAACCCACCGCCTCCCTCGACACCCAGCGCGGCAAGAAGGTCATGGAAATGCTCAAGAAAATCGCCAAGGAAAACCAGTCGGCGGTGATCGTGGTGACTCACGATGTGCGCATGATCGAAGGGTTCGACCATGTCTACCAGCTGAAGGACGGCCGACTGCACCAGGGTTAGTAAGCTCAAGTCGCCTGGCTCGATCATCCTGCCGAAGGAGGCCCCAGAGCCAATCCGGGACCTATCTCTTTTCTCCCCTGGGCCAACTTTGCGTGTTGTCTCGCGGACACCACCTGCCCACATTTTGGTCACAAAGTTCGCTTATTCCGGATGAACGAAATTTTATCGCTAAATTGCGATTTTTATCTTGACAGCTTATCGCAAAATAGCGATATTAAATCCAGCGAGGAGGAGGGCACATGCCGGAAACTGAGGTCATCATGTTCCAAGAAAGTGATGGATCAGTTCCTTTGATAACATGGATAGATAAATTGCCTGGAAAAGTGCAAGACAAATGCCTCGTGAAAATCCAACGTTTGGAGGAGAAAGGCTACGAACTGCATCGCCCGGAGGCAGACAGCCTGAGAGATGGAATCCATGAATTACGGGTAGCATTCCGGGGGATGCAATACCGAATGCTTTATTTCTTCCATGGGCAGCAAGCTGTTATCTCCCACGGCTTGCATAAAGAGAGTGTGGTGCCATCAAAAGAAATTGACCTCGCAGTCGAGCGCAAAGCCCGATTTAAGAATGATCCCATGCAGTACACGTATAGGGAGAACGACGATGAACAAGAATAAAAAGACATCTAAAGCTTTTGATATCCTCCATCGGAGGTATATCGGAGAAAACGCCGAACGGCAGGCTTCTTTTGAAGCCGAGCGCGTGAACGCCGAAGTAGCCAGGACTATCTATGATCTGCGCAAGAAAGCGGGATTGACCCAAAAAGAGTTGGGCCAAATAGTGGGAACTACCCAGTCGGTAATCAGCCGTCTCGAAGATGCAGATTATGAGGGGCATTCCTTATCAATGCTCCATCGGATAGCAATGGCCCTTAATCGCCGTCTTTCCGTGCAAATGGTAGAACCTATCAATGCAAGGGAAACAACAGTTCATCAAGAATCACAAGTTCCTTGTCCCGATAGGATTCTTTTTTCTGACCGCAATCGGTCGACCGGATCGAAAACCCGCAGTGTGGCCCCTATGTCAGGGCAATATCAACAAACAGGACCCAGGGGAGCCAAGGGGAAAGAAGAAGCTTCGGTCAAAGGGGAACCCTTGCCACCAACTTCAAAAAAGATTATTACTTATAATCCTATCGACACTAAAAAAAATAAATCAGGGAAGAAATAAGCCGATGATTACCCGTTATAGCCGTAAAGTCATGGCCCGGATTTGGACCGACGAGAACAAGTTTCTAAGCTGGCTCAAGGTGGAACTGGCCGCCATGGCGTCCATGGCCCAGTGCGGTCTCATCCCCGAGGACGTGCCCAAACGGGCCGCCAGAAAGGCCAAGATCGACGTGGCCCGCATCCTCGAGATCGAAGCCAGGACCCACCATGACGTGGCCGCCTTTGTGGATCAGGTGTCCGCGGGGCTGGGGGAGGACGGCCGCTACTTTCACTTCGGCCTGACCTCCTCCGACGTGCTGGACACCGCCCTGGGCCTGCGCCTGACCGAGGCGGCGGACCTCTTGTTGGCCGATCTGGATGAAATTTTGGCCGTACTCAAAGAAAAGGCCTATGCTTATAAAGACCAGGCCATGGTGGGGCGGACCCACGGGGTGCACGCCGAGCCCATCACCCTGGGCCTGAAATTCGCCCTGTGGTACGCCGATTTTACGCGGCAGCGGATCCGCCTGGTGGCGGCCCGGAAGACCATTGCGGTGGGCAAAATTTCCGGCGCGGTGGGCACCTTCGCCCACCTGGGTCCCGAGGTGGAGGCCGGGGTCTGCCAGCGCCTGAGATTGAAACCCGCGCCCATCTCCACCCAGGTCATCCAGCGGGATCGCCATGCCGAATACTTCCTGACCCTGGCCCTGATCGGCGCCAACGTGGAAAAAGTGGCCCTGGAGATCCGCCACCTGCAGCGCACCGAGGTCCGGGAAGCCGAGGAAATGTTCGCCGCGGGCCAGAAGGGGTCTTCGGCCATGCCCCACAAGCGCAACCCGATACTCTCGGAAAACCTCTGCGGCCTGGCCCGGGTGCTCAGGGGCAACGCCCTGGCGGCCATGGAAAACGTGGCCCTGTGGCACGAACGGGACATCAGCCACTCCTCGGTGGAGCGTCTCATCGCCCCGGATTCCACCGTGCTCCTGGATTTCATGCTGGCCCGGCTCACCCGGCTCCTCAAAAACCTCCAGGTCTATCCCGGAAAACATGGCAGCCAATCTTAACCTGACCCGGGGCCTGGTCTTCTCCCAGTCGCTGCTGCTGGCCCTGATCGACAAGGGCCTGGCCCGGGACGCGGCCTACCGGCTGGTGCAGCGTCCGGCCATGCAGGTCTGGGAGGCAGGGGGCGAATTCGCCTCGCGGGTCAAAGCCGACGCCGAGATCAGCCAACACCTGAGCCCGGCGGAGATCGACGCAATTTTCGATCTCAACCGCTATTTTCGCCACGTGGATGAGATTTTTGCCCGGGTCTTCGGGAAGTGAACCGGTATCAGGCCGCGGTCAGATTTTGCGGAGATTTTTTGCGGTGGGCACCATAAATGAACATTAAGGTGCAGGGGCGGGTTTGCAACCCGCCCCTTGCGCACCGGCGAGACGCCTGCGCCACCATCTATGCAGAACTTTCTGGAACAAAACCCGGCCAACCCCGACCCTGGACCCCCGGCCGGGGCGAAGCAAAATTCCTTCATCACCCCACGACAGACCACCCCGCCAGGACGCCAGACCAATCGCCCGGGGAGGCAGCCTCTTGTGCAGCACGCTCTTGCTAAGCGGGCCGGGGTGTAGCAATCCGCTCCAGGTTGCCTTCCAGATCGGTGATGATCATGCGTCCGGAAGGCAGACGCCAGACCCTGACATCCCCGTCACTCTGGGAAAAATCCGGCGGGACCGGCGTAACCTCGGGCAGATTGGCTGACACGGCCACCGTCCGCCAACCGGCCGGACTCGATTCCCGGGTGGTCTGGCCGGAGGACTCTTTGAAAGTCACCCCTTCTTTTACCAGTTCCTCAATGAGTTCTTGCCGATCAGAACCAGCCTCGTTTACAAAGATGACCATAATTTTCCCTCCTCAGCGCGGATCTCGGGATCGCCTCCCGACCCCGGCAAATTGAGACGGCGCTCACTCCCCATGCGGGTGATGTCGCGTTGCCGGCTGCTAACTATAATGATTTACCCCTGGAGCGCCTCCGGTTCCCGGACCCCGGTTCGCCAATCCCGGCCAGGGGCCGTTCCGGCTGATCCACCCACCGCACCTATCTTGATGCCAGGCGAAGAGCGGGGCGTTGTCATTTTAGTAAGCACCCCGGCGGGGAATGTCAACGCGGCCAATGGTCAACAGAACCGTAACCTTATGCCCTGGCCCGTTAATCCCGGAACCGACAAAAAGGCCTTGAACTTCGTCTCCCTCTGCCCCTTTGGCTGAGGAGATATTCTGAAATATCCAGGAAGTCGAAACTATGATCGCCTGAACACCCAGGCAACCGGGTGGGAGAGGTTTTGAGAGATTGTGGCAGGAAGAAGCACACTTGCCGGAAGGAATGGTGCAAACTTCGTGGTCAGGTCAATCACGGCATAATGAGAAGCAGTCTCGGCCTAAAAGAGTGCAGCAGCAATACCCAGGGACGCCGACTCAGACCCTGGGGATCCCCCCTGGGGGAAGGGGCTCGATGGGGGGTGTTTGGCAGGGTTTTAGCCGTTACCGCCCGGCCGCGGACCTATCCGCAAAAGATCGTTAAAATCATTGCGGCCCAGGGTTTCATCCGGGGCGGCAAATGGTCCTATGACGATCTCCTGCACTGCGCATACCGGCCGGAATTGTTGGCGAAAAGGCCACTTGCCGGCAAGCCCTACCCCATATTTTACCGGGCGTCACCGCATTCTTTACAGGACCGGCTGGATCATGGAGCGACTAATTTGGGCGTGCCTCCCACCCCGCTAATTGTTCCGGTCCCTGCAGTTGGAACAATATCGGGATCAAAATATTGCTCGACAAAATGCCCTGACATGCTGTTCGCACCTAACGATTCGATTTTGAAGGCTGCGAACCCGACGATAGGCATCCATTTTTTATCATCGACTTGCGCGACTACCGTCAGCACAACCGTCTGGCCTTCGGCGATAAGGTCAGTCAAAGTAGCCTTCGAACCTGGCACTAAATATATCTGGGTTTCGGTGGAAATCAGGGGATCACTGAAACGGACCGACGGGACGCTGTTGTCTCCACTCAAATTAAACCACCCGGCTTTTCCTTTTTGGCTCTGAATCTTAATATCCTGGTCGACCACGTCTGCGACCAAGTTCCCACCGATAGTGTTATAGGCAACCTCTTCGGATACGGCGATTGGGGGCAGATTAGGGACCGAATAGGATTCGGGGAGAATTGCGATTGCGCTAGCAGTCACCGTCCTTGGATTGGTGACCCCAACCACCGGTGCGAAAGACAAAGTGACAGCTCTGCTGACCGTCACGATTATTGCCGGCACAGGCAGATAAGAGGCGGTAGTGGGGCGAGCCTTGGGGAGGGTTTGGACATAACCTGCTGGCGGTGCAAACAGCCAGTATCCATAATCAACCGTGCCATCGCTCGTGGTAAATTGCAGGTTATTAGCTTTATTCGCGGGATTACTGATCATGGTATGGGCCTTAGCCTGTCCTTGAAGCCAGTTTGGTGTCTGATTAGGTCCAGGGTTGGTGTAGGGCAAAAAACCTGCCGCGCCGGCCAGGGCCGCGGCATCCGCGGTCCGCTGCAACTCGGCCCGCACCATGAAGAGATGACCGACATCGAAGGCCAGGGCCACAAACCCGCAAAGCACGGCGAGAGTGAGGACGAAAAAAACCGCCGTCGCGCCTGATTCATCCAGGGCCAGAGTCAACCAATGCTTCGTTCTCTTCGTATGCATCGCAGCTTCCTTTAGTGCTCCACGTTCATGGCCGTACTGGCGGTGAGGGTCTGGGGATTGGTAAATCCCGGGAAGTTAAAAAACGTGAAGGCGCCAAGTACCCACCAATGCTTGTCCGCGGTAACGGTAACCGTGGCAATTTTATCGGGAAACACACCGGCATAGGTTGTGCTAACGTTTAAATTGGACAAGTTGAAGGCGTTGTAGTTAAGCCCGCCAGGGGCCGGTGGGGGTTTTTTTACGTAGTCAGAGACTGCAGTAGAATTGGGGGCAGCGGCGGTCCCGGTATACTTCACGGCAAAACGGGCCCCTTCCCGGCTGGCATTGGTAATCAGATGCTGCATGTAGAACCTGTGGCCTAAATCCATGCCCCCCAGCACTAACAAGACCAATATGGGGAGAATTAAAGCAAACTCCACCGCCGCGGCCCCTTCTTCACCGCGACCCCGTTTCAGCAACTGGCGCAACCTGATAAACACCTCTATGGCCCTCCTTGTGGGGTCAAACTTCCCTAAGATCACGATTCCCTGGCCATACCCCGCAGCGCTTGGGTCCGGGGACCAAGTTAGTGCTATTTCCTGACCGAGGTTCCCGCGCGGCGTGTGGTCAATCCCGGACCCCCCAGGACCACTGGGGGGATGGCGTTGCCGGGCAAAAGGGCCTGTAAGCCGGAGCCGGGGTTACCGGTTTTTCGCCCAGCGTCTCGTTCCCGGCTTATTGAACCAGAGCGGCGTGCCAATTGTGGGGAACAGGAAGCGTCGTTACAGAATAATCGTCTCCATTAATGTTAGAAGAACCATTAATCACCACTTCTTTTCCTACTATGCGACCATGGAAATTAAACGAGCCATTAATTGTAACTTTGCCATTAGGAGCATAAATTATTTCACTCGCTTCATTTCCGGCAAAACTGGACCCATTAATCGTAATATCCCCATTTTGTGAATAAAGACAGGCTTGATTGGAACCGCTGATACTCGATGATCCATTGACGGTTATGTTGCCGGTTGCCAAAATAGCCCCGGTACTACTAATTGAACCATTTAAGGTTACATTACCGCTTACTGATATACTCCCATCTACATTAACTGAACCATTGAATATTTGATTTTCGTCATAAACCGTGGCCGCCTCATCGGCCATCTGTTGATAATAGTCGGGCATGTCAATATCAGTTGCACCCCCCAATTTATCACCTATGGTATTGGAGCCATTTTCGGATATGTTCCCGACATCATCAGCAACCGCAGACCCTAGGTTATTGGAGCCATTTATGCTGACGCCCTTCACGCCTTCGGCGGCTCCGGAAATACGGGAACTTCCATTGATGGATAATTTATTATTGGCATGCGCCGATCCTTTGACAGTTTGAGATCCGTTAAGGTTTAATTTTTTAGACGGACTACCTGAAAAAATTGTATAATCAAAAGGGGTTGACCCCGATGGAGTTGGCATGAGAATTGCCACTGATGTGGCGCTGACATCCACGGTAGGATTGACGAAACTTCCCGGTATGATGTTTAAAATTGGTGCAAGATATTTTTGTACCGGTCCGCCATTTTTTCCTGCGATTTTAGACACTGTCACCCGTACCGCCGGATAATCGTTAGCGGTGGGGATGACGCCGGCCGACACGAGGGATGGGGGCGTGGTTGTGGATCTCCAGTATCCATAATCTACCTGACAGTCGGTGAGCAGAGTATTATCGGCGAAATTGCGCTGCACCGTAAGGGGGGCCTTACTCAAGCCTTCTGCCCAGTTGGGGGTTGCCGAGGCGGTGTAAGGCGCCAGGGCCCTGGCCCCAGTCAAGGATCCGGCATCGGCGGCATTTTTAAGTTGGCTATTTACCGCATACATATGGCCGATATCCACCGCAACCCCTGCGAACCCGAACAATAGGGGGAGCAGCAAGGCCATCACGATGCCTACGGTCCCCTCCTGACCCACAAGGAAAGCGCTCAGTCTGTTCGGTATCTGACGATTCTTCAAGATTGACCTTTTCATTCCATAGTCATCGTTGTCTTATTTTGGACCGTCGGGGGTAACGGGACCCCCCAACTTTGCAAAATCCCCAAAAAAAACCAGGGTAAAGTTTTCGTAACCGTGACCGAACGGGGGTTTCCCGGACTATTGCCACCCGTTCTGTCCACAAGAACCGCTAAATCGGCTCCGTAATTATCTTGTAATAATGCGGTTATCTCGGTATCAGTATAAGGGGTACTGACTCCAGCAACGTATCTAGACTGGACCGCGTAGCGCGCCCCGGCCCGAGCAGCGTTCGTGGCTTGGTGCTCCCAGAAAAATAACGAGCCAAAATCAATAAATCCCGCCAAAAATAGCATCAATAGGGGGAGAACGATGGCAAACTCCACCGCCGCGGCCCCTTCCTCACCGCGACCCCGTTTCAGCAACTGGCGCAACCTGTTCAACATTGGCGATGGCCCTCCCTCCGGGGTCAACCTTGCCGCAGGATCACGGCTCGCCGGCCATTACCCGCACCTCTTTGGCGCGGGGCCATCCCTGGCCTGTCTCCGGATAGCCGGCCCCTTATATACTTCTTATCGGCATAACCGGCGATCCCGCCAATTTTCCTTATCATCGGGGGCCGGCGCCGGAGAAGCCGCGGTGAAAAGATGCCCCCTGGTTTCACCTTGACAAACTGGCCAAATTTATTAATGATTACCCCTAGTCCGGTCGTCAGGTGATACAAGCGCGGCCTCGGGGCGAAAGGGGCGCCTGGGACTCGCTGGCGCTTTGGGGCGGGGACCTCGGAACGCCGGGGGGCCCGGGCCCAGGCCGATCTCCCGACCGCGCCTGGCCTTCATGATCTCCCGGAGGACATCGTGGTCGGGGGGCCGGGTGGTTTTAGATGGGTAAAATGGTGGGAAGCACTCCAACCCTCAGAGGCCCGGCCGGCTGCAGAAGGCTTGTAAAAGACCGGGAGAGAGTGGTATCATAGCCGCATGGAAGATGGCTTTACCCGCAAGGAACAGCTGGCCGGGGGTTTTCTCCTGGTGTTGATCATCTTCACCGTGGTGACCTTGCTGGTGATCGCCCAGGGCAAAGGCTGGTTCCAACCCCAGAACACCTACCTGATAAAATTCCGGCAGGGCTACAACCTGCATCAAGGTTCCCTGGTCAAGATGTTCAATGCGGAGATCGGCAAGGTCGCCATGCTGGGCATCATGCAGACCTCGGGGCAACCCCAGGTGGAGGTCACCCTCAAGGTCAACGAGGAATACGCCAACCTTATCCGCCAGGATTCCGTGGCGGAAGTGGTGAGCCCCACCCTCATCGGCAGTGAGTACGTCGAGATCAGCCCCGGTACTTCCGGCTACCCCAAGATCGAACCTTATGGCACCATTCCCTCCCGGGAGCGCAAGTCCGTGACGGAACACCTGGCGGAACTGGCCAGCGAGGAGAATATTCTCAAAGTCAAAACCATGCTGGCCCATCTGGCCCAGTTCAGCGAGGATCTGAAAAATGACGAGAAAATCCTCCATGCGGCGTTAACGCATATCGACGCGGTGTTTCTGGACCTCGCCGAGGGCAAGGGAACTTTAGGGATGCTGGTTATGCAAAAGGATTTATATAACCGGATGAACCAGGCGATTGACCATATGGACAAGTTCCTGGTAGAGGCCAAGACCCTCATGGTAGATTTCAAGCCCACGGCCAGCAACCTGGGAGTCTTCACTAAATCCATCAACCAGGAGATCGAGCCCTTGAAGGCCATCGTGGCGAACATCAAGGCCGGCAGCGAGGAGTTGCCCGACCTGATGGAGGCGGCCACCGGCACGGCCCGGAGCGCCAAGCAAACCATGGACGCCATCAAGGCCAATCCGCTGATCCGCATGACTGCCCCCGAGGGGGCCAAGAGCCAAACCATCCATGTGGCGCCGCGCACCCTTCCTTAGCCCCTGGGCCCGGCTCGGGCTGGTGGTTCTGCTGGTGGCCGGCTGCGGCGCCAAACCGAACCCGTACGGCGAGCAGGTGCAGCGCATTAATGAGGTCTCGATTGCGGGGGAGGATTTATATTCCCGGGGCGATCTGAAGCGGGCCTCCCGGAATTTCTCCCGGGCCCTGACCATGAGCCGGTCGGTGGATTATCTCCCGGGGGCGGCGCAGCAGCTCAACAACCTGGGAGCCGTGGCCCTGGAGGAGGGGGATTATCCGAAGGCCCGGGAGCACTTTACCCAGGCCTACAACCTGAACCTGGAGCGGCAGCAGTTCGCCGCGGCCAGCATCAACCAGGCCAACCTGGCCACCGTGGCCGCCAAGCAGGGCAAGCCCGGGGAAGCCTCCCAACACCTCCTGGCGGCCCAGGACGCGGCCCGGCAGTCCCGGTCCTCCCAGGCCTTAGGAAGGGTCTACCTCCAGTGGGCCAGTTTTTATCTGGACCAGAATGATCCGGCCTCGGCCCAGGTTTTTCTCACCCGGGCCCAACCCCTGGCCACCACTCCCGAACTCAAGGGCACCCTCTTCCATCACCGGGGCCGGCTCTCCCTGGCCCGGGGGGACACCGGCCAGGCCCTGGAGATGTTCACCCTGGCCCTCAGAATCGATCGGTCCATCCTGGACCGGGCCGCCATGGCCGCGGACCTGTCCCGCCTGGGGGAAGTGTATCAGACCCGGGGGGACCTGCCCCAGGCCTGGGACAACTATGTCCGGGCCTTCGACGTCTACGCCGGCCTGGGGAAAAAGACCCACTTATCCAAGTGTCTTGAACGCCTCCAGGAAATCAACCGCCAGGGCCAACTGGGCCACTCCCTGGAACGTTTCGAGAAGCTTGCCCACCCGAAGACTTCCTGATTTTTCCTGATTAGCAGTTCCTTGCAACCACCCAGGCTCATTTTAAGGGGGCCGGCCCAGTGACCGCCTAAAAAAAGGGCGGACACACAGGTCCGCCCCTACGGCTCTCGTTTCATACCCAAAAACAATCTACAGGCCGGTGTTTGTCATGCTGAGCGTCCCGAAGTATCTCTCTTTTTAAGTCGCCGGGAATTTTTGCGCCGCGGCCCTATGGCGACTGCACCCGGCGAGAACTTTTCAGAGGAGGTGAGGCTGGTTTCGAAGGGCGTCGCCCTTAACTCCCTTCTCCCTTCTCAGTGGGAGGAGCTGGCGGCGGGGCCGGCTTCGGGGCATCTTTACCCCGGCGCTCGCTGAAGCGCTGGGTGAGCACATAGAAGACCGGCACAAAGGGGATGGCCAGCAGGGTCGAGGCCAGCATGCCGCCGAAGACCACCGTGCCGATGGCCTGCTGGCTGGCGGCGCCGGCGCCGTCGGCGACGACGAGGGGCACCACCCCGAGGATGAAGGCGAAGGAGGTCATGACGATGGGGCGGAAGCGCCGGCGGGTGGCCTCGACCGCGGCATCGACGATGGACATGCCGCCTTCCCGCAGCTCCCGGGCGAACTCCACCACCAGGATGGCGTTTTTGCTGGCCAGGGCGATCATCAACACCAGACCCACCTGGGTATAGATATTGTTGTCGAAGTCCCGGACTATCAGGGCCAGCAGGACGCCCACCATGGCGATGGGCACCACCAGAATCACCGCGGCCGGGTTAAACCAGTTTTCGTATTGGGCCGCCAGAACCAAAAACACCAGGGTGATGGACAGGGCGTAAATGAAGTAGGCCTGGTTGCCGGCCTGCTCTTCCTGGAAGGAGGTGGCGGTCCAGTCATAGGACATGCCCCGGGGCAGGGTGTTTTTGGCCACCTGTCCCATGAGCTTGAGGGCCTCTCCCGAGCTGAAGCCCGGGGCTGCCGACCCGAATATGGAGGCGGCGGGATAGAGGTTGTAGCGGGTGACCAGTTCCGAACTCAGGGTCCGGTTGACCTTGAGGAGGGTGCCCAGGGGCGCCATTTCCCCTTTGAGATTCCGGACGTAGAGGCTCTTGATATCATTGGGTTGCAGGCGGTAGGCCGCCTCGGCCTGGACGTAGACCTGGAACACCTGGTTGAACTTGTTGAACAGATTGACATACGTCGACCCCAGGTAGGCCTGGAGGGTGTCAAAGACACTGTTCAGAGGAATATTCAGGGACTCGGCCTTGGTCCGGTCGATGTCGAGAAAGAGCTGGGGACTGCGGGCGCTGAAGGTGGTGGCCATAAAACCCAACCCGGTCTGGCCTGTTCCGGCCCGGATGACTTCCATGACTGCCTTCTGCAACTCGGCCAGCCCCAGGCTGCCGCGGTCCTCCACCATCATCTGGAAGCCGCCGGAGGCGCCCAGACCGGCGATGGGCGGCGGCACCAGGACCACGACCTGGGCCTCCTGGATGCCAAAAAACTCCCGCTGCAAGGTGCCGACGATATTCTTCTGGCTTAACTTGGCTCCCCGTTTGCTCCAATCCTGGTAAATCACGAAAGTGGTCATAATGTTGGAGACGTTGGTGCCGTCCAGGATGGAAAATCCCCCTACGGTCACCCAGGCATCAATCCCCTTGGCCCGCTTGAGGATGGCATCGATCATATCCGAGGTTCGTTTGACCCGGGGTTGGGCCGCGCCGTCGGGCAGTCTGGCCATCACCATGCAGTAGCCCTGGTCTTCCGTGGGCAGAAACCCGGTGGGCTGCTGGGTAAACCGCCAGCCGGCCAGAGCGATGACGGCAATGAATACCAGCACCATGAGGTTAGTGCGCGCCACCATCCAGCTGATGAGGACGACGTAGGCGTGTTCCACCACCGCGTAGGTCCGGTTGAACCCCCGGTAAAAGAAATTGGGTTCCTTCTTCACGTGGGGGCGCAGCCAGAGGGCGCACTGGGTCGGTTTCAGGGTCAGGGCGTTCAGGGCGCTGATGATGGCGGTGGAGGCGATGACCAGGGCGAATTGCCGGAAGAGCTGCCCGGTGATGCCCGGCATAAACGCCGCGGGTAAAAATACCGCGGTGAGCACCAGGGTGATGCCGATAACCGGCCCGGTCAACTCCTGCATGGCCTTGATGGCCGCCTCCCGGGGGTGCAGGCCTTTCTCGATGTAAACCGAGGCGTTTTCGACAATGACGATGGCGTCGTCCACCACGATGCCGATGGCCAGAATAAGGGCGAACAAGGTCATCAAGTTGACGGTGAAGCCCAGCAAGGCCATGGCGGCGAAGGCCCCGATGATGGTGACGGGGACGGTGGTGGCCGGGACCAGCATGGCCCGCCAATTCTGCAGGAACACCATGATGACGATGAGCACCAGGATGCCGGCCTCAAACAAGGTGACATAGACCGCGTGAATGGCCTGGCTGATGAACTCAGTGGTGTCGTAATGGATGGCGTATTTCAGGCCCTCCGGGAAGGTCTGGCTCATCTCGGCCATGGCCGCTTTGACCTTTTTGCCGACGTCGATGGCGTTGGCCCCGGGGAGGGCGTAAACCAGGATCTGACCGGATTGCTTGCCGCTCAGGCCCCCGAAATTGCTATAAAATTGCTGGTCCAAATCGACCCGGGCAATATCTTTTACCCGCACCAGTTGTGCGGTTTCACCTTGCTGGCTGCGCACGCTTTTGACGATGATGTTCTGAAACTGCTTGACGTCGGACAGCCTGCCGAGGGCGTTGACCGTGAATTGGAAGGTTTGATCGGGCGGCACCGGCGGGGCGCCCAGTTGACCGGCCACCACCTGGACGTTCTGGTTTTGGATGGCGTGGACCACATCCAGGGTAGTGAGGTTGTAGTACTTGAGCTTGTTGGGGTCCAGCCAGACCCGCATGCTGTAGGGCCCGGCGCCGAAGACCTGGATCTGGCCTACCCCGGCCAGACGCCCCAGGGGATATTGCAGGTTGATGATGGCGTAATTGGACAGATACGTCGCATCGTAGCGGTCATTGTCGGAGAAGATGCTGATTACCTGCAAGATGTTGGTGGAGACCTTGCGCACGGTGACGCCCTGGGCCCCCACCGCCTCGGGAAGCTGGGCGGTGGCGCCGTTGACCATGTTTTGAACCAGGGTCAACGCCGCATTGAGATCGGTGCCCACCGCGAAGGTCACGGTGAGGGTGTAATTGCCGGAACTGGAACTGGTGGACGACAGGTAAATGGAGCCTTCCACGCCGTTGACCGCCTGTTCGATGGGGATCCCCACCGTGTCGGCGATGACCTCGGCGCTGGCCCCGGGATACCGCGTGGTCACCTGGATGGTGGGCGGCACGATTTCGGGATACTGCGCCACCGGCAGCGTGAACAGGCACACCAGCCCCAAAATGACGGTGACGATGGCGATGACATTGGCGAAAATCGGCCGGTCAATGAAAAACTCGGAGATCATGGGGCGGCTTTTTTGAGTTGCCCGCCGGAGTTCGGGGGCGGTGGCGGTCCCGGGTTCGGGGCCGAGGACTTGACAGGAGTCACCTGTTTGCCCGGGATGGCGGAGAGGAGACCGTTGATGATGACCCACTCCTGGTCATTCAGACCTTCGGTGATGACGGTCAGGTCTTTAACCTCGGTGCCGAGTTTGACGGCCCGGCGCTGGACGACGTTTTTCGCGTCCACCACCAACACGTAGGGACCCAACTGGTCGAAGGCGATGGCCACGGTGGGCACCAGCAAGGCAGACTTGTCGTGGGTCACCGGGACGCGCAGCTTGGCGAATAACCCCGGCAGCATCATGCCTTTAGGATTGGGGAAGACCCCCCGCAGCGTCAAGGTGCCGGTGGTGGCGTTGAGGCTGATGCTGGCGAAATCCAGGTAGCCCTGGTGGGGATAGCCCTCCTCGTTGGCGAGAGCAAGATCCAGGGGAATGTGCTTGCGAATGACGGTGCCCACCGATGCCTTGATATCCTGGGTGACATCCAGGAGGTCCCGCTCGTTGATGGTGAAGTAGACATAGAGGGGGTCAACCTGATCGATATCGGCCAGGAGGGTGGCTTCGCCGGCGCCCACCAGGTTGCCGGGGTCTTTGAGCCGGCGGCCGATGCGGCCGTCGAAGGGCGCGGTCACCTTGGTGTAGCTCAGGTTGAGCCGGGCCAGGTCCCGCTGCGCCTCCGCCGACATGACCGCGGCCTTGGCCGCATCCCGCTGGTAGAGCCAGTTGTCCACGTCCGTCTGGGCCGCGGCCTTCTGGGCCACCAGTTTGGTGAACCGGGCATATTCGGTCTGGGCATGGAAGAGTTTGGCCTTCTGGGAAAGAATATCGGCCTCCGCCTGCTGGAGTTTGGCTTCGTAAGTGTTTTGCTGGATCAGGAACAGCATTTGCCCTTTTTTGACGCGATCGCCGTCTTTAAAGAAGACCTTCTCCAGGTAGCCCTCGACCCGGGCCTTGAGTTGCACCGAGTTAATGGCCTGGGTGTTGCCGGTGAATTCAAGGTAATCGGTCACCGGCTGTTTCACCGCCTGACTGACGGTGACCTTGGGCGGCGGCGGCGCCACGTAGGCGTTTTTCTCGCCGCAGGCGGCGGCGGTCATCAGGGCCGCCAGGACAATCAGCCCGGCCAGGGCGCCGCGGCCCGGCCGGGGCGTCGGCCATCCAGCCATCGTTCGGTTCAGGACCTTCCCCCCACTGTGCATAGAATCGAACCTCATTTCATGACCATCGCTTGTTATGACTGCCATGTCCACCCCATTGTTTTATCCGGTCCTGCGGCTTCCATTACCAATCCGGGGCGCGGATCAGGCGGCCCTGGCCCCCCGGGGCCGGCGCCACCGACACCGCGGCCGGGGCCAGCAGGCGGCCCCAATTGGTGCGTTTAGCCATGGTTTCCCTGGTCTCAGCCGGGACAAAATCGTGTCCTGCCCGGATCTCCCAGCCGCCCCCCAGGGCCCGGTAAACCCCCACCAGATTGCGGGAGATGTCTCCCAGCGTGGTGGCCAGGCTGTCCTGCTCGCTCAACAGGGCCTGCTGGGCGGTCAGGACGGTGGTGAAGTCGGTGATCCCCTCCCGGTACTGGAGGACCGCCAGTTCCAGTGACCGCATGGCCGCGGTGGTGCTGTCGGACAGAAAGCTGGCCCGTTCCTGGGCCTTCAGGAAGGCCACCAGGTTGTCCTCGACCTCCCGCTGGGCTTTGAGGACCGAGTCCTGATAGGAGATGAGCAACTCCTGAAACCGGGCGTCCTGGAACCGGACGTCGTTGGTGATTTGCCCGTAGTTGAGGATGTTCCATTGCACGGTCGGGCCCATGGAGCCGCCCCGGTTGCGCCAGTTGAACAGGTGGGCCAGCGTGGCCGTTCCCACATCGGTGGCTTGGGGCCCAAAGGTCCCGGTCAGGGAAAAGGCCGGAAAGAGTTGAGCCTTGGACACCCCGATCTGGGCACATTGAGCCGCGGCGCGAAACTCCGCGGCCCGGATATCCGGCCGCCGCCGTATCAGGTCCGCGGGGATACCCACCGCCACCTGGGGCGGCGGCGCCGGAATTGCCCCTTTACCCTTAAAGAGGTTCGCCAGATCCTGGGGCGGCAGGCCCAACAGCACCGACAGGGCGTTTTTCGTCTGGCGCAACTGGCTTTCCAGGGTGGGGATAGTGGCCTGGGTGTTGGCCAGAATAGTCTTGGCCTGTTGTACGTCCCGTTCCGAGGTGGTGCCGCCCAGAAACCGCGCCTGGGCAATTTCCAGGCTTTCGGTCTGGATGCGCACGTTTTCGTTGGCGATACCCAGGCGTTTTTCCAGGGTGCGTATGAGGATATAGTTGCTCGCCACATCGGCGGTCAGGCTCACCAGGACGTTGTCATAATCGGCGATGCTCGCCTGGAGGCTGGAATCGGCGGATTGGATGGCCCGGCGAAATTTGCCCCAGAAATCCAGTTCCCAACTGGCCGTCAGGCCGGCCTGGGCTTGAGCCAGACTCATGCCCGCGAAAGACGATGAGCTTTGTGCCGTACCGCCGAGAACCTCACCGGGGCTTATGCGTACCTTTTGCAGTGAGCCGGTGGCTTGTTGGGACTGGGGATAAAGCTGGCCGGTGACGACACCCAGTTGGGCCCGGGCCGCCAAAACCCGCACCCCGGCACTCCGGAGGGTCAGGTTCTCCCGGTAGGCGGTGTCGATGAGCTGGTTGAGGGCCGGATCCTTGAAGGCCTGCCACCAGTCTTTGTAGTCTGCTGAAGCGGTTTTGACCCGTTTGTCCGCGGTATCTATCCAGGTCTGCTCCACTTTGACCGGCGGGCGCGTGTAGTCGGGGCCCACCATGGCGCAGCCCAGGCCCAGCATGGCCAGGCCGGCGGCGAGGCCCACCAGCCGGCTTATCCGGCTCCCGGAGATCACATCGCGCCTCAGTTCGCTGGGTGTCTGCAAAATGTGACCGTCACTTCCTTTCTGGACTGCAAGGATTTTTGCCCGCCCACATACCTTTGCCGATGGGGGCCTGACCGGCTCTTAGCAGCACGGGCCATTTCAAGGGGACCATGCCGTTGGCCGCCATTGTAAGACAGCCGCACCCAAAACGCCAAGGGAAAAACAGCGCGGCCGCCATGAATCTTTGCTTCCTGGAGACGTTGACGGAAGCCTGATCAAGTCTTATTTGATTATATAAAGGCGTTATCCTTGACAGGATAGATAATAATTATTAATTAAGAATAATTACTAAAAAGATAGACTGGTCAGCATCGACCCGGCCACCCCCGGTAATCTACCCATAATTGAGTCTAAAAACAAGGAGGAAGATATGGAAGAAGCTGTTACTTTGCAGGTTGAAGACCTCCCCGGTTTGCCCCGGTTGGGTGAACCCGCCCCCGCGTTTGAATGCGAAACCACCATGGGCCCGATCCGCCTGGAAGATTTCCAGGGGAACTGGCTGATTTTCTTCTCCCACCCGGCGGATTTCACCCCGGTATGCACCACCGAATTCGTCGCCTTTGCCCAGTTGGCCGAAGAATTCCGCAAGATGAATGTGGAATTGATGGGGCTCTCCATCGACAGCGTTTTCTCCCACATCGCCTGGGTCAGGAACATCGAGGCCAATTTCGGGGTCAAGGTCACTTTCCCGGTCATCGCCGACCTGGATCGCCGGGTCGCCACCCTCTACGGCATGGTAATGCCCGGAGAGAGCAAGACCGAGACCTCCCGTTGCGTTTTTATCATCGACCCCAAGGGCATCCTCCGGGCCATGATTTATTACCCCCTGTCCACCGGCCGGAACATGCAGGAGTTTGTGCGGCTCATCCGGGCCCTGCAGACCACCGATGAACACGGGGTGGCCACTCCGGCCAACTGGCAGCCGGGCGAGCCGGTGATTGTGCCGCCGCCCCGGACCCAGGAACTGGCCGAGGTCCGTCTCACCGAGGGTTTTGACTGCAAAGACTGGTATTTCTGCAAAAAGCAGCTTTAGGGGGCGCCGCCATGTGTGTCAAACCTGACGGGACCCTGTCCCCGAACGCCGAAATGATCCTCAAGGGCTGCCGCCAGCCGCTCACCATTGACGAAATGGCCCAGGCGACCGGTCTGCGGTCCTTTCGCATCAAGAGTTCCATCCGGGAGTTAACCGGGGCCGGGCTCCTTTCCCAGGACGGCGACCGGTATCATATTACCCCGAGAGGGGAGGCATTGCTCCAGCCCTAACCCGGCCGAAGGCGCCGGCAGACCTCGCTGCGGCAGCTGGCCGACCCGGCAATGAGCCCCGGCCGGATTTCCTCCCGGCCCGGGTCCCGCGGGCTCCGGGCCGCCGCAACTCATCAATCAACGCTTCCCTCCGGGGAATTTTATCAGGAGGATCTGCATGGATCTGCAAGCATATTTTGATCAGGCCAAGGGCCATGGGGTGCTGGCCACGGCCGACGCCTCCGGCCGGGTCAACCTGGCAATTTTTGCCCGGCCCCACGTCATGGAGGACAATTCCCTGGCGTTCATCATGCCTCACCGGCTGACCCACAACAATCTGCAATCCAACCCCCAGGCCGCCTACCTGTTTCTGGAGGCGGGCCCCGGTTATAAGGGCAAGAGGCTCTATCTCACCAAGATTCGTGAGGAGCAGGATACCGAACTCCTGTACTCCCTGCGCCGCAAGACCTATTCGGATGAAAAGGAAAAGAAAGAAGGTCCCCGCTTCCTGGTCTTCTTTCAGGTGGACCAGGTCTTGCCGGCGGTGGGCCCCGGCGACTCCGAGGGAAAATAGGGTTTTCGGGGACTCAGAAGGGGAGGGGACGGGAAGCATTTGCCCAACGTTCCCTCAAGCCCCCGGCAGAAAGGAGCCAGCATGACCACGTATCTGATCATCGGTAACGGTGTGGCGGGCAATGCCGCGGCGGAAAATATCCGGAAACATGACCCGGAAGGCAAAATTGTGGTTTTTTCCCGGGAGTCCCGACCGTTCTATTACGTCCCCGGCCTGCCGGAATACCTGGCGGGGGAGAAGGCGCCGGACCAGATTATCATTCATCACCAGGACTGGTACGACCAGCACCGCATCGACCTCCATCTCAACACCCGGGTGACGCGGGTCGATGCCGCCCAGAAATTTGTGGAGACCGACCAGGGGCAGCGTTTTCCCTTCGACAAGCTCCTGCTGGCCACGGGCGGCAACTCTTTTGTGCCGCCCATGCAGGGGGCGGACTCCCCCGGGGTCTTCACCCTCCGGACCCTGGATGACGCCGACCGGATCAAACAGGCCGCGGCGGGAGCCAAAACCGCGGTGTTGATCGGCGGCGGCCTCCTGGGTCTCGAGGCCGGCAACGGCCTGCGCAAGCTGGGACTTAAGGTCATCGTGGTGGAGTTTTTTCCCCGGCTCCTGCCCCGCCAGATGGACCCGGCCGGGGCCGCTATCCTGGCGGGGCAGATGGAAGACATGGGCTTTACCTTTTACCTGGGGGCCAAGACCCGGGAGATCGCTCCCGGCCCTGAGGGCCTGACGGTCAACCTCGAAAGCGGCGAGCAGATCAAAGGAGACCTGGTGCTCATTTCCGCCGGGGTGCGGCCGGATCTCTCCCTGGCCCAGGCCCTGGGGCTTGACATCGACAAAGGCGTCAAGGTGGATGACACCATGCAGACCTCCCGGGAGGGCATTTACGCCGCGGGGGACCTCATCGAGCACCGGGGGCGGTTTTACGGTATCTGGCCCGCGGCCATGGAACAGGGCGCAGTGGCCGGCGCCGCCATGGCGGGGCAAATGGCGAAATACGAGGGCACCCTGCCGTCCAACGTCCTCAAGGTGGTGGGGATCGACCTGGTGGCCGCCGGGGATATCGATGCCGAGGGGAAGCTGAACTCCATAGTCCACGCCGACCCGGCCCGGAAGACCTACCGCAAACTGGTGCTCCAGGACAATCTCATTGTGGGGGCCATTCTCCTGGGAGATATCCGGGGCAGCGCCGAAATCCAGGCCGCCATCAAGAAGAAACAAGACATCAGCCATCTCAAAGAAGACCTGGCCCAGGCGGATTTTGACTTTAAACGGCTCAGGTAATATCCGGACAAATCGCCGGCCCGGGGCTGCAGCCAGGCATAGGGAAGGCAAAAGTTCTTTCTGTTATGACAGAGTTTCTCAAAACCCAAATCCCCCCTAACCCCCCTTGGTCAAAGGGGGGAACTTCAAGGAATTGCGCTTAAAGTCCCCCTTTGCAAAAGGGGGATTTGGGGGATTTTCATCTGGTGAGAAAAATCTCCCCTGCCCCCCTTAGAAAGGGGGGTAATGAATTGTCGTCTTACCTGTCATAGCAGTCACAAAGCGCCACACTAGGCCCGGCCCGGTCACCGGACCGGCTGAATCAAAAATCATTGACCCTGATAAAAAGGAGCAGGTTATGGAACTTCCCGTATATGTCACCGTGGAGGAAGTGCAGCGGGTCTGCAAGGCACTGAAGATCCGGGACTGGACTCAACTGGCGGATGCCAAGGTAACCCCCGAGGAGGCCCGGGCGATTCTTCAGGAAGTCAATACCGAGGGCATGCCCATCCCCCTGGTGGATTTCGTCATTGGCCTGGAGGTGGAATTGGAACACGGAACTTGCTTTCAGGACGCCAACGTCACCAACAATCACCCCATCCTGACGGGCAAAATCGTCCTGGCCCACCTCAAGGAGACCATGGATTATTACCAGCGCCTGGACGTGGCCGAACTGGAGGGCGATCTTCTCAAAGCCATGGCGGCCAACGACCTGGACAAGGCCGCCCAGAAGTACCGGAAGCTGCTCAAGGCCAAACTGGCCCTGGCCGAGGCGGAATTCCGGGAGATTCCCTAAAGGCAAGGCCGGGAGGCCCCCGGGATTCTTCGTATCCTCCGGAGGTGATTTCCCCGTCCGCCTTCCCCGGCTCAGGAGGCCGGTTTCCCGGGGACCGGGCAGCCCGGCCCGGACCGGTGGGCGGCTGCGCCTGCCCGGTCCAGCAGTTTCCGGCGGGAGTTGGGGGAGAGACCCAGGTCGTCGAGTTCGGTCCGGAGTTCCGCCGGGTCGCCGTAACCCGCCAGGAAGCCGTTGACCCGGGCCGCGGCGGTAGACCCCGCCAAGGCCGCGGCCGTGGGATAGATGGCCTCGAACTCGGCCAGCAGGTCGGGACTCTGCCGCAGGTAGTATTTCTGATGGTACCCTTCGGCCAAGGTGAAGGGGCCGGCCGGGAGAATTTCGGTGGCGACCGGGCCGTGCAGCCGGGCCGCCACCTGGTCCCGGGTCTTCAGGGCCAGGGCTTTCTGCCGCTCACCGTGATAAAAAATCACGGCCCGGTATTGCCTGGACCAGGGGGGCTGGCCGGGATGGTGGCTGCGCCAGAAGATGTCCAGCAGTTTCTCGTAGGAGATGACCGCCGGGTCGAAATCGATCTCGATGGTCTCGGTGTGGTCCCCGAGGTTGTGGTAGGTGGGGTGCTGCTGCGTGCCGCCGGCGTACCCCACCCGGGTGCGGATGACGCCGTGGATAGCCCCGAACTGGGCATCCGGGCCCCAGAATCAGCCCAGGCCGAAGGTAGCGGTCTCCGTGTGGGCGGGCACGGCGGCATCCAGGAGGGGGATCTTCACTTCCGGGGAGTGCCTGGCTAGGTGCATCAAAGTCGTCCTTTCCGGTGGGCTGGTATCGCGTCCGGACTGGAGCGGCGCGGCGGCGGCAACCAGGCGACCGCCGGAGTTCTGAGCCGCAGCGCCGCACGCCAGGCCTAAACTGAGGGCCAACGTCGCGATAATTAAGGTCAAGGCTCGTCCTGCCAAATATTTCATATAGACAAAATAATAGTCATGTTTTGATAGCCTGGCAAGGTTTGTCCGGAAAAGTTTTGGTGGGGGGCTGAGGGCGCCTCTCCGGCGGGCAATGCGCCATTCCTGCCAGCTTTTATGGGGTTCAAACGCTTCTCAGGAGACCGGAGTCGGAGGCCGGGAAGGTCTGGCAGGGAGGGAAAGCAGTTAAGGGTTTCGAGAGAAAACCTTGGATTGCAGGTAAGAGCACCATAATTACCGAGGAGTGGAGGCTTCGCACCCAGTACCGCGATGATTATGCGACTGCCCCGCCCCCTAGTTTCAGCACCAGGGACGATGGGTGCGGCCCAGGGTAAAAAACCGGGTTCCGGTTAACCGTCCAGGGTCCGGTCCACTTCCCCGGCCAATTCGGCGATCCGTTTCTGAACCGTTTCCAGTTCCTGGGCTAACATTTGGGCCCGACACTTCAGATCGGCCAGTTCCTCTCTCTGTGTAGCATATGACCTGGCGGCCGGAATATCCCACCACATGGCCGGACCGTAGCCGGGGAACTCGTACTCGCCTCCCCCGTCGCAATCCTGCCAATTTCTGTCACGCCGGAGCCCGCGACCCCATGGTCCCATCCCGTTAAAACCTGGCATATCCATATCCTCCCGGAGTATGGAGTAATTGACGAACATCGGGCCGCTACCGGACCCTCACCTAGCTTAGCGCACTTTTGTCCACTAATTATTTTAATAAGTATCGGCCCTGTTTGTCAACGGTAGAGCCAGGTTTTATTATTATATAGTTTAGCCCAAAAGGACTGGAAAAGAGTACTACGGTTGTTTAATGTGTTGGCCCCCGGGTAAATCCATCGGGTCCCGGCCGATTTTCTTGCCAGATACGGGAAAAATAGGATATAAGTAATAAGAATTCATTAACAAGTTGGTACCTGAGCAATGAGAAATCGCTGGGTGAGCAGTTTTTTCGGACATCAGGCTGGTTTATGGCCGGTTCTCCTGGTGAGTGCCGTCATCTTGCTTCTCGGGTGTCACCAAGAGCCCCCGTTGAACCCCGGGATCGCCAGCTTCAAGCAAGAACTAAAAAGTTGTTTTGACAGTATCGCCATCACCCTGATGGAGCCGGTCGCCAGGAAGGACGTGGCGGGGGTTAAAGCCGCCCTGGAGAAGGTCGAGTCCCCGGCGGTTAAGTTGTGCCGGTTGTGTCCTTTTGAAATCGGGGTGTTGGACCCGTCCGGCAAGATTCTGTCGTCATATCCCGTCAAAGGGGACGGCAAGGCGAAAGATTACTCCAGCTATGACTTGGTGAAGAAAGCCATCAGTACCCAAAAGATCCAGCAGCAAGCGTTATTCCTGCCGGACGCCTCCAAACTCTATCTCGTCTGCGCCCCTCTCATCCAGAAAGGTAAATTGATCGGCCTGGTCGCCATCGCCATCAGTTCCGCGGACGCGGAAAAGAGGTGGGGACTCACGGAAAAGGAGTTCCTGGCCCTGGATTTTAATACCTGAGCCTCGCGCCGCCGGGTACTTGTGCGCCACCAGATCGGACCTTCCTGGGCTGACAGGTCCAGCACTGTTCCCCACCAGCAAAGGAAAACGCCAGAGTGCCAGGGCACGGCCACACCATTCAGGTAAGCGGCGACAGAGGGAAACAGGTTACCTTTACCGTATCCGGCCGCATCGCCCTGGATAATCTGGAATCCTTCATTACCGAGACCCAGGACCGCCTCCAGGAGATGATCCCCTCCAGCCTCACGGTGGACCTGGCGGGCGTCGAGTTTCTGGACAGCGCCGGGGCGTTGGCCCTGATGGAACTGGAAAGCAACGCCCGGGACCGGTCGGTGACTTTTGCGTTCACCAACCTCACCGACAAGGCCCGGGGGGTTATGGGGCTCATCGACCCGGAAGCCCTGGTCACCCCGCCGCTCATTTCCGATCGCCAGACCGGCAATTTCCTGGAACGGCTGGGAGAGTCGACCCTCAAGGTCCTGAACGACTACAAGCGGATGTTGACCTTCCTGGGGGAACTCCTGGGGGCATTGACCCACGCCCTTTTGCATCCCCGGGCGGTGCGCTGGGACGACGTGGCCTTCTACATGAAGCGGGCCGGCGTGGACGGGCTGCCCATCGTGGGGCTTATCGCCATCCTCCTGGGCCTCATCCTGGCCTTCATGTCGTCGCTCCAGCTCAAACAGTTCGGAGCCAACATTTATGTGGCCTCCCTGTTGGCCATCTCCATAGTCAAGGAACTGGGACCCATTATGACCGCCATCCTGGTGGCCGGGCGGTCGGGATCGGCCTTTGCCGCGGAAATCGGCACCATGATGGTCAACGAGGAAGTGGACGCCCTCACCACCATGGGTTTCAGCCCCGTTCGGTTTCTGGCCGTTCCCAAGGTCCTGGCGACCATAATCGTGGTGCCCCTCCTCACCCTCTATGCCGACTTTTTCGGCATCCTGGGGGGGCTGATCGTGGGCATCGTGGGGTTGGACCTGACGGCCTACACCTATTTGAAGGAAACCCAGACGAGCCTGAGCCTGATGGATCTCATCACCAGCCTGATCAAAGCCGGGGTCTTTGCGGTAATCATCGCCGGGATCGGCTGCCAGCGGGGCTTTGAGGTCAGGGGCGGGGCCGAAGCGGTGGGCTCTGCCACCACCTCCGCGGTGGTGTCGGCGATTTTCCTGATCATTGTCACGGATTCGGCCTTTGCCCTGGTTTTTCATTATCTCAATATATAAGGTTGGAACCATGAGGCATGATCACCTCATTTCGAGACCTCAAGGTCGATGACGGGTATACCCATGGCCAGCCCTCCTGAAACGTCTGAAAAGCCGGTCATCGTCGTTGATCAGTTGACGGCCAGGTTCGGGGACAATACCATTTTCGAGCGGGTGAGCTTTGAGGTCAAGCGAGGCGAAATCCTGGTGATCCTGGGGGGCAGCGGCTGCGGCAAGTCCACGCTGCTGAAGCATATGTTCGGCCTCTATAAGCCCGCCGCCGGCCAGGTCCTGGTCAACGGCGTCGACATCAACACCGAAGACGAGGCCATCTTGCGCCGGGTGCGCATGGACCTCGGGGTGCTTTTTCAGTCCGGGGCGCTTTTCGGGTCCATGACCCTGGCTGAAAATGTGTCCCTGGCCATCCAGGAATACACCGACCTGGATTTGGCCACCATCGAGCTCATCGTCAGGATGAAGCTGGGGCTGGTACACCTGGCGGGTTATGAGAACCACCTGCCCTCGGAGATGTCCGGGGGCATGCAGAAGCGGGCGGGGCTGGCCCGGGCCATGGCCCTGGACCCCACGGTCCTGTTCTTCGATGAGCCTTCCGCCGGGCTGGATCCCATCACCTCGGTGGAGTTGGACAACCTGATCAAAAGCATCAATACCGGGATGGGCACCACCATGGTAATTGTCACCCACGAACTGGAATCGATTTTCAACATCGCCCACCGGGTGATCATGCTGGACAAGGAGGCCCGGGGCATCATTGCCGAAGGCGATCCCCGGGAGTTGAAGGACCACTCCACCGACCCCCGGGTGGTGAACTTTTTCAACCGCCGGCCGGCCGCCGGAGCCGCGCCCCGAGGAGCGTAACATGGCCAGGCAAAAGACCAATCTGATCATCGGGCTCTTTGTGATTCTGGGTGTGGTCATGGGGGTTGCCGCCATCATCTGGGTGGGCGCCACCAGCTACTTTCAGAAGGGGGTGACATACATCAGCTATTTCGACGAGTCGGTACAGGGCCTCCAGCTCAATTCTCCCGTCAAGTTCCGGGGCGTTGATGTAGGATTGGTGGAAAATATCCGGGTGGCCGCCGACAATCGCCACATCGGCGTGGTGATGAAGATCAACATGAAGGAAGACCTGCAAAAAAATTACGTGGCCCAGCTCAAAGCCGCCGGGATCACCGGCATCATGTTCGTGGAACTGGATCTCATCAAACCCGGGGAACCGGACTTTTCTCCCAAGATCGACTTCCCGTCGGAGTACCCCATCATTGCGTCCCGGCCCTCCGAGCTGCAGAGGCTGATGGCCGGCGCCAACGACATCGTGCAGAAGTTCAAAAAGATTGACGCCAAGGGTATCTCCGACCAGTTGCTTGCCACCACCAAGGCCCTGGAAGAGGTAATCAAGGGCAAGCAGATGGCCAGCATCCTGACCCGGATTGACGCCGCATCGGGCAACCTGGACCGGCTCACCGCCCGGGCGGACAAGATCCTGGGCGAGGCCGGCCTGGATAAGACCGTGGCTGAGGCCCGGGAGGCCATCAAAGGGGCCCGGGCCATGCTGGCCACCGTCAATGAGCAAGTCCTGGGCATGCAACTCCCGGCCACGCTGGCAAAAACCCGGGAACTCACGCGGGAACTACAAGCCACCAGCCAGAACCTGCGCCAGAGTTCCGAGACCCTGGAGATGTTTCTCCAGAGAGTCTATGACCGCCCCTCGGATCTGTTGTTCGGCAAGCCCCCTAAGAAAAGGTGGAATGAATGAAGGCCATGAATGCCCCCACGTGCAAGCCCCGTCCTCCGGAGCGACCCCGCCGGGGTCGGTTGGCGATAGTGCCCTGGCTCCCCACTCTCCTGGCGGCCTTCCTGGTTGCGGGCCTGAGCGGCTGCGGCAAGCCCCCCATGCTGGTAAACCAGTACATCCTGGAATACCCGGCCCCGGTGGTACGCGGCAGGGGGAAGATCCCGGCGGAGATCAAAGTGGGGCTGTTCTCCGTGGCCCAGACATTCAACACCCGCGCCATGGTCTATCAGCCCCGGCCTTTTCAGAGCCAGACCTATCATTACAGCCGCTGGCGCGCCAACCCCGGCTACCTGGTCACCGACTATCTCATCCGGGATTTGCGGGAATCGGGCCTCTTCAAGGCCGTGTTTGGCCCCGACCGCAACGGCAAGCACCGGTTCAAGCTCGAAGGCGGCGTGGCGGAATTTCAGGAACTGGATGCCTCCGGCGCCTGGCAGGCGTCCCTGGCCCTGACGGTCACCCTCCTGGATACCGATAAGGAGGAACTGCCCCAGCGGGTGGTCTTCCAGAAAAACTACCGGGTCCTTGAGCCCCTGCCGGAGAAAACCCCCCAGGGATTGGCCCAGGGAATGAGCCGGGCCATGGAGCAGCTCTCGGCCCGGATCATCACTGACACCTACGAGGCCGCCCGGAGCCGCACCGCCGGCCAATAGCGCCTTGCCCCAGGGACCTGCTATCCGAGCCCGCCTGAACGAAACGGCGGGGTGCGCCTTAACCTTTCAACCACTGTTTTCCGGTCCCCCTCCACGAAAAGCACATTTCATTAGGCAAACCATATCTATAATTTATAGAATACTTTAATAAGTTGTGGCTTTGGCGAGTGATCTTCCACCCATGCATTTTTTTGTCCCCAGCGGTCCTGGTTGCAGGCCCGGAGATGGCTTAGGCATATTGCGTCTCCTTTTGTTGGGCTCATCATTGCCGGGCGGTGTTGGCCAGGGGTTTTGAACCTTCCCAGCACGGTGGCATCTGGTCGCCGGGGATTATTAGGCCCGAAATCTGGTAAAATTGACTTTTTGCCCCAATTAGTGGTATTTTTCCACCTGCGAGAAGACTTGGCATCGAGAAGAGGACCGTTAAGGAGATGCTACTCGGGCCCAGAGGCTCCAAAACCTCGTAGGGATTAGAGATATCTATGGATGCAACCTGATCTCGGTCCATGCCCCAGAATAGTTTCAATTTGTTTCATACCTCACTCACTAAGTAATCTTAAATCAGTAGGGATATTATGTTTCAAGGAAACCCCGTTCCATTTAGAAGGCCCGCAATTTCAGGAAATTCCCATAAATTATCCTTCGTCTACCCCGGTTTATTGATATTCCTGGTCGTGCTTTGGGTGATTAACGTAACCACGCCTATTCATGCCCAAAACAACCACAAAAAAAATGTCCTGGTACTGAATTCTTACAATTACGGTTATGGCTGGAGCGATAGCATCATGAAGGGGATCGAAGCAGTTCTCCCCCAACAACAATATAATGTAACCGTAGAGTATATGGATACAAAGGGATATGAACAACCAGCCTATTTTCAGAAATTATACGATCTCTACCACTATAAATTTGCCTCCAAAAAGTTCGATGTCATCATCTGCTCCGACGATAACGCCTTTAATTTTCTTAAAAAATACAAGAATGAACTGTTCGCCCCGCAAACACCCGCGGTCTTCTGCGGCGTCAATTTCTTCCAGGATGCCGACCTGCAAGGCCGTCAGGACTTTACTGGAGTAGTGGAAGACCTTGACGTAGCCGGCACTATTGAGATAATCCGCAATCTGCACCCTAACCTTAAAGAAATCCTGGTCATCAGCGACCGGACTGCCACCGGTATAGCCAACACCCTTAAGGCCCGCAAGGCCATGGCCGAGCAATTCCCTCAGCAGAAATATACCGTGGTGGACGACGTCACTATGGACGACCTGCTGCAAATCCTGGGGCGGGCTCCGGCTGGAACGGTTGCCCTTTATCTGGGTTTTGCCGTCGACAAGACCGGTAAATCCTATGCGCCCCTGGAACAGAGTTTGGCTATGCTCTCTCGCCACAGCACATTGCCATTTTACAGCATATGGGAGTTTACCTTGGAATCGGTGGTGGGGGGCATGATTACCAGCGGTTATTATCAGGGAGAAATGGCCGCCAGGATAGCCCAGCGCCTGTTGGATGGTGAGAAGGTCGCCGCCATACCGGTGGTCAAAGAGAGTCCCAGCAAGCCCATGTTCAATTACCACCAGATGGAACGTTTCGGGATCTCTCCCTCCCAACTGCCGCCTGGAAGTATCATCATCGACCAGCCCGTTCCGTTTTACGCTGAACATAAATCGCTGGTTCTGGGCCTCACGGCGGTGCTGGGCGGATTATTCTTGGTCATCATCATCCTGACCATTAACATCAATAAACGCAAGCGGGCGGAAGAGGCCCTGGCGGAAGAAGCGATCCGGCGGCGCATCCTGGTGGAGCAGTCCAGAGACGGCATCGTCGTCCTGGACCAAACCGGCAAAGTCTATGAGGCCAACCAGCGATACGCCGAGATGTTGGGATATTCCATCGAAGAGGTCCGTGAGCTCTACGTTTGGGATTGGGACTCGCAATGGACCAAAGAGGAACTGTTAGAACAAGTCCGACTCGTTGATGCTGCCGGCGATTTCTTCGAGACCCGCCAACGCCGCAAGGACGGCACCCTGCTGGACGTGGAAATCAGTACCAATGGGGCGGTGTTGGGGGAGCGGAAGCTGGTATTTTGCGTCTGCCGGGATATTTCGCTGCGCAAGGCCGCGGAGCGGGCCTTGCAGGAGAGTGAGGAGAAGTTTCGGTTAGTTTTTGAAAAGGCTCCCTTGGGTATCATGCACTATGACCAGACGAGCACCCTTACCGATTGCAATGAGAAATTTGCGGAGATCATCGGCCCTTCCAAGGAGAAGGTCATCGGCTTTAACTTGATGCGGCAGTTGCGGGATGAAAAGATGCAGGAGGCGGTGGCGGCTGCTCTCAGAGGCGAAGTGGGATATTTCGAAGGTGAATACCTTTCGGTTTTAGCAGGAAAAATAACCCCGATAAGGGCGATTTTCCAGCCGATATTCTTGCCGGATGGCGCAGTATCAGGGGGAGTGGCCATATTTGAGGACATCACCGCGCGCCGGCGGGCCGAGGAAAAAGTCAGACTCAATGAGAGCAGATTGCAGACCCTGCTTGATATCTCCCAACATGACGCACAGAATAAACAGGAACTGCTTGATTATGCTCTCAATGAAGCCATCCAACTGACCGGCAGCAAGGTAGGTTTCATCTGTTATTATGATGAGGAAAACCAGATTTTGGTCTTGAATACCTGGTCAAAAGAGACCATGCGGGAGTGTTCGATTGTTGATCGCCAGACCGTTTACCAGCTCGAAAAGACCGGCATCTGGGGTGAGGCGGTGCGGCAGCGGCAACCCGTCATGATCAACGACTTCAAGGCGCCCAATCCGCTGAAGAGGGGCTCCCCCGAAGGGCACGTCGAGTTGTCCAGGTTTTTGGCCATCCCGGTGTTTGACGGCGGAAAAATTGTGGCAGTGGTTGCGGTAGCCAACAAGGATCGTGATTATGACGAGACCGATGTCCTGCAGTTGTCCTTGTTGATGGATGGGGTTTGGAAGATCACCGAGCGCAAGCGGGCCGAGGAAGCCTTCCAAGCTCTGGTGAGCTCTGCCCCCATGGGCATCTATATCGTCCAGGATGGCAGGTTTGCCATGGTTAATCCCGGGTTTGAAGTCATTACCGGTTACCACGCCCAAGAACTGATAGGCCAGCACTGTCTCAATCCGGTGAGCCCTGAATTTCGGGCATTTGTGCGGGAGCAGGCCCTCCTAAGGTTAAAGGAAGAAGGTTTGCCCCCTTATGAATACCAATTCATTAGCAAGAATGGCGAAACCGGCTGGGTGATGGAAACAGTCACCCCCACTCAATATCACGGCAAACGGGCAGTTATGGGATATTTCATGGACATCTCCTCACGCATAGAAATGGAAGAGCAATTCCTGCGGGCGCAAAAGATAGAAGCGGTGGGCACTCTGGCGGGGGGCATCGCCCACGACTTCAACAATATTCTTACTGCCATACTGGGAAATATTGGCCTGGCCGCACTGGATGACAAGATAGGCCCGCGGGTTAAAGACAGATTGTCTCAGGCAGAAGCGGCTTGCCTGCGGGCTCAGGCTTTGTCTCAGCAACTGCTCACCTTTGCCAAAGGTGGGTTGCCAGTAAAAAAACTCTTCTCGGTTGCGGAACTCCTCACCAAATCAACCGCTTTCACCTGTGCCGGTTCTCCGGTGAAATGTGAAACTACCTTCCCAGAAAATCTCTGGTGGATAGAAGCCGACCCGGGGCAAATCGACCAGGTCTTCCAGAATCTCACGATCAATGCCATCCAGGCCATGCCTACTGGCGGGACGATTGAGGTTTGGGCCGAGAACCTGGTTTTAGGGACCGAGAGCGATTTGCCCCTGAGCGCCGGGAGGTATATAAAAATCTCGGTGCGAGATCAGGGGATAGGCATACCGGCGGAGCACCTACCGAGAATATTCGACCCCTATTTTACCACCAAACAGAAGGGCAGCGGCTTGGGCTTGGCTTCGGCCTACGCTATTGTTCAAAAACATCACGGTCATATTGCCGTGGAGTCAAAACCAGGAGTGGGAACAACTTTTCATATCTATCTTCCAGCCGTCGACCAACAAGTTACCCCTCAACCAGAAGAAGATAAGGGGCTGCCGGTTGGGACAGGCAAAATCCTGGTAATGGACGATGAAGAGATGGTGCGGGAAGTATTAGGGAGATTGCTTGCCCGTCTGGGCTATGAGGCGGAGTTTGCCAGAGATGGGGGCGAGGCAATAGAAATGTTCGTCCAGGCGCACGGGTCGGGACAGGCTATTTGCTGCGGTAATTCTGGACCTCACCGTCCCCGGGGGCATGGGGGGCAAAGAAACCATGGCGAGACTGCTGGAGATCGATCCCCAGGTAAAGGCCATCGTTTCCAGCGGTTATTCCGATGATCCGATAATGGCCGACTTCCAGAAATATGGGTTCAGCGGCGTTATTGCCAAACCTTATAGAATTTCAGAACTTGGTAAGATATTACATGATGTGATCATGAAAAAAGCATAAGCACTATTGCCTCGATCCAGGGGATCCCCACGTTGGGCAATGAAAGATACCTGCTGAGGCTGTCGAAAAAGCTAACCCTCTCGATCATTTCATTCCTGATTTTTGCCTTCATCAATCCATTCAAAAACACGCCTAACCAATTATAATCTTTATCAAATAGTTGTTTTGTGCTATCCTTGGCCAATAACTTTTTGGGGCGGATAAGCCATGGCCAAATTTAAAACCTACGACTATCGACAAAGGGTTCTCTTGCCGGTTTCTCTGGAAGACCAGTTGATGCCGGGCACCTTGGAGTTTGCCATTCATACCCTGGTGGAAAAGCGGCTGGATATGTCCATTTTTGAGGGCAAATACCGTAATGATGAGACCGGCCGGGCCGCGTATGACCCCAAGATCCTCTTGAAGGTGGTGTTGCTGGCCTATTCCCGGGGGCTGATTTCTTCTCGGAAGATCGAACAGGCCTGCCGGGAGAATGTGGTTTTCATCGCCTTAGCCTGTGGCCAGCAGCCTGATCACAGCACCATTGCCGCCTTTGTTTCCTCCATGAAAGATGAGATCCTGCCCCTGTTTAGAGATGTGCTGCTGGTCTGTGAGGAGATGAACCTGTTGGGGGGCACCATGTTTGCCTTGGATGGCTGCAAGCTGCCTTCCAACGCCTCGAAAGAATGGAGCGGCACTTTCCCCGAGCTCCATAAGAAAAAGCAGAAGATCGAGGCCAAGGTGGCGCAGTTGCTGGAAGAGCAGATGCAAACCGACCGAGGGCAGGATGAACCTCCCGGGCCCAGGGCTTCGGGCCCCAGCCGGCAGCAACAGGTGGAGAAATTGCAGAAGAAGGCCGAGCTGATGGAGAAATGGCTGGCCGAGAACCAGCCCAAGCTGGGTGCGGCTGGTAGAGAAAAACAGAGTAATATTACGGACAATGACTCGGCCACCATGATGACTTCCCACGGCGTCGTCCAAGGATATAACAGCCAGGCCCTCATTGATGCCAAGCACCAGGTGATTGTTCATGGTGAGGCCTTCGGCAACGGCCAAGACCATGGCCATATCCCGCCCATGCTGACCGGAGCCCTGGAAAACCTCCAGAGCCTTGGCCATGAACCGGATTACTTTAAGGAGAAGATTCTTACCGCCGACAGCAATTACCACACGCAGGTTAATTTGCAGGAGTGCCAGGAGTTGGGGTTGGACGCCTATATTCCCGACAGAAAGTTCCGCAACCGGGACCCGAGGTTCGCCACCCAGAAACGGCGCCAGGTCCAGGAGATTTACCTTAAAAGACTTTCACCATGATGAGACCTTGGATCAATATATCTGCCCTGACGGGAAGGTCCTCAAGACTGCGAGTCAAACGAGTTCTCGACCATGGTCATCTTTACCGCAAATATGTTGCTGCTGAAAAAGATTGCCAGGCTTGCCCACTCAAGACCGCGGTGCATTTATGGTGCGGGTGCCAAACGGAAGCATTTGGCAGTCCCCATAGGCGAAGAGTCTCTCCAAACAGATGGTGGAGAAAATCGATACCGAACAGGGACGCAGAATCTACCCGCAACGCCTGGCCATAGTAGAGCCAGTGTTTGCCAATATTCGGAGTAACAAGCGATTAGACCGGTTCACGTTAAGAGGCAAGATCAAGGTGAATATCCAATGGCTGATGTTCTGCCTGGTCCATAACATAGAAAAGATCCTGAACTATGGAATGGCCCCGGCGTAAAGCTGAAAGGTAGCGGGGTTTAGGAAGAGCTATCCAACAGAGGTAACGCCAGGAATCGAAAGGTCTTCAAGATCCTGGCCCTAAAATGCCTGGGAGGAGATCACGACAAACTGAAATGGGTTTTTTCGACGGCCTCGCTATATATGCGCGGGTTTAACAAAAATAATGGATTTTTGATATGGTGATCATAGCAGCAGCAATAATCCTGACGGCATGGTAAATTCTTGTCCGTTGCCTCACAAAAAAAGCAGGGCCAATGGCCCTGCTTTTTATTTGTGCCGCAGTGAAAATGTTTCTTACAGGCCCGGGAAGATCTTGACGGCGTTCATGGCCAGGTTGTAGAGGCAGCCCGGGAAGATGCCGATGGCCAGGACCCCGGCGGCGGTGAGGGCTACTACTGCGGTCTGGGCCGGGGAGAAGACCACCGGGCCCAGTTCGGCCTCCGCCGGCTTCATGTACATGAGCACGGTGATGCGGAGGTAGTAGAAGACCGACACCAGGGAGTTCATGACGCCGATGATGGCCAGCCAGATGTAGCCGGCCTGGATGGCGGCGGAGAAGATATAGAACTTGCCCACGAAGCCCGCGGTGGGGGGAATCCCCGCCAGGGCGAACATGAACAGGGCCATGGAAGCGGCCAGGACCGGGTGCTGGGCCCCCAGGCCGGAGTAGTCGTAGATATTGAGGTAGCTGTCCTTTTTCCGTCCCACCAGGATTACCACCCCGAAGGCCCCCAGGTTCATCAGGGTATAGGCCAGCAGGTAGTAGAGCAGGCTGATGGCGCCCAGTTGGTTGGCGGCCACCAGGGCCACCAGGAGGTAGCCGGCGTGGGCGATGGAGGAGTAGGCCAGCATGCGTTTGATGTTGGTCTGGGACAGGGCCGCGATGTTTCCGATGGTCATGGTGGCCACGGCCAGGACCCAGAGGACCATGGTCCAGTCCACTTTCAGGGCCGGGAAGGCCAGGAAGAAGACCCGGGCGAAGGCGGCGAAGGCGGCGGCTTTGACGGCCACGGCCATAAAAGCGGTTATGGAGGTAGGGGCGCCTTCATAGACGTCCGGGGTCCACATGTGGAAGGGGGCCGCAGCCACCTTGAAGCCGAAGCCGACGATGAGCAGACCGATGCCCAGGAGCACCAGGGGAGCCATGGTGGGGTCGGCGCCCAGGCGGGCGGGCAGGTCGGCTAAATAGAGGGTGCCCCCGGAGGCGCCGTAGAGCATGGCCATACCGAAGAGCAGAAAGGCGCTGGAGAACGAGCCGAGGATAAGGTACTTCAAGGCCGCCTCATTGGAGCGCAGGTCTTCCCGGAAGAGGCCCGCCAGGACGTAGACCGCGATGGACATGACCTCGAGGCCCAGGAAGATCATGATCAGGTGGGCCCCCGCGGCCATGAGCATCATGCCCACGGTGGCGAAGAGGATCAGGGCGTAGTATTCGCCCATGTTCTTGCCGTAATCCTCCAGGTACTGCCGGGAGATGAACACCGTCAGGGCGGCGCCCAGGAGGAAGATGAAATAGAAGAAGAAGGCGAAATTGTCCAGGTAGACCATACGGGCGAAATCGGTGCCGCTGCTGCCCCAAAGACCGACGGTCTGGAAAGCCGCCACCGCCAGGCCCGCCAGGGCGACCCAGGAGAAGCAGACTTTCCGCCCCCCCTTAGGGGAGAGGGCATCCAGTACCAGGATGAGGATGGCGGTCACCGTCAGCGTCAACCATGGCCCGATGCTGCTCAGATGGAAGCTGGGGATGATGAGGTTCATTGCGCCTCCCCCTTAAACACGTGGGATTGGGACACCTGCGTGGACTTGGCCTTTGCCATCATGGCCACGAAGTTCTCCGTCGATGCCCTGGTTTTGTCTAAAAAGGTGCTGGGATAGACCCCGATCCAGATGATGAAGAGGATCAGGGGCGCAAAGATGGCGATTTCCCGCCAGGACAGGTCCTTGAGGTCTTTGTTCTTCTCGTTGGTCACCTTGCCGAAGACCACCCGCTGGAACATCCACAGCATGTAACAGGCTGCGAAGATGACCCCGGTGGCGGCGATGACGGCGTAGACCTTATTGACCTGGAAGGTGCCCAGGAGAATGAGGAACTCACCCACGAAGCCGTTCAACCCCGGCAGCCCGATGGACGAGAGGGTGACGATCATGAAGATAATGGCAAACACGGGCATCGGGGTGCACAGGCCGCCGAACTCGGAGATCAGCCGGGTGTGGCGCCGCTCGTAGATGGTGCCGACGATCAAGAACAGGGCCCCGGTGGACAACCCGTGGTTGATCATCTGGATGATGCCCCCCTGAACCCCGCACATGGTGAAGGTGAACAGACCCAGCATGACGAAGCCCAGGTGGCTTACGGAGGAAAAGGCGATGAGGCGCTTCAAGTCTTTTTGCACCATGGAGACCAGGGCGCCGTAGACGATGCCGATGACCGCCAGGATAGAAAACAGGGGCACGAAGTAGTGGGCCGCCTCGGCAAACAGCGGCATGTTGAACCGCAGGAAGCCGTAAGTCCCCATCTTCAGGAGCACCGCCGCCAGGATGACCGAACCGACGGTGGGGGCCTCGGTGTGGGCGTCCGGCAACCAGGTGTGGAAGGGGAACATGGGCACCTTGATGGCGAAGGCCAGGCCGAAGGCCAGGAACATCCAGAACTGCATGTTGAAGGGGATGGACACCTGATACAGCTTCAGGAGGTCGAAGGTGTACGTGCCGGTGGTCTTGCCGTAGTGGAAGTAGAGGACCAAAATGGCCACCAACATCAGCAAGGAGCCGAACATGGTGAACAGGAAGAACTTGATGGCGGCGTAGACCCGGCGGGCCGGGTTGCCCCAGACCCCGATGAGCAGGTACATGGGGATGAGCATCACTTCCCAGAAGACGTAGAACAGGAAGAGGTCCAGGGAGACGAAGACGCCGATCATGCCGGCCATCAGGGCCAGCAGGCAGACCATGAATTCCTTGACCCGGACCTGGATGTCGTCCCAGGTGGCCAGGACGCACAGCGGGGTCAGGAAGGTGGTGAGCATGATGAGCAGCAGGGAAAAGCCGTCGATCCCCACGTAGTAGCTGATACCGTAGGTCGGCATCCACGCCTGGCGCTCCACGAACTGCATGGCCGCGGTCTGGCTGTTGAAGTCGAACCACAGGGGCAGGGAAACCAGGAACTCCACCACGCAGATGGCCAGGGTGGCAATCTTCAAGCCCTTGTGGCGTTTCCGGTCCAGGATCAGCAGGATCCCTATCCCGACGATGGGGAGGAAGATCAGAATGGAGAGGATGGGTAGTTGCATGTGCCCCCCCTAACGTCCGATGAGATAGCCGGTGACGAGCACCGCACCGATGAGGATGGCCAGGGCGTAACTTTGTACAAACCCGGTCTCCAGTTTTCGGAGGTGGCTGCTCAGCCAACCGACGGTAGTGGCGCTGCCGTTGACCGCGCCGTCAATGATGTTTTCGTCCACGTCGTGCCACAGGAACTCGGAGCCGTTCTTGATGGGCTCCACCACCGTGGCGTCGTAGATTTCGTCGACGTAGTACTTGTTATAGACCAGGTCGTAGATGACCGGGATCTTCTCGGTGACCTTCTCCGGCAGTGCGGGCTTTGCGATATAGAACTTGTAGGCCATGTAGATGCCCGCCACGGCCACCGCCATGGAGAAGGCCATCATGGTGATTTCGAACCAGACCGGAGAGTGCACCTCGTGCACCAGGGGGGTGATGGCCGGGGCCAGGAACTCCTTGAACCTGTTAGCCCCCTCGATGATGGGGAAGCCCACCAGGCCGCCGACCACCGCCAGCCCCGCCAGGATCATCAGGGGCACGGTCATCAGGGGCGGCGACTCATGGGGATGCACATGGTGATGGTCGAACTTTTCCTCGCCGTGGAAGGTCATGAACACCGCCCGGAACATGTAGAAGGCGGTGATAAAGGCCGCCACGGTGGCGATGCCCCAGAAGACCGTATGGCCGCTCACCAGGGAGTGGAACAGGATCTCGTCCTTGCTGAAGAAGCCGGCGAAGGGGAAGATCCCGGCGATGGCCAGGGTGGCCAGCATGAAGGTCCAGTAGGTAATGGGCATGTGCTTCTTCAAGCCCCCCATGTGGCGCATATCCTGTTCGCCGTGCATGCCGTGGATGACGGAGCCGGAGCCCAGGAAGAGGAGGGCCTTGAAGAAGGCGTGGGTCATCAGGTGGAAGATGCCGGAGGTAAAGGCCCCGACGCCGCAGGCCAGAAACATATAGCCCAACTGGCTGACGGTGGAGTAAGCCAGGACACGCTTAATGTCGAACTGGGTAATACCGATGGTGGCGGCGTAGATGGCGGTGAGCGCCCCGATCCCGGCCACTGCGGTCATGGAGATGGGCGCCAGGACGAACATGGTGCTGCACCGGGCCACCATGAAGACGCCGGCGGTGACCATGGTGGCGGCGTGGATCAAGGCGGACACCGGGGTGGGGCCTTCCATGGCGTCAGGCAGCCAGATGTAGAGGGGAATCTGGGCCGATTTGCCGGTGGCTCCCAAGAACAGGAACAGGGTGATGGCGGTGAGGACGCCGGAGCCCATGGGGTACTTGGCGGCCAGGGCGAAGACTTCCGAGAAATTCACCGACCCGAAGGTCCAGAAGATCAGGAAGACGCCCAGCAGGAAGCCGAAGTCGCCGATCCGGTTGACCACAAAGGCCTTCTTGCCCGCATCGGAGGCCGACTTCTTTTCGTACCAGAACCCGATCAGCAGATAAGAACAGAGCCCGACGCCTTCCCAGCCCACGAACATCAGGAGGAAGTTGTTGGCGCTCACCAGGATCAGCATGGCGAAGACGAAGAGGTTGAGGTAAGCGAAGTAGCGGTAAAAGCCCTCGTCATCGTGCATGTAGCCGATGGAGTAGATGTGGATGAGGGTGCTCACCCCGGAGACCACCAGCAGCATGATCAGGGATAGGGGGTCGATGAGGAAGGCCACCGAGACCGTGAACGGCCCCGAGGCGATCCAGGTGTACATCACCTTTTCCACCGCGTGGACCCCCTCCGGGAGCTTGAGAAATTCCAGGAAGATCGCCACGGTGACCATGAAGCTCAGGCCCACGGCGGTGGACCCGATGGTCCCCACCACTGACTTGGGCAGACTCTTACCCACCAGGCCGTTAATCAAAAAGCCGATGAGGGGAAAGAGGGGTATCAGCCAGACATAATCCATCATGGAGTTCGCCTCACCACTTGAGGATATTGAGGTTGTCTACGTAAACGTCGCCCCGGTTGCGGAAGATGGCCACGATCAGGGCCAGTCCCACCGCGACTTCCGCTGCGGCCACGGTCAGCACAAAAAACACGAACATCTGGCCGTCCACGGCTTTGAAGTAGTCGGCAAAGCCGATGAAGGCCAGGTTGACGGCGTTGAGCATCATTTCGATGCTCATGTAAATGACCAGGGCGTTGCGCCGAATCAGGACCCCGATCACCCCCAGGGCAAACAGGGCCACGCTCAAGGCCAGGTAATATTGAACCGGGACTACCATAATCGCTCTCCGCTTGAGATTCTCAGGCCAAGCCATCACTTCAACTTGCTCTTCGCCAAGACCACGGCACCGACGATGGCCACCAGGAGCAGGACCGAGGTGACTTCGAAGGGCAGCAGATAGTCGGTGAACAGGCTCCGGGCGATGGATTCGGTGTTGCCCAGGCCCGGGGCCATTTCCTTGCCGGCGCTCAACGTCGCCTTGGTGACGCCGTAAATCAGGATCAGCCCGGTGAAGCCGGCCAGGATGATACCCGCCAGTTTCCGCCCGATAAAGGGAATCTTGGGGTCCGCTTCCGGCTGCCTGATATTCATGAGCATGATGACAAACAGGAACAGCACCATGATGGCCCCGGCGTAAACGATCACCTGGATGGCGGCGATGAATTCGGCGTGGGCCATGAGGTAGATGCCTGCCACCGCAAAGAAGTTGACGATGAGCCAGAGGGCGCTCCTCAAGGGGTGCTTCTGAAAGACCACCAGGCCACCGGAAATCAGGGCCACGGCGCCCAGGATGAAAAACAGGATCTGCATCCCTCGGGCCTCCTATTCCTGCCGAATTGACTGGGGATTAGGGCTGACGTGGATCATAGCCAATCCCCCAGGCGCAGTTGCGACTTGCTCTGGGTTGCCCCCTCGATGTCGAGGACGAGCAACTTTTTGTCGTATTGGGCCAGTTCATAAAGGCGGTTCAGTTTGATGGCCCCCTTGGGACAGGCCTCCTGGCAGAAACCGCAGAAAATGCAGCGCTGCAGGTCGATGGTGAAGGCCACCGGATACTTCCCGTGGTCCTCAGCCTCGTCGGCCACGATAGCCTTGATGGCGTTGGACGGGCAGACCACCATGCACAGGGTGCAGGCCACACAACGCCGGCCACCGTCGTCATTGATGGTGAGTTCCGGATGGCCCCGCCAGCGCCGGGAAACTTCCCGTTTCTCTTCCGGATACTGCAGGGTGATGGGTTTGGAGAACGCCATCTTGAGCGTGGTCGCCAACCCTTTGAGCAAAGGAATAATCATGGATTAACCCTTGATAAGTAAGATAACCGCACCGGTGACCAGGATGTTCACCAGGCTTAGGGGCAACAGGACCTTCCAGCCCAAGGCCATGAGCTGATCAAACCGGAAGCGGGGGAAGGTGCCTCTTACCCAGATGAAGAAGAAGACCAAGGCGAAGGTCTTGGCCATGAACCAGACGACAGGGGGCAGCAGCGGTCCCTGCCAGCCGCCCAGGAACAGGGTAGTGGCCAGCGCCGAGGCCGCGATGATGTGGGCGTATTCACCCATCATGAACATGCCCCATTTCATGGAGCTATACTCAGTCTGGTACCCGGCCACCAACTCGTTTTCGCACTCGATGAGGTCAAACGGCGTCCGGCCGCATTCGGCCATGGCCGCGGTCATGAATATGACGAAGCCCAGGGGTTGTAAAACGATAAACGGGATGGACTTCTGGGCTTCCACGATGGCGACGGTGCTCAGGGACCCGGCCAGCATGATGACGCCGATGACCGAGAGGCCCAGGGCCAGCTCGTAGCTGACCATCTGGGCGCAGAGACGGAGACCGCCCAGGAGCGAATACTTGTTGTTCGAGGCCCAGCCGCCCAGGATCGCGCCGTACACCCCCAGCGAGCCCACTGCGAAGATATACAGCAGGCCGATGTTGGTGTCGCCGATGACCCCCTGGTTCAGGTTGGCCACGGTGAGGTTGACCTTGTAACCGTAGAAGGTAATCTCCGGCGGCAGGATAGTGCCGGCGAAGGGGATGACCGCAAAGGGCAGGAACGCCGCCCCGGCGGTGATCACCGGCGCCATGACAAAGAGGTACTTGTTGGCTCCCGGCGGAGTGAAGTCCTCTTTGAACAGCAGCTTGAGGGCGTCGGCCAAGGGCTGGAGCAGCCCCCAGGGGCCTACCCGGTTGGGGCCGTACCGCAGTTGGATGAAACCCAGGACCTTGCGTTCCAGGAGCACCGTGTAGGCGACGCAGGTGAGCAAGACGCCCATGACTACGGCGATCTTGAGGACGCTGACAGCTATTACGAGGGGCAGATTCATGTTCTCAACCCTTTTGGATGGTCACGCGCACCAGGCTGGAGTTAAGGGTTAAACTGTTGGCGGCCGGGGCGGCGAAATGCTCCGGCAGGAACACTACGCCCGCAGGCACATCCGCGGTTAGTTTTACCGGCGCCGAAATTTCCCCATACGAGGAGATCACCTTTACCACCTCTCCCGGGGCCAGTTCCAGGCTCTGGGCATCTTCAGGATTAATCTTCAGCAGCGCCTCGCCGGTGATGGCCAGGGTGCCGCCGGGGTGATAGGTGGTGAACGACCCGGAATGCTGCAGGGATTTGCCGATGATCAGGGTGTAGGGCCGCCGGCCGGGCAGGCTGATGTCCACCTCAAAGGGGACGAACTTGCCGCTCACCATTGCCTTGATCTTGGGGCACGGGGCGCTGAACTTGGGTTCCAACCCGGCCCACAGGGGCATCTTTTTGGCCAGTTCCTTAAAAATCGCCTTGGGGCTGACGGCTTTCAGGGCGAACCCCATCTTGGTCCCCAGCTGGCTGATGATCTGCCAGTCGGGCCGGACCCCGTTGGTGGGCAAGGCCTGGTTGAGCAACCCCAACTGGCCGGTGCTGCTGATGAAGGTGCCTTCCTGCTCGGCATGCACCGCCACCGGCAGGACGACGTCGGCCAGCTTGGCGGTGTCGGTCAGGAAAGCGTCCTGCACCACGATGAACGGCACTTTCTTGAGCAGTTTTTTGGTGCGGCTGCGATGCGGCAGCGACCGCATCAAGTCCCCGCCCAGCAGATACAAGGCCTTGGGCGCCGCGGGGTCGTCGTCCTCCACGAGGTCCAGCATCTCTTCCAGGGTGGGGCCGGCATCCGTTCCTTCCAGCGGCTTATACCCGGGGCCCATGTCCGGCAGGACGCCCACTTCGCTGACGCCCCGGGAGTTGTTCTTCTCGGCCACGGGATACAGGGCGCTGCCGGGGGTGTCCGGTTTGCCCACCAGGAGGAAGAGGTCGGCCAGGGCCAGGGCGATCTGCTGGCCCTTGTCCTGGCTGAGCACCTCAGAGCCGAAGACGATGGCCGGGGCCTTGGCCTGGGCCAGAAGCGCCGCCAATTCCTTCAGCGTTGCCTCTTCCACCCCGGTCTTGGTGGTGATTTCCTTGGGGGTGATCTTGATGCTGTCTTTGAACTCGTCAAGCCCGGCGGCCTTGATGGCCGGGGTCCAGTCGGGGTTGTCGGCCAGGAAAAACTTGATCAGCCCGGCCATGAGGACCCGTTCGCTGCCGGGCTTATAGCGGATGGACAGATCGGCGTAGCGGTCGAACTTGGTCTTGCGGGGATTGGCCATCACCAACTGGAAGTTCGGGTTCTCCTTGGCTTCCATGAGCTTCCAGCCCAGGGGCGGGCTCTCCGGGGTGACATCCGTGCCCACCACCAGGACCAGGTCGGCCTTGGGCAGGTCGGCCAGTTTCCCCAGCACGAAGGGGAAGCCGCTGCCGGTGGCCGTTTCCGTGACCACCAACGGCGAGTGGTAGGCGGCACCAGGGCGCTGCCGGCCTCGACGCCTTCTAACTTGGGGAGTCCCGAAAACCTCGGCCATGGCCTTGATGGCCCGGGCATAATTATAACGGCCCGGGTTGTCCAGCTGGTTGGTGGCCAGTCCTTCCCGGAAGAATTTCTGAAAGACGTAGTTGGCTTCGTTGGTAGCCCGGGGCGAGCCGACGCCATATACGGCCTTGGCGCCGCCGGCCTCAACGGTTTCCTTCAATTTGGCGGCCACCAGGTCCAGGGCCTCGTCCCAGGAGGCTTCCCGGAACTTGCCGTTTTCTTTGATCAACGGGGTCTTGAGACGGTCGTCGGCTTCCACCACCGGCCAGCCGAACCGGCCCCGGCCGCAGAGCAGCACGGAATCTTCGTTCACCACCCGCATGATCTTGCCGTCTTTGGTGTGCACCTGGTAGGTGCAGCCGCCGCCGCAGAAGGGGCAGGCGATCTCGGTCTTGACCATATCCCAGGCCCGGGCCCGGTACTTAAACTGCTTGTTGATCAGGGCCCCCACCGGGCAGATGTCGATGCAGGAGCCGCAGAACTCGCAGTCCAGGGGCTGCGGCTGGCCAGTTCGGTGAAATAGCCGCGGAGCGTAAAGTTGATGGCCATGGCCCCCACCCGGTCCCGGCAGACCCGCACACAGCGGCCGCAGGTGACGCAACGGTCCGGGTGGCGCTCCACCATCTGGGAGACGTAGTCCGGATTGGGTGGCAGTTTGACCGCGTCCAGGTCCACCGTGGAAACCCCCAGAGCATGGGTCATGTTCTGGAGTTCGCATTCCCCGCCCTTGTCGCAGATGGGGCATTCCAGGGCGTGGTTGATGAGCACCAGCTTCATCAACTCCTGGCGCAGGGCGGCCAGCCGGGGCGTATCCGTCACCACCTCCATACCCTCGGTGACGGTGGTGGCGCAGGCCGGGATGGGCCGGGCGGCCCGGGTTTCGACGTCCACCACGCAGATACGGCAGCTGCCGATGGGTTTCAAGGCCGGATGGTAGCAAAGGAAGGGAATGAATATCCCGTTCTCTTTGGCCACTTCCAGGATGGTCGAGCCCGGTTTCGCCTGAATGGCCCGTCCGTCGATGGTCAGATTAACCATAAGTCTTTCCCGTTCGATTAACTTTGAGCGGTCAGCAATCCGCTTCCAGCTTATACGTAGGGTGGTACTGCCCACCACAGAGAGTATTTCTTGACGGGCAGGACTCGCCTACCGTTGCCTAGTTGCCAAGCCGCACCAGAGAGTTCACTTTGTAACACTGGGGCTTAAGTGAAACCGTTTTGATCGGTCTCGACAGTCTAGCTTTATCTTCAAGCCCACGCCCTTCGGTCATTTTGCGTTATCACCACTTGCTGCCGTCCTGTCACCGGCGGCTGACCACCCCGAATTTCCCACCATCCTCATAGGCAAGCGGAATTCGATGTATGAGAGTTCTTTCAGCCACATCTATATAGAAGAGCTACCCTTTTACCGACTTCACTTGTGCCCCAACAATCATCGGATAGGCATGATTTTGCCGGTAATAGCTCTTATTGGCCTGCCCAGTGAAGCCGCCCCGGCCCAGGCGGCAAAACCACAGAAAAGCAACCCAAAACTATACCCAGCAATGAGTCATGTTACGATCAGACTTCGGGTCTTCATTGGTTTCCAAAAAATTCGTTTCGCCAAGGTTGTCGGGTGCGCCGGCGCACCCGATCGGAAATTTTACCTGTCCACGTCCGCCAACACGATGTCCATGGTGCCGATCAAGGCGATCATGTCCGACAGCAATCTTCCCCGGCAGAGCTTGTCCAGGGAGCCCAGCACTACAAAGGA
>CAVXZU010000018.1:0-69457 GCA_963766185.1 uncultured delta proteobacterium | reverse complement strand
CGTCCTGACCTTGACCCGAAGCGGCTGGGGCCCGCCGTCGCTGACAATATAAAACCCCATCTCGCCCTTGGGGGCCTCGATGCATTGGTAGACTTCACCTTTAGGCGGCGTGATGCCTTCCTGGATCAGCTTGAAATGGTTGATCAGGCTGGCGATGTCGCTGTAGACCATCTCCTTGGGAGGCAGGCTCACCCGCGGGTCGGCGACTTTGATATCCCCGGGCTCGGTCTTGGCGATCTTCTCCAAGGCCTGCTTGATGATGCGGTTGCTCTGGAGCATTTCCTGCATCCGCACCATGTAACGGGAGTAGGTGTCGCCTTTTTGCGTCCCCAGGGGCACGTCAAATTCAAACTCTTCGTAGCTGGAGTACGGGTTGTCCCGCCTGAGGTCCCAATCCACTCCGGAGCCCCGGGCCATGGGGCCGGACCAGCCGGAGTCCAACGCCTCGGCGGCGCTCATGGTGCCCACGCCCATGGTGCGCTGTTTCCAGATGATGTTTTGGGTCAGGAGGGTGTCGTAATCCTGCCAGTTTTTGTCGAACGCCTTGGCAAATTCCCAGGCCGCCGCCATGAAGCCCTCGGGCAGGTCCGCGGCCAGGCCGCCGATGCGGAAATAGAGCGGGAACATCCGGGCCCCGGAGGCCATTTCGCACAGGTCCATGATCTTTTCCCGCTCTCGGAAGCAGTAAAACAGCGGGGTCATGGCCCCCAGGTCGTGGCCGTGGGTCCCCAGCCAGAAGAGGTGGGAGGCGATCCGGGTCAACTCCACGATCAACACCCGGATATACTGGGCCCGCTTGGGGACCTCGACGCCCAGCAGCTTTTCCACCGCCAGGCAGAAGCCGAAGTTGTTCACTTCCCCGGCCAGGTAGTCCACCCGGTTCATCAGGGGCAGGCACTTGTGATAGGTGCGGTACTCGCACATCTTCTCGATGCCGCGGTGGAGGTAACCGATGTCCGGGTCGGCGCTGCAAATGAGCTCGCCGTCCAGCTCCACCAGGACCCGAAGGACCCCGTGGGTACTGGGGTGAGACGGCCCCACGTTCAGCAGCATGGTCTCGGTGCGTTTCATGGCTTGATTCATCTGAAATCCCGTGTCGCCGCAGGCTTGAGCCTGCGTGGGTTTATAAATTCGTTACTCAGGCGCCGGCGTGAGCCTCGCGCCCCGGGAAAACTTAATAGCCCCGTAAGGGATAATCCTTCCGCTGGGGATGGCCCACCCAGTCCCCGGGCATGAGGATGCGCCTCAGATCCGGGTGGCCTTTGAACCGGATGCCCATCATGTCATAGGCCTCCCGTTCGTGCCAGATGGCCGTGGACCACACCGTGGCCACCGAGTCGATGCTCGGGGCCTGGTCGTCCGCCAGCCGCGCCTTCAGGGTGATGCGGCCGTGGTGCTTGTGGCTGTAGAGGTTATAGACCACGCCGAACCGGGGGCTGGCGGGGGAGTAATCCATCCCGGCGATCATGGACAGGTACTTAAAACCCGTGTCATGGCCGTCTTTGAGGGCCGAGCAGATATCCACGATCCGCCCCGGCTTCACCTCGATGGTGGTGTCACCCCGGAATTCGACTATCTCTACCACTTCATCGGGGAACTTTTCTTCCAGCAGGGCCACCGCTTGTTTCATGCCGCCACCTCCTTCCGGGCCTGCAGGCTTTCCTTGTACTTCTGGGTCAGGAAGGGGTCTTTCAGGATCTGCTCGTGGAGCTTCAAAATGCCGTATAACAAACCTTCGGGCCGGGGCGGGCAGCCGGGCACGTAGACGTCTACCGGCAGGTACTGGTCGATGCCCTGGACCACCGCGTAGGAGTCGAAAATCCCCCCGGAGGTGGCGCAGGCCCCCATGGCGATGACCCACTTGGGTTCGCTCATCTGGTCATAGACCCGCTGGATGGCCGGCATCATCTTCTTGACCACGGTGCCGGCGATGATGATCACGTCCGCCTGGCGGGGAGAGGCCCTGAAGGCCTCCATGCCGAAGCGGGCGATGTCCCAGCGGTTGGCCGCGGTGCAGATCATTTCGATAGCGCAGCAGGCCAGCCCGAAGGTGGCGGGCCAGAGGCTGTTCTTGCGCCCCCAGTCCACCAGCTTCTCCAGGGTGGTGGTTAAAACGTTGTAGCCTAAATGTTCCTCAATGCCCATTCGGGTGCTCCTAATGAAAAAGCGTTTTTCGTTGTTGGTTTTTCGTGCTCAGCGCCGTGATGATCGAGCGCTGCCTGTAGTTAACCGAAAACCGCCAACCGAAAACCGAAAACCCTTCTCTTATTCCCACTCCAGGGCGCCCTTGCCCCAGACGTACACCAGGCCCACCGCGATGATGCCGACGAACACCAGCATCTCCACGAACCCGAACCAGCCCAGGGGCTTGAAGACCACCGCCCAGGGGTACAGGAAAATCGCTTCAATGTCGAACACGATGAAGAACATGGCGATGACGTAGAAGCGCACCGTGTAGCGGCTGCGGGCGTCGCCGATGGGGTCCATGCCGCATTCGTAGGGCATGTCCTTGGTGGGGAAGTGCTTCTTCTTGCCCAGCATCTCCGACAGGAAGACAATGACGCACACCAGCCCAATCGCGGCTGCCATGTAAATTAAGACCGGCACATAATTAATCAGCATAGGTTAATCCTTCAATGCATTGGCTTACAGTTCCAGCGAAATGTACTCCGCCTGACTTTTTACAGCCGGTATCGGGATATTGTCCTCTCGCATACCTTCCAAATGCATCTTGATAGCCTCAGTCATCCGTTGCCTTACTTCTTCCCTGGTTCTCCCGGTGGCGATACAGCCGGGGAGATCAGGGCAATAAGCGGAATAATTGCCAATTGCCTGTTCAATTACTATGAGGAATTGTTCCAATCATATCCCGAATTTTCAACCTGTCTCAACCTGCAGGAGGTTTGTAGGGGCGGGCTTTAAACCCGCCCTTACCATTGCCTATCGTCTTTGGCTAATGCGAATGCTCTTCGGCCTTGCACACTCCCAGGGGACAGTTGCCTGCCAGGTGGGCGTCGTATTCGTCCTTGAAGCGTTCCATGGTGGTCTTGAGGAAAGAATAGGGCGACCATCCCAGGGCGCAGTTGGCGGAATCCACCATGGTCTGGGACAGGGTCAGCATCCGGTCCAGGTCGGCCTGGGTGCCTTGGCCCGCGGCCACCTTGCAGATCATCTCGTAGAGCACCCGGGTGCCCCGGCGGCAGGGGAGGCAGAAGCCGCAGGACTCGTGCTGGAAGAAATACAGCAGGCACTTGACCACGTCGATGACGCAGACGGTCTCGTCCATCACCAGCATGGTGCCGGAACCCACGCCCCCGCCCACCTTGCTCATGGCCGCATATTCCAGCGGGGTGTTGAGATGCTCGGGAGTAATGAAGCCGCAGGCCGCTCCGCCCGGTTGCACCGCTTTGATCTTATTGCCTTGACGGCACCCCCCGCCGATCTGGTCGATCAGGGCGGACAGGGGCATGCCCATGTTGGCCTCTACAACGCCGGGGGTATTCACGTGCCCCGTCACCTGGAAGATCTTGGTTCCCTTGGAGTCTTCGGTGCCCTTGGCTTTATACCAGTCGGCGCCCTGGACGAGGATGCTCGTCACGCTGGCCCAGGACTCCACGTTGTTGACGATGGTGGGCTTGTACCATACCCCTACCTGGCCGGGGAAGGGCGGTTTCACCCGGGGGTTGCCCCGCTCGCCCTGGATGGACTCGATGAGCGCAGTTTCCTCGCCGCAGACATAGGAACCGCCGCCGGTCTGAATCTGGACGTGGAAAGAAAACCCGGTGCCCATGATGTTGTCACCCAGGAGATTCTTGGCTACGGCCGCGTCAATGGCGTTTTGCAGGCGGTGCATGGAGAGGTAATATTCACCCCGGCAGTAGATATAGCCGACGCCGGCGCCCACGGCGTAGCCGCCGATGGCCATGCCTTCCAGCACCCGGTGCGGATCGCCTTCCATGAGATAGCGGTCCTTGATGGTGCCCGGCTCGCCTTCATCGGCGTTGCAGATGATGTACTTAGGGGTGATGGGGCTGGGCCGGGTGAAGGACCATTTCAGGCCGGTGGGGAAACCGGCGCCGCCTCGCCCTCTCAGGCCCGAATCCTTGACCACATTGACCACCTCTTCCGGGGTCTGGTCCAGGGCCTTCTTCAGCCCCTCATAGCCTCCCCGGTCCAGGTATTCGTCCAGGTTCATGGGGTCAATCTGATCCACGTTCTGGAACAAACTTACCTCATCGGGACTCGGGGGATAGTCGCTCAGGGCATTGGTAGTGCGGGGAAGTTGCCGGAAATCAGGGGCTTTGCCCGCCCGGTAATCGGCCAGGATGTTTTTCACCCGCTCCGCCGTGAGGCAGCCATGCACCACCTCGTTGATCTGCATGGCCGGGGCCACTTCGCAGACCCCCAGGCAGGCGGTGTGCTCCAGGGTGAAGAGGCCGTCGGTGGTGGTTTCCCCCATCTTGATCCCCAGTTCCGCCTTGAGCACCTCCGCCAAATTTACCGCTCCCATGATGTGGCAGGGGGGCGACTCGCACAGGCGGATGATGAACTTCCCCCGGGGCGTCGGCGAGAACATGGTGTAAAAGCTCATGACGCCGTAAAGGTAAGGATAGGGAATATCCATGCCCTCGGCCAGATCATCTTCAAGGCTTCCAGGGGCAGCCAGTTGCCGCAAATGCCCTGAACGGCATGCAGGGCGGGCATTACCCCCCCTTTGACGGCTCGGTAATGGCTGACGGCATCCTGGATGTCGGATACTTGCTTGGGGCTCAACGTGGCGCTTGCGGGGGTTTTAATCTCCATCGTTATCGATCCATGGGTGTTGGGTCTTTGTGAATATTTTCTTTATTCCTGGAATTTTTATTACCATTCCCCCCGGGTGTCAAGTCTTTTTTCCGGTTTTTTGACCGGGCCCAACGAGGAAGAAATGCAGATCAGGAGTAATCGCCGGGTTTTCTCCTGGCTCCCCAGCAAGTTAGGGTCCCCCGGTTTTCTCTTCCCGGCCTCGCCGATTCCCTCGCGTTAACCCCGCTTGTGCATTAACGAACGGCACAATCCAAGGCCGGGTCATGGCAAACCGGTTCAAAATTCACAGCTGAGATCTTGAGGATGAGGGGCTCAAGGCCCCGGCCGGGCCGAGGCGCGAGCCGGAAAGACGGCGGCGGTCAGTGCCTTGCCCAGGAGCAGCCAGGCCAACCCAAGGGCGTACCCGGCCAGAACGTCGTCCAGCCAATGGGCCCGCAGATAGACGCGGCTGAATCCCACCAGGAGGATCAGGGATAAGGCAACCGCCAGGAGCAGGCCCCGGGCCCAGGCGCCGCGGCAGCGCGGCCACAGCAGATACGTGGCGAAGCCGCAGACCAGCATGATGTTAAAGGCATGGCCGCTGGGAAAACTGTATCCGTGCACCAGGACCAGGGGTGCGGCAGGCCGGGGTCTCTGGAAGTATGACTTCAGGAAGGATACCGTCAACTCGCCGCCCCCATAGGCCAGGAGCAGGAGAACTGAATCCTGCCACCGCTTCCTCAGGAGCAGCCCCAGCGCGGTGATAGCCACCAGGGCCAGCACGGCGCCCCGGCTCCCCAACCGGGAAATATCCTGCATGACCCCGGTCAGGCCGGGGCTGAGCAGGCCGGCCAACCAGGCCGTGGCCTGCAGATCACCGTACGGCAATGGTCTATCCTCCGGCGGCGGCTTGACGATCAGGCTGCTTCCCGGTGCATTGGGATCGCGTCCCCTGATTTGTGCTCCGGGAAAACCGCCTGCTTTGGTTACGGCCCACCCCATCCTGGCCCGAGAACGCCGATCGGTCCTGTGAGCCTTACCCTTTTCGCCTTTTCCCCTTTTTCCCTTTTCCCCCCAGATCTTCCCCTCCCGTTCCTCCTAAATCTTCCCCCCCTTTTGCCCTCTGCTTCCGCAAGGCCCGGGTCCCGGCCTTCCAGGCCGGCTCGTCCTTCCTGCCTTTGGAACGGGGCTTGGGCGCCGGCGGCGCCATCCCGGGCAGTTCCAGGGCGAAGCTGCCGGGGGTGGGGGCCTGGGCCCGGGTTTTATCCGGCCTGGGCTTTTCCGGGGCCTGGGGCGGGGGCGGCAGTTGGAGAAAATCCCGGGGCAGGGCCGGGGCCAGGTAGAGCCCCTCGCCGTAGCCCGTGAAGCTCAGGCCCCGACGGGTCGCGGCCTGGGCCTGGACGGTGACCAGGATGGGGTCCGGGGACCGGCGCCGCCCCAGCTTTCTGGCCGCCTCCGGGGTCGCGGCCAGGACGAGGTCCCGGTCCGGCAGCGGTTTCAGCCCCTCCTCCCAAACCTTGGGGTGGGCCTTGGGGGGAATGGCGGCGTAGAGCAGGGCAGGGGGGGGCTCCCCCGGTTCCCGGCGCAGGTGCGCCGGGTTCAGGGCCCGGATCCGCTCCCCCTCCACCTCGAAGGCCGGGGGCGACATCAGCCCCGCCAGCTGATCCAGGTGATAGCGCCGGACAAAGCCCCAGCCGGGCTCCGTCCCCAGGGCCTGGAGCAGGGACTTGATGGGGATGAACCCTTCCTCCGAGAGGACCAGCCCGAACTCGTCGGGACGGTGGCTCAGGATGTAAGTGAGCATCCGGGCCAGGGACTCCAGTTGTCGTGGCAGGCGAGACATGGTCTTGGGCTCTTGAATTCAGGGTTTCCTGTTTCCGGCTCAGGCGCTGGCGGTGGAGGAAAAATCTTCCCATCCTTGGTGATAAGCATGGCGCTTCGCTTCGGCAAGGGCTCGTGGTTACCCGACTTGCCGTCCATCCGCCCTGAGAAGCAAAAGTGCCGCACATCGCCATGAGTCGGCGATTGTCAGGGCTTGAGGAAAATGCTATAAGAAAGAATCACTTCCGCCTTATTGTATCATCTGCCGGCACCGCCGCACCCGAAACTTTTTGGGGGCCATCAATCGCCAACGGGGAGAGCGCTATGGAGCCATGCCACGTCGAACTTTACGCCTTGAGCACCTGCAGCCATTGTAAGGATACCAAAGATCTATTAAATCAGTGTGGCATTAATTACGACTGTGTGGACGTTGACCGCCTGGATGCGGACAAACGCCGGACCATCCTGGAAGAAATCAAAAAAGTAAATCCACAGTGCACCTTTCCCACCTTGGTGGTGGGCGAGAAGGTCATTGTCGGGTTTAAAGAAGCTGAAATCAAGGAGGCTCTGGGGATCAAATGAATGTTGAGCAACTCTATGAAATCCTGAAGAAAGCCCAGGAGTCCAAAGGCTTCTCTTTCAACCAGGATAAGCAGCGGGTTTTTGATCTCTTACAGGGCCTGTTGACCAACAAAAGCCGCTACGGCTACATGTGCTGCCCCTGCCGGCTGGCGGCTGAGGACCGGGAGAAGGACCAAGACATCATTTGCCCCTGCGTCTACCGGGAAGCGGATGTGGCCGAATACGGCAGTTGCTATTGCAATCTCTATGTGTCCCGGGAATGGAACGCCGGAGAAATCCCCCGGGTTTATGTGCCGGAGCGCCGCCCCCTGGAGAAGCGCTTCCCTTTATAAGGTCCGCGGCATCACCAGTCGGGGCGGATAGCCGGCACATCGGCGGTCATTGCCGGGCTTCCCGTTTCATGGTACTAATATCATGGCTGCAGCACTACTCAGCAAAACATCAACGCCGGTTATCGGAGCAGCGTACGAGCATCGATTTCCTCCACCCCGACCACTTTTCAGTGGAGATTGGCATGGTAGTATAATGCCTTTCCCTGGAGATTTCCTTTGCTCCTATTAACGTTAAGGAAGGAGTTTTGGTTTATGGCCAGATGGTCTTTGAAGAGATTAACGCTACTGATGCTTGTCGTCGCCTGCTTTGCGTCATTCCCAAGTGCTTATGCGGGAGAACCACACAAAAATGTCATAATTGCTGTGCTACCCTGTAGCAACATCGAAGTTACGTTCAAGAAGTTTTATCCGTTGATTAGCTATTTAAAAAACAAAACGGGGCTTGATGTCAGGCTGGTGGTTCCGGCTAATTTTGATAAATTTCGCAGTGGCCTCGAGAACGGTGAGATAGACTTTGCCCTGCAAGACCCGCATGTTTTATTTAAGTTCTATGATTTATTTAATCATGATGAAATTCTCAGAACTCTGACGATGGACGGAGAAACCACCCAGACCGGAGTGGTTATTGTGAGCAAAAATAGTAATATAAAAAAGTTAAGCGATTTGAGAGGGAAGACCGTCATGTTTGGGGCCGAGACCTCCACCCCCAAATGGGTGGCGGCCAAAATATTATTCGAGAAAAACGGCATCAATATCGACACTGATTTGAAAGGCTATTCCCACGGCGGCTGTTGCGAAGACATCGCTTTCAGCGTGTATCTTAAATCCGTCGACGCCGGCATGATTTGCGACCATTTTCTGACCGAGCATTCCGAGAAGCAGAAGGACCTCGGGGTCAAGGCCAGCCAGCTTATGATGATTGCCCGGACTATGCCGGTGCCAACGCGGATTTTTGTGGCCCGGAAAGGGGTCGCCCAGGATATCATCGATAAGGTGGACCAGGCATTACTCGAACTCGACAAACAGAACCCCGAGCAGGCCAAAATATTAGACCGGGGTGAGATGGGCGGCTTTCAGCGGGCCAGGGTTGAAGATTACGCACGCATGCGGGCGCTCATGCATATGACCAAGACAGATTGAAACACCTTCCCCAGGCCGCATCGGGTGAAGCAAAGAGTGGGGATATGAAGCGATTTCCTCAATGGGTCAATTTCAGGTTGCACACCAAATTGACCCTGTTGATCGAATGTTTAATCATCATTGTGGTGGTGGTGACCGGGGTTATCACTACCATACGTGAGAAAGAAACGTTAGAAAACGAGCTGCGCCGGCGCGGGCTGGCGGTGGCCAAAGACCTGGCAAAATTCGCCGCCAGACCGATATTAAGTGATGACATGGCAACACTGAGGAGGTTTGTAAATCATTCCTTAAATCAGGATTACGTCCGTTATGTCATGATCCTGGACCCTGAGGGCAGGGTGATTATGCACAGCGATCTGGGCGAGATCGGTAAAATTTATCGAACTAAGCTGATTAACAAAGCCATCCATGCCAACGGTTCCGGATTTGCCCGTCCTTTCTTAAGAGAAAACCAGGAACTCTTTTGTCTTATCTATGCACCCGTCACCGTGGCGGAAGCCAGGTTGGGAACGGTCATTTTAAGCTATTCCTGCATGGCGGCTGAGAAGGAAATTTCCAAGGCCCAGCATCAGATAATTTTTCTTGGGTTCGCTACGGTGTTAATCGGCGGTATCATCGCCTACTTTCTCTCCATTTTTATTACCCTGCCCATAAAAAAAATAACCGGTGCCATGGAGAAAGTGTCGAATGGCGATTTAGATACGGTCATCACCATTAAAAGAAACGACGAAATCGGTACGTTGGTAAATTCATTTAATCAAATGGCCCAGGACCTGGGCAGACATCGCAAGCATCTCGAGATCTTAGTGGAAGAGCGTACCGCGGCGCTCAGTGAAGCCAACAAAAAACTTCAGCAGGAAATCATCGAGCGCACGAAGGCGGATGCAGAGTTGACCCAATCCCGGGGCCAATTGCGCGACCTGGCGGCCCACCTGCAAGTCGTCAGGGAAGAGGAGAGAACGCGCATCGCCCGGGAGATCCATGATGAACTGGGGCAGTCGCTGACGGCCTTAAAAATGGACGTACACTGGCTGGGCCAGAGATTATCGCCGGACCGGCCGCTGCTGCTTGACAAGATCAAGACGATGTCACGTCTCATTAATACCACGGTGCATACCGTCCGGAGAATTTCTTCCGAATTAAGGCCGAAGATTTTGGATGACTTTGGGCCTTCCGCCGCCATGGAATGGCAGACCAACGAATTTAGAAGCCGGGCCGGAATCCAATGCGACTTCAGGTCCGAGCCGGAGGACATCCTCCTGGATCAGGCTCGTTCCACCGCATTGTTCCGTATTTTTCAGGAGACCCTGACGAATATTGCCCGCCATGCACATGCCACCAAGGTTGACGCGATTCTCCAGAAAAACTCCGATGCCATCGAACTGACCGTATGTGATAATGGAGTAGGCATTACCGCAAAGCAAAGTGCGGATCCAAAATCATGGGGGATAATGGGAATCCGGGAACGGGTCCATTCATTGGGCGGTCAGGTGAAAATTATCGGGGTCCCGAATCAAGGCACCACCGTCCAGGTCAGCATCCCCCTCGCCGAGGAAGGAGATCTCTGGTGCTCAATATCCTGATTGCCGATGACCATGCTATTGTCCGGGAAGGCCTGAAACAGATTCTGGCCGAGACCGCCGATATGGTGGCGGCCGGTGAGGCTACCAACGGACAGGAGGTCCTGGAGCTGGTCAGGAAAGCAGATTTTGACCTGGTGCTCCTGGACCTGGCCATGCCTGAGAAAGACGGTCTGGACACCCTCAAGGAATTGAAGCTGGAGAAACCCAACCTTCCCGTCCTGGTGTTAAGCATATATCCTGAAGAACAATACGCGGTGCGCGTCTTAAAGGCCGGAGCCTCCGGTTATTTAACCAAAGAAAGCGCCCCGGATGAATTGATTGCCGCCATCAGGAAGGTCTCCGGAAAAGGGAAGTACGTCAGTCAGTCCCTGGGGGAAAAACTCGCCTCTTATCTGACGGCCGACCCCGATAAACCGGCCCATGAATTACTCTCTGATCGAGAATATCGCGTCATGCTGATGATTGCCTCAGGCAGAACCGTAACCGAAATCGCCGAGGCCATATTCCTCAGCGTCAAGACCATCAGTACCTATAGGGTTCGGGCCTTGAAGAAAATGGGCATGAAGAATAATGCCGAATTTGCTTATTATGCGATCAAGCACGGGCTGCTGGAATAACCTGACGATCATAAGAGCTCTATCGTTAACCCATTATTATAGTTCATCTATTTTGATCGCTTGCCATACGCTCGTGTATGTCTTCCTTGCCGTCCTGATTATCCATCCACTATGGCTGTTCGAAAAAGTTGTCTGAGTTGTAGGACAAACACCGACAAGCAGCCACCATAACTCCTACAATACAATCAGGCTAATCGAACCGAAAAACCATGGATGTCCTGATGGTTATTGGTGATTCTCTTACTTAAGCTATAAATTATAATTCTGTTAATTATTTTGCGTTCTTAAATAACATATTATGACTGTCTCAGGGGAACGACTGAGAGGTCTCCAAAAGAAGATTGTCAAAAACAGCGGGAGGTTTCCCATGCAGCGGTTGTCTCGGGATGAGACCGGGGTTGCAGCTCTGGAATTGGCTCTGGTTCTCCCTATTCTGCTCATCATGTTTGCCGGAATAGTGGATTTCGGCATAATTTACTGGCAGCAGCATGTCCTCACATCCGCAGCCCGTCAGGGGGCTCGAGCTGCATCCCTTTACCAGTCAACTGCCAACGTTACTGCGGTGGTGACTCAATATGTGAGCGATGCGGGACTCGATACGAGTGACTTGTCCTCCCAAATTACTACCGAGTCGGTCCCGAACGATACCGGCTCCATGAACGTCGTCACCCTGAGAAAACCTTATCGATTTACCTTGCTGCCTGTAATTATTGAAGCTTTCAATTATATTTTTGGACCCAATGCGTTTCCAACGAGCATAACCTTAACCGGTCAGGCAAAAATGGTGATCGAAACATTATAGGTGACATTATGGATCTGAGGAGATTTCTGGCGGAGGAAAAGGGCAGCATCACGATTATTATGGTGTCTGGAATCCTCTTGTTCCTTGGGGCTGCTGCATTAAGCATTGATTATGGCAACCTGCAAGGCACGTATGCCAAGATGAGAACCGCCGCCGATGCTGGGGCGTTGGCTGGAGTAACCCGAGTCTTTGCCCTTGACGGGGGAACCCTGGTAGTCAACCCGGCGATTAAAGAGATCGCCAAGAAAGTGGCATTGAGCAACGGCATTCCCCTGGATGAAGGAAAGACCGAGGCCGAAATTTTAGACAGCGACATTGTCTTCGGCAAGTGGGATTTTGCCAAAAAATGTTTTACCACTACGGTTGATCCAGCCTCCAACCCCGATCCTGCCCAGATCGACACCTGTCAGGTCACGGTGCGGAAAAATCATGAGGTGAATGGCAGAGCGACGAATTTATTCGCCTCATCCAGTACTGATCTTACCGTGGTAAGCCGTGCTTACGTCGGCTATGCCGGTAACTTACCGGCAGGCACGGCATTCCCCCTGGTAATCTTTAAAGATATGCTCGACGAAATAAAATATGGCAAAGACAACCCCGTTATGCTGACAACCAACTCAGATCAAGATGATAATTGTGGCTATACGAATTTAATGGATTCCCCTGGTCATGCTCATCTGATCAAGGAATATGTCCAATATTGCAATGATGATGGCGGCACCGCGCCGCCGGAAGTAAAGGTTGGTGACTCTATCTGGCTGACCAATGGGGACCATGCCAATGTCTATAATTATTTGCAGGATAGTCAGGCAAGCTGGCCCAACCAGGAATTTGCGGTGATTCTGCCGGTGGTGGCGGAATCCGGCGGTGACCAGAAATTTACCCACACCCATGAAGTGGTTGATTTTGCGAGTTTCGTGATCACGGAAGTAATCTCCCCCGGTCAGGGTGAGGGCCATGAAAACCACGGCCAGGGCCAAACCCACCCGCACCAATATCGGGGCTATTTTCGCCAGGCTAAGGTTAAATCCGGTGAAACCACTGGACAGACCGCGGGAAATTATGGATTGCGCACCGTGGGGACGGCGTTAATACCTTAGCTGAGCCTGATCATCGAGCCTTCCCAGGTTATTATCCCCACCGTTACAAGGGTGATAATTACCTCCTGCCTCCATGTAGGACAAAAACCGACATAGCTGGTTGCAGAGCTCCTACGAAAGAAATAGGTTTTGCCTAATTTACAACAAATCCCATACACCATAAACTCTGTAACCAGTGAGCCTAATGGAGTTGCGTACGCGCTTATGAACAACCACAAAAAATGAGGAGGTAATGTTATGACTGGGAAAAAATTGTTCGCAACCATTTTTGTATTGGTGGCCTTGGTGGTCTGGGGTGCAACTACTCCTAATGTAACCGTGGCGGCAGGACCAATTGCGGACCCGGGATCGGCTTCAGGATACCGCTGCTTGCTTGCACGATCCCCATTCAGGATCGGACCCGGGATCGGCTGCATTCGTCCTCAACGACGGTCGTGAGCAGTGCCCAATTGCAGCAGACGACGGCCCCCACTGCCGCAGCGGTGGCTACCCTGCCGGCGCAAACAACGGTCCAGACGGTCTCGCAGACCAGGAACCAGGTCCAAACCCAAACTCAGGTGGTCACTCCGTCGGGTAATATGATACAGCAGCGGCCGAGGACTCGGCTAAGCCGGTAAACGGTCACCGGGGCCGCCCGGCGCCAGCCTGCAACAGCTTCAGCCAACTCCCTGATCAAGTTAGCCAAGCCGGATACGGCCGCCAGCCGTATCCGGCTTTTTGCGTCCGTCCAACGCCCCCGGCCAACCGGATAGTGATCCCCCCAGGAATACCTGATATACTAAACAGATTGAAAGAGAGACCTGGAGTGCGGAGGAGTTGACAAGCCCCCTATAAATGGTAATTATATCTAGATAATGAATGCGGCCCAGTATTTCCACCAGGACCACAAGGAGCTCCTGAAAGAGGCGGCGGTCATCGCCGAGGAGGTCACCTCCGACTTTTTCAAGCTGTCTCCCTGCCACTGGCGCCGGGCCCGCTACGATATCCTGACCCTGGAGGCCCTGAGGGCCGAGGAGATTTGCTCCCACGCCCTGGCCCTGGTGGCCAAGTACGACGGCTGGCATAAGGACCGCTTGCTGCGCTCCGCGGCCTTCGATTTTTACCGGGTCTGTCTCCAGGATCACAATATCCTGAAGACCCTGGAGCAGGTTGACGACCTGAGCCTGTTCCCCCTGCTGCTCTATATCGTCACCCACGAACTGGTGCACATCGTGCGGTTCAGCCAGTTCCTGGCTCTCTTCGAGGCCCCGGAAGAGCACAAGCAGGAGGAAGAAGGGCGGGTACACCGCTTGACGCAGAAAATCCTGGCGCCCTTGAAGTTTCGGGATCTGCCGCCGGTGATGCGATATTACGACGAAAGGACTCAAGGAGGTTTGCAGTATGCCGATTTATGAGTATCAGTGCGCCGCCTGCGGCCAGGTAGTGGAACGGTGGCAAAAGATTTCCGATTCCCCCCTGGCGGAATGTCCGGTTTGCGGCGGCAGTCTTCACAAGATCATCAGTTCCTGCGCCTTTCACCTCAAGGGCAGCGGGTGGTATGTAACGGATTATGCCGGCAAAAACGCCGCGTCCGGGGCCAGTGACAACGGCGACGGCGCCAAGGACGCGGGTAACGGCGCGCGCCGTCAGCCCCGCCGGGGCCGCCAAGACCGAGGCCGCGCCGGCTGCCAAGATAAAATGAGGCCCTTGCTGATTCTCCCGGACGGGAGAGAAAGGGAGCGATAATTGGCGGAAATCAAGAGTGCTTTAGAGTTGGCCCTGGAAAAGGCCGAGCAATACGGGCGGGCCTCCCGGGAAGAGATGGATCTGGCCCAGCACCAGGAGCAGGGACGTAAGCTGGCGGTGCAATTCCTCAAGGGGGAAGGGGACCTGGCGGCTGATCTCAAGAGTCTGCCGCCCCAGACGCAGCCCGGCGCCCGCATGGCCATCAAAGAGGTCTTTTTGCGGAACCTCGGCCTGCCCCGGGAAAATGCGGTGGACCCCCGCCAGGACCGGGCGGTGGAAGGCCTCCTCCTGGTGGCCAACGACCGCAAGGCCATGGCGCAGCTCCAAACGGAAATGGAGCAGGTCCTGCAACAATTTATCCAATTCCGCAACAACGCCCTGCAACAGCTCAAGGCCCGGTTTGCCGCCGGGCATAGGGCAGATGCAGTCCATGGAGGCCCAGTATCGCCAGCCGATGAACATGGACGTGGAGCGGCTGCCCCAGTTTCAGGAAGAGTGGCTCCGGTTTAAGGGGCAGCTCCATGCAACAGTTTGAGCCGGTGATGGCCAACCTCAAGGAGCGGATGCAACTGGCCTGAAAAATACGCCGTTAAGCTGATCATAGTGAGGGGGCCCGTGGGGCCCCTTTTTTTATGGTCGGCCTAAATATTCACGCTCTTTGGACTGCAACTTCGTGTCAGGCCCGGGCCTCATCCCTCCCCGTGGAGGATAAACACCGCCCAGAAAAAGGGTTGGGGGTATTTGGCCTTGATGGCCCGCCGGGCCAGTTTCAGGGCTTCCTGGCGGGATTTGCCCTCCTTGAGGTGGCCATAGAACCTGGTCATGAATTCCACCGCCTCCAGGGAGGCCACCTCCCAGAGGCTCACCAGGACGCTTTGCGTTCCGGCGTCCTGGAAGGCCCGGGAAAAATTCACCACCCCCTCGCCCTCCATAACCTTACCCTGGCCCGTGAGGCAAGCCGACAGGACCACCATCTCGGCCCTGAGCTTTAACCCCAGCACTTTGCTCAGGGTGAGGAAGCCGTTGTCCCGGCCTTCATTCCCCACCTGGCCCAGGAGCAGGAAGGGCTCCCGGATGCCCTGGACCCTCCCGGGCAGGTCGGCGTGGGTGGCGAAATGGAGGTAGCGATAATCCTGGAGAGGTGACTGCCGCAGGTTGGTCTCATTGGCCTTGAGGTCCAGGAGCACGTCCGGGGGGATGGGCTCAACCGCAAACAACCGGGCGATGGCCAGGACCTCGTCTTCGGTTTCCGGCAGGGCCGGGTAGACCAGTTCCTTGCCGGTTTTGCCGGTCCGGGTGGTTTTCCCCCACTCCTGGTTGGCGGCCAGGGCCCGGAAGGGAGCCTCTTTGGCCCCCCGAACCCGGGCCGTCTCCCTCGACGCCACCGGCGCGGCCCGGGGGTCCTGGGCGCTGAACACCGGGTTTCCCAGGGCGAACAGGGGCCGCCCGGCCCGGTGCACCGGGAGGGTCCGCTTCAGACCCATGACCGCGGCGGACTGGTAGTAGGTCAGGGTGTACCGGTCCCCCAGGAAGACGCTGTCCGTGAGGCCCGTTCCGGTTTTAAGCACCAGGGCCTCAAAGGGCAGGAGCCCCAGAATGCCGTCCGGGACGATAATCACCCCCTCGTCCTCCTTGACCTCCTTGAGGGCCTGGGCCAGAAGCAGGGAATAGAGCTTATGAGCCTGGGCCAGGGAAAACCGGTCGGGCTCCCGGTTCATGAAGGGCTCCATGAAGGCCTTGACCTGGGCCGCCAACTCCTCCCGGCCGGCGGGAATCTTGACCAGGCTTTTAACCCCGCCCTTCCGGACCACGAAAACGAAGCTTTCGGCCTCACCCAGGGCGAACTCCAGGAGCACCTCGTTCTCCTTCAGGGGCAGGTCGGCGGCCGGGACGGGCTGGGGATAGTGGAGCGCGGCATAGACCGGGTAGTGCTGCCGCAATTTCTTTACCAGGGTCGTGAGTTCCCCGGTCAGGCGGGCCTTTTTGTCCTGCACCGCGGCCCACACCTTCTCCCCGCCCTTCACGGCCTTCTCCTGCTGGGCCGCCAGGGCCGCCAGACGGTTCAGCAGGCTTTCCTCCTGCTGCCGCAGTTCGGGGGGAATCTCCGCCCGGGTCTGCTGCCGGGCCCCCTGGGCCATGGCCTCCAGGAGAGCCCGGCCCTTGGTGCCTTCGGCAAAATAGAAGGCCGCGGCCCCGGCCCCGGGCCCGTACTCCCGGAGGGCCGGCGGCAGAGCCTCTTGTCTCAGGAACATCTCCCCCAGGGCGGTCACCAGTCCCCGGTAGGGACGCACATAGCCGCCATAGATGCCGGCCTGGAAGAAGCCGGTCCGCTCTCCCGGGGCCCGGCGGCGCAGGTCCTCCACTCCCGCCACGGCCTGGCGCAGGTCCAGGGCCGCCTCTCCCAGCCGCCCCTCTGCGGCCAGGGCCAGGCCCCGCTGGGTATAGTATTGCACCTGTTTGACCGGCAACTCCCGCCAGGTGGGGGTCTTCTCCTGCAAGAGTTTCAGGGCCTTTCCCGGTTGTCCCTGCGCCAGCCAGAGCTCCGCCAGGCCGCCGGTGGATCGGCTCCGCCGGAAATAGGCCTCCGCGGTCTGATAGTCTTTCCGGGCCAGGTACAGGGCTCCCAGATTGCTGGCGGCGATAATGGCGTAGGGGTGCTCCGGGCCTAAAGATTTCTCCATGATCCGCAGAGCCCTCTGGTAGAGGGGCAGGGCCTGCTCCTGGGCGCCCATGACCTGATAGAGGAGGGCCAGGTTGTTGAGGCTGTTGGCGGTGTCGGCGTGGTCCGGCCCCAGGACTTTTTCCCGGATCGCCAGGGCGCGCCGGTACAGGGGCAGGGCCTTATCATAGGCCCCCATGGCCTTGTACAGCCCCGCCAGGTTGTTGAGGGTGCTGGGGGTGTCCGGGTGCTCCGGGCCCAGGGCCTTTTCCTGGATGGCCAGAGCCCGCTTCACCAGCGGCAGGGCCTGGTCATAGGCGCCCAAAGCCTCGTAAAGCACCGCCAGGTTGCTGAGGCTGATGGCGGTGGTGGGGTGCTCCGGTCCCAGGGCCTTTTCCCGGATGGCCAGCGCCCGTTGGTAGAGGGGCAGGGCCTGGTCATAGGCCCCCATGGCTTGCTTCAGTCTGGCCAGGTTGTCGAGCCCGGCGGCGGTCTCCGGGTGCTCCGGTCCCAGGGCCTTTTCAAAGATGGCCAGGGCCCGCTGGTAGAGGGGCAGGGCCTTATCATAGGCCCCCAGAGTCTCATACAGCATGGCCAGATTGTTGAGTGCGGATGCGGTCTCCGGGTGCTCCGGCCCCAGGGCCTTTTCCCGGATGGCCAGCGCCCGTTGGTAGAGGGGCAGGGCCTGGTCGTATGCCCCCATAGCCGCATAGAGCTCGGCCAGATTGTTGAGGCTGACCGCGGTGTCCGGGTGTTCCGGACCCAGGGCCTTTTCCTGGATGGCCAGGGCCCGCTTCATCAGCGGCAGGGCCTGGTCGAACTTTCCCAGGGTCCGGTATTGCAGGGCCAGGTTGTTGAGGCTGGTGGCGGTGCGGGGGTGCTCCGGGCCCAGGGTCTTTTCCAGGATCTGCAGGGACCGCTGATATAAGGGCACAGCCTTGGCGTAATCGCCCTTATCCTCATACAGCCCGGCCAGGTTGCTGAGCGTGGTGGCGGTGGCGGGGTCATCGGGCCCCAGAACTTTTTCCCGGATCGCCAGGGCCCGCTTAAACAGCGGCAGAGCCTGGTTGTAAGCGCCCATGCTATGATAGAGCATCGCCAGGTTGTTGAGGCTGACGCTGGTATCGGGGTGCTCCGGGCCCAGGGCCTTTTCCCTGATCTTGAGCGCCCGCTGGTACAGGGGCAGGGCCTTCTCGTAAGCCCCTGTGGCCCAATAGAGGGTGGCCAGATTGTTGAGGCTGGTGGCGGTGGCGGGGTCATCCGGCCCCAACGCCTTTTCCCGGATCTTCAGGGCCCGCTGAAACAGGGGCAGGGCCTTCTCAAAGGCGCCCGAAGCTTTATAGATCCCGGCCAGGTTGCCGAGGCTCACCGCGATGTCCGGGTGCTCCGGTCCCAGGGCCTTTTCATCAAGTTCCAGGGCCCGCTGGGCCAGGGACAGGGCCTCGGGATAGCGTCCGGCCTGATAGAGCTCGACGGCTTGCTGGTTTAACCTTCTGGCTTCCTCCCGGGGAGTTGCCTCGCCCCCGGCCGGCCCGGCCCCAAGGACACCCAGGCAGACTATCACCAGGAATAGCCGGACGCTGCGCATGACCGACCCCTCTGTGCCGGCGGTCCCGGGCTCAAGCGGGCTGCAGCCGCCCGCGGGGCTCAGGAACATGGCTCTCGTGACCCCAGCCAGGTGAACCTGGCAATCAGCATTCCGGAGGAACCCACCCGGGCGCCCTGCATGGCCGGGGTTACCCCGGGCGGATTACCTCTGGTCCGTTAACCTGAATAATCTTTCGTGGTCGGCGCCGGAAGAGCCTGCGCGGGTTTGACTCCCATCTTGGCCAGCGCCTCTTTGCCGCGCACCGTCAGATCGCTGATGAAGTGGAATTGCTCGCGGCTGTCCAAGGGATAGGACTTGAGTTGGTAGTGGGTGCCCCAGGGCTGCTCCATCACAATCACGCGAATGGGGTGGTTGATATCCAGGTAGGGGCTGGTCAGGGCCACATCGTGTAATATCTGGCGCGCCCGGGCGGCATCGTGATCCGGGTCCACGTAAAAATGGGCGACGCAGAGCAGATTACGGTTGCCGTCATTGCCATTAAAGATATTGGTGGTCCAGATCTTAATGTGGGGAATGCTGACGACGGTATCATCCGGGGTAAAAAGGCGCAGAGCCCGGAGGCTCAAAGACTGGACCTCCCCGTAGGCCCCGTCGATGGTCACCCAATCCCCCACCCGGTAGGGCCGTTCATAAATGGCCACAATGCCGGCAATCAAGCTGCTGATGTAATCCTTGAAGGCAAATCCCAGGGCCACCGCCATAAATCCCAGGATGGCAATGAGATTTTGCAGGCTGGTCTGAATCACCTTGGGAACGATCATGGCGACCGTAATGATCAGAATAAACAGGCGAAATACGGGTATGGAGGGCAGGAGATACATGCGCAGGCGCGCCGGCAACCGATTGGCCAGCCGGGGAACCAGGCGCTCCACCAAGAGGATCGCGACCCATGCCATCCCCGCAATGGCGGCAATCTCGACGAAATTTATCTTGTCCAGTTGGTTAAAGATTTGCCCCGCTTTGTTTTTGAGGGAATCCGGGATGGAACCGGTAAGGTTAGATGGCATCGGTCAGGTATCCTTCGCTTTGCAGCATCTGTCGCACCGGCGGATAACCCGTCGGGGTCACCCGCCAGAACCTCTGGTCCGATTCCACCAGCCCGGAGGCCTGCAGCAGATAAAGATATTCGAGGATCTCCATGGGAGACAGGGGCAGCAGTTCCGGGAGGATCCGGCTCCACAGGCCGCCATGGATGAGAAGGGTATGCAGGACCATCAGCAACCCGAGAGAAACCCGCTGAAAGGGAAACCCCGGCAGATTGATTTGGGACCAGGGTGTCACCAGAATAGGATGGGCCGGATTGACCCCCTTAGCCGCTGGGGCTTCCTGGTCGCACTCTTCTCCACCTTCAGCCGCTGGAGCTTCTGGGGCGCGCTCTTCTTCATCCTCAGCCGTTGGAACTTCTGGGTCGCACTCTGCTCCATCCTTTGCCGTCGTGTCGACAAACCCGAAACTATGACGCCAGACCGCCCAGGCAACTCCCGGAATGCCCCGGCTGTAGGCCGCGACATTTTTCAGGAAAATAGCGTCTTCTGCAAAGTTGCCCTGGCTCCTGTCGCCGGAGCCCTCCTCCCCCGTCGCCGGCGGCAAGACATATTTGCCGCTGTCCAGTTGCCGGAAAACGAAATTATTCTCCGCCGATGCCGAGGCCAACTGCTGGAACCAGATCTTCAGGCGGTCCTGGTCGAAGGCCTCCAGAATAAACGGCATGGGAAACACGGTGTCTACCTTGAGGGCCTTGCTCAAGTAGGCCCAGGCCCAGGAATCGCACCCCACCAGCCAGCGGCGGCTTTGGGAAATGATGTGGTCCAGCAAACGGCGGAGCAGCGTCAGGCCGTTATAGTGGCGGAGGTAACAGTGCTCCAGATGGGGCAGCACCAGGGGCTCGTTGTCTTCCTCGAACTGCGTCAGCCATTCCTGTCCCCCGGTGAGGATCATTTCCGGTGACGGTGCGGCCACCAGGCGCCACCCCCGGGCCTGGGCCCAGGCGGTGAGAATTTCCCCGGTGCCGTGATACGGCGGTCCCACGAATAGTTGGTTGGTGGACCCCGGAACCTTGGCGTCTATCCAGGTGTCCAGCGCCGCGGTCATCGCCGCAATGAACGCCGACCAGTCCGGAGCCGCCGCCGCCTTATCAACCAGCTCTTGGGGCACCTGGCTCAATTCATTTTCGGCAAAAACGGACTCCTCGGCTTTGGTCCCCCATCCCAGGCGGAGCCATAACCCGGAAAGCCCCTTGCGCATGGTTTCCCGGGACGTCTCCGGCGGCCGTTTATATTGATCCAGGCGGATAAAGTGCCATGGGGCCTGATTTGCTTCCGTAGTCATGGCCAATAATTCCTACACGTCACCTTGCCTACTTATTGAGGAAATGGCGCGGTCCCGGCATTCTCCCGGCGAATCCAGTCGTGAACCAAGTCGAGACCTCTATGAGAAGATCGTTTGCCATGCTGAGCCTAATGCAGGATCTCGTATTTTCTCGTAGTTTTGAGATTCTTCAGTCGCTCCGCTCCCTCAGAATGACCGATGAGGCGACTTTCTGAGCGCTCTCATGTCCCAAACAAACGGTAATTCTTCCGTAGGGGCGGGCCTCTGTGTCCGCCCTGGATTCAGGCGCACAGGTAAGTGGGCCCTGACAAGGCCGCGTGCTGTGATAGCGCCTCGGGCTTAAATCCCGCCTGACGAGTCGAGCCCCGGCCGCGCCGGCCCGCCCCATTGAGGCCATGACCTTACGACCCCACAGAGCCTCAACTATAAGAGACTCATGGTAAAAAGCAACTAAAAACTCATCGGCCAAAATTAAAGAAAACATGACTCCTGTCCCAGTCCGAAGAGAGAAAACCTCGAAGCCGGGCGGCTCTTGCCCCGGGTGTTTATTCCAACCGGCACAGCCGCCGGAAGTTGTCCCCCAGGATGGCCCGGGTCTGGGCTTCGGGCAGGTTGAGGCTGAGAATCTTGTCCAGTTCGGCCCCGGGGGCCGCCGAAAGGATAGTCGCTGCCGAACAGCAGGCGGTCGGTGCCGAAGCGCCGGATGAAGTCCTTGATTTCCGGGAGCGCCGCCACCGCGGTGTCGGCGTAAACCTGGGGCCGGCGCCACACCCCGGCCAGATCCAGGGCCACGTAGCCGCCGTTCAACCCCCCCAGGTGGGGGATGATCACCGGCAGGTCCGGGGCCAGTTCCTCCAGGAAGGAGCGGGTGTTCTCCAGGGACTCTTCCAGGAGGATGGGCAGTTGCCGCTCCCGCACCACCTGCAAAAACTCCCGGCAGCGAGGGGCGTCGTAATGATATTCAGGCTCGTCCGGGTGCCGGTGCCACTTGATGGCCACGTATTCCGGACCCAGGTCTTCCCAGGCGAAGTCGTTCCACACGAAAAAGTAAGGGTAAGTGGCGATCTCCGGGTCCTTGAGGTCCAGGAGGTACTGGTGGGCCCGGCGGCGGCAGGCCTGCCAGGCGGGCGGGTCGGTGAACTCCGGGTCGGTGCGGTCGTAAATGTCCTCCACCGGCGCAATCGGCGCCGCGCCCGTGATCCCGGCTTCCAGCAGCAGACCCCGGACGCGCTCCCAACCCCAATTAACGTGCTGCACCCCGGTGTGGAGATGGCAGTCGATGATCTCAAAATCAACAGGCATGGCGGTCTATCCTCGATTCGTGTCGCGATTCATCATGAATCTGGCATGGAGAATAATGATTTTTCCCCCTTTCTTAAAGGGGGGGCAGGGGGGATTTTTCTAGGGGATTGAAATCTGCCTCAATTTCCCTTAACCTGCAAAGTCTGGTGCTCCCAGCCGGCATTGAGGGTTACCTCATGATGGATCGCTCCATTAACAGGTGAGGTGCAAGGCCGCGGCCAGGCGGCGCGTCGCGCTCAAGTCGTTGATGACCCGGCAGGCCTCCCGGGTGGGGTGGACCATCAACTCCACGCCCCGGTCCTGGAGGTAAGCCGCCAGGGCCGGGTCCACCTGCATTTCCCCGGGGTCGCCTTGCCCCACCACCAGCACCTGGGGGGCGCGGCCAGGGCCTCGGCCACGTCGTCCAGTTGCAGCAGGTGGGCCTCCCGGCGCCACCAGTCGCTCTTGATCCGGCCCGGCCAGATCAGGAGGTCGCTTTTGAAGGTCTGGCCGTCGATCACGATGAGCCCGAATTCATAGCGGTCAATGTGCATGTGGGCCTCCCTAACGGCGTCCGCCGTCGCGATAGGGGTCAAAGTAGGGCGGCGTGTACCAGTACTCCAGCTCGGGAGGATACCACTCCCGGGGCACGGGATAGTAAAATTTTTCCCAGGTGGGGGGCGCCAGCAAATTGACCTGCCGGGCCTTCAAGAGCAGCCGGCCGTCCTTTTGGCCCTCCACCACCCCGGCCACCACCACCTTGCTCCTGGGGAGGTACTCGTTGGAGTCAAGCCAGACGTCGCTTGCCACCAGGAAGGTCCCCCCGGAGGCGGCGCCCACCGGAAAGAGCCGCTTATCCAGCCGCCGCTGGTCTACGGCCAGCAAGCTGCCCGTCCCCCGGGGGGTAACGCTCATGACTTCACCCCCCAGGATCGTCATCCGCCCTTTATAGCTGTCCGGGCGGGCGGATAATTCGGCGAAACTTACCCCGGAGACGGCCTCCTGCTGCAGGTTGGTGGAGATGGCCGGACCGCAGCCCACCGCCAGGCTGAGCCCGACGGCGAGCCAGAAACTCCCTGACCTTGGCATCTTCTTTTCCTTGAGGCACTCACTCATGGGCCTATCGGTCCCACCCGTAAATAATGAAAAAGTTGGTGGGGGCCTCCGGGCGCGCCGCCGGGTCGACTAATGGTGCACGGGGCGCACCCTACCTTAAACTTTGGCGGCACAGGTTTTCAACCTGTGCACCCGCACCGGTAAGATACCGGCGCCACCAAAAACTTTTCAGGACAGTGGCCAATACCTAGACGCCAGCCTGATTTCCTTAAGCCTCATTCTAACTCAATTGGCCGGCCATGGCCAGCAGGTGCCGCCTCCCCGCGCCGGCGATGATGGTTCATAGCCCATCGCTTTTCCTGGCAACTGACTGCTGGCCACTGACTACTGCCAACTGCCCCACTGTTGGCCGGAAGCACCGGATATGCTAAAGTGTTGCCATGAAAGAGAAACGCAGCAAGGTGGGGCCGTCCCCCCGGGTCTGCCTGGACCGGGTCGCGGTGGTCCTGTTCCGGCCCCGGCTGGCCGAGAACATCGGTGCGGTAGCCCGGGCCGCCTGCAACATGGGAATCAACCGCCTGGTGGCGGTTTCGCCCCTGGACCTGGACCGGGACCGCATGGCCATGCTGGCCACCGGCCCGGCGGAGCGGCTCCTGGACCGCATGGAGGTCCACGACGACCTGGCCCGGGCCCTGGCGCCCTTTCAGTTTATCGTCGGCACCACCGCCCGGCTGGGGGGCGTCCGCAACGATTATTATTCCCCTCGGGAGATGGCCGCCCGGCTGGTGGAAGTCTCGGCCCACAACGACGTCGCCCTGCTCTTCGGGCCCGAGAACTGGGGCCTGACCAACGACGAGTTGCCCTTCTGCCACGCCCTGGTCACCATCCCCACCGGCGACTGCTCCTCCCTGAACCTGGCCCAGGCCGTCATGGTCATGGCCTATGAGCTCTTCACCGCGGTGAGCCCCAAACCCCACTTCGTGCCCCGCCTGGCCAACTCCCGGGAGCTGGAATCCATGTACGCCATGCTCGAGGCGACCCTGGTCAAGATCAACTTCATCAGCCACAAAAACCCGGAGCACTGGATGTTCAACGTCCGCCGGCTCTTCTCCCGCCACGGCCTGAGAGCCCGGGAGGCCCAGGTGATTAAAGGCATCTGCCGCCAGATCGACTGGTACGTGGGGAAAAGGCTGGAGACCCCGGAACCTAACCGGGAATAACGGTGCAAAGGCAGTATCGACCAGGGTTCATGCCTCTATTTTTTTTAGCTCACGTTCCCTGGTCCCACAATAGACCCCCTCGCCCTTAAACGCCAACTTAAGACAGAGATTATCCGAGGTGCACGCCGCCGGGCGCCGATCCCCGCCTTGCCAGCGGTTGATCAAATCGGGTTCTCTGATAAAGGGACGGCTCATGGAGATATAGTCGGCGGTGCCGTCTGCCACCAACTGTTCAGCGACTTCGAAGGACCTGATGCCGCCCACCAGAATTAAGGGAATAGTGATGGCCTTTTTAAAGGCGCGCAGCTCTTCCTTGAAATAGGCTTCTTTAGCCAAAGAATCGATGCCGGGCCGGATGGGAGAAAGTTTACCCCCCGTCAGCAGACCGCCGCTCAGCTCAATGGCGTCGACACCCGCCTTGGCCAGCAGTGCCCCGGCCTGGACCGAGTCTTCCAGACTGAGCCCACCCTCTTGAAAATCCCGGCAGTTCATTTTGATCAGTATGGGATAATCCGGGCCGACAACCTGGCGTATGGCCTGGAGCACTTTCACATGAATCCTGGCGCGCTGCCGGATATCTCCCCCATATTCATCCCGGCGCCGGTTGAAGAGGGGGGAAAGAAACTGGCTGAGGAGATAGCCATGGGCGGAGTGGAGCTGCACCCCGTCACAGCCGGCTAACTTGGCTCTCTGCGCGGCATCGGCAAAGGCCTGAATGATTTTTTGCACATCTTGGGCGCCGATTTCGTGGCGCCGTGACGAGGCCAGTCCGTCAAAATCCGACACCACCAGGGCGGGTTGGCCGGTTAATTTCTCCATCGCAAAGTTTCCGGCATGCGCCAGTTGCATGACGATCTTGCCGCCACAGGCATGAATCGCACCGGCCATTTCTTGCAGTCCGGGAATGAGTTCATCCTTATAAATGCCGATCTGCCGAGGGCCTGCCTGCCCCTCCGGACTGATATAGGCGTGACTGCTGATAATCAACCCCACGCCGCCTTTGGCAAGTGCGGTCATCGTTTCAATGAGTTTCGGCGTAACCGCTCCATCCTCACCGGCCATGCCCTCATACGTTGCGGATCTCACGAACCGATTGGCTAACTGCATGCCTTTGATGGCGCTGCTTTCAAATAACCTGCTCATGCGTCCCTCGGTTCATTTAAGATTGGCACGGTCAGGTTGAGAGCCACCGCGCCCAAAGAATGATTACGGCTTATAGTACATCAACTGCCGGGCGTAGGGGGCCACCGCCTCTTCCAGGCGGCCCTGCTCCTCCGGGGTCATGGGCACGAAGTCCCGCACCGCCGCGGCCAGTTGCTCCACCTGCTTGGCCGAGTCCGCCCCCACCACCGCCAGGGTGACGGACTGGCTCAGGGCATAGGCCAGCAACTCCTTCACCAGCGTATCGGGTTCTTCCGACATCTGGGGCAGCTGGCCCCGGCACAGGGTCTTCATGGCGATGACCCCCATCCCCTTGGCCATGGCCTCCCGGGCCAGGGGCAGAAAACTGGCCAGCTGCGGTTCCGCCGGGTTCACCGGCAGGAGCACCGTGTCAAATTCATAGAGCGTCAGGGCCTGGCGCAGGACTTCCGGGTCATGGTGGCCGGTGACCCCGATGAACCGCACCCAGCCTCGCTCCCGGGCGTGGTGAAACGCCTCCAGGGCCCCCCCTTTGGCGCCCAGGGCCTCGACTTCCTCCCTGGTCCGGATATCGTGCACCTGCCATAGATCCAGGTAATCCGTATCGAGATTTTTCAGGGTGATGCTGAGATGGGCCATGGCCTCTTTAAAGGTGCGCCCGTGGGATTTGCTGGTGAGAAAGATCTGGTCCCGGTGGCCTTTCAGGCCGCGGCCCAGGTAAACCTCGCTGCCGGAGTAGGCCCGGGCGGTTTCGAAGTAATTAATCCCGGCCGCCAGGGCTGCCTCAATCATGGCCTGGGCCTGGCGGTCGTAACCAAAGGTCCGCAACACGCCCTCGCCTCCCAGACCCAACCTGGTAGCGGAGTACCCGGTGCCGCCCAGAGGGCTTTGGGGTAAACTCATCGTATTCTCCTTCCCAACGTAGGGTGCGTCCTACGCACCATGAGATGATGGTCGCGCCGGGCCTGGAGGCCCGCCCCACCACGGTTATGGCGTTTGCCAAAAATATTTTCCGATGGCGGCATCATGCTAATCCCCCCTTTATCAAAGGGGAGAACTATAAGGAATTGCTACTAAAGTCCCCCTTTGGAAAAGGGGGATTTAGGGGGATTTAAGAATCTCCAAGTGGAAAGAATTTATCGCAAACGCTATATATCGTTCCCGGTGTCTTATCGGAACATGGATGACAACGATAGAATAGCGCCGGAGTTTTCGTAGGGTCCGCCTTGCGCACCGTTTGCGGCCTGACGGGCACAGAGGTCCGCTCCACCGGACTTTTCACGATTTACGGGTGCGTGCACGGCTCATGCCTGACTGCCTTGACAGCGCCCTGCCGGCTGTTATCCTAAAAGATAAGATGTCTGAGCCCGATGTAAAGCCCGCTGCGACGTATCCGGCCCTGGCCGCGGCCCTGCCCCGCATCCCCCGGTCCAGCGGCGTCTACCTGTTCAAAGACCCCGGCGGCCGGGTGCTCTACGTCGGGAAGGCCATAAACCTCAAGCACCGCCTGGCTTCCTACCTCAAGACCCCGGACCGTCACGATCCCAAGACCGCCCTGATGCTCAAGAAGATGGCCCAGGTGGACGTGATCCTCACCGCCACCGGCCGGGAAGCCCTCATCCTGGAGCGCAACCTCATCAAGGAGCACCGGCCCCGCTACAACGTCATGCTCCGGGACGACAAAAATTATCTCTGCCTCCGGGTGGACCTGAAGGAAGCCTTCCCGGCCCTCAGGTTCGTCCGGCGGTTCAACCCGGACGGGGCCCTCTATTTCGGCCCCTACGCCTCCGGCGGCATGGCCCGGGAGACCCTGAAGGTCATGAAGCAGGCCTTTGGGGTCCGCACCTGCAAGGAGCGGCGCCTGGCCCCCCGCTCCCGCCCCTGCCTGGAGTATCAGCTGGCCCACTGCCTGGGGCCCTGCGCCGGGCTGGTGACCGAGGCCGCTTACCGCCAGGCGGTGGCCGAAGCCGTGCTGTTTCTCAAGGGCAAAGGCGGCAATCTTGTCAAAAGGCTCAAGGAGCGCATGGCCCAGGCCGCGGCCGAGCTGGATTTTGAGCGGGCCGCCACCCTCCGGGACCGGGTCAGGGCCATCACCGCCACCCTGGAGCGCCAGGACATGGCCCGGCCCAATTTCCGGGACCAGGATGTCCTGGGCCTGGCGATCAATGCGGGCCAGGCCCTCATCGCGGTGCTCCTGGTGCGGGCCGGGCTGGTCACCGGCAGCCGGGAATTTTTTTTCAGGGAACTGCCTGTCGACGGCGATCTCTTAGGGGCGTTTCTCAAACAATATTACACCGAGGGCCGGCCATTGCCCGATGAACTGCTGCTCCCCGCCGAGGTCCCGGACCGCCGGCTCCTGGAGGCCCTGTTCAGCGACGAAAAGGGCGCCAAAGTCGCCCTGCTGGTGGCCCCGGGGGGCGACCGGGCCCGGCTGCTGGCCCTGGCCGCGGACAATGCCCGGGACGCCCTCAGGCGCCGCCGGACCCCCCCGGACCCCGGGGCCGCTCTCGTCGACCTGCAAGCGCGCCTGAAACTGCCGCAACCCCCAGCCCGTCTGGAGTGCCTGGATATCTCCACCCTCCAGGGGGGGCAATCGGTGGGGGCCCTCACGGCCTTTACCGACGGGGTCCCGGACAAATCCCGCTACCGCCGCTTCAAGATCAGGGAAGTGGAAGGCCAGGACGATTACGCCATGCTCCGGGAGGTGGTCCAGCGGCACTACGGCAAAGCGGGCCGGGATCTGCCGGACCTCCTGGTGGTGGACGGCGGCCGGGGCCAACTCAACGTGGTCCTCCAGGCCCTCAAGGAACTCGACCTGACCGAAATCCCGGTGGTGGGCCTGGCCAAGGCCACGGAACAGGATGGCCGCCGGTGCGCGACCGCCTGTTTCTGCCGGGCCGCAAGAACCCCCTCCTGCCCCCGGCCAACGCCCCGGGGTGGCTGCTGCTCCTCCGGCTCCGGGACGAAACCCACCGCTTCGCCATCACCTACCACCGCAAGCGGGCTCGGAAAGAGATGCTGGCCTCGGCCCTGGATCAGGCCCCGGGCATCGGCCCGGTGCGCAAACGGCGTCTCCTGGAACACTTCGCCAACATTGAGGCCATCAAGGCCGCCACGGTGCCGGAACTTGCGGCAGTGCCGGGCTTTAATCAGAAGGTGGCGGAGAGCTTGAAAGCATTGGCTGGCGGGAGCAGGGCAGGGCACGTAGGGGCGGACCTGCGTGTCCGCCCTTTTCCGCTCGTGTCCCAGATGCAGCTTTGGAGGGTGGCAGACACGAAATTGGAGGCGGCGGTTCGGCACACCCCGACGAGTTTGCGTTATCATCGCGGACTAGGTAGTTGCCAATAGGGCGACCCATACGGGTCCGCCCTTTAGCATCTTCCCCTCCACCACGCATTGCGCCCTGGCCAGCTTGGTAGCCAGTGACCCAAGCCCGGCAACCGCCTGATCATCCTCCTCCCACAAGATACTTCCCCTATTGCCGGGTACTTCAGGCCCGGAAAACTATCACCCGGACACCGGCGGCGGGTCGGGGTTGGCATGGGGCGTGCCCAGGTAGGGGAAAACCTTCAGGAGGTCGGTGTGCGGCTTGAGCCCGTCGGGGGGAATCTTGCCCTTGGAGAGCATGGCCAGGCGGTGCGCCACGATGTGGTCGGTGAGCCGCCGGCCGTTGGGATAGCCGCCGGGCTTGGCGGGGTCGAAGCTCAGCATGTCGGGCATGACCCCCTCGGCATCGATCAGGGCTATAGCCTCTTCCCGGGAGTAGCCCCCGACGTGCTCCAAGGAGTGGACCAGGTGGTCGAGGAAGCGCTCCCGGTCATGAGCCGGCTCGCTCCGGTTGAATTCCGGTTTGACCTCGTCGGTGAAGAAGAAGTTGGCGAAAGTGGGGTGGCCGGAGCGATCCACGGGCACGAGCTTACCGTCCCGGCGGATGCTGACCCGGCCCCAGATGCGCACCGTGGGCTTGGCCCCCAGCAGTTGCGTCGGCACCTCAAAGGCCATGCTGAACACGTTATAGTTGGCAAAAAGGTCTTTACCGGTCCAGCGGCTCGGGTCCGGAGCGCCCTCGAGGCCGGTGAAGTTCTTGCCGCCTTCGTAGTCGAACAGGTTCAGGATTCCCGCGAAGTCGATGAAGAACGCGTCGCTGCGCAGTCCGAGGAAGCAGGTGTAGGGGCCCGACGTGTGGATGTGCGGTTCGGGACCAAACGACACTTCTACGTCTTTAAAGATCGGCTCCCCGGCGGGCTCAGCCTTGCGGGCCTCCGGCCCGGTTGCCAGGTAGACCGTGGCCCGCTGCCGGCCGCCTTCCGGCTGGGAGAACACCAGGATGAAGGCGATATCGGTCTCGGCGTCACCGTCGTTATCGATATTGATCCGGTACACCGCCTCGGGATGGAACTCCGCTTCCTCGGCGAAGGAGTTACAATTGAGGATGATCACGGTCCTCGTGGCGTCCGCCGGTGATTGGAAGGCGTAGAGATCCGTGAGGTCGAGTCGAGTGTCACCTTCGGGCGGGCCGAGTTTCAAGCCGGTGAAGTGGTTCGACATGGGGTTCTCCTTACGATAAGTCGTTTGTGAACCTTAGTTACAGGAAAAAGTAGTAATGGCCCTTTCGCCTGTCAAGCGGCCTGGCGGCGGAACGCCTGGCGAGCCGAGGATGACCGAAAGCCCCGGCAGGGGCGGGTGGCTAACCTAACCTCGGATGAGGAAAGGAATAACCCCTGCGGGAAGGGTTCCCGGTTCGGGGTTTATACCATTTCGCCCCATGGACCGGCTGGGTGAGCCGCTGAGGATAACTCGTGGTAAAACGGTAAAAATGCGGTTTTTGGAGGAAGAGATTAATGTTTTCCCCGAGTGTAGCCGATCTCATGGGTAAATCATGGGAAATCTCCCGGAAGCTGGTTTCATCGGTTCAAGAGATTGACCAGATAACCGGGGGAGAACATGATGACATATCGGACTTATGCATTGGTCATGGCCCTCATCTGCGGGTTAGCCATCCAGGCTGGTCCGGCCTTTTCGGCGGAAAACTCCTTTGAGCAACAGATTTTTCAGCCGGCTGCTGGTGAGAAGCCCGTTAACACCTTGGCACAAACTCCAGGCGTGATCACCAGAAACCTGGCGGCAATCGCCGTTGTCCAGGAGAATGACGTACTGGCCGCCACCACTGCTCGTAGCAAGGCGGGCAGCATCATCGTCGTGGATAACGCCATCTTGGTGTCAGTCCATGGGAATGCGATGGTTAGTAACGGCATGGGCATTATGGGCAATGAAATGACTTACACCAAAGCCACCGTTGCCTCTTTGAACAATAGCTTCAACAATTCTACCGGCGTGGCGAATATTAACGTGGCGGCCGGCAATCTGAACATCCAAACCATCCATTATTCAGGACCGGACCTGTCATCAAGCGGGCTGCTGGCCGCCAGCGGATCAGCCAAACCGGCTGCAACCGGCAAATAGATTGGGGAATAGAGAATTTAAGGGGAGAGGGGCCTTGGCAGAAATGCTCCCGGGTCCTTTCCGAAAATTTTCGTGACGCCGGGCTATTTGGGCTGAGCTTCGATCTGCTCCTGGGTGAGGCCGAAGCGCCGTTGGCGCTGCTGGTAGGTTTCCAGGGCCTTGAGGAAGTCGGCTTCCCGGAAGTCGGGCCACAGGGTCTCGGTGACATAGAGTTCGGTGTAGGCCGCCTGCCAGAGAAGAAAGTTGCTCAGGCGATACTCGCCGCTGGTGCGGATGAGGAGGTCAGGGTCGGGCATCCCGTTGGTGTAAAGGCAGCGGGCAAACAAGGCGGCGTCGATGTCTTCGGGTTTAAGCCGCCCCGCCGCAATATCCCGGCCCAGGGTCTGCACCGCATGGAGGATTTCGCTGCGCCCGCCGTAGCTCAGGGCCAGGGTCAGGTCCATCCGGGTACCCCCGGCAGTGGCCGCAATGGTATATTCCAGTTCCTGCAGCACCCTCTCGGGCAACAGCTTCAGGTTGCCGATGGCTTTAAGGGCGATCTGGTTGGCCTTCATCTCGGCCAAATCCCGGCGCAGATAGCTCCGCATCAGGGCCATCAATACCCGGATCTCCATGCGGGGACGCCGCCAGTTCTCTTCGGAAAAGGCAAACAAGGTGAGGTAGGAGATGCCCAGGCCGTGGGCCACGCGGCTCACCACCCGGACCGATTCAATGCCGGCCACGTGGCCCCGGACCCGCATCAACCCTCGACGCTGGGCCCAGCGGCCATTGCCATCCATGATAATGGCCACGTGACGGGGGATTTTTTGGGGGTCCAGAGGCATAACAGGTTCAGTCAAGGCAGTCCTCCGGCCCCTTAAAAGGACATGATCTCCTTTTCTTTTTCGGTTGCCTGGACTTCCGCTTTCTTGGTGTATTCATCCGTGATCTTCTGGACCTCATCCTGACCCCGGTGGGCGTCGTCTTCGGCCAGGATCTTCTCCTTCTTCATCTCTTTGAAATCTTCGTTGGCTTCCCGGCGAACGTTGCGCAAAGCCACCTTGGCCTCTTCCTCCATCTTTTTCACCATCTTCACCAGGTCCTTCCGGCGTTCGGTGGTGAGGGCCGGAATGGGCAGGCGGATGATCTTGCCGTCGTTGACCGGATTCAGGCCCAGGTCGGATTTGAGGATGGCCTTCTCGATATCCCCCATCACGGACGTATCCCAGGGTTGGATGGTGAGCAGCCGGCTCTCCGGCGCCGCCAGGGAAGACACCTGGTCCAGGGGCATGGTGGTGCCGTAACACTCTACCTTGATCCCTTCCAGCAGGGCCACGGAAGCCCGCCCGGTGCGCACCCGGGTAAGGTCCCGGGCCATGGCATCCAGGACTTTGTCCATTTTGCGTCTGGTTTCGTTGAGAACCTCATCTTTCATCGCCGCGCGTCTCCACGATAGTGCCCACCGTCTCTCCGAGCACCACCTTCTTCATATTTCCCGGCTCCAGCAATTTGAAGACAATGATGGGGATATGCTGTTCCATGGCCATGGTGATGGCGGTGCTGTCCATGACCCGGAGGGATTTTTCCAGAACGTCGAAATAGGTGAGGCGGGAGAAAATCTGCGCCTGTCCATCTTTTTCCGGGTCCCGGTCATAAATGCCCGCCACCCTGGTGCCCTTGAGGATGGCCTCGGCCCCGATCTCGGTGGCCCTAAGGGCCGCGGCGGTATCCGTGGTGAAATAGGGGCTGCCGGTGCCGGCGCCGAACACCACGATCCGCCCTTTTTCCAGGTGGCGCATGGCCCGGCGGCGGATATAGGGTTCCGCCACCTCGTTCATGGTGATGGCGCTCATGACCCGGGTGGGGACCCCGGCTTTTTCCAGGGCGTCCTGGAGGGCCAGGGCGTTGACCACGGTGGCCAGCATGCCCATATTGTCGGCCACGGCCCGGTCAATCCCCTGGGCGCTGGCTTCCAGGCCCCGGAAGATGTTGCCGCCCCCCACCACGATACCGATTTCCACCTGCAGGTCCACCACCGCCTTGATCTCTTGGGCGATGGCTCTCAGGGTGGCGGGGTCCAGGCCGAATTTCTTCTCCCCGGCCAGGCTCTCGCCGCTCACCTTGAGGAGGATACGGCGATATTTGACGGGCGCCGATGCCATGGTACCCTGCTTACGCACCCACCTGGTACCGGGTGAACCGTTTGACCTTGAGTTCCTTGCCCCCCAGAGAGGCGCCCACTTCCTTGAGAAATTGGGTCACGGTGATGTCCGAGTTCTTCACGAAGGTCTGCTCCACCAGGCAGACTTCCTTATAGAATTTCTCCAGGCGGCCGGTGACCATCTTCTCGATGATCTTCTCCGGCTTGCCGCTCTCTTTGGCCGAGGCCTCGTAGATGGCCTTTTCCTTGGCGACGAGTTCCGGGGAAATTTCCTCCCGGCCCACGGCCAGAGGTATGGTGGCGGCCACCTGCATGGCCAGGTCCTTGGCCGCGGCCGCCGCCTCCGGGGCAGTGCCGCCGCCGCTCAGCTCCAGCATGACCCCGATCTTGCCGCCGTGGTGGATGTAGGCCACCACCAGGTCACCCTGATAGCGGGTGAAGTGCCGGATGCGGATGGCCTCCCCGGTCTTGGCGATCACCTCGTTGAGGTAATCGGTCACCGACAGGCTGGCCTGATGCGCACAAGGCTGGGTCAGCAGCTCTTCGACACTCTCCAACGCCACTCCGGCCAGGTGCTCCGTCAGCCGGGTGCCTAACTCCACAAAGGCCGGGGTCTTGGCCACAAAATCTGTTTCGCAGTTGACTTCCAGCAGGATGCCCGATTTCTGATCCGGGGCGATGGAGGCCCAGACCGCGCCTTCGGAGGTGGCCCGGTCGGCCCGCTTGCTGGCCACGGCCAGGCCCTTCTGGCGCAGGTAGGCCACCGCCGCTTCCAGGTCGCCGCCGGTTTCTTTCAGGGCTTTCTTGCAATCCATCATCCCCGCGTCGGTTTTGTTACGCAGGGTTTTTACCAGTTCAGCTGTAATTTCCAACGTCTGCCTCCTTATTCCCAAAATCCCCTTTAACCAAGCGGGACTTTTAATTTCTCATTCGCTGGGGCCCCATCACTTCCCGCGGAGAAGCGGGGGTTGATCCGCATTGCCGTGAACGAGGCGAAGTATCTCGCCCCTGGCGCGGCGCCATGCTTGCGCCCGCCAGGGTAACAGATGATGCCCCTGCGCCAGTCAATTAATTTTTAACAGGCAAGGCGGGATTACGCCTCGGGTTCCGCCGCCGCCGCTACTACCGGCTCTTCCGGGACTGCGGCTTCCACCACCGGCGGGGTCTCCGCCTCGATTTCAGCCTCGGCCATCTCCTTGTCGGTAATGGCCTGGCGCCGTTCCTCGGCGAGTTTCTTGCCGTCCAGCACCGCGTCGGCCACCCGGGAGGTGAGCAGGCGGATGGCGCGGATGGCGTCGTCGTTGCCCGGGATGGGGTAGGTGATCTCCGTGGGATCGCAGTTGCTGTCCACGATGGCCAAAAGGGAAATTCCCGTCTTCTGGCCTTCCGCCACGGCGATGTCTTCCTTCCGGGGGTCCACCACGTAGACGATATCCGGCAGACGGCCCATATTCTTGATGCCGCCCAGGGAGCGCTCCAGCTTGGCGGCTTTCTTTTCCATCATCAAAATTTCTTTCTTGGGGAAGCGCTTGAGGGAGCCGTCCTCTTTCATGGCCTCAAATTCCTTGAGGCGCTTGATGGACTTGCTGATGGTCTGGTAGTTGGTGAGCATGCCCCCCAGCCAACGGTGGTTGACGTAGAACATGCCGCAGCGCTTGGCCTCTTCGGCAATGGCGTCCTGGGCCTGCTTCTTGGTGCCCACGAACAGGACAAGGCCGCCGTTGGCCACCGTTTCCACCACGTAGTTGTAGGCGACTTTAAAGAACTGGACGGTCTTTTGCAGATCGATGATGTGGATGCCGTTTCTGGCCCCGAAGATGTAAGGTCCCATCTTGGGATTCCAGCGGCGGGTCTGGTGGCCGAAGTGTACCCCGGCCTCCAGCAATTCCTTCATGGTGACATACGACATGGTTACTGCCTCCTGGTTGGTCCGCCGCGCCATGGTCGGCGGGGCCACCGACTCCGATGGTCGGCACCAGCCCGCCCTAGAATGGCGCGTGAGAATTTTTTAAATCCATTCTTTATACCAAAACCACCGAGGCTTGACAAGGGTTTTGCCAGCGGAAAAGTCCTCCCGGGAGCCCCGGGGAGCGCAACGGCGGTGAGTTGCTTTATTACTCACCGATTCTATGCTTTTTGGCGTAGGGCGGGAAAGTGAAACGCATCCCGCCTTCGGCATTCGGGTTATCATTAATTTTTTCGCACGATATTCCCGTCGTCTGGCAGAGCTAACGGTCCGATGTTAGAATGAGCCAGGTCAGGCATTAAATAATCCATCACTCTAAGCTCTCGCATATGAACACAACCGATCCTTATAACTTCGATCACGTCATCGACCGGCGGGGTACCGCCAGTGCCAAGTGGGACAAGTACCAGCAGCAGGATATTATCCCCATGTGGCTGGCCGACATGGATTTCCCCTCGCCGCCGGCAGTGATCGAGGCCTTGCATCGGAGAGTCGAACAGAGGGTGTTTGGTTACTCCCGGGTACCGGATGCCTTAATCACGGCGGTCTTGTCGATGCTCCTGAGGGAGTATGGCTGGGAGGTGCAGCCTGAATGGCTGGTGTGGTTGCCGAGCCTGGTCGCCGGACTGAACCTTACCTGCCGGGCGGCAGCCGTGAGAGACGAAGCGGTGATGAGCGCGGTGCCGGTGTATCCGCCTTTTCTCGCGGCGCCGGGACTGAGCCGCCGCCATCTCACCACCCTGCCTCTAATCCGGGAGTGCGGCCGATGGACCCTGGATTTTGACCGGTTACCATCCCTGATCACTCCCGCCACGCGCCTTTTTCTCCTGTGCAATCCCCATAACCCGGTGGGGACGGTCTTCACCCGGGATGAACTCGCCTCCCTGGCCGGGATCTGCGACCAGCACAACCTCATAATCTGCTCGGATGAGATCCATTGCGGCCTGGTGCTGGACCCGGATAAGGTCCATGTGCCCATCGCCACCCTGGATCCGGCCATTGCCCACCGCACCGTCACCCTGATGTCGCCGAGCAAGACCTTTAACCTGCCCGGCTGTGCCTTCGCCATCATTCCGTCCGAGGCGTTGCGCCAGAAGTTTCGCCGGGCTATGGCCGGTCTGGTCCCCGGCCCCAACCTCTTCAGCTGCACCGCCGCCCTGGCCGCCTACCGGGATGGAGGCGCCTGGCACACGGCGCTGCTTGCCTACCTGCGCCGGAACCGGGATAGGGTGACCCAGGCCATCAACCAAATGCCCGGCTTATCCATGGACCACGTGGAGGCGACCTACCTGGCCTGGATCGATACCCGGGAGGCGGGGCTGGCAGAACCGGGAAAATTCTTTGAAAATGCCGGGGTGGGACTGGGCGATGGCGCCGACTACGGGGGACCCGGGTTTGTGAGACTGAGCTTCGCCTGTCCCCAAGCGACCCTGGCGGAGGCGCTCAGCAGGATGAGCCGGGCCATGCAGGCCCGATAACCGGAAGGATACCCTATGGAAACGAATGGAAAAGCGCACCGCGCCATTTTGCAGGACATTGCCCATCAGGCCATGCTGGATCGTGGTTTGCTCCCTGATTTTTCGGCCGACGCCCTGGCCGAGCTTGGACGGCTTCAGGTCTCCGGGGCCCCCCCGGGGCAGCCGGTTCTTGACCTGGGGAACTTGCTGTGGGCTTCCATTGACAACGATGACTCCCGGGACCTGGATCAGCTAACCGTGGCCCAGGCCCTGCCCGGAGACCGGATCAAGGTTCTGGTGGCCATCGCCGACGTGGCCTCGCTGGTCAAGAATGGCTCAGCCATTGACGCCCACGCCCATCACAATACCACCTCGGTTTACACCGCGGCCGCGATCTTCCCCATGCTCCCGGAAAAACTCTCCACCGACCTCACCTCGCTGAATTTCAACGAGGATCGCCTTTCCCTGGTCGTGGAAGTGACGGTGGGCGCCGACGGCTCCCTGCAGGACTCCAAGGTCTACCCGGCCCGGGTCCGGAATCGGGCGAAACTGGCCTATAAGAGCGTGGCAGCCTGGCTGGAAGGGCCGGGAGCCGCCCCTCCCGCCCTGGCGGCGGTGCCGGGCCTGGACGAGAATCTGCGCCTCCAGGACCGGGTAGCCCAGATTATGAAGAATTCCCGCCAGCTTCAGGGGTCCCTCAGTCTGGAGACCATTGAGGCCAAGGCGGTATTCGACGGCGATCAGATCCGGGCCCTGGAAATAGCAGAAAAGAACCGGGCCAGGGAGATTATTGAGGAGTTCATGATCGCAGCTAACGGGGTGGTCGCCCGGTACCTCCGGGCCAGGAAATTTCCCGCCATCCGCCGTGTGGTCCGCACCCCCAAACGCTGGGACCGGATCGTCGAACTTGCCGGGGCCCGCGGGGTCAAACTTCCGGATACCCCTGATTCCAAAGCGCTGGAGGAGTTTCTCCTCCAGGAAAAAGCCGCGGAGCCATTAACCTTCCCCGATCTGTCCCTGGCGGTGATCAAGCTTTTGGGCTCCGGCGAATACCTGGCCGAGGCCCCTGAAGAGCCATCCCCCCGGCCACTTCGGCCTGGCAGTCAAGGACTATGTCCACGCGACCGCGCCCAATCGCCGCTACCCCGACCTGCTTATCCAGCGCCTGTTGCAAGCCGCTTTAGAAGAGCAGCCCGCGCCTTATAGCCTGGAGGAATTGGCGATTCTGGCGGTCCATTGCACTAAAGCCGAAGATGCCGCCAGGAAAGTCGAGCGTCAGGTGGGCAAAGCCGCCGCGGCGCTGCTGTTGGAATCGAGACTCGGCGAGCAGTTTGAGGCGATGGTCACCGGCGCCGCCGCCAAAGGGACCTGGGTCCGGCTTCTCACCCTGCCGGTTGAAGGGAAACTGGTCAGCGGCTTTGCGGGCGTCGACGTCGGCGACCGGGTGCGCGTCCAGCTAATCTCCCTGGACGTTCAGAAAGGCTTTATTGACTTCCGGAGAATGAATGCAGCCAAGCCTTGATGGCAGTGGCGCGCCCCTGTTTGCGGCGGGGTGAAATGACGATAAGTTGAGATTGGATTGTGCTTGGAGACCAACCGCAGCACGTTATGGCGTTTGCCATAAATTTTTTCCACTTGGAGATTTTAAAATCCCCCTAAATCCCCCTTTTTCAAAGGGGGACTTTGCCAGCAATGCCCAATAGTTCCCCCCTTTTATAAAGGGAGGTTAGGAGGGATTAGAATGATGCCGCCATCGGAAAATACTTTCGGCAAACGCCATGTAAGTAATGCCGGGTTGCGTTCAAAAATGAACGAATGAAACGTAGGGGCGCACCTGTGTGTGCGCCCTTTTGGTGGGACACCCAGGTCCCCCCTGCAAAAATTGTCCGTTGGCCGCTAGTTTATATGAAAAGAGCTCGGCGGGGCGGGCCTCCGTGCCCGCCAGCCAGAGGCGGCCAGGGACGGCCGCCCCACCAACCCTGGCATTTTTCACCGTTCGTTGTGACCGTGAGGAAATGATCGTTGGTATAAGGCCTTATTGCGCCGGGATTGTCGGCGCGCTTGGATAGGCTTCAGAGCGGGTGCGCCCGCCGCGCAGGCGAAGTGGAATGGCTCGTTCTGCTGCCCTGATGATAGCCCAATTTCCCAGCCCTTTTTAGAGAATAAACACTGCCGCTGCCACCGCCGTAACCCACTTCCCCTTAATGCCCTCGGCCACTGCGGCGACATACTTGGGGGAATACTTGCGTTCCTCCAGGGTATATTTATGTTCTTCTTCGGACCAGGCCCGGCGCCAGTTTATCTTAAAGCCCTTGGCGGAAGCATAGAGCTCGGCCGCCTGGTCGCAAACCCAATCCTCCACTTCGTCAAGCTTCTTGCCATAACCGTGGTATTCACTGATATAGCCGTAATCATTGCTGTTCTCGGGGAGCAGCAGAGCCACTGCGGCCGCCAGCAGACGTCCGGATTCATCGCTGTCGCACCTGGACATGACACAGAAAGTTATCTGGCCCGGCGAGAGATACGACAGTCCTTCTTCAATCTCCACCAGTTCGCAATGCGGGGGCACGATAGAGGAGACCTTCACTAAATTCATGGGAGAAATCCGGGCCGCCCGCAGCGCCTCTTCGAAAGCGTTGAGTCTTTCGGCATGAACTCCCACCCCTCTCGTCAAAAACACCTTTTTGGGCACCCAGGGATTCAATGGAGTTCCTCTCTTCGGTGATTTTTCATGTGCGCCTCTTTGCCTGTGGTTTCTTCATGCCATCGCCTCGATGCCGTGAAGTCTTGCATAATGATACCATTCTTCTTATCGGTCCCGGACAATTTTAAATGCAAAATCACCGGCTGAACGGCGAGATGGGGGGCGGGATGGGGTCTGGGGGCGCGGCGTCCGGTTCGGAGAAGCCGAAGTGGCGCAGGTCCGGATTCTTCCAGAGCACCACCCCGGCCACCGCCGCCGCGATGATCGCTCCCCCGGTGATGGACGGGCCGGCCCCCACGTAACTGGCGGTGACCCCGTACAAGATGCTGCCCACCGGGGCGAAGCCCATGACGATGAGCCCGAACAGGCTCATCAGACGGCCCCGCAATGCATCGGGCACGTTGAGTTGCATCAGGCTGTTGCCGGTGGACAGTTGGGTCACCAGGCCGAACCCCGCCAGGGCCATACAGCCCAGGGCGGCGTAATAGTCGCGGCAGAGACCCAGCCCCATCAGACCCAGAAGGAACAGGGCTATTCCCGCCAGAAACGAGGGCATGGGCGGCCGCCGCGTCAGCCGCCGGGCCAGGGAGAGACCTCCGGCAAAGGCCCCCAGGCCGCTCATGGCCATGAGGTGCCCAAGACCCCGGACGTCCACCCCCAGGGTGTCCCGGGCCAGGATGGGCAAAAGCACATAAAAGGGCATGGCGAAAATCGCCACCGCGCTCATGAGCACCAGGATCAGTTTCAACTCCCGGCGCACCAGCAGGTGATCGAAAAGTTCCCGCCAGGCCTGGAGAAACGGCTTCCAGGGCGTAGTTGGGCTCGGCGGCAGCTTGATGAGCACCAGGGCCAGGAGCACCGCCAGGAAGCTGGCGGAATTGAGGAAAAAGCAGTTGGCCAGGCCCACCGCGGCAATGAGTTCGCCCCCCACTGCCGGCCCTATCACCCGGGTGGCGTTGAACAGGGTGGAGTTGAGGGCGATGGCGTTGGGCAGGTCCGGCCTGCCCACCAGGTCAACGATGAAAGATTGGCGCACCGGGATGTCAAAGGCCATGGCCGTGCCCGACAGGAAGACCAGGGAGCAGAGCATCCAGACCCGGACCACGTTGGTTTCCACCAGCACCCCCAGGACCAGGGCCAGGAGCATGAGCGCGGCCTGGGTGATGAAGAGCAGCCGGAGCTTGGAGGTGTGGTCGGCCACCACCCCGCCCAGGAAAGAAAAGAGGAGCACCGGCAGGGTCTGGAGCGCCCCCACCAAGCCCAGGTAGAAGGCGGAGTTGGTGAGCAGCAGGACCAGCCATCCGAAGGCCACGGACTGCATCCAGGAGCCGGTGAGGGAGATCGTCTGGCCGGAGTAGAACAGCCGAAAATTGCGGTGGCGCAGGGCCGCAAAGGTGGAAAACCGCACCGGGTTCATTTCAGCTCACCCACAAGCTGGCGTATGGTTTGCATCACTCTTCCCCCGGGTCCGGACTCGGACAGGCTGGCCTCGGCTCAGGCGCGGCGCCATTAACTGTATAATCATAAAAAAAGACCACAGCTTGTGCAATGGTCCGGGCCGGACGACGGTGATCACGGTGACGGGCTTGACAAGGCCCCCATCCCGAGTCTATATATATCCCAAATACTTAGACTATGGAGACCTGTTGAATGTTTGCCGTTGGAAACCTGATCGCAGCTCTGGCCTCGATTCTGGACCTGGCCCTGACTATCTATATGTGGGTAATCATCGCCCGGGCCTTGTTGTCCTGGGTCAACCCCGACCCGTTTAATCCCATAGTCCAGTTCTTGTACAAGATCACCGAGCCGGTCCTGGGTTGGGTGCGGGAGCGGGTGCCCGTGGTCTTCGGCGGTCTGGATCTCGGCCCGCTGCTGGTGCTGCTGGCCATCATCTTCCTGCAACGCTTTCTGATTGCCACGCTGTTTGAGCTGGCCCGCCGGCTCAGCTAAAGGCGGGTCCGCCGCCCCATGTCCCCCTTTTTTCAGCCCACCGGCCAGGGATACCTGCTGAGGCTGACGGTAGTGCCCGGGGCCCAGCGCACTCAGGTGGTGGGTCTCTATGGCGACCGCCTCAAGATCCGCCTGGCGGCCCCGCCGGAAAAGGGCGCCGCCAACCGGGAACTCATCAATTTCCTGGCCCGGGGCCTCAACCTTCCCAAGAGTTCCCTCAAGCTCACTGCGGGCGCCCAGAGCCGGTCCAAAGTGGTGGCGGTTTCCGACCTGTCCCCGGACCTGAAGGGCCGCCTCAGCCGTCTGGTGCCAGCCTCTTAAGAATCTCCCCTTTTTCTCCCGCAACACTTCGGGCCTATCCTTGACAATGGCTAGTCGGATGATAACCATTATGAGCATCTATAAGGGTGAGCGGGCATTGGTAATTCCATGAAAAATAAGGTTGTTCCAGGATGACGACCTATTATGAAATTCTGGAGGTATCGCGGCAGGCGATACTGGAAGATATTAGAACCGCATACCGTAGGTTGGCCATCAAGTATCACCCGGATAAAAACCCCGGGGATAAGGAGGCGGAAGACCGATTCAAAAAGATTTCCGAGGCCTACCAGGTCCTGGCCGACGAGGAAAAGCGCCAGCTCTACGACCTCTACGGCGATGCCGGGCTGGCGGGCCTGGAATTAGGCGGCTTTAACGGTTTCGAGGATATTTTCAGCTCCTTCGGGGAGGCCTTTGAAGATTTCTTCAGTTTCGGGCGCTCCCGGGACCGACAGGATCAGCCCCAACCCGGGGCCGATCTGCGGCAGCCGGTGGTGCTCAGCCTGGAGGAAGTCGCCCGGGGGCTTGATACCAGTTTGGCTGTGGAACGCCGGGTGAGTTGCCCCCGGTGCCAGGGAGAGGGGGCCGCTCCCGGTTGCCCTCCCCAGACCTGTGCCGGCTGCCAGGGGCAGGGCCAGGTGAGCCAGTCCAAGGGTCTCTTGAAGGTCTTCAACGCCTGTCCGGATTGCCAGGGGTCAGGCAGCATCATCACCTCTCCCTGCTCCGCTTGTCAGGGCGCCGGGGTCGTCAAAGAAAAAAAACAGCTGCAGGTGCGCATCCCCCCAGGGGTGGATACGGGCACCCGGCTGCGCCTCCGGGGAGAAGGGGAAGCAGGAACCCGTGGGGGGCCTCATGGGGATCTCTACCTGGAAATATGCGTTGCCCCCCATGACATTTTCACCCGCAAGCGCCAGGATCTCTATTACCGGGCGCCCGTCTCTTTTGTGGAAGCCGCGCTGGGGACGGAAGTGGAGGTTCCCACCCTGACCGCCTCAACCCGCCTGGCCATTCCCCCCGGAACCCAGCCCGGGGCCACGTTGCGCATTACCGGCCTGGGTTTGCCCGGCTTGCGGGGCAAAGTCCCGGGTGACCTGGTGGTGGTCGTGGACCTCCAAACCCCCACCCGCCTCTCGGAGGCTCAGAAGCAACTCCTCGAGGAATTCCTCAGACTTTAGACTTCCAGGGAGCGGGAGCCGGCCGGCAATGAGCCGGAGCCGCCCCTTGTCCCAAAACCAGCCCGGGTTGCCTGAGTTATGACGCCGTTCACCGGCTGGGGCGGGGCCCCGGCCTGCGGAAAATACTGACTTCCGGCAAGTTATTTGCTATCATCCCGGTGACGAGAAAAATTGCCATCCCCGGGATGATCGCGGTGGATTTTAACGGAGTCGTCGGTCTGATCAATTTCCCTTTCGGGGCCAAAACCATACCTGAGTTACCTCACTATGAAAATACTGCTGATCCAATCTTCCGCCTACCGGGAAAACGGTCGTTTAGACCGGCGCAAGAACCGCTGGCTCCTGGGCATGACCCTGCCTTATGTGGCGGCCTTGACCCCCAAAGATATTCAGGTGGAGATCAAGGACGACATGCTGGAGGAGATCACCTTCCGGGAAGAATGTGACCTGGTGGGTCTCACTTTCATGTCCCACCAGGCCCCCCGGGCCTTTGAGCTGGCCGCGGGGTTCCGCCGCCGGTCCATTCCCGTGGTGATGGGCGGTTTCCACGCCACCCTGGCCCCGGAAGAATGCCAGGAACATGCCGACGCCCTGGTGCTGGGGGAGGCCGAGGAGGCCTGGCCCCGGCTCCTCCGGGATTTCCAGGCCGGGCGGCTGCAGCCCCGTTATCAGGCGGAGAAACTCTCGGACCTGAAAAACCTGCCGGTGCCCCGCTATGACCTGCTGGATCTCAAGCGTTACAAGGTCTGGAACATCCCCTCCCAGACCACCCGGGGGTGCCCCTATAACTGCAGCTTTTGTGAAGTTACCCAGGTCTATGGGGGCAAGTTCCGGCACCGGCCCGTGGACGAAGTGATCCACGAAATCCAGGAGATCCGGCGCTTAACCGACAGCGGCTTTATCTACTTCGTGGACGACAACTTCGTGGCCAAGCGCAGCCACGCCATGGAGATCATGGAGCGCCTCATCCCCCTGAAGCTGAATTACGCCTGCCTGGCCACGGCCAACGTCGGGGATGACCCGCAACTGCTGGACCTCCTGGCCCGGAGCGGCTGCCGCCACGTGAACATCGGCATGGAGTCCATCAGCCCGGAAAGCCTCAAGTCCATCAACAAAAAGCAGAACAAGGCCAAGGATTATGAACGGCAGTTTAAAGGTTTAAGGGACCGGGGTGTCGGTTTTTCGATCAACGTCATGTTCGGCCTCGACGGCGACCGGCCGGAGATCTTCGAGACCACGGTGGATTTTCTGAATCGCGTCAAGGCCCCGGCCGCGTTCATGTTCATCCTGGCCCCCCGCCCCGGCACCAAGGTGCGGACGGAACTGCTGGAGGCCGGGCGCATCTTCGACCACGACTGGAGCCACTACAGCGGCTTTCAGGTGGTGTACCACCCCAAACACATGACCGTCCGGCAACTGGAAGAAGGCTACTGGCGCGCCAACCGGAAGTACTATTCACTCCTGGGCATGCTGAAGCGCTTCCACCGGGCGCCCTACGCCCTGAACATGCTGATCTTCAACCTCTATTTCGCCTGGGCGGTGCGCCGCCGCTTTCAACCGTTGAATTATTTCTTTTGAGCCTGGCGGGAAAAGTCATTCATGGTCTTTGGGTGACCCGTAAAGCAGGGAAATTTCAGTGGAGCGGGCCTCCGTGCCCGCCGCGGCCATAAGGGGTAATGACCGAGATTTGAGCTGACCATCATCAACCCGAGATCAGATGAGACCTGACATTTGGGACAAAAACTTTTAAGGTCGCCAGAGTCTTGGATAGAGCTAAGCTGTCAATATCAACCCAATTTTGTAGATTTTGTCAGGGTAGCTATATAGCACGGTTTCCATTTATGGATAGGAAGCTGATTTTGTGACAAACGAACTGTGTGAACATTCTCGATCGGCGGTACCTAAAGGAAACGTTGTCATAAATTTTGTTTACTTTGCGCAATGGCCGGAGAGGCCTCCTTATATGTCGTCACACCAAATTGTGCTTTTTCGTTCTCGAAGCCATAATTTCCATAAATTCTAAATAGTTAACGATATAGTCATTACCGCACATTTATAATAAATGCAGGTGATCGCACGATAATCATTTCATTCTCTTTACCATAATCACCCTTTTCGCCAACCCCACAAAATCAAATAATAAAGAATGAAATTGCTTGCCTTGTTGCAATATTGTCTTATTGCTACTATCACGGTCGCGAGATAGTATAAAAAACCTTATTGTTGATTTTGGCGATAAAGCATATTTCTTTTGCTCTCAGCTTATCAAACTTACGGCGGGCCTCATCCCATTTCTCTTTAACACGAGCTTCGACTTTAATATTAGCAAAAACACACTTTTCATCTCCCCTATCCATACCCTCTCGAATTAGTTTAATATAACTTGCTGACAATCCATGGCTTGCCAGCTCGTCCAAATTATCTGTTATGGTGAAATCCTTAAGCAAGGGAAACTTATTTTTTGTAACCGCTTTGGTTTCATGTAAATCGCGATTCCATTCATGGAGGAGATCGCAGTAAATCAGAAGGAAGGCAAGAGGATGTGTCTCGAATGCGACCGAATTCACCCCCGGCATATCACCCAATTTATTATGGAGTGCAATCGCGGAGGCGGCTGGCAATACTTCATCAACCTCAAGGTGTGAATTGCCAAGGAGCAGGAGCGCTCCCATAATACCGTGATCAAGACTTGCACCTTTCCCATCCTTATCTTTTCTGAGGACATCCATGATTACCCTTCGCAATTTCTGCTCGTGGCGCCCAAGTTCACGGTGAAAAGAAACAATTTGGTCAATCGAGTCAATATAGTCGGGATTGTATAGAATTGTGTCCACGGGCAGAGTTCGCATTTCGTGGTGGCTATCCTCCCCGACAAAAGCCTTGATGATGTTCCAGAACCATGTGTTAGATGTCTCAAGTGGATAAGCTACGTCATGGAAGAGAGAAGTAATCACCCAGGCGCGCTCAGCTTTAGCGTTATGTTCTTGCAATGGTAGATCTCGGTAAGCAGGGTAGCATTGAGCCAAACTAGGCAATCGCTTTAATTTTGCGAGTATTATTGCACCCAGCAGAAATACGATAAATTGGTGCACGAAATGATCCCGATAGTGTGGGACGCTGGGTAAGATCTCTTTATTAAATAAATGGAATCGATCCCAAATGTAAATAGGTCGGTTAGCATGATCGGGGTCATAGAGTTCCCATAGTCTTGGCAAAATTTCTATAATGGCATTTTCCAAGATATCGACCGTATCTAAATTCTCAAAGCACTCTTTCAGAATTGGTCCACACGTAAGGCCGTACAGGCTTTGAATCTGAGACCGGAGGGGTGAGGGGATGATCTGGTCGATGATCTGTTGGCGTTTCGCTCTAGCTGATAATTCAAAGAATTTTCCCGGCAAATGGCCTGATATCCGCTCTAATGTGGATAGGTCATCTTCACCGAGCGACGGGAGCTGCAGATCTCTTAAAATCGCCACAATCCCTATAGGCTTTTTTGCGAGACTCTCGTTCTTGATTGGGATACCCACGAACTGCTGCCCAAATTCCTCTAGTTTCTTCTCTATAGGATCGTTCTTGGAATGTTCATCCTGGTTACCACCCAAAACCACTCTACCTTCCCTATCATATACTTTGCGCACTGAGTCCGTGAAAAGCTTTTCTATTTCAGGATTAGAAACTATTTGTGCGTCGTTGATAGTCCACTTGGATAGCAAGATAGGCTTCTCGCCAACCATCTCGTACACGACACATTTTGTAGCGCTTACGAACTTTGGTATGTTACTGACTAGATAGCTTGAAAGGAGTTCTTTGTCACTTATGGTGGACAGTTTGTCAATAAATTCACGGAAACGCAAAGCCGTTATTGCTTTCGCAAGACGCTCAACGAGGGAAACGAACATGTGTTTTTGAAGAGTTGTGAAGATACCGTGTCCTTTTGGACGAACTATCCTGACCACGCCAAGCACGTCAATAGAGCGATTATTGGGTTCGCGGTAGAACATCGGAGCAAAAAGGATGCTTTCTGCCTTTTTATACTCGCCGTCTAAAATGGTACTCTCACAAACCTTCCCAACTCCAGGGTCCCGCTGTATCGACCAATTCTTTGGAAACACATTATCAAGGAAATTCTTGTCATAAATGTCATCGATGAAAGCACACGTCCTAGCCCTGACAACTCCCATGGTCATAGGAATCCTTGGTGCTGGCGGAGATTGTTTCAGGTCCCTAGCACTGAGAGTATACCATGCTTCACTTGAAGCGAGTGGATCTTCGATTTCGAAAGGTTTTTTATCACCTCCAGGGCGAATAACCAATCCAGTAGTTCCGTAGCATTTGTAGTAACGTGTGTCATTATTTTCTCCTTTCTCTGTTTCGTCGAGAAGAAAAATGGAACACCCTTTACCTTTTAGAAGGTTTCTAAGAACTACTGAAGCTTGCTTGCATAAACGAATGATATCAGTATAAGTACCTATCTCAATTAATTGGGATAAGAATGTACAACTTTCAATCCAGATAGTTTCGTTCCTAACTATCTCTACAAGATCTTTTTTGTCGGTTTCGCTAAAAGGTTTGCTGGGTTTATCCTGTTGTTTTTTTCTAACTACCCGAATAACACCGTCAGGCATATTCCGAATTTTCGACCTTTCCTTAGGATCTCTAAAATAAATAGGGGCCGCCAGGAAGGCATCTAACTCAGAGTCGGTATACTCACAGTAATGATTCTCTTCCCATTTGGCTATATCAAGTTTATATTTACGATGGCAACTATAAATCTTATTTTCCAAGACATTATTACAAAAGCAAGCCTCCCCTAAGAGAATTACGTACTTTGTCAATCCGAGATTCTCTAATTTATGTTGTGCAAAGTCACTCATAATTTTTGGTGTGATTGCAAGTGAGTCAATACCCAAGTAGCGAGTTGGTTTTGTTGACGCTCGGAGCACATACAGTTTACGTCGGAAGTCATAGAGATAAACAGTACACGTGCTTTCTGAATCTTCGCGCTGACCGATCTGCTCATTCACTTTCTCGACGAGTATGGCCAAGCTCTGTTCAAGGGTTAGTAACGACTGCTCAAAGTCAGACTGTTTTAGAGGAACTTGAGGATCGCTATTCATTGCATTGTTCTCCTGAATATAGTGCTCATTTATTCTATTGATTCGGGCCAATACTCTATCCTAAGATTATGCGGCAATTTTTTCCGCCGCGGTTAAAAATTGGTTTTGGAACCTACCGTCCGGAGAGGATGTTCAAAGAAGTTCCCCTTTTGGGTGGCCCAATCGTCTTATCACACGCAAATTATCACAAGTTTGCCCAAAATCCGGTTTAGGATTATCCTCCTCATAGCACAGTTTGCCGCAATTGGGAATGGGGATTTTTTTACAGTCTTTGGGAAATTGTTAAAAAAAGAGATGGGGTAGTTTAGAAAACTGATTTAGGAAAAGAATATAGGGGGTGGGTGGCCTGGTCGGACTGGTGGGCTGGTGGCTGGGATGACAGATATGATAGGTATAAAAAAAGCCAGAGTTGAATATAAATCCACTCCTTGCTGGGCGCCAAGAACATCATAGTCTGGGAGCAGCTCCCCCATAGAGGGCAACCGCCGGGGCGGCTGTTCCACAGAAAACGGAAAACGGAAAACGGAAAATTTTTAAGCCATTACCCGCCGTACTTCAAATTCTCCGCCTCCAGGGCCCGGATGCGGTCTCGCAAGGTGGCGGCCCGCTCGAACTCCTGCTTCTTGGCTGCGGCCTGCATCTCCTTCTTCAGACGCTTGATCGCCACCACCGGCCGTTCCGAGAGGTAGGGCATCTGCTCCTCCGCGGCCAGGGGCACGGTGACATAATCGGCCTCGTACACCGTGGCCAGGACGTCTTTGATGCGGCTCTGGATGGTTTCAGGCGTGATGCCGTGCTCCCGGTTATACACCTCCTGGACGGACCGGCGCCGGTTGGTTTCTTCTATGGCCGCGGCCATGGACGGGGTTACGCGGTCGGCGTAGAACAAGACCTGGCCGTTGACGTTCCGGGCGGCCCGGCCGCAGGTCTGGATGAGGGAGCGGCCCGAGCGCAGGAAGCCTTCCTTGTCCGCATCCAGGATGGCCACCAGGGAGACCTCCGGCAGGTCCAGCCCCTCCCGGAGGAGGTTGATGCCCACGAGCACGTCGAAGACGCCGAGGCGCAAATCCCGAATGATCTCCATCCGTTCCAGGGTGGTGATGTCGGAGTGGAGGTACCGCACCCTGAGGCCCAATTCCTGGTAGTACTCGGTGAGGTCTTCGGCCATGCGCTTGGTCAGGGTGGTGACCAGGACCCGCTCGCCTTGGGCCAGACGGGCCCGGATTTCCCCCAGGAGATCGTCCACCTGGTTGGCCGCGGGTTTGACCGTAATCCGGGGGTCCATGAGACCGGTGGGGCGCACGATCTGCTCGACGATGCGGCCGCCGGCCTCCTTCACTTCGTAGGGGCCGGGGGTGGCGGAGACATAGATGCGCTGCCGCACCCGGGCGTCGAATTCCTCAAAGCACAGGGGGCGGTTGTCCAGGGCCGAGGGCAGGCGGAAGCCATAGTCCACCAGGGTCTGCTTCCGGGACCGGTCGCCCCGGAACATCCCCCCGAGCTGGGGGATGGTGATGTGGGACTCGTCGATGACCACCAGGGACTCCCGGGGCAGGTAATCCAGCAGGGTAGGGGGGGCTCCCCCGGGGCCCGGCCCGTGAGGTGCCGGGAATAGTTCTCGATGCCGTGGCAGTAGCCCAGTTCCTTCATCATCTCCAGGTCGAAGCGGGTGCGCTCCTCCAGGCGCTGGGCCTCCAGCAATTTGCCGTTGGCCCGGAACCAGTCCAACCGGGGCCCCAGCTCCGCTTCGATGGCGGCCATGGCCTGGCGCCGCACCAGTTCCGGGGTGACATAGTGGGAGGCGGGGTAGATCATGATGCGTTTGAGCTGCCGCAGCGTCTGGCCCCGGAGGGGGTCGATCTCCCGGATGGCCTCCACCGTGTCGCCCCAAAAATCCACCCGGATGGCCTTGTCCTCTTCGTAGGCCGGGAAGATTTCCACCCGGTCGCCCCGGACCCGGAAGGTGCCCCGGTGAAAATCGATGTCGTTGCGTTCGTACAAAATCTCCACCAGTTTCTTTAAGACCTCCCTCCGGTCCATCACCGCGCCCTCCTCCAGGGAGAGGAGCATGCCGTGGTAGGCCTCGGGGGAGCCCAAGCCGTAGATGCAGGACACGGAGGCCACGATGATCACGTCCTGGCGGTCGAACAGGGAGCGCGTGGCGGAGTGGCGCATCCGGTCAATGGCTTCGTTGATGGAGGAGTCTTTCTCGATGTAGAGGTCGGCCTGGGGGACGTAGGCCTCCGGCTGATAATAATCGTAGTAGCTGACGAAATACTCCACCGCGTTGTCCGGGAAGAACTCCTGGAACTCGCCGTAGAGCTGGGCCGCCAGGGTCTTGTTGGGGGCCAGCACCAGGGTGGGCAGGTTCATCTGGGCCACGACGTTGGCGATGGTAAAGGTCTTGCCGGACCCGGTGACCCCCAGGAGCACCTGGTGGGGATACCCGGCCCGCACCCCGGCCAAGAGCTTGCGGATGGCCTGGGGCTGGTCGCCGGCGGGGGTAAATGAGGTGACTAAATGGAACTGATCGGGCATATAGGACTATATCGGTATTCGGGATAGAAAAAATATAACATTTTTTGGCAGGTAAGACGAAGGCCGCGGGCCTGAGTCTGGCTGCCAAGAAACCGGGGGGAGGGGGCAAAGGGCTTTTCGTAGCGCCCTTTCCCCCTCCCCCACCTCCAATCCCGTAGGAAAATGTAGGGGCGACCCGTTGGGTCGCCCCAGACAGGGTAAAAGGCGAGGTGGTCGGGGGTATACTCCCCACCTGACCCCTCGTAGCGCTAGCTGGAGAGGCGCAATCAAAACAAAAGGCCGAGAAGCTCTTCTAAGGTTAAACCTGCCTCACGCATGATGTTCTTCAGGGTTCCTTTAGCAATTTCTTTATGATCGGGGATAGTTATGCGTCGGTGTGGTGGGGCCTGGTGGCGAAGAATAATATGGCTGCCTTTCTGATGGTCATGAAGGTAACCAATGTTAGCTAATGCTTTGGCCAGGTCCCGGCCGGATACTACCGGCAGCTTTGCAGACATAAGCAAAGTCCTCCCTGAAATTCCAGGGGGACGCTAGGTCCGCTACGCAGCATGCGCCTGGTTTTGTAGATAGCTAATACCAACTTAACTGATTTCATGCCGAAAAGTTGATGAAGTGTCTATGTATATTGTGGGGGAAAATAACTCTTACTATCTGATCGAAGGCCTGTGAAGCACTCCCACGATTGTTCATAGTGCATGGTAAGCCGATATATAATTAAGCGCTATACCGCTATCTCGATTATCTCTTCAGTAATTGGAGGTGGAATTGGGTCATTATGCTTTTTGAGGCTTTCCAGATAACCCTGAATAGCTTCCTTGATGTTGGCATGGGCCTCGGAACGAGTTTTTCCTTGGGAAATGCAGCCGGGTAGTGTAGGACAATTGGCTACGAAGATTCCGTCCTCGTCTTGTTCAATGATAACTCTAAATTTCATTTGGACACCTCAGCTGTTTACCCGCCAAATGGTACCTTGAGGGGTATCTTCTAATAGTATATTCATTTCAGACAGCTTTTTCCTAATTTTATCCGCGGTGCCCCAATCCTTATCCTTCCTGGCCTGGGTGCGTGCGTCGATGAGTTGTTGGATTTCGTCCGGGGTGATCTTCAGGTCGGCGGCTTTCTGGCGCAGGGAGGCGACCATGGCGGCAGGGTCGGCCTGAAGGAGATTCAGTACCCCGCCCAGGTCCTTCAGTTCTTCCGCCATCTCCCAGAGGATGGTGAGGTAGCCCGGATCGTCGGAGGGCGCCTCCAGGAGGCGGTTGAGCAGGCGCACGGTCTCGAAGAGGTAGCCCAGGGCCTGGGCGGTGTTGAGGTCGTCATCCATGGCCGCGTCGAACCGGGCCCGGAGGGACCCGAAGCGGTGAAATTCCTCCAGGGTCAGGTTGTCGGGATAGGTATCGACAGGATGCTGGGGCTTCAGGTCCGGGTACTCCCGGAGCACGTCCTGAATCCGGGCCAGGCAGGTGTAGAGCCGCAGCAGGGCGGTCTCGGCTTCGGCCAGGGCCGCGTCGGAGAAATCCAGGGGGCTGCGGTAGTGGCAGTTGATCAGGAAGAAGCGCACCACCTCCGCCGGGAAGCGGGCCAGCACCTCTTTCACCGTGAAGAAATTCCCCAGGGACTTGGACATCTTCTCGGCGTTGATGGTGAGGAGGCCGTGGTGCAGCCAGCAGCGGGCGAAGGGTTTCCCCGTGGCCGCCTCCGACTGGGCCAGTTCGTTTTCATGGTGGGGGAAGACCAGGTCCTGGCCGCCGCCGTGAAGGTCGAAGGTCTCCCCCAGGTACTGCATGCTCATGGCGGAGCACTCGATGTGCCAGCCCGGGCGCCCGGGGCCCCAGGGGCTGTCCCAGGCCGGTTCCCCGGGCTTGGAGGCCTTCCACAGGACGAAATCCAGGGGGTCCTCTTTGTTGGGGTCAACTTCGATCCGGGCCCCGGACTCCATATCTTCCACGTTCTGGCCCGAAAGCTTGCCGTATCCTGGAAAGCGGCGCACCCGGAAAAAGACGTCACCCCCCGCCTGGCCATAGGCGAAGCCCAGGTCTTCCAGGCGCCGGATGAGGTCGAGAATCTGGGGAATATGGTCCGTGGCCTTGGGCTCGATCTGGGCCGGCGGCACCCCCAGGGCGGTCATGTCCTCCCGGAAAGAGGCGATGTAGCGCTCGGCCACCTCCTTCCAGGGTACCCCGGTCTCCTGGGCCCGGCGCAGGATCTTGTCGTCGATGTCGGTAAAATTGCGCACCCAGGTGACCTTGAGCCCCCGGCGCTCGAGATAGCGCACCAGGACCTCAAAGGCCACGCAAGAGCGGGCATGGCCCAGGTGGCAGTCGTCGTAAACCGTCACCCCGCAGGCGTAGAAACCGACTTTTCCGGGGGTGAGGGGCTTGAACGTTTCTTTTTGTCTGCTTAACGTATTATAGAGTTGCATAGGGAAAATGGATTGACAAGGTCGGGAATTTAGGCGAAGTCAATCCCCAAACTTAAATTTACCTCATGGGTTGATTACTGAGTCTAGGGGGAGCATGATGTCCGAAGTCATCAGTCAGGTTACGAAAAATGCCCGGGAAGTGGTTTTCCTTTCCCTGTCCGAGTATAAAGGTCATCGCCTCATCGATATCCGGGTCCACGTGCCCGGGGACCAGGAAGGGGACTGGGTGCCCACCCGCAAAGGGGTGTCCCTGGCGGTGGGGCTCTATCCGGCCTTCAAAGAGGCCCTGGCCCAAATGGAAGCCGCCCTGATCCAGCAGGGTCTCCTGGACCCGGAGGACCTGGAATCTGCCGACTAAACCCTTAGGATTCATAACTATACTTAATCCAGCGGCCTGATGCAACGAAAAGGACGCCGGGGAAATTTCCCTTGCCGCCTTGCGTCGGGTGATCCCGGCACTATCTTTAAGGCAAATCACTGAGTCCTGACGCCGGGACCGGGAGGGAGAACACATGGCCTACGTCGCCAAAGATTTCGCGGTTTTGTTAGGGATGCCTGGATTCAGCGACACGCTGCTCAAGAATCATTTCACCCTCTACCAGGGCTACGTTGCCAACACCAATAAGGTTATGGAACTGTTGGCGGCCATGGTGAAAGAAGGCCGGGAGGCTACGCCGGAATTTGCCGAACTGAAGCGCCGCCAGGGGTGGGAGTTCAATGGCATGCGCCTGCACGAGCTCTACTTTGCCAACCTGGGGGGCGACGGCGATATGGCTAAGGCACCCAGGCTCATGAAGAAAAAGCAGGAGCAGTTCGGCACGGTGGAGACCTGCGCCAAGGATTTCAAGGCCACCGCCAGCATGCGGGGCATCGGCTGGGTGATTATGTACCAGGATATCGAATCCGGCCTCCTCTTTAATCAGTGGATCAATGAACACGATGTCGGACACCCCGCCGGGTGTAATCCCATCCTGGTCCTGGACGTGTTCGAACACGCCTTTATCACCGATTACGGGCTGAAACGGGCCGATTACATCGGGGCCTTCTTTAAGAACGTCAAGTGGGACGTGGTGGAACAACGCCTGCTGTAAGAAGAATCACCCCGGACCAGGGGGCAGGGGCATTCCCGTCCCTGTCCCCCGGACCCAAATATCCTTTACAACGACCAGTTTCCCGGGTTACCCTCAGGAGGCTCGTTTGACGGGCACGGAAGTAAAACTCAGGAGAGACCGATGCGTAGTACCGGTTACGTTTATGCTCAACGCTACCAGTTGCATGATCCGGGTTCCTGGCATCCGGAACGCCCGGATCGGCTCCGGGCTATCCATAACGCCCTAAAGAATGCTGACCTCCTGGAGTTGCTGGTGCTTCTCCGGCCCGACTACGCCCCCCTGGAATGGGTGGAGCGCCTCCATACCCCCGATTATATCAAACAGTTCAAGGAGGCCTGCGAGCAGGGCCGACAGATCTTTATGTCGCAGGACTGCGGCATCTGCCCGGATTCTTACCGGGCGGCCCTGCTGGCCGTGGGTGGGGTAATGCTGGCGGTGGAAGCGGTCATGGAGGGACGGGTGGACAACGCCTTCTGCGCCGTGCGGCCGCCGGGGCATCATGCCGAACGTGACCGGGCCATGGGGTTCTGTTTTTTCAATAACGTGGCCCTGGGCGCGGTTTATGCCCTGGAGCACTTCGGTTTGGAGCGGGTGGCCATTATCGACTGGGACGTCCATCACGGCAACGGCACCCAGCACCTGTTTGAGGAGGACCCCCGGGTGTTCTACGTGTCCCTCCACGAGGACCCCCAGCACTGCTACCCCGGCACCGGCTACCGCCGGGAGGAGGGAAAAGGCCCGGGCCAGGGTTTCACCCTGAACCTGCCCTTGCGGACCCACAGCGATGACAGCGACTACCTGATGGCCTTGAAAAATGAAGCCCTGCCCCGACTGCAGGCCTTTGCGCCGCAGTTCGTGTTCATTTCGGCGGGATTCGACGCCCACACCGGCGACCCCCTGGCCCACATGAACATGACCCGGGAGGGGTACCGGGAGATGGGCCGGTTAGTGCTGGATCTGGCCCAGGAGACCGCCGAGGGCCGGCTCGTCACGGTGCTGGAAGGAGGCTATAATCTGGAGGTCCTGGAAGAGTGCGTCGAGGATCACGTCAGGCTGCTGATGGGCATACCGTACGACCATTTTTAAATGGCGGCGGGGCCGGGAATATCTTCGTCATGACCTGTCACTTTGTACTCCGGGGGAAGGGTCTTGGGCTTCACCTGAGAGGGGCGGGAGGCTTCAGCGCCGGAGGTGACTCAAGATAACCGAACATACCTGAAGAGCGCTTTTGGAAAGATCGTTTTGGTTTTGCGCATAAATTGTCAAGCATCCGGGGAGGACCACCCGAACCTCGCCACCCGGCTCTTGTCCACCTGAGGCGCCTGGTTGAGTTCTCGTCCGGGTCGGTTGACCGGGCCGGAAATATCTTCATACCTCCTAATCTCCGCTCCTTACTCCCGCTGGTCATGTCCTGATGGGCCCAACGCCGCGTGACGGTCTTGGACGGCGGCCCGGGGCTATCTTCGGCCAAGAAAGGTTCAGGCCGGTCTTCCCAGGCTTATGGAGAACCGCTTCGTCAGACCATCGTGAGGCACCTGGGAATCGCTTCCTGGAAATTCAGGGATTTCTCACCTCGATATTCAGGGATTACCTAATTATCTTTTCTGGGAAACGTGGCACATTTGAGGTGCACACCAGGGAGGGTCGGCAGATTGAAACCCAACCGGAGAGGAAGGTAATCCATGGATCAAAAGAAGCCTTACGAGGGGGAGCTGGCTGCCACAATACCCATCGAAGTCCCGTTAAAGGAAGAGAGCAAAATCAATTCCTGGGTTACCCGGATGATTTTGGCCGCGCTCCAGATAATTGTGGCCATCTCCATATTCCAGTTGTTCAGGGGCATGGTTTTCGCTCATGGTATCGCCTCGGGTTTAAACATCTACCTGAGCATTATGGGGTGCACCCTGGCGACCATCTGCGCCTACCTGCTCTTGTTGAAGTACCAGAAGCTGATCCAACAATTTGGCCGGGATAACGTCCAATTGGGGGAGAGGCTCGGGGCGCGGACCTACGCCCTGGAAAAGGCCAACGAAGAGATGCGCCTGGAAATTGCCGAAAGGGGGCGGATTGAAAAGGCCTTGATGGAAAGTGAGTCCCGGTTCCGCACGATCATTCGGGAAGCCGCCCTGGGCATTGCCCTCATTGACAAGCAAGGTCGCGTGATTGAAGGGAACCCGGCGCTTCTGGCCATGCTGGGTTATGCTCCCGAAGAATTGCGGGGGATGGAATTCACCCGGATCAACCATCCGGAGCATGCGGAATCGAGTTGGAAAAATTTTCAAAAATTGCTCACGGGAGAGCAGGATGTCTCCCGGGTGGAAACCCGCTATATCCGCAAGGACGGCTGGAGCGGCTGGGGGCGGCAATCCATCTCCCTGGTGCGGGAGGCGGGCGGCAAACCCCAATTTGCCATCGCCCTGTTTGAGGACATCACCGAACGACGTGAGAGCGAGGAAAAGATCAGCACCTACCAGCAACAGCTGCAATCCCTGGCCTCAGAACTGTCCCTGACCGAAGAACGGGAGCGGCGCCGTTTGGCCACGGTGCTCCACGATCATATTGCCCAGTTGCTGGTGGTGGCCAAAGGCAAGTTCGAGAAGGTGCAGGAATCGGCTCTTTTTCGCAGTGTTGCCAAACCCATGGAAGAAATCCGGAAGCTGATTGAGGAATCGATACGCTACACGCGGTCGTTGGTCTTTGAACTCAGTCCCCCCATCCTCTATGATTTAGGGTTAGAGCCCGCCATGGAATGGCTGGCGGAGCATATGGAGCAGCAGTATGGTCTGGTGGTGACCGTGGAGGATGACGCTCAACCCAAACCCCTGGACAATGAAGGCAGGGTCCTCCTTTTCAGGGCGGTGCGAGAGTTATTGTTCAACGTGCTCAAGCATGCCCAGGCGAGTTGCACCACGGTGTCCATGCGCAGGATTGGCGAGCAGCTGCAGATAATCGTCGAAGATAACGGCGTTGGCTTTGCGCCGGACAGGCTCACGGCTGCGTCCGGCAAAATAGAAGGTTTCGGTCTCTTCAGTATCCGGGAGCGCCTCAACTATTTCGGTGGGCGAATGGAGATCGAGTCAGCCCCGGGGGAGGTCACCCGGGTTATTTTGACCTTACCTTTGAAGCCAGACAAGCAAAAGAGGTCCAGCAGCATGGCGACCCCAACCCCCGTCAAGACAGGTATCCCGGCTACGGCGTCGAAGGTAGTATCCCTGCCGCCACCAAAACCCCTACCCCCCTCATCGGCTGCGGTCAGGTAGCCTGTCCCCATCACTTCGCCTGGGGACGGTCGTCGGTGAGAAACCAGGCTTCCGGTTCTCGGCGGCGCCGGCCTAACCGGCCCGAACCCCGCATCGGCCTCCCGCCACCAGATCAGGCTGGCAAAAGGCCGGTACTCCCGGCCCGATACCCGGGCCGCAATCTGATTTTGTTGTTTCCCAAAAATATAGTATCATAATCACCGAGACACTGGCGCCTTGGTGTGGCATTGTTTTAGAGGTTTTTTAAAAATTAATTTGACATAATTAATTTTCTATGGTGCTTATTCAGATGAGTGGGGAACTGGCATGAGCATCAAGGTTTTGATTGCCGACGATCACCAGATCATGCGAGAGGGGCTCCGGACTATGCTGGAAAAGGAGCCCGACGTTCAGGTGTTGGGTGAAGCCGAGGATGGCCGGATGGTCCAGCGGATGGCCATAGAACTGGCCCCGGATGTGATTATCATGGACGTGGCCATGCCGGATTTAAACGGCATCGAAGCCACCCGGCAGATTGTCGCGGCGTTGCCCGGGATCAAGATTATCGCCCTCTCCATGCATGACGATAGACGTTTTGTCTTGAACATGCTCAAGGCCGGAGCAGCCGGGTACATGCTCAAGGATTGCGCTTTCAAGGACCTGGCCAAGGCCATCCGGGTGGTGATGTCTCATAGAACTTACCTGAGTCACGAAGTGGCGGATATCGTGGTGAAAGACTATCTGTCTTCCACTAACCCCACAGAATCTTCAGCTTTTCAGCTGCTCTCCCCCAGAGAGCGCGAAGTGCTGCAACTCATTGCAGAAGGCAAAACCTCAGCCCTAATCGGCGAAAGCCTGCACATCAGCATCAAAACCGTGGAAACCCATCGGCAACAAATCATGGTCAAATTGAAGATCAGGAGCGTGGCCGAGCTTACCAAATACGCCATCCGCGAAGGATTGACCTCTGCCTAGGCGGTTATCCGTCCATTCCTGATTCGGCAATGAGAGCGCCAAACAGAGGTTTACGCCACCGGCTTAAACCGCCGCTCCGGGGTTATAGCCGCAGTCCCCTTGCCAGCCTTCGTGGGGCCGGCATATGGCCGGGAGGGGGGCGAGAAACTTCAGCGGCGAAGCCGCCCTGGGTCAACCCCGGAAGAGGGCAATCCCTCCCCGGGGAACCCGGCAATGCCAGTGTTGCTTCTGGGGAGCCCCGGCCGGCTAGTGGCGTCAGGGGAGTCTGGTACTTAATAAAGGCAATATTAGGTAAAATCGAACCCGGATATCAGGAGTTCTCCTTATTGCGAGATAGAGCTGCTGTTATACACTACGAAGCAAGGTAAACATGAACCCTACAGGTGAGCCAGGGACTTGGGGAGCAGATTTTACCTCCTAGGCAGCCGAGGCTAAACACATGAATCCCAAAGACAGGCGCGTTAAAGTCCACCAGGAAGAGATCGAACGTCTCTTAGACCTGAAATCTATGGTTGACCATAAAGAGACGGCGTGGGGTTACGCGGAACAATATCAAAAATTGGGCTGGGTTCTCCAGGGCGTGAACCCACTGGATGGTATTGACCTGGAAGTGGATGCCGGGGAAGCCCCGGAAAACTCTGTCATCTGCTTGTCGAAAACGGGTTTATCAGGACCGAAAATAAATATGGCGGTACATACCGGCAAGCAGTCCGGGCTCATGGTCCTGGAAGTTGTCAGAGGCCAGGGTGAATTAATCCTGGACCAGTATGGGGAATGGCGGGCCGAGTGCATCGCCGCCTTGGGAGCCGGCCGGGAACAGCATTTTTATGCCTGGGACCCCTCACCCCTGTTCAACTCGAGTTCCTGGCAAGCGATCTCTGGAATCAGGTGGCTCGGGGAGGGCCAGGTGGTGCCGGTGCCCCCTTCCTTTGATGCCGAGATGCAGGAAACCTGGCGCTGGCTGTGTCCACCCTGGGAGGCACCGCCCCAATACCCCGGCCAGCCTTTAATGAAATTTTTGCTGCAACACCTCACCCGGAAGGCCCAGCCCCAGCCGGAGGTCAGCCTGTCCTGGCCCGAGGTTAGCGTGCCCCAGCCCGAGGTCGGCTTGCCTCAGCCGGAGGTCGGCTTGCCCCAGCCGGAGATCATCTTGCCTCAGCCCGAGGTCAGCTTGTCATGGCCCGAGGTCAGCTTGTCCCGGCCGGAGGTCAGCTTGTCCTGGCAGGAGGTTTACTGTCTGGTGGCGCCCTATGAGACGCTGCTCCAGGCGTTATCAGCCTCGTATCCGTCGATATGGAACTATTACCAGGGGATTGTCGATGCCGCGGTGGCGGTGGGCCTAAATTCGCCGGAGGTGCTCCTGTCGTTGCTCTGGCACGCCCCCCGGGGGAAAGCGCGCCAACAACCGGAAATTTGGGACTTCCTGCAGAAATTGGTGATGGAGAGCCAAGATCAGGTAGGCGCAGAAACGCCCCCGGAAAATGTCCCTTGGGAAGTGTATCTGGGTAATTTCCTGGCTCTGGCAAAAGAATCTTCGCAGAGCAATTCGGGTCAACCGGCCTCTAGACCGGGCCCGCCTTGTTTCCTCCAGAGACGTCAGACTAAACCGCCCCGACTCGGGGAGTCTAGGCGAACCCCCTTTTCCTGTCGCAAGACCGGGGCATATTTGAAAAAACCTTAGCGAGAACTCACCGTGGCAATTTTCGAGAGCATTAAACGTGGTCGTCAAGCGCCCGGGACCATAACCCTGGTAACCCAGGAGGACTCAGCCATTTCTAATGACCCGCAGCAAACCCATGAATATAGGCTGGCAGAAGAAGACCTGCACCTGCCTTTAGACGCTTCCTCCGCCGGGACCGGCCCGGGGTCCCCGGACATGACCGCCAAGATGCCGGGGTCGTCAGGAACTGGTCTGGCGCTAAGGCAAAGCCCCTCCCTCAAAAAAGTTTTGCAGGATATCTCGGCCTCCCTGGAAGACCTTCAGGCCGTGGTCCAAGAGGCTGATTTCCAGGGGGAGAGGGAACGGGGGTCGGCTGAACCAGCCCCGGGCGTAGCGGAACGAGTTTATCGGGACCTCTTCGACTCAGCCCCCGATGCCTACCTGGTAACCGATGCCCAGACTATCATTGCCGAGAGCAACCAGGTTGCCGCCGACATGCTGAAGGTGGACCATGGCTCCCTGAAAGGCATGCCACTGGCGCATTTTGTCGCGGAAGCAGACCGGGCGGCCTTTCAGTCAAGCCTGATCCAGCTCCGGGAAGGCGGGAACAAACGGAACTGGGAATTTTGTCTGCAAACCGGGGAGGGCTCGCCGTTTCCGGTGTCCGTCAATGTCAGTGCCCAAACCGACCATCTGGATCAACTGGTGAGGGTACTGTGGCTGCTCAGGGACGTCAGAGAAGTCAAGGCGGAAGAAGAGCGCCTGAAATCGCTGCTCAGCAAGATAAAGAGCAGTTTTTACGGCATAGTCGAAGCCGTGGCCGAGGCGGTGGAGATCAAAGACCCCCAAACCTCGGGTCACCAGAAGCGGGTGGCACAACTGGCGGTGGCCATTGGCCGGGAGTTGGATTTTTCCCTGCACCGCTTGGAAGGCCTCAGGGTCGCCGGTTTGCTCCACGACATCGGGAAGATCGCCATACCCACCGAAATCCTGAGTAAACCCGGTGAGCTCAGCAATCTGGAATGCGAGTTTATTAGATCCCATTGCCAGATTGGCTTTGATCTGGTGAAAAATATCGACTTCCCCTGGCCGGTGCTCCAGGCCATAAAACAGCACCATGAGAGATTGGATGGTTCGGGTTATCCCGCCGGGTTGAGGGATAAGGATATTATCCTGGAAGCTAAAATCTTGGGGGTGGCGGACGTGGTGGAAGCCATGATTTGTCCCCGGCCTTATGGTCCGCCCCAAGGAATCGACAGGGCCCTGGAAGAAATTCATCAAAAGACGGGCATTCTTTATGACCCGGAAGTGGTGACTGTCTGTTTGAAATTATTTGTGGAGAAGGGCTTCTCCTTCAGTTGAGAAAAATTACGCTCAGGTAACGACCCTATAAAATCGGCAACGGCTCTAAAGGCTTGGTTTAAAAACGCGGATAATTCATGCCGACACAATTTCCCCTAAGCCCCAGGCACTCTTTTTGCCGGAGGAAGAGGTCACCGGGGGCCCCCTTGGGTGCGGAGAGTGGTAATGCCTGATAAGACCGGGCCCAAAGACCTGGAAATGGTGCTGGCAAAGCTCAAGGAGGAGTGGCGGGAGTTGGCCGACCTCCTCACCAGCCAGAGAAACTCCCAGGACCGGGTCATCGAGGTGGAAAAGATCCTGCTTCGGGATGCTTCGGGCCAATATTTCGGCAAAATAACTTCGAATCCGGATGGTTCCGCCGACCTGCTGCTGAGCGACAGTTCCGGCACAGCCTGGGCCCGAATGGGGGTAAACCAGGACGGCGAAGCCTTTCTCGAACTCAAAGACAAGCAGGGGGAGAGCAGCTTTAAGGTGGGTGGCCGCGCTCCCGCCCCCGGGGCCGGAGCGGAGCTGGCAGCACCTCCGGGTGACGTCGCAAATGGTGCGGCCCCCCAGCCACTTGAGTCTCCGGGCGACTCCCCCCAGCCCCTCATGCCGGTCGCGGCGGCAGGCGGTCCCCCGGAGGAATCGGGCTCCGGGGCAGCGCCGCCTGGCCCCGGTCAGGACCTGCATCCCGAAGGGGATGCCCATTCCGAGGCGTTGGGTCGCCTGGAAAAACTAGAGCGTCGGAATCGGCGTCAAAAAATATATTGGGCCTTTATTCTGGTGGTGTTAGGGGTTATCCTGGCCACCCAGGCCTACGTGCTCTTCCGGCCCCGGCCCTCCGGCTTGGCAGAAGCAACCCTCAAGGTGCGGGACGCCAACGGCAAGGTCCGGGCCTCCCTGGGCACTCACGGCGGCCAAGTCGGGCTGGAACTGTGGGACCAGGAGGGCCACCGTCGGGCCACCCTGGGGTTGGGGGCCCAAGGGGCTCCCCATCTGGCATTTTATGACCGGGACCAGCGGGTCCGGGCCGAGTTGAACCTGGGGCCCGACGGCGAGCCCAAATTTACCCTGCGGGATCAGGGCAGCCTCCAAGGCAAAACTGAGCCGATGGACTTCAGCGATTCCAGCCATCGGCCTCTACGAGGAGATATTAGTCCGGGCTCCGAGGCAGGCGCCGCGGCCCCGGCCCCGGCCGGCCAGGCCGAAGCTGTTGCCCCCAAGGGGGACGCCGTGGCTGAGGTCGAGTTGGTGGGCTCCAAGACCTCCAACAAGTACCATTATCCCACCTGTAAGTGGGTCAAAATGATCAGCCCCGGGAACCTGATAAAGTTCAAATCCGTGGAGGAAGCTCAAGCCCGCCATTATATCCCGTGCCCTACCTGCAAACCGCCGCCACTCTCCCGGTAGTCAGCATCAGCCCCGGGGACTCGGGGCCGGCCGAGCAAATAGCCTGGGTCCCGGGCCCGCGGCCGGATTCACCCTGCTTCCCGGCAGGATGAAGTCACGAATCAGGCCAGAATGAAATCCCTGCTTCACCAAAGCTAGTCCGGCCCTCAGGGATAAAGGCCCGGCCCCCCCTCCCTAACCCCCAGGTGATTGAGTCTGCCCTCCTGGCACCACGGCCGCACCTCCACCTGAGCCTCCCCTGAACTCCTTTTTCCTTGCCAGATAACCCGCCCTTCTATAACGTTATAATCTTGAGGAACGGTCCGGGGCCGCATTCTTCGGGCCCCGCCTCTTTCCCGGGAAAACCACATGGGCAGCTTTCATGACCTGATTCAGTTTATCTTTGCCGGATTGACCGGGGGGGCGATCTACGCCCTGGTGGCCCTGGGCTTCGGGGTGGTGCACAACACCATGGGGATCGTCAACTTCACCCAGGTGGATTTCGTCTCCCTGGGGGGGATGCTCCTCTACAGCGCCCTGGTTTACGCCGGCCTCCCCATGGTCCCGGCCCTGCTCCTGGCCGTGGCGGGAGTAACCCTGGTGGCCATCCTGGTGGAGGTGGTAGGCATCCGGCCCTCCCGCTCCGAGTCCCACCTGGTGCTGATCTTTCTGACCATCGGGCTCTCCATCATCCTCCGGGGGGCCATGACCGTCATCTGGGGCAAGGACCGCATGGCGGTGCCCTCTCTGTCCGGGGAGGCGCCGGTGCATCTGGCCGGGGCCGCCATCCTGCCCCAGACCCTGTGGATCCTGGCCCTCACCGCCCTGGCCATCATCGGCCTGGTGCTGTTTTTCCGGAAGACCTCCATGGGCCTGGCCATGCGGGCCGTGGCCGCCAACCCCGAGGCCGCGGCGGTGGTTGGCCTCAAGGTCTGGCGGGTCAAGGCCATGAGCTTCGCCCTGGCCGGCGCCCTGGGGGGACTGGCCGGGTGCCTGGTGACCCCCATCACCACCCTGTCCTATGACGTGGGGGTGCTCCTGGGCCTCAAGGGTTTTGCCGCGGCCATTTTGGGCGGCTTCGGCTCTTTCCCCGGGGCCATCCTCGGGGGGCTCAGCCTGGGCCTCTTGGAAAGCCTGGGCGCGGCGTATCTTTCCAGCGCCTACAAAGACGTCATCGCCTTCATCGTCCTCCTGCTGGTCCTGTTCATCCGCCCCAGGGGTTTGCTGGGCGGGGCCGGGTAGGCATGGCCTAAGGTGCGCCCTGCGCACCGGGTATACTGAGTCAATCGGGAAAAGGGAGAACCAATGGGACCTACCATAAGATTCTTTCTGATCATGTTAATCATCACCCTTATGGCCGGCTTTTGCCTGGTAACCACCCGAACCATGCCCGATAACGCCATCGTGCTCCTCGATGAGCAGACCCATACGTATGTATCCCCGGCTGCGCCAATAAAGAGAAGAAAGACTATCGACGGTCCACGGCAGCCGCGGCGCGAAAATTGAACTATAAACCGGATAAAAAATGTCAGGATGCCGGGGGATTCAGCCAGGATAACCGGTCCATTACCGGCAATTATTTGGTACGCCTGGGAATGCTGCCGCCCCTCCCCAGCCGCTGGAACGCCGACGGCACCTGGAATTGGTGAGTGAATATATGAATAACAATAACCAACGCATCCTCATGGGCAACGAGGCCATGGGGCGGGGGATCGTGGAGGCCGGGGTTACCCTGGCCGCGTCCTATCCCGGCACCCCGGCCTCGGAGATTCTGGCCTCGGCGGTTGCCTTTGCCAAAGAGACCGGGGCCGACCTCTACGCCGAGTGGTCCGTGAACGAGAAGGTGGCCTTTGAAGTGGCCCTGGCCAACTCCATGTGCGGCCGGCGCTCGGCGGTCTCCATGAAACAGGTGGGGCTCAACGTCGCCTCGGACCCGTTTATGCGGGCCGCCTACCTGGGGGTCAAAGGCGGCCTGGTGGTGATTGCCGCCGACGACCCCGGCCCCCACAGCTCCCAGAGCGAGCAGGACAGCCGCTTCTTCGCCATGTTCGCCAAGGTGCCGGTGCTGGACCCGTCCAGTCCCCGGGAGGCCAAGGATATGGTGGCCCAGGCCCTGGAACTCTCGGAGCGCTTTGAGATGCCGGTCATGCTGCGGCCCACCACCCGGGTCTGCCACGCCCGGCAGAACGTCCCCTGCGAAACGCCCCTGCGCCTGCCTGCGCCCGGCCCGGTTCGAAAAAGACCCCCGGCGCTGGTGCGCCACCCCCGTGTTTGTCCTGGCGCTTGCACCGGCTGCTGAACGACAAGATCGAAAAAATCGCCGGGGTGCCGGAGTTCGCCCCCCGGTTCACCGCCGGGGACGGCTCCCATCCCGGCGCTCTGCATCATCGCCTCCGGGGTGGCCTGGGCCCATACCGGCGACTGGCTGGAGGAACTGGGTCTCCTGGGCCGGGTCGATTTTTTCCAGGTGACCATGCCGTATCCCTTGAACCGGGATTTCATCCACAAGGTTCAGACCCGGTATGACAAAATTCTGGTCATCGAAGAGACCTATCCGGTCATGGAACTGCAACTGGCCGACGCCCGGGTCCAGGGTCGCACCTCCGGGTTGGTCCCCCGGGCCGGCGAGCTGACCCCGGACGTTATCCTCCCGGTGCTGGAGACCTTCCTGGATTTGCCGGCCCGGAACGTTCCGGCCCCGGAGGGCGGCGGCGACCGGCCCACCCTCTGCGCCGGCTGCTCCCACCGGGCGGCGTTCTACGCCATCAAAACGGCCTTCCCGGAGGGTATCTTCCCCAGCGACATCGGCTGCTACACCCTGGGTTTGAATCTCGGGGCGGTGGACACCTGCCACTGTATGGGCGCCGGCATCAGCCAGGCCGCGGGGTTCTACCGGGCCTACGCCGCCGGGGGAGGCGATTTCCCCACCATCGTGGCCACCATCGGGGACTCCACCTTTTTCCATGCCGGGGTCCCGGCCCTGATCAACGCGGTGTTTCATCAGGCCCGTTTCATCCTGGTGATCCTGGACAACGCCACCACGGCCATGACCGGCCACCAGCCCACCCCCCAGGTAGGTTTCACCGCCACCGGGGAGCCCGGCCATCCGGTGTTCATCCCGGAGTTGGTGCGGGCCAGCGGCGCCGGTTTCATCAAAGAGGCCGACCCCTACGACCTCCCCGCCTTCATGGACCTGCTGCAGGAGGCCGACGCCTATTGCCGCAGCCCCGAAGGCGGCGTGGCGGTGGTCATCGCCAAACATCCGTGCCTGCTGGACAAAGAAGCCCGTAAATCCCAGCCAGCCTATATCATGAGCGTCACGGAAGATTGCACCGGCTGCCGGCACTGCCTGGACGAGTTTGAGTGCCCGGCCCTGTCCCTGGACGAAGCCGACGGCCGCATGCTCATCGACGGGGACCGCTGCACCGGCTGCGGCGTCTGCGTCCACGTCTGCCCCGAAGGGGCTATTGAGGCCAGGCGAAATGATATGATTTGAGAGGAAGGCCGGGGGACGCGGGTTCCCCGCCCTCCCCTCAAGTTCCCCTCTCAACCCCCGTTATGAGGGTTGGGAGAGGGCTTCGGAGGGATTGCCAGAGGCCGTCAGCCCCTGGCCTTCTCCCCGATGTGCCATTCTCAGAAGGAGCAACAGTGAAGCAACAAATCATCGTCAGCGGGCTGGGAGGGCAGGGGGCCCTTACCCTGACCCGGCTCTTGGCGGAGGCTGCTGCCGCCATGGGGCTTGCGGTCATCACCTCCGAAACCCACGGCATGGCCCAGCGCGGCGGCACGGTCATCTCCATGATTAAGGCGGGGCCTTTCCGGGGTCCCCTGATCCCCGCCGGGGTGGCGGACCTGGGGCTGTTCCTCCACCTCAAGAACCTGGCGGTGCACCGCTACTATATGAGACCCGGCGGGGCCGTGTTCGTCAACACCGGGACACCCGGAGACTACCTGGGCGTGGACGCCCGGCTTCTGGCGGCGGAGAACACCCTGCCCCCCGTGGCGGCCAACCTCATCCTCCTGGGGTTTGCCGCCAGCCGGGGGGGGTTGTTCGCCGGACCGGACCTCCTGGCTGAAATGATCGCGGCCAAGACCCCGGAGCGCTTCCGGGAGGCCAGCCTCAAGGCCTTTGCGCTAGGGCAGGCCGCGGCGGCGTGATGGGATTCTGCTCCTTAATGGGTTGACATCGCTAAGAGCTTTGAAGCCGTTTTTATCCCCCCCTTTTCTAAAGGGGGGTTAGGGGGGATTTTATAACCGCCTAAAAATCCCCCTAAATCCCCCTTTTTCACAGGGGGACTTTATGCATTCTTGATCAATTAGTTGGCTCGTAATTAGTGGCGCTGATTTTCGCAACCAAGTATGAGATAAGATCGATCAGGAGACCTGCCGATGAAAGAGTGCCCCAACCAGCAGAAAAATCTGGAGAAGTGCAACTGCACCTACGAACCCTGCCCGCGCAAGGGGCTGTGCTGTGAATGCATCCGGTACCACCGGGCTTCGGGGGAGTTGCCGGCCTGTTACTTCACCCCGGAGGTGGAGCGGACTTACGACCGCAGCATCACCCGGTTTTTGCGCTCTCAAAAATAACTGCGGCGGCAATTGGCCATGATGCGGTGGGAGAAAGCCAAATTATTTGTCGTCCGGCACCACACCGGGCTCATGGTGTGGAGTCTGGCCCTGCTCCTGGCCCTCACCCCCCTGGTCATGCGCAACCCTTACCAACTGGGCATCCTCAACCTTATCGGCCTCTACGTCATCGTCGTTTTGGGGCTCAACCTCTTCATCGGCTTCGCCGGCCAGATCTCCCTGGGGCACGCCGCCTTTTTCGGCCTGGGCGCCTACGGCTCGGCCATCCTCACCGCCACCTATGGTTTTCCCGCCTGGCCGGCCATGCTGCTCACCGCCCTGGCCATGGCGGTGGTGGCCCTGGTTCTCGGAATCCCCACCCTGAGGCTCTCGGGCCATTACCTGGCCATGGCCACCCTGGGTTTCAACTACGTCGTGGACAGCATTTTCGTCCAGTGGGACGCGGTCACCGGCGGGCCCAGCGGCCTTTCCGGGGTGCCGCCCCTGTCCATCGGGGGGCTGACCTTCGACAGCGACCTCAAGTTCCACTACCTGGTCTGGACCTTTGCCCTGGTGGCCCTGACCCTGTGCCTCAACCTGGTCCGGAGCGGGGTAGGGCGGGGGCTGGCCGCCCTGGCCGCCGACGAGGTGGCCGCCGCCTCCCTGGGGGTGGACGTGCGCCGCCAGAAAATCGGCGTCTTCGTCCTCTCCGCGGTTTTCGCCTCAGTGGCCGGCAGCCTCTACGCCCACTACTTCGGCTACGTCAACCCCGACGCCTTCAGCATCTTCAAGTCCCTGGACCTGGTGATCATGGTGGTGGTGGGCGGCCTGGGCTCCGTGTGGGGCACCCTGTTCGGGGCGTCGTTTATTACCATTCTGCCGCACTTCCTGGGATTCTTGGAAAATTATACGGATATCATCCACGGGGTGATCCTGGTGGTGATTCTCCTCTTCCTGCCCCAGGGGTTCGTGTCCGGGCTGGTGGATATCATCCGCATCCGCTGGGCCCGGCGGCGGCTGGCCACGGACCGGCAATCGTGACGCGTCTGTTGATGAGATCAACGCCATGAATTACGTCAAAGCCGCCTGCTTATGGCTGGGATTTCTGGTGGTGGCCATCGCCTGCGGTTTTATCCGGGAAAGATTTCTGGTGCCGGGGTTAGGGCCGCTGGGCGGCAAGGTCCTGGGCACCCTCCTGGTGGCCGTGATTATTTTCGGGATGATTTACGCCTATACCGGGAAATTGACGGGGGTGTCCCGGGGGGCGCTGTTCAAACTGGGCTTAGGTTGGACGATAGCGACGATCATGTTTGAATTTCTCTTCGGTCATTATGTGATGGGGCATGCCTGGGAATCCCTCTGGGCCGATTATAATGTTTTCCAGGGGCGTCTCTGGCCCCTGGTGTTGCTCGTTACCTTATTCGGCCCGCTGTTGGCCCGGAAGATCAGGGATGCGACCCATGGGCGGTAACCTGCTGGAAATTTCCGGCCTCAGCAAACACTTCGGCGGGTTGCCGGCCCTCGCGGAGGTGGGCTTCAACGCCGCCAAAGGTCAGGTTACGTCCCTCATCGGTCCCAACGGCGCCGGCAAAACCACCCTGATCAACTGCCTTACCGGGGTTATCCGGCCCGACGCCGGGGCCGTCCGGTTCGAGGGCGCCGATATCGCCGGGTTGCCGGCTCACCGGGTGCCCCGGCTGGGCATCTCCCGGACCTTCCAAAACCTCCGCATCTTTCCGCGCCTGACGGTCCTGGACAATGTCCTCTGCGGCCTGACGGTCCAGGCCGGCGCTTCCCTTTGGGAGGCGCTCCTCCGTCCTCCCGGTCTGCGCCACCGGGAGCGGCGGCTCAAACTCACGGCCCTGGAGGCCCTGGACGCCTTCGGCCTGGCGGACAAGGCCGGCTGGCCCGTGGGGGTGCTGCCCTACGGCGACAAGAAACGGGTGGAAATGGCCCGGGCTTTCGTATCCCAGCCCGTCCTGACCCTGCTGGACGAACCGGTGGCGGGCCTTAACCCCGAGGAGACCGCCACGGTGGCCGCGTTCATCCGGCAGATGCGCCTGGCCGGGAAGACCATGATCCTGGTGGAACACGACATGGAACTGGTGATGGGGATCTCGGACCACGTCGTGGTCCTGG
>CAVXZU010000017.1:0-16468 GCA_963766185.1 uncultured delta proteobacterium | reverse complement strand
GCCGGCCAGTTCGAGTCCGTGCTCAATGTGCCCCGGGACCAGGTGGAAGAGCGCTACAAGGAAGTCATCGCCTCCCAGTTCACCCCCCGGGCCCTTTACTACTGCCATTCCAGCGGTTTTTCCTACCAGGAACTGGCCATGGGGGTCCTGGTCATGGAGATGGTGCCGGTGCAGTGCGCCGGGGTGCTTTATACCGATGATCCCCGGGGCGGTGAGGGCGCCATTATCAACGCCGTCTCCGGGCTGGGCTCCCTGGCAGTGGGGGGAGTGGTGGAACCCGATATCTACCGGGTCGAGGACGGCGGGATGGCGGCCCAGCACGTGGGTGAGAAGACCCACATGCACGTTGCCGCTCCGGAAGGCGGGGTCCTGGATGTCCCCACCCCGGCCGACCTCCAGGGACCCTGCCTGGCGGAGGATCAGGTCCTGACCCTGGCCGAACTGGGCAATCGGGTCAAAAAGCACTTCCATCTGCCCCAGGATATTGAGTGGGCCCTGGACACCCAGGGCAGCTTTTACCTGCTCCAGGCCCGGCCCTTGCGGGTGAGCGCCCGGCTCAAGGCCGACTACCTGCCGCCCCAGATTAAGGGGGCCGAAATGCTCCTGTCAAATAGCATTATCGCCTCCCGGGGGGCGGGCGCCGGCCCGGTCTATTTGCTCCAGGGCGAGGGCCTGGATGACATTCCCCAGGACGCGGTCCTGGTGACCCCCCGAGCCTTGCCGGAGTACGGCGTCGTGGTGGGGCGGGTGGCGGCGGTGGTCTGCGAGGCCGGCAGCGCCACCAGCCACCTGGCCACGGTGATGCGGGAGGCCAGGATCCCGGCCCTGTTCGGGGCCAAAGGGGCCACTACCGCGCTCCAGCCCGGGAGTTTGGTCACCGTGGACGCCTACTATGGCAACGTTTATGCCGGCCGGGTGGAGGAATTGCTCAAGGCGCCCCGGGGGGGCGACGACGCCGTCCGCCAGACCCGGGCCTACAAGGTGCTGGAGCGGGTCCTGCAACACATCACCCCCCTCAATCTCCTGGACCCCCGGGGCGCCAACTTCCGTCCCGAGGGCTGCCGCACCTATCATGACATCACCCGCTTCGCCCATGAAAAGGCCATGGAAGAGCTCTTCCAGGTGTCCGCCGGGCGGCTGGACGAGGAAGGGGCCCGGCGTCTGGTGAGCACCATCCCCCTGGAGCTCAACATCATTGACCTGGGCGGGGGCCTGAGTCCCGAGGCCGCCAATCTGGTCAAGGTCCGTCCTGAACATCTCACCTCCCGGCCCATGCTGGCCTACTGGCGGGGGGTCAGCGCCGTGGGCTGGCAGGGCCCCAAGCCCGTGGACCTGGCCGGCTTCATGTCCGTGGTCATGACCACCGCCACCGACACCAACATCACCGAACGGCTCCACGAAAAGAATTTTGCCATCATCACCCACGATTATATGAACCTGTCCAACCGGTTGGGCTTTCACTTTGCCACCATCGAGGCCTTCCTGGGGGCCCCGGGGGAGAGCTATGTGAGCTTCACCTTTTATGGCGGCGGCGCCGAGTTGCCCCGACGCATGCGCCGGGTTCGCTTCCTGACCAGAATCCTGGAAGATCTGGATTTCCGGGTGGAACCCAAGGAAGATTCCATCACCGCCCGCATCGACGGCTATGACGCCGACACCCTGGAGGGGAAGCTGGAAGTCCTGGGCCGCCTGATGATGGTTTCCAAGCAACTGGACATGGTCATGCTGTCGGAGGACGCGGTGGAGCAGTATTACCGGGAATTTTCCCAAGGCCACAACCCGCAACGCTCTTAGGAGGCTCAACCATGCCCATGGGGAAGCTCGGTTTCCGGCGCCTGCTGGCGGGTCTGGGCATCCTGGTGATTGTCCTGCTGGCGTTGGCCTTCATCCTGGGGATTGTTTCCCTAAAGCGGACCCAGGAGATTGTCTCCGACGACTTTCAGCAGCAGCAGCTCATCCTGGCCAAAACCACCGCCCGCCAGATCGAGGACGGCCTGGCGTTTCTGCGGCGGGAACTGCGGATCCTGGTCTATTCCCCCTCCATTCAGTACCTCGAGGACGTGGCCTGGGCCAACCGCATGAAAGTCAGCTTCGACGAACTCTCCAAAATGGGCGTGACGGCCATCGAACGCATCGATTTTACCGGGTCCACGGCTGACCAGGCCTATATCCTGGACGCCGGCGGCCACCGGGTCATCCGCCAGGACTTCAGCGCCGCTCCCGAGGTGATTTGGGCCCGGGACCCGGCCCACCGCGGGCTCATCTACCAGGGCCCCATCGAAGTCGTGCGCCACGGCAACTACCAGGTGCCCATCATGGACCTGGCCACCCCGGTGTATGAAGAGAGCGTGGACGAATCCCATCCCAAGGCCACGGGCAAGCTGGACGGGGTGCTGATTTTTAAGATCGACGTCAGCACCTTCGCCGGCAATTATTGCGCCGACATCCGCTCCGGGCGCACCGGTTACTGTTGGGTGATGGACAACAAGGGGGTCTTCCTCTATCACCCCGAAAAGGAATTCATCGGCCAGGACGCCTTCACGGCCCGGGGGCGCCGCAACCCCGCCATCAGCTTCGCCCAGATCAACGAGATCCAGAAAACCAAGATGCTGGCGGGTGAGGAGGGGAAGTCCCGGTACATTTCCGGCTGGCATCGGGGCGTCATCCGCCAGATGGAAAAATTTGTGGCCTTTTCCCACGCTACCGTGGAACGGACCGGGGACCGCATCTGGCCGGTGGCGGTGGTGGCGCCCACGGACGAAGTCTATGGCACCATCCATTCCCTGTACGTCCGGCAATTCCTCATCCAGGGGCTCCTCATCTTTGCCCTGATCTGCGCCGCCGCCGCGGTCATCTACTACGAATCCCGCTGGTCGGTGGAGCTGCAGTCCGAGGTGGACAGCACCACCGCCGACCTGCGCCGCAGCCAGAAGCAGTATAAGTCGGTGGTGGAAAATGCCCGGGACCTGATCTTTCTGGTGGATGAGCATGGCGCCTTCTTGAGCGCCAACACCGCCATGGCCCGGATCTTTGGCATCCCCGCGGCGGGTATCGCCAGAAAAAATATTGCCGATCTCTTATCCCGGGAAGACGCTGATGCCATGCTGAGCTGGGTGCAGGACGCGGTGCAGACCCGGAAGAGCTCGGAAATCAAAGCCGCCATGCGCATCAAGGACCGGGTCTACTGGCTTTCCACCCATTTTGTGCCCATCTTCGGGGAGGACGGCCGCTCCGTGGAGCAGGTGCTGGTCATGGCCCGGGACATCACTGATCGCCAGGAGATGGAAAATCAGATGGCCCAGACCGAGAAACTGGCCTCCCTGGGCACCCTGGCGGCGGGGGTGGCCCACGAGATCAACAATCCCGTGGGCGTCATGCTGGGTTTTACCGAGCTGCTGCTGGACAAGCTGCCGCCGGACAGCAAAGAGCACGAGATGCTCAAGACCATCGAACGCCAGGGGCTCAACGCCAAACGCATCGTCGAAAACCTCATGACCTTTGCCCGGCAGCCGGCCAAGCACGAGGAGTTTACTGATATCAACCAGGACATTGCCAATGTGCTGGCGCTGGTCAAGAACAACCTGCTGACCAAGAAGGTCGACCTGGATATGCGGCTGGCCAAGGAGCTGCCCCGGGTCCGGGTCGATGCCGGAGAGCTGCAGCAGGTCTTCCTCAACCTGATCAACAACGCCGCCGCGGCCATGCCCAACGGCGGCAAACTCACCGTGATTACCAAGACCAACCCTTATAACCACATGGTGGAGGCCGTGTTCGCCGATACCGGCACCGGCATTCCCAAGAAGTATGCCGACCGGATCTTTGTGCCGTTCTTTACCACCAAGAAAGTGGGGGAGGGCACCGGCCTGGGGCTGGCCGTCAGCTATGCCATTGTCAATAAATACGGCGGCGCCATCCGCTTTGAGAGCCGGGCGGCCGAAGACGGCGCCGATGGCGCCACGGGCACCACCTTCTATGTTGATTTGCAACCCGAATACACGGCCGCGCCCAAGACATAAGAGCGCCGGGCCGGGAAGTGAGGAGGTTATCAGATGGGACGGATTTTGGCCGTCGATGACGAACTGGATATGCTGGCCCTGCTCAAGATGATCATCGAGGGCTATTCCGACCACCGGGTCACGGTCACCAACAATCCTCTGGAAGCCACGGAACTGTTGGAAAAGGAAACCTTCGACCTGATTTTAACCGACCTCAAGATGCCGGGCATGGATGGCCTGGAGGTGCTGGCCAAGGCCAAACAGCAGGATGAAGAAGCCCTGGTGATGGTGATTACGGCCTACGGCTCCCTGGAGTCGGCGGAAGAGGCCATGGCCAAGGGGGCTTTTGACTACATCACCAAGCCCTTCCGCAAAGAGCAAATTCTCCTGGCCATTGACAAGGCCATGCGCTGGCGGGAGATGGTGCGGCAAAACAAGGCCCTCAAGCAGCGCCTGAATGGCGACTAAGTAAAGGATTGCATAGGATCGTGTCCCCTCGTTGCCTGGCAACATATTGGCTTCCCTAACTCCCCCCCCTGGTGGGCGGGGGTGGTTAGGTTGCCCGGTTTGATGACGCCAGAGCCTTAAACCGGTCCCACCTTTTCCCCTCTCCCCCAATGGCGGAGAGGGCTAGGGTGAGGGGGAAGCAATCTTTCGGAGTGTGAAATACCTTGGCGAATTGATGAACAGTTGGACCGGGACTTGGTAGCAAACACCTCGTTGAGGTGGTTCCCGGGAAGGCAGCAGCCTGGACGGCAAAAGCCCCAGGCCCTTTCCGGCCAAGAACTTCCCGCTTATTATCCCGGCGCCTTTCGGATCATGGATGGCGCAGCCCCGGTCAGGGGAAAGGACGACTCTTATGGAATGGGTGATAATCGCAGTGGTGGTTGTTCTGGTTATGTCTTTTTTTCGCGGCGGCTGCTGAGGTAAATAATCGGTGCGGCTTGGTAAGCCGCCTTATAATCTCTAATAACCTATAAATATCATGATGTTAAAACATTAGTATTTTTAATTTCCAACCTGGTTTCCAACCATACCTAAAAAAAGCCAGCAAAAGCGCGCCCTTACTGGCTAACAGGTATCTAACGCGGCTTTGCAGCCGCATAGTTCACCAGATTCATATTCTGTAACTATTTGAATTGTCACACCTAATCGCTAAGTGATTTAAGCCCACCCTCCCTTGTGCCCTTGTCCGGACCCAGTCAGATGCAGTCTGCATCCCGGGTCAGCCGGGGACGGCCCAACAGAGAGGCAGCCAGACCACCAATCACCACTCCCGCAACCTCTTCGGCCTTTAACCAGGCGATCAGGTCGGTAAGATCCGGCAACAAGGGCGTCAAGACCTTGGTTTTAGGCATAAAAAATCCGGCGCAGCTTGGCCCAGCGTTCCCAAACCCCGCCCTCATCATCCGCCGGGGACTCAGTCCACCCCAGGTGCCTGGCCGACGCGAGCAGCGCCTCTGACTGGCGAAATTTTTGGGCAACCGGGGTTGCGGCCAACTCCTGGCGTTCAGCGGCATTGACCGCTGTCCACCTCTGTTCAAAGGCCCGGGCCTCATTCTTGGTCAGGCGGCCGGAAGAGCCTTGGCTCAGAGAGGTCTTAATTTCCAGGAGACGCTGCAGGTGGGCTGGTTGAGACTGCCTCCGGGCATTTTCCCATTGATTGACGGTGCTAAAGCTTACTCCCAACTCCCGGGCAAACTGCTTTTGGGTAAGTCCCAGGAGCTGGTAAAGGAGGCGCTGACCACAAATCTTACGCCCAAGCCCGAGGGCAGAAGACGTATTCCCGAACCTCAGAGGCTTTTATGACTCGCGGCAGCGCCATGGCTTTTCCTTTGAGTTATTATCTGCAGATCAAGAGCTTTGATCTTTATCCCAGGTCTTTCGGCCCGGTGCGGAATGGATTCACCACCGTCATATCTCCCCAGTCATATCCCTCCTGGAAGTCTTCGCTCAAGAGATACCGGCATCCCACGCTCTGTGCCGCGGCCACGATGAGGGCGTCCCACCACGACAGTTTATGGCGATCTTGCAAAAGCCAGGCCCCTTTCAGGAGCCTTTCATCCACCGCCAGTGGTTGCCAGGCCAAGAGCATCTGCACCTCACGGCGCGCCAGTTCCCGGGACAAACCCGGCGACAGCTTGGCGGTCACCGTCACGTAATATTCTTGGAGCACCTGGAAACTCAGACGCCCGGTTTTTTGCTCCCACAGCGCCGCCATCCACGCCGCGGTTTGGGCCTGCTTCTCCGGTTCAGAAGCATCCCGGCAGTACACCAGGACATTGGTATCCACGAAGACCTTAGCGCTCATGCAACTCTTCCCGCCTGGGGTAGCGGCACCCAACCTGTTTCAACACCACTGGCTGTATCATCAAGTACTGCTCCATGGCCAAGGCGTAGTCTGCCTCTCCCTGCATCATTTCCTTGAGCAGGTTTCCCACCAGGCGGGAGACGCTGGTGTTTTTCTCTGCCGCCCGTAACCTGGCCCAACGCGCCACTTCATCATCCAGGGTAATTGTCACATTTTTCATAACACTATTTTAGTGTACCACTGGTTTCGTGTCAATTTTTTTGGCCTGCCCACAATGAAAACCGAGTCCACGCATTTCAAGTTTTGACGGCAGTCTATGAAGCCAATGGATTGATGGGAAAGCTGGGAACCCATTCAATGGGAAAAACCTTCGCAGACAAAATTTATGAGCGTCTTGGCCGGTATTTAATAAAGGTCCAAAGAGCCTTGGGCCACAAGTCTACCCGCTGAGCCTTATAAGAATGCTTTGTGTCCAAAGTTGAGGAGTTGAGGGCTTTGCCCAACCGCTTCGCGATCTCTTTGCCGATGGGCCGCTTGCCATGCTCTATCTCTGAGATGTGGCTGGGTTTGGCGCCGATCATGGTCGCGAACTGCGCGAGGGTTAGCCCCCTCCCGGAACCGTGCCCCGGACAAAACCGCGGACATGGTAGGTCTCCTAAAGACGACGCTTAACGCTGGGTTATTCGCCATGAGTCTCTTTGTATTCCCGCAGGGCGGCGGCTGATTGCGCGCTTCATACTCCTTCCCCAGGCCATCACCCTCCCCTTGAGGGAGGCCGAACCCGATAAACCTGGATTCCCCATAATCAAGGCGGCGGTCCAGGGCGATTACCATCTCCCCGGCGAACATCTCCGGTCTGTTCGCTTTGTCTCCCATCCCTGACAAACTTTTCTTGATAATGACCCGTTTAAGGACTAAAATTAGTCATATGTTGAAGGAGGGGGAAGGATCATGAAACTGTCCATCCAAATCAAGCCGATCAGCTATCTCAAGGCGCATGCCGCAGAGATCGTGCGCAACCTGGGGAAACAGGGGGGCCCCTTGGTCATCACCCAGAATGGTAAGGCCAAGGTGGTCATGCAGGACATTGAAAGTTACGAGCAGACGCAGGAGACCATGGCGTTGATGAAAATATTGGCGCTTGGCACTCGTCAGATCGAAGAAAGCAAGGTTCAACCAGCCGCCGATGTCATCAAGCGGCTGCGGAAGCAGCACGAAACTAGCTGATGTCCTTCTCGGTACTCTTAACCGATGACGCAGGGCGTGACTTGGAGGATTTATGCGATTACATCGACCTCCACGATGTTCCGTACAAGGCGGATTATGTACTTGAGCAGATTGAAAAGGCATGCAATAGCCTGTCCGAAAAACCTCACCGCGGAGCTTACCCCAAGGAATTACTATCTATAGGGGTTAGGGAGTACCGTGAGATCTTCTTCAAACCCTACCGCATCATTTACCGGGTCATCGAGAATAACGTCTATGTGCTTCTGATTGCCGACGGGCGTCGAGATATGCAGACTCTGTTGCAACGACGCTTGCTAACATAACCCATCCCTTTTCTATTCCAGCCTGTTAGACCCCGTTTTCAGAAAAATCCCGAGGACATCCAGCGAGTAGTGGACGAATTTCGCGGCGAACAATCAAATGCTTAAGGTGGTTATCGACACCAACGTTTTTATTTCGGCCTTCTACCTTCCCGAGTCCAGGCCAGCCAATGTAGTTCTCCTGGCCCGGAGAAAAACTATCCTCAATTTAATCTCTCCGCAAATTCTTAAAGAGGTCGAACGGATAATCAAGAAAAAGCTCTTATGGGATAATTCCAAAACGGAAGGCGCGGTTAGGCTGATAAAAAATTTCTCAGAAGAGGTACATCCTCAAGAGCGCCTGGCAATTATTGTTGATGACCCCGATAATCGAATCCTGGAGTGCGCCGTTGCCGGTCTCCTAAAGATGACGGTTAACGGGGGGTTATTTGCCGTGAGTCTCTTTGTATTCCCGCAGGGCGGCGCTGATCGCGCGCTTCATACTCCTTCCCCTGGGCTTTAAACCAGGCGAGCACGTCCGGCTCGAGCCAAATGGTTAAGGGCACCACTACCTCGGCCCGGCTCCAAAAGGTCTCATCCTCTGCCAGGTCGGGGATCTCGGAGTAGTCGATGTCTTCGTCTTTTAGGGCATCAATGCTGGCCCAATCGGTCTGTGACGGCTTGTTCATACCTTCTCTGCTCCCTCTGATTGGCTTTCCTCAGGGAGATGATGCGGATGAGGCCCGGCATTCGCCGGCCAAAAATTATGGCCATCACCCTCCACTTGAGAGGCAGAACCCGATAAACCTGGCTTCCCCATAATCAAGGCGGCGGTCCAGGGCGATTACCATCTCCCCGGCGAACGTCTCCGGGGCGCGGCAAAGTCAAGGCCATGTTTTTCTAAATTGGCCCGGCGCTTCGCCTCGTCCCATTCAAGCCGCATGTTTTATTGTAATGCCCACCTTCCTTTTCGTCAATTACCCATCATGCGCCTCCCATGTCGCAATCGCCCGAAGGCTCTTAGTGGTATTTCAACTCTTCTCCACCGACGGCGGACGAGCCAAAGCCAAAAGATGGCAAAGAGGTCCGACACCAGGGAGATGACCAAAACGGTGGCAGGAGTCAATACGGAATTGCTGGGAGGTCCCATGTGAAGTCTGATTGCTTACATGACGAAACCGAGATTATCTTTTTTCTTTGCTGCCCATAGCTAAAGTTTGGTAACCTGTGTGCCAGAAGAAAGAAGGTGAGGAATCCCCAGGCTCTCACACTAATCTGGAGGGATTGACCATGGTCGATAAAAATTGGTGAAGAACGACCGCATCCTAGAGGAAATGGTGCGGCGGCTGGTGACGGCCTTCCATCCTGACCACGGTTATCTGCATGGCTCCCGGGCCAGGGGGAAGGCCGGACCGGACCGCGATTACGACCTGATGCTGGTGGTGTCCGCCTCTCAGATCCCTCGCTGCCGACGGGATCAGCAAACCTTTCGGGCACTTTGCGGCCTGGGGGTGTCCAAGGAGGTTATTGTTCTTACCAGGGCAGAGTTTGAGATAGGCCGAAAGGTGATCTGTTCACTCCCGGCCACGGTGCTACGGGAAGGCAGGCTCCTCTGCGCAACCTGAGAAACTTGCCGAGGCGCGGTCCTGGCTGAACAAAGCGGCCAGCGACTTACGTGGGGCCGACATCGACCTGGCTGCAGCCCCGCTGTTTATTGAAGATATGCTGTTTCGTTGCCAGCAGGCCGCTGAGGTTAAAAAGGAGGTGCATCACACCCAAGTCCGCCAGCATCCATGCCCGGATAGAACCAGATTTGAAAGAGGGCGCGGAGGCTATCCTCAAGGAGCTGGGTCTCAACGCTATTCAGGCTGTTACCCTTTTTTATAGGCAGATAGACATCAACCGGGGCCTCCCTTTCCTTCTCCGGGTGCCCAATGAGACTACTCGGCAAACCCTGGACAACAACGACTGCGGCAAGAACCTGGTGTATTGCTGGGACGCCGGCGACCTGTTGAAGCGATTGAAACTCTGATGTTCACTCCGGCTTATACCCGGCAATTTGAGCGGGACCTGAAGCGCCTGTGCAGGGTGGACACGACCTTACACTACTAAAAACGCTGCTGACTAACCTCATGGCCGGGGAGCGTCTGGCCCCGAAGTTTAAAGACCACCACCTTATTGGCGCTAGGCAGGGCCGCCGGGAATGCCATATACGTCCTGACTGGCTGCTTTTCTATGAGGAAAGTCATGAAAAGAGAGGACTTACTATCCATCTTGCGGGAATTTAAACGGGATTACGCAGAAAAATACGGCATCCTCGAAATCGGGGTATTCGGGTCAACGGCGCGGGATGAGGCCAGGGAAGACAGCGATGTGGACATCTGCATCAAGACGAAAACTCCCAATCCCTTCACCCTCGTGCACATCAAGGAAAATATTGAGGGGCTGACCGGGAAGCATGTCGATATTGTTCGGGTGCGCGAAAAGATGAACCCTTTTCTCAGGGAACGCATAGAAAGAGAAGGGCGCTATGTTTGATAAGGACCTGGTTTTGTCAATACTCATGCTGAGATTGATGAGGCCTTGGGAAAAATTGTCAGCCGCGCCAAACGGATTCGGAGCGCGGACGATTTCATCCTGACGCCAGACGGCATGGAAAAACTGGATGGTATTTGTATGCTTTTCATGGCCATCGGCGAGGCGTTGAAGAACATCGACATTATTACCGGCGGTGCCCTTCTATCACAATATCCCGAAATCGACTGGAAGGGCGCAATGGGTTTCAGAGACATCATCGCCCATCATTACTTTGATATTGACGCCGAACAGGTGTTCTGGATATGCACTCATGAAGTAGGACCATTATCAGCGGCCATCAAAAGGATGATAGTGGAACTGCGTTGATGTGATGGCCCTGCATCCTAACTTCCTGAATCGCCCTTTGCTTTTTTCGACCCGGCCCAGCGCCTGGGCTTAAAAGCGAGGCGTATATGTCTTCGGGATTTCTGGCAGGATTTATAACGGTTAAAGAGGACAACAGTCCTGGGAGTTCTTCCTTGCCCAGCGTTCAGACACTATCATAGTTGATCACATCGCGGCCATTTGTTTCCAGGGCAGTTGCGGGTGCTTCTGTTTTACAGGCAGCATGGTCCTCCAGGTCCTTTTGAAAGACCTTAAGGTGGCGGGCCATGGCTGGCCCGGGGCGTAGCGGAGAACTTTGCTTTTATGGGAATTAGGCGTGGCCGACCTCAGGACCCCAATATGCACCTTGTTGCCAGCCGCAGGGCTAATTTTGCCATTCCCCTTCTTGTTTCAGTATCTCTTCTATCTTCTGATGGAGTTCTGGAATCTTATTTTGAACAACATCCCAAACAATATCATAATCCACCCCGAAGTAGTCATGAATTAGGCGATCCCTCATCCCTGCTATTGAGCGCCAATTGACCTCAGGGTATCTTTGCTTTAAATCATTAGGTATTTTTTTCGAGGCCTCGCCAATGATCTCAATACTTCGGACAAAGGCCCGCTTCAGCGTTTTGCTGCCCAGGAACCCGTTTTTGCTTAACCCCTGGCTATCAGCAATCAGGTACTCGGTTTCGTCCATGATATGTTTCAGATATTCAAGCGGCAAGAGCGGCATATTCCACCTCTTTTAAAATATGCGGCCCGATATAAGGACTAAGTGATTCCACTGTCATAAGTTCAATTCTATGCTGAAAAACCTCCTCTAACAGAAAGGACAATTCCATAAAGGCATCAAAGGTTTTCTGTCCCGCCTCAAATTCCACCAGCAGATCGATATCGCTGTCGGGATGTTGTTCTCCGCGCACGAATGAGCCGAATAACCCTATCCTGCTCACACCAAGTGCCTTGAAGCGATCCCGGTTTTGGTGCAGCACCCTCAATACGTCCTGTTTCGTTTTGATTGTAGCTCCCATCAGGTACTCTTCATTCATAAGGCCCGACGCTACTTAAAGGCATGTTCTGGAAAGTCAGGATTAACTTCAGGCTCAGCGTTTATATGACCATCCTCTCGGAAATATCGAGGGTCAATGCGCTGCACAGCCTCAGCCAGATCCGCCAGATATTCCCTATCGCGCCTCTTCCTGGACATCGGCCATGGACTCCTGGATGTTCACTGCGATATCCCGATAGCGCGGCGATGTCAAACTTCGCCGGAACGTTTCAAAAGTGGCCAAATCCACCTTGCGGCCCAGCTTCCTTTCCAGGTATTGGACCAGGGCTACGAATTCCAACCCCAAGGGGCGGGAGAGTTCCACCAGCAGGTCCACATCGCTGTCCTTCACCGCAGCACCCCGGGCGAAAGATCCGTAAAGGGATAGGCGCACTACCCCATACCGCCGTCGCAGGTGCGGCAGGGCCAACCGCAATCGCTGGAGCACTGCTTCCTGAGTCGAGGATACGGGATCTACCTTCACGACGACAGTTTATGGCGAAAGCTGGGGGCAGTCAATCAGAATAATTTCAGAGGGGAATTGCTGCGGAGGTCTCATGCGAAGTCTGATTGCTTACATGACAATGGATCATTAGGGCTTTGAAGGAGGTCCCTGAATACTGGATTTTCGAACTTCCTTGAACGCTAGAGAAATTATTAGTTTAATGGAGTCGCGGTTAGAAGTAAAATAGCCTTAGAGGAGAGGCCAATGGACCCGATAATCCAAAAGTGCAAAGAGATTTTGGAGAAGCATTATGGGGAGCGGTTTGCCGGTCTCATTCTGTATGGCTCCATGGCGCGCGGCCAAGCCGAAGCGGGGAGTGATATCGATCTGCTGGTCTTGCTCCAGGCGCCATTCGATTATTTCCAGGAAATCTGGAACCTGGCCGAGTTGCTCTATCCGCTGCAGTTGGAATCGGACCGGCTGATTTCGGTCAAGCCTGCCGCGGTGCAAGACTTTCAGGCCGGTATTTTGCGGTTCTATCGCTACGCCCGGCGGGAAGGGATACAGCTATGAACCTGCCGCTTTTCGAGCCGGAAGTTAAGGCCAACCTGGAGCGGGCGGAGGAATCCCTCCGGGCGGCTCAATTGCTTTACGAAGCCGTGCATTGGGATTTTGCTGCGGCCCGGAGTAGAAAAACCAAACAAATATGTCCCCCCTGCCGCTTATCGCTAATGATACCTGGAAGATCAAGAATACCAACTATGGAAGACCAAGAAGATATTTCTGTGAGGAGGCCCTCTTGGAGGCTGCCTATCAGGTCATGTGGGATCACGATTTTACCCCGCTTATTTCCCTGAAGGTCTTTGATGCAGGGAGGTTCGCTACCTACCAGGAGAAGGGCTTCTCTTTTACCGGAAAGTGACCCAGGAGGGAACCTCACTGTGAACCTGACACCGGAGGTGAAACCTTACTTGGCCAAATCCCATCATGCCTTGGCGGTGGCCTGGGAACTCCGGCCAGTGGCGAGCCGATGTTTCAAAACAGTAAACCATTACATTACCGAATGCCTCAATTCTGAGATTGTTTCATTCAGTACCCAACAAAGGCTGAATAGCCTGTATCTTAATCCCAGGGAGGAAGTAATTTTTTCGGTTTCTTTAGCCTTGACGTAACGCATAACTTGCCCTATATTAAAAACTGATGATCGTGAGCTTCAGAGGTAAGCGAACGCGCGAGTTTGCCGAAGGAAACCGGGTCAAGGCCTTCACGGCTTTTGAGCACAAGGCGGAAATGAAGCTCGACCAGCTCGACTCGGCTACGTCGCTGCTCGACCTGGACTTACCCGGCAACCATCTCGAAGCCCTCAAGGGCGACCGTAAAGGCCAATACAGTATCCGGATCAATAGCCAATGGCGGATTTGTTTCGAGTGGCCGAAGGACACGCCGGGTCCGGTCAATGTTGAAATCATCGATTACCATTGAGGTGCATCATGGGACGTAGTGCCATACATCCCGGCGAACATCTCGCCGAACAACTTAAAGAGCTGGGCATGAGCGCGGCTGAACTGGCCCGCCAACTCAAGGTGCCCACAAACCGCATAACCGAAATCCTGAAAGGGCAGCGCGCCGTGACGGGGGACACAGCCTTGCGCCTCGGGCACTTCTTCGGGACCAGCCCAGAATTCTGGATGAACCTGCAAAAGCTCTATGAACTTCGCTTAGCCGAGAAGAAAACCGGCGAAATGATTAAGGACTTGCCGACGCTCTCTAAGACAGTGAAGGAGCATAGCGGTGATTCACAGCTTATACCCCATTAAAAATAGCGGCTTCGAACCATAGCGACTATGAATAACCTCAATACACAAATACTAGCCGACGACAGGATCTTGGCAGAATTGGTCCGGCGCCTGGTGAAGGCTTTTCATCCGGAGAGGATTTTCCTCTTTGGTTCAAAGGCACGGGGTGAAGCGGGTCCAGACAGTGATTATGACCTGCTCGTTCTGGTGGGGGACGAAGCCCCTCCAGAGCGTCGGCGCAGCTGTCTAGCTTACCAGGCTTTGCGAGGAACCCGTACCGCCGCCGATGTATTAGTCTGGTCCCGGAAAGAATTCGAGCGCCGTCTGCACTTGGCCGCCTCCTTGCCGGCCATCGTTAACCGGGAAGGAATCCTGCTTTATGCCAGCTGATCCTGTTTTGATAGCCGAGACCCAGGCCTGGTTTCGTAGGGCCGCCCATGATCTCAGGGCTGCCAGCCACAACTTGACCGCCTCCCCACCATTGTTGGACGACGTGGTCTTTAAGTGCAGGGTCGCTGCCAAGCTGCAGGAGGTCATAGAGCTCAAGCGCCGGTGGCGCTTGCAAGAAAGCAATGCAGCATCTGCGTATAGTCAAACCGAATAGGAAGGTACAACAATGGCCACCACAAAGCGCAAGTCGGAGCCAATTCTGGGGATGGAGGAGGTTAAAGAACTGTTGCGAACTCATGCCCGGACTTTGCAGGACAAATATGGCATTAGAGTAGTGGGAATCTTCGGATCCTACAGCCGCGGTACGCAAAAGAAAAAGAGTGATATCGACCTGCTAGCGGAGGTTGACCGCCCCATCAATTTGCTAGAACTTGTCGGGGCTCAAATATATCTTAGCGAGATCTTGCAAAATAAAGTTGATTTGGTGGATAAAGACGATTTGCGAGAGGAATTGAAAGAAGAAATTCTCAGTAAAACGATGTACTTATGAAACGTAATCTCATTCCCTACTTAAAGGACATTCTATACAATCTTGAATTGGCAGCAGAGTTTACCTTAAGCATGTCTTATGAAGAATTTTGTAAGGATGCAAAAACGGTGTATGCGGTGATTCGCTGTCTGGAGGTGATGGGAGAAGCTGCTAAGAATATTCCGACGGCTACCCGCCGTAAATACCCTAACATTCCATGGAAAGAAATGGCGGGAATGCGGGATAAGCTCATTCATGGGTATTCCGGGGTGGATCCTCAGAAAGTCTGGTTAGTAATCCAGGATTATTTACCAACGCTTAAGAGATTAATAACAGGGATGCTCCAGGATTTCGAGAGGTGAAAAATCATCATTCTGGACATCCTCCCCTCCCTCAAATACAGGGTTCCTGAGCCTGGCCTCATACGAGACCAGTATCTCAAAAGGCTGTCCGGCCGTGCCGGCCCTTCGCAGTATCTTTGCCAACCGCTACCAGATCCGTGTAATCCTCATAACCCGAACGCCTTATATCGGACCTTGACTCTGATCTGACTTTCGGTGGTCACCGGCAAGTTATGCTCCGATGTTACATTCTGTGGGGTTGTGGCATCCATATGTTTATTTCTACACTCCTTAAAAGGGGCCATATACTTATTTGAAGATAGGATATAATATATCGAAATGTCACAATATAAAAGGGAGCTTAATGGGTAAGAGTTAATCTGTCATCTTACCTAACTATTCGATCTATCTGGATAAAATTACTTTGCCGATAATCCTATGATAATTGGATACAATATTTCTTCCGATTTTATAGACCATCAATTATTGGACAATTTTCGGCATCTTGTCATAGCCAATTCCAATGTGTATAGTTACACATGGACAGTCGGGAGATCATTCGCCGACTGGAGGCGGATGGCTGGTATCGGGTTGGTCAAAGAGGGTCTCATGTGCAATTCAAGCACTCGGCGAAGCCCGGTCGGGTGACGGTGCCCCATCCGGGAAAAGGATATTCCCGCCAAGACGCTGAGGAGCATTGAACGGCAGTCAGGCGTCAGGTTTAGATAGGAGAAGTATCCATGCCCAATTACATCGCCGTGGTCCACAAAGAACCTGCCAGCGATTACGGGGTGTCGTTTCCCGACTTCCCCGGCTGCATCACCGCCGGGAAGACCATCGACGAAGCCAAGGACCTGGCCTATGAGGCGCTGCTGCTTCATTGGGAAGGTCTGCGGGAGGATGGGGAACCGCTGCCTGCCCCCACTAATCTGGAAGACATTGTTGCCGATCCCGAGAACGCCGATGCGGTGGCGCTCCTGGTAGTTTCAGTGCCCGATGCTCAGGGAAAGGCCAAAAGGATCAACATCACTATTCCCGAGGAGATCCTTCGCCGGGTGGATGCGGCCGCGAAACGTCGAGGCTTGAGCCGTTCTTCATTTCTCGCCCGGGCAGCCCAGGAAGTTATGGAGCAGGAAGACCGCAATCCCACGGCCTAGAGCTATTATTGTATGCAATCGCC
>CAVXZU010000016.1:0-74391 GCA_963766185.1 uncultured delta proteobacterium | reverse complement strand
GAGATCCCGGCAGACCCCCGCCGGGCAATGGTGGTCGACGATGTGGGCCGGATACTCGTCCCTGAAGTAACGGATGCTGGTCAGGACCGGGTTGGGGGCGGTGCGGCCCAGGCCGCAGAGCGAGCCGTCCACCAGGGCCTTTGCCAGGCTTTCCAGGGCGTCAATGTCGGCCGGGGCCCGCTTGCCCTGGGAGAAATTGTTCAAAAACTCCTGCATGCCCTTGAGGCCGAGGCGGCAGGGCAGGCACTTGCCGCAGGACTCTTCCTCGAGAAAGCGGAGGAAGTACCGGGCCACGTCCACCACGCAATCCCGGTCATCCATGACGATCATGCCGCCGGAGCCCATGATGGAGCCGGCCTGGGCCAGAGAGTCGAAGTCCACGGGGAGGTTTCTGAGCTCCGTGGGCATATAACCCCGGGGTTGGAGACCGACCTTATCCAGTTTGAGTTCTTCAGGGGGCAGTTCCTTGAGTTCGTAGGGGATGATGCCCCCGGAGGGTCCGCCGGTCTGGACCGCCTTGAACCGCGTGGCACCAGGGACCCCGCCCCCGATTTCCTCGACGATGCTCCCCAGGGTGACACCCATGGGGACTTCCACCAAACCGGAGTTCTTTACCTTGCCCACCAGGGAGAAGATCTTGGTGCCGGTGCTGTGGGGCACCCCGACTTTGGCGTACCACTGGGCCCCATGGTCGATGATATAGGGGACGTTGGCCCAGGTCTCGACGTTGTTGATCACGGTGGGGCGGTCCCACAAGCCCTCTTCCACCGGGTAGGGGGGCCGGGTGACGGGTTCTCCCACCCGGCCCTCAATGGAAGCCAGGAGGGCGGTTTCCTCCCCGCAGACAAAGGCGCCGGCGCCGCGGCTGATGTGGACATCGAAATTGAACCCCGTTCCCAGGATGTTCCGGCCCAGGAGACCCAGGGCGCGAGCCTGATCAATGGCGATTTGGAGAGTCCGCACCGCAAAGGGATATTCGGCCCTGACATAGAGGTAGCCCTGTTCGGCGCCCATGGCCCGGGCCCCGATGGCCATGCCTTCCAGAACGGCATGGGGGTCGCCTTCCATGATGGCCCGGTCCATGAAGGCGCCCGGGTCGCCTTCGTCGCCATTGGCGACGATGAAGACCGTCCCCGGGCTTTCCCGGGCATTTTCCACCACCTTTCTCCACTTAAACCCGGTGGGGAAGCCGCCCCCGCCCCGGCCCCGCAAGCCGGCGACGGTCACGGTATCGATAACCTCATCCGGGGACATCTGGCTCAAGACCTTGACCAGGGAGCGGTAGGCCCCGGCCTTGAGGGCGTCGTCAATATCCAGAGGGTCGATGAGCCCCACATTTTTGAGAATGACCTTCTGCTGTAATTTATAGAAGGGCACTTCCCCGGCAGACTGATAGCGGTTGCCGTTGTCGGAGTAGAGCAGGCGCTCCACCACTTTTCCCTCTTTCAGGGTCTGGTCGACGATGTCGGGAACATCCTGGGGTGTGACCTGGACGTAGAACAGATTATGGGGGGAGAGGTTAACCAGGGTGCCCTGGCTGCAAAATCCATGGCAGCCGGTCTCTTTAATGAGGGGCTTGACGTCCGCGGCGAGGTGACGTTCCTGAATGGCCGCCTTGAAGGCCTGGGAGACTTTATCGGCTCCCTGGGCCAGGCAGCCGGGGCCCAGGCAGACCCTGACCACCGGCCGGTCCGGCACGGCGAGCAGGCGGGCTCGCAGGCTTTCCAACTCAGCAACACTGTGGAGCTTAGCCATAAATTCCTCCTCAACCCGACTCGTCGTCAGATTTTTCCAGGCGCTTTTTTAAGCCGCGGATGGTGGCCCGGCCTAAATAATCGTTGTCAACCATGACCACCGGGGCCAGGGCGCAGGAGCCGAGACAGTTCACCGTATCCAGGGTGAACCTGAGGTCATCGGTGGTTTGGCCCCGGGCCACGCCCAGGTTCCGTTCACAGGCCTCCACCAGACGTTGCCCGCCCTTGAGATGACAGGTGGTGCCCAGACAGACCTTGATTTCGTGTTCGCCCCGGGGCTCCAGGCTGAAGGATTTATAGAAGGTGGCCACCGACCAGGCCTGGGTGAGGGGCACCCCCAGATGATCACAGATCAGGGTGAGGTGCTCCTCGGAAATGTAGCTGTATTCGGCCTGGACGTCCTGGAGGAGGTTGACCAGGTGCTGCGGGTGACGGGGATAGAGTTCTAGGATAACTTCAATATTTCTTCCGGCGGTTTTCATCCCTGGCCTCCCATGTTGTTTAAAAATTCAATTTTTCTGCACTAAAGGGCAAAATACGTGCCAATTAGGTAAGTTATTGAAATTGTAGAATTAATTTTTTCAGGGACCAAAATATTGTGTCAATACTGACATAGCTTGAAACATTTAACTAATTTATTTTTATGATCAATTCATTATTTAGTGAAACATGAATGAAACAGAGGGCCGTCTCGGGCTGGGGCGGGCAACCGGCTTAGAGCAGGTCGTAGGCCTTCATCTTGCGCCACAGGGAACTGCGGCTGATCCCCAGGACCCGGGCCGCGGCCTCCCGGTTGCCCCGGGCCTGGTGCAGGGCTTTTTGAATGAGCAGGCGCTCGCTGTCGTAGCGCTGCCGGTGCAGGCGGGCCGAGGGCGCCGGGGGAGGGTGGGGAGATTCCAGTTCGGGGAGCAGATCTTTGGTGATCACCGTGCCCTTGACGAAGACAAAGGCATATTCCAGCACCCGCTCCAATTCCCGGATATTGCCCGGCCAGGCGTAGTTCTGGAACAGGCTCATCACCTTGGGGTCGACCCCCCGCACTTCTTTGCCGTACTTGCGGTTGAGCCGGGCCAGGAGGTGGTTTACCAGGAGAGGGATATCCTCCTGGCGTTCCCGGAGCGCCGGTAACGAGAAGGGGACCGTCCGCAGGCGATACAGCAGATCCATGCGAAAGCGGCCGCGGCGCACCTCCTCCATCAGGTTGCGGCTGGTGGCGGCGATAATCCGGGCTTCCATGGGGATGGCCCGGGAGCTGCCCACCCGTTCCAGGACTTTGGATTCCAGGACCCGGAGCAGCTTGACCTGTAATTCCAGTTTGAGCTCGCCGATTTCGTCCAGGAACAGGGTCCCGTTTTTGGCCAATTCAAAGCGGCCCACCTTATTGCTGATGGCACCGGTAAAGGCTCCCTTGATGTGGCCGAACAATTCCGATTCCATCAGGGTCTCCACCAGGGCCGAACAGCTGAAGGCCACAAAGGGGCCTTGGGCCCGGGGACTCTGGAGGTGGATGGCCTGGGCGAAGAGGTCCTTGCCGGTCCCGGATTCCCCTTCCAGGACCACCGTGGCCTCGGAGCGGGCGACATCGGGCAGCATGGCCAAAAGGCGTTTCATGGGGGGGCTCTGGCCGATGATCTCAACTTCCCCGGGGAAGAGCGCCCGGACCTCCCGCCGGGGCAGGGCCAAACCCAGGGATTGAAAGGTCTCCACGGCGCCGACAATCGCCGCTCTTTTGTTGCGGATGGGGGCGGTGCTGATGAGGAGACTGACCCAGCGTCCCCCTTTATCCCGGACGCGCACCTCCTGATCTTTCCGGGTGACGCCGTCTTCCAGGGTGGCTTTCAGGGCGCACCCGGTTTTGCAGCGATCCGCTTGAAAGACCTCCCAGCAGTAGCGGCCCACCACCTCGTCCGGGCTTAAGCCGGTGAGTTCCTGGGCCGTGCGGTTGAACGCGGTTATGGTCCGCCGGGGGTTGACGATGAACAGACCCCGGTCCAGGTGCTCGAACACCGCCTCGGACTCCACGCCGAGCCCGAGGTTGTCCCGGGCCGCCCGGGATTTGGTGAGGGTGTCGTCATGAAAGGCCAGAACGGCCCCGATAATCTTCTGGTCCGGGCTAGAGAGGGGGGCCACGGAATAGTTCAGGAACCGCGTCTGCTCCGACGGGAGCCGGATCTGGGTCAGGACCTGGGCGCGCATGACGCCCGCTTCCAACGTTTCCTTTAACGCCAATTCGGCCTGGGCCAGATAGGCTTCGGGAAAAATTTCGGACAGGGGCAGGGGGTACCCGGGGGCAAACCTCCTCCTGAAGAGCCTTTCGGCCTGGAGGGTGGCCGACAGGATCACCCGCTCGGGGGAAAGGATGAGAATCCCATCTCCCCCGGGGAGGTCGTCATAATCGTAATGGCCCTCGCTCACCTTGAGCCTCGGCCGGAATCGGCAGGCGCCCGCCAATCCCGGAGGTCGGGTGGTTAAATAGCCGGGTAGGGGAAAAACGCGTTGGCGCCATTCTACGCCCAAGGTAAGGATATTTCAAGGAGTTCTTCTCACCGGGATAGGGTCGACCCCGAGAGCCTCGTTAATCGGGAGCCCAAAGGCTCCAGCCCGCATCCGCGGTCCCGGCCTGGGCGGTGGGCAATGTCGGTGGCTGCTATGTGGGGGTGGCAAAAAAAACCGCCTGGGGGAGTCGTCATCCTCCACCAAACGGTGAGTCCAATTCCAGGTGATGAGAACTAAGCCGGTACGACGAAAAAAATTGGCGTACCTTCATAGAAGATTTTCGAACCTTTTGCCTCACCGCCCCGGACATTTCAAATTTTCCCACTTCCATGGCTGAGGCAGGTTTTTAATTAATGGGCATACTATCCGAAAGGGATTACGGATGGGCTTCTTGGGGCAGACGAGTCAGGATGGATCGATAGACCTCACCGGCCACAGCCCGGAATTGCCTGGCCTCCTCCAGGGAAGGGACTTCAGCCTCTCCAGGGTAGCGAAACTCCCAGGCAAAGATGGTCAAGTCTCTGGCTGGATTCAGAACTTCTTTCAGAGTGGGGTCAACGGCTTCGCAGGCGGAGGCCAGTTCATCAAGGTCGTGGGTTTTGCGGAAAATCCGGTCATGGGCGGTTAGGAACCCCTTCATGGTTTTCTCAGCGGCCTGCTGGCAATGAAACAGCATATCTTCAATAAACGGCGGGGATGCAGCCAGGTCGATGTCGGCCCCACGCAAGTCGCTGGCCGCTTTTTTCAGCCAGGACCGCACCTCGGCCAGCTTCTCAGGCTGCATAGAGGAGCCTCCCCTCCCGGAGCACCGTAGCCGGGAGTGAACAGATCACCTTGCGGCCCGCCTCAAACTCTGCCCTAGTGAGAACAATAACCCCCTTGGGGACCCCCAGGCCGCAGAGGGCCCGAAAGGCTTGCTGATCCCGCCGGTAGCGAGGGACCTGGGAGGCGGACACCACCAGCATCAGGTCGTAATCGCTGTCCGGCCCGGCCTCCCCCCTGGCCCTGGAGCCGTAGAGATAAATGTGGTCAGGATTGAAAGCCGCTATCAGCCGGCTTACCATTTCCTCCAGGATGCGATCGCTCTTCGCCAATTTTTCCTCGACCATGGTCAACCCCTCCAGGGTGAGAGCCTGGGAATTCCGCACCTTCTTTCTTCTACTACACAGGTTACCAAACTTTGCTACGGGTACCAAAGAAAAAAGAAAAAGCTCGGCTTCGTCATCCAGGCAATCAGGCGCAGATCGATTTTCCAAGGTCTTTCAGCAATTCCTGGGCGATATTTGGACTTTCCAGCCGCATGATGCTTTCTTGTGCACTCCCGTAGCTGAGAAGATTGATGCTGCCGTACCACACGACTTTCTGGTCGATGACGGCGAATTTTTGATGGATGTTGGCTTTGAACAGGAGGCGCACGCCAGTGCCTTGCAGCGAGGCGAGAGTTTCCTCTAAGGCTGGTCGGTCCTTATCTTTGTAGGCGTTTGTTGGTCTGGTGACCACGACCACGGAAACTCTCTTAGCCAATGCCGCTTCCAGGTTCGGCAGCATTTGCCAGGCTCGCCGCCTCGTAACAAAGGGGCTGACAATCACCGCCTCCCGGGCCGCGTTCATCATGTCGTTATGGTAAACGGGGAGGAAATTGGTGTTGTTGAATATGATATCGGCGGGTTCCGCCGCGATGCTTTCCGCCTTGGCCCGATAGCCGATAGCGGCATATCCAGCCAGCCTTTTCTGGTACATCTTCTCCAGGGTTCTGACGTGGATATCGACGTAGTCATAGATCTGGACCTCTTTCTTGTTCTCGAACAACCGGTGCAGTCTGCCCGCGTATTGCTGAAGTGTCCCTCTCCAAGATATGGGCATAGCCAAAAACAAAGTATCCAGCCGGGGTTCGTCAAAGCCCTCGCCGATATATCTGCCGGTGGCAACCAACGTCAATTGCCCGCAGGCCGGCGTTGCGGCGATTCTTGCCAAAACATTTCTGGTCTCTTTCCCTCCTCTCCCGCCAATGAGGGTAATCACCTCGGGTATTTTCTCGCGCAGCTTCCCAGCCAGCAATTCCACATGGGCGGTTCTTTCGGTCAGGATGAGCGCGTTTCTGCCGTTTTCATAAGCCCTGATTACATCATCGGTAATCTGCTGATTACGCAATTCGTCCGTGGCGATCCCCGAGTAGAACTCCTGGATTGACATATCCTTTTCTTCCCGGTCAAATGGCGCCCTAAAACCGGTAAACCGGGGAATGACATAGTGCTCGAAGGGTCGTTTCTCCGCCTCCTCACGGGCGTCCGCTCGGAACCTTACCGGGCCGCAGTGCATGAAAATAATCGGATGATGCCCGTCACGCCGGGTCGGCGTTGCCGTCAAACCATAGATGTATCTGGCATGGACCCGCTTAAGTATCTGCTCGAAGGTGAAGGCCGGGACATGGTGGCATTCATCAACAATCACCATGCCATAATCCCTAATAAATTCCTTCACCTCTCCACCACTCGCCAGTGACTGCATGATTGCCACATCGATAATACCACCCGGATTCGCTCTTCCTGCACCGATCTGCCCGATGAGGCTCTGCCTCGGTTTTCGCCCCCGCTTAGTTGTCGCCACGGGAAGTTCCATATCGATTTTCAGAAACTCGGCCAGCCTCGCCATCCACTGCGACAGAAGTTGTTGCCGGTGCGTCAAGATGAGCGTGTTGGTCTTTCGCTCGGCAATCAGCCTGGCTGCAATGACCGTTTTCCCGAAGGCCGTGGCCGCCGCCAGGACACCGCAATCATGCTTCAGCATTGCCTCCGCAACCAGCTGCTGATCCTCCCTCAACACCCCGGTGAAGGCAACCTCGATGTGTCTTCCCGGCTGGGTCTTGTCGGACCATTCGACCTCAACGCCAGCTTCTGCAAGCAGGGTCGCGAGATCCGCTTCGCACCCTCTCGGAAGGCAAAGGTACTCTGACGTTTCCTCAGCGCAGGAGATGATGCGCGGTTTTCCGTAGGTCGACATGCGCATGGCCTGCGCCCGGTAAAACTCAGGATTCTTGAACGCACCCAGCCTTTTCAATGTGTTCAACGCTCTCTGGGAAATACCGGATTTGCCTATGTAGAGCATATTGGCTTTGATCAACTGCATTACGTTCGGAAACTCAGGCCGTGAGAGTATGCTCCGGCTCGTCTCCCAGGGTTTTGTGGCCTCTTCATCGTCTTGTTTCAGCTCACCGAGCTCGCTTCCATGACAGAGTTTCGAAATCAGAGCACCGATTTCGTCTTCGGAAAGTCTCCTTATTTGAGCCAGGAATCCCCACTGGTCCCCATAGGGATGGAAACGCTCATCGATGAAGACGCTGTTGTCATTTTGGCGCGCCGCCTTCTGTAACGGCAGGGCAATTAGATTGCCAAATCCACCCCTGGGCATCGTGTCCTGATTGGGGAAGAATCGGTCATAGGATTTAAACTTGATTTGATGCCGCTGGCTCATGGCGCAGGTAAGCAACGCCGAACCGAATTTTCGTGCCAGACTCGCGGCAACCGGGTCAGCGAAGAAGAACCAGGCGTGGGCGCCATGACCGGAGCGCGAACGCTCAATCGCCGCCGGCACATCAAAGGCCGTGCAAACATCTTTGAGAGTGGCCACATCCTCCTGCCAACCATCTTTATCGAAGTCGATGGCCAGAAAGTGGCATTTTTCATCCTGGCGTAGGGGATAGACGCCGGCAACGAGTTTTCCCCGCAGATGGGCTTCTATGACCTTTTCATCCAGAGTGGCATATAACCTATGGGCGCAGGAACCGCACTTGACTTCAGGCTTGCCGCAGAAACCAGATTTCCATTCATTCAGGCAGACAGGCGCGTATCCGGCCTTGCCTTCCTTGCTCTCCCATCTTTTCGCATACAGGTCGTCCCGCCCCTTGAACAGGGACATGAAGAGTCGGATCTTTTCTGTGGGATTCGCCCTATCTTTGAGGCGGAACGACGGTTCCGATCGGGAGGCATCCTGCTGAACACCTTCCTGAGAAGATTGGCTCTCCGGGGATTCGGCCAGACTCAGCCGGGCCTTTAAGGCGAGGTTCTCTTCTTTCAATGCCTGGTTTTCGGCGAGCAATGCCTGATGCTTGAGAAGCAACGTCTTGAAATCCATCATGGCACACCTTGGCAATGCGTCAGGGAAGGATACGCTAAGTCCGTAGGCTACCGCCCGTAAAATCGAACTTTAATTTTAGGTGATTTTCCCTAAAAAGACAAGGACTTACCTGAGCCGTACAACACTGGGGACAGTCTGAGAATAGCTTTTTGAGATGGGTTGCTGCAAGAATAAATAGTAAAAACAGGTAGTTATAAGATGGCGTCCCCACGGGGATTTGAACCCCGGTCGCCGGCGTGAAAGGCCGGTGTCCTGGACCAGGCTAGACGATGGGGACGCATTTTATGGGCCGTGTTGGATTCGAACCAACGACTCTCTGCTTAAAAGGCAGATACTCTACCAACTGAGTTAACGGCCCGAACAGAGTATTATTAACCTCTGAAGATTTACTTGTCAAGCAAATCTGCAGCTTTCAAAGCCGGGAAAGAAGGACCCCCCTTGTCTCTCCGGCAGCCTCGGCTCGAGGTCTGAAGCCGGCGGCATTTTTAGTTTCCCCGGCGCCACCAGGCCGCGGTTGCCGCTTAGCCGGCTTTATTATGAACTTTTCGACATAGTACATAACCTACTAAAATATAACAGTAAATTAAATAACCCAGGAAAGCCGAGTGTTTTTGGCACAGGTTGGAAAGCCTGTGCCACCAAGTTCTTTGCTGTCTGGCGAACTATCCGGGTCAGCGCTCGCCGGCGGTCTCCAGGAATTCCAGGGTCAGTTTTAACAGGGCGAGGTGAACCTCCTGGGGAGGGGAGGAGGCATCCAGGTGGCGCAGGTGGGGTCCCTCCAGGGAGGCATAAATGGCCGCGACCCGTTCCAGATAGGCCGGATCCTCGCTCACTTGCCGGGCTCGTTGGGGCGTGGCGGATAAACGTGCCACCGCCTGGGCCACGGGCAGGGTAAGAATGATCGTCAGGTCCGGGCGCACCGCCAGCATCTCGTTTTGGGCCAGAATCCGGTCCGGGTCCAGGCCCAGGGCCCCCTGGTAGGCCACCGAGGAGTAGTAGTAACGATCGGTGATGACGATCTTGCCCTCGGCCAGGGCCGGATTGATGACCTCTTCGACGTGTTCCCGCCGGTCGGCCATGAAGAGGTTCAACTCCTCCTTGGCGCTCAGCTCCCGGGCGGGGCCCTGAAAATATTTCCGGATATGTTGGCCTATGGGGCCATCCGTGGGCTCGCAGGTAAGCACCACCTCCAGCCCCCGCTCCCGGAGGGCGGTGGCCAGAAGCTCCGCCTGGGTGGATTTACCGCAGCCGTCCACCCCTTCCAGGGCCAGCAGCACCCCGCGACGTGCCATGGGCGCCACCTACCAGACTTCGGGGAAGGCGGCGTTATCGTAGAGGTATTCCACTTTTTCCTTGTGTTGGAGCTCCACCTTGGCCATTTTATCCAGGAAAGCCTGGACCTCGCCCGGGGGCTGGAGGCTGGCCAGGGCCTGATAGAACCGGTAGGCCCCCTCCTCCCGTTTCGCGGCGATGGCCAGGGCCTCCTTGGGGGACATGGCGGCGCCGATGGCCGGGGCTTCCAGCAGTTCCGCCAGGTGGACGTTCTGGGCCTCCCCCGCCAGCATGCAGCCGTCGGCGGTAAAGCAGCTCTGGAGAAAGGCCTTGTGCTCCAGCTCTTCCTTGGCCAGGTATTCCAGGGTATTTTTGGTTTCCGGGTGGCTCACCATGCCGGCCAGGCGCTTATAAAAATCATGGGACAATTCTTCCTGGGTGATGGCGCTCTTGATAACGGCTTCCAGTTCGGTGCTCATAATGGCTTCCTTTGAGTAAGAAGGTGTGGTGCAAGATCGGCGCTGCCTGGGTAGATTGGCATCATAAACGCAAAGCCTCCGAAATACAAGTCCCCCGGCTTGGGCCCCGGGACCGGGACGGCAAGCCGAGGGGACTCCGGGCCCGCAACCGGGGCGGGTCAGGCCGTCTTAATCTCGATGGTCTTGGGCTTGACTTCCTCTTTCTTGGGGCAGGTGACGGTCAACACCCCTTGATCATATTTGGCCTCGATTTTCTCCAGGTTCACCGCGGCGGGCAGGGTCATGGAGCGGGAGAAGGAGCCGTAGCTGCGCTCCACCAGGTGATAGTTCTCCTCTTTTTCCTCCCGTTCCGACTTCTTCTCGCCCTTGATGGTGAGCACATCACCCGTGACCGAGATATTGATGTCCTTGGCATCCATTCCGGGAACCTCGGCCTTTACCACAACCGCCTCGGCGGTCTCGGTGACGTCCACCGCGGGGGAGAATTCCGCCTTGAGGGGCTGCAACCCCCGCCGGCCGGAGCCGAAATAATCGTCCCAGAGATGATCCATCTCCCGCCGGAGGCGAGAAACTTCCCGGAACGGCCGCCATTCCATGAGGTCCTTTGACATGGCTCGTCCCTCCTTAACCAAGTTGAATTATGAAATTAGGCTTGATTGCCCCGGCCAGCATCCTGCCAGGCCCTTTCGAAAATAGCCTGGTTAATCTCAATAAAGAGACCAGCTGCTCGGGGTTTCTCATATTAAAAATAGGTATTGATCAGTTGCCTGTCAACTTACCCTCCCGGGGGAAATTGCCGGAAAATCTTCTTGAATTTAGCGGCCGGTAATGGTAAAAATAACAGGATAGCAATAAGGTTGCCTCTATGAATCAAATTTACCGAAAACCCTGCGCCCGGCCTCCTTTCAGAACGAGGAGGTTTTTTTTTGCCACGGCCTGGAAAGCCTGACGCTGAGCCGGTGAGCCCCCTGTGGTCGTCAAACCTGGGCCCCGGGGACCTGCCCCCGGCCCGGGCGGGCCTCACGATGTCCTGATCTTCAGGGGTCCCGATGGCGGCAGTCAGGAGTGCCCGCGAGGCAGGCTGGGCCCTCAACCTGGAAAGGTGCGGATAAGAACGGTTCTCCCTTACCCCCTCGAGCGAGAAAGGTCCCTATATGGAATTCCGGCGGAAGGACTTGTTGGGCATCGCGGAACTGACCCCCGAAGAGATTCGCCATATCCTGGCCACCGCCGCGTCCTTGAAAGAGATCTCGGCCCGCCCCATCAAAAAGGTCCCCACCCTCAGGGGCAAAACCGTGGTGACGGTCTTCTACGAGCCCAGCACCCGGACCCGCATGTCCTTTGAGATTGCGGCCAAGCGCCTCAGCGCCGACACCCTCAACCTGACGGTGGCGGCCTCCAGCGCCGTCAAAGGCGAAACCCTGATGGACACCGCCCACAATCTCGAAGCCATGCAGCCGGACCTGCTGGTGATTCGCCATCCCGCCAGCGGCGCCCCCCATTTCCTGGCCCGGCGTCTCAAGTGCGGGGTCATCAACGCCGGGGACGGCCTCCATGAGCACCCCACCCAGGCCCTCCTGGACCTGCTCACCGTGGAGGAAGCCAAGGGGCGCCTGGACGGCTTGAAAGTGGCCATCATCGGCGACATCGCCCACTCCCGGGTAGCCCGCTCCGACATCCAGGCCTTTATCAAGATGGGCTCCCAGGTTACGGTGGCGGGCCCGGCCACCATGCTGCCGCCGCACCTGGAGTCCCTGGGGGCCAGGGTTACCTGCTCCCTGGAGGAGGCGGTGGCGGGCGCCGACGTCATCATGATGCTGAGATTGCAACTGGAACGCATGGGGCAGATGTTCCTCTCGACGTTGCGGGAGTATAGCCGCTACTTCGGGCTGGCCCCCCGGCACCTGGAGTTGGCCCAACCCGACGTGATCATCATGCATCCCGGCCCCTTGAACCGGGGAGTGGAGATCTCTCCCGAGGTGGCCGACGGCTCCCATTCCGTCATCCTGGACCAGGTGACCAACGGCGTGGCGGTGCGCATGGCCATGCTCTACCTCTTGATTGGAGGAGAAAAAGCGTGAGCTTACTGATCCAAGGTGGTTTGGTGGTCGACCCCGCCCAGGAGTTTGCGGAGCCCCGGGACCTCTTGATCGAACGGTGGCAGGATTGCCGCATTGGAGGCCCCCGGAACCATCCCCGCCGAGGGGCGCCGGGTGATTGCCGCCCAAAACCTGGTGGTGACCCCGGGCCTCATCGACATGCACGTCCACCTTAGGGAGCCGGGGGAAGAGTACAAGGAGACCATCCTGACGGGGACCCAGGCCGCGGTGGCCGGCGGCTTCACCGCGGTGGCCGCTATGCCCAACACCCGCCCGGTGAACGACAACACGGCAATCACCCGCTTCATCCTCGAGGCGGCCGGGGCGGCGGGACTTGCCCGGGTCTACCCCGTGGGGGCCATCTCCATGGGCTCTTTGGGCCAGACCTTGAGCGAGTACGGCGACCAGAAGGCCGCCGGGGCGGTGGCTTTCTCGGACGACGGCCACCCGGTGATGAATCCCATGCTCATGCGCCGGGCCCTGGAGTATGCCCGGACTTTCAAGGTGCCCCTCATCGCCCACGAAGAAGATCTGGACCTCAGGGGGGGCGGAGTAATGCACGAGGGCCGGGTCTCCCTGGAACTGGGCTTAAGGGGGATCCCGGCCGCGGCCGAAGAAACTATGATCTTCCGGGACCTGGCCCTGCTCCAACTCACCGGCGGGCGTCTCCATATCGCCCACGTCAGCGCCTTCGGCAGCGTGGCCCTGATCCGCACCGCCAAGGCCGCGGGCCTCACCGTCACCGCCGAGACCGCACCCCACTACTTCTCCCTGACGGATGAGGCGGTCCGGGGCTATGATACCTTTGCCAAGGTCAACCCGCCGCTCCGTACCGCCACCGACGTCGCGGCTATTAAAGAAGGCTTGGCCGACGGCACCCTGGACGCCATCGCCTGCGACCACGCCCCCCATACCTCTTTGGAAAAAGACCTGGAATTCGAGGCCGCGGCCTTCGGGCTCATCGGCCTCGAAACCTCCCTGGGCTTAAGCCTCAAACTGGTGCACGACGGGGTCCTCAGCCTCAGCCAGTTGGTGGCCAAAATGAGCACGAATCCGGCCCGCATCCTGGGGGTCCCCGGGGGGACCCTGGCCGTCGGCAGCCCCGGGGACGTCACCCTCATGGACCTCAACCGCACCTGGACCGTGGATGCCAACCGCTTCGCCTCCAAATCCCGCAACTGCCCCTTTCACGGCTGGAGCTTGCAAGGTAAGGCGGTGATGACTATCGTGGGAGGCAAGGTGGTGTGGGAGGAGATGTAGGTGAGCGGTGAGCGGTGAGCAGTGAATAATGATAAGTAAGGGAGCAGGGGCCAGGTTTCGCCGACGATAAAAAGGAGCCGCAGGCTTGAGCCTGCGGCAATGTCGGGTGGGAATGGCCCACCAATCTTTCTGGTCCGCATAGTTTTTCGTAGGGTGCGTCCTACGCACCATCTATGCCGTTTAAAGTACGGTAATGGCTCGTAAGGTGCGCTCTACTATTATTGTGGGGGGGAAGGGTAGTCTGGGAGGCAAGACTATAACTTGGCGAAAGGTTTTGGTTTTTCCCCCTCTCCCCTGAGAGGGGAGAGAGCTGGGGTGAGGGGTGGCAATGCCCAGTCAGAGCGCCAGGGCCTTGCGGCGGGGGATGACGGATCATTATGTTCATGCAACTCTGTATTGAAAGTATAAGAAATCTTTTGGGCGCATTAACTTGCCCTTGACCCCTGATCCTGATGGGAGGTAATTCATGCCCAGTCCGGTTTATTTCATGGACCTTCGGGCCTCCGCCAAGGAGCCCAATTTTAAGAAGTTTGGCCGTCTGCTGGAGGCCCTGGATATCAAGAGCATCATTCAGCGCCGGAAGAAGCGGCCGCTGATTGCGGTGAAGCTCCATTTCGGCGAGAAGGGCAACGCCGCCTTCATCCGGCCCATTTACGTGCGCCAGGTGGTGGACAATATCTGGGATTCGGGGGGGCGGCCCTTCCTCACCGACGCCAACACGGTGTACGTGGGCACCCGGAGCGAGTCTGTCAGCCATCTCACCACCGCCATCGAAAACGGCTTCGCCTACGCGGTGGTGCGGGCGCCGCTGGTCATCGCCGACGGCCTCACCGGCAAGGCTGAAGTCGAGGTTGAAATCAACCAGGAGCAGTTCAAGTCCGTGTTTCTGGCCGAGGCCATCGTGGAGGCGGAGGGCTTGGTGACCCTGACCCATTTCAAGCTGCACGAACTCTCGGGGTTTGGCGGCGCCCTGAAGAACCTGGGAATGGGCTGCGCCTCCCGCAAAGGAAAACTCTCCCAGCACTCCAACATCGCCCCCAAGGTGACCGAAAAGAAATGCACCGGCTGCGGCGATTGCATCGCCCACTGCGCCCAGGAGGCCATCAGCATCAACCTGGAGACGGAAAAGGCGGTCATCGATCCCAAAAAATGCGTCGGCTGCGCCGAGTGCATCCTGGTCTGCCCCTACGGCAACATCCAGATCCAGTGGAACGAATCCATCCCGGTGTTTTTGAAGAAGATGATGGAGTATGCCCACGGCGTTATGCAGACCAAGCAAGACCGGGGCGTGTTCATCAGCTTCATCACCCAGGTGTCCCCGGCCTGCGACTGCTACGGCCACAACGACCTGCCCATCGTGGGGGACGTTGGCATTGTGGCCTCCCGGGACCCGGTGGCCATCGACCAGGCCTGCGCCGACCTGGTGCTGGCGAGCCCCGGACTGGCCGGCTCCTGTCTCCAAAATCTGAGTCCCGGCTCCGACAAGTTCAAGGAGATTTATCCCCAGGTGGACTGGCCCATCCAGTTGGAGTACGCCGAAAAACTGGGCCTGGGAAGCCGGGAGTACGAGCTGATCAAAATCTGAGCCGCCGATTAAACGCCGATGGACGCGAGATTATTATCCGCGTTTATCGGCGTTCATCGGCGGTTACTCTTAAAAGGATTGAAAGTCCATGCAACCCATCGGACCTTTAATGATCGAACACCGCCTGATTGAGCGCCTGCTGCACCTGATGGCGCAGGAATTTGCGCGGATCAAGGCTAATATCGAGGTGGACCCGGATTTTGCCTTCGTGGACCCGGTGTTCATCGACACGGCGGTGGATTTCATCCACACCTATGCCGACCGCTGCCACCACGGCAAGGAGGAAGACCTCCTGTTCAAGGCCCTGGCGGAGAAGGACCTGTCCCCGGAGCACCGGAAGCTCGTGGATGAATTGATCCAGGAGCATGTCTGGGCCCGGGAGGCCACCGCCGGCCTGGTCAAGGCCAAGGAAGGCTATCTCCTGGAAAAACCCGGGGCCCTGGACGAGCTCATGGAGCATATGGGCAAACTGGTGGAGTTCTATCCCAAGCACATCGAGAAAGAGGACCAACATTTCTTTATCCCGTGCATGACCTATTTCAGCGAGGCCGAGCAGGCCGACCTGCTGGCCCGGATGCAGGAGTTCGACCGGAGGATGATCCACGAAAAATACCGGGGCGTGGTGGAGTCCATCGAGCAGCACCGGGGCTGCAAGACCTGCCATTGAGCGTCGGGGATATAATCCTCCCTATGGTCTCACCGGTCTTGAACGCCCTGGCGAGGAGGGCGGACACGCAGGTCCGCCCCTACAGGACGCTATCGGGGGAGTCTGAGGGGAGGGCAGGGGACTCTCGTGGAACCCTGGCCATCTGCGCATCTGGTCTCTGGCGGGGCGGGGCTCAGTCCCAGCCCCGCAAAAATTATGGTAAGATAACGTTATGGTTTACTTGGTAGGGGCCGGGCCCGGCGACCCGGGGTTGATCACGGTGCGGGGTCTGGCGTTATTGCGCCGGGCCGACGTCGTGGTCTATGACCAACTGGCCAGTCCGGAACTTCTGAAAGAAGCCCCGGCGGGGGCTGAACTGCTCTATGTGGGCAAGAAGGCCGGGGCCCACGCGGTGCCCCAGGGCGGCATCAACGAGCTGTTGGTGGCCAGAGCCCGGGCCGGGCTCACGGTGGTGCGCCTCAAGGGCGGCGACCCCTTTGTCTTTGGCCGGGGCGGCGAAGAAGCGGAGGAGTTGGCCGCGGCCGGCATCCCCTTCGAGGTGGTCCCCGGGGTGACTTCGGCGGTGGCGGTGCCGGCCTACGCCGGCATCCCGGTGACCCACCGGCGCTACACCACCCTGGTGACCTTCATCACCGGCCACGAAGACCCCACCAAGGAGGCCAGCACCATTCCCTGGGCGGCCCTGGGGCAAAACCCCGGGACCCTGGTCTTCCTCATGGGGGTGAAAAACCTGGGGGAAAACTGCCGGCGGCTCATAGAGGCGGGCCGGGCGGCGGACACCCCGGCGGCGGTGATTCAATCGGGGACGACTCTGGCTCAACGCACCGTGGTGGGGACCCTGGCCACCATTGCCGAGCGCGCCCGGGAGGCCGGCATCAAGCCGCCGGCCGTCCTGGTGGTGGGGGGCGTGGTGGAACTGGCCGAAACCCTGAAGTGGTGGGAAACCCGGCCCCTGTGGGGCAAAACCGCGGTGGTGACCCGGTCCCGGGACCAGGCGTCCCGGCTGGTGGAGCTGCTCAACGCCGCCGGGGCCCGGTGCCTGGAGGTGCCCACCATCGAGATTATCCCCCCTGCCGATTTTGCGCCCCTGGACGCGGCCCTGCAGCACCTGTCGCGCTATGAGTGGGTGATTTTCACCAGCGCCAACGGGGTGCGCGCCTTTATGGACCGGCTCTTTCAGATGGGACAGGATGTCCGGGTTTTGGGTCGGGTTCGCCTGGCAGTCATCGGCCCGGCCACGGCCGAGGCCCTGAGGGGCTATGGCCTGGTGGCGGATGTGGTGCCGAAAACCTTCCAGGCCGAGGGGCTGCTGGAAGTCCTGGAGCCGAAATTGTTGGGCGGGAGGCGCATCCTCCTGGCCCGGGCCGAGCAGGCCCGGGACGTGCTGCCCGAAGGCCTGGCCCAGCTGGGGGTTAAAGTCGACGTGGTGCCGGTGTACCGGGCCCGGCCGCCGGCCTCCGTGCCCCCGGAGGCCGCCGAAGTGCTGGAGTCGGGACAAGTGGATATCCTCACTTTCACCAGTTCGAGCACGGTGCACAACTTCGCCGGGCTGGTGGGCAAAGAGGCCTTTCAGCAACTGGCCGCCCGGGGCACCGTGGCCTCCATCGGCCCCATCACCACCGGGACGCTGGCGGAATACGGCATCACGCCCCAAATCGAGCCGGCGGCGTTCACCATCCCGGCCCTGGCCGCGGCGATTGTGGAATATTTTGAGGGGAAGGTGAGCAGTGAGCAGTAAGCGGTGAACAGTTTTGTAAGGTCAACCATAACTTAATTGAAAAACTCATTCTGTCCCCGGCGGCCGCGATCTTTGCCAGGCGACGCACCGGCTGGAAGCCGGCGCCACCATAAAAAGGGTATGTAGGGCAAATGCTAACCATACATGGTGCGCAGTGCGACCCTACCTAAACTCCTCTCCCACCCCCTGTAAGGGATGGCGGGACGGCGCTCACGAAGTCTTTGCCCCTCCCCGAATATAGACATATGCCCTATATCTTTAAACCCGAACCTTTCGAGCCCCCGGCGCGGCGGATTGATTACGAGCAGGAGCTCAACCCGGCGCAGTACGAGGCGGTGACCACGCTGGAGGGGCCCATCCTGGTCATTGCCGGGGCCGGCAGCGGCAAGACCCGGACCCTGGTCTACCGCCTGGCCTATCTGGTGGAGCACGGGGTGGACCCCGGGGCCATTCTGCTGTTGACCTTCACCCGCAAGGCCTCCCGGGAGATGCTCACCCGGGCGGTGCAGCTGTTGAACCAGGCCCTGGGCCAGGTGGTGGGGGGCACCTTCCACGGCATCTGCTACCTCTGGCTGCGCCAGTACGGCGAGCGCCTGGGGTACCCCAAGGGCTTTACGGTCATGGACCGGGCCGACCAGGGCGATTTGCTGAACTTGCTCAAGGAGCGGTTAGGCTTTAAAAAGCTGTCCGGGCCGTTTCCCCGGAAAGAGACCATGGGCGAGATCCTGGGGGCGATGGTCAACAAGGACCTGTCCCTGGATTTTCTGCTGAGCCGTGATTACCCCCAGTTCCTGGAGCAGCGGGACCACCTGGCCAAAATGGCCGCGGCCTACCAGGACGAAAAGCGCCGCCACGCCCTGCTGGACTACGACGACCTGCTGTTGGAAGGCCGGCGCCTGTTAATTGAGCACGAGGACGTGCGCCGCCACCTGTCCAACCGCTTCCGCTACCTGATGGTGGACGAATACCAGGACACCAACCGGCTCCAGGCCGAGCTGGTGCAGCTTTTGGCCTATTCCCACAAGAACGTCATGGCCGTGGGGGACGACTCCCAGTCCATCTATTCTTTCCGGGGGGCGAATTTCCGCAATATCATGGATTTCCCCAACCTGTTCCCCGGCACCCGGGTCATCAAGCTGGAGGAGAATTACCGCAGCACCCAGCCCATCCTGGACCTGGCCAACGCCATCATCGCCGGGGCCCGGGACAAGTACACCAAGTGCCTGTTCACCCGCCGGGCCGACGGCACGCGGCCCCGGCTCTTCCGGGCGGCGACGGAGAACGAGCAGTCCAAGCTGGTGGTGGCCCAGGTGCAGGCCCTCCGGGAGGAAGGCACCCCCTTAAGCCAGATGGCGGTGCTTATCCGGGCCGGGTACCACTCCTTCGACCTGGAAATCGAACTGGTGCGCAATGGGTATCCCCTTCATGAAGTTCGGGGGCTTCAAATTCATGGAGAGCGCCCACATCAAGGACCTCCTGGCGCATCTCCGGGTGGTGGCCAATCCCAAGGATACCATGAGCTGGAACCGGCTGCTCCTCCTGGTCCCGGGGGTGGGGCGGGCCACCTGCAACAAGTTCAATGCCCAGGTGCAGGGCGGCTTTGACCTCCCGGCGGGGATCACCTGGCTCCGCAGTCAGCGCCGCCCCCAGGAGCTCAAGGACCTGGCGGGGCTCATGGAAACCCTGGACGGACCGGGACAGACCCTGATGACCCGGATGAACCAGGCCCTGGCCTATTACGAGCCCCTGGCCAAGGCCCGGTATGACGACTATCCCAAGCGCATGAAGGACCTGGAACACCTCCTGACCATCACCGCCCGCTATAAGGAGCTGCAGACGTTCCTCAACGACCTGACCCTGGAGCCCCCCAGCAGCCTGGCGGACGTGGTGACGCCCACGGACGACTACCTGACCCTGTCCACGGTGCACTCCGCCAAGGGGCTGGAGTGGGACGCGGTCTTTGTCATCTGGGCCGCGGAAGGCCGCTTCCCGGGCTTCTATTCCCAGGAACGGGACGAGGAAATGGAGGAGGAGCGCCGCCTGATGTACGTGGCCGCGACCAGGGCCCGGAACTACCTGGCGGTGATTTTTCCCAGTATCGGGTATAGCCGGCAATTCGGCATGACCGTCAACTCGCCGTCCCGGTTCATCGCCGACATTCCCCGGGGTCTCCTGGAACCCTGGCGGGCCGAAGTGGAGGAGTGGTAGGGGAGGGGGCCGGTAAGCAATGAAGTAAATGAAGGAGTGCAAAATGGACCTTAAGGATATTTTCAAGAAAGGGAAGGAAGAGCTAATTTGTGTGGGCCTGGGAAAGATGAATGAATGGCTTGAGGACTATAAAAAGGCCCTTAAGGTCCTGGAGACATTTGGATTTACTGTGGGAAAGCTTAAAGTTGAAACGGGCTTACCTCCGACGGTCCAGACCTCAATTTTGGGCTCAATTGAGAACATTCATACAGACGAGCTCAATAAGTTGATCGAAGAGTATCAGGGGGAGGCTCTCTTGGCTGCACTCTTAAAAGCTCTGGTTTTGACAAGGCAGATTTGGGAGTGCTTAGATTTGAAAATGACCGGTGTCATCCTGAAGGTTACCCTGGGTGTGCCTCCCAAGATAGATGCGGAAATATATTGAGGCTGTGCTGTAGTACATCTTAAAGATAACCTGTTGAATATGTTATAGAAAAAGAGATTTAGTTTATGGAACATTTTGTTCCAAGTTACGTGGAGACTGATCAAAAGGGATTGCTCAAGGAAAAGATTGCCGCGGCTTATGACATCTTGAGCCAATGCACGCTCTGTCCCCGGAACTGCCGGGTGGACCGGCATCACGGGGAGTTGGGGGTGTGCCGCACCGGCGATTTGCCCGTGGTGTCGTCCTATGCGCCCCATTTCGGCGAGGAAGACCCGTTGGTGGGAAGCCGGGGGTCCGGCACGATTTTTTTTACCCACTGCAACCTGTACTGTATTTTTTGTCAGAATTACGAGATCAGCCACGGGGGGGAAGGGGAGGAGGTCAGCGTCGCGGATTTGGCCGCCATGATGCTCATTCTCCAGAAGCGGGGCTGCCACAATATCAATTTCGTCACCCCCAGCCACCAGGTTTACCAGATCCTGGCGGCCCTGCCGGCGGCCATCGCGGGCGGCCTCACCGTCCCCCTGGTCTACAACAGCGGGGGTTATGACGCGCTGGAGACGTTGCGGCTCCTGGACGGGGTGGTGGATATTTATATGCCGGACTTCAAGTTTTGGGACCCCCAGGTGGCCCAGGATTTGTGCCAGGCGGAAGACTATCCCGACATTGCCCGGCAGGCGGTCAGGGAGATGCACCGCCAGGTGGGGGACCTGGCAGTGGACGAATCGGGGGTGGCCCGCCGGGGCCTGTTGGTGCGGCACCTGGTGCTGCCCGACGGTTTGGCCGGCACCCGGGAGATCATGGGATTTTTGGCCCGGGAAGTCTCGCCCGGCACCTATGTCAATGTCATGGGGCAGTACCGGCCCTGCGGCCGGGCCGGGGAGCACCCCTCCCTGGGCAAGTTTTTGACCGGCCTCGGAGTACGAGGAAGCTCAAAGTCTGGCCAGGGAGGCGGGCCTCACCCGGCTGGACCGGCGGGAAAAATTGTTTCGGTGGTTGTGAGCGCAATGGCATTGTAGGGGCGGACCTGCGTGTCCGTCCTCAAGGGGCACATATGGGTGCTCCCCTACGAACCCCGGAAGGATTCACATGAGTGCTGACCTTTACGCCATCGGGGATATCCACGGCAGCCTGGAATCCCTGGAACGCCTCCTGGACCAGATCAACGTGGATCTTGCCAAAGACCGATTGTTGTTCGTGGGGGACTATATCGACCGGGGCCCCCGGTCCAAGGGGGTGGTGGATTTTATCATCCGCCTGAAGGAGCAGGCCCCGGCGGGGCAGATCATCTGCCTCAAGGGCAACCACGAAGCCATGTTCCTGGACTTCCTGGCGGGCGGCCCGGGGGAAATGTTTCTTTTCAACGGCGGCATCGCAACCCTGGAAGACTACTGGGGCGATGACTGGGTGGGCCTCGACCGGGAAAGCCTGACCTTACCGGCGGATCACGCCCAGTTTTTCCAGGACCTGGAACTGTACCATGACACCCCGGACTATATCTTTGTCCACGGCGGCCTCAAGCCCGGGGTGCCCCTGGATGAGCAGGTGGAAGACGACCTGTTGTGGATCCGGGGTGAATTTATCACCTCCGAGGCGGATTTCGGCCGCCGGGTCATTTTCGGGCATACGCCGTTCAAGCAACCGCTGCTCATGCCCAACAAGATCGGGATCGACACCGGCGCGGTGTATGGGAATTTTCTCACCGCCTTGAAACTGCCAGAGGAAGAATTCTTTTTTGACCGGCAGGTTTGACTGAAATCTTCGCCACGCTGCAACCGTGCCGATAGCCATTATCCTTGACAGTCCGGCAAGTCTGCGATAATTATCATAAGATTGAGCTAAAACCGGCGGGCGGGGCACAGCCTCGATGTTCCCTTGATCATAACTTACCGGTATATCAGGGAAAAAATCGTATAACCGACGCTGGCCTCACCCCCGGCGCTAAGGAGATAGGTGCATGTTGCGAGCGGTCCGCCTGAAATTTCTCTTTTTATTTATCCTCACCGTCATTGCCATTATGTTTGTCCTCCCTTCCCTCACCGGGGGACTCCCCGGTTGGTGGGAAAAACATGTGAGCCGCGGGTTGAAGCTGGGCTTGGACCTGAAAGGGGGCATGCACCTGATCCTCCAGGTGGACATGGAGAGCGCGGTCCGCAATGCCTTGCACCGCGATGCCACCGACATGAAGGTGTTGGCGGAAAAGCGGGGCCTGACCGTTAAAATAGGGGATGCGGCCAAAGAGGTTCTGCCCGTCACCCTGGCCAATAAAGACGAAGAGGCGGTTTTCCGGAAATTCATCAAAGAGGAGTTCCCCCACCTGGCGGTGGGAGAACCGCAACGCCAGGACGGGGGCCTGGTCTTCAACCTGAGCCTGACGCCGGGTGAAATCGACCAACTCCGGGAACGCACCCTGTCCCAGAGCCTGGAGGTCCTGCGCAACCGCATTGACCAGTTCGGGGTGACCGAGCCGGTCCTGGTGCGTCAGGGATACGACCAGATTGTGGTGCAGCTCCCGGGCGTCCAGGACCCCCAGCGGGCCCTGGACCTCATCGGCCAGACCGCCCAGTTGGAATTCAAGCTGGTGGACGACCATGCCACGGTCAATCTGCCTGAATTGATCGATGCCGCCCTCAAGAGCGGCCAGCTCAAACCCGGCTATACCCGGGAGCAGCTCAACCAGGCCCTGGCGGACAAGATTCCCGCCGAAGATGAAGTGTATATCGAAAAGAGCGTCAATCGTGAGACCGGCCGGCTGGAGTCCAAGCCCTTGCTGCTCCAAAAGAAGGTCCTGCTCACCGGCGCCGCCATAAAAGACGCCACGGTACGCATCGGCGACTACAATGAGCCCTACGTGTCCGTGGACTTCAACAGCCGGGGGGCCACGGAGTTCGGCCAGGATTACCGGAGCGAACGTCAAGCGCCGCCTGGCCATTATTCTGGACGGCATAGTGCGCTCGGCCCCGGCCATTCAGGAGCGCATCGGCGGCGGTAAGGCCCAGATCACCGGCTCCTACACCCCGGCCGAGGCCCATGACCTGGCCATCGTCCTCAGGGCCGGGGCCCTGCCCGCCACGGTCAAGATCGTCCAGAACATCACCGTGGGCCCCACCCTGGGGGCCGACTCCATCAAAAAAGGCCTCACCGCGGGTCTGTTGGGCACCCTCCTGGTCATCGGTTTCATGATCTTCTACTACCGCTTCTCCGGGTTGGTGGCCAACTACGCCATGGTCCTCAACGTTATCCTGCTCCTGGGGGCCCTGTCGCTCCTGGGCGCCACCCTCACCCTGCCGGGCATCGCCGGTATCATCCTGTCCATCGGGATGGCGGTGGACTCCAACGTGCTGATCTATGAGCGCATGCGGGAGGAAATGCATGCCGGCAAGCCGCTCAAGGCCAGCATCGACGGGGGTTATGACAAGGCCTTCTGGACCATCATCGACGCCCACGTCACCACCCTGATCACCGCCTGCGCCCTCTTCCTGTTCGGCACCGGGCCCATCAAGGGCTTTGCGGTCACCTTGAGCCTGGGCGTAATTCTCAACCTCTTTACCGCCCTGTTCGGCACCCGGGTGGTATATGACTACCTGCTGATCAAGCGCTGGCTGAAAAAGCTCAGTTTCTTCGAATTTTTCAAGCTGACCAATTTCGATTTTATCGGGTGGCGTCGTTACGCCTTTGTGATCTCCGGGGTCCTGTGCCTCATGGGCCTCGTGGCCTTCGTGCAGCTCTCCCTGGGCCACGGCAACCTGGGGGTGGAGTTCAGCGGCGGCGCCCTGGTGGATATGACCGCAGCCAAGCCCTTCACCGTCAACCAGGTGCGGGCCGCCCTCAACAAGGAAGGCTGGGGCCACGCCGAGATCCAGCAGATCGAAGGCGGCAAGGAACTCATGGTCAAGCTCAAGAAGTCCGAGACCTCCGTGGGCCAGATGTCCAACCGCCTGGTGGAAATTATCAATAAAGCCCTGCCGGACAATGAGTTCAAGGTGATCGGCAAATCCGAGATCGGCGCCTCCATCAGCCAGGACCTGCGCAATAAGGCCATCGTGGCCATCATCATCTCCCTGCTGGGCATCATCATCTATATCGCCTGGCGCTTCGAATTCATCTTCGGGATCGGCGCCACCGTGGCCACCTTCCACGACGTCCTGGCCGTCCTGGGCATTTTCTATCTGTTCAACGTCGAAATCACCCTGCTGGTGGTCACCGCCCTCCTCACCCTGGCGGGCTACTCCCTCACCGACACCGTGGTGGTTTTCGACCGCATCCGGGAAAATCTGGCCCGGCGCCGGGGCAAACTGGGAGAGATCATCAACCTCAGCGTCAACGAAGTGCTGTCCCGGACCATCATCACCAGCACCACTGTGTTCCTGGTGGTGGTGGCCCTGTTCTTCTTCGGCGGGGTGGTCCTCAGGGATTTCGCCCTGGCCATGATCCTGGGGGTCCTGGTGGGCACCTACTCTTCGGTGTTTCGTGGCCAGCCCCATCGTCTTTGCCTGGCGGAAAGAGGCCAAGCGGGTGGTGGTGAAGCGGGAAAAGGTCGCCGAACTTTCGGCCCAGAAACAGAAACGGGATGAAAAGAAGACTACCAAGACGACGGCCAAGAAGAAGAAGAGCAGCAAGAAATAGTTTTTCCTAGGGTGCGTCTTACGCACCTTGAGCCCACTAAGATCATAGGGCGGCCCGTGGCCGCCAAAATCGGCGTGCACGGCACCCTATGTGGCTGGGCTAAATAACCCCGTTCACCAGCGAGAGCTTGGGGACGACTAAGTTCTGGGATTTGAAAACCAAGAACCCAAAACTGCAAACCGAAAATCCGGCCCCGAAGCCCAAGGCCCTGGTGCTCTATGGCTACGGGCTGAACTGCGACTACGAGACCGCGCATGCCCTGGCGAGAGCCGGGGCCGAGGCGGTGCGGGTGCACACCACCGATCTGCTGGAGAATCCGGGCCTTCTCTGGGACTATCACCTCCTGGCGGTGCCCGGGGGGTTTTCCTGGGGGGACGACCACGGCGCCGGGGTCATCCTGGCCCTGAGGCTGCGGTTGGCCCTGGGCTCGGCCCTACAAGAGTTCATCAATGCGGGCCGCCTGGTGATCGGCATCTGTAACGGCTTTCAGGTCCTGGTCAACCTGGGGCTGCTGCCGGGCCTGCCCGGGCGGACCGAGGCCCGTCTGACCGCGCTCATCCCCAACGACTGCGGGAACTTCCGGGACGCCTGGGTCCACCTCAAGGCCGTGGACTCCATCTGCGTGTTTACCCGGGGGCTGGACCATCTGGAGCTGCCCATCCGCCACGGGGAGGGGAAATTTTACGCCGATGGGCCCGTCCTGGCGGAGTTGGCCGACCGGGGCCAGATCGCCTTAAAATACGCCACGCCCTCGGGTGGCGCGGCCCTGGGCCGATTTCCCCATAACCCCAACGGCTCGCTCCTGGACATCGCCGGCATCACGGACGCCACCGGCCGGGTCCTGGGCCTCATGCCCCACCCCGAAGCCCATATCTCCTCCTTTCAGCACCCCACCTGGACCCGGGAAAAAGAAGCCTGGCGCCGCCGGGGGGAACCCTACCCCGAACAAGTCGGCGACGGTCTGGCCATTTTCAAGAACGCGGTGCGCTACCTCGAGGACCAGGTTTAGAGAGGAACGGCTCCGGTCCCAACCGGCGGCTGAGCTTAAGGGTCAACCGGCCGGCACGTTTTTAACCCATCCGGTCAGCGCGTCGATAAAGCGGTTAGCACTTTCCCTTACCCCGGCCCTCAAGGAGGACAAGAGATGCGGATGCAGAAGGTGAGACGGCTGTTTTGGTTCACCAGCCTGGCGGCCCTGGTGCTCTTGGCCAGCGGCGGGACGGCGTTGGCTGCCGTTAAACTGGTAAAAGGCCAAACGATTTATATCCCGAGTTACGCCAACGTCATCAGCGGCCCGCCCATTTACATGGTGGTCCCGCTCCGGGCCAATCTGGTGATCCATAACACCGACCCGTCCCAGGCGATCACCATTGCCCGTATCGATGAATACGATACCGAGGGCAAAAAAGTCAGCAGCTACCTCACGGCGCCGGTTACGTTGAATCCCTTGGGGGCCATGCGGGCGGTGGTGAAGAAGTCCAAGAAAGAAGCGGAGGGGCTGGGGGCTAATTTTATTATCGAGTGGCAGGCGGAGAAAAAAGTCAATGAACCGATTATCGAGTGCCTGATAATCGGCTCTTTGGGGGCCCAGGGGTTTTCCTTCGCCACCCAGGGCAGAGTAATCAAAGAACAGGCCGAATAATACGGTTTTCGGTTTTAGGCTAAAAAGAGCGGCGGGATTTCTTTAAGAGGGCGGGGACCAGGCGCCTGGCCCTGGCTTGCGAAAGGAATGGTTTGCCGACGAACCAGGGCGACCCAACGGGTCGCCCTTCTTTGTTTATAAGGGTTGGGGGGTGGGCAAGGACCACAGGCGAGACGCCTGTGCCACTGGCCCTCCCTCCCATGGTTTCTACCGTTCCAGCAGCCGGGGCAGCAGGTCGGCCCCCTGGTCCAGGAGCAGGCCGGTGGCCTGGGCCGCGGCCTCGGTGTAGGGCCGGGGGCGGTCTCCCGGGGTCCGGGAGTCGTAGAGGATGAAGGGCACCGGCTCATCGGTGTGGGTGCGTAGCGCCAGGGGGGTCAGGTGATCGCAGAGCAACAGGAGGCGGTAATCGCCCCCCGCCTTATCCAGGCCCGCCCGCATGGGCCCCACCACGCTGAGCGTCAAAGTCTTCGATGGCCTGAAGTTTAAGTTTCAGTTCGCCGCTGTGGCCCGCTTCATCCGGGGCCTCCACGTGGATGAAGACCAGATCCATCTCCCTCAATGCGTCCAGGGCGGCGGCCACCTTGCCGGCGTAATTGGTGTCCAGGAAACCCGTGGCCCCGGGGACGATGATGGGGGTAAGCCCCGCATACTTGCCGATGCCCCGGATGAGGTCCACTGCGGAAATCACCGCGCCGGTGAGGCCGAAGCGTTCTTTGAGGGTGGGCATCCGGGGCGAGCGTCCCTGCCCCCAGAGCCAGATGGAGGTGGCCGGCTTTTTGCCGTCCGCCAGGCGCCGGCGGTTGACCGCAGCGTCCTGGAGCACCGGCCAGGAGGCCCGGATGAGATCCCACAGGGGCTGGGCCTCTCCGGTCATGAGGTGGCCCACTTCCTTGCCGGTCCAGTCGTGGGGCGGGTAGGTGCGCCAGGCCGCGTCCCCTGGGTCCACACCAGGAGGTGCCGGTAGCTCACCCCGGGGTAAAAGCGGCGCCCCTCGCGTCCCAGGGCGTCTTCCAGGACCGCAATGAGCTCTCCGGCTTCGTCGCTGGTGATGTGCCCGGCGGCGTAGTCCTCCATGATGAGGTGCGGGTCTTCGTGGCGCAGGGTTACCAGGTTGCAGCGGAAGGCCACTTCCCCGGGAGCCAGTTCCACTCCCAGGGCCGCGGCCTCCAGGGGCGCCCGGCCGGTGTGGTAGCGTACCGGATCGTACCCCATGATGGCCAGATTGGCGATGTCGCTGCCCGGCTCCTTGCCCGGGGGGATGGTGCGGGCGCACCCCAGCTCGCCCCGGCGGGCCAGTTCATCCATATGGGGGGTTGTTGCCGCCTCCAGCGGGGTTTTGCCGCCCAACTCGGGGACGGGATAGTCCCCCATGCCGTCGCCGACGAGAATGACGTATTTCATAGGCAAACCTGACCCTTACGCAACAAAGTGAATGCGGGCCCTGATCCCGGGAACCCCGGGATCAGGGCGTATCTTTAATAATAACTGGTAGAGCCTGTGGGAAGCAAGGTGGCAGGAGGAAAGGAGGATTAATTTGTGATGCCGGAGCCAGGCTTCGCTTCCGGGTTGGACATTTTCGCCCTGCGCAAGAGGGGAGGGGGAGAGAACCCCGCCCCCTTTATCTCCCGCCCCCCTGGGAATCCATGTACAATTGCAAGGCTTCGGGGTCCCAGCGATCCTCCTTGACGGTGCGCTTACTGGCGGCAATATCTGCCTGGCTGGCCAAGTTCTGATACCGCTGATAGGCCGCCTCGTCCCCCACGTAGCAGGTCCTGGAGTTCGGGTCGGTGCAGACCAGATACCGGTTGGTGCCTTTATACCGGTGCCTGACTATCTGCTGGGGTGGGAGGGTTTGCAGATAGGCCAAACTTTGAGGCGTTTTGGCCACGTGCGGGGTAAACCCGGCGGCGGTGAGCAGGTCGTCCTGGGACCTGGCCGGGCTGGCGGACGGCGCCGCGGCGCAGCCCACCAGAGCGATGCCGAGCATCGCCGCCAGCAGGACGCGACCTATCCAGGGCTTTCTCCCTCTTATCATCCACATATCTCCTTCCGGCATATTTGGCTGCGGCTGCCTGTCCCATGGCTTCGGCCTGCCCCGGACGATGCCGGGTGGCCAGGGAGTGATCCCCATCCCTGGTCGCCGGGCTCACACCCCGGGGGCGTTGACCATGGCGGGCTTGGTTACCGCCAGGGCCGCATGCAGGGGCAGAAGACGATTAAAAATTTCGCCGTAAACCCGAACCGGCCGGGGCCTCAGTATGGAAACGGCGCCGGTGTCCCTCCTCCATAAGGGTCGTTGCGCCGCTTCCGGGTTGGAGATTCTTTTCCCTGGGACAGAAGGGCCGGGGGAATGGCGGCCATGAAGCCTTATCGGCACAGACTCACGCTTAGCCCATCAACCCCCGCCCTGGGAATTCACCCACATCTGCAGGGCCTCGGGGTCCCAGCGGTGTTCCTGGACCCTGATCTCGTCTTCAGAGATGCTCTTCTGGATGGCCAACTGCTGATACCGCCTGTAGGCCGCCTCATCCCCCAAAAAACACTGCTTGGCCTCGGGGTCGGTGCAGACTAAATAAAGGGGCTTTTCCTTGTATTGACTCAGCACCACCTTTTTGGCCGGCAACGTGTGAATATAGGCCAGCCTTTGGGGGCTGTTCGCCACTCGGGTTTGAAATCCGGCCTGCTTGAGCAGGTCTGTCTGGGTGTCGCCTGCCGCCGGACCGCTGGACGGCCCGGTAGCGCAGCCCATAAGCAAAATGCCGATTGCTGCGGTTATTAACGCCACGCCTAACCAAGTTGCTTTGCCTCTCATTGCCGCTTGCCTCCTTTTTATTATGGTACAGTTTCGCTAGACAGGTCCCTGGAGAACCTGGACTGGTTCCCCCGCAACCGGCTGCACTTCACGCCTCGGGCCAGGCTGATTTTCTCACGCCGCCTCGGGCCGATGTGGTTGGGGCGCCGGTTGCCCCATGGCGTGCTTAATTTCCGTCAGGGTCTCGTTAATGCGGAAGAAAATGATCAGGATCTCACAGTAGATCCGGACTCCCAGGGGCCCCAGCACAAAGAGAAGGACCCCCTTCCACAGGTAGTGGCCCTGGCCCCCCTGTAAATGGGTGGCCCCGTAGATAACCATAAGGGCGCCGATGATGAGGCAGAGAAGGGCGCCGATCCAGAAGAGAATCTGGATGATGACGGGGGTGACCATGGTCCGGAAGGCCCAGAAGTCGCGCATGAGGTTCTCCTTGTGGAGTGGGGATGGATAACCCTATGGTTTGTATATTAATACCGCTTTCTGGGTTTGTCGACCAGTATCTCGATTTTCTTCGTCCCCGAAATTCTTGGGCACGGATACCGGTGATATGGGGGGTGGTAAAGAATGGCGGTTCACGGAGCGCGTCCCGGTCCCCCGGTCCGTTCCTCCTGCTAAATCTGGGCGGCGTGGAGGTGGGGGTCCTCAATGCGGTAAAACACCGTAGGGGGAGAGACGCTGGGCAACTGGCCGATCTCGGCCATGGCCTGGCGGGCGTCGGCCTCACGGGCTTCGTGGGTGATCATGACGATAGGCACGGTGCCTGCCACTTCCCGGCCCTTCTGGATCACCGCGGCGATGCTGATGTTGTGTTTTCCCAGGATGCCCGAGACCTGGGACAGGACCCCGGGCTGGTCCAGGGCTGAAAACCTGAGGTAGTAGTTGGTCACCAGGTCGTTGATGGGTTTGATCAGCCGGCGGGTGTTAAGGGCCGATTCCCACCCCAGGGCCGGCACCCGGCCGGAGACCCCGTGCAGGAGATTGCGGGCCAGGTCGATGAGGTCGCTGACTACGGCGCTGGCCGTGGGCATCATCCCGGCGCCCTGCCCGTAGAGGAGGATGGGTCCCACCGCGTCCCCGGTGAGGTAGACCGCGTTCATGGCGCCGTTGACATTGGCCAGCATGTGGTCCCGGGGCACCAGGGTGGGATGGACCCGGGCCTCCACCCGGTGCCCGTCGTCCCGGGTAATGGCCAGGAGTTTGAGGCAGTAACCGAATTCCCCGGCGAACTGCAGGTCCAGGGGGTTAAGCCGGCTGATGCCCTCCACCGCGATGGATTCCAGGTCGAGTTGAGACCCGTAGGCCAGGCTCATGAGCAGGGCCAGCTTGTGGGCGGTGTCGATGCCTTCCACATCCAGGGTGGGATCGGCTTCGGCGTAGCCGTGGGCCTGGGCCTCGGCCAGGGCGTCGGCATAGGAGGCGCCGCTTTGGGTCATCTGGGTGAGGATGTAGTTGGCGGTGCCGTTTAAGATGCCGAACAACTCCTGAATCCGGTTGGCCGCCAACCCCTGGCGCAGGGCCAGGATGATGGGGATGCCGCCGCACACCGAGGCCTCGAAGGCCACTTCAACCTTGGCGGCCGCGGCCGCGGTCAACAGGTCGTTGCCATGGTGGGCCAGGAGGGCCTTATTGGCGGTGACCACGTGTTTGCCCCGGGCGATGGCCTCCAGGACATAGTCCCGGGCGGCGGTGGTGCCGCCGACGAGTTCCACCACGATATCGATTTCCGGGTCGCCCAGGATGTCTTCGGCCCGGGTGGTGAGGAGATCCGCGGGCAGGTCCACGGGCCGGGGCCGGGTCAGGTCCAGGTCCGCCACCTTCTTCAGGACCAGGGGGGCCCCCAGGCGCCGGGCCAGCAACTCCTGCTGCTCGGTGAGCAGGCGGGCCACCCCGGTCCCGACGGTGCCAAAGCCGATCAGGCCGATTTGAATGGGTTTCATTTGTCTCTCAAAATATTTTCCTCGAACACCAGTGCCAAGGTCTTCAGGCCGGTATTCGGGGCGCATTGCCTTAGGCTTAACCTTGCTTGCCAGTTCAAAATCCAAAAGCCCAGTGGCTAAACACTACGACGGCTTATTTTCTTTCTGGTTCACAAGTTATTAACTGGCCCAAGCGCAGCTTGGGCCATAATTGCGTTCCCAAGTGCAACTGGGGCACGAGTACGTGAACCCCCTCACCGAGGTCCTCACGCCGGTATTCCGGGCGCAATTCTTTAGATTTATCCTTCCTCATAGATGCTTCTCCCCTTGGTTCCCCAGCTAAGTTTGGGAACCAGAAGCAAATCCCCCCTACCCCCCTTTTTCAAAGGGGGGTTTTAAAGTCCCCCTTTAGCAAAGGGGGATTTAAGGGGATTTGGCTTTTGAGGATGAAGTTCCCAGCCATGATCTTCACTTCTCCGGCGGGGCAGGCAGGCCGAGTTCTTCCAGGCTCTTTTTCAGGACTTTGCGCAGACCCCGGACGGCCTGGTTGGTGCGATGGATGTTCTCCACCAGGGCGAAGCGCACGTGTTCATCGCCGAATTCGCCGAAGCCCAGCCCCGGGGCCACCGCCACCTTGGCCTCCCGGATGAGCATCATGGCAAATTCCACCGAGCCCAGGTGCCGGAACTTTCTGGGGATGCGGGCCCAGACGAACATGGTCCCCTTGGGGGGGTCCACCCGCCAGCCGAGGTTGTGGAGCCCCCGGCACAGGGCGTCCCGGCGCTCCTTGTAGACCGCCACGGTCTGTTCCACACAGTCGTAGGGGCCGTTCAAGGCGATGATGGAGGCGATCTGGATGGGCTGGAACACCCCGTAGTCCAGGTAGCTCTTGATGCGGGTCAGGGCGTGGACCAGGCGCTCGTTGCCCACCACGAACCCCATGCGCCAGCCGGGCATGTTGTAGCTCTTGGACAGCGAGAACAGCTCCACCCCCACCTCTTTGGCCCCGGGCACCTGGAGGAAGCTGGGGGCCTTATAATCGTCGAAGACCAGGTCGGCGTAGGCGAAGTCATGGACGATATAGACGTTGTACTTCTGGGCGTACTCCACGATGCGCTTGAAGAAATCCAGATCCACGCACCGGGTGGTGGGGTTGTGGGGGAACGAAATGATGAGCATGGTGGGCCGGGGCCGGATCAGTTCGGTGATGTTGGCCAGGTCCTCGAAAAAATCCCGGTCATGAGCCAGGGGGATGCTCACCAACTGCCCGCCGGAGATGACCACGGAGGCAGAGTGGATCGGATAGGTGGGGTTGGGCACCAGCACCACGTCCCCGGGCTCCACCGTGGCCAGGATCAGGTGGGACAGCCCTTCCTTGGCCCCGATGGTGGCGATGGCCTCGGTCTCGGGGTCGATATCCACGTCGAACCGGCGCTTGTACCAGTCGGAAATGGCCACCCGGAGCTTGGTTATGCCTTTGGAGGCCGAATAGCGGTGGTTGGCGCCCTTGCCCGCGGCTTCAACGAGCTTGTCGACGATGTGCTGGGGGGTGGGCAGGTCGGGGTTGCCCATGCCCAAATCGATGATATCCTCCCCCCGGCGCCGAGCCATCATTTTCAGGGCATTGACCGTGGCAAAGACATAGGGAGGCAGACGTTTCATCCGGGGGAATTCTTCAATGGCCATGCGAATCTCCTTAGGGCTAACAGGGCAGTATTTTCAAGGAATTTTTATCCCAAAGCCCCGGACTTGTCAAATGGGGATTTGGCCGGTTGCCGGGAAAAACTTGACCCGGACGGGCGAGTTAGCGACGCCTGGCGGGACCGTTGATCAGGGGCCGCCGCCGGGAAGCATTCGTTTCCCGTGGGAGCGGGGCGCGGCCCCGGGGGCTCAGAGGATTCGGCCACATCCATCTCACTACCTGGCATAGGCAGGCAGTATGGTCCCCTTGGTTAAGAGCGGACTGCCCTTAAAGGTTATCATGGTTTTGACCGGGGGGGTGACATCGGTGGAGGTCCTAATCCTAAAGCGGTACTCCGAGAGTTCGCCGGCCATATCGCGATCGATGCCCTTCAAGGCGAAAAATTCCCGGGAGGCCGCTTGGTAGTCCCCCTGGACGTAGTACAAGAGGGCCAGATTGTAATGCGCCTGGGGCATATCCGGGTTTTGGCGGATCACTTCCTGCCAGGTTCCCACCGCCTGGTCCAGTTTATCCTCCCGGACATAAAGGCATCCCAAGTTATTGCGGAGGGCCGCGGTCACCGCGTCATCCCCCTTGGCCTGGATGCCGGCCTCCAAGGCCTGCCGGGCGGCGTCCAGGTTGCCTTGCTGCAGGAAAGCCATCCCCTGCTGGTTGTACACCGCCCCCAACAGACTCCGGGCCTCCACCGATTTCGGGTTGAGCTTCACTGCCTGCTGGATGATCTTGATGGCCTGGTCGGGCTCGCCACTCGCGGCCATTAAACGCCCCAGGCTCGAGAGCACCTTATCGTCCCCCGGTTTCAGGCTGAGGGATTTACGATACTCGACGATAGCTTTCTTGGTTTGGCCCAGGCTCTCGTATTTCAACCCCAAAGAGTAGTGCGCCTGGGGGTCCTGGGGCTTGGCAACCACTGCTTGTTTTAATGCCCTTAACGTCGGGGGGGTCTGCCTGGCCGCAGCCGGACCTGCCCCCAGGCTCAGCACCATGATTACCAGGAGGGTCAATTGGCTGATCATACTATGCTCCTTTGAGGCAGAAAGGGACCGCCGGCGCTGAAGTCCTGGCCCAGCCCCAGATTTTGCCGCCATCAGGGTTTTGGCGGGACCATGGTCAGGCGCAAACCTACCCCTGCAGGGCCGGTCTCTCTCTGCTGACCCAGATCGTCCTGATAATATCTTAGCACAAGCTCATATTTTTGGGGTAACTAAGGAGCCCGGCTCAGATAAGGAAATTTCAGCCCGGCGGAGTCAGACCTGGCTGTTGGGGTGCGGCCTCGAGGGCCTGTCCTCCGGGTTGACCTGGCCCCATCCCCACAACCCCGGTACACCCCCAAACAGGGGCGCTACGCCGCCCTTGCTTGCTCTCCGTCCCCCTCCCCACCTCCACGGAGCCAAACTCGAACCTCAAATTCATGGATTTCGACCCCCGGAATCAGCTTTTCCCTAATTGTTTCTCTTTTGATTTGGGATTACTTTTTAACAAAATTCGGGAACCGGATGGGAACCTGCTCCAGGACATCCGGTTCAGTCATACCCAGTCAGACAGGGGGAATGTTATGGATATTCTGGAGTCAATTTTCATTCTGATTGAAAATAAATTTCTGGACATCCTCACCGTCCTCTGGGTCGTCTGTTTCGCCGGGGTGGCGCTGGGGGTTGTCGTCTCCACCATCTCCGGCTGCATCCACCGGCGGACCTTAACCCGGCTCAGCCGGAGATACGAGGACGCCAGAAGGCGGCGGGACGAAGACGGGGTTCACATTGATCCTGACCTGGAGCGCATTAAAAATGCTCTGGTCCGCCAGGAGGCCGAACTGCGTGAGGACGCCGAAAGAATGGGGATGGACTTTGGACTCATGGGGGTGCTGAAGAATTTTCGGGGCAGAATTCAGCGGCGACTGGACGACCTTCCCGGCACGAGGCATGAAGTCGTGGACCGGCTGCAGAATATTTATAAAGAGCTGGATGAATTTAAAGACCTGTGCGGCCCGGAGCAGATCTGTCTGGCCCGGATGGCCTTGAGGCGGGGGGCGACGGGGAAGGCGGCGGCTCTGTTGAAACGCGCCCAGTCTCTGGGCAATCAGCAAGTGGCCGCGACTGCGGGTTCGGAGTTGGTTGCGGCCAGGAACAAGAAGCTGGCTGCCAGCGCTACTTTTCTCCTGGGGCAGTTGGCGGAAACTGACTTCGACTACTTCACCGCGACGCAGCATTATCAACTCGCCGCCGACTTGCAGCCCTCCAACCTGGCGTATTTGAACGCGGCGGCGGAACTCTCCTATGCCTTCGAGGAGTTCCAGAAAACCGGGCATCTGCTTGAACAGGTGCTAACGATCCAGGAAAAATTGCTGGGGCCGGAACACCCGGACCTGGGCCAAACGCTGAACAATTTAGGCGTTCTGCGCCATACCCAGGGCCGCCATGCCGAGGCCGAGGCCTTTTACCAGTGGGGCCTGGAAATCTGTGAGACCTATCGGGACCCCCTGAACCAGGATGCCGTCAACCTGATGCAAAATTATGCGTCTTTCCTGCAGGAAATAGGTCGCAACCTCGAGGCTGACGCGGTCAAGGCCCGGGCTGCGGCGGCCTGAACCGAGGGTCAAGAGGTCCCCCCCGTCCGCCGCGCTTCAAAAAGCTGGGCCACCCCGGCTGCGCCTGACCCCGCCATTAAAGAGCATATCTTGACAGAATATCGAAGCATTTTGGCAGGATCCCACGGTGCGGCTAGAGGGCAGGCAGCAGCGGATGGTTTTATGGCGCAATTAGGGAAGTTTCCCAACCATCTTGATTAACAGACTTTCATCTTGGTCGAGATACTTTTCCTTTATTGAGATGATTTCATCTTCAATGGTAAAGAAAGCATCCACGACATCGGGATTGAAGTGACTCCCTCTTGATTCTTCGATGATGGTGAAGGACTTCTCTAACGAAAAGGGTTCCTTGTAGGGCCGCTTGGAAATCAGGGCATCGAAGACGTCGGCAATGGCCGTGATCTGTCCGACCTGGGGTATGGCTTTGCCTTTTAACCCTCGGGGGTAGCCGCTGCCGTCCCATTTCTCATGGTGAGTCAGGGCGATGATTTCAGCCAACTTCAAGTAGCCCGCCTTGGCGCCCTCTAAAATGCGTCCCCCAATCAGGGTATGCTGTTTCATGATCTCCCATTCATCCGGGTCTAATTTGCCCGGCTTAAGAAGAATGCGTTCAGGAATGCCGATCTTGCCGACATCATGCATGGGGGCGGCGTACAAGATCCATTGGGCCACGTTGTCGCCCAGTCCCAGTTTGCGGGCTACCGCGGCCGCGTAGGAACTCATGCGCAGGATGTGGCCGCCGGTGTCTTCATCCTTATATTCTGCGGCCCTGGCCAACCGCATAATGGTGTCCAGGGACGCCTGTTTTAAGTTATCCAGGGCCAGACGGAGTTCTTCCGTGCGGCGGGCCACTTCCCCCTTCAGCTCTTGCTGATAATTTTTCATGTGGTCATGGTAAGCTTTCACCTGCACCTGGGAATTCACGGTGGCCTGAAGTTCAGACCGGTCCACCGGTTTGGAGAGGAAATCGTTGGCCCCGGCCTCCAAGGCCTTGATCCGGTCTCCTACTGCCTGTAAGGCCGTAACCATCACAATGGGAATAGCCTTGGTCTCTTCATCCTGCTTAAGCCTCCTGGCCGCCTCAAAACCATCCATCCGGGGCATCATGATGTCCATTAAGATCACATCCGGCGAAATCTCTCGAACCATCTGCAAGGCGGTCTCGCCGTCAGGGGCCTGGAATACCTGATACCCTAAAGGCACCAACATATCTTCCAGCAATTCTCGGTTGATCGGCAAGTCATCCACCACCAAGATGCGCCTGGCTTGGTTGGGCATTGCTTTCCCTTGCTGAGATTAAGGTGCTGTCAAAAGATTCAGACTTTCCCGGCGTACAGAAAACCGGCCACTTGTAAGGCGAATTGCCGGGTGTTGATAGGTTTGGGGATATAGCCCGCCGAGCCGCATTCAAGGGCTTTTTGCCGGTCTCCTGCCATCGCATCCGCGGTCAGGACCACCACGGGGATATGTTGGGTGGAGGGGTCCTGTTTCAGCAGCTTGATGGCATCCAAGCCGTTTATCCCGGGAAGTTTGATATCCATGAGGATGAGGTCCGGGATCTCGGATTTGGCGAGCACAATGCCGGCTTCCGCCATAGTGGCTGATATAACCTGGTAGCCGGTCATCTCCAGTAAATCCTGGGCCAGTTCCAGGTTGAGCAGGTTGTCTTCGATGATCAGTATCTTCATTGTTGTTGGCCACCGCGCCCTTCCCTGTTTGTTGCTATCGGTCGATTTCCCTTTTCCCTTGAACAATCTTCCCCGTAATGCCAACAGCCGGAGTTAATCGCGACTTTTGGGCAAGGTTTCTCTCTCTCCATCTGGCCGCAGGGGAATGATGAAGATGAAGGTGCTGCCCTGATCTTTTCCGGCACTTTTCACCCAAATCCTCCCCCCATGAATCTCCACCATGCGGCGGGTAAGGGCCAATCCCAGGCCCGTACCTTCCTGCTGGCGCGTATAGGATGAATCCACCTGTTCAAAAGCCTCGAAGGTGCGCTCCTGGTCCTCAAGGGCGATACCGATCCCCGTGTCGGCCACGCTGACCACCAGATTTTCGGCCTCTCTTTTCGCCGTTACTTTGATCTCTCCCCCATCAGGAGTGTATTTGGCCGCATTGGCGAGGAGGTTGAACATGATCTGCTTGAGCTTGCGCTCATCCGCCGCCATCCTCAGATCGGCCAGTTCCGGGGCCAGATCAGTCTCAAGGTGGAGTTGATGTTTGAGGGCCTTTTCCTTGATCATCACCAGGCTGTTCTGGAGCAAATCGGCAACGGCCACGGTCGTGAGTTCCAGGGTCATCTTGCCGCTTTCTACCTTGGACAGATCCAGGATATCGTTGATCAAGGAGAGCAGGTGACGGCCGCTCGTCAGGATATGGTTGATCTGACGGGCTTGCTTCTCGTTGAGCGAGCCAAAATGTTGGTCTTGGAGTATTTCCGAAAAACCGATGATGGCGTTCATGGGGGTGCGCAACTCGTGGGACATGCTGGAGAGAAAATCAGATTTGGCCCGGTTGGCGGCTTCGGCGGCATCCCTGGTCTCCTCCAACTCCATCTCCGTACGGTGGCGCTGGATAGCCAGGGCAAAGAGGTTAGACAACCGCTTTACCACGGTTAGGTCCTGATCTGTATAGTCTCGGGGCGCATTGGCCAGGGCCACCTGACCCACCAGTTCGTTCCCCAGCAACGCCGGAGCCGAAACAAACCGGGAAATCGGCACGTGTCCCTGGGGGACCCCCATAGAACGCGGGTCGCTTTCGGGAGTGTTGGTCAGGAGGGGGCGGCGCTGATTCAATACCCAACCCCAGAGTCCGCGGAAATCCTTGAAGATGATTTCTCCATCCTGTGTCTGACAACCTTCAAGTATATCCCGGGTCAAAGTGGGGCAGACCAGGTTGCCGGTCTGAGGGTCCAGATAACCCACAAAACCGTTGGGACTGTCGGTAAGTTGCTGGGCTTCCTTGAGGACCAGGGCGGAGATTTCCTCTACGGACGGCTCCACGAGGAGTTCGGCGGATAATTGGACCAGGCTTGCATCAACCCGCGTCTGCCAGGCCAGGAGTTCTTCGGCCCGCTTGCTTTCAGTGATGTCGCGTATGATGCCGGTAAAAAACCGTTCTTCCTCCACCCATACTTCGCTCACCGCCAGTTCAATGGGAAATACTGTGCCGTCCCGGCGTTGCGCCGCGACCCCACGACCGATGCCGATGATCCGCCGTTCTCCGGTTTGCAGATAGTGCTGTACAGAGGAATCATGGTTGTCTCGGTATGGGGAAGGCATGAGCATTTTTACGTTCTGACCCACGACTTCCGCAGCGGCATATCCGAAGAGACGCTCCGCCGCCCGATTGAACGATTGGACAATACCCTCGGTGTCGATAGTGATTATCGCGTCCACGGTGGTATCCAGGATGGCCTGGAGGCGGCGTTCACTTGTCTCCAGTTCAACTTGGGTACTTTTGAGGCCGCTGATGTCCCGGGCGATTCCCTGGGTCCAGAGAAATTTCTTCCCAGGGGCCTTAATTTGGTCGTCCGGGATATTCCAGACTCCCCGGGAACAGAAGGAAAAAGTAAGCAAACTTAAAGAGTAATCTCGGGGTTGGCCATCTTTGGCGGTCAGGCGGATTTCCAGGTTTTTCATGGCCCGGTCGCCGATGCGTCGTTCCACAAAGGCATGGGGTACTTGCGGCCGGTCTTCGGAATAGACGATCTCGACTAACTTTTTGCCGAGCAAATCTTCGGCCTGATAACCCAATTGGGCCACCGCGGGGGAGATAAACAGAATCCGCCCGGTCTCGTCCAGGCGGTAAATGATATCCGGGGCCAGTTCCACCAGGGTCCGGAAGCGCTCCTCGCTTTCCCGGAGGGCCTCTTCGGCCTGCTTGCGGGCGGTGATATCGCTAAAGGTCACCACTGCGCCGAGGATGCGGCCGTCACTCTGGAGGGGGTAGGAGGAATATTGAACCGGGAACATACTGCCATCCCGACGCCACAGAATCTCACCATCCAGTTGAGCCCCAATCCCCGAACTCAAGACCTGATTTACCGGACATTCCGCCTCGGGGTACGGGGTCCCATCGGCGCGAGTGTGGTGAATCAGGTTATGCAGTTGCCGGCCGATAAGTTCGGCGCGGGAGTATTGCAGCATCTCCAAGGCGGCCCGGTTGATAAAGGTGCAACCGCCATCCGGGTCAATGCCGTAGAAACCATGTTCGGTGGACTCCAACAACAGGTGCATCTGCTTCTGACTCTGCTCGCAAGGCCTCCTGGGCCTGCTTGAGCAAGGTGATGTCTTCCAGTATGCCAATAACACCGATTATCTGGCCTATGGCATCGCGCACCGGGGCGGTGGAGAGGCTGATCTGAATGATGGCGCCATCTTTCCTCCGGCGCCGGATTTCGGCCCGGAGGCTTCTTTCGTCTTCCTTTATTTGTCGGAGCGAGTGATGAAATTGTTCCTGTTCCTCTTCGGGGACCGTGGGCAGAGGCTTTCCCATAACCTCCGCTTCGGTCCAGCCGAACAGGTTTTCGGCGGCATGGTTCCAACTCCTGACCCTCCCCTCCAGGTCCAGGGAAATGATGGCCAGCGGGCTGGCCTGGAGCAGAGTCTGGAGTTTATTCGTGATGATCAAGAGATCTATGGTTCGTTTCGTGATTTCTTCTTCCTGGTTGTCCATGACCTGAGTCAGGACTTCTCCGATGCTGGTGCTGGCGCGCTCAACCGCCACGATGGTGATGATGATAAAGATCAGGACATTTAACGCGGCCACCAAGGGGAGAGGCAGGGGGAAAACTTTGGCAAAGATTTCATACACTATGGCCTGGGCCAGTATTAGTAACAAAACCAGAGGGAGGAAAATCCTGGTGAGCCGGGTGCGGGTGGAGTGACCGAAAAAAAGGTTTAGCGGATAAAAACCGGGGCCGGCAGCAACCACCACGCCGGTGCCCAGAAACAGAAAAGCGACGTTGGAAGTGGCAGCCACGGGAATGATATCGCCGCCATAAAGTAACGGAGTGCCGAAGACGTAGCCTAACAGACCGGTAAAACCCGAGAAGACCACCAGGCATCCAAGCATCACCACGAGTTGCCCGGCGCCTCTCCCGATAGCAGGTTTCAGGAGGAGGAGCAGGCCGAGGCCCGCCAGAAAGAAGAGAACACCGGTGATGGGAGAAATGTCCGTGGGCCACGCCAAGCCGAACTTACCCCCCAGGACCGTCAATAAACCTTCCATGTTCAAATCTATCTTGGTCTTGGCGACATACTCGACCGCGGCAAGCAATCCCCACAGCGCCACCAGGCCTGCCACCGCTATGACCGGCCCTCGCCGCCAGGAAATAAGGCGCCCCCGGGCTTGCAGCCACAAGATAATCCCCTGGCACAGAAAGGCTAAAGCGGTGCCGGGAGACATGGGAATATATTGGGGACCGAGGCTGGTAATGGCCCAAGCCCCGCTCAGCCAAGATGCCAAACCCAACAGACCGAACAAGGTCGCGGCGATCCCACACCCCGCGGCTAGACGTCGGGATATAACCAAATCGTCATTATGCTGTCCCAACGGTGATTGTGCCGTGGTCTTCATGGGCTGCCTACACTCCTATTTCTTGACCATGCTTCCTATTCAGACAAACCCGTTTGCTTCCGCCTGCTTCCCGGGTGGCCGGCCAGGTGCTCAAGAAACGGCTGTTGGCATCTCCCCTTGCGGCGGCGGTTTTTATCTCATTACCCATGGAGGTGAAGGCGATATCTTCCTGGCGGAGATTGTCTTGCCGGAGGCTGTCCGACATTAAGGAGACAGATAAGGCTACGCTCAAGAGCAACAGTGGCCATAATGACACCAGAGTCGTGAGCGCCAGTTTCCGCCGGATGCCCACGGCCGGAAAGTTCATATTTTTACTCCTGATAGGATTGGTCCAGTTCTCATGGGAATTTTAGGTGACTACCGCCAGACCCAACGGGATAGGGGAATTTAATGCAAGGGAGTGACGCTCAAAGAACAAACCCGGGTTGATAAGGGTACTTTCTTAACTTTTCGGAAGAACTAAAGAAGAAGTTAATTTCCACAAGATGAGACCCCTGCGAAAGTCTCATGTAGGATAGCCGCCCTCGGCTGTCTATACTCTATTTAGGCGCAGGCGAGGGCGCCTACGCTACATTTTGATGCGGAAGGATAGCGAAAGAGACTTTCGCAGAGGTCTCAAGATGATTATCGGGAGCCGAGTAGCTTGTGCAGATCGTGTCCCTAAACCTGCGGTTTAGAGATCTAATCAATTGTCGGTATGCAGAGGTCGAGGCGAGCGGGGGAGCTTCACCCCCAGGCCCTCACGGTTCCGGACATAAGCCTAATCCCCGAGGATGGCTAACTTGGCAGCAACGAGACCTCTCAATAATGGCAAAAAGTTGTTGCTATGATCTCATTATCTTGCCCCGACATCTGTGGAGAGGAGGATTTCAGATGTCGGTGATCGGGTAACGCCAGGTTACCGGCGGGAACGGCAAGGGGTCATCGGGTTGCAAGGAGTTGATCTGGTCTGGATCTTGAAGCTTTTTGGCTTCGTGATCAGGGTCGGATCATAGCAGGTATGTTATCGGGGATTACTCAGTCGAGGGGCAGGAGGATGCCGGGCCGGTGGCGCGAAAGGGAGCGAGAGGGTGAACGCCGCCGATAACCGGCGCCAGCCGCCTGGAAAACTCAGTTTTTGGGGAGAGTGGTAGCAAAATGGTAGCAGAAATGAAAAAGGGGCCACGGCTTAAAACCGTAACCCCTTGAATTTGCATGGTAGGCGGTACTGGATTTGAACCAGTGACTTCCACCGTGTGAGGATGGCACTCTACCGCTGAGTTAACCGCCCATGGTCGTTTGGAAAGATATAATCCAAAAAGGTTTTTTTGACAAGTCCCTGGGGGGTTCCTTTTGGCAACTTTTTCCCGGCCGGGACCCGGGCCGCGAAAAACCGGGGCCGGCCTCCCGGGCCGCTCCGGGAAAGCCCGGCAGGGAGAATCATGCTGATTTGCCAAAAGTATTTTCCGATCCTTGAAATCCCCAAATCCCCCTAATCCCCCCCTTTTTTTAAAAAATGGGTAACTATAATGAATTGCTGCTAAAGTATCCCTTTGGCAAAGGGGGGTTCAGGGGGATTTAAGAATCTCCACGTGGAAAGAATTTATGGCAAACGCTATAATTTTCCCCTTGATGCCCCGACTCTCCCAGATCGATAAGCGGCCACTCCCCCTGGCGCCGGATGATCTCCCCGGCCAGGTCCACCAGGGTTTCGCAGGCGTCGATCAGGGCGGTGTCGCTGGTGGCGACGGCCCCCGGGAAAGTCGCCAGTTCCCGCTCCGGCACCGGCACCGCGGCGGCCCGGACCGTAATCCCCCGGGAGGCGAAGATTTCCCGGGTGCGCCGGGCCAGTTCGCCGCTCCGGCTCAGGGGGGCGTCGTAGAAGACCTCAACGGGGCCGGCGGCCTGGTCGGCCAGATAGCCGGCCATGAGGTCCAGGACCCGGTCGGTGGCCGGGGACGGCCGGAAGGCCCGGGAAACCTCGCCCACGTCCCGCACCCAGCCGTCGTCCGCCGCCACCAGGGGGAGGCCTCGAGCGGCGCACTCCAGGGTGATGAGGACGTTGTGGCCGTCCAGGGCCAGGGGGTGGCCCGGGAGGTCGGAGAGCCGGCGGAGTTTGGCCCGGCGGAGGGCTGCGACCTCAGGGGCGAAGACCCCCCGGTGCAGGAGCCGCCGGGCGGTTTCATCCAGGCCATAGCGGTTCCCAACCAGGCCCAGGGCGTTCTTCCGGGGATAGCCCCGGGCCAGGAGATAGCGCAAGTCCGCCGCGGCTTCCTGCAAACGGACCAAATCGAGTTCGCCGGTCATCTTCACACTATACCCGCTGCCAAAGGTTTTTAGCCTGGGGCCGGGGCCGCGGGTGCGGATGATCTCCAGGTTTTGACAAATTCCGCCGGGTCTTCCGGGCTGATCAGGATCTTTCGGGCCCGGGTGGCCACCAGGACATAGTCCTGGTAGCGGGCGCTGGTAATATAGGCCCGATAGATGCCGTAGGGCTGGTTCCAGAAGATCCCCGTGGCGGCAAAGAGCCCGCCGTTGCCCCAGAGGCGCACCCCCCTGGGAAGGCTGGCGCGGAAGGTTTCACACCCGGTTACCGCGGGGAAAACCTTCTGGCCCAGGCGAAACCGGACCGTGAGCTCATCGCCCGTGATCTCATAGGCAACGGGAGCGCGGAGATAGCAGAACAAGGCGAAAACCGAGATGGCGGCACCGGCCCACAACATGCCGCCGACTTTTCCGGCCGCGAGGAACAGCGCCGCAATCATCGCCAGAACGAGCCCGGTGGTGACTTTGATGGCCGGACTCATGGGAGCGCTGGGTTGGGTCATGGTGGTTCCTTAAAGTTCAAGGTTCAAAGTTCAAGGTTCAAGGTTAGGAGCAGGGGCATCAGACATTTTTCATCGAGGCTCACTCGTTCCCAAGTTTCACTCGTTCACTCGTTCCCAAGTTGCACTTGGGAACGAAAACGGTTGCCAGGCTTAGCTTGGCGGGGTAAGGGGCGTTCCCAAGCGGGAGCTTGGAAACGAGATGATAGGCGGACCGCCGTCGGATAGCCCGCCTCAGGCACAGCAACGCGGTGTATCCAGGCGGTTCCCAAGCACAGCTTGGGAACCGGAAGAAACGGTTATCCTTACTAGGCTCATCGGTAGACGTCCTTCCGGTGGCCAACCTTGACGACCTGCACGACCAGGTCCTGAGCTTCGATGGCATAAAGAATACGGTAACGACCTTGCCTCACCCGGTACTTATCCTGCCCGGATATTTTCTCGCTGCCGAATGGACGAGGGTCCTCCGCCAGCTTACTGATGCGCTCGACCACCCGCTGGCGATCGCGTTTCAAGGGGATGGCTTCGATGTCTTTGACCGCCGAGGGCTTGATCAGCAGCCTATATTTTGCCACGCTGCCTCAAATCTTTCAAGACATCCTCAAAAGGTAGGTTGGGTTCGGGCGCCCGCGCCTCGAAGGCGGCCAGGTCTTCCACATCTTCGGCCAGACTGAGCTGTACCGCCCTATTGACCAAGTCGGAAACCGACTGGTCCGTCTCCGCGGCCTTGAGACGCAAGGCCCGGTGCAGGTCTGGATCAAAGTAAATCGTGGCTCTTTTCTGGGAGGTTTTCATAGGGGCATTTTAACCTCTTAACGCTAAGACGTCAAGACGTCATTTTTCTGGTTCCCACGTTGAGCTGGAATACTATGAAGAGAAGACGGTGCGCAGTGCGCACCCTACACCAACTGCCGGGTGATAGGCAGACCGCTGTCGGATAGCCCGCCTGAGGCACAGCAAGGCTGTGTTTCCAGGCGGTTCCCAAGCGCAGCTTGGGAACCAGAAGAAACGGAGGTAGGCAATGCGTACCCTAGGCCTGCTCGGCAACGAAAAGGGCGGACACACAGGTCCGCCCCTACATTGCGCGTAAGGGCTTGGGGGAGTTGTTCGTAGTTTCGTAGAGGTAAGGGCCCGCGGCCCTTAGCCCCCTTCCCCCAATACCCGGCCCTCACTTCCCCAGGTTCTCCCGGGCCAGTTTTTCCCCCAGGGCCCGGGCCGCGGCCAGGTCTTCGGGGTCGGGGATGTATCTGACTTTAAAGCCCTCGTGGACCACCTTGAGTTTCATGGCCTCAAGTTCCTGGTTGATCAGGCCCACGGCCTGGCCGCTCCAGCCGAAGGAGCCGAAGGCGGCGGCCGCCTTGTTTTTGGGGGCCAGGCCCTTCAGATAGGTCAAAAACTCCCCCATGGTGGGGAACATCTGGTTGTTGAGGGTGGGGGAGCCGAACAGGAGGAGCCCGGCGTCCAGGACTTCGGGGACGATGTCGCTGTAATGGGTCCGGCGCAGGTGGTGCAGCTGGACCTCGACGCCGGCGTCCGTCAGGCCCTCGGTGAAGGCCTCGGCCAGCAGTTCGGTGCTGTGCCACATGGTATCGTAAATGACCAGGGCTTTGGGTTCCACGAGACCGGCGGCCCACTTCTTATAGGCCGCCAGCACCCAGTCGATATTTTTTCGATAGATGAGGCCGTGGTCCGGGGCGATGATCTTGAAGGTGAGGCCCAACTGATTGATCTTGGCAAAGAGTTGGGTGATGAGGCCCCCGAAGGGCATGAGGATATTGGCATAGTATTTTTTCAGTTGCCGGTAATAGTCCGCAGGATAGTGGGGGAGCCCGTCGTCGAAATGCTCGCTGGAGGCCAGGTGGGCCCCGAAGGCGTCACTGGAAAAGAGGATCTGCTCTTCCTTGAGGTAGGTCATCATGGAGTCCGGCCAGTGGAGCATGGGGGTCTCCAGGAAGGTCAGGTTATATTTCCCCGTGGCCAGTTCGCTGCCGGTCTTGACTTCGACGAAAGGCCAGTCCTCTTTGTAGTGGCGGCTCAAGCCCGTCCTTGCCCCGGGGGGAACAGAAGAGCTTTTCCGGCTGCACCCGCGCCATGACTTCGGGCAACCCCCCGGAATGATCCATCTCCACGTGGTTGGAGACGATATAATCGATCTTGGCCGGGTCGACGATCTCGGCCACCCGGGCCAGCATCTCGGGCACGAATTCTTTTTTTACCGTGTCAATAAGGGTGATGTGGTCATCGACAATCAGATAGGCGTTGTAGGTGGAGCCATCTTCGGTGAGATATCCGTGAAAATCCCGGATGGTCCAATCAATGGCGCCCACCCAGTAGACCTTGGGGGCCAGTTCCAGGGGCATAGCAACCTCCGACGGTATGGGCAGTGAGCAGTTAGCGGTTAGCAGCCAGGAAAAGCAAATATGCATGGGGCGGAGTGAGCATCTCGACCTCATCTTGATTCACGCGCAAAAGCTTATTTAAATCCTCCCCCACCTAGCCCTCTCCCTCCGTTGGGTGGAGAGGGGATAACCGGGAAGAATTTTGGGCAAGGGCTAGACCCCCAGGTCTAAAAATACCAACTAAGCCCCTCAATCCGGTAGCGGCCTTAGAGCCCTTCTTTGGCCAGGTCTTCCAGGAGGGCTTTTTGCTTCTTGGTGAGATTGGCGGGGGTTTCCACAATGATGCGGACCAGTTGGTCGCCCCGGCCCTTGCCGCTGGCCGTGGGCAGGCCGTAGTTTTTGAGCCGCATCTTGGTATGGCTCTGGGTGCCCGGGGGCACCTTGAGGCTCATGGTTTTGCCGTCCAGGGTGGGGACGGTCACCTTGGTGCCCAGGGTGGCTTCGCTCAACTTGATGCGCCGGTCCACCAACAGGTCGCTGCCCTCGCGTTTGAAGACCGGGTGTTCCAGTTCTTTCAATTTGACATAGAGATCGCCGGAGGGCCCGCCCATGGGACCGGGGCTGCCCTTGCCGGTGAGGCGCAGTTTTTTTCCCGGCAACGAACCAGGGGGGATTTTCACCGAGATCTTTTCCACCTGGCCCTGGTGGGTGAAGCTCACCAGTTTATCGGTGCCGAAGGCGATTTCGTGGAGGGTTATGGGCACTTCCACCTGGAGATCCTGGCCCTTGGGGGGCTGCATCGGTTCGTAATGGGCCTCGGGCCCGCCATAACGGAAGGAGCGGGTCCGACCCCGGGGCCGGCCGCCCCCCTGGCCCCCGAAGATCCGGCTGAAGATGCTTTCAGAGGCGGCGTCACCAAAGATATCGCTGAAATCGCCCCCCCGGAAGATGTCTTCCTGGGAGAATTTTTGTCTAAAGACCTGGGAACCGAATTCGTCATATTCCTTCTTCTTCTCGGGAACGCTCAGGACGGCGTAGGCCTCGCTGATCTGCTTAAATTTCTCTTCGGCCTGTTTCTTGTCCCCCTTGGCTTTATCGGGATGGTACTTCATGGCCAATTTCCGGTAGGCTTTTTTGATGTCGTCGGTAGTGGCATCCCGGCCCACTCCCAAGATTTTATAATAATCGTTTTCCGCCATGATAGTTCTCACCACTCCGTTGGGGGTAATTTGCCTTCATTATAATAACGGGCTGATTTTTGTCAAGGCGCTTTGCCATATAACCTTTGTATTTCATTGGATAAATCTTATAAACCCTTCGGTTCACCCTGAAATCCTCCTTGATTAATTTTTTCTTTTCTGCTAAGAATATTATTCTATGTAAGCTATCGTAGCACGAACCCAGCGATGAGCTGGAAATCTTATCTGGGGCAAGGAGGTTAGGGCATGACGGCTTTGGTAGGCGGACTGGTCGCGGTGGCGCTGGGATTGATTGGACTCGGCATGTGGTGGAAGCATTTCCTGGGCCTGCTGGCTGGGGGCCTTCCCTTAATACTTCTCTTGGGTGGCGCTCTGGCCGTATATTTAGGTTTCGAAGAAACCAAAGATAAGTTTTTTAAGAAACCCGAAACCCCGGCTTATGAGCCTCCCAAGATGGCGGAGGCCGAAGTGGAAAAATATAAGGCGGAAGTTGATCGCCTGAAATCCGAAATCGAAGAACTGAAAAAATAGTCCTCAAGCCCAACCAGGTTTCAGACCCCCGGTTCCGCACCGGAGCCGGGGGTTATCTCGCCGGAAGTCACCCGGACCATTTCCCCGTTGGCGGTTTTTAGGAGCAGGGCTCCGTCTGGAGCAACGTCTGTGGCCTGGCCGGAAATTTCCCGGGGTCCCTGGCGCACCGTGACCGCCCTCCCCAAGGTCACGGTATAGTCCTTCCATTCTTCCAGAATCTCCGGAAACCCCTGGTTTAAAAACCGGTCGTACAACGCCTCGAATTCCTCCAGCCAGGCCTGGAGGAGCTGCACCCGGGAACAGGCGCCCCCCAGCGCCAGGGTCAGGGAAGTGGCCGTGTCGGCCAGCTCGGGGGGAAACCCCGGGTTGTTGACATTCAATCCCAGGCCCACCACGACGTGGCGGATGCGGTCGCTCTCCGTCTCCATTTCGGTGAGGATGCCCCCGAGTTTTTTGCCGTTGATCAGCAGGTCGTTGGGCCATTTGATCCCCGGGGACAGCCCCGCCACCCGGCGGACCGCCCGGACCACGGCCACGGCCGTTGTCAGGGTGATCTGGGGCAGTTCCATGGGAGGCAGCATCGGGCGGAGCACCAGGGAGACATAGAGCCCGACTCCCGGGGGAGAATCCCACTCCCGGCCCAACCGGCCCCGGCCGCCGGTCTGGGTTTCCGCCACCACGAGGGCGCCTTCCGGGGCGCCCTGGACCGCCAGTTCCTTGGCCAGATCATTGGTGGAGTTCAGGGTCTCGAAATGGTGCACCGGCCCCGTAAAAACGCGGGTCTGGAGCCCCTGGAGCACTTCTTCCGGCAGGAGCTTGTCGGGGACGGCCAGGAGGCGATAACCCCGCCGGGGTGAGCCCTCGATGACATAACCCTGGGCCTTGAGGCGGTGGACCCGCTTCCAGACCGCGGCCCGGCTCAGACCCAGTTGGGCGGCCAGGCGCTCCCCGGAGATGGCGTCCGGGGCGCCCCGCAGGACCTGCAATACCGCGGCCAATCCCTGGTCCGGACTTTTACCGGTCATGGGGAGGTCCGTTACCCAGGGACGCCGATAACTGGCGTTTGAGGGAGTTATTGTAGACTGCGGCCCCCAGCAGGACCCCGGCGATGAACCCCACCACCGCGGCCAGGGGCGTGGGGGACATGAGCAAGGCCAGGCACGAGGCCGGTGAGTCCGTAGCCCAGGGGGATGTAAATCTGGGCCGCACTGCACTGGCACCCCGGCGCCAACGCCAGGATGAGGCACAGGGCCACCACCCGCGCCCACCAGCCGAAGCCCTTTACCCCTTGCCGCCCGTGCATAATGTATGGTCCAGGTGCGCTGCCATGCCAAGAACTCTGTCTGAATGGTGCAAGGTTCAGAGTTCAAGGTTCGGTTAATAGAGAAGGCGTAAGGCCCACCATGAAAAAAGCCCGGTTATCTTCATGCCTTACGGGTAGAGCCCAAGCCCCTGAATGACGGATAGTGATGGTTGATATTACGGTGACGTTCCCGAGATATCTCCCTGAAGCACGTGAACGCTATCCTGATAATCTTTCGTGACCCAGGCGTCTTGCCGGTGCCGGCGCAGACGAAAACCCGCAACACTTATTTATAGCATGTGCCGCAGATTCATTCCACTGGCTGATTTTTAAATCCCCGTCAATCCCCCTTTGCCAAAGGAGGCGTAGAGGGGACTTTGGTTTTTAGAGCAGGGGCCAGCCAGGAGCGCCCATGGGGTCAGGCAATAAAATTACCTGAGGTGCCGGCTCTGAGCCAGGAGGCGCCTCGCCCGGCAACTGCCCGGGCCCCGGCGCCGGCAGCCCACGCCCGTCCCGTCTTAAAGCCTCTGCCACAGCATCAACACGAACATCAGGCCCATACCCAGGTGCAGGGTCAAGGTGAGCCGGCCCAGGAGCTTGAGCCGCGCCTCATCCCGGTAGGCTTTGCGTTTGATGAGTTCCTGGTTGATTACCGCCAGGATCAAAAGGGGCCAGAGCCCGAGGCGCCAGGGCAGGCTGGCGGCCGGGAAGAGCAGGATCAGCACCAGTCCGAGTATGGTGAAAACATTACTTAAGGTGTAGATCAGGGCCCCGGTGGCCGGTTGCACCCGGGTTGCCAGGGTCCGGGGCCCCGGCGCCGCCCCGGGGCCGGGAAAGCCATAGACCAGGAACAGGTTAAAGCCGGTGAAGGTCAGGGGCAGGCCGTAGAGCAGGACTTCGGTGAGCATCTGGCCGCATTGCAGGTAGAGGCCGGCAGCCACCGGCAGCAGACCGAAGCAGAACCCTCCCAGGGCCTCTCCCAGACCCCGGCGATGCCAGGCCAGGGGCGGCGCGAAGGAGAAATACCCCCCCAGGATGCCCAAGCCGCCCAAGGGGATGGTGAAATCGCCGGTGCGCCAGCCGAACTGGAGGGCCAGCCCCAGGACCGCGGCCACCGCCAGGGCTGCATAGGCCGGGATTTCCGGCGGCCGGGCGGAGAACGTCAGCCTCCAGGCGGGGCAGCGCCCGGTTCCGGGGGAAAAGGTTTCCCGGCCGGCAAAGGCCGCCAGGATCAGGGCGGCCACCGCCAGAGTGCTTGCCCCCAGGACTCCCGGGCGCAGCGGCAATCCCGACACTCCCGCCAGGAGCGCTCCCACCCACAGCGGCAGACAGCCGGCCAGCAGAAACGGGAGGGGCGGGATCAGGCTGATGAGAAACGTCGCGACCGTGGCACCCATGTGTATCGTTATCCCGAAAGGTTTTCTTATTTATGTCATAACCCGGAGACAGGTCAAGGAATTTCCCGGACTCGCGGCGTTCCGGCGGCAGCCGCCACGAGGAAGGCTCCGGGCTGCCGGTGGCCTTCGGAGCCCAGGGTCCCAGCTCTAGGGGCGTTTTTTGGGATTGCCGGCCGGACCGGCTGGCGGGTTGTGGCGCCTTGGCCCTGCACCCCCGGTTTTGCCCCGGAGCGCGCCGCCACCGGGTCGCTCTCCCCCGCACCCTATACTCCCAGAAGATAAGCCCGGGATATGCCAAAAATATCTGGAAACCCACCGGGCAGTTCAGGCCGGAAAACCACGGGACATCTTTGTGGGCTATTGATATTGGCGCCTCGGGTCTCTTGACAAACTTTCTGGGGGCCAGTATATTCAATAAGATTAACCGTCGGGCCGTTAGCTCAATTGGTAGAGCAAGTGACTCTTAATCACTAGGTTCGGAGTTCGAGTCTCCGACGGCCCACCAGAGAAATCAAGGGGTTAGCCAAATTGGCTGACCCCATTTTATGTTTGGGCTATCATCTGGGCTATCATTCGGGGGGCTGGGAGCTTAAAATAGAAAAAGGGGCGGGCAGATAACCGAGGTATCCTCCCAGACCACGACCCTTTACCAGCCCGTCCCCGGCTCGGGTCCCTTGCCAACCGGCCCGGAAGGTGAGAAAATCTAGGCGTTCCTTCAAGAAACCTGCTGACCTGGCTCCGGGGGAAGGAGCAGACGAATCAAGAAGGAAGATAAAAGACGACTAAAATGTTGACTATCACGGGGGTCGCTGCCCATGGGCACCGGCCCGGGGGTCCCGGCCACAGCACCACTGGCGCCGGGCACTATCTCAATAGGTGGGTGGCATGGGTGTCAAGCAGATAATTGGCATAGTAGTGGGCTCGTTGGCGGGTTTTCTGATTGGATATTTTGGCCGTTGTATGGGAGGAACGGCTTGAGCGATTACTGGCAATCCCTGGTCAGGGATGATCGTGGGCGCACTGGTGGGATTTCTGGTCACCCATGATTAGATGATTAAATTTCTTAGATGGATTTTGTTCAAGAATACAACACCAAAGACTGATACCCAGGCCATATCTCTCATTCGTGACTTGCAAAACTCCTGCCGTCCCCTCCAGTAATCCGGCGTTCCCCTATCACCACCATCTGAAATCGTTCCCCCACCAATGACCAGGCAAGATCGTGGGATGAAAGCCGGCATTTTCCCGGGAGAGGGGATAATTGTCGCAGGTGGCATGATATCCGCGCCGTAATAGGCGAGAGGCCCAGATACCCTATTATGGAAAAAAATTACGAAATAATTTGATAAACAAACCAGATTTCGCTAACCTGTCTTCGACAAGCAGGATTACCGAGGGAAGCGGGGGTGGTGCGATAAAGATCGCGGTAAGGTTTCCAACTTTCCCTTTTGAGCTGAAGTCTGCGGGATAATCTTTATGAAGCATCTTATACCAGAGGATATCAGAAAAAGTCGTGATTCCTGCAGAGGCCCGGCATGAAGCACCCCCTCCAAGGTTCCGCACGTTCACTGCGGCTTGAGAAGCAAATCCCTGCTTAAGGAGGTAGTTATGCGTCCTGTAACCGGTTTCGCGGCAGTCCTGTTTGTTCTCTCCCTGACATGTGCAGGTTTTGCCGGTTCTGATTTCCCTGACCTGAAGGGCACCTGGATAGTAAAATGTTCGGGCCATAAGGCTGAAACACCTGGTGCACCCCTTTCTAACCTTTATAAGGCCCCACCCGGTTTTCACGAGATTGAATTTCCTCTGATAATTGATCAACAGGATGGTTTCCGCTTCTCCGGTCGCCGTCAGATCAGCAAGGAGGGGGGGAAAGCGATCTCCGGGGTAATCGGCTTCGATAACCAAAGCGTGTACATGGCGGATGAGAACGGCATAGCCATGGGCAAACTTGTCTCACCTGACCAGATGGAATGCATTTATCTTGAGTCAGTCAGACACAGGTCAATAGCCTCACGGGAGATCATCACCCGGAAGCGATAACGGTATCCTCATGGGGGTGAACCGCCGGTCTCTCCTGACGTGCCCACAAGCATCATTAGGTCTTTTTGCCTAGGTTCCCGATTTCTGACTGCAACTCAGGAGAAGAGGGGTACTGTCAGCCACAGACCAGGAACCCGAAGGGGGCATTGGGTTCCCTCAGCCTCATCCCTTATATGCCAGGTTTGGGCACCACCTTAAATTTGTTGTCAAAACCGTTTTTTATCGCTGTGAAATCATGGTGCCTTCCCAGGGCATCGACTCTGCCCAAAAATTTTAATGAACAAAAATCCACCGGGGCCGGGTCTTTCTGGAGGGGGATTTAAGCATTTTACAGTCCCCCCGGTGTCTTCTCCCATTGATGCCCCCTTGGCGCGTCGTGAAGGGTTCAGAGCATGAAAGATAGCTTGGAGGCAGCGTCTGCCGAAGCCTCTTCACCCGATGCACCATTACCGGGCGGTATTGGCCTGGGGCTCATAGGCCACAGACGCAGGAAGAATCTGCTCCCAAGGAAGATGGTAGGCGAAAAATTCAGGAGAATGCCTTTTTTATTAAATTTGTGCTATCATGCGCACCAAAAGTCAATTTGGTTAAAAAAATAGGAAACTTTTCGGGTTTATACTCGGGAAGAGGCAGCCCCAAAACAATTTTTGCGGCGTTGGCCAAGGTTGCCGCATAATTCCAGGTTACATGACAGGCATCGATTGGTGTTACCTCGCCGGAGCAATCATATGGGTTGGTTAGTCGTGTGATAATCCAGGCTAATAAATGCGTGCAGATGCAGACCTTTTCCAGGATAGTGAAAGAAATTATCGATCAGAGCCTCGGCTGGATGGTCCTCATCATATTGAGCCCTTTGTTCTGGCTGATTGCCGGGCTTATCCGGCTTGAAACCCCCGGCCCGGCATTCTTTCGCCAGGAGCGCATCGGCAAGGATGGCCGTCCCTTTGTGGCCTATAAGTTCCGTTCCATGGTGGACAATGCCACTACCATGGGCCTGGGACTCAACATGGCCGCAAATGATGCCCGCATAACCAGGATGGGAAAGTTCCTGCGCACTACCAGCCTGGATGAACTACCCCAGGTTTTTAATGTGATAACCGGCGAGATGAGTCTGGTAGGCCCCCGCCCCACCCTGGCCTATCAGGTGGCGGCGTATAATGATTTTCAGCGTCGCCGCCTTCTGGTCAAACCGGGCATCACCGGTTGGGCCCAAATCAATGGCCGTAATAGCATCCCCTGGGAAGAGCGCATCAAGCTGGATGTCTGGTATGTGGACAACTGGTCCTTAGGGCTGGATCTCTTGATCATGCTGCGCACCCTCAAGACCTGGGCCAGGCAAGAGGGCCTGTACGGCCCTGAGGGCGTCAATTATGATTTTGCGCCTACCACTTCAGGGTGGAGATCATCCCCCCATTAAACCTCAAGAGGTTCGACATTCGTGATTCCGATCGTTCGACCCACGCTTTTCGACTATGAGTCAGTGATCGAGGAATTTCGCCAGGCCTGGGAAAGCGGGCAAGTTACGACGGGCCGCTTTACCCGCCAGTTCGAAGCCCTGGTGGAAGACCGGCTGGAAGTGCCCGAGGCGATCATGGTGCAATCCTGCACCGCCGGGTTGATGCTGGCCCTGAGGGCCCTGGATTTAACGGGCGAAGTCATCCTGCCGGCCTTTACCTGGGTCTCCACCGCACACGCCATCATGTGGAACGGCCTGACGCCGGTCTTTGCGGACATTACTCCGGGTTCCTACACCCTGGACCCCCAGGCAGTAGCCCAGGCCATGACGCCCCGGACGGTGGCCATCATGCCGGTGAATGTTTTCGGCTGCCCGCCGGATTATGAGGCCTTCGAGCAGTTAGCCCGGGACCGGGGGGTGCGGCTGATTTATGATTCGGCCCAGGGGTTGGGGTCCAGGTTTCAGCAAAAAGATGGGGCTTGGCGCGATTCGGGCGTCTTTGGCGACGCCGAGGTTTTTTCTATGAGTCCTACCAAGGTGGTGACTGCCATGGAAGGAGGGCTGATTACCACCCATAACGGCGCCCTGGCTGACCAACTGCGCCAGATGCGGGATTACGGCAAGACCGTGGATGGCGCGGACATTGCCTGGCTGGGGCTTTCGGCCCGGGTGCCCGAGATCAACGCCATCGTGGCGCGCCATAACTTTAACCATATGGAGAGCCTGTTGGCCCGCCGGCGGGAGCTGATCGCGGTTTATCAGAAATTACTAGGCGATCTCCCGGGAGTAAAATATCAAGAAATTCCAGCCAACTGTGAATCCAGCGGCAATTACTTCACCTTGTTTATCGGGGGGGAAGCCAGGATCTCCCGTGACGAGATTTACGAGTACCTGAAAGGGAAAGATATCCAGGCCAAAAAATACTTTTACCCGGCCCTGCATCTGCAGGGGGTTTACCGGGAATTGGGACGACCATACCGCGGCAACCTGCCGGTGACTGAGACTGCGGCGGCATCAGGGTTAGCTTTACCCTTATTTAGCCATATGAGTCAAGATACAATACAGCAGGTATCATCCATGGTAAACGAGGTCCTATTATGAGTCAGTACTTTGATTTTAAGATACTTTCATAGCCTTGATCTTCAAATATGAAAGAAACTCGTGCTATCATGGCGTCGAGGAGGAGATTTGGCTTCAAGACCATAAACATTGGGGTATTTCCCCTGGGCCAAGGGGTTCCTAAAACCGTTTTTTGACTGCGGTGGCCAAGACTGCCGCATAATCTCGGGGAAGATCCTGTAGCGGGAAGGGATCAACTAGCAGGGTCAGGATACGATGGAGAGTTCAAGGGGTTTAGGATAACCTCCAGGAGGTTATATTATGGAGTTAATTATTGTTGGCGCTGGCGGTATGGGGCGGGAAATATTTTCATGGTTATCTCACGATATCAGGGGAAAAGATAATTATAAAATTAAAGGATTTATCGATGATAATCGTCAAGCCTTGGATAACTTGCAATATCCTATACAAATAATAGGAAGTATTGAAGATTATCAACCAAACGACCAGGAAAGATTCATAATATCGATATTAGAAACGCAAACAAGAAAAAGAATTGCTGAATCCCTGATAAAAAGGAATGCACAGTTTTATACTTTGATCCATCCGACTGTGATTATTGGTACAAACGTTAATATAGGCATTGGCTGTATTATTTGTCCAAATTGCATTATAACGAATGACATTGTTATTGGAGATTTTGTATTTATTAATACCAGCTCAACCGTTGGCCATGATGTAGTCATCGGTGATTATTCTTCAATTAATGGAAAGGTTGAAATAACGGGTAATGTTCACGTGGGTGAGGAGTGTTTTTTTGGCGTAGGCGCCAAGGTGATCCCCGGTCGCCGGATCGGAAATGGTGCTAGGGTGGGTGCCGGAAGTATCGTTATAAAGCATGTTCCAGCAGGTGTAACTGTTTTTGGCAACCCGGCAAAAACCATAAAAAGGTAATATCTTGGACGAAAAAATTAAGCGAATATTTGCCACGATTCTTCAGGTCCCGGTAACTGCGATCTGTGATGAAAATACACATGATCAGATTGAGAATTGGGATTCAATGAATCATTTGATATTAATTGCAGGATTCGAAGACGAATTTTCAATTGATATTGAGCCCGAAGAAATAATCATAATGTATGAAAGCTTCGGAAAATTCAAAGAGATGATAATAAAGAAAGTAGAATCATAAATGGTTATTGATCATATCGGATACGTAGTAATAGATATTAACCAGGCTATCGATCGCTTTGTGAATATATATGGCTTTATTCTTCAGAGGGATGTTATTTTTGATCCGATACAGCGGGTTAAATTGGCAATGCTGTGTTCATCGAATAACTATATGATTGAATTGATTGAGCCTGTTGATAAAAAATCCCAGTCATACGATTTTATGTGTAAAGGTGGAGGCTTCCATCACATTTGTTATTCCGTGATGGATATTGAAGCTGCAATAAAAGAATTACAACAGAGAGGACATTTGTTGTTCATGCGACCGACTGAAGCCGTTCTTTTTAATGGGAGTAAAATCGCCTTTTTATTTTCGAAACAGGATAAAAAGGTGATTGAATTGGTCGAAAAGAGGGGGGATGTGGATGAAGGAAAAGTTTCTCAAATTGTTTGCTGAAATAATCGAGTCGGATGAGCAGATTGCCCCAGAAATGAACCTCGAGGATATAGAGGAGTGGGATTCCTTGGCTGCGTTGACGATGATATCAATGGTCGATGATGAATATGGGGTTATTATTGGTCACAAGGATTTAGAAAAGATGGTTATAGTTGGGGATATTCTTGATTTTATTGTTAAAGCAACCGGGAACGATAGCTAATTTTACGAACTTAGAGGTATAATTGAGACATGGCAAAGGTTTCATTTTCCAGTATAAAGATCAAAGGTATCTCGGCAGCGGTGCCAAAGAATATCGTTAATAATCTAAGCACTCACTCATTTATCAGTATGGAGGATAGACAGAAAACGGTAAAGCTGACGGGCATGTTGGAATACAGGAAAGCAAATCCTGAAGTATGCGCTTCTGATCTATGTTTAAAAGCAGCACAACTTCTTTTAGAAACGATGAATATGGGGCCAGCATCTATCGATGCTGTCCTTTTCGTTACGCAAACACCAGATTATCGCCTCCCGTCGACTGCCTGTATATTACAATCAAAATTAGGATGCCCCCAATCAACTTTGGCTTATGACATCAATCTTGGTTGTTCGGGATTTATGTATGGTCTCTATACAGCATGCTCATTTATTGGCGGTGGCGGATTAAAAAATGTACTCCTGTTGTGTGGGGATACACAGACGAAGCTTTCTTATGAAAAAGATAAAAATGTCTGTTTCATGATGGGGGATGCGGGCACTGCCACGATAATAAGTGAAGATAAACAGGCTTCGCAAATAAACATGGTTTTAATGACAGATGGGGAGGGATATGAAAAGTTGATAGTTCCCGCTGGTGGTTTTCGCTATCCTTCAACGGAGGAAACCAGAGAGATCAGGGTTCAATCTGACGGAGGTACACGGTCATTAGAACATATATATATGGATGGTATAGAAATATTTAATTTTTCATCTACAACTGTTGTAAATACGATTAAATCGTTCTTTGAAGATGGATTAATTAATATAGAAAATATTGATTACCTGATTCTCCATCAAGCAAATAAGTTCATGACAAATAAAATTGCACGAAAATTGAAATTTCCTGCCGATAAAGTGCTCTATAGCCTCGAATATTATGGAAATACTTCATGTGGATCGATACCATTGACAATTGCGCATCACTTTTCCAAAATGCAGTTGGTGAAAAAGCACTGTGTTCTTTCTGGTTTTGGGGTTGGCCTTTCCTGGGGTGTGGCTGATTTAATACTTGAAAATATTTGTTGCCCCCCGATTTGTGAGGTTTAATGATGGATTTTTGTGACCTGTCAGGGAGGAATATCCTGGTGACCGGTGCGTCCTCGGGATTGGGAAGAGCCACATGCATTACCCTCAGTAATTTAAATGCTACAGTTTGTCTTGTGGCGCGCGACAATCAGAGACTTGAGCAAACGCAAAGGTTGATGAAAGGAGACGGCCATATTATTATTCCGTTTGACCTTTGTAATTATGATAATTATTCAGATCTTTTCAGCAGCATTGTTGAAAAAGTTGGACGATTAAATGGATTGGTACATTTTTCAGGTATTCGAAAAACACTTCCATTGCGGGTGATGAAGGTCGACGATATTAAAGATATTTTTGAAATCAATTTTTTTGCCTTTATAGAGTTAGCCAAGTTCTTTAGCAAGAAAAATATTGCCACCCCTGAGGGAGGTTCCATCGTTGTCGCCTCTTCCGTACTTTCGCTACGGGGTGCATCAGCAATGACGGGTTATGGTTCGTCAAAAGCCGCAGTCGATGGTGCGGTGAGGTCGCTTGCATGCGAACTGGCAAAAAGAAGAATTCGGGTAAACAGCATTGCTCCTGGCCATGTAGACACAGAAATGAATATTGCGGTAAAGGAAACGTTGCCGGAAGAGGCTTATGAACAAATCATAAACAGCCATCCTTTAGGAATAGGGCAACCGGCCGATGTAGCCAATCTTGTTGCATTTCTGTTAAGTGATGAGGCTCGGTGGATTACTGGTACGACTATTCCAATAGATGGTGGATTTATAGCGAGGTCTTAAATGAAAACTTTTTATGAGATCAAACAGGAAATGAGTGGTTTTAAGATCTCAAATTACTTTCATTATCTGAAATATATTCAGGAAAATATGGATTTATCGTCACATAAAAAGCTAAAAATAGCAGTTTTAAGAAGCTATACGGGAGAGATGGTCGAGCCGCTTTTGAAGCTCAAGCTACTATTGGAGGGATATATAGCAGAATTCAATTGGGGAGACTATAATCAATTCAGTCAAGAGATACTCGATGAGTCAAGTTCATTATATAAAAGTCATCCCGATCTTATCCTTTTGATGATCAGGATAGACGAACTCATGCCTCAGTTTGTTATCAATTTTGCTGATAAGAAGGAATCTGAATGGGAGAATGATATTGAACAATTATCTGAGCATTTAATTCATTTGATAAACACAATTAATAACCGCACATCTTCACAGGTTATCATGCAAAATATGAATTTGTCACAGATTCCATATTGGGGAATTTATGATTCACAGAGGCTTCATAGTCAGATAGGGTTATTACAGAAATTGAATCAAGAATTGAGTAAATCGTTTGAGGCGAAGCCGAACTCGTTTATATGGGATTTTAATGATTTTGTTACAAGAAAAGGGGCAGATAATATTTACGATCCCAAAGCCTGGTATGTTTCGAGTAATCCATTCACGCAGGCCGCCTATATTGATATTAGCAATGATCTTATGCGCTATATGATGAGTGCCCTGGGCAAGGGGAAAAAGTGCATCGTCCTGGATCTTGATAATACTCTTTGGGGCGGTATTATCGGTGAAGACGGTATGGCGGGGATTGCATTAGGACACGACTACCCTGGAAATTGTTACGTTGATTTCCAAAGAGAATTGTTGAAGCTTTATCATCGTGGCATTATTTTGGCCCTGAACAGCAAAAATAATGAAGCTGATGCGTTTGAGGTTATTGATAAACATCCGGATATGGTGCTCAGGCGGAAACACTTCGCTGCTTATCAAATCAATTGGAACGACAAAGCAAGCAATCTTAAATCGTTGGCGAATGAATTGAATATTAGCGTCGATAGTATGATCATGATTGATGATAATCCGGTGGAATGTAGTCTGATTCGCCAGCTATGCCCACAATGTCTTGTCATTCAACTTCCTAAAAAGCAGTATTTGATCCCCTCTGTATTGTCGGGTATTATGGAAATTGAAAATATTCGTTTAACCGAAGAGGACAGGAGTAAAGGAAAAATCTACCAAGCGCAGGTCGAAAGAAAAAATCTTGCAAAATTGGTGGTAAACTTAGGCGAGTATTTGAAAGCCTTGGATATTTCTATTGAGATTAGAGGAGCTGAACAATTTTCTATCCCCCGTATTTCGCAATTAACACAAAAAACAAATCAATTTAATATGACGACGAGACGGTACACAGAATCGGATATCATCCAATTCTCAGAGTCCCCCAATGCTTATGTGTTTTCAATTTCCTCTGTGGATCGTTTCGGGGACAATGGTATTGTGGGAGTTGTTATCATTAAAGTTGATGGTGATATATTCGTTATTGATACTTTTTTATTGAGCTGCCGTGTCATCGGCCGCACTATAGAACAATCTATGGTTGCATTCATTGCTGAATTGGCAAACCAAAAGGGGGCAACCACTCTTATTGGAGAATTTCTTTCAACATCCAAAAATGCACCCGCCGCAGATTTTTACGAAAAAATGAACTTTACCAAAAGAGCGGATGGTAATTTCGTTACTGATTTACGAAATCAGAAGTTAGAATATTCCCCCTATGTAAAACATAAGATCGTCCACTAATAGTGGCAGAAGTAGGTGTTTGGCCCCGTCCCCATAGCTGACCTCCGAGATAAATTCTTTTGTTGGCGCGAGGAGAACAATTGATAGATGGCTAATAAAGATAGAGTATATACCCTGTTAGTGCAGATCACCATGGCGGTGTTGGTCATGGCAGTCTTATGGTACTATTGGCCGGTTTTGTCAGTATTGTTTATGAATCTTGTCGAAAGCGAAGACTATTCCTACGGACTGCTCTTGCCTCTGGTCAGCGGTTATCTTGTCTACCTTAAGTGGCCTCAAATCCGGGGTCTCCTTTGGCGCCCCTCGCCGCTGGGATTGTTGTTCATTGCGGCCGGTTTCAGTTTATACATACTGGGGGGAATTGCCGGCGATTTTTACACACCCCGTCTATCTTTCTTGGTGGTCGTAACGGGCCTGCTCTTCCTCATGGGAGGCTGGAGCTTAGTCCGCCTGCTCCTTTTTCCTCTCTTGCTCCTGGTCATTATGGTGCCGCTTCCTGAATTTGTTCAGAAACGACTCACTTTGCCGCTGCAGTTAATCTCCTCCGGCCTGGCCACCACCATGCTGCAGATAGTGGGCATCCCGGCATTTCGTCAAGGCAATGTCATAGATCTGGGTGTCCGACAGATGCAGGTGGTGGAAGCCTGCAGCGGGTTACGTTATATCTTGTCCCTGTTTGCCCTGGGGGTTATTTTCTGCTATTTCTTCCAGCGTCGCCTCTGGAAAATCATCGTGCTGCTCATAGTTTTAATCCCGTCCGCCATCGTGGCCAACGCTTTGAGAGTTACGGGGATGGGGATCTTCCCCGCCTTGCAGCAGCCGGGATTCTGGCACGCCTTTTCGGGTTGGCTCATCTTTGTGTTCTGTATGGGAATCCTTAGTTTGATTAACTGGATATTAAATAAAATTCAACCCCTGGCGCCCATACCCCGGGATTCCCTGGCACCCTCTCCCCCCGCCCCAAGGCGACCCCTGGTGATAGAGTCTTACCTGGTCATCGCCTTGGGCCTGGTCTGCCTGGCCGGGCCGCTTGCCAGCCGGGTGGCCGTGGTTGCGCCCGTGGAGTTGCGTCAGAGTTTCGACCGCTTCCCCATGGAATTGGGCCCCTGGCATGGACGGTTGGTCTACATCGACCCGGAAATGGTCAAGGCCACCCAATCCGATGCCCACCTGAACGCCGAATTCAGCCACCCCGGTCAACCCCCAGTCACCTTATGGATCGCGTATTACGAGTCGCAGAAAAAGGCCGGGGGGTCTGTCCACTCTCCCAAGATATGCCTCAACGGCGGCGGCTGGACCGAATTAGACAGCGGCATCGGGCGGATCGGCAAGGATATGCCGGTTAACTACATGATCATGGAGCAGATGGGCAATCGCATGGTGGTCTATTACTGGTATCTGCAACGGGGGCGGTGGTTTACCAGCGAATACCTGAACAAGCTGTATATGGGCCTCGATGGTCTGAGGCGCCGGCGCACGGATGGCGCCCTTATCCGCCTGATCACTCCGGCGACACCGAATGTAGCAGAGGCCCGGAAACGCCTGGACGCCTTTGCCCTGCAGTTGGCTCCGGTGCTGCCCGCTTTTATCCCCAATTAACCGCTATCGAACTCTTTGGGGGGTGAGCCGCCGGGTATAAATTAGTTAAAGGTTCCATAAGGGCAATATCCCGTCAGGATGGGCTCTTTCCCACGGGGAGGGAGGGGACCTCGCCCCCAGATAATCGAGAGGTGGTTTTTTCGCAAACCTTTCAGAAAAGGGAACACCACCCTGGGCGCCTTAGGAAGCTGGAGATTCATGGAAGATGAAGCTGGCAGGGGTTTTAATTCTGGGTATGAGGAATCTTGTCCCTGCAATCCATTCATGGCGTAATATCAAAAGGGTATGATGAAAAATCCTATTGACCTCTTTAATAATTCCCGGTTAAAGCGCTGCATAGAGTGGCTCGTTCATTACCGGCTGCCCTTTCTGATCCTGTTCCAAATCGCCTTACTGGTCATGGCCTATGTAAGCTCATATCAGCTGCGTTTTGAAGGGCTCATTCCCCAAAAATATTACGATACCATGGTATGGACCCTGCCGCTGGTCGTGCTCGTTCAGGGGATAGTGTTCTACTGGCTCGGCCTGTATCGAGGTCTGTGGCGCTATGTGGGCTTCACGGACTTGCGTAATATTATTCGGGCTGCCTTGATCAGCATGGTGATCTTGATCATTGTACAATTTTTCCTCAGCCCTTATATCGGCAGGATTCCCATTTCCATTTATATTTTAAACACCATTATGCTCGTTATCTTGATCGGTGGGGCCCGCTTAACGGTGCGTCATTTTCGAGAGTGCTATCTGCCGGCAGAGGAGAGCCGGAGGATCATGCTGATAGGTCCGGTGGACCAGGCGGAAACTTTGATCAGAGAGATGAGCAGTCACCCCGGCAACTTTCTGCCGGTAGTTCTGGTATCACCCAGTAGCGGGTTCCGGGGGTTCCGGCTTTACGATGTTCCCATCTTGAGCGGCCTCCATCAAGTTGCCCGGGGGATCAAACGCTACCGCGTCCAGGAAATCCTCTTTGCCTGGCCTGATGCCCCGGTGAATCAAGTCAACGAGATTATCGAAGAGTGTAAACGCTGGCAGGTGCGCTATCGGACAATCCCTTCTTTGGGTGATGTCCTGGAAGGACGCTTCCGTCTATCCGACGTTCGGGACATTGAGCTTGAAGACCTGTTGCCGCGCCCTCCCATTTATATAGAACAAGACGGGGTCAAGGATTTCATCACGGACCAGGTAATCATGGTGACCGGTGGCGGAGGCTCCATCGGTTCGGAACTTTGCCGGCAGGTGGCCCGGTTGCAACCCCGGACCCTGATTATCGTCGAGCGCGCGGAAAATTCTCTTTATGAGGGTGAACTAGATTTGAAGCGTCGCTACCCGGATCTTAATCTGCAGGCCCTGATTGCCAGCGTTAACGATGGTCCCGGGCTGAGTGCCTTGGTGCAGCACTACCAGCCGCAGGTAATTTTTCATGCCGCCGCCTATAAACATGTTCCCTTGTGTGAACGCTGTCCCGTCGAGGCGGCCTACAATAATATCCTGGGCACCCGTAACCTGGTTCAAGCCGCCATAACCGCCGGAACCTCGCGCTTTGTCATGATATCTACGGACAAGGCGGTCAATCCCACCAGTGTCATGGGCGTCACCAAACGGATTGCGGAGAAATACGTCCAGGCCTGCAACGGCGACTCCAAGACCCAGTTTATTACCACCCGTTTCGGCAATGTCCTGGGAAGCGCCGGCAGCGTCATCCCCATCTTAAAAGAGCAATTGGCCCGGGGCGGGCCCCTGACCGTCACCCACCAGGAGATCGAGCGCTTTTTTATGACCATCCCGGAATCGGTCCAGTTGGTCCTGCAAGCCGCCTATATGGGTCAAGGCGGCGATATCTTTGTGCTCAATATGGGTTGCGCCGTTAAAATTATGACCCTGGCGGAGAAACTGATTGTTTTGGCGGGCAAAACTCCCGGGAAAGACATAGAAATAATTTTAACCGGCCTGCGCCCGGGGGAAAAACTCTATGAGGAGTTGTTTAATAGCGACGAGGAGCCCCGGCCCACTGAACACCCCTTGATCAGCTGGGCCATTGGCCCCTCCGAGCCCAAAGACGCCTGGGAGGCCCATGTGAACGACATTGAGACTCTGGTTATCAACCGAGACAACCCGGGTTTGATCGCCAAGTTCAAATCCGTGCTCCCGAACTATAGCCCCACATCATCGGACTCCGACCAGACTTTATTAAGTAATTGAGAAGATATTCGGAGGCTATCAATCAGGGAGAAGGGCGTCTAAATAGCATATTTTATCGATGGTCGACCAAATATTTAGTAAAGTGGCTCGCATGGGGTAAATTTTATAATTAATCACTGATGCACTATGGTTGAATTCTCAAACCGAAAATTAGCTTATAATATTTTCTATAATTTATTGGGGAAAGTCCTGCCTATATTGGTAGGAATCATCTCTATTCCCATTTTAATAAACAAACTGGGCTTGGAACGGTTTGGTATCCTGACGCTGGTATGGTCTATAATCGGGTACTTCGGCATCTTTGATTTGGGCATTGGTCGGGCCACCACTAAATTTGTCGCGGAATATCTGGCCCTCAACAAGCTGGAAGAGTTGCCTTCCTTGATCTGGACCTCATTATTTTTTATGTTTGCTTTTGGCGTGGTTGGAGGAGTTTTGGCCTACTTAACCACTCCCTTATTGATTGGGAAGGTCTTCAAAGTTTCTCCTGATTTGGTAGGCGAAACCCGTCGAGCTTTTCATTTATTGGCTTTTGTAATCCCCTTTGTGGTCAGCACGGCCGGCACAGCCGGGGTGCTCGAGGCCCAACAACGCTTTGGTCTGATCAACGCTATCAAGACCCCGGCCAGTTTGATTAATTACCTCGCCCCCCTGCCATTGCTCTTATTTACCCGGAGTCTTTTCCCCATCGTCGCGGTAATGGCCGGGACGCGTTTGCTCGTCTGGCTGGCATTTTTTTATTTTAGTATCAATTCTTTGCCTGGCCTGAACAGCTTCCAGGTGCCACAATTTCAAAATCTCAAGAAGCTTCTGGGCTTCGGGGGCTGGATCACCATATCCGGTATAGTCAGTCCTTTTATGGTTTATATGGACCGCTTCCTTATAGGAGCGCTGCTTACCATGCAGGCGGTGGCTTATTATGTCACCCCGTATGAATTGGTGACCAAGTTGTTGCTCATCCCCGCCAGCCTGTTGCCGGTGTTGTTTCCGGCCTTCAGCGCCTATGCCGCCGGGCACGGGCCCAAACTGGCAAAGTTGCATCAACGAGCCGTAAGGTATCTCTTTTTGGCCCTTGTGCCGATAATTGTCAGCATAATCGTTTTGGCCAAGCCTTTTCTTAGCCTCTGGATAAATCCTGGCTTCGCTGCAGTCAGCGCTCCCATCATGCAATTGTTGGCAGTAGGGGTGATGGTCAACGCCATCGCCTGGGTGCCCTTAGGCGCCATTCAGGCCATGGGCCGCCCTGACCTTACCGCCAAGCTCCACCTGGTGGAATTGCCCGTCTATCTTGGCGTCATTTGGGTCTCCATCCATTACTTGGGGCTTATCGGTGTGGCGCTGGCCTGGGTATTGCGCGTCGGCATTGACTGCGTGCTGCTGTTCTGGTGGAAGAACCGACTCCTGTCGGAAACCTCCCGAGCCCCCTTAACTATCAGGGTAGGCTTGATCCTCGGAGCATCATTATTATTGGGAGGCGCCGTTTTCTTAACTGTCGCCCCAAGCTTTTCGACCAAAATCGTCGGCTTGCCGTTCATAATCTTGGGCATTGCCTTCCTCGCCTGGAGATACCTATTGGATGCTCCGGAAAAAGAACAGATTTACTCAACCAAAGCTAAGTTATTAAAATTCCTGGCGTGATGTTATCGGAACTCTATGATTGACTTGGTTGAGGGTTGAGGGCCGCCGGGTTTTACTGGCGCGCATGGACCTTGCTGAAATTTGAACCCACCCTGGGTGAAGAACTGGTCTTAATCGGGGAAAAATGAGATGAGCCAGCGGTTGACCATTTCTATCGCCATGACAACTTACAACGGCGAGCGCTTCTTGCAAGAGCAGCTTGACAGTTTCCTCCGGCAGACCCGCCTGCCGGACGAGCTGGTGGTGTGCGACGATGGCTCCCAGGACCGTACCGTGGATATACTTGAGGCCTTTGCAGGGAGGGCCCCGTTTACGGTTCGCATCTATAAAAACCATCAAAACTTGGGTTTTTCTAAAAACTTTGAAAAATCGATGACCCTCTGTGAAGGCGATATTATCGCTTTTTCAGATCAAGATGATGTTTGGCTTCCCGAAAAACTATCTTTTATAGAAAACGTTTTTATTAATTATGCATCGGTAGTTTTAGTTTTTAATAATGCTATTGTGGCAAATCAGGATTTAGCACCTCTCGGCTATACTTTATGGGATGTCATTTCATTATCACGGATAAATCATATTTTTAATCAAACTAACATTGGAGAATTCATCATTAAGAATGATTTTATCTATGGACATCTAATATCTGTGCGAAAATGTTTATTATCAGAATTATTTCCTATTCCTAATTCCTGGACCTTTGATTGGTGGATCCCATTTATGGCAAGTCTGTATTCAGATATATACGCATTGCCAGACGCATTAAGCAAATATCGACAACATTCTAATCAATGTTTTGGAACAAAAAAACTTTATCTTATTCAGAGGATCACTAATTTATTAAAATATAGCAAAAAAATTTATCAGAATAAAGTTATAATGATAAATGATGCAATAATTTTTTTACATAATATATCATATTGCAACCAAGAAATATTATATTTGATTAATGAAAAAAAACGTCATTATGAAGTTAGATGTAGCTTGCCAAAAGCAAGACTAAAACGATTACCGATAATATATAGGGAATACTTAATTAATAATTATTATAGATTTAATAAAAGTACAATTAAGTCCATTCTAATGGATCTCTTGATTTGATATTCTTTGAATGCTTTGAAAGCATCTATGCAGGCAGGTGAGGGCTAAAGTAATCCAATTGATCTTCACGGGTCAAGAGGGGCCTGCCAATGAACGTGGTGCTGGCCTCAGAGCACCGATTCGACCGGACCCCGGACGGGGCGGTGTGGACTCAAACGATGTTTCCTTTATGCCTTCTGGACGGCGCTAACTGGAATTTTTTCCGGGTGTGCGGATACTAACACTCGCGAGGCAACCACTTGGTCACCGTAGTGCCTAACGGATAAGACCGAGAATGATACGAGCTGAACAATGCCTAAAGAAATTTATACCGAGGGTGAATATTTAGAGAAAAACCCGTCCTGGCATGTTGAACATTCCCCTTGGAAAGCGGGACAGATTTTGCGGATTATGCAAAAAAATGGTATTAATCCAGGGCGTATCTGTGAAGTGGGATGTGGGGCTGGTGAGATATTGCGACAATTGCAACTGAATATGGATGAAGAATGCGAATTTCGGGGATACGAAATTGCTCCGCAGGCTTTTCAGCTTTGCCAAGAAAAGGAAAACGAGAGGCTTCATTTTAAGCTTAAAGATATATTGCAAGAGGATAAAGTTTTCTTTGATATAATATTACTTATTGATATGATTGAGCATTTAGAAGACTATCTTGGATTCCTACGGGAAGTTAAACCGAAAAGCAGATATAAAATAATCCACATTCCCCTGGATTTGTCCGTGCAAGCACTGCTGCGGGTTAGTCCCATTATGAGGCAGCGTGAATCGGCTGGACATATTCACTATTTTACGAAAGACATAGCTTTGCAGATGTTACATGAAGTCGGCTATGAACTGATTGATTATTTCTATACCCCATCGTCCATTGAACTCCCAGGCAAGCCGATTAAGACTGTCCTTGCCAGAATCCCCCGAAAATTATTCTTTGCAATGAATAAAGATTTGGCAGTCCGTATTCTGGGGGGATACTCCCTCATGGTGTTAGCCCAATGAAATATTTTTTTGTGAGATTTAGCATCTCTGTGCCCGTGTCTGAGTCTCAGGCCAAGGTTGGAGGCCCCCTTGAATGTCGTCGTGGCTCTGGAACATCGTTTTGACCGCACCCCGGACGGGGCGGTGTGGTCGCAGACCATGTTCCCCTACGCCTTTTGGACCCGCTACCTGAAGGTGTTTGACGCGGTGCGGGTGGTGGCCCGGGTCCGGGAGATGTCCTCCCCCCAGCCAGGATGGAAACAAGCTGACGGGGAAGGAGTCTCTTTCGCTCCGGTACCGTACTACCGGGGGCCGTGGCAATACCTGCGCTTTGCCTCCAGGGTGCGGGAGGCCACGCGAAGCTCGGTCGGGAGAAGCGATGCCGTCATCTTGCGGGTCCCTTCCACTATTGCCACCAGCATCGAAGCGAAATTGCGGCAAACAGGACACCCCTATGGCGTAGAAGTGGTAGGAGATCCTTACGATGTGTTTTCTCCTGGCGCTTTCAGACACTTTTTGCGCCCCTTCTTCCGCTGGTGGTTCCCCCGGCAACTGAGACGCCAATGCGCTGGGGCATGCGCAGGCGCCTATGTTACCGAGCAGGCCTTGCAACGCCGCTACCCTTGCCCCGGTTATGCGGTGGGGGTTTCGGATGTGGAAATCAGTGAAAGTTGTCTTGCGGCCACTTCCCGCCACCCTCGGGCCCGAGGTCCCTTCACTCTCATTACGGTGGGTTCGCTGGCCCATTTTTATAAGGCCCCGGATATATTGATCGATGCAGTGGGTACCTGCGTGAGGGAAGGATTAGACCTTAAATTGGTGCTGGTGGGAGATGGTAAATACCGGGGGGAACTGGAATCGCGCGCTGCATCCTTAAATCTTGGTCATCGCGTACGGTTCACCGGGCAATTGACTGCCGGTGAGGCAGTGCGGGATCAGTTGGATCAGGCGGACATCTTCGTCTTGCCGTCCCGGCAGGAAGGGCTGCCCCGGGCCATGGTGGAGGCCATGGCCCGGGGGTTGCCGGCCATCGCCTCTACGGTGGGCGGGTTTCCGGAACTGCTGCCGCCGGAGGACCTGGTGCCTCCCGGGGACGCCACGGCTCTATCCGGCAAAATCTGCGAAGTATTAGGCGATCCGGAGCGCCTGGCCAAGATGGCGGCCCGCAATCTCGAAAAGGCCCGGGACTACCGGGATGAGGTTCTGCGCGAGAGACGCATCGCCTTTTACCAGTACGTGAAGGATAAGACGGACGAATGGCTACAGACCCAACAAAGATAGCGCTCTCCTCTTCTACTACCCCTTACTCCCCAGGCCTAAGTGCTCTGGAGTTGGCAGATTTGCCCCCCTCTCGCGCCCAAAAACTCAACCCTCTTTTAAAATACTTGGTTATCCTGATCATTGGCCTGGTCCCCGTCTATCTATTCCCGTCGGGTTATCCCCAGGTCGTTGATGTACCTATTATGATTCTTTTGGGAATAAGTTTCTTGGTCGGGCATGAGAAGGATCATTACCTGTCAAAGCAAATCATCCCACTGGTGCCATTCCTGGTCTGGAGTATTTTGGTAAACAGCGGCTATTACCTTTTTTACCCATCGGAGTATGTTCTTTTATTGAAAAATGCCGAACTCATCTATACTTTTGCGCTGCTATATGGATTCACATTTATCTTTAGCAGAGTGGTAAACTCCGGCAACATGAAGGTTATCTATATAGGTTTAATATTATCGATAATACTATGCGCCATAATTAAAGGTATTTACGAGGAGGGGGTAAGGAGCGCACTATCATTCAATAATCCTAATCAGTTGGGATACTTTTCTGTTATATTAGTCTGTTATGCTCTGTTGATTATCCAATATAATACTAACCATATTGACAAATTATTGTATCATATTGGTGATGTAATTATTATTTTATGCGGACATATATTTGCCTTACTTTCTTTATCTAGGGGTGCAATATTGGCTATTGTCATATTGGATATCTGGATAATTACTAAAATTAGAAATAAAGCTATAATTATCACCATTTCTTTGCTCGTAATTATTAGTGTTGTACTCAGTATTTTTGTAGACCCTGCATTTATAGAAAGAAAGTTAGAAAGTCGTTCCGGCAGATCCTATGGTGTTTCTGAAGCCAAGAAGGAAACTGAGAGCAGAATCATCCATAATTTGAGAACCCTTAGTGGCGCCCAGTATCTCGTCGGTATGGGTGGCTCATTAGCCACTCACGAGAAAGGCGCTCTTGGCAGGGTCAAGGGGATTGGGGAAGTCCATAATATTTTCGGGGATATCTTCCGGTGCTACGGACTTATCGGCCTGGCGCTGTTTGCCTACTGGATTCTTAAATTGATCTGGGCCAGCCGTATTCTCACAGGGGGGTTATGGGTCTGGGCGGCGATCATGATGTATAATATGAGCCATAATGGCTTGAGATTCCGTTCCTTCTGGCTACTCATCGCTTTGATGATTGCCATGATGGGGGTTGCTCACAGGGAACAGAAGCGAACCCAGGAAGTTAGGGGAACCCCAGCCGCGCCTCTCAACAGCTAACCAGCCTTCCCCCAAGGCCATGGCTCACGGGAAAACAGACTTAAGGGTCAACGCCTTGAAATTAGTTCACATCACCACCGTACCTGGAACCCTGACCTTTTTTCGGGGGCAGATCGCTTATATGAAAGAGCGGGGGTTCCAGATACACGCGATTTCCTCACCAGGCGAGTTACTTCAAGCAGCGGCCGTCCGGGAGGGGATACCCGTGTCCGCCGTCAACTTGCCCCGCCGCATCACCCCGTTGGCAGACCTGGCGGCCCTTTATCAGCTTTATAAACTCCTTCGACAGATAAGACCTGACATTGTCCATGCCCACACTCCGAAAGGGGGGCTTTTGGGGGTGGTAGCGGCGCGGTTGGCCCGGGTCCCGGTGGTGGTCTATGGCCTGCGCGGTTTGCCCTATGTAACTGCCCGGGGCCTGAGGCGCCAACTCCTGTGCGCCTCGGAAACCGTGGCCTGCCGGCTGGCGCACCGGGTATTGGCCAACAGCTTCGCCAATCGCCGCAGCGCCATAGCCATGGGATTCTGCCGTCAGGATAAAATTTCCGTATTGGCCTCCGGCAGCAGCAATGGGGTGGACGCAAAGCAGCGCTTCAATCCGCAGAGAATATCCCCGGCCAGCCGGGAAGAGACCAGGGGGCATTATCGGATTCCGCCGGAGGCCCTGGTCCTGGGTTTTGTGGGGCGTATTGTGCGGGATAAGGGGATTGTGGAACTAGTGGAAGCCTGGCGCCTGTTGCGCGGCAGATTCCCCCACCTCTTCCTGCTCATGGTAGGTCCGATAGAACCCCAAGACCCCGTTCCTCTTGAGGTCTTGAAGCGATTAGAATCGGACCCGCGCGTGCGCTTCACAGGCGGAGTGGGCGACCCATTCCATCTTTATGGGGCCATGGACCTCCTGGTCCTGCCTACCTACCGGGAAGGTTTTCCCAATACCCCCCTGGAAGCCGCGGCCATGCAATTGCCGGTAGTCGCAACTCATGTTGACGGTTGCAGCGAAGCGATTAGGGACGGCGTCACCGGTTTACTGGTGCCTCCCAGGGACTCGCAGGCCCTGGCCGCGGCTATTGAGCGCTTGGTCCTGGACCCGGAGCTGCGCCACCGCATGGGCCAAGCCGGACGGCAACGCGTCTTGGAAGACTTCCGCCCCGAAGCCATATGGCAGGCGTTGTATGAGAACTATCTGGAGCTGCTAAACGCCAAGCTCTCGCACCGTTAAGATTCCCTACTAAGGCCCCATCCTCAATGGGGCTGCCAGCTCGAATCAATACGCCTCTTAGCCCTCTTGTTAAAGTAGCCGGCTTTCATGCAGATCCATTCGGAGGGCGAGTTTTTTAAACGATATAGGTCGCCTACCAATCCATGGGTGGCGGGGGTTGGCGGAGCGGTCCCCAGAATAACGCGGTGACCGACATATTGATTTCCTTCCAGGCCGTAATCGGAAGAGAGATAATTGGCCGATTCATCCAAGGCGACGTTGAGGTGCTCCAGCCTGTTTAGGGTGGGCTTGCCGTAACCGGTAATGTGCATATATTTTTTACTTTTGATTTTCACATTATTAATTAAAATATTGCAATCGGTCTTTCCCTCAGCAGTTTCGAACCCGGTCCAGGCAAACGGTAATTTCGCTTCCATGAGTGCGCCGTTGATCCTCCAGTTCCCTCCCCGAAATCTCGTGGCAATCCCAATATCAATTTGAGCAGAGAAATATCCGCCATTAACTGATAAAATATTATTAAAATCAATAGGGTCACACCCGGTTAAAATGCCGTGCACCGGCCCGTTAAAAGACCGTGCGCTTCCCTCGGCACGGAATTTACAATTATTAAAAATCACCGACTGGTCTTTTTCTGTGGTCTTAGAGAGATTCCAGGCAATAAAGGGTGCAGCAGACAGCACTTTATCACCTTTCCCTTCAGGTACCGCACTGAATTCGCAATTGTTGAATACCACCTTGAAGGGATGTACTATCCGGTTCCCCAGACCAACTTTGAATTGGCAATCATAAAATTCCCCGGAAGATTGCTTAAAGTAGAGAGCAACCGGAGGCTTCAGGACAATCGCCTTCTTCACTACCACCTGAGAGCCATCACTCACCCCGATATCAAAGTCTCCGTCAAGTAAATTAAGGTTCTTGAAATAGACCTCAACTTTCCTGGTATGACCATAACCGTTGGCATCAACCTCAATATCGATCCCTGTCGGGTCAATCTTGCCTCTGGTGGTTAGATTTTCGACATCGGCTTTGGAGTATCCTCCGGTTAAAACAAATCCGCCACGAAAGACGTTTTCAGCCAGACAATTATGCATTTTTATATCGGTATTGACAAAAGCATGAACCCCATCACCGACGCCGTTCTTGAAAATACAATCTTCAATGATGGCAGTTAATCGCCCCGGAAATTTATTATTTCCCATTAAAAAGAGCAGGGCTGCCTGTTCCAATTCATAGTTTTGATAAGGGCCTTGGGTCTGACTGCTTCCATCAAACGTGAGACCTTTAATGATCAGTGGTCTTGAATCCATCTGTCCGGCATAAGGGGTTTTTTGATTGGTGAACGTCCTTACCCCCTTGGCTGCTTTTAGTCCGATTTTGTCGGTCAGGTATTCCGGCCTCTTAATAGTTGCACCATGCCCCTGGTAAGTTATGCCCTCTCTTATATTAACCGAAGTGACGAGATACGTGCCCCCGGGGAAGTTAATAACTCCCCCGCCCCGATTATAGATGAAATCAACCGCCTTCTGAATGGAGGCTGTGTCATCAGCGATGCCATCACCCTTGGCGCCGAACCATTTATCTTTAACGCTGATGGAATGTACAAAGCCTTTTTTGTCCTGGCCAATGGCATTAGGAGAACTAATAAATGTTAAAATGCATAATATTAATATTATAGATTTAATATTGATGATATTATAGTACTGCAATAAGGTAAATCGTTTAGTAATATAGTTATTCATATTTCCACCTCAATAAACCAAACGAGAAATGTTCCAAAACCAAAATTCCATTGTAAGTGGGGTTAAGGATTGATAAAGTTTACACTGCCAAATCGTTCCAGTCAAACTTTCAAATATGAGTTGGTTATAGCGGACTATATTCAAAGGGTATCCCGTCTGATAAGCTTCTTAATTTGTCACTACAGCATGTTAGCAGAGACGCTTTCTTTTTGTAAAAACTTTTTATCAATAATCCGGGTGAGAATGGGAATTAATAGTTGACGTTGATCAGCTATTGAATATTTATGCAGGGGGCTCGTTCTCCGGCAGGAAAGGTTCAGAATCGGGAAAGAAGACTTCAGGGGCCATGAGGGTGCCAATGAGGGTTGGCGGCCAGATAACCTTGAGGGCGGAGAGGGTCTCCCGTCGGGTGGCATGATCCAGGATCATTTATGTAGGGCTCATCTGCGGGGCGCTTGCCATTGATTCCCGGGGGTTGAAGCTGAACAGGAATTATGGGTCATTAAGGCAACGATATGCAGCAGAACAACCCAATTCCTTCAGGCAAGGTATTGCTGGGACACAACACTAGGAAGCTTTTTCTAAGGCTCCGTTAAGATTATATTTTTGTATGAGATTATAAAGCATGGATCGGCTGGTCCGCAGAGCTTTGGCAGCCAGCAAAACGTTGCCATTATACTTTGCCAGGACCCGGGCGATCAGTTGGGATTCGAACTTGGCCTTGGCCTCTTTGAGGCTCAGCCCATCACAATACGGTTCGGGGGCAAGATGGGAAACCACAATGCCTAAAT
>CAVXZU010000015.1:0-148482 GCA_963766185.1 uncultured delta proteobacterium | reverse complement strand
ACGCAGCAAGGCAAGAATGCGGTCTACTTGATTGTCATTCAATGCTATCGAGCCCGCGACTCGCTTTCGCTTCAGGCTTGCCATAAGGATAGCGTTGCAATCTGCAACGAGGGTGACCAATTCATCTCTGTTGTAGTGAAATGGCTCTAGAGCATAGACTGTCTTGAGGGCTTCGACAGTTAGCCTTTCCATGGTCTCTTTATCGATACCAGGAAATTGGTCTGAACGCTTGGCGAGCTTGACCCCTGTCTCCCAAAACCTGTCATCCGCCAACTCGTTTATCTCAAGCGGCGGGTTAGCTTCCTGCTCCAATTGGCTAAGGGTTTTGATCCAAATACGCCGGGTCTGATTGGCGTCTATTTCAAAGCCAGCAAAAGCAAGGAGAAGAGCCGCCCGGTCAGCTGTGACACGGTGACTAAATGCCTCAGACAGGAGAACTGCGCGCTCTAGGATGTCAGCTTCATTCCAATAGAAAAATTTGCCTTTGCCCGGTCCCCGTCCACGGCTATGCAGCGGCGGGAGCAATCCCTTCTGCCGCCAATCCGTGAGTTGCCGGATGCTGGCTGAATAGCCCATCTGCTGAAGGGTTTGAGATAATTCAGCCTGTGAAATCATAGGCTTATATTACAGCTTACATTCCACCTGAATCCACCTCGGAGCGCGAAATTGTTTCGTTTGCAATATGAGGAAGAAGAAACGCGATTTTGCCGCCGAGTACCGCCGCCGCATCCAGCGGGGGCTCGCCAAGGGTCTGTCTAAATCCCAGGCCAGAGGCCATCGCAGGCCTAGCGAAGCCAAGGTAACCAAGAATGCCAAGCAAGAAGCCCTGGAGGATCACCGCCTTCAGCTGGGCCTAAGGTTCCTACGCAAGGAAAGGAGTTTTGCCAAGCAGCCCGAGAGGCTGGGTTATCGCCGGAAAGGTTGCGCACCCATGCTGTCGAACATGGAATCATCGAAAAGAAGGGCCGCCGTTGGGTCATCAAGCAAGGCCTGCCTCGGCGCGTTCTGATATTCACTGGTGGCCGAGAAAAGAAAATCACTGTCGGTAATTTCTCCGAAGCTTCTTTGGTCGGCAAATATATGTCAGCGGTTGGTTGGTTCCTGCGCACCAACGAAATCCGTCATTTGCGCCGCTACGTTGGAAAATCCGTCACCGCTATAGGCGGCAAAGCTTATCCCCTCGAAACCCGTCCCAATGTACTGCACCGCACTGTTCACAGCGGCGCCAGCAGCTTTGAGCAAGTCTATCGCATTGTTGTCTGAATGGGAGAAATCAGTGAGCAAAAAACGCACGCCTAATCGAGGAGATCGAGAGGCTAGACTACGGAAAGCCTATGAGCGGCTCGGCACCGACAACCCTCATTGTATTATATGCGGTCGGTCAAATCCATTTTGCCTGGAACTGCATCATGTAGCGCAGCGTCACTATGATCATCAAATAGCTCTGTGCAGTAATCATCATGATGATGCATCAGACTGGCAGAAAGATCATCCCGCTAAAATTGAGGACTGCAAGTCAACGCTTGAACCAATTGCTCATTGGCTCTTTGGATTGGCGACCTGCTTCTAATTGCATCCGAAGAGCTCGGTTCCGAACAGCTAAGAGACTTTCTTAAGTACGTGGCGGACAAATTGCACCACTTGGGCCGAGTTCTAATTGATCTTGCCTGCTCAGCCGCCCCGGCGATTCGACACGCCGTGAGCGGTAAGATTCCCATGATTGTCGCCGTTCGCGGTTATGCCGTACCGGTCGATAAGAAGGTTCAGCCCAATATCGGGAATAGGAATGCCAATCGACGCAAGCATCGCAAAGCGCTGAAATGGCCCAGCAAGTACGCGATTATATTCGATACAGAGACGACCACTGACCATGCTCAAAATCTTCGGCTTGGCACCTATCAGGTTCGGAAGGATGGGCGGAAGGGCCCGATCGAGAACGGCATATTCTATGAGCGCGCCACTTTAAGCACTGATGAGTTCGCACTGCTGGAAGCATATGCCAGCAAAAAACTCTTTGGTGTTGCGAAGCCAGAATCCTTCATCCGGGATATTTTATATCGGTATGGCTATTACTATGGCGGGCTCATAATTGGCTTTAATCAGCCATTTGACCTTAGCCGGTTGGCTATCTCCATAGGCACGTCCCATGGACGGGACATGCGCGGCGGCTTCTCGTTGGAGCTTGTGCCAGAAAAATCAATGCCAAATATCCTGGTCAAACATCTAAATAGTCGTGCCGCCTTTATTCGGTTCGCGGCCGCCCCGAGGGCGGTTGATGGCCGCTCCATGCGCAAGAAATTCAAGACCCAGGCGCGAACGGGACATTTCCAGGACTTAAAAACGCTAGCTGCCGCCCTGTTGGGCAGGTCTTTCGATCTGGCCAGCTTGGCCGATCTGCTGGGTACGCAGCACCGGAAGATGAGACCGAAGAGCATGGCGGCCAGCTGACCGAGGAGTATTTGGACTACGCAGTAAACGACACCCAGGTCACCTGGGAATGCTATGAGGCGCTCCGGGCTAACTACCAGGGCCACGGGCTGACGGAGACGCCACCCCACCGCGTTTATAGCGAAGCCAGCCTGGGCAAGGCCTACCTCCGACAGATGGGGGTGGCGCCATGGTCAAAGCTCAGCCGGATTTCCCTTCAGGGCTGCTGGGCATCATCATGAACACCTACTACGGCGGCCGGGCGGAGATCCGTATCCGCCGCCAGATGGCGCGGGTGCTCTACTGCGACTTCCGGTCCATGTACCCCACCGTATGCACTCTGATGGGGCTTTGGCGTTTGTCATTGCAGACCGGCATGACCACCAGGGCGATGCCACGAGGAAACAAGGGCGTTACTGGATTCGGTCAGCTTGGCCGACCTTCAAAGACCGGAATCTGGAGGGTTTGACTGTGCTGGTCCAGGTCGCGCCGGAGGCGATATTCTGCCTGTCAGGGCCCCTTACGGCACACTCCACACTATCGGCCTGAACGTCTATCGTCAGACTTCGGCCATTGGTACACGCTGGCCGACTGCATCGCGTCGAAACTGCTTTCTGGAAAGGCCCCGAAGGTCCTCAAGGCCATCAGGTTCACGGCAAGAGAGCCGCAGGCAGGCCTTAGCCCATCGTCATTGGGGGCAGAGACGCCTATCGGATCGATCCATACAGGGATGATTTCTATAAGCGGGTCATTGAGCTTCGGGGCCAGATAAAGGTAGCCGCCAAGCAAGCTGCGAATGATGGTAATGCCGCCGAGGCGGCCCTGCTGGAATCCTACCAACAAATGCTCAAGCTGCTGGCCAATTCCACCAGCTACGGCATTTTTGCCGAGATGAATGTTCAATCCTATAACCGGCCAAAAGGCGTGGTCTGCCATGCCATGGACAGTGCGCCCTTTGAATCTGGCACGAAGTCCATAGAGGAGCCCGGACACATTTTCACCCGCTGTTGGCAACCCTGATCACTGGCGCTGCCGCCTTTTGTCAGCATTGCTGAACGCTTGACCCAAGACAATGGCATTGGCTGGGCGTTATGCGACACGGACAGCCTGGCCATGGCCCGACCTGAGGGAATGGAGGACGAAGAGTTTCTGGCCAGGGCGGCCCAGGTCACCAAATGGTTCGACAGCCTTAGCCCCTATGACGATGACTATCCGCTGTTCAAAATTGAGGATCAAAACTACCGACTGAAAAACGGACAGCTACTGTCAGGGGTGTATGAACCGCTTTATGCTCTTGCGATTTCGGCAAAGCGCTATGTCCTGTTCAATCTTGACGCTAACGGCCGGCCCATAATCCGCAAGGCGCTTTCTCATGGCTTGGGGCATTTGCTGGCCCCATATCAGGATCATGAAGCGCCCCAGCAAATCCCTCCGCCTACATTAAAGGCTAGCGACGTCGGTAGACCGCTCAAGAGTACAGATATTGGCGTTGACCGCTGGCAATACGATGTTTGGTACCAAATCATAACGGCTGAATTGGAAGGCCATCCTGATCAGGTCGACTATTCCATCTTGAATCACCCTCACCGGAAAGCAGCGAGCAGATATGGAGCGTCAACATCCACGCTATTACGGTGGTTCGGTGCTTTCAATAAGGGCAAACCCCACACCCAGCAGGTAAAAGCTTTCAATTTCATGCTGGCCTATCAACTGTCACGTCCAGCTTATTATGAAGCCGTGGCGAATGGTAAAATCGATCTGGACTTGTTTGATGGTGGATTACCAGCCGTCGTGGCGCCATATGACAAAGATCCAGAAACTGCCCTGGCCAAATGCTTTGACCGATATACTGGGCGCCCGGTTCCCAAGGTGGCTTTAGCATCCTATCGGGAAGTTCTGGCCGATTATTACCTGCATTCAGAAGCCAAATTCGAAAATGGCGAATTATTTAACAGGGGGATTACACAGCGGCGGCATATTCAGGTTGTCGATATTGAATATATCGGCAAAGAGGCCAATCGCTGGGAAGAGCAATATTTCTTGGGCGAAGTGCCAGAGGCACAAATTGAATATGGGCGTAAGCTAGCGGGGAATGCTCGGCTCAATTCCATATTAAAAAATGCTGTAGATGAATTTGGAATTGGAGCCGTCGCCAATGAAGCCAGATTATCCCGCCAGCAGCTACATTCCATCCTTGCGGAGGGTGCTATGCCGAGACGGGGAACGGTAGCAAGACTTTGTCGAGCTGTAATGGTGCTAAGACAACAGATGCAAATTGTGCGACGCCCTTGCCTCCGTTCATCAACCTAATGGTCTAGTGGAAGCTGCACGCCATTGTTGGCCTAGCCTCTACGCTTCTCTCTTCATTACGTGATTAGCCACATTCGGGTCCAGTTTAGAACACTAATAAAGATACGCTAGGACTTTTCGGGTTAACGCGCGAAACAACCCGGGAATAGGCATTTCCGCACTTTTTTGGCATTCGTACGCCTGCCCGTTTCTACTATTTGACCTGAGGAGCCGTTATCTCATCTCATCCTTTTACGATAACGTAGAAAGACTACTTTCAAATTAGCGGCTACCCGCACCGATTCCACTCTCAATTGGATGAATAGATTTGCTGTATTTAAGTTTCGCCGAAGAAAAAAAGCCTCCACATTGAGGCTGCACAGCGCAACCATCGCACTCCGGCATGTATTCATTCTTCCAATCGCTAATTGATTTACGAGCGAACTCCCAGAGCCTGCGGTCAGTTATGCAAAGTTGGTGATTGTATATTGAAGCTCGAATGCGGTTATCGCTAAGTATTTGGATCGCCTCGAATAACTGAGGTTGATACTCAATTGGGTCAATCCATAGTTCCGGCAAATTGGCCCGAGTAAAACCGGTCATTTCTAGCCCCATAAATACCACCTGATCGACGAATGTGAGATTACGGGCAATGAAGCGAGAGAGTTGGGGTAAGCGGTCAAATGTTAGTTTATGAATTACGATGCGGATCTCTACTCTCAATCCGTTCCGCTTTTAGATCGAGTATGCCCCGAATGGTTTCATCAAACGCACCATCAGCTTGAACGACATGATCGTGCCGTTCCGACAAATCGGAGTAAATGGGAATACCGAACATCAAATCTTGATGTTCGATGCGGGCAAAGTCTCGTGCGACCTTTTCATGGACAAATGAGCGGCCATTAGTGAGGATATGAACGCCCGTCTCGGGGAGATACGATTGACATCGTTTCACCAAATCCATCAGACGAGTTCCCAGGAGGGTAGGCTCTCCACCGGTAAGAACGATTTGGCTCGTTAAACGGTCTAGCAATGGTATTGAAGCAAGAACGTCTTCAACTATCCAACCGTCTGATACATCCTTTGGAGGCTGCGAGCACATTAGACAGTGGTGATTGCAGCGTTCGGTTAGCAGGAAGGTATGATGTTTGGCTGCCTTCTGAAACAGTACTGCGACGTCTTCATTGCCAACTCGAAGCACATCACCATCTGCTATATAGCTGAAACTGCTTGGCAGGCAGACCACCGAAGAGCGCTCGGTATCTTAGTGCGATCTTGTATGGCCCCAGCTTCGGAGACAAAAACGTACCAGCAAAAACCTTCCGGCATCTCACCTTTTTGGGAGATGTAACCTTCTGATTTCCGGAAATGCGATTGGCCTCTCACTGTCCGCTGTAAGCCTAAAGATGCGGCTTGGGCTGGAATGCATCAAAATCGAACGGCACATGTGTAGAAGGAATTTCATTAAAAATTAAATCCATACCAAACAGCTGTTTTTTACGAAATAAATTTTTGTACGAAATGTATTCTGGATGATTCACATAATCAATGAGTACTGTGCGGTTCCTTCCATTTTGCCTTGAAAGGTATGAAGCTGCATTACAAGCACCAGCGGATACACCTATCACGTAAGGAAAGTATAAATCGTCGCCGGAGAGCACGGTGATCTTGTCGCCGCACAGCTCCAGGGTCTTGCAGCCCTGCTTCAGGTCGCCGGTGGCGTCCTTGAGGCCGACGATATTGGGGATCCCGGCCAGGCGGGCCATGGTTTCGGGCAGCAGGTTGAGGCTGGTGCGGCCCGGCACGTTATAGACCACGATGGGAATCTTGGTCTGGGACGCCACGGTCTTGTAGTGCTGAAAGAGCCCTTCCTGGGTGGGCTTGTTGTAGTAAGGAGTGATCATCAGGGCCGCGTCCGCCCCCGCGGCCTGGGCGTGCTTGGTCAGCTCCACGGCCTCGGCGGTATTGTTGGAGCCGGACCCGGCGATCACCATCACCCGTTTTTTCACCTGGTCGATGCAGGTCTCCACCACCCGTTTGTGCTCGGCGTGGGACAGGGTGGGGGATTCGCCGGTGGTGCCGCAGGGCACGATGCCGTGGATGCCTTCCTTCACCTGGAACTCGATGAGCTCCCGGTAGGCCGCTTCGTCAAACTGGCCGTTCTTGAAGGGAGTAACAATGGCGGTGAAGGCTCCCTTGAACATGGTGGTACCTCCTTACTCGAGTTCGTCGATCCACAGTTCGCCCTGGTAGACCACCAGGGCGTTGCCTTCCAGGTAGACCTCGGAAAAGGTCTCCCCAGGCGGCGTGAAATATATGGTCAGGGCTTCGCCGCCCCGGGTGTGGACGGTCACCGGTGAGACCACCTGCCCCAGGCGGGCGGCGATCAGGGCCGAGGCCACGGCGCCGGTGCCGCAGGCCAGGGTTTCGTCCTCCACCCCCCGCTCATAGGTGCGGATCCTGATGGATTGGGGGCCCTCAACCTGGATGAAATTGACGTTGGTGCCCGCGGGGGCAAACAAACCATGAAAGCGCACCGCCCGGCCCCAGGGGGCGACGGGAACCGCGTCCAGATCGGCCACCGGCACCGCCACGTGGGGCACCCCCACCTTGAGAAAATGGCCCAAGAGGGTGGCATCTTCCAGGGAGATGGTTTGGTCCAGGTGCAGATCCCCGATCCCGGCCATGAGCAGCTTGACCCGGCGGCCGCTGGACGGAGGCCTTGATGATGCCGGCCAGGGTCTCAAAGGACATCTCAGCCGGGGCGATGCCGGTCAACACCGCGAACCGGGCGGCGCAGCGGCCGCCGTTGCCGCACATCTCGGGCTCGGAGCCGTCGGCGTTATAAAAGCGCCAGCGGAAGTTTGCCGCGGCCGTGGGGGAGGCCTCGATGAGGATCAGGCCGTCGGCCCCGATCCCCAACTGGCGATGGCAGACCTGGCGGGCGAACTCCGGCTGCACGGCCTCGGGGATGAAGCGGTTCCGGTGGTCGATGAGCACGAAATCGTTGCCGCCGCCGTGCATTTTGTAAAAGGGGATGCGGTTCTTCATGTTTTTGTAGGGGCGGACCTCATGTGTCCGCCCGAAAAGGGCGCACACGCAGGTGCGCCCCTACGATTTCTTAACTCGTTCCCAAGCTCCTGCTGGGGAACGCTTTTTTAAGTCCAAGCTCTGCTTGGACACCTATTTCAAAAAGTCCGGGATGGACTCCCCCCAGATAAGTTGGCGGTAAGTCTCCCTTTTTCTGATAACATAAAAATCCTGATCCTGCACCAAGATTTCGGCCACCCGGGGCCGGGCGTTGTAGTTGGAACTCATGGAAAAGCCGTAGGCCCCGGCGCTCATCACCGCCACCATCTCCCCGGGGGCAAAGGCCGGCATGAGGCGGTCCTTGGCCAGGAAATCCCCGGTCTCGCAGATGGGGCCGACGATGGAGGCCTTGACCTGGGGATGGGCCCCCTCTACCACCGGCCAGAGGCCGTGATACGAGCCGTAGAGGCTGGGGCGGGCCAGGTCGTTCATGCCCGCGTCCACGATGATGAAATGCTTGGCTTCCCCGATCTTGGTGTAGAGCACCTTGGTCACCAGGATGCCGGCGTTGCCCACCAGCACCCGCCCGGGCTCCAGGATGAGGGTGCACTCGAGGCCCTTGAGGTGCTCCAGGAGCTGCTGGCCGTACTCGTCCGGGTGGGGCGGGGCTTCCTGATCGTATTGAATCCCCAGGCCGCCGCCCAGGTCCAGGTAGCGGATGCCGATATCCAGGGCCCGGAGGCGGTCGATGAGCTCTTTCAGGCGCTCCAGGGCGTCCACAAAGGGCGCCACCTGGGTGATCTGGGAGCCGATGTGGCAGGCCACCCCCACCACTTCGAGGTGCGGCAGGTCCCGGGCCCGGCGATAGTCCTCCAGGGCCTGCTCGATATCGATGCCGAACTTGTTCTTCTTGAGCCCGGTGGAGATGTAGGGATGGGTCTGGGCGTCGATGTCCGGATTGATCCGCAGGGACACCCTGGCCTTCACCTTCAGGCGCCCGGCGATGCGATTGATCTCCTCCAGCTCCTGGGAGGACTCCAGGTTGAACAGCAGGATGTCCGCCTTGAGGGCCGCCTTGATCTCTTCGGGCTTTTTGCCCACCCCGGAATAGACGATTTTGCCCGGGTCCATCCCGGCCGCCAGGGCCCGGTGGAGTTCGCCCCCGGAGACGATGTCGGCCCCGGCGCCCAGCCGGCCGAACAGCCGCAGGATCGCCAGGTTGGCGTTGGCCTTGACCGCGAAGCAGACGATATGGGGAAACTCGGCGAAAGCGGCGTTGAAGACCCGGTAGTGATGGGTCAGGGTGCCGGCGCTGTAGAGATAAAACGGCGTGCCCACCTTCGCGGCGATTTTTCGCACCGGCACGTTTTCGCAGTAGAGTTCACCTGATTGGTAATGGAAGTGGTGCATGCATTAAACCTTTTAGGCTGTCAGCTGTCAGCTGTCAGTGGTCAGCTTTTGATCCTGCCCTCATGCTTGGGTTGGCATTGCCTAGGCCTCCCAAGCGCGGTCTCGGTTTCATTTGGGTTCCCAAGCTCAGCTTGGGAACCAGGAATTGTGGCGGGCAGTGCCCGCCCTACATGTTGGCTAAACTGTAGGGGCGGTTCGCGAACCGCCCCTACGGGTAGACTTTCACGGTAAAGTCCACGACTATAAGGACTGGTTGCCGATTTTTGCTTTTGCTGATAGCTGACAGCTGACTACTGACAGCTAATACGTTATCGGCATGGTCTCCGACGGCAGGCTTTCGTTGGCCCGGGGGGAGTCGTCCACCGCGGTGACGTAGTAATGGTACGTCTGGCCCCGCTGCACCTGTCCATCCACGAAATAGGGCTTCTTGGCCAACTCCGGGGTGAGCCGGGTGTATTTTTCCTCTCCGGTGCTGCGCCGGTAGACCCGGTAGCCGGCCACGTCCGGGGCCGGGCTTTCCTCCCACCGCAGTTCCACCCCCTGGGAGGTGGCCACCACCAGGACATTTTGTACCGGCGGCGGCGGGTTGCGCTTTGCGGGCATGGCGACCCGGGCCGGCGAATCCAGGCTGGCCAGCAGGTCGTCGCCCACCCGGCGCACTGCTACAACTTTATAAGTATATTCCACATCGTTGAGCACTGCCACGTCCTGAAAATTATTCTTGACCACGGGCGCCGGCGTGAGGCGAATCCAGGGGGGGCTTTGACCGGAGAGGCGGTAGATGACATACCCGGCCAGGTCCCGGGCCGGGGAGCCGTCTTCCAAGGCCGTCACGGGAGTCCAGGACAGGGAGACGATCTTGTCGCCGGGGACCGCCTTGAGCTCCCGGGGGGCCCGGGGCAGCCACCCCCAGGCGTGGCTCAGGGTCCTGGACCAGCCGCCCAGGTAGCCGTCCTGGTCATAGGCCGCCACCCGGTAGTAATAACGGTGGCCCGGCGTCAGTTCCCGGTCCTTGAACAGCATGGCCTCGCCCTGCACTTCCCCCCGCTGGGGGTAGGCCAGATCGATATCGGCATACAAGACGAAATCCCGGGAGGCCAGGAGCTCCGGCGCCACCCCTTTCGAGCGCGGCCCGGTAGACCCGGCAGCCCTGGACCTGGGTCAGGGGCTGGCCCAGGAGGTTTTCCCGGGGCAAGAGCCAGCTTACCACCAGGGCCTTGCCTTCCTGGCTCAGGCGGAACTCCCGCACCGGCGCCGGCAAGACCCGGTCCGGGGCATAAGGCGTCATCTTCTTGCCGCAGGCGGCCGCCAGGAGCACCAGGCAGAGGAGACCGCAGAGGACGGTTTTCGGTTTTCGGTTTCCGGTTTTCGGTAAAACAGGGCTGAAGAATCGCGCCGTCGGCGACCAACCCCGGACCCTAGCCCCTGATCCCTGACCCCGGCTATAGATCTTGCTCATGCAGATTCAGTCCTATTTCCGCTTCGGCCCGTTCCAGGGCCTCGCGCACCCGTTCCGGGGCGGTGCCGCCCGGGGAGCGGCGGCGGTTCACGGAGTTTTCAATGCTGAGCCAGTCGAACACGTCGGGCTCGGCCCCGGGGGCGAACTGCTGGATTTCCGTGAGGCTCAGTTCCCACAGTTCCTTGCCCTGGACTTCGGCGTAACGCACCGTGTTGCCCACCTGTTCGTGGGCGGTGCGAAAGGGCACGCCCCTGGTCACCAGGTAGTCGGCCAGGTCGGTGGCGGTGAGAAAGCCGCCGTGGAGGGCCGCGGCCATCTTCTCCGGGCGCACCGTCAGGTTTTCCACCAGGCCGGCCATCAACTGGACCGAGGCCCTGACCGTGTCCACGGTGTCGAACAGGTGCTCCTTGTCTTCCTGGAGGTCCCGGTTATACGCCAGGGGCAGGCCCTTCATGATCATGAGCAGGCCCATGAGATGGCCCGCCACCCGGCCGCTTTTGCCCCGGATGAGTTCCGGGACGTCGGGGTTCTTCTTCTGGGGCATGATGGAGGACCCGGTGGCATAGGCATCGGGAAGCGCCACGAACCCGAACTCCGAGGCGGACCAGAGGATGAGCTCCTCCGCCAGGCGGCTCAGATGCACCATGATGATACTGGCATGGGCGGCAAATTCCAAGAGAAAATCCCGGTCGCTCACCGCGTCCAGGCTGTTTCTGAAGACCCGGGGAAAACCGAGCTGGGCGGCCACCGCGGCCGGATCGATGGGAAAGGTGGTGCCGGCCAGGGCCGCAGCCCCCAGAGGCGAGACCTTGATGCGGGCGAGCGATTCCTGCAGACGCTGGCTGTCCCGGCGCCACATCTCGTCATAGGCCAGGAGGTGGTGGGCGAACAGGATCGGCTGGGCCCGCTGCATATGGGTGTAGCCCGGCATGATGACGCCCTGGTGGAGGTGGGCCAGGCGCACGCCCGCAAGGCGCAGGCCGGCGAGATCATGGATGAGGCCCTCCACCTCTTCCGCCAGGTAGAGGCGCACGTCCAGGGCCACCTGGTCGTTCCGGCTCCGGGCGGTGTGGAGCTTCTTGCCCGCCTCGCCGAGTCGGGCGGTGAGGCGGGATTCGATGGCCATGTGGATGTCTTCCAGGGCCGGGTCGAACTCGAACTCCCCGGCCTCGATCTCCCGGCGGATTTCGGTAAGCCCGGCCACGATCTCGTCCCCTTCCGGCGCCGGTGATGATGCCCTGCCGGGCCAGCATCCGGGCGTGGGCGATGGACCCGGCGATATCCTGGCGGGCCAGGCGCCGGTCAAAGCTCAGGGATGTGGTGAAATCCTCCACCGACTTGTCGGTTGTGCCCTCGAAACGTCCGCCCCAGGGTTTTTGCGCCATACGATTTTCCTTATGAGGTTCTGAGCTCAACGTGCCTGAACCAGTGGCGGCTCACTCCCAGCCACGAAAAATCCCCCCTGCCCCCTGGTTCAAAGGGGGGAACTTCGCAGAATCCTTGAGAAAGCCCCCCTTTGCCAAAGGGGGATTCAGGGGGATTTGATTTTTTACGTCAAGACTCAGGCAATCGCTCGGTTTCGCCCTACCTTTCGCCGGGTGCCCGCCCGGGCCCTCAGGGTTTAAAGGACACCAACTGGTAAGCCCGGTTCTCAGACATGGTCCCCGCCTGGGTTTTTTGCTTGATGGTGACCATGCTCTTGACGATGCCGACCTTGGGGGCATACCATTCATACCCTATGACCGCGGTGCCGGCCTTATTTTCGCCCACCTGCTTGATCTTCAGGCAATCCTGAAAGGTCCCCGCCGGGACCCTGACCTCATCCGAGACACTTTCAATCGTCAGGTTGACGGTCAACGTGTTGTTGGCCACCTTGGTGACCATGTCCCAGCTGTCGCCCAGGGCGATGGGAAACTTCAGATGGCATTCCATCGGGGTTACCAGACTTGGGGGCGCTGTTTTGCTGGTTTGCTCGGCGTAGCGGTAGACCCCGGTATCATCCTGTTTCATGAGCTCGAAAAAAGTCGAGCCGCCCAACTCCCATTGGCGCGGCGTCACTTTGACGCCGTTCACTTCCCGGGGGGCCAGATCGGTAATGACTAATTTTTGGGTTTGGCCCTGGGTCGAGGTGACGGTGTACTCCCGGCGCATGCCGGCTTTGAGGGGGAAATAGGACGCGCCCAGTTCGTCGGCGCGGCCGTGGCCGGGCGGGCAGAGAAATATCGTTAACAGTAACGCGGCAACGATACCGGTTATTTTCATGGTTACCTCATCTCATCAACGGTCGTTCGTTCTTGGCTGGCGGTGGCCAGAGGGCCCGGAGCCCCACCCGGCGCACCGGCAGTTTGGCGCCGCAGGCCTCACAGGTGCCCTGATCCAGGTGAGCGTGGCTGGCCAGTTTTTGCAAATGGGCGCATTGGGCGCAACGCACCACCGGGCGGTAATTGATCCAGCCGGTCTCCTTCCAGAAGCGCCAGGTGCCGTATTTCCAGCGGTAAAGGATCACCGTATACAGGCAGCTCAGGCCCACCAGGTGCGCGGTGGAGATCCAAAAGGCCCGCCAGGAAATCAGCACAGTGATCCCCATGACCATGAGCAGCCGGGACGCCAGGCGCCAGGATTTGTCCCAGATGTAGGGGTCCGCCAGGGTCCAGGGCAGCCGCACGCCGAACCAGAGATTGGGGCCGGGCCGCCAGAACGCCATGAGCAGGCCCATGGCCCAACAGAGTGCTGAAACCAGGTATTGCAGTGAACCGGACCTCCCCTGCTTCCCGCCCCCAACCCCGGGGCTGGGGACGGGAACCCGAGTTACCTGAAGGGACGCCGGCCTCAACCGGCGCCCCGCCCGCCTGCCAAGTCTTTTTATAGCGGGGGGTCGGGAGCATTTTTCGTAAAGGGCCGCCAGTCCGCCCCTCAAGCTCCTTGCCCAGCCCCGGCGGCGGGGAACTGCCTCCCCGCCTCACTCTCACCTCAAATGAGAGACTTCTGGGAAAGTCTCTGGCGCTATCCTGCCGCATCAAAATGTCGCGTAGGCGCCCTCGCCTGCGCCTTAAAGAGAGTCTGGACAGCCGAGGGCGGCTATCCTACAGGAGACTTTCCCGGAGGTCTCAATTATCGGCTGCGGCAAACCTGGCCGCAAGCCTCGCAGATGGCTGCCGGTAATTGCGCGGCATCCTGGAGTTTTTGTAAATGACCGCAATGGCTGCAGCGGACCACGGGCCGGTAACCGGTCCACCCGAAATCTTTCCAGAATTCCAACGTGCCATATTTTTGCCGGTAGCAATAGAGGGGATAAAGTATGCTGACGATGAAGAACAGGGCCAGAGTGAGATAGAAGGCGATGGTGGAAAACAGCACCGCAACTGCTATCGCCAGGCAGAACCCTCCGGCGATCACCCAGGAGCTATCCCAGATCTGCCGGTCGGCGAAGGTCCAGGGCAGGCGCACCCCGATCCACCACTTGGGGCCGGGCCGCCAGACCAGGAGCACCACCGCCAGGAGACCGAAAACCGCGAAGAGAAAATACCTGAGACCTAATGTCATGGAGGTTCACCCCGACTCTCTGCCTAAACCCAGGCTGCGGCCCGGGCTATTTCCCCTCCAGCCGGGCGCCGATTTTCAGGCGCAGGGCGTTCAAGCGGATGAAGCCGGTGGCGTCCGCCTGCTGGTAATCCCCCCCGGCCTCGAAGGTGACCAGGGATGGCTGGTACAGGGATTTGGGGGCCTGGCGTCCCACCACCGTGACGTTGCCTTTATAGAGTTTCAGCCGGGCGGTGCCGGTGACGGGCTGCTGGGCCTCGTCGATCAAGGTTTGCAGGACCTGGCGCTCCGGGGCGTACCAGTAGCCGTAATAGACGAGTTCGGCGTACCGGGGCATGAGGGAATTCCGCAGGTGCATCACTTCCCGGTCCAGGGTCAGGGATTCCACCGCCATATGCGCCGCCCGGATGATGGTGCCCCCCGGGGTTTCGTACACCCCCCGGGATTTGAGGCCGACGTAGCGGTTTTCCACCAGGTCCACCCGGCCGATGCCGTGTTCGCCGCCCAGGTCGTTGAGCCGGGCCAGGAGCGCCGCGGGGCTGAAACCGACGCCGTCCACCGCCACCGGGTCGCCGCGCTCGAAGTCGATTTCCACATATTGTGGCCGGTCCGGGGCCGTCTCCGGCGATTTGGTAAGCACGAACATGTCCGCGGGGGGCTCGGCCCAGGGGTCTTCCAGGATGCCGCCCTCGAAGCTGATATGCAACAGGTTCCGGTCGCTGGAATAGGGTTTTTCCTTAGTCACCGGCACCGGGATACCGTGGGCCTGGGCATAGGCGACGCACTCGGCCCGGCCCGCCAGGTCCCACTCCCGCCAGGGCACGATAATTTTCAGGTCCGGGGCCAGGGCCTGGTAGGTGAGCTCGAAGCGCACCTGGTCGTTGCCCTTGCCGGTGGCGCCGTGGCTCACCGCGTCGGCGCCGGTCTTTTGGGCCACCTCCACCTGGGCCTTGGCGATCAAGGGCCGGGCGATGGAGGTGCCCAGGAGATAGGACCCCTCATAGAGGGCGTTGGCCCGGAACATGGGCCAGACGAAGTCCCGGACGAACTCTTCCTTTAAGTCCTCGATAAAGACCTCGTCGGCGCCGGTGGCTTTGGCCTTGGCGGCCACCTCCGCCAGTTCGTCGCCCTGGCCCAGGTCGGCGGCAAAGGCCACCACCGGGCACTGATAGGTCTCCTTCAACCACTTGAGAATCACCGAAGTGTCCAGGCCACCGGAGTAGGCCAGGACGATTTTGTTGATTGCGCTCATGTTATGCCATCCTAAAGTGCTCGAGTTATGGTCGTACGGGTGGTCATCATTCCCGTCTTGATAGACCCATTCATAACTGCGCTGACGTATTTCTCACTCCGTGAAGATTACTTCCCCCGCACCCTGGCCCTTTTCCCCATTGGGGGAGAGAGGAAAAGACGGGACCGGTTTGAGGTTCTGTCCCGAAAAGTTTCCGTAGGGGCGGTTCGCGAACCGCCCCTACACCGGCTTTTCATAATTTACGGGTGAACCAATGGCTCAAGAGGCTCCACCCTCATAAAAACCCGGTGAGGGCGGCGCCATATAACGTTGGCGTATTCCCTACAATCCAGGCCTCAGTCGAACATCAGCCTTCTTTTATAGTGTAGCGTTAAATGGCCGCATTGGGGACAGGGAATTTTGGCAACCTGGCCCCCGCCGTAAATCGGCTGGATCGCCTCCGGACAATCGGGACTGGCCGGAACAATTTTCCGGTACTCGTCCCAGCTTTTCAGTTTTACGCGGACAAATTTTTGGGTGGACCGGCAGTAGCCCGTCACCGAGGGCGACTTCATGCCTCCGCCGATCTTCAGGTTAGGTGATAACCGCAATCGGGGGTGGAGCAGGAGACGATTCCGGCTTCACCGGCCGCGGCCGGGGCGGCCCAGAGCAGCAGCCCGAAAAATAGGGCGATAGCCAATAACTTGCCGCAGGTGTTCATCAGGGCCGTTTCTCCCATCTAACTCGTTCCCAAGTTGTGGAGTACGTTTTATTCACCACCAGCCTTGTATTCTTGGTGCGTGGAACGCACCCTACATGCACGGGCAGCCAGTAGGGCGGGAAAGCGAAGCGCATCCCGCCTCTATCACTATGTCATCCATAGACTTCGAACCATAATCATTTATAGCCCAAGTAAATATATTGCAGCATAAGCGAAGTCTAGCCCGGAATTGCCGATGGCGGGATGCGCTTCGCTTTCCCGCCCTACGCCTCTAAACTCTTGTGGGCCACGTAGAGTGCATCTTACGCGCCATGAAAAATCCCCGCTCATTGTTGGTGCGTAGGACGCACCCTACATTGTGCACAGGCTGGAAAGCCTGTGCCACCGGGTTCTGGCTCCCTGATCCCTAACCCCTAATCTCTGGCCCCTATCCCAGCAGCCAATCGAGCAGCCATAGGGCGTGCTGTCCACGTCGCCCTGGCGTTTGGCGGCCACAGGCCGCCCTATATCTAACCCCTACCCTAAAAGCCACTCCAATAAAGCCTTCTGGAAGTGCATGCGGTTTTCTGCCTGGTCCCAGACCGCGGACTGGGGACCGTCCAGGACCTCGGCGGTGATTTCCTCGCCCCGGTGGGCCGGCAGGCAGTGGAGCACGATGGCCTCCGGCGCGGTTTTCATAAGCTGGCTATTGACCTGAAAAGGTTTAAAAACCTCCAGCCGGGCCGCGGCCTCGTCCTCCTGGCCCATGCTCGCCCAGACATCGGTGTTGATTACCAAAGCCCCGGCCACCGCCGCGGTGGGGTCCTGGCCCAGGTAGACCCGGGCGCCCTGGGCCTGGGCCTGGGCCAGGAGGGCGGCGTCGGGCTCGTACCCCGGCGGGCAGGCCAGGTAGAGGGCGAAATCCAGGTGCATGGCCGCGGTGATCCAGGAGTTGGCCATGTTGTTGCCGTCCCCTACCCAGGCCACCTTGAGCCCGGTGAGATTGCCGAAGCGCTCCTCCATGGTCATGAGGTCGCTGAGCACCTGGCAGGGGTGGTGGGTGTCGGTCAGGCCGTTGATTACCGGGATGGTGCTGTGCCGGGCCAGTTCCGCCACGGTCTCCTGGGCGAAGGTCCGCACCACCACCCCGTCCACGTACCGGGACAGCACCCGGGCGGTGTCGGCCACGGGTTCGTTCCGGGACATCTGGGTCTGGCCCGGGGCCAGGTAGATGCTGGCGCCCCCCAGTTGGGCGATCCCCGCCTCGAAGGAGACCCGGGTGCGGGTAGAGGGCTTGTCGAAAATCATGGCCACGGTTTTTCCCTGAAGCGGCGTGGGGTTTTGCCCCTGCTGATGAAAAACCTTGAGTTCCCGGGCCCGGCTCAGGAGGTGTTCGATCTCCTCCCGGCTCAGATCCAATATGGTCAACAGGTGCCGGGTCATGGAAACACTGCCTTGAACGCGTCCGCCAGGATGGCCAGGGCGGCGTCGAGTTCTTCGGGGGTGATGACCAGAGGCGGCAGGAGCCGGATGACGTTGCCCTGGGTGCAGTTGAGCAAAAGCCCCCGCTCCCGGCAGGCCGCCACCACCGGCGCCCCCTCGGCGGCCAATTCCAGGCCCCACATGAGGCCCAGGCCCCGCACCTGGGTAATGACCGGAAAACGGTGCTGGAAATCGCCGAGCTTGTCCCGGAGCCAGCCCCCCCGGGCCCGCACTTCAGCCAGAAACTCCGGGGCGCTCAACAGGTCCAGGGCGGTTTTGGCCGCCACGGCCACCACCGGCCCGGCCCCGAAGGTGCTGGCGTGGGTCCCGGGGACGAAGGCCCCGGCTACCGTTTCGGTGGCCAGGAGCGCGCCCATGGGCAGGCCGTTGGCCAATCCCTTGGCCAGGGTCATGACATCCGGGGTGATGCCGAAGTTTTCGTGGGCAAAGAGCGTGCCGGTGCGGCCCAGGCCCGTCTGGATTTCGTCCAGGATCAGCAAAAGGCCCTTGGCATCGCACAACTGCCGCAACCCGGTGAAATAATCCGGGGACGGCAGGTTGACCCCGCCTTCTCCCTGGACGGGCTCCAGCATCACGGCGCAGACGGTGTCGTCGATGGCGTTGGCCACCGCCTCCAGGTCGTTAAAGGGCACAAAGGAAAAACCCGGCAGCAGGGGGTCGAAGCCCTGCCAGAACTTGGACTGGCCCGTGGCCGAGAGCGCCCCCAGGGTGCGGCCGTGGAAGGAGTTCTCCATGCAGATGATCCGGTGCCGCCCGGGCCCGTTGCGTTCTTGGGAAAAGCGCCGCACCAGTTTGATGGCCCCTTCGTTGACTTCGGCGCCGCTGTTGGCGAAAAAGACCCGGTCGGCGAAGGACAATTGCACCAGGGCTTCGGCCAGCTCCACCATGGGGGTGGTGTAGTAGATGTTGGAGACGTGGACCAGTTGGGTCAGTTGGGCCGCGGCGGCCTTGGCGATGGCCGGGTGGGCATGGCCCAGGTTACAGACCGCCAGCCCGGCGACGCAGTCCAGGTATTCTTTGCCGGTATCGTCCCAGACGCGGCTGCCCTGGCCCTTGACCAGCACCAGGGGCTGCCGGCCGTAGGTGTTCATGACGACCTTGTCGGCGCGTTCTTTCCAGTTATTATTCACGCGAGCTCTCTCCAGCTAAGTATAGTGATGCATAAGTGCGCTAACGTTTTTCTTACTCCCTGAATCTCACTTCCCCCTCACCCTGACCCTCTCCTCCATTGGGGAGTGGGGAACGAGGGGACCGATTTGAAGTTCTGTCCCGAAGAGTTTCCGTAGGGGCGGTTCGCGAACCGCCCCTACACTGGCGTTTCATAGTTTAGGGGTAAACCAATGGCTCAAGAGTCTCTGCCATCATAAAACTTCGGTGATCTGACCCACACTCTCTCCACCCGCTTCGGGGTGAGGGGGGCGATATTTGACGTTGGCGTATTTTTGAAATCCTGTCCTCCGTCAGATGAGATCGCCAGCCTCTCTACCCGTGCCGGTGCGTGGAACGCACCCTACGGCTCTAAGTATGACAAATAGAGGCGCGTCTTTTGCACCATTATTGGTGCGTAAGACGCACCCTACACTACCCCACAATCTCGGTGCCGATGCCGGTGTCGGTAAAAATCTCCAGAAGCAGGGCGTGGAGGGTGCGGCCGTCCAGGATGTGGGCCTTGGCCACGCCTTCGTCCAGGGCCTCCAGGCAGCACTTGATCTTGGGGATCATGCCGCCCACGGCCACCCCTTCGTCCATCAGGGTAATGGCCTGGAAGCGGGTGAGGCTGGAGATGAGCCGGCCCTCCCGGTCCAGGACCCCCGGGACATCGGTGAGCAGGATGAGCTTGGCCGCGCCCAGGGCCGCGGCCACCGCCCCGGCCACCAGGTCGGCGTTGATGTTGTAGGTCTCGCCCGGCTTCTCCCACCCCCACCGGCGCGATCACCGGGATGAAGTGCTGGGCTTGCAGGGTATGGATGAGGTGCGTGTTTACCGCGATCACTTCCCCCACCAGGCCGATGTCGATGATCTCCGGGGGTTCGTCCTCCCGGGGGCGGTAGAACTCCATTTTCTGGGCCTTGAGCAACTGGCCGTCTTTGCCGCTCAGCCCCACGGCCGAGCCGCCGGCGCTGTTGATCAGGTTGACGATCTCCTTGTTGATCTTGCCGGCCAGGACCATCTCCACCACGTCCATGGTGCTCTCGTCGGTGACCCGGAGGCCGTCCACGAACCGGGTGGGGATGTCCATCTTGGCCAGCACCTTGCCGATCTGGGGCCCGCCGCCGTGCACCACCACCGGGTTGATGCCCAGGTATTGGAGGAGCGTGATGTCCTGGGCGAAGGCGCTCTTCAGCTCCGGCTCCTGCTGGGCGGCGCCGCCATACTTGATCACCAGGGTCTGCCCCTGAAATTTGCGCATGTAGGGCAGGGACTCCAGTAAAATCTCGGCCTTTTTTATGTATGCTTGGGACATGGTGTTATGGCGATCTCCTTAGACCGAAATCCGCTCGGGCAAATCCGCCCGGGGGAAAAGGGAAAAAGGGCAAAAGGCGAAAAGGAAAAAGACCCATCGACCAGTTTTTCTCCCTTTTGCCCGCTTCGCCTTTTCGCCTTTTCCCCCTGCCTTACAAAATATACCGGCTCAAATCCTCGTCTTCGATGAGGGCGGCCAGGCGTTCCCGGACGTAGGCGTCGGTGATGGTGATCTCCTGGGCCGTGAGGTCCGGGGCGGTAAAGGAAATCTCCTCCAGGAGCTTTTCCATGACCGTGTGGAGCCGCCGGGCCCCGATGTTTTCGGTGCGTTCGTTCACCCTCGTGGCCAGGCCGGCGATCTCTTTGACCGCCCCGGGGGTGAAGGTGAGCCGGATGCCTTCGGTGTCCAGGAGGGCCCGGTACTGCTTGATCAGGGCGTTTTCCGGCTCCGTCAGGATGCGTTCGAACTCCTCGGCCCCCAGGGAGTGGAGCTCCACCCGGATGGGGAAGCGGCCCTGCATCTCGGGGATCAGGTCCGAGGGCTTGGACACGTGGAAGGCCCCGGAGGCGATGAACAGGATGTGGTCGGTGCGCAGCATGCCGTACTTGCTGTTCACCGTGGTGCCTTCGACGATGGGCAGCAGGTCTCGCTGGACCCCTTCCCGGGAGACGTCGGGTCCCCGGGTGCCGCCGTCCCGGCCCACGATCTTGTCGATCTCATCCAGAAAGATGATGCCGTTTTGCTCCACCTTGCGCCGGGCCTCCTCCACCACCCGGTCCATGTCGATGAGGCGGCCGGCCTCCTCCTGGAGCAGGTATTCCCGGGCCTCGGACAGCTTGACCTTGCGCTGCTTGGTCTTGCCGGGAAAGAGGTTCCCCAGCATGTCCTTGAAGTTGAAGTCCATCTCCTCCATGCCCGCGGCGGAAAAGATCTCCACCACCGGGGCGGTGCGCTGGCTGACTTCCAGGTCCACCAGGCGGTCGTCCAGGCGCCCGGCCCGGAGCATGGTTCTCAGCTTCTCCCGGGTTTTGCCGCCGTCGCTTTTCTCGAAGGTGGGCGTCTTATCTTCGGAGGTGCGGTCCTCCGCCATTTCGATGACGTTCTCATCACCGAGCCCCTCGCTCCCCGGCTCCGGGCTCGAGCCCGGGAGCAGCAGATCCAGAAGCCGCTCTTCCACCGCGGCCTCGGCCTTGGCCTGGACCTTGTCCCGTTCTTCGGCCTTGACCTGGGCCACGGCCAGCTCCATCAGGTCCCGGACCATGGATTCCACGTCCCGGCCCACGTAGCCCACCTCGGTGAATTTGCTGGCCTCGATCTTGAGGAACGGCGAGGCGGTGAGCTTGGCCAATCTCCGGGCGATCTCGGTCTTGCCGACGCCGGTGGGGCCGATCATGATGATATTCTTGGGGGCGATCTCGTCCCGGAGGATTTCGGGGATCTGCTGGCGCCGCCAGCGGTTGCGGAGGGCGATGGCCACGGCCCGCTTGGCGTCCTTCTGCCCCACGATGTATTTGTCCAACTCCGCCACGGTCTCCCGGGGGGTCAGATGATCCCCGGAGCCGGGGAGGAATTTGAGCAATTTCATGGTTACCTGCCTTAAAAGAAGCTGTTAGCTGTCAGCAATTAGCTGTCAGCAAAAGAACCGTAGGGTGCGTTTTACGCACCATAAAGCGGCGCGTGAGACGCGCCCTACGGTCGCTCTATCGTCTCAGGGCGGGCATTGCCCGCCGTTTCAAACCGGATCGAACTTTTACCCCGGCGGCGGCCAGGGACGGCCGCCCCACCAAAAACCACCCATTATGACGGTGGGGCGGGCCTCCGTGCCCGCCATTCTTAATCTCAAGTATTTATGGCAAATTGAATCTCCCGGGTGTTCTGTACTACCTTTGAAGCCTGCAAGATTTCCAAACGGACTATACCGCCATCATAGCCGAAATCGGCAATGACTCCCGGACGAACCTCATCGCTTTCCTTGATGCGCTCGGACCGCAACGTAATGGTGAGCGAGTCGGTTTCCGGGTCGTAGATGATTTTCATGGGCGTAGCCCCTTTAAATATTTATTAATTTGGGAGGTTTTATAGACAGTTATCACTACTATTTCGTTATCAGTGTCTTCCTTGACAAGACGCAGTAGCATTTCTTGTTGCAAAGCCTTATCGAAATAACGGCGCATTAGCACGAACCTCGGAAATTGATCAGGGATCATAAATTCTGGTTCGGCCAAGGTCTTTTCCGCCACTTCCCGGTCAATTTCACGATCTGTCAAATTTTCCAAGGCATGGATCGACCAACGCACCGGCTTCATTCATCACTCCATTACAATTCCTCAATCACAATCTCGCTATTGGTATAAACACACAACGACGCGGCGATGGTCATGGCTTCCTGGCAGATTTGGGCCGCGGTCAGCTTGGTGTGGGCCATGAGGGCCCGGGCCGCGGCCAGGGCGTAAGGGCCGCCCGAGCCGATGGCCATCACCCCTTCGTCGGGCTCGATGACGTCGCCGGTGCCGGAGATCAGGAGCGCCCCGGTGGCGTCCACCGCCAGGAGCATGGCTTCCAGGCGCCGGAGGATCTTGTCGGTGCGCCAGTCCTTGGCCAGTTCCACCACCGACCGGGCCAGGTTGCCCTGGTGCTTCTCCAGCTTGGCCTCCAGGCGCTCGAAGAGGGTCAGGGCGTCGGCCGCGGAGCCCGCAAAGCCCACGATGATCTTGCCGTGATAGAGCCTCCGGACCTTTTTGGCATGGTGCTTCATCACCATGTCGCCGAGAGTCACCTGGCCGTCGCCGGCCACCGCCACCTTATCGCCCCGGCGCACCATAAGGATGGTGGTGCCGCGGAATTTTTTCGCGTCGTGTCCCATGATAGATGTCAATCACCCGCAATCGGTGTCCAAGCAAAGCTTGGACTTAAATGTGTATTCCCAAGCTGGAGCTTGGGAACGAGGATATGGTGCGCAGAGCGCACCCTACGCCTTTTCAGCGGTGGCACAGGCTTTCCGGACTGTGCCCAAACAGCCGGGGGCGGCTGTGCTACATTTTTCATTCCCAAGCTGGAGCTTGGAAACGAGAATAAAAAACCTCACGCCAAGACGCCAAGACGCCAAGAAAAAATATGGAACAGCCGCCCCCGGCGGACCGTGCCCTCATCAGCCTAAAAGGTCAGGACCTTATCGGCTTCTTTGATCAGGTGGTACAGATCGTCCATCCAGCCGATGGGGCAGGTGCCGGAGCCCACCAGACCGTGGGCCTTCAAGCACACCCCTCAAACGTAAAAATCGCCTTCGAACTTTTCCATCTCCCCCATGACGTTGAAGGTCTCGGAGCCGCTCTGCTCAAAGGTCACCCCTTTGCCCAGCATGAAGACGGCCACCTCATCGCCCTGGCCGTGGGCCACGTTGGCCAGGCGCATGGCGTTGTAGATGGTTTCGCCGTCGTCGCTGGCAATGATCATGAGGAGCTTCATAGCCATCTCCTTTCGCCCTGGTTCCCAAGTATCAATCGGTGCGTGGAACGCACCCTACACCGGCGCCGGCGAGACGCCTGTGCCACCAACAAATTGTCGCCATCGGAACTTGGGGGCAAGTTGGCTCTTTTTTTTCTTCCCCTTTTCGCCCTTTCCCCTTTTGCCCGTTTCCCCCCTCACTTACTCCGAGGGTGGGCCTTGTCGTACTCCTCCATCAGGTAGTCCAGGTTGAGGTGCGTATAGCGCCCGGTGGTGGAGATGGAGGCGTGGCCCAGGAGTTCCTGGACGGCCCTGAGGTCGGCCTTGCCTTCCAACAGGTGGGTGGCGAAGCTGTGACGCAGGCCGTGGGGCGTCAGGCCCGGGGAGAGGCCCGAGAGCCTGACCCACTTGGCCACTACCCGGGCCACCCCCCGGGTGGACAGGCGGCGTCCCCGGGAATTGAGGAACAGGGCGGTCTCGCCGTCGGTCTTATAGTGGGCCAGGTGCCGCAAGCGCCGGGGCAGGTAGTCTGACAGGGCCGCCGTGGCCGGCTCGCCCAGAAAGGCCAGGCGCTCCTTGGCGCCTTTGCCCCAGACCCGGAGGACGCCGGAGGCCAGTTCCAGGTCTTTCAGGCTGAGCCCGGCCAGCTCGGACAGGCGCAAGCCCCCGCCATAAAACACCTCGAGGATGGCCTTGTCCCGGGAGGTGCCGAAATCATCGGCCTGGGGTTCGCCCAGGAGGTGAAAGGCCTCGTCCACGCTCAGGTAGTGGGGCAGGACTTTTTCCAGCTTGGGGCTGGGGGCCAGTTTCGCCGGGTTGTGGGAGATGACCCCCTGGCGCTGCAAGTATTTGAAGAAGGTGCGCAGGGCCGAGAGCTTGCGGGCCACCGTGGTCTTGCGGTTCCGCTTCAGGGCGGCGGCCAGGAAGGCCCGGAGGTCCTGGTAGGTCACCTGGGCCAACTCCAGGCCTTCCCGGTGCCCGTCGCAAAACTCGAGAAACTGGGTGAGGTCCAGGCGGTAGCTTCTCAGGGTATGGGGCGACATCTGCCGCTCCACCCGGAGGTAGCCCAGGAAATCTTCCAGATAAGTACAGCCGCGCATCACAAGTCCCCGGAAAGGCTTCCCTCTTCTTACGTTTAACTCCTTTAAAAGATAGATAATATCATGAAGCTGGCGCAATGCCAAAAATTATCGGCGGTAAGCGCCCGGGAGCCCCGGGAGATTACCCTCGCGGCCAAGAGTTTTTCGTATTCCCTCCCCTCAACCGGGCCCTCTCCCGGGGCAGGGGGAAGAGGGGATAAGTGGCAAGAATTTATGGCAAACGCGATAGAGCGAATGCCACAAGTATTTTCCGATGGCGGCATTCTTCTCATCCACTCTAACCCCCCTTTAAGAAATTGGGTAACTGTAAGGAAATGCAGGAAAAGTCCCCCTTTGAAAAAGGGGGATTGAGGGGGATTTAGGAATCTCCAAGCGGCAAGAATTTTTGGCAACCGCGATAAATGTGCCCGGGCCTTTGGGAAGGGGGCGCCGAGTCCGGGGACCTGCCGTTTTTTAGGATTTCCGTCAAGGCTCCCGATAAGGAGGCCAGGGTGGGCGCCGCCGCCAGGGAGGCGGCCATCAATCTCGAGAAAAAGGGAGAGAGATGAAGATTCTGGATGTCTTGCGGAAATTGGGGATTTTGCGTTATGGGACCAAGGCCGCGACGTATACCAGCATGAAAGACAAGCCGGCGGAGTTGTTCATGGATGGGGTCTTCAATGCCGAAAAGGACCTGGTCAACCGGGAAGACGTCAAAAAAGCCGCGGCAGCCGTGAAGTCCCTGTGGGGCCGGAAGATTATGTTCTGGGCGGTGCTGCCCCTGGGCGCCTTTGCCTTGCTGCTGTTTGTGGCCGGCAGCGGCCTCACCGTCTGGTTCTGCGTCGACGCGCTTTTGTGGCTGGGCTTTATCGCGGTCCTGGGGCAGTTCACCTATAATGGCCGCTACTCCTACGCCCTGATGATTATCCTGCTGGTGGTCCTGGTTTTCGCCTCGATGCTGTTGTTGGGGGCCGCGGCGCCGGCAAAATGAGCGGGGCGGCGGGTTCACCGCCCCTGGCAAAACCTCCTCCCGCAGCTATAAAGTATATCCGGGAACCAAGCCTCAATGCCGGAGAGCGCTCTACAGAAGGGTCTTGAGGGGGTATAGCGTTTGCCATAACTTCTTTCCAGTTGGAGATTCTTAAATCCCCCTAAATCCCCCTTTTTCAAAGGGGGACTTTAGCAGCAATTCCTCAGCACGGCAGGTCAGGAGACGTGAGCAGGGGTCTTATAGCAAATTGAAACCTCTGCGAAAGTCTCATGTAGGCCGCCCTCGGCTGTCCATACTCTCTTTAGGCGCAGGCGAGGCCGCCTACGCTACATTTTGATGCGGAAGGATAGCGCCAGAGACTTTCGCAGAGGTCTCAATTTGCGCTCATAAAAGTAAGAAAATTTCCCGGCTTGTAGGGAGCGCGTCTGCGTGTGCGTCCGACCTGAGGGCGGACACACAGGTCCGCCCCTACAAAAGCCCTATATAAAGAAGGATTATCGGTAGGATCGCCGTGGGGCAGAAGAGAAGATGCCGCCCTTCCCCTCCCGGGCCGGGAGGGGAGAGGGAGTGGGGATTTTCGGCTGGAACTCCCTAATTGGTCATGACCCGGGTCCGGGTGGGGGATTCCAGGGAGTTGTCGATTTCGGCGCTCAATTTCCGGCGCTCCGGGTTGTTGAACCAGTCCTGCCACTGGGCCAGGGATTCCCAGGAGCTGATCACCAGGTAATAGTTGGGGTCGTCCACCCCATGGAGGGTCTCACCGGTGATATAGCCGGGCTGCTGCATGGCCAAAACCCGGAGTTGGCGCAACAGGCGCACGATTTGCCCCACGTTCTGCCCGCGAATCGTCCTTTCCATCAAGACCTTGACCATGTTCCTCTCCTTTTTGCTTGGGTTTGGAGGAAATGCCGTGCTCCCGCCGGCGCCCCTGACTGGGGGCGGACCCGGGGAAGGGGTCTTTTACGGTTATCGGTTAAAATAAGCTAAAAAATCAATAAGTTAACTATTTGGTGGGCACCAATTGCCCGGGAAACCGATCTGAGGCCGCCTGGGCCGTATCTGTCTATACATATACCAGAAAACCCGGAAATTCAATGGTGATTGTTGAGGTCCGGGCTTGAGGCTTCCGGGGCGCTGTGGTATGATGACTCGGGGGAAGTGGGTACGTATGGTCAACTTAGCCGAATTGCGGCAAAGCCTGGATAAGCAGGAGGAAGCCTGGTTCTCTTCCTATGCCACCAGGAGTGTTGCTGCCATCCGCCGATGCTATGAAGAGCGCATCGCCTTGGGCCACCGCCAGAACTTTGCGGTGGACGCCGACCGCATCCTCCATTCCCGGGCTTACACCCGGTACATCGACAAGACCCAGGTTTTTTACCTCATCAGCCACGAGCAAATCAGCCACCGGGTGCTGCACGTCCAGCTCCTGTCCAAGATCGCCCGGACCATCGGCAAGTTTCTCCGGCTGAACGAGGACCTTCTGGAGGCCATCGCCCTGGGCCACGACATCGGCCACCCGCCCTTCGGCCACGACGGCGAGCGCATCCTCTCGGGCCTCTGCGAGTCCCACGGGGTCGGCCCCTTTCTCCACAGCATCCAGGGCGTCTGGTTCCTCGACCGGCTGGAAAAGCAGGGGCCGGGGCCTCAACCTCTCCCTCCAGGTCCTGGATGGCATCCTCTGCCACGACGGGGAAACCCATTTGGAACGCCTTTCTCCCCAGGGGGACAAGACCTTTGCGGCACCTGGAGGAGGAGATCCGGGCCAAGCTGGCCGACCCGGAGGCGCCCTTGAAGCCCATGACCCTGGAAGGCTGCGTGGTCCGCCTGGCGGACACCATCAGCTACATCGGCCGGGACCTGGAGGATGCCATCACCCTGAAGCTGGTGCGGCGTGAGGAACTGCCCCCCGAGGTGGGACAGAACCTGGGCCGGACCAACGGCGCCATAGTCTACAGCCTGGTGGCGGACCTCATCACGCACAGCTACAACAAGAATTATGTGGGTTACAGTCCCGAAGTCGGCCAGCTCTTAAAAAAGCTCAAGGAGTTCAATTACCGGCGGATTTACGACAACCCCCGGATCAAGGCCGAAACCCCCAAGATCGAGGCCCTGTTCCACCAGCTGTTCGAGCGGTTTTTGGCGGATATGGAGGCGGGCCGGGAAGATTCGCCCATCTGGGTGGATTTTTTGGCCGCCATGGAACCCGGCTACCGGGAGTCCCGCCAGCCGGGGGAAATCGTCCGGGATTTCCTGGCCTCCATGACCGACGCCTATTTTTTACGGACTTCCCAGGACCTGTTGTTCCCGCAGCCGTTGCGGGTGGGGTTCGGTTGAGGGCGGCCATGCGCCTGATGACGTTTAATCTGAGGTTTGCCACACCCCTGGACGGCCCCGATGAATGGGAGTTTCGGAAGGATCTGGTGGTGGAGGTCATAGGCCAGCATCGGCCGGACCTGTTGGGGACTCAGGAAGGCACGGTGCCCCAGCTGCGCTACCTGGAGGAGCATCTGACCGGCTACCGGCCGTTGACGGGCCATCGCCCGGTGGACCCCACCTGCCAGTATCCCACCATTTTTTACCGGGACGACCGGCTGGAGGTGGAGGAGAGCAATGAATTCTGGCTGTCCGAGACCCCCCAGGTGCACCGGAGCCTGAGCTGGGGCTCAGCCTTTCCCCGCATGGTCACCTATGGGCGGTTTCGGGAAAAGGGCCGGGCTGAACGGTTTTATTTCATCGACACGCATCTGGATCATGTCTCGGAGGCGGCCCGGCAAGAGGGGGCCCGGATGATCCGGGAGTTTTTCTTTCCCCTTCACCTGCCCCTGATCCTGGTGGGGGATTTTAATGAGCCGCCGGATGAGACGGTTTACCGGGAATTCATCCACGGGGACAGCCCCCTGCAGGATACCTGGAGGCAGGTGCATCCCCCGGAAGAGGAGGCCACCACCCAGCACGGGTTCGACGGCCGGACCCGGGGCAGCCGCAGCCGCATCGACTGGATTCTGACGACGCCGCCTTTTGTGGTCCGGCGGGTGGCCATTGTTACGGATAATCAGGAAGGGCGCTACCCTTCCGATCACTTTCCTTATGAAGCAGAGGTTGAGTATTGAAATGGCTTTAAGAGTATGGTTGATAGTATCGGTTCTTCTGGCGGGAGTGCAGCTGGCCGGCGCGCCGAACGGCCCCGCCCCTCTATCACCAGGTGGCCGGCGGCGAGCAAGAGATTGTCGTGGAGAAACGCACCAGCGTGGACCGCTTCGCCCTGGAGCATGGGGTGAGCTGGGGGTCTGTGGTCCGGGCGAATTGCCTGAAAAAGCCCTATAAGCTGAAACCCGGCATGGTGATCAAGATCAATAACCGGCACATTGTGCCCACGGAGCTGCAAAACGGCCTGGTCATTAATTTGCCGGAACTGCGTCTGTACTATTTCAAGGACGGGGCCTATCAGCGGCGCTATGCCCTGGCCGTGGGCCGGCCCAGTTGGCCCACGCCCACCGGGACCTATAAGATCTACGAAAAGCGCAAGAACCCCATCTGGAACGTGCCGCCTTCCATCCAGGAAGAGATGGACGAAAAGGGTATTGAAGTGGTGAAGAAGGTCCCCCCCGGCCCCAAGAATCCCCTGGGGAAATTCTGGCTGGGGACCACGGCCTCCGGGGTGGGCATTCATGCCACCAACCGCCCCTGGACCGTGGGCTACTATGTGTCCCACGGCTGCATCCGCATGCTGCCCCAGGAGATCGCCAAACTCTTCCCCCAGATCGCGGTGGGCACCACGGTGAAGATCATTTACCGGCCCATCAAACTGGCCCTCACCCCCCAGGGCCGGGTGTATCTCGAGGCCAATCCCAATATTTACCGTTGGGAGTTGCATTCCCTGGAATGGGTCCAGGACATGGCCGATTACTACCATATCACCGATCGCATCGATTGGGATAAGGTGCGGGCCATCCTCAAGACCAGGTCGGGCCTCGCCCAGGACGTTACCAAGGCCGGGGCTGCACCCATCCCCGCCGCCCCCGCCACCCCCAATGCCCCCAAGGAGGTCAGGCTTTCCCCTTTACAGAGCCAGGCGACCAAGTTAGAATAATCTCCGTCCGGCGACTTGCCCCGGGGCGGATGAAGCGGGGGGCAGTAAGGCCCACCCGGCTTTGGCTCTGGCAAGTTTTCCGGGAGAATCCCCCTGGTTGAGATGGACGAGGCGGCCCGACGGCAGGCTGTCCGGGAAGAGAACCGGAAGCTGAGGTATCTGCGCTTCATGGTGGACCCGGCCCTCCAGGAGATCCGGTCCGGGTCTTTCACCCTGCCCCAGGCGGCGCAGGTGGTGCAGAACCTCCGGAGCCAGGCCTTGATGCTGTTCCCCGGGAAAGAAACGGCTTTCGATCTGATCTACCGGCCCCGGTTGCCGCGGGCCATCACCGAAACTTTTCAGCTCCATTGACAAAGGACGCCACTATGATTCGATCCCAGTTTGTGTCGATAATGTTAGGAACCCTTCTGGCGTTGGGGTTTTCAAGTGCAGTTCTGGCTCAGAAACCCCCGGCCAAGTGCGGCCCTGATCACGCCATCCTTTACAAGCGGGCCGTGAAGCTTCTGGATAACGCCGAAAAGAAACTGGCCGCGGGCTATACGGCCGAAGCCAAGTCCAAGGCGAAAGAGGCCAACTCCCTGTTTACCATCCTGCAAAAAGAGTGCGGCCCCCAGCAGGCGGACCGGGTCCTGACCGACCAGGAGGTCCAGCAGGAGTCCATCAACCAGAAGCTGGCCTCGGATGAATTAGCCCAGGCGGAGCGCCTGATCAAGTCGGCGGAAGAGAAAACAGCAGAAGGCCGCCAAGATTGAGATGACCCAGCCGGACCTCTACCGGCAGTACCAGCGGCAAGCCAAGGCCGAATTCGAACAGGCCCACAAGCGCTCCATCAAATCGGAAATTTACGCCCTGCGCAACCAGCAGATGGTCTTCAAGTGGCTGGGAAAGTGATCTGCCGGTCCGGGCGGGAGAGATAATCCGGTGCGTCTCAGCATCACCGCGGCCGAGACCGGCCCCCTCCAGGTGATTTCCTACCTGGTGGCCTGCGAGGACTCAGGCGAAGCCCTGCTCATCGACCCGGGGGGGCCTTCCGACGAATTGTCGGCCAAACTCCGGGAAACCGGCTGGCGGCTTGCCTGGATCGTCAACACCCACGGACATGCCGACCATACCGCGGGCAACGACCACTGGGCCGCGGCCACCGGCGCCCGGATCGTCATCCACCGGTTGGACTGGGAGTTCTACCGGACGCCGGAGATGCAGGCCGCGGCCCGGGCCGAGGGCTTTCCACCCCTGACCCGGGCGGACGTGCTGGTGGATGACGGCGACCATATCCCCCTGGGCGCCTGTGCAGGCCCTGGTTATTCATACCCCGGGCCATACTCCCGGGGGCATCTGCCTGGCCTTTCCCGGGCATCTGTTCACCGGGGACACGTTGTTTGTCAGCGCCGCCGGACGCACCGACCTGCCGGGGGGGTCCCTGAACCAACTCATCGCCGCCCTGGAAGAAAAAATCATGCCCCTGCCGGACGACACCCGCATCTGGCCGGGCCATGACTACGGCGAGACCCCGGCCTCCACCCTGGGGGAGGAAAAGCTCAACAACCCCTACCTCACCGATTTTTTCTAGTAGTCCCTCAGGCGCCGCCGGTTCAGCCGCAGATGGTGAACCGGGCGGTGGTCTTCCCCGCCGCTGGTGCGCAGGGCGCCCCCTGCATCACCCCTGAACTTTGGACGTGAGACCGCTGGGAAAGTCTCTCCTGGTATCCTGCCCCATCAAAATGTTACGTAGGGGCCCACGCCTGGGTCTCAAGAGAGCCTGGACAGCCCGGGGCGGCTATCCTCCTTGAGACGGTCGCAGAGGCCTCAAGTTTGAACTTTTCGAGGCCGCGTTTTGACAAGAGGCTGGACACCGGGGCAAAATAATCTTGCATCACCCCCCGGGCAGCACTACATTTAGGGGAGGAAACGGACATGACTTCCTCCCAGACACCCCGGAATTTGACCCGCAAGCCGCCGGAGGGGCTTTTTGCCCGGCTCCTGGACAGCCTCACTGATATGTATGCCCTGGTGCTCGACGAGGATCTGAGCATCATCTATGCCAATGCCTCCTTTCTGAAGCACTTCGGGCTCAAGTGGGAAAAAATCAAAGGCTGTTCCTGCCACGATTTGGGGACGCCCTTTCTGGGTTCCGACAATCTGGTGGTGGGTTTCTGCCCGGAGGAGTTGAGCCCCTGGTATCCGGCCCGCACCCTCGTGACCCGGGAGGTCCAGGGCAAGGTCCATGTCTACGAGTGCACCCTGTACCACCTGGAAGGCAGCCGGGGGGCCGCCTGGAACCTGTGGTCTCTCCGGGATGTCACCGACCGCTTCCGGTTGGAATCCCGGGTCCGGCAGATGGACGAACTGGAGCGCAACCTGGTCCAGGCCTCCATGGACGGGATCATCGTCAATGACCTGCTGGGGAACGTCCTCATCTTTAACGCCGGCGCCGGTAAAATCCTGGGGTACGATCCGGCGGAGGTTATCGGCAAAATCAAGGTCTACCAATTCTATCCGAACAAAACCGCCCATGAAATTAAACGGTTGATTTATGACCCGGCCCAAGGGGGCGTGGGCATACTGGAAAATTATGAAACCCAGGCCCGTCCATAAAGACGGCTTCCTGGTGCCCATCTGGCTGTCGGCCCGGCTGTTGCATGAAGACGGCCGGGAGGTGGGTATTGTCGGCTATTTCCGGGACCTCCGGGAACGGCGGCGGCTGGAGATGGAACTCCTCCGGAGCGAGCGCCTGGCCACCCTGGGCAAGATGGTGGCCCATATCAGCCATGAGATCAAGAATCCCCTGATCACCATCGGGGGGTTTGCCGCTCAACTGGGGCGACGGCCCGATTTCCCCGAGACCGCCCGGCGCAAATTGACCCTCATCCATCAGGAGGTGCAGCGGTTGGAGAAGTTTTTATCCGACATGAGCACCTTCACCCGGGGCGCCCCGCCCCAAAAAACCGTGGGGGACCTCCTGGCCCTGATTCGGGAAGTGGCGGAACTCATGGACAGCAGCTTCAAGGAGCGGGGCGTGGTCTTTCATCTCCACGCCCAGGGCCGGATTCCGCCGTTTGCCTTCGACTCCGGACAGATCCGCCAGGTGCTGATCAATCTTTTCAAGAACGCCCTGGAGGCCATGCCCGAGGGCGGCAACTTGACCGTCAGCGCCGAGGGCCGGGATGACGACCTGGTGCTCAAAATCACCGACACCGGCCACGGCATTCCTCCGGACCAGGTGCACAATCTCTTTACGCCGTTTTTCACCACCAAACCGGGGGGCACCGGTTTGGGCCTGATCATCTGCCGGGGCCTGATTACCCAACATCAGGGCGAGATTACCATCGAGAGCGAAGTGGACAACGGCACCACCTGCACCATCCGCCTGCCCATGGCCTCGGCCTAGCTCCGGCGCCGGGGGCCGGATCAGCTTCCCCTATCCCCCAAGTTTGGTTAGCGAGAACAGCCGGGGCCTATTTTTTGCCCTCGTGGGTGAGGATCCAGATCCCCCCGACGGTAATAAACACGAAACCCAGCACCGAGTACAGGTCCGGCACCTGCCCCCAACAGAGCCAATCCAGGAAGGCGGCAAACACCACCCCGACATAGCGAAAGGGTCCTGCCTCTCCCACCGAGGCATGCTCGTAGGCAGCCGCAGTGAACCAGGCTTGCAGCATGCAAAGGACTCCCAGGGCGGCAACCGCCAGCAGCACCCCGGGATACACGATCCAGGGGCGCAGCCAATCCTGGGGCGGAAAGAGGTGGTGCTCCCAGTTGGCCACGTGCAGACCGGTGAGGGCCAGAGCTCCCAAAGCGATGAGCCAACCCACGCCCAGAGAATAGAAAGTGATCATCTCCTTGGATTCCGTCCCGGTTAGGGAGGCGTTGATCACCAGCCGGACGGCAAACAGCAGGCCGGACATCAGGCCGATGAGGGCATGGACTTGCAGGATATCGGCTCCCGGCCGCAGCACGAAGACCACCCCGACAAAACCCAGGCCGAGGCCCACCCAGACCGCGGGAGGTTCCTTTTTCTTTAAGAAACACCAGTTCAGCAGCGGCGCGAAGAGCGGCGCGGTATAAACCAGGAGCACTGCGTCGGTCAGGGAAATAAAGCGGAGGGCGAGATAGCAGCAGAAAATTCCCCCTACCCAGGAAGCGGCCACCAGGGAACAGCGTATCGGGTGGGAAGCCCGATAGAGGAAGGCCTGGCGCCGCATCAGGCTGACGGCTACAAAGGCCAGCAGGCCGGCTCCAAAGCGGGTTGCCACCAGGAATTCCGTGGAAAACCCGTAGGAGCCCCATTTGATGATGGCGGCCATGGAGGCCACTGCCATCGCGGCCAGGGCGGAAAACAGCCCGCCTTCGGCCAACTCGGCAGGGGCCGACCGCGGCGGCCCCATGTGGGGAGCGTCTGGGCGCCCAGGAGCATGAGACATAGAAAATCCTTATTCTCAACCCGGCAGGCTCGTTAACTGCGGGCCGAGCCCCCTGGCGGCGGATTAGCTTCAGTCAGAGAAAAACCGGCCGATGCCGGCGTTGCGGCTGGACTGCCGGGCGGCGGGGTTTCGGCGGTATACCCCGAGCGAACCCCCAAATACGCCGTTAACATCCGGCTCCTACCGAGTTGCGGTCGAAAATTCACCGACGGGACGCAGGGGCGCACCTGGGTGGGCGCCCTCTCGGGGGGACACCCAGGTCCCCCCTACTCATACCATGTCGCAATCATAAGGTAATTTGGGGGAGCCGCAGGCGAAAGCACGCGCTGGCACAGGTTGAAAACCTGTGCCACCATTTGAAGGCAAATTGAGACCTCTGCGAAAGTCTCTATCGCTATCCATCCCTTCAAAATGTAGCGCAGGCGCCCTCGCCTGCGCCTAAATGCAGCGTGGACAGCCGAGGGCGGCAGCCTACATGAGACTTTCGCAGAGGTCTCAAATTTATATCAAATCCCCCGGTCTCTTCCTCCCGTATCTCCGGACCGGCCGTAACCGGTCTCCGGGCCATCTCTCCCCTGGGACAAGAAAGGTTTCAGCTCCCGGAGCTTAGAGCGTTTGCCATAAATCCCTTCCGTTTGGAGGTTCTCAAATCCCCCTAAATCCCCCTTTTTCAAAGGGGGACTTTAACAGCAATTCCTTGTAGTTCCCCATTTCTTTCAAGGGGGCAGGGGGGATTATGAGGCTTCCCGGAGCGGAAAAAACTTTTGGCAATTACTATAGAGCCCGGAGCGACTTCTTGATGACCAATTAGGCCAGATCCTCCGGCAGCCAGACCACCTCCCGCTCCAGGGCCACCCCCTGGGTCCGCCAGACTTGTTCCTGAATCTCGGCCATCAGGGCCTTGACCTGGGCCGCGGTGGCGTGCCCGGCATTGAGGATGAAGTTGGCATGTTTCCGGGAGACCACCGCGTCCCCGAGGCGGTATCCCTTGAACCCGGCCGCCTCGATGAGCCGGCCCGCCGTGGGCCCCCCGGCCGGGTTTTTAAAGACGCTGCCGCAGCTCCTGGGGTTGGCGGGCTGCCGGATTTTTCGCAGGGCGATCAAGGTCGCCATGCTGGCCTTGATGGCCTCGGGGGCGGCGGGGTGCGCCAGGTTAAATTCCGCCTCCACCACCAGCCAGTGGGGGAAGTTGAGGAGGAGGGACGAGCGGTAGCCCAGGCCCAGTTCCGGGGGCGTCAATTCCAGGAGTTGGAGTTGAGGCGTGACCACCCGGACCCGGTTCAGGACCCCGGCCAGGCTGGCCCCCTCGGCCCCGACGTTGAGGCGCACCGCCGCGCCCACGGTGCCGGGGATGCCGGCCAGGAACTCGAACCCGGCAAAACCGAAACGGGCCGCGGCCTGGGCCAACCGGGGCAGAGACACGCCGGCCCCGGCGCGCAGGGTGTCGCCGTGGCGGGTAAGATTCTGGAAGCTTTTGGCCAAATGCAGCGTCAACCCCGGCAATCCGGCGTCGTTAATGAGCACATTCGACCCCCGCCCCAGGAAGAACAGCGGCCAGCCCCGGTCGTAGGCCAGTCGCATCAGTCCCCAAACGTCCTCAAGGCTCCCGGGCGCGGCCAGCCGCGCCGCGGCCCCGCCGATGCGCCAGGTGGTCAGGGGCGCCAGGGGGAAATCGGCCGCGACCCGGCCCCGGGCACTTGGGGAGCGCAATGGTTTGCCTGGAGAGAGTTCGGCGTCGGTCACGGCAGGAAGATTTCTTTAGATGATATGGTTAAGTATAAACATAGCCCTCAAGCGCGTAGGCTTTTTTCCAGCCCTTGGGGAAGGGAAAAGTCGGATTGCGTAAGGCTTTCCAAACGGTATACGCAACCAGGACACTATCGACGGCATCTCCTCCGGGGTCGCCGAGGATCGATCGCCTCAGGGTATCATCAGGAATGATAACATTTTTCTCCCGGAGGCTCGTGAGAATATGGCGGCGATTTTCACGATATTCCCGGGTCTTACCTTTATATTTTTTCCCGGCAATATTTTCTTTTCTCAAGGTAGATCTTGGGCATATTTCCAAAATGAGGGGCTTGTTATGCATAATTCCTTGCATGGGGAGAACACAGGCGCCGCCATCCATTAACAGCGGATAAAGGATATTCTTAATGCCAAAATAGGTTTGTCGGAAGAGGCGCAAATTATAAGGAGAAAAAGAGGTATGGCTTTCTCTGTCGGTGGTTCTTTTAGCCTCACGCCTGCCAAAAACCTCCTTGCATTTACTTTGAAATTCATGTGGGCTGCTGAATTGTTTTGAAAAAACCGCAATAAATTCCATCCAACTGTCAAAACCGATTCTCTCAATACTGTTTTGGGGTATGCCAAAAGGAAAATCAATGCCGAAGAGACTGTTTCGATGGCTGGCGATGAACGTGACTAAAGCCTTCAGGCAGTCATGCAGTTTTCGTCCCGAATTGGGTAACGCCAGGCCCTGAAAACAATCTCTGATTTCCAGGGCGTCGTCTTTGATCATCGCCAACGATATCCAGATCCTCCGCCCTGCATCTAAAGCCGCGCTGAAATCGATCCCATAAATCGCCATGGGAGTGTGAGGACAATCCTTGTCTCTCTGCATCTAAGTCCCTTTAGAAAATCTCGATTTTATAATTCTCATATAACATTATGCCAAACCATTCAAGATTATTTTTTATTTTGTAATAAGCTCACGAGGCACCGCGCTTCGATTTGTGGATATGGTACCGGAACAAATAAAAAATGGCCGCCTGGTTCATGCGGCCATTGCATCAATTTGTCAGGGGAAACGGAGGATTAGGCACTGACCTTCTTTCGCCGGGGGGCCTGCTTTTTGGCAGGCGGACTTTGCGCTTCTTTCGTCGCGGCTTTTTTCGATCTGATTTCCAACAGCGGTACCGTCAGGGCCGGAAAACCCATGCGGGCGCTCATGCTCTGAACAAATTCGCGCCAATAGGGCCAGGCATGGGAAATAGGATTAATCGTCATAAAATGTTCGACATATGCGAGAAGAGTTTCAGCAGAACCATCATCATCAGGAATAAGAGGGTCAGATTGAGATTTCTCGACATAAGAAGTGCAAAAGGAAGCCTCTATCTTCATAATGAGTTTACTCGGTTCTTGGCCGTCATAGGCGGCAACCCGAAAATTACAGAGAAATATATGTTGCTCTGCATCGGACGTGGCAGGACTGTCCGTGTAGCATTTATGCTCCAGGGAAAGAGTCTCGGGAGACACGATCAACGGGTCCCGGCTGATTTTCGCGTCCACCAGGAAAATTTCTTTAAGGACATAACGTTGAGCCACCCGGGCAGCTATTTCCGTATCGAGATTTCCGATATCTATCGTCAACATCGCATTCTTATTCATTGTGGCACCCCTTAGTTAACACCGGTCCTTTCTATAGAATATCCATCAGCGTATGGAAATTCAAATGACTCCTGAATAACCTCAGGACTCTTGGGAGGTATATAGGTAGTTCTCTCTTGGTCATTGCGTTCTTGTCTTTGCCCAGCTTCTTTAAAAGGTGTGAGGGAAGCTCTATACCCTAAGACATGCAGGATATCAGCCACAGTCCGCAGGGTAAGATTCCGCCCGCCATTTAGCAATTGGGAGACAAACCCTTTGGATTTACCTAGAAGGTCGGCCAGTTCCTTCCGGGAGATCTTCTCGTTTTCGAGAAGTTCACAAAGTGTTTCAGTAACTTCCAAGATTAAATCCTCTTGAGCAAAAAGCCTACGGAATTCATCATCCTTCAAATACTCATCAAGTATTGTAGTTTTCATGGAATTATTCCTCATATAACAATTTATTTTCATATATTTTCTTATTTTCAATCATTTTGTCAATTTCGGTTTGGTCTGTATCATCACGCTTCTTAGGACAACCATGCGTATATAATTATGCGAGAGCTATTAATATAGAAAAAAAAGAACCTCGTTTTAGAAACATGAATATCTCTGAATTCGTGAAATCCTGAGGCTTTTTTCCCCTTTAATGCTTTGCAATAGTCCGGATTGCTCGTTTTTCCATGATTTGCAAAATATTCGATAATTTTTGAAACTTTCGCTTTATGAATTATTGGTCAAATCTTTTCCCTTTAAAAACTTTTTCGCCGGACATTGACCAGTAGGGGACAAGAAAAAATCAACCCTCACCTTTCCCCCAAAGACAAAAGTCTCGCTGCGCGGTTTTGCCATGCGATATAGTTTATATAAACGTAAACTATTGTCAAGAAAAAAGCAAGCTGTCTTAAAAAAGTTTTCAATGCTTTCTTTCACCAACCCATCCCCTTCCCCGCCTTGACAATTTTGGGGAAACCGGGTAGCGTTAACCCCAGTGGTTAAGGGGGAGAGCGTTATGGGGAGCCGGTTTTGGGCAGGGGTGGCGGGCATCATTCTGGGGGTGCTGGTATTGGCCCCGGGGGTGGGGGCCGAGGCCCAGCCCGTGGCCTATGTGGGGCTGAAATACAGCCTGGTGCGCCAGGGCCTGAATAAGGATTACGTCTTTAAGACCTTCGCCGATCCCCGGAACCAATTCCTGCCGGACGTGGTCAAGAAGATCGCCTACCTGGGCAAGGAATCCCCGAATATCTACAAGAGATTCATGACCCCGGAGGTGGCGGCCAAGGGGCGGGCCTATATGGAGGCGCACCGGGCCGCGCTGAGCCGGGCCGAGGCCCAATACGGCGTCGCCCCGGAGGTCATCGTGGGCATCCTCACGGTGGAGTCGAACCTGGGGAGCAACACCGGCAAATACCCGGTCTTCAACGTCTTTGCCTCCCTGGCGGTCATGGACAGCCCCGAGGTCATCGAGGAATTGGGGTTGACCGCCTCCCGGGGCCGCCTGAAAAAGAAGGCGGCCTGGGGCCGGCGGGAGCTGGCCGTCTTCCTGAAATACTGTGCGACCCGCCACGTGGACCCCTTTTCTCTGAGCGGCTCCTGGGCCGGGGCCATGGGGTATTGCCAGTTTCTCCCCTCCAGCCTGGAGCGCTGCGGGGTGGCGGCGAACGGCAAAGGCCCGGTGGACCTGTTCACCCATGACGACGCCATCTTCAGCATCGCCTGTTATCTTCACAAGAGCGGCTTTAACCTGCAAAACCGCGCCTCCTGGCGGCGGGCCGTCTATAGCTACAATCACTCCGAGGCCTACGTGGACACGGTGCTGACCCTGGCCAGCCGGTTTTGAAGCAATCTTAAGCGGTCAGCTATCAGCTCTCGGCGGTCAGCTTTTTTAATTTAAGCAATGAGTTAAATCAACACAGTTTATTTAAGCGTCAGCGCCCCGATGTGGCTAATACCAAGTCGCCTTCAAACAAGTAATATTTTGAATTGTAGGGGCGGTTCGCGAACCGCCCCTACAGGGGTTGCGATCATAAAGCCAGAATTACCTTTATGACGGCGACTTGGTATACGTCCTGGTTTTTTCTGATAGCTGACTACTGAAAGCTGATAGCTATGAATAAGAAAGAGGTGGCGGCCGTCCTGGAGGAGATCGCTCTCCTCTTGGAGTTGGCCGGGGAAAACCCTTTCAAGGTGAGGGCCTTTGAGGCCGGGGCCCGGGCGGTGCTTACTTTCCCGGGGGACCTGGACGCAGCCCGGCGCTCGGGGGAACTGGCCCGGGTCAAGGGCATCGGCAAATCCCTGTCCGGGGTCATCGACGAACTGCTCACCCGGGGGGAGGCGGGGCTGCACCGGGAGCTCCGGAACCAGGTCCCGCCGGGGCTCCTGGAACTGCTGCGGGTGCCGGGATTGGGCCCCAAAAAGGCCCGGGTGCTGTTTGACGAACTCAACATCACCAGCCTGGGCGAACTGGAGTACGCCTGCCGGGAGAACCGCCTGGCCGCGCTGCCCGGCTTCGGGGCCAAATCCCAGGAGAAGATTAAGGCCGGCCTGGCCGATCTTTCGCGTTACGCCGGGCTGTTCCGCCTGGGGGACCTCCTGCCCCTGGCTGAATCCCTGGCGTCCCGGTGGCGGAGGGTTCCCGGCCTGCTCCGGGTCGAAGTGGCCGGCCCGGTGCGCCGCCGTCTGGAGGTGGCCGGCGCCATTGACCTGGCGGCCGCCACCGACCACCCGGAGCGGGTCCTGGCCGAACTGGAGAAAGTTGTGGGCGCCGGGTTTGAGGCGCTTGCTCCCGGCCTGGCTAAAACCACCCTGCCCCAGGGCGTGCCCCTGACCCTGACCCTGGCCGCGCCCGAGACCTTCGGCGCCGCCTGGCTCAATGCCACCGGCAACGACGACCACTTCTTGGCCTTACAAAACCTGGCCCGGGAGCATAACCTGGAGCTCACCCCCCAGGGATTGCGGGCTGTAGGCGCGCTCCAGCCCTGCCGGGAAGAGGCCGACATTTACCGGCGCCTGGGATTGCCCCTGATACCCCCCGAGTTGCGGGAGGGCCTGGGGGAGATCGAGGCCGGGCGGCAAAACCGCCTGCCCCGCCTCATTGCCCCGGAGGAGATCCGGGGGTGCTTCCACGTCCACTCCTACTACAGCGACGGGGTCAACTCCCTGGAGGAGCTGGTCGCCGCCGCCAAACAACGGGGCTGGGGCTATCTGGGGCTTTCGGACCACAGCCAGTCGGCCTATTATGCCGGGGGGCTGAAACCCCCGGACCTGGAGCGGCAAAGGGAGGACGTGGAGGCCCGGCGGCGGGAACATCCCGATTTTACCCTGTTCTGGGGCGTGGAATCGGACATCCTGGGGGACGGCTCCCTGGATTACCCCGACGACATCTTGAAAAACTTTGATTTTGTCATTGCCTCCATCCATTCCCAGTTCAGCCTGGCCCGGGAGGCCATGACCGGGCGCATCCTGACCGCCCTGGCCAACCCTTTTTGCACCATGATGGGGCACTCCAGCGGCCGGCTGCTCCTGGCCCGGGAACCCTATGCCCACGACCCGGAGGCCATCCTGGAATTCGCCGGGGCCCGCCAGGTGATCATGGAAATCAACGCCAGCCCCTACCGCCTGGACCTGGACTGGCGGTGGCTGCGCCGGGCCAAGGAATTGGGGATTTTAATCAGTATCAACCCCGACGCCCATAGCCTGGAAGGCCTGGATGACGTAAACTATGGGGTGATGGCCGCCCGGAAAGGCTGGCTGGCCCCGGAAGACGTGCTCAATACCTACCCCCCGGCCGAAGTGGCGAAAATCCTCCGCCGCCGCCGGGCGGGGTAGAACGCCTGGGGAAAGGAGCAAAGGGCTTGTTCATAGATGCCCTTACGCCTCCGAAAAACTCCCCCAAACCCCCACCCCCAATCCCTTAAAGGGGGTTGGGAGGAATTTTTGGGGTGGGCGGGGGATTCTGTGATAGCGGAAGATAGGGGACCTGCCAAAGGTTTTTCGGTTATGCTGCATGGCCCAAGGACCCAAATCCCCCCTAACCCCCCTGTGCCAAAGGGGGGAACTATAAGGAACTGTTGCTAAAGTCCCCCTTTGCCCAAGGGGGATTGAGAGGGATTTAAGAATCTCCCGGTGGAAAGAATTTATGGCAACCGCCATAAATCCCTGAAAAATCCCCCAAACCCCCTTCTGCCAGGGGAGGGGAGAATATTGGGGACCCCAATCATGATTTGGCATATTACTGTGGCCTGCGCCTCCCTCACCTGACAAGGGGAAAAATATGGCAGCAAAAGTGGTTGACGTCGGCATCGTGTTGGGCAGCGCCTCGGATTGGCCCCAGGTGGAGCCTGCCGCGGTATTGCTCCAGGAGTGGGGCATCGCCTTTGAGGTGGTGGTGGCTTCGGCCCACCGCGCCCCCCGGAAGGTCGAGGCCTATGCCCGGGACGCGGCCAGCCGGGGGCTCAAGGTCATCATCGGGGTGGCCGGGATGGCGGCCCACCTGGCCGGGGTCCTGGCCGCAACGACCACCTTGCCGGTGATCGGCGTGCCCATGCCCGGCTCCCATCTGAACGGCCTGGACAGCCTGTTGTCCACGGTGCAGATGCCCGCGGGGGTGCCCGTGGCCACCATGGCCGTGGGTGCGGCCGGGGCCAAAAACGCCGCCATCTTTGCGGCCCAGATCCTGGCCCTCGGCGACCCGCGGCTCAAGGAGCGGCTCGACCGCCACAAGGAAGAGCTGGAAGCGAGTGTGGCCCGGCAGGCGGATCAGATCCCGGCCGGGTATCGCCGTGGCGACTAGAAGTCATTTCAAAACCGATTTCAGGCGTTATCTTGAATCAACCGGGGGAGCTTAAGTTGGGAAAGAATCACCTCCCTGTTCTCAAGGGGGGCAGGGGGGATTTTGATAACCACTGAGAAATCCCCCTGATCCCCCTTTATCAAAGGGGGACTTGAGCATCGCGGCTGGCAGATCAAGGCAGATAATTTATGAACCATGACCATAAACCTGGGGGCGGGGTGGAGCCATGATGATCACCACCATGGTGGATCTGGCCGTGGATCTGGCGGCCCTGGAGCACAATTACCGGCAACTGCGCCGTCTCTGTGCTCCCCAGGTCAAGCTGCTGGCGGTGGTCAAGGCCGATGCCTATGGGCACGGCCTCTTGCCCGTGGCCCGGAAGCTGGCCGCCGCCGGGGCCGATTATTTGGGGGTGGGTTCCCTGGAAGAAGGGCTGAGGCTGCGCCAGGCCGAGATCAGCCTCCCGGTGCTGGTGCTCCTGGGCATCCTGCCGGAGGAAGCCGAACGGGCGGTGGCTGCCGACCTGGAGGTGGCCCTGTTCCGCCAGGATGTGGCCCAGGCGCTGGCCGCCGCGGCCGTCACTCAGGGCAAAAAGGCCAGGGTGCACCTGAAGGTGGATACCGGCATGGGCCGCCTGGGGGTGCTGCCCCAGGAGGTCATGCCCTTTCTGGCGGGCCTGAAAAAAATGCGGCGCCTGTCGGTCATGGGCCTGATCTCCCACCTGGCGGTGGCGGACCAGGAGGATAAGACTTATACTCATAAGCAGGCTCAGGAATTTATGACGCTGTGGGCCGGGGCCCGGGACGCGGGCTTTCAGCTGCCCCTGAGTCATATTGCCAACAGCGCCGCCCTCTGGGAACTGCCCGAGGCGCATGCCGGCCTGGTACGGCCGGGTCTCATGCTCTACGGCTCATCCCCTTCCCCGGATCGGCCGCCGCCGGTGGCGCTTAAACCGGTGATGTCCCTGGCGGCCCAAGTCCTCCAGGTGAAGCGCCTGCCCCCGGGGAGCAGCATCAGCTACGGCTGCACCTACACCACCCCGGACTGGTGCGACCTGGCGGTGCTGCCCGTGGGCTACTGCAACGGGTACAGCCGCCTCAACTCCAACCGGGGCGAGGTCCTGATCCATGGCCGCCGGGCCCCGATCCGGGGCCGGGTCTGCATGAACCTCACCATGGTGGAGGTCACCGGCCTCCCGGCGGTCAAGGAGGGCGACCGGGCCGTGTTCCTGGGCCGGGACGGGGACGATTACCTGGGCGCCGAGGAGTTGGCCGGCTGGGCCCAGACCATCAGCTATGAAATTTACTGCGCCCTGGGGACCGCCAACCTCAGGCGCTATACCGGAGCCTGACATGGACCGGAAACCCGACGCCCGAGAAGCCAGCATCTGCGTGGTCTGCGCCTGGCGCGAGACCTGCGTCAAAAAATTTTCCTTCACCGGCCAGCACTGCCTGGAGTACACCCGGGATATGACCATCAAGGCCAGGCCGGAGGGGGAGGGGGGAAAAGAAGGGGAAAAAGGGTAAAAGGGGAAGAGGCGAAAAGGGTATTAAGGCATAGGGCGGCCTATGGCCGCCGCAATTCGGCGTGCATGGCACGCCATTCCCTCGTTCCCAAGCTGTGCTTGGGAACGCGTTATTGCCCGCCAAGTTCTGCCTGGCATAAGGAAGGCCCCAAGCGCAGCTTGGGGTGCAACTGGGTTCCCAAGTGCAACTTGGGAACCAGAAGCTCAGCTTGGGAACCAGAAGTAAGAAGGTTGTCTTTGCTACCCCGTAGGGGCGGACCTGGGTGTCCGCCCTGAGCGCACCCCGCAGGGGTGCTCCTCTGGAACAATCACAGAATCCGACAGAAAGTTGACTTATAATGCACATCAAAAAAACCATTCGTGATCTGATCACCGCCAGTGCCGAAGGGGCCCGGGAAGCGGGGGCGCTGGCTTTTGAGGCGATGCCCGCCTTCGAAGTCGAGGCGACCAAACACGCCGAGCACGGCGACCTGGCCACCAACCTGGCCCTGATCCTGGCCAAGCAGGCCAAACAGCCGCCCCGGAAAGTGGCCCAGGCCATCATCGACCACCTGGCGGCCCCGGAGGGCATGCTCCGGAAAGTGGAGATCGCCGGGCCCGGGTTCATCAACTTTTTTATCGGCCGACGCCTATTGGTACAGGGTGATCGGCGAAATTCACCGGCTGGGTCCGGCTTACGGCAACAGCGACATGGGGGCCGGGGTCAAAGTCCAGGTGGAGTTCGTCAGCGCCAACCCCACCGGGCCGCTGCACATCGGCCACGGCCGGGGCGCGGCCCTGGGGGACACCCTGGCCAACCTCCTGGCCGCCACGGGTCATACGGTGGAGCGGGAATACTACATCAACGACGTGGGCAACCAGATCATGACCCTGGGCAAATCCCTCTATTTCCGCCTCCGGGAACTGGCCGGCGATACGGTGGAGTTTCCCGAGGACGGCTACCAGGGCGACTACATGAAGGACCTGGCCCGGGACTACCTGGCCGGGGGCGGCGCCCCGCCGCCGTCTGAACTCCGGGCCGACGACCTGGTGCGCCTGGGCCGGTACGCCGGCGACGTGATCCTGGACGAAATTAAGCAGGACCTGAAAGACTTCGGGGTGCGCTTCGACCACTGGTTCAGCGAAACCCAACTCTACGATCAGGGCCTGGTGGAGCAGAGCTTCACCCGGCTGCGGGATGCGGGCTATCTGTATGAGGCCGACGGCGCCCTGTGGTTTAAGGCCACCGCCTTCGGGGACGAAAAAGACCGGGTAGTGCGGCGGGGCAACGGGGTCACCACCTATTTCGCCTCGGATATCGCCTACCACCTGCACAAATTCCGGCGGGGCTATAACCAGGTGGTGGATATCTGGGGGGCCGATCATCACGGCTATGTGCCCCGGCTCCAGGCGGCGGTGCAGGCGCTGGGTTGCGGGGGCGAGTTGAAAGTGATCCTGGTGCAGCTGGTGTCCCTGTTGCGCCGGGGCGAGCCCGTGGCCATGACCACCCGGGGGGGCACCTTTGTCACCCTGCGGGAGGTCATGGACGAAGTGGGCAAAGATGCGGCCCGCTTTATTTTTCTCACCCGGCGGCCCGACGCCCAACTGGAGTTCGACCTGGAAGTGGCCAAACAGCAGAGCAACGACAACCCGGTCTATTATGTCCAGTATGCCCACGCCCGGCTGGCCTCGGTGTTCAGGCAGGCCGCGGCCCAGGGGGTCGAGAGGGAGGCGCTGGACCCGGCCCGCTTTCCCCGGCTCAGCCTGCCGGAGGAGCTGACCATCCTCAAGATGCTGGCCAATTATCCGGAACTGGTGGAGGGCGCGGCCCGGAATCGGGAGCCGCATCGCATCACTTATTTCTTGACGGAACTGGCCGCCCAATTGCATAGTTATTATTACAAACATCGCTTTATCTCTGACGACGTTGAGCTGACCCAGGCTCGCTTCTGGCTGGTGAGCGGCGTGAAAACCGTACTGGCTCATGGTTTGGGGATTTTGGGAGTGGAGGCCCCGGAAACCATGTAACTCGACAGGAGAACGGTTTGCGGCAACAATTGCGATTACCAGGTTTCCAGAAGAAACAACCCGGGGGGGGTGAAGTGGAGACAGGTCGGGGGAAAAGAGCCAAAAAGGGCGGCTGGCATTTGACTCTCGGGGTCAGAGACCTCATCTTCGCCGGGATCGGCCTGGTGGGTTTGCTGATGATGAGTTTCGCCCTGGGAGCCCTGGCCGGACGGGGGGATATCTACCGGGCGGCTTACTCCTGGGGTCTGATGACTCCTGATAGGACCAGGGTGGCCCAGTGGGCGCCGGGGCCCGGACCCCCGGCGGCGGCCCCCTCGGGGACGCCGGGCACGGCAACCTCGGCTTCGGTGGCGCCGCCCCCGGCCGCGGCGCCGGCGCCCCCGGCCGCGGTGGCTGCCAAGCCGACCCGGCCCGGTCCGGTAAAGGGGTCCATTGCCCCCCTGCCTCCTCCCGCCGCCGCCAAGAAAAAGAGCAAAGCCGGGAACCCGCACCACGAGCGCAAGTCCCGGGAAGAAGAGCTACGCCGGGTGCGTCGGGAAGTGGTGCAGAAGCTCAGGTTTCAGAATAGTTTCGACACGGGCCCCAAGCCGCGGCTGCCCAAAGCCAAAGACCATGATAAGGCCAAACCCACCCAGGTGCGGGTAGCCGAGTACCGGACCAGCAAGGAGGCTCAGGCCAAGCTGGCAGAATTGCAGAAAAAAGGCGTCAAGGGCGACCCTCAAAAAAACCAAAGATTCCAAAGGGACCTTGTATATCGTCTACAAACCGACGAGCCTTGTTAAGACAGTCGCCGAGAAAGTAGTTCAGAAGCCGGAAAAAAAGAGCGGCGCCGCCCACAAACCCAAAAGCGACTAGTCTTGCCGCGCTGCCGTCCCCGGCCCCAGGGAAGCGGCTGCCCCCGCCGGGCCATTGAGGCTCCGGGGGCGCCGGCGGGATCAATACCTGGCCGCGGCTGGATGCCGTCCAGACTCCCCCGTGCACCCGGTTCTCCCTCCCTCCACGTTGGCGCCACACCCTGAACCGGACGAGCCCGGAAACCCCGATGGGTCTGGAGCCGGGCCACCGGGATTTTCACCTGCCCTTGCCAATGCCTAAGCTTTCAGGAAGACATATCTTCAGCCCCTATACTTCCCCCGTCAACCCCCAAGCTTTCCCCGATTAAGCCCCTAAATTTCTGGCACGGATCGTGCTCTTTACCCCAGAGCAACAGGCAAAGTATCTGGTCCCGAGGATCGAGACCCCGGGTAAATGATGCACAGAGCTGGCGGTGTCCACCTCTGCAGGTGCATTTGGGAAAAACAGTTAACCAGAAGAACAGAGGGAAGGAGCCATCCATGAAAAAGCTGCTGATTATCATTGCCACGGTTTGTTTGGTGCTGGGTCTTAACTATGGGGCCTCGGCCTGGGTCTATGTACCCGCTCAAGGGGATACCAAGGCTGGCTGACCTACACCTATACCGCCGGCGCTGAGGGGTTCACGGGCACGGCCGGGTTTGTGTCGAGTAATGCCGTTGATAATTATGCCTATTCCGAGCTGCTCATAGATAACCTCCAGGGGGGCGGGCAAACCAACCCGAGCTTCGAACTGGGCAACCTTACAGGATATACCGCGGTTTCTGAGCCGCCCTTCCTAAGCTCTATCAACGTCACTCCCTTGGTGACGGCCATAAGTTACAATGCGTATACGGCCACCAATGGTGTCGAATTTGTCGATATTCAGAGTTATTTTATAGATAGTTCTATGACACAATATGGAGTTACGACCTCTCAGTTTACGAATGCCTCCGGGCAGTCCGGCACCGTCGGCGGCGATTCTGGAAACGGGAGAGATAACCCTGGCGCCTGGGGCGACATTTTCCTTTGATTGGGCTTTTTTGGGGAATGATACCCTCCCCGGTGACTTCGGCCTGTTCTATCTGAAAGACGCCGACGGCAACATCGTGTTTTCCGAGGGGTTGGCCCAGATAGGTACCGCCGCCGGTTCCCGCTCCCCCCTCGGCCCTGCTGCTGGGCAGCGGCCTCCTGCGGTTTGCTGGGTTTAGGTTGGAGGGGCAGGAGGCGGGTTGTTTAGTAGCAGGTTATGATCCGGGCCGCGGGAGCAGGCTGGTCCGGATCATGCCGGCCGGTGGCATTAACCCGGAAATAGTCAATATCCTGACAAACGTCAATTAATTAACACAAGCCGGGCATAAGAAAAGGTTTATTTCGAGTGACCGCTGGGAAGGGCTGGCTACAGGTCGGTCTCCCCGGCGGTTTCACTTTCCTGGCTGTCCATGGCCTCTTCTACCATCTGATCCACTTCTCCAGGGAAGTCCTCCCCCATCTCCTGGCCCATCTTCTTGAGCACTTTGGCAACGCTCTTGGGATCGTTCTCATCCACCCCGGACCAGGCCGCGGGGTCAGCCAGGCGTTCCAGGCGGGTTTCTTCGGAAAGTCGCACGTGGACCCGGGAGAGGACCCGTTCCAGGGAGTGGCTGCCGCACTTTTTACACACCGGCACCACGGGGTCTCTTAGATTTAAGAGCAAGAAACTGGAAATTCGGCGGCATTCCTGGCAGCGATATTCATAAATCGGCATGATGCTTCTCCTGGGGCATGCAGTGCCAGTAAACCCTTCTGCCCTCCACCTCACCAAGGTCTAATTACGTACCCTGACTTTCATTTTTTCCAGGCGGGTCAGTTGGGTCTGAACTTCGCGGTAATGGGAATCAGCAGGGGATAAGGTTCTTTAAAGCTTTTTGAAAATGGTACATGGCGGTAGGCAGGGCCTTGACTCTCAGGCTATGAAACCCCAAATAATAGTGAGCCAGGCCCATCTGCCCCTTTTCGCCGTAAATAGTCCCCAGGTTATAGTAGACTTCGCTGAAAGCGGGATTGAGGTTGTGGACCTTTTCAAACAGGGGTAAGGCCTGATCGCCCTTCTTGCTCTCCTGATAAATCCGCCCCAGATAGTACAAGACCACGTCGTCTTTGGGATAACGCCGGGAAAGCTCACTCAATTTTTGTAATGCCTCGGGATATTGATTGTGGTCAAAATAATAAATGGCCAGATCCCGTTTGATCAGCCGGTTATCCGGGGCCAACCGCAAGGCCTGTTGAAACGCGGCCAGGGCTTCACCATGTTGTTCCAGTTTGGCCAGGGCCAAGGCTTTGCCGTATTGAAAGGCGGGATTATTCGGCTCCCGCAAACTCGCCTGGGTCATCCGCCGCAAGAGTTGATTCGGGTTGCCGGTAAGTCGCTGCCAACTTGATGGTGAAGTATTCGAAATCAGGGCTGTTCCTTTCCGGCGGCAACTGCTTCAGATGGATGGCCAATTGGTGCGAGAGTTCCACGATCCGGTTGTCCACATCCGGGTGGGTGGCTGAGGTAGACGGGAACTTTGCCGCCTTCCAACCACCGCTGTTTATTCATTTTGCTAAATATGGTCACCATATCCCGGGGGTTATACCCGGCCTTGACCATCCACTTGAACCCCATTGAGTCCGCTTGAGCTTCGAAGTCCCGGCTGTATTTCAGCATGGCGCTTTCCCCGGCGGCCATGGAACCCATCAGCAGAGGCGGCCGCCATGGCCCCGCCCAAGAAAATCGAAGCCAGGGCCCCGATTAGACTGGCGACAGTGGCCACGCCGAGATTTTTCCATCATCTTTGACATATGCCGGCAATAGACATGGGAAATTTCGTGGGCCATAACCCCTGCCAGTTCCCCTTCCCGGTCGGCCATGCGGATCATGCCGGTATGAATAAAGATGTAACCACCCGGCACGGCAAAGGCATTCATCGTGGGGTCATCGACAATGAAAAACTCGGTAATGAAAAGGCTGGGGGCCGATTTGGGCGACCAGGTGTTGACCCAGGCGATTTATATAGGATGTCACGAAGGGATCTTCGATCAGGGGGACTATTGCTGCATTTCCAAAAGAAATTGCTTCGCCGATCTGCTTCTCTTTCTCAATGCTCAAGCCTCCGCTCAACGCATCGAGAAAAGCCCAACTGGACCCGACGGGCACCAAAGAGCAGACTCGTAGCCACAATGACAATGGCTACCAGTCTCCAGGGAGAACATGTCTTCATGATGGATTTACTCAGAGTCGCGTATTGGCGTCGGACCGAGGCTCCTGGGATGAGGTGAGTGGTTTTGGGGTTGCCGTCGGCGTCTATTTGGGTCTTGGGGACTTCAGACCACAGGTCTTCCAGGTTATAAAATTCGCGCCGCTCCTGCATAAAAATATGGATAACCAAGGTGTTGTAATCCATCAACACCCACTGGCCTTCTTCCAGACCTTCAACCCCCAAAGGCTTAACCCCGGCCTGGGCCAGGGCTTCCTGGACATGTTGGGCCAGGGCCGTGACGTGCCGGTGGGAACCACCGGAGCAGAGGATGAAGAAGTCCGCAAATGAACAAAATTTAGTCACCTCCATGAGCACCGGTTCCATGCCCTTGTTGGCGACGATGGTCTTGACGGCCAAATCTACCAGCGCTGCCGTGGTGAGAGGGGCTAAAGTTGCCGCCGTGCGTTCCTCCTTAGCGATAAAGTTTATGAGTAATTATATATTCTCGAACGGCCTCCGGCAAGAGGTAGCGAATCGAACGCCCGTGGCGCACCATTTCCCTGATGCCGGTGCCCGAGATGTCCATCAGCGTGGTTTCCTGCAAGACCACGTTATGCCCGGAAGGATGCTGAAAGCCCGTCTCCCTCTGGAGGGGCCGAAAGAGGGGATGGACTTCCCCGAGAAGCACCTCTCCCAGACGCTGGCGGTCATATCCGGGCCGATCCAACACCACGAAGTGGCTCAAGGTGAAAAGGTCTTTATAATCCTTCCAGGTGGCAATTTCCAGGATGGCATCCAGACCCAGGATAAAATACAGTTCCCAGGCAGGTCCCACTTCCCGGCGGATCTGCCGCAGGGTTTCGATGGAGTAGGATCTTCCGGGGCGCCGCCCTTCCAGGTCCGATACCGACATCACCGGGTGATCTCCCACCGCCAACCGGCTCATCTCCAGGCGCACCTCGAAGGGAGTGATTGCCGGGGTAGTCTTGTGGGGCGGATGGCCCGCCGGAATAAACCAGAGGCGATGCAGAGCCAGGGCCTCGCAGACCTCTTCCGCCGCCCGGAGGTGGCCATAGTGGATGGGGTTGAAGGTCCCGCCGAAGAGCCCCAGACGCCGGGGGGCCTCAGGTTCTGATTTGCCCGTCGCCATAAACGATAAACTTGGTGGTGGTCAATTCTTCCAGCCCCATGGGCCCGAAGGCGTGCAGTTTAGAGGTGTTGATGCCGATTTCCGCGCCCAATCCGAGTTCACCCCCGTCATTGAAGCGGGTGGAGGCGTTGACCAGGACCACGGATGAGTCCACCTCCTGCAGAAACCTTTGAGCCCGGGCATAATCTTGGGTGATGATGGCCTCGGTGTGGTTGGAACTGTACCGGGCGATGTGTGCCAGGGCCGCATCCAGGTCGGGGACCACCTTCACCGCCAAAATCAGGTCCAGAAATTCCGCGCCCCAATCTTCCTCCTGGGCCGGGCGCACCAAAGGATCAATCTCCCGGGTGCGGGGGCAACCCCGCAATTCCACCTGGGCCTGGCGGAAGCGGTGGATCATCCGGGGCAAAAACTCCGGCGCCGCCGCGGCATGGACGAGCATGGTCTCCATGGCGTTGCACACTCCCGGCCGCTGCACCTTGGCGTTGAAGCAGACCTCTTCGGCCATGTCGAAGTCGGCGGACTCATCCACGAAGATATGGCACACCCCTTTGTAATGCTTCAACACCGGGATGCGGGAATGTTCGGCCACAAACCGGATGAGCCCTTCGCCGCCCCGGGGGATAATCAGGTCCACCAGTTCGTCCTGCTTCAGCAGTTCCAGGGTGGCTTCCCGGGCGACGCTGGGGATGACCTGGACCGCGGCCTGGGGAGCCCCGGCCTCGGCCAGGGCGTCTTGCATAACCTGGGCCAGGGCCAGGTTGGAGTTAAGGGCCTCCTTGCCTCCCTTGAGGATCACCGCGTTCCCACTTTTCAGGCAAAGGGCGGCGGCATCCACCGTGACATTGGGACGGGATTCATAAATAAAGCCGATTACCCCCAAGGCAATGCGCTGTCTCCCCACTTTCAGCCCATTGGGCCGCACCCACATGCCGGTGACGGCCCCCACCGGGTCCGGCAGGGCCGCCACTTCCTTGAGCCCCTTGATCATGGAGGCGAATACCTTGTCGGAAAGCGTCAGCCGCTCAATGAAGGCCGCAGCGTGGCCCTGGGCCTGGGCCGCGGCCACATCCTGGCGGTTGGCCGCCTGGATCTGGGCCCGCCGCGCTTCGAGGAGTTCCGCCGCCCGGAGGATAACCCGGTCTTTGACTTCCCGGGACAGGGTGCCCAGGAGCCGGGCCGCGCCTTTCGCTTCCCGGGCCATGTGATGAACCAGTTCTGGGATATTCATGGATCCACTCCGTACTAACTTATTGGTCTGATCATAAAATATCATACTCAGGCTGGATTAAATATCCATCAAAATTAATCCGCTTATGCTCCGGCGTTCTTTTCGACCACGCCCGTGAAGAAACTTTAATCCTCATGAGGGCCAGGGGCCCGGGCTCCCGGCCTCAGGCCGGCTTCATGGTGATAATTCCGGCCTTGGCCAGGAAAACCAGGGATTAGCCATTGAGCCGCCAGAGTTGAAAGTTGAGGAGGGCCGCAAAGCTGACCCAGAGAAGATAGGGGGCCATCAGGAGGCCTGCCAGAGGACGATGGGCCCAAAAGGCCAGAAGAGTGGCGCCGATGGCCAACCACAGCGCCGCCAGGTCGACCAACGCCCAGCCGATGTGGTGGAGGCCGAAAAAAAGCCATGACCAGGCGGCGTTCAGCGCCAATTGCACCAGGAACAGGGCCAATGCTTTCGCCGCGGCCATGCCGCTCTCCTGCCAAACCAGCCAGGCGGCGATCCCCATCACCAGATAGAGGAGGGTCCAGACCGGCGCAAAGACCCAGGCCGGAGGATTAAAGGCCGGTTTGGCCAGGTGAGCGTACCAGTCTCCGGGCGAGAACCGGGAGCCGACCCAGGCGGCGGCCAAGCTCAGGGCCACCCAGAACAAGATGCCGGCCCAGGCAGAAAGCATCGATCTGGCGGTGGGTTGCATAGGCGCCGATACCTCGGGGAGAGCAGCGATCATCCGATCCAGCGGCGATCATGCCGAATGATCGGTGCCTCCGTGCCGCGTCTCAATCCTCCCCGACCCGGGAGTGAGATTGGCAGTGAAGCAGCTCTGAGACGGTGACCATCCGGTAGCCCGCAGCTTTTAAGGCCGGCAGGATTGTTTTCAGGGCCTCCACCGTGGGGTGGCGGTCCGCCTGGGCGTGTTCGTCACTGTCATGGAAGATAATGATGGAACCGTTGCGCACCCGGGCCAGGACATTCTTGATGATGGCCGGGGCTGCCAGTCCCCGCCAGTCGCCGGAATCGAGGCTCCACAAGACCAGGCGCCGGCGGGTGTGGCCCAGGTAGGCCTTCAACCGGTCGTCATAAGCGCTGTAGGGCGGCCGGAACAATCTGGGTGACTGGGGGCAGCCCAGGAGGTCCAGGTCTAAGGCGGTGCGCTCCAATTGCCGTTCCCGGGAGATCTGGTCCTCCTTGGTCAGGCGCGGATGGCTGAAGCTGTGGTTTCCCACTTCGTTGCCGTTCTTGAGCAGGGCTTGCACCAGCCAGGGGGTTTGCTCCACCTTTTCCCCCAGGACAAAAAAGGTGCCGTGGGCCTGGTACCGTTTGAGCAAAGCCATGATTTGCGGGGTATACGTAGGCGAGGGACCGTCGTCAAAAGTCAGGGCCACGGCTTTCTCATTGGGGGCCCCGGTCCACACGGCCACGGGATCGGCCCCGGAGGCCGGCCCCGGGGGGCTGCCAGCGAGAAAAACCCCCAGCAGCATCAGGATCGCCCAGAAATTAAGGCCGTTAAATCGCCACATGTCTTTATTGTACCCGTAACGAGCGTAAATTAACATGGCTCAGCCCCGGAAGGACCGAGGAATTGTGCCAGGCTAGCGGGAAAGCCGCCGTGTCATTCCGGGGTGCAATGCCGGAAGGACTGCCATCCCGGGGATGGTTTAGACGATGGTTATCCCCCGGGGGCTGTGGGTCAGCCACTCCACCCCTTCGGAGGTAATGCGGCCGGTATCCTCCTGCCCGATCATGCCGATCTCCGGCAGGAAGAATTTGGGTTCAAAGGCCAGAACCATGTCGGCCTCCAGGGGGTAGGGAAACCGGGCGGTGATGAAGGGGAATTCATCCAGTTCCAACCCCACTCCGTGGCCCAGGAAACTGACCCGGTCCTGTTCCAGTCCCATGAAGAAGTCCGCCAGTCCCCGGGCCCGGACCGCGTCCCAGAGCAGGTGAAAAATTTCCCCGGGCTTGGTTCCGGGCCTGGCCGCCGGGGTAAAGAGCCGGTAGAGTTCTTCCACCGCCTCCCAGGCCTCCCAGGCCCGGGGGGGCAGGGACTCCAGGGCGTACATCCGGGTCATGTCTACTACGTAGCCGTTGACGCAGGCGGCCAGGTCGATGCTGATGGGCTCGTTCGGGGCCAGTTTTTTCAAAGACGCCCCCTGGGGAAAGCCGGCGCTGAAGCCCGGACCGCCGCTGGGGGTGTCGGTATAGGCCGCCAGCAACCCCGAGACGCCGGAAAGGGCGTGGCCATAAAAGACCTCCAGATCCCAGCTGCGCACCCGTATCAAACCCTGGTGACCCAGGAGACGCAGGCGGTATTCCAGGGTGGCCGACAGCTCCAGTTCGGACATCCCCGGCTTCAGCAGCGCCGGCACCTGCTCATGGACCTGGTCCATGATGGCCGCGCCCCGGTGGATTTGGGTCAACTCGTAAGCGCTCTTGACCATGCGCTGTTGCCGGATGAAGGGTGAGAGGTCGACGATGGGGTGGCCGGGAAAGAGCTGCTCCTGCATGCGTTTGAACAAGGCGGCGGGAACGACATCCAGTTCCAGGGCCACCACGCCTTGGGGTGCCAGTCCCGCGTGGGCCAGGACCTGGGGGAGTTCCTTTAAATCCCGGTACAGGATCCGGGGCCAGGGGCCCGGGGCCGACTGGTTCCCGTGCTGGGGGCGGCGCACCAACAGCGATGGTTGACCCCCGGGGGCCACCGCCAGGAACCCGTCCACCAGCGTCCCGGCATAATAGAACAGGTCGGCGGGTTGGCGGATCAGGGCCAGGCCGATGCCGGCCGGGGCCAGCGTTTTTTGCAGGGCTTCGACGCGCAGGGTGATCTCGGTGGCCGGGACCGGTTCCATCAGGCTTCCTCCTGGTACAGGACAATCTCAAGATTTAGCGGCCCCTGGGCGCCCAGGACCAACACTTTTTCGATATCCGCAGTGCGGCTGGGGCCGGTGAGCCAACTCACCCGGCCCGGTCCCCGTTCCCGGACATATTCCAGGGCCTGGGCCAGGCTCAGGCCGGAACTCTGCCGGGGAATCAAGACGATCTGTTTTTCGGCCCGAAAGGCCAGGATGGCTCCGGGACCCCCGCCGGAATCCACCAGGACGCTCCCGGTTTCCGGAATGGCCCCCAAACCCACAGTCACCGCGGCGCCGGCCTCGGGGGCCCAATCGTCCCGGGCGATATGGTGTTCAACCCCCAGTTTTTCCAGTTCCCCGGCGACCATGTGCAGCCAGGGATGATCTTCCAGCCACAAAGGCCCTGCCTCCCCGGCCAGCCGCCGGGCCAGGGCGGCCGGGCCCTTAACTTCTGCGAGGGAACTGCCGGCCTCCCGGAGCCGTGTCGCCAACAGGGAGATGGAAGAGTCGAGGTCCAGTTGGTCTTTTGCCTCCCGGGGCCCGGCTTCGGCTCGGTCCGGCGCCAGATGCCGGGGCGCCTGGCAAGGTGGCGCCGGGAGACTTCCTTGAGCTTCACCACCCGGGAGAGTTGCGCTCCGGCGGTTAAGCTGTTGCCGGTGGAAGCTCTCCGGGGCCAAGGCCATAAGGCCCGGAAGGCCCCAACCCCGGCGGGCCGCGAGACCGGCCAGACTCCGGGTGGCCGGTTCCAGGCCCCGGTACCAACGGGGCCGGCTGAGCACGGCCCCGGCGGCGGCGGTCAAGCCCCGGAGTGGCCTAAAGCGGCGGCTGTGCCGGCGCAGGCCCCGGATCCTATCCGCCAGCCGGATGCCAACCGGACAGATCTCCTGGCAGGCCCCGCATTGGGTGCAGAGATCGCAGATATCGGCCACCGGGGCCAGGTACGGGGCCAGCAGGATGCCGATGGCCCCGGGATAGACCCGGCCGTACAGGTGGGCGGCGCCCACCTGAAAAATCGGACAGACATTGAGGCAGGCCCCGCAGCGGAGGCAATACAGGGCCTCGGCCAACTCCGGGTCCGCGGCCAGGCGGCGCCGGCCATTGTCCAGGATCACCAGGTAAAAGATTTGGTTCCCCCGGGGCTGGGCCTTGAGCCCCTGGATAAAATGGACCAGGGCCGTGAGGCGTTGGCCGGTGGCGCTGGCGGGCAACAGCCGCAGCATGGGCTCCACGTCGGACAAATGGGGAATGATTTTTTCCAGGCCCATCAGGGCCAGGTGAACTTTGGGGAGCGTCGCGGTGAAGCGCAGATTGCTTTCATTTTCCAGGAGGACCAGGGTACCCTCCGGGGTGGCGAAGTTGACCCCGGTGATGCCCATCTGGGCCTCGAAGAAATGCGGCTTGATATAGGCTGTCCCCTGCCGGGCCAGGGCCTCGGGCTCCGCCGGATACCTTTGTCCCAGGTGAGCCGCAAAGATGTCGGCGATCTGGTGGCGATTCAGGTGGAGGGCCGGGGCGGTGAGATGCGCCGGGGGATGGCCGGCCAGCTGAACAATGAACTCCCCCAGGTCCGTTTCCATGACCTGGAGGCCCGCCGCGGCCAGGGCCGGATTGAGGCCGATCTCCTCGGTGGTCATGGACTTGGCTTTGACCACGGTTTTGACCCCGTGTTCCCGGGCCACGTCGAGGATAAGCCGGCGGGCCTGGTCGGCGTCCCGGGCCCGAAGCACCCGGCCGCCCCAGGCGGTCACGGCCCGGGCCAGGCTCTCCAGGAGTTCATCCAGCCGGGCCACGGCCTCGGTTTTGGCTCCCCGGGCCTGGCGGCGCCAGGTTTCCCAGAGAGGGTAGCCGGAGAGCAGCCGATCCCGGGCGGCCAGGGCGCGGTGGGCCGCCGCCCGGACCGCAGGAGACCTCCCCAAGGTGATGGCGGGAATATGGGGTGAAGGGTGAGTCGTGATGTCCAACGCCTTTAAGAAGACCGACCGGGGCTATTTACGGTCGTTGGCGCATTGTTCAAAGGCTGACGTCCAGGCCGGGAAATGCAGGTCTTCCGGGCTTTCCATGGCCAGGCGGAGAAATTCGTTCACCTGTTCTTCGAGCCAGGGATGTTTTCCCAGGTCCTCCAGGGATTTCCCCATCACCGCTTTGAAGTCTTCGGGCAGAGTTTCATCACAGGCCAGGCGGTTTTTCATAAACTCAATCATCAGCGCCATGGAGATCAGTTTCTTTTGCACGCCCATTTGGCGCAGTGCATCCTTGATATCATCCCGGACCCGGTCGGTAGCTATTGCCTTCAGAAAGCGAAGGGGATTGATGCCGCTGACCAGAGACTGAAAGATATAATAACCGTAATAGAATCTCTTGCCGTACTTCCAGAGTGGCGGAAAAATCTCCTGGTTGGCTGGTTCATGGGCCAGATTGGTCAGACGCTCGCGATAAGGCCATTCGATGCGGGACAGGACCAGGCTGTAAATAAAGTAGAAGTTGACGGCAAACATGCCGAAAATGCTGAGGGTGAGCATCGACGCGGGAATCAGGGATGGCCAGACAATAGGCATCCAGGCGAAATAGACGAAGACAATCAAGAGGATGAATATCTTCAGCCGACTGATCCCTGCCAGGCGTTTGTCATGACGGCGAATGACAACATACGCCACGAGCAGAACGAAAATAATGAGTTCAGTGAAAGGGGCACTTAGAATGCCAAGCATAGATTGGAACATTTTATCTCCTCTCAATAGCCAGTGCCGGGAAGAATAAAGGTGGAAAGGTCCGCAAACATGTCATTGATCCCACGCGCGCCAGAAGGCAAAATTTCCAGCCCACGAGTAATGTTATCATATGTTGGCGGCTGCATCCGAGACAAATTTCCCTCGCGGCCTGAGGCCGGCCCGCCCGCCGGCAAAGAGGGCTTCAGCCCGTTTTGGTCAAGATGCCGGGCCCGTTTTGGGGAACCGGCTCATCTCAAGGCCTGACAAAAACCTCGATTTTGGCGCGCCGGCGTTCACCATCCATCCAGGAGGCGAATAGGAGCTGCTGCTTCTGTTCGAGAAACTGGGCCCGCATCCGGTCGCGCTCTTGTTGAAATTCCTGGTCACTGGGCTCCCGCCGGGCCTTAAAAGCCAGCAGGTAATACTGGTTCTGGAACCACAGGGGTTTCTCGGGATAGGGGTGCTGCCGGGAAAGTTGAAACGCGGCGCTGATCATGGATTCGGCTTCCCGCTGCCCCAGAAAACCCTGGAACCGGGTAAAAAAGCCGCTGTCCTTGACGGGCAACCCGGCGGCGGCCGCTGCCTGGGCCAAGGGCTTGCCTTGCCGGAGTTCCCCCAACAGCCGGGTGGCTTCCTGTTCCGCCTGCTTCCGGGCCAGCCGCTGGCTCAAGGCCGCCTTTACCTGGTCCTTGATTTGGGCCAGAGGCGGCAGGTGCGCCGCCTGATGTTCCAAGCCTTTAAGGACGGCGAACCCCTCGGGCAGTTCCACCACCTTGCTGATCTCCTGGGGCTTAAGGCTCAGGGCGGCCTGGTTGAAGGGGGCCTGCACCCCCAGACCCGGAACGGCTCCTGACAGGGCGAAGAGCGGGGTCTCCTTGGGGGTTACCCCCAATTTTTGCGCCACCTGGGCCAGGGAACTCCGGGACAACTCCTGCCGGGCCTGCTGGGCCGCGTCTTTGGCCAGTTTCCGGGCCTGTTCCTCCTTGAGACGCGACTCCACCTGCTTGGCGGCGTCGGGGAGGAGTTCCGTGGTCTTGATTTCCTCCAGCTTGATCAGGTAGATCGCCTTGTCAGTGGCGGCCAAACCTATGGTCCCCGGTTTGAGGCCGAAGGCAACCTTATCCCATTCCGGGGGATGCTGGCCCCGGCGGACCGGTCCCAGGTCCCCGCCTTTCTCCCGGCTGGCGGCATCCTGGGAGTTAGCCCGGGCCAGACTGGCAAAATCCTCCCCGGCCCTGGCCCGGTCAAGCAATTCCTGGGCCTTTTCGGCCACTTGCCGGCGCTGGGCGTCCGTGGCCTTGGGAGGCAGAGTGAGCAGAATCTGTCGCGCCTCAATCACCTGAGGCCGGGTGTACTCCTCCTGGTGTTCCTTGAGGTAATCCTCCACGGCCGTCGGGGTGAGTTTGACCCGGTTGAGGTAATTCTTAATGAGGAAGATCAAGTAGTTAACCCGGGCCCGGTCCGGCAGGCGAAATTCCGCCTCGTTCTCCTGGTAATAGCGGGCCACCGCCTCGTTTGGGGGGTTTTCCCGGGCCAGGAACTTTTCCGGGGACACCACCAGATAATTGACGTTGACCTCCTCTTTGGCCATCCGAAAGAACTCCAGGAGTTCAGCGTCCGAGACCTTGGCAAAGGAGGTCACTTCCTCCATGACTTTGCGCAGGAGAAGTTGCCGCCGTTCCTGGGCCTCGAAACCCTGGGGGCTCAGGTGGTTCCGGGACAGCAACCAGTCGTACCGCCTTTTGTTGAACTTGCCGTCTTGCTGGAAGGCGGGGTAGCCCTCAATATGGTGCCGCAACTCGGCATCGGTTACCTCAAGTCCCAGGCGGTGCCCGGCCTGGAGGAGCAGGTCCTCATCAACGAGCTGGCTCAGGGCCATCTCCTTGAGCTGCAGGGCCTTGACCATCTCGGGGGTCACTTCGGCCCCGGTCTTTTCCTGGTAGCGCTTCACCAGCGTGCTGAATTGGCGATTGAATTCGGTCATGGGGATGACGGTGCCGTTGACTTCGGCCGCCCGATTGGCTTGCCCGGCTTTGTATGAGCCCACGCCCCAGAAAACGAACACCACCACGATGGCCCCGATGGCCAGGTAAATGAACCAGGATCGTGTCGATCTGCGTATCCACTTTAACATGAGTTCGGGTTACCTCGATTTTTCTGTCGCCAGCCGGCCTGCCGCCCCCGGAGGTGATCCGCCGGGGCAGGGCATTTAACGGGTGGCTCTCTTGGAGCTTTCCTTCAACATTCTCTGGGCTTCCTTGGCTTCGGGGCTGTTGGGGTAGGCCTTCACCAATTTTTGTAATGTGCTCCGGTAGGTGCCCATTTGCTGCTGGTTTTTATAGCACAGGGCCTGGCGCAGAAGACCGGCGGGGGTCAGGATGCTCTTGGGGAACTGGAGCCGCAGCTTGTTGAACTCCACCCCGGCTTCCCGGTACTTGCCCTCCTGGTAAAAGCTGTCCGCCAGGTAGTAGCGGGCTTCCGCCGCCTTGGGGCCCCGGGGTTGATGCTTCAGGTACTGGTACATCTGGTGCCGGGCATCGGCGTATTTCTTGGCGTGGTAGAGGCGCATGCCCTCGGTAAAATATTTGTTCGCCCCGGCGCTGGAGACCGTAGGTTTGGGATACATGGAGGTGGAGGGGGCCGGAATGGCACGCTCCTTGGCAGCCACCGGGGCCCCCTGGCGGCCTTCCAGTTGCGCCAGGCGAGCCTCCATCTGCTGCACCTGGGCCTGGAGGTTTTGCACCTGCTGGGCCAGGTCCGGGGCCGGGGCCGCCGTCGGGGCCGCCGTACCGGGTGGGGGCTCAGCCGGGGTGGGCGGCATGGACGTGCGCAGGCCGGGGAACTGACCACAGGCCGCAAGGAACAGCAGAGAAGCTGCCACCACCAGATACCGGATCACGCCTGCTTGCCTCATGCCGTGGCCTCCTCTAGGGATGGGGGAAACCGGCGCCGACCAGCCCCCTGATGGTTTTAACTCTGAGTGCGCCACCAAAAATTTTTTGTATCCCCCTGACCCTATCCCCCGGTGAGGGGAGAGGGATAAAAGGAGAGAATTTTTGGCAACCGCTCTAAATATTTCATACTATTATCTTGCCGCCCCCCTGTCAAGGAAGCCTTGTTCGGGGTGCGGCTCAATTTGCTATAATATAAAGAACAGTGGCCCTTTAATCATAACTACCAGGTTATCAGGTGAGACACGGGGAGCACTAGCCGGGCCGCCTGAGGGTATCGACGTGCGGGTGGCGCCGGCGGTGAGGGTTGCCCATTGACTTAACGGTGGAAAAGCGGTAAAAGTTGGCAAAATTTTAAAAGTTGAGACCGACGCGAAAGTCCCCTATCCGGTCATTCTGAGGGAGCAGAGCGACTGAAGCATCTCATGCATCGAGACATGAAGAGATCCTTCGCTGCGCTCAGGATGACAACATGGCTTGTCGCAGGGCTCTCAAGTTAGAGGTCCGGTATGCAGCCCAGGGAACGCCTGATCTTCCCGCTGGATGTACCCAATAAGGCGGAAGCCGAGAGATTGATCTCCCTGCTGAAGCATGACGTGGGGCTCTTCAAGGTGGGGTTGGAACTCTTTGTGGCCGAGGGGCCGGCTTTCCTGCACTTCCTCATCGAAACGGTCCGGGTGGAATATTTCCTGGATTTGAAATTTCACGACATCCCGGCCACGGTGGCCCGGGCTCAGGCCCAGATCAAGCACGGCCCCCGCTTAACCACCGTCCACGTGGACCAGGGGCCCAAAATGCTCAAGGCCATGGTGGCCTCTTTACAAGATGGGGCCAAAGTCCTGGGGGTTACGGTCCTCACCCATCTCGGGCCCGATGACCTGGAGGCCCTGGGGATTGCCCCCCGGTATGCCCAGGACCCCAGCCAATTGGTGCTGCTCCGGGCCAGGCTGGCCAAGGAAGCCGGCTGTGACGGGGTGGTCTGCGCCGGCACGGAAGCCCGGGCCGTCAAAGCCGCCTGCGGGCCGGAGTTCCTGGTGGTCTGTCCGGGCATCCGGCCGGCCTGGGCCGCGGTGCCGGGAGATGACCAGCGGCGGGTCATGACCCCCTACGAGGCTATTAAGGCCGGGGCCGATTATATCGTGGTGGGACGCCCCATCCGGTTGGCGGCCGACCCGGTGGACGCGGCCCGGAAAGTGGTGGCGGAGATTGAGCAGGGATGGCGCGACCGGTCCTAAGCTTGGCATTCATTTTCGTTCCCAAGTGCAACTTGGGAACGAAAATAATAATTTCTGCTTATATCTCTTAAAGGAGGGATAATCATGCTTCTTTGGGCGATAGTTTTCTTTGTTATAGCTCTTGTTTCTGGGTTGTTGGGATTTACCGGCATCGCGGCCGGGGCTGCGGATATTGCCAAAATCTTGTTTTATGCTTCCCTCATTTTCTTCGTCGTTTTCTTAATTCTTGGGGGTTGGCGGCGAAGAGGTCGAACCGACTAAAAAGCCAAGCCTCGGGAAATTTTATACCCTTGGGTTATTGCGAAAACTCTGTCTCGAGGCATGGAATTTTGCCTTGAGACTTTGCCATTGTCCCGCTATCTCCAGATTCGACAATTATCCATTCACCCGGAAAATTTCCCGATAAGGTCTGAATAGCGAAATTAACCTTTGTGGGGAGACTTCCAGAATCCTTTTGGTCCGATGATAGTATGCCTTGAGGGGGAGGTTGCCTGGTCAAATCTTGAGCATGACATTCCTGGGTGGGTCAATCAACTTAACCTTCTATAATCGTTAGCTATTTCTATAATAATCTTCCTTCTTGCCCCGGCCCGGGGTTTCGGGTTAAGATGGGCTTGAGGTTATTTCAACGAGAGGTGAAGCTCCCCGCGACCTATGGCTACCCCGGAATTCGTCCATCTCCATGTCCACACTGCCTACAGCCTGCTGGACGGCGCCATCAGGGTAAAAGACCTGCTGGCCCAGGCCCAGGCTTTTGGCATGCCGGCGGTGGCCATCACCGACCACGGCTCGCTCTTCGGAATCCTGGATTTCTACCAGAAGGCCAAGGCCGCGGGGATCAAGCCCCTGCTGGGGTGCGAGCTCTACGTGGCCCCGGGTTCACGCCAGGAAAAGACCAGCAAGGGAGACAATCGCCACCTGGTGGTCCTGGCGCAAAATTTGGAGGGCTACCACAATCTCATCCGGCTGGTCACCCATGCTTACCAGGACGGTTTCTATTACCGGCCCCGGGTGGACAAGGAACTGCTGGCCGAGTTGAATGGCGGCCTCATCGCCCTGTCCTCCTGCCTCCACGGCGTGGTGGCCCCGCAGCTTCTCAACGACGACCCCAAGGCCGCGGAGGCCAGCGCCCGGGAGTATGCCGAGATTTTCCCGGATCGGTTCTACCTGGAGGTCCAGGCCAACAACCTGCCGGAGCAGCTCAAGGTCAACGAGGCGTTGCTGGAACTGGGCCCCCGCTGGGGTCTGCCCGTGGTGGCCACCAACGACGTGCACTACTTGAAGCCCGAAGACGCCCGGGCCCACGACGTCCTGCTGTGCATCCAGACCGGCAAGACCGTGAACACCTCGGGGCGCATGAAGTTTCAGACGGACCAGCTCTATTTCAAGAGTCCCGAGGAGATGGCCCGGATCTTCCCCTACCCCGAGGTGCTGGCGGCCTCCGGGGAGATTGCGGCCCGCTGCGACGTCTCCCTGGAGCTGGGCACCTATAATTTTCCGGTCTATCCCGTTCCCGAAGGCGAGACCATGGAGTCCCTCATGACCCGGCTGGCCCGGGAGGGGCTGAAAGAGCGCCTGGCGGCCCCCGCCAATCACCCCCGGCCCCCGGAGGCGGATTACTGGCAGCGCCTGGAATACGAGACCGGCATCCTGGTGCAGATGGGGTTTGCCGGCTACTTCCTGGTGGTGGCGGACATCATCAATTTTGCCCGGCAGCGCCGGATACCGGTGGGGCCCGGCCGGGGGTCCGCGGCCGGGAGCCTGGTGGCCTATGCCCTGAAGATCACCGACCTGGACCCGTTGGCCTTCGGCCTCTTTTTCGAGCGCTTCCTCAACCCCGAGCGTGTCAGCCCTCCTGACATCGACGTGGACTTCTGCTACGAGCGCCGGGGAGAGATCATCGAATACGTCTCCAAGGCCTACGGCTGGCCGAACGTGGCCCACATCACCACCTTCGGGAGCATGAAGACCCGCCAGGTGATCCGGGACGTGGGCCGGGCCCTGGAAGTGCCGTACCCCGAAGTGGACAAGGTCGCCAAGCTGGTGCCGGAAAAGCTCAACATCACCCTGGAGCAGTCCCTGGCCCAGGAGCCTCGCCTGCGGGAACTCCGGGACACCAACCCCACGGTGGCCGATCTCCTCGCCGTCGCCGAGGTTTTAGAAGGTCTCCCCCGCCACGCCTCCACCCACGCCTCGGCGGTGGTCATCGCCGACCGGCCCCTGATCGAATATTTGCCCCTCTACAAGGGCAGCAAAGGGGAGCAAGTCACCCAGTTCGACATGAAGGGAGTGGAGAAGGTGGGCCTGGTGAAGTTCGATTTCCTGGGCCTGCGCACCCTGACGGTGATCGACCAGGCGGTGTCCCTGATTCGCCGCAATCATGATCCCGACTTCGACATCCACACCATTGCCCTGGATGACCCGGCTACCTTTGCCCTCCTCCAGGCGGCCAACACCGCGGGGGTGTTTCAGTTGGAGAGTGCGGGCATGCGCTCTCTCATGGTGCGCCTCAAGCCCTCGGTCTTCGGAGATATTATCGCCCTGGTGGCCCTCTATCGCCCGGGGCCCATGGAAAGCGGTATGCACGATGACTATGTGCGCCGCAAGCATGGCGAAAGCAAGGTGGAATATCCGCTGCCGCAACTGGAGCCCACGCTCAGAGAGACTTACGGGGTCATCCTCTACCAGGAGCAGGTGATGCAGATCGCCGCGGTGGTGTCGGGCTTTTCCCTGGCGGAAGCCGACCTGCTGCGCCGGGCCATGGGCAAGAAGGATCAGGCGGTGATGGCGGCCCAGCGGGACCGGTTTGTCTCCGGGGCTGTGCCCCAGGGGGTGGCCAAGGCCAAAGCGGTGGAGCTTTTCACCCTCATCGAAAAGTTTGCGGGCTACGGCTTCAACAAATCCCACAGCGCCGCCTACGCCCTGGTGGCCTATCAGACCGCTTATCTCAAGGCGCATTATCCTTTGGAGTTTCTGGCCGCGGTGCTCAACTGCGAAATCAACAATTCCACGGCCCTGGCCAAGCACATCATGGAGGCCCGGGACCAGGGGATCGAGCTTCTGGCCCCGGACATCAACCACAGCGACCGGGATTTCACCGTGGAAAACGGCAAGGTCCGGTACGGCCTGGCCGGGGTGAAAAATGTGGGGGTGGGGGCCATTCACAACATCCTGGAGGCCCGGGGCGCCGCCCGTTTCGAGAGCTTTCGGGACGTCCTGGAGCGGATCAACCTGGGCAAAGTGAACCGCAAGGTCCTGGAATCCCTCATTCAGGCCGGGGCGTTTGACAGCCTCCAGCCCCGGCGGTCCCGGCTGATGGCGGGGCTGGAGAGCGCTCTGGAAAAAGTTAGTCACCAGAAGCGCCTCCAGGCCGTCAAGCAGATGTCCATGTTCGGCGGCCTCCTGGAAGCCCAGGAGGATGACTGGCTGCCGGAAGCCCAGCCCTGGGATAAATCCATCAAACTGGCCCGGGAAAAAGAGGCCCTGGGCGTTTACCTCTCCGGTCACCCATTGGATGCCTACCGGGCCCTGTTAAAAACCCAGTTCAGCGTGACCACGGCGGACCTGGCCGAGGCGCCGGACTCCCAGGAAGTGACCCTGGGGGTGGTGGTTACCTCCCTGAAGGAAAAGATGAGCAAGAGAGGGGGACGTCTGGCCATCCTGACGGTGGAGGACCTGGCGGGCAGCGTCGAGGTGGTGGTATTCGGGGAGGTCTATGAGCGGGTGGCCTCGCTGCTCCAACAGCCCAGCCTGCCTCTCTGGCTCAGAGGGCACGTGGTGCAGGAAGAAAAGGGCCCCAAACTGGTGGCCCAGGAGATTGCCTCCCTGGAGACCGCCTTGCCCCGGGGGCCGGCGCGGCTGGATGTGCGTCTCCAGGCCGCCTTGGTGACCCGGGAGCAACTCGTTCAATTAAAAGGGATTCTTAGCCGGCATGGCGGCCCCGTTCCCGTTTTTCTGCATTTTCTCCATCCCCGGGAAGAGGCGAGTTTGGCCCTTCCCCGGGAGTTGGCTCTCAGCCCCTCCCCCCAACTGATTTCGGAAGTCAACCGGCTCTTCGGATACCCGGCCCTGGCTCTGTAGCCTCCAGGCTAAACGGACATGGGCCCCTGGCGGCTCAACCCCGGCGAAGAAAAATCCCCCCTGGCCCCCTTTAAAAAAAGGGAGGAACTGCAAGGAATTGCTGTTAAAGTCCCCCTTTGACAAAGGGGGATTTAGGGGGATTTGAGAACCTCCAAACGGCAGGAATTTATGGCAAACGCTATAAGTCCCCTTGAGAAAAGGGGGGTGATTCTTCCCCAACTTGGGCTCCTTCAGTTGATTCAAAATGACGCCTGAACTCGGTTTTGACATAGCTTCTCGTCTCACCATGCCGCGAGTTCCAGCGCGGCAACCCTGGTTGAGGGCACCTGACCATGTTCATCGTGAAAAAAATCGTGGCGCTTTTCTTCTACCCGGTTTCTCTCTGCCTGGGGATCTTGATCCTGGGACTGGTTTTCCTCTGGGCCACCCGGAGGCCGCGCCTGGGTAAGGTGCTGGTGACCCTGGGAACCGCGCTGCTGCTCCTGTTGAGTCTGCCCGGCATAGCCGCGCAGTTTCTGACTCCCCTGGAACGACGCTATCCGGCCCTCTTGCATCCTGAAAAGATTGCCTGGGAAGGACAGAAAAATGGGACTTCTCCCACGTGGATTGTGGTGCTGGGGGGCGGTCACCGGTCGGACCCCAGCCTCCCGGCTAACAGTCAAATCGGTACAGCCACCCTGGGGCGCGTGGTTGAAGGGGTGCGGCTCTACAAAAGCATCCCGGGAAGCAAGCTCTGGTTATCCGGCGGCGTCGTCTTCGATCCCGTGCCCGAGGCCGCAGTGATGGCCCGGATTGCCGAACTTCTCGGGGTTAAGCCTCAGGATATCAGGTTGGAGAGCGACTCCCGGGACACGGCCGATCAAGCTGAAATGATTGCCAAAAGGATCGGCAAGGAGAGATTCATCCTGGTCACCTCCGCCGCTCATATGCCGCGGGCCCTGGCCTTGTTTAAAAAACGCGGCCTGGAGCCCATACCGGCCCCCGCCGATTTTCTGGTCCGGGAAGGCCCGGGGCCTGACCCCGGCAGGTTTTTCCCCCACGCCTCGTCTTTAAATGGGGTGGAAAAAGCCTGGCATGAATACCTGGGGCTGGCCTGGGCCTGGCTGGGGGGAAAGATTTAAGGGCGCCAACCGGCAGAGCTGGATTCGACCAAATATCTTTCCCTCTTTTCCGGAGTGGCGTCGGTGGCTAAAAAACCCGGGGGCCGGGAATTGTTGTGCAATCGTCTTTTCCCCGGGGATTTTGGGGGCTCTGGCCACCGAGGCCAAAAATACAGTATTTTGGGGGATAGTTAAAAAAGTTTTAAAAAAATAATTATTTCATTGAAAACAATTTAAATCTGATGTATGGATGTTACTAATGGTAAAGAGTCTTGCCGGGCTCTTTTGCCAAACATTCCAAGGAGGGAATGTTTATGACACCCCTAGGCCGCGGTAACGTCAGACCCACAATCCGGCACGGGTGAGCGGGGATTCTTAGAATGCGTGAGAATCCCCGTTTGCTTTGTGGTGCGGCGGCGTCGCGCCACACGGTGGTCGAGCCGCGGTGCGGTACGGCGGAACCCCGTCATCGCCAGGGGGCCCGGGCCTTCTCGCTGCTATCCCTGGCTCTGGGATTGGCTTACCTGGTCTGGCTGGGCCGGCTGGTGTTCGTCAGCCGGGGATCGCCGGACATCTTTTTCTTCGTCGCCGAACTCCTATCCTTCCTCCTCCTCTGTCTTTTAACCTATAGTATCTGGCGTTTTCTGAAGCCCCTCCCGCAAGCACCTGAGCTCAAGACCACGGTCTCTGTAGATATCTTCGTGCCGTGCTGCGGCGAACCTTTGGAAGTCATCAAGACCACTCTCAAGGCCGTCCGGCGGATTACCTACCATCCCCTGGAGGTTTATGTCCTGGACGATGGCGAGTCTCCGGCAGTGGCGGCCCTGGCTCAATCCCTGGAATTTCATTACCTCTCCCGGCCGGGGGCAGGTTTGCCCCGGGTCGATTCCAAGAGCGGCAACCTCAATTTCGGGTTAAGCCGCAGCCACGGGGAGTTGATCCTGGTGTTGGACGCGGACCAGGTGCCGGTGCCGGAAATCTTGACACGGCTGGCTGGTTTTTTCCAGTCACCGCGGGTGGGTTTTGTCCAGAGCAAGCAGGATTTCTTTTTGCCGGAAGGGGATCCGTTCTACAACAGCGACAAGGTATTTTACGAGACCATCCAGTTGAACAACGGTCAGGCCAATGCGGTGATCTCCTGCGGTTCCGGGGTGGTGTATCGCCGCCGGGCCCTGGAAGAGATGGGGGGATTCACCTCCTGGAACCTGCTGGAGGATTTCACCTCGTCTTATGAATTGGCGAGCCGGGGCTGGCGGGGAATTTACTATCCTCACGCCCTGTCCCGGGGCCTGGCTCCCGCCACCCTGGCCGGGGTCTATCGTCAGCGGTTTCAGTGGTGCCTGGATACCATGCGCCTCTTCTTCTGGGATAACCCTCTGTTTAAATCCGGTCTCTCCTGGTCCCAGAGGACGCATTTTCTCATCATCATGATGAGTTATCTGACCAGCGGCCTGGTATTCCCGGTGTTTTACCTCGTCCCGCTCCTGGTGTATTGGCGCGGTCAATCCTGTGTCCTGGGGGATGAACTGACTTACGGGGTCCTCCGGGGGGCCTATCTGGTGGCCACCATCCTGATGTTCCGTTATTTCTTTTTCGGTAAAAAACCACTCCGGCAGTTCAAGATGCTCTGCAGCCTGTTTCCGGTGCATGCCGTGGCCATCGTTGCGGCCCTCCTCCATCCGCCGGGCCGCAAACCTTTTTACCGGGCCAACAATCTTCACCCGTTTACCGAGGCCGGATCATGGTGGCATTTGGTGCCCCATCTGGGGTTCATTTCCTTGCACCTGAGCCTGCCGGTGCTGGCCCTCTGGCTGGGATGGGCTGACCCCCGGCTGATTTTTTTCAACTCTGTATTTTCCGCTTTGATTATCTGGATCCTGGGGGATCTGGTAGTGGCGGTTATGGCCAGGCCGAAATGGCGGCCCGCCATGAATCCGAGGCAGGTTTATGGGTAGCGTTTCCCACGGCCTTATGCTGATCCTGCTCCTGGCACTCTTCTTTCTGGGGATAATCGTCTTTATCGCCTGGAAGGCCGACAAGACCCGTTGGCTGATTTGGATTGTGCCATTTCTCTTCGTCGGGACGATCTTCTGCCTCGCCTATAGCCATGATCGTGATTTTTGGCGGTCCAGCCACTCGTTATATCGTGCGTCCCAGGAGGCCGCGGCCCAAGGCGACCGGACCCGGGCCCTCACCCTGGCCCGCAAGGCCTGGACCCGGGACCCGAATAATGCTGAGTACGGGGTTTACTTAGGCCGGCTTTATCTCGATGCCGGCCAGGTCAAGGCGGCGCTCAAGATCTCCGGCCAGTTGATGAACCGGGACCCGGGGCCCGGGGCCTCGATCCTTCATGCCCAGGCCCTGGATCGGTTGGGGCAGCCCAAGGAGGCGTTGGACACGCTGGCCTGGTACCTCAAGCGCCAGCCCGACGACCGGAGCATCCTGGCCAGCGCCGCGGGGATCGCCGCTGGCCATGAGGCGTCATATCCCCTGGCAGTCACCTATTATCAGCGGCTCTACGGCCTGGACCGGGACCCCCAGGTGCGTCGGAACCTGGTGAAACTGCTGGTATCCCTGAATCGCTATAAAGACGCCATGCCCCTCCAGGAGGAGGAAGCGGCGGAGTTTCCCGAGGACCAGGAGGCCCTCCACTTCCTGGCCCTGCTGCATTATTGGCAGCGGGATTACCGGGTATCCAGCGATATTTACCAGCGCCTGCTGGAGAAAAGCGCCGAAAATGCCGGACTCCGCCTGGAGGCGGCCAAAGCCGCCGATGCCGGCAAGGAGAGCGACCGGGCCCTGAATCACTATCTCTGGCTTTATGCCCATAACCGGGGCCAGAAGGAATATGCCCTGGCCCTGGCCCGGCTCTGGGCCCAAAAAGGCAATCACGCCGAAGCCGCAGGGGTCCTGGGCCCTCTGATGGAACAGCAGCCCGATCCCGCCTTGCGGCGCTGGTACGCTCTGGAGCTGCTGCTCATCGGCAATTTCGACAAGGCCCAGACCCAGTACCACAAAGCCTGGGAGGAGGGCGACACCCACCAGGAAACCGTTATCAACCTGGCCCGCCTCTACGCCCGGAAAAAGCGTTTCGCCAAGGCCGCGGGCTTGTGGGATGAAGCCTCCCGGCGGCAGCTCATCAAAGGCCAGTTGCGCTGGGAAGCGGCCCTGACCTATTCCTATGCCCACCGTTATCCGGAGGCCTTGAAAATCATCGCGCCGTTGCGCCAACAGAACCCCAAGGATCCGAAGTTGCTGCTCTTTTCCGGGCAGCTGCAATTCTACCAGAAGCACTGGGGCCAGGCGGCGCACTATTTTTCCGCCTATCTGGAACAGAATCCCGGGGACGTGGAGGTCAGAAGGCAGTTGGCCGAGGTCCTGTCATTTAATCCCGGTACCCGGGAGAAGGCCTTGGGCCAGTACGATGAGGTCCTGAAAATCCAGGATAGCGTCAATCTGCGCTTGCGGCGCATCAGTCTCCTCCTGGAGGACCGGCGCTGGGAGGAGGCGGCCCGGGAACTGGAAAAATGCCCGGTTCCGGACGATCCCCAGCTTCTCCGGGAGCAGGCCCATCTCTACCTGTGGCTGGGCAACCTGCCGGCAGCCCTGAAAACCTATGATCTCGCTGTGAAGAAGGTCCCGGAGGACCGGGTGGCCCGTCTGGAGAAGGCCCGGGTCCTGATTTACCTGGAACGGGGTCCCGAGGCCCTGGAAATCCTGAACCGCCTGCGCATGGAACAACCCGGAGACCTGACGGTGCGGGTGGCGGCCGTGGAGGCTTATCTCAGCAGCCGGGATTTCCCCAAGGCCCTGGCCCTGGCCCGGCAGGAGCTGGAACCCCGGCCCGACCTGAAACCGGACGAACGGGCCCTGCTGGCCCGCTGCTACGCGCATTCGCCGGAGACGGCCCACCTTTACCAGGCCGTTGATCTGCTCATAAAGAATCTCTGGAAAAACCGGTATCACCACGCCTCCCTCCTCATCCTGGCCTCCCTCTTGCCCCGGCTGCCGCGCTATAAGGACCTGAACCGGGTGATGTACCGCCTCCCCGGCATCAAGGTGGGTAGTCCCGAATATGTCGCCGCCCTGGGTTATTTCGATAGCCAACTGGGGCGGCAGGGGGGCAAACTCGATTACCTGCTGCACGTGCTCCGGGAGTATCGGCGCCACCGGCGGCCGCGGAGCCCCGGGGAGCTCCTGGGGCTGGCGGCCCTGGCCATGGAGTTGGACAACCGGCCCGCGGCGGTCAGATACTACGAGCAGGCCTTGAGGCTTCGGCCCCAGGATCAGAGCATTGCCAAGCTGCTCCTCCAATGCCAGCTGGCCCAGAAGAATTTCGGCCAGGCCCTGAAGCTCATGGAGAAACAGGGCAACCCCAACCAGCCCCTGGAGATGGCCCGGTTGTATCTCCTGCGGCGCCAATATGCCGGAGTCAAGGCTGCGGTTGACAAAATTCCGGTGAATTCCCCGGATTACCTTCAGGGGCAGCTGCTCCTGGTCCGGGCCTACCGGGGGGAACAGAACTATCCCGAGACGCTGCGCACCCTGGCCCCACTGGAGGGCAAGATTCCTCCCGGAGACTTCCTCATGGAAAAGGCCAGGACCCTGGAGGCCATGGGGGATAAAAACGCCATCACGGTCTACCAGGAGATCATCAATATCCAACCCGATTCCCAGGGGGCGCAGGTGGCCCGGGCCCGCCAAGCCCGGTCCCGGGGCAATCCGGGGGCGGCTTATAAGGAGTTTGTCCAGGCCCTGAAGCAATCCCCCCAGGATATGGAGTTACTCAATGAACTGGAGGATGTCCGTCAGCAGATGCGGCCCCAACTGGCTTCCCGGGGCTTTCCGGGCTCCCGGGGCGAGCGCCGCCCGGAAGAGGCCCAACGCCCCTGGCAATTCTCCCGCTTTAACCGGGAACCCCGGGGGCTGGGCCTGACCAATTATCTGCCCGCCTTTCTCTCCGATGTGCTGCCCATCGTCCAACCCGAGACCCTCTTTCTCACCGACAGCAACCATCTCCGGGGCGCCATCTTCCGGATCGGCGGCGGCTTCTGGATCACCAAAGTGCTGCCGGCCCAACTGGGACTGGAATACCGCGAATACACGCAGAATAACCAGAACGTCCCATACGGACAGCTTTATATGGGGTTGGACCCGGTGTATTCTCAAGGCGTTAATGCGGCCAGCCGGCTGCGCCGGGTGGAACTCAACCTGGGCCTGGGGCCCATGGCGGTAAACGACCGACTGAAGCTCAGCGGCGAGATTATTCTGCGGCGGTATTGGCGCCGGGATGATTTTCATGTGGTGCAACAGGGACAGACTCAATTTACTCCGGTCTTTGCGAACACTTTTAATCGCAACAGTTCTTTTGGTTTTATTTACCCCCCAACCACCTACTCTAACGCGTTTGGTACGGTGGACTTTTCGCAAACAGACTCCCGGAACCGTCTCCTGGGCACCCTGGAGTTGGGTTTTACCCCGTGGCCCAAGACCGATGCCAGCTTAAGATACACCCGCCGGGATATTTTTGACCAGGAGGCCTACCTGTTTCCCCGTCTCTACCAGTCGGTGCTCAATCTCACGGCCGCCCGCATCACCACGTATCAACAGGTGGACCTGTCGTACAATCACCAGCTCCGTCCCGGGTTGGACTGGCGGGGGAACGTGGGGGGCGCCTTCTATTCCGACCAGAACCGGCGCCTCACCCTGTACCAGGGTTTGAAGTGGCAGGCCGTAAACCAACCCCGGATGCACCTGGAGTTTACGCCCCATTACTTCCTGGCTGCGTATAGCCAGCGCCATGATGCCTACTTCAGTCCGGCGGCCTACAATGCCATCGGGGTGGGGGTGGATTTCGACCGCCAGATCTTCCGCCTGCCCACCCTGATTCTCCAGGCCACGGTACAGGCCGTAGGCCAGCACGGGAATTGGGGTCCGAGCTTCCAGGGTCTGGCAGCCCTGGAATGGGAGTTCGTCCAGAATTTTTACATGGACGTGCACGGCTTCTATTTCCGGGAGTGGGTGGATAACTATCAGCTCATGACCGCCGGGGCGTCGTTCCGGTGGAGGTTTTAAGAGGCGTTTCTCGTGTCGAGGGATAGCTGAGGTAAATCAGCCGTAGGGGCGGTTCGCGAACCGCCCCTACAAGAACAACGTTGTAATGTTATGATGAATACTCTTAACCATCGACGTTCACTACGTTTATCTGGGTACGATTATTCCCAAGCTGGAGCATATTTTATAACTATCTGTGTTAGAAATCGGCAACCATTATTGGGCACTATATTCAATAATCAGGCGCAGCTCAATAACTATGGAAAGATCGCCGCAATCTCATGGCAATGGCTTTTTCAGGCTCATGATCATATTGAGTCTGATGAGTGGGTGATTATGCCTAACCATTTACATGGGATTATCTTAATTTCCTCAGACAATATTATTGCTAATTCTGAAAGTAAGATAAAGCCATTAGGCCGCCTGATCGGAGTCTTCAAGACAATTTCCACCAAACAGATAAATATTATCCGTAAAACCATCGGAGTTCCTTTCTGGCAACGCAATTTCTATGAACACGTCATCCGGGATGACTATGCGTTAAATCGTATTCGTGAATATATAACCACCAATCCCTTACGCTGGGACCTGGACCGGGAAAACCACCAGGCCCAGGGAATTGACGAATTTGATAACTGGCTGGCTACCTTCAAAAGACCACCTACCCGCGCCATCGCCTGTAGGGGCGGTTCGCGAACCGCCCCATGAGGTGCGAAGCAGAAGATGATGGTTACCCTGATATGGCCACCTTGGCAGTGATCACCCCTGCACAGCTTCGTGTCCCGGGCGGCGACCGGTGGTTTAGCCATCGCCGGCGGCAAACCTGCTTGGGGTGGGGGGGCCTCCTCTGGCTGGTTATCAGTCTTTTCGGCTTAGGCGGCTGCGCCGAGGTGACCAAACCGACCCCCACGGCGCCCCAGATTGAAGCCGCCCAGTTGGCCACCGCCCGGCGCCACCCTTTCCAGAACTGGTCCAGGGAGCGGGTAACCCGGGTCTTTCTGCGTCTTATGCCCTGGCTGCCCGTGACTCAGGGCCGCACCTATCCCTTCCTGGGCTTCAACTGGTGGGTCACCGCCACGGGCCAGGTCGTGGTGGACCAGGTCTGGTATCCCTCGCCGGCCCGGGAGGCCGGCCTCCGTCGCGGGGATATCATTGTGGCGGTGAACAACTGGTCCTTGCCCACCTGGGTAGAGGGCTGGGATAAGGCTATCGGCACCACCCGGGGTATTTTTCAAGATTTTAATCTGTTTGGGCGCACCGGGTCGGCCCGGCGTTCCTCCTACGGCTCCAATAAATATGCGATCTCGTATGTGCTTCCCGGTGAACTCCTGGCCGCCATCATGCTCGACGTGAAACATATCCGCATGGAAACCCAGGAACGGTACCTCACCGGTCCGGTGGAACTCCAGGTCGACAGAGAGGGGCAAAAACAAACGTTGACCCTCTACCCCCAGCGCCTGCCGGCCGAATACGCCGTCCTGGTAAAAACCCAGGACCGCAAAATCAACGCCTATGCCGCCCCGGGGAAAATCATCCTGACCCAGCGGCTGGTAAGTTTTTGCCTCAATGACGATGAACTGGCCCTGGTCGTGGGGCACGAGATGGCCCACCAGGTCCTGGGGCATCTCATCCGAGGCTCGGCCCACCGGGAAATGGGGCAATTGGTGGGGGAAGCCATTACCGCGGCCAGCACGCTTTCCCTGGGTCGGCTGCTGGACTGGAAGCATTATCGGGTGGACCCTAACGTGCGCAAGATCGCCGGCGATGCGGTGGTGAGCGTTTTTTCCCAGGATAATGAGCGGGAAGCGGATATTTATGGGGCCTGGTATGCTTTTCAGGCGGGTTACGACGTCGAGCGGGGTGCGGCAGTGTGGGAACGGGTGGCGGCAGTGGATGAAAAAGACCCCTTTCTCACCACGTATTTCCTCGCCTCCCACCCGGCGCCCCTGGAGCGGATGGCCCGCTTGCAATTAATCGCCCAATACTACAAGGCCGGCCGGGCGGCAGAGGTCTTTTTGCAAACCGCGGCCTTGAACCGCCGGCCCCCGCCCGGGATGCCCGACGCCCTTGGGGCCCGGCCGCCGGCTCCGCCGCCCCCGGGGCTCTCCGGTTCCCCCCGGGCCCGGGGCTCAAGCCACCGGGAACGAGACGGTTACCCACGTCCCGCCGGAATTGCTGTCTACCCGGATCTCAGCCTGATAGGGGGCCAGAAGCCGGCGCACCATGAACAGCCCCAGGCCGGCCCGGTCCCCGCCGGGAGTTTGCCGGCTCGTGAAGAAAGGCTGGAAGATCCGGGGTAAAGAAACCGGCGGGATGCCCGCCCCGGTGTCGCCGATCCGCAGCATAATCCGCCGGTTCCGGCAGGCGGTCACCACCGTCAGGACCCGGCGCTCCGTCCCTTCCATGGCCTCCAGGGAGTTGTCAACGAGATTCCGGAAAATCTGGCTGAAATCGATGTAGTGTCCCGGGAAGAGGGGCAGACCGTCCTGGAAGTGAAATTCGCCGGTTACCTGGTTCTTAAAAAAGGGCTGGGTCTGATAGAGTTCCAGCTCAAGCCGGCAGAGCTGGTTGAGATCCAGGGGGAACCTCTCCTGGGCGTCCTCATGCACGCCTTGGAGCACCAGGCTGCGGGTAATTTCTTGCAGCCGGCGGAGTTCCCGGTGTAATTGGGTGAATTTCGCCTGGCGGTAGTGGTTCAGGATCACCAGGGGTTCAGTATCGGCCAGGGGGGATTCGGCGAGCAGGTTCAACTCCTCCTGGGCTTTCTGATCCAGGAGGTCCATCTGAAACGAGAGGACCTGTAGCGGGGTGTTCATCCGATGAACAATGCCCAGGCAGCGCTGGCCCACGCTGGAGTGGCGATAGTAACGGACCAGCTCTTGAAGGCTCCGCTCCAGGACTTCGTTGGTCTCCGGGGCCTCCGGCGGCGAAGACGATAGCGTCACGGAGTGCCAGGGCCCCGGCGAGGCCTCCGGTCCGGGAAATGGGGCCGCCGCCGCCTTCGGGGTCACGGGTTCCCTGACCGAATCAACCGAATTATGCTTGACGTCCATATGAGTGCTCGCTTTCCGGCCCCCCGGCCTTGCCTCGAGACTCGCTTGGCCCCATGAGGTGCGGCGGGGTTCCCCTGTCTCGGGGGCCTGCCGGAAAGGCAGGCCGCCCTCCTCTCTGGCCCCTCCCTTTAGTATCGGTAGATGCGCAGGCAACATAAATGTGGCCGACGGCGGCGTGAGCAGCCGATACAGTCCCGGGCCCGGTCTGCCTTTCCCACCAGAGCCGCGATTTGAGACCTCTGCGAAGGTCTCTTTCGCTATCCTTCCGCATCAAAATATAGCGTAGGCGCCCTCGCCTGCGCCTAATATAGAGTATGGACAGCCGAGGGCGGCCTATATGAGACTTTCGCAGAGGTCTCGATTTGCTATAATGATCGGAGTTTTCATTCCTATACATATCCCTGAGGTGAACTGATGATTAAGCGAGAGGTGTGGTATTTCCAGGGCGTTGGTCCGCAGAACACCCCGGCTTGCCTGGAATTGATTGAGAAGGCGGTGGCCGAGGGGTTTCGCCACCTGGTGGTGGCGTCTACTACCGGCGATTCCGGGGCCCAGGCCGTCCGGCGCTTGCAGGGTAAGGACGTCAACCTGGTCGTGGTGGGTCACTCCGTGGGATTCAAGGGGCCCAACAAAGATGAGTTTCTGGAGGAGCATTACCAGGAGATCACCCGCCTCAAGGGCAAGGTGCTCAAGGCCACCATCCTGACGCACTCCCTGGAGGCGAGCCTGGCGGAGCAATTCAAGGGCAGCGCCCCCACGCTGCTCATCGCCAACACCCTGCGGCGCCTGGGCCAGGGGCTCAAGGTCTGCTGCGAGATCGTCATGGAGGCGGTGGATGCAGGGCTTATCCCGGAAGGGGAAGAGGTGGTGGCCGTGGGGGGCACCGCCCGGGGCTGGGACACCGTCGCCATCGTCAAGAGCGCCGCGTCCAAACGCTTCATGCAGCTCTCGGTTCTGGAGATCTGGGGCAAACCCCGGGTGTGAGGCCGGCAATTCGGGGGGGGCCGGCGACGCCGGGCCTTCAGGACGCCGCGGCCGCCGGGGCATTGAACCTGGCGACCTCGACGCGATTCCGACCGGCCTTTTTGGCCCGGTAAAGGGCGGCCTCCGCAGCGTCGATAAGCTCTTCGGAAGTGGTGCCGTGGTCCGGAAAGACGGCTACCCCCAGAGAAAGGCTGGGGCATTGCAGAAAACGGTCCTGGTGTTTCACTTTGAGAGCCTGCGCCACCTGGCGCAGATGTTCCGCTTGCTCCCGGGTGGTCTCCAACGAACCTCCCGGCATGACGAGCAAGAATTCTTCCCCGCCATACCGGCAGGCGATATCTTCGGTGCGAATTTCGGCGGCGATCTTGTGGGCCAGAGCGATCAAGAGCGCATCTCCGGCGGCGTTGCCGCACGTGTCATTGAAGTCTTTAAAATGGTCCAGGTCCATCATGACCACCCCCAGCGGCGCCTTGAGACGCCTGGCGCGATGTAACTCCCGGTCCAGAGTCTCTTCCAGATAGCGCCGGTTGTATAAGCTGGTGTGGGGGTCACGGATGGCCTGGTTTTGCAAGGTCTCCCGCAGCTTCAGGTTGGCCAGGGCCAGGGCCAGATTTTCGGCAATGGCTACCGCCAGCCGCTGCTTGGTTTCCAACTCCTCCACTTCCCGGCCCGGGGTCGCGCTCCCGAAGAACCGCACATGGAGAATGCCCAGGGACTCACCCTGGGCCGCCAGGGGAATGCACAGGTAACCGGCGGCCGGGTTGTCGGCGGCCGAGATATGTTTACAAAGCAAGGCCGAGGCGGGGTCGTCCACCCTATGGGGGCGGCCGCCGCGCACGGCCCAACAATCATCGGGAGCAAACAACTCTTTGGCAGGGGGTGGCTGGCCCCAGACGGTCACCGGGCTCAAGAGGTTTTTGGAGTTGTGGAGCAGATATAACGCCCCGGCGTCGTCAGGGAAAAACTTCGGCACGAAATGGCCGATGGCTTCAAAAGCTTCTTCGGAGGTCTGACAGCTTTGCAGGACATCACTCATTTCGTTGAACAGGGCCATCTGGCGGTTCCAGGCTTCCGCCTCCTGCACCAGGGTTTTGAGTTGCTCATTGGCCTGCTCCAGCGCTTGCCGCGCCCTGCGGCGCTCAGAGTTGTCCCGGGAGACCCCCATCAGCCCCGTGGTCCCGCCCTGAGGGCCCCGCATGATGGCGGCCTGGGTTTCGGTCCAGATAGTGGCGCCGTCCTTGCGGCGATGTTCTAATTCCAGGGTGACGGAAGGAGGCAACGAGGGTTTTTCCCGGAGTTCGATTTCCTGGAGTCGGACGATGTTCTCCTGGGCCACCTGGAGGGAAGCCGGGGTCAGGATCTGGTCCAATCCCAGGGTGAGGAATTCCTCAGGGGTGAACCCGGTCAGCTGTTGGACTGCGGGGCTGGCGAAGGTTATCCGCTGGTTCAGGTCCATCCTCCAGATGAGATCCCGGGCATTTTCGGCCAGGAGGCGGTACTTGGTTTCGCTCTCCCTGAGGCTCTCCTCCATTTGGTGGCGCGGGGTGATATCCCGGGCGATGCCGGTGGTGCCGACGACCTCCTGTTTATCATCGAATATCGGGGTTTTGATGCTCTCAATCCAAATTGTCCTCTGGTCGGAATTTGTCAGGGGTTCCTCGAGCCACTTCCGGTTTCCGGTGCGCATGACCTCCAGGTCATCGGCCCGGTATTTTTGGGCCAGCTTGAGAGGCCAGATATCCAGGTCGTTTTTGCCCACCATCTCCTGGAGGGAAACCCCGGCGGCCTTGGCAAAGGGCTCATTGACTGATAAATAGCGGCCCTCTTTGTCCTTGAGCCAGGCGATGTCCGGGATGTTATTTAAGATCGCCTCCTTTTGGCGCCGCGCCTCTTCCAGGGCCGCGGCCGCGAGCCGGCTGGCAGTGGTGTCTTCCACCACTTCGACAAATCCGGTTACCTTCCCCAGGGAGTCGAAGGTAGGGAAGGTTCGGACGTGCACATTATACGTGGCGCCGTCGTCACGCACGCCGACGGTGTCCACCTCCATCGGTTCTCCCGTGGCCATGGACTTGGCGCCCGGGCAATGGGGGCAGACTTCTCCCCGTTTTTCAAATTCCTGAAAACAATACTTGCCGACAAACTCTTCAGGGAGCTTATTGAATATCTTGCCCTGGCCGGCATTAGTCATGATGATCTTGTAGTCCGAACTGATGAGGGTGATACCCAGATCGACGTTCTCCGCCAGGGTGCGGTATTGCTCTTCCGATTTCCTTAAATGCTCCTGGCGCTGCTCCAGGGCGGCGGCCATTTCGTCAAAGGACTTGGCCAGTTGGCCGAATTCGCCGTTGTCGTAAGACAAATTGGTGCGTACCGACAGATCGCCGCCGGCCAGTTGTGCCGCGGTGGTCACCAGGGTCCTGGTCGGGTTGATCAGGAAGAATTGGCCGAGCATCCAGGCCGCCATGAGGGCCAGGAGTCCCGCCCCCCCCAGGGCCAGCATATTTCGGGTCAAGACTCGGTCAGCTTCGCCGTAAACCATCGTCAGGGGGACGCCGGCGTAGACCAGGAGATCATGGCTCCCGACTCCCAGGGGAGTAAAGGCAAAGAGGCAGCGAACCCCATCGATGCCGACAGCTTCGGCGACTCCTTCCCCCCTGGCCAGGACGATTTTGATGATCTCCGTCTCCGGCAGGCGCTTTCCCACCCAGTGTTCCTGGGGATATCGGGCCAGGATGGTGCCGTCACGATCGATGATGGTGAGCATAGCCCCGGCCGGGAGTTGGATTTTGCCAAACAGGGTGTTGAGGTAATCGAGGAGCACGGAGACGGACACCACTTCTTGCACCACGCCGTGGTCGAGAACCGGGTAAGCGAAATGGAGGGTGGGTTTGTGTGAGGTCCGGCCGATGCCGAATTCACCGATGGCGAAGTCCCGGGTTTTCAGGGCCCGTTCAAAATGGCTGCGGCCGGCGTCGCTTGAGGCGGGGCCGGGCTGCGGCCGGGCGGAAGCGAACACCTTGCCCTGGCGGTCCACTGCCGAGATATTGCCGTAGATCTTCTGCTGCGCCAGGATCCTGGCAAAAATGGCCGAAGCGGCCGCACCATTCTGTTGTCGCACTTCCGGGAGTGCCGCCAGGGTGGACAGCATGTGCTTCACTCCCTCTATGACGCGCTCCTGGTACAAAGAGGCGTGCTGGACGATATTCAGGACGTCTTTTTGGGCCGCTTCCGCGGCTATGCGGCGTTGTTCCAGGCCGGAGTAGAGGATCATGCCGAGAGCCGGCAGGACCGCCAGGAAGACCAGCAGGATCAGTCGAAACCGCAATGTGGTGAATAAACGTCGCATCGGTTTGCTTCTCGTAGGGCCGGGAAAAACGGGATAACCCCGGCCGGGCGCTGAACGCGATGAGCGCTTTACCCACCGGAACAGCAGCCAGGTTGGGCCAACCCGGAGCAGAATCTCTCTATAAGAGGATTACCTGATTATCTCTATCGGCAGGTTGAGCCAGGTCCAAAAGAAATGAGGGCAGGCTGCGTCGGGAATCCCTATCCGGCTCAGCCCCACCAGGTGGCTCGACCGGCAAGGCTTAGGGCGCCTTGACCTCCGAGGCATTGAGACCGGCGACCTCGACCCGGTCCCGACCAGCCGCTTTAGCCCGGTAGAGGGCGGCGTCCGCGGCGGCGATCACCTCCTCGGCCGTGCGTCCCTGGTCCGGGAAAATGGCCACCCCCAGTGAGACGGTGGGAGATTTAAGCGTACGGTCCAGGTATTGTACCTCAAGGGCCTTCACCGCCAGGCGCACATCTTCCGCCCGTTCCCGGGTAGTTTCCAGGGAGGCCCCCGGCATGACGAGCAAGAATTCCTCCCCGCCGTACCGGCAGGCAATGTCTTCGGTGCGGATACCGGCGGTGATCACGTGAGCCAGAGCGCTGAGCAGCGCATCTCCGGCGCCGTGGCCGAGGCTATCGTTGAAGTCTTTAAAATGATCCAGGTCCATCATCACCACTCCCAGGGGCGCCTTGAGACGTCTGGAGCGATGTAACTCCCGGTCCATGGTCTCTTCCAGGTAGCGCCGGTTGTACAATCCGGTGAGAGGATCACGGATGGCCTGGTTTTGCAGGGTCTCCCGCAGCTTCAGGTTGGCCAGGGACAGGGCCAGACTTTCGGCAATGGCTACCGCCAGACGCTGTTTGGCTTCCAACTCTTCCGCTTCTCTGCCTTGAATGGGGCAAGATAAGAGCCGTATATGGAGGATGCCCAGGGAATCACCCTGGGCCATCAGCGGCACGCACAGATAACCGCTGGCAAGGAACCCGGTGGCGGGAATATGCTTACAAAGCAAGGCCGAGTCGGGGTCGTCCACCCGAAGGACCCGACCGCTGCGGACGGCCCGACAATCATTCGGGGGAAACATCTCCTCGATGGGAGGGGAGGGGCCCCAGGTCGTCACCGAACTCAAAAGGTTTTTGGAGTTACGGAGGAGATACAGCGCGCCGGCGTCGGTGGGGAAAAACTGGGGCACAAAATGGCTGATGGCTGCATAGGCCTCCTCGGAGGTTTGACAGGTTTGCAGCATATCGCTCATGTCGTTGAGCAGGGCCATAGTATTATTGCGTTTTTCTACTTCCAGGACCAGCGCTTTCATCTGGCTGTTGGTATTCTCCAGGGCCTCCTGAGCCTGCCGTTGCGCCGTGATGTCGATATTGGCGCCCCGGTATCCCAGGAGGTTGCCCGGCTCATCGAACGTGGGCACGCCGCTGCTGGAAAACCAGACGATTTCCCCATTTTTCCGCAGGAGGCGCATGATTAAATCCCGGAACGGCTGTTTGGCCTCGAATAAGGCAAGGATCTGCTCTATGAATTCTTGCCGCTCATCCGGGATAAAAAAATAAGAAAAATGTTGGCCCAGCACTTCTTCGGGCTTGTAACCCAACAATTGCTCCACCGCTGGACTGGAATAGGTCAATTTTCCCCCCGAGTCCATTTCCCAAACCCATTCCGCCACATTATCAGCAATATCCCGGAATCGTGATTCGCTTTGGCGCACCGCCTCTTCGGCCCTCTGGCGCTGGATGGACAGGGCGTAGATCAGGGCCAGGCGCTCGCAGACTTCCTGGTCCTTGGCTGCATAATCATGGGGGGCGTTGGCCACGGCCAGCTGCCCCAACAAGCGCTCCCCGAGCATGGCCGGCACCGAGACAAAATTGTAGATGGGAATATGTCCCTGGGGGATGCCGGAAGACCTGGGGTCGGCGGTCAGATCGTTACTCAACACCGACTGGCGGTGTTCCAGGCCGTAGCCCCACAGGCCGGCGAATTTTTTAAAGATGGTGTTCTTGCCGGGGACCGCGCAGCCCTCAGCAACCTCCCGGCTCAAGGTGGGAACGATAAAATAGCCGGTCTCGGGGTCAAGGTAGCCACAGTACCCCACAGAGCTTTCCGTCAGAGCCAGGGCGCTATCCAGCACCTTTTGCGTGACGTCTTCTATGGACCGGGAAGTCAGGAGGGCCCGGGACAGTTCAGCCACGGCGGAGTTGTTCCGGGAGGTCCAGGCCAACTGTTCTTCCACCTGCCGCCGCACCGTCGTGTCTTCGACTACCTCGACAAATCCGGTTACCTCCCCCAGGGAGTCGAAGGTGGGGAAGGTTCGAACGTGGGCATAATGGAAGGTGCCGTCGTCGTGCACGCCGATGGTGTCCACCTCCTCCGGCTGTTTCGAGGCCATCGACTTGAAGGCCGGGCACTGGGGGCAGATGGTATCCCGTTTTTCAAATTCCTGAAAACAATACTTGCCGACCAACGTTTCCGGGGACTTATGGAACAGCCGGCCCATGCCGGAGTTGGTCATGATGATCTTATAGTCGGCACTGATGAGGGTGATACCCAGATCGATGTTTTCCACCAGGGTGCGGTACCGGGATTCGCTCTCCTGCAGGGCCTGTTCAGCCCGCTGGTGGTCGGTAATGTCCAGTCCGGCCCCGATAATGTAGGTTGCGGAGTCGATTTTCGCCGGCAATAACGCATAGTACCAGGAAAACAAACGCCGTTCGCCGCTTTTGGTGACGAAAGAGACCTCGAACACCGGCGGAACCTGTCCGGGCGGCATCTCCCGGAGCATGGCTTCGGTCCGTTTAACATCTTCCGGCGCCACAAATATCTCCCAAACGGGGCGATCCTGGACTTCCTCTTGGGAGTAACCGATGACCTGTTGGCAGGCGCGGTTGAGCCTGATGATGCGCCCTTCCTGATCCAGCACCATTACCAGCACGGCCATGGTGTCCAGGAGGGCCACCACCAGGTCCCGTTCCTCCGAGGTTTGTCGGCGCTCGGTGATCTCTGCCTGCAACTGTTGGTTGGATTGCGCCAGGTTGCCGGTCATGAGGTTAAAGGCGGCAGCCAATTCGCCGATTTCATCGTTTGAAACGCTAGGCGCCTGGGCCGACGTATTACCGTTCGCAATCTCTAAAGCGGTGCTCTTTAATCGGTTGATAGGCCTTACAATAGTTTTCGAAAAAAAGAATCCTATGGCTACAGCCAATAATAGGCAAAGTAGGGTCGCAAATATTACTTGTATAATTGTCGATCTGGTTAATCCAGCTAACTCTTTAATAATCGGAGTGTATTCGAAGATAATCGCACCGATTATTTTGCCTTCATTATTTTTTAGTGGGGCGGCAACTAACTTTATACCTTGAGGGTATTCCGTGCTTGTTTCTATATATGATCGGGTAATTCCATCCTTAAGGGTTTGTCCAACTTCATTCTTATTGTCAGTGATTAATTTACTGCCGATATCTTTCTTGACGACATCGGCAATGATGATTTTATGTAAATCGACAATTTCCAAATCCCGGTGATAGACATTGTGGAGCAATTCCACATAATATTGGAGAGCGTAGGGACGGCTAAACAGGGACGGATAGTTTTGGAAGTCGTGTTCGAAGGTAATACCAGCTCCGAGGCTGGCGACAACGTGTTTCGCGTCGGTCAAGGCCAATACTTCGGCTGCCGCCCTCTGGCGGTTCACGGCCACGGCTCCCAAGGCTCCCACCATGAGCGCAATGGCGGCAAACCACAAGATCATTTTATACCTAAGGCTCATAGAGCTTGATTCCGCGGCTTAGGACCATGGTTCTCCGGTCTCGAGCCCATTGAGGGTCAAGAGAAGCAAAGGGGCGGCCTTCCAGGCAGCCTTCAGAGGCAGGCCAGGCCCGCCAAGACCAGGGCCAGTCCCAAGAGGGCGCTGCTGTCGACATATAAACTTTCGACCTCGAATACCCGGCCGCCCCAAAAGAGCAGGGCCCCCGCCATCGTCAGGACTGCTGCGCCGGTCCACCACACGTTCGCCAGGTCTCGGCCCTCCTGGTCAGTCATGGTAAGGCTAAGGTTGGTTGGAGCGGAAGATGCCGGCTGGTGAGATGTTGCCGGGCTCCAGGGCCTTGCGGGGATCATCATGAATCCCTTCACTAAGTGTTATCGGCATCAGCGCCAAATAATTTAAGGTAATTAACGTATAAGAAAGAGGAACCCACCGCGGCCCTGGGCGGCGCCCCGAACTATTGAGGGGGCAAAGAGTCCGGATGAGCAAGTCAGGACCGGCCCGGCCCGGGAAATCCTTCTCAAGTTGACAGGGCCGGCGGTAGTGGCTATAAGGGGGAGAAGGATACCCGTGATGGAAACCTCCCCCCGCGTCCTCTACCTCATCGACATCAGCTCCTATTTCTACCGGGCTTTTCACGCCCTGCCGGCCCTGTCCAACTCCCAGGGGCTGCCCACCAACGCCGCCTACGGGGTGACCACCATGCTCCTCAAGGTGCTCCGGGAGCGGCAGCCCCAGCACCTGGCCCTGGTGTTCGACGCCAAAGGCCCCACCTTCCGGCACGACCTCTATAAAGAATACAAGGCGCACCGGCCGCCCATGCCCGAGGCCCTGGTGACCCAGCTCCCCTATATCAAGAAGATTATCGACGCCCTCAACCTGCCCGCCGTGGTGTTCGAAGGGTATGAAGCCGACGATCTCATCGCCACCCTGGTGCGCCGGGCCCGGGAGGCAGGCTTTGAGGTGGAGATCATCTCCGGGGATAAAGACCTGTTGCCCCTGGTCCAGGATGGCGTGGACATGTGGGATCCCATGAAGGAGGTGCGCTATGACCCGGCGGCCATCCGGGAGAAATACGGCCTGGAACCCGGGGAGCTGGTGGAGGTGCGGGCCCTGGCGGGGGATGCCAGCGACAATATCCCGGGGGTGCCGGGCATCGGGGAGAAAACCGCGCTCAAGCTCATCGCCCGGTATCACAGCCTGGAAAATCTGCTGGCCCATAGAGATGAAATTAAAGAAAAGGCATTGAAGGCCCGATTACAGGAACATGCGGATCAGGCGCGGCTCAGCCGGCAGTTGACCGAGCTCGAGTCCCAGGTGCCCCTGACGGTGGACCTGGAAGCCCTGCATCCCGGCCCCCAGGACCGGGATGCCCTGCGGCAATTGTTTGTGGAGTTGGAATTCAGCCGATTAGTGAAGGAATTGGGGTTTGACCGCCGGCCCGCCGGGACCTTTGCCCTGGTTCAGGGCCCCGGGGACCTGGACCGGGTGGTCCAGGCCGTCCGGGAGGCGGGTGAACCACAGGCTGGAAGCCGGTGCCACGTGGGCCTGGCCTTCGTCACGAGCGAGCAGCACCCGGTGTTGGCCGAGGTGGCCGGGGTCGGCATATCGTGGCGGACCGGAGAGGGGGCGTATATCCCTCTGGCGCCCGGGGAGTCAAACCGACCCGTTTGGGAAAAGCTGGGCCCGGTGTGGTCCGATGCGAACATCGCCAAGGTGGGGGCGGATTTGAAGGCGGTGCTCATCCTGGCCCAACGGTTCAAAACGGACCTTAAGGGGATCACCGGCGACATCCTGGTGGCGTCGTACCTCCTCAACCCGGCCCGGTATGAGCAGACCCTGGAAAATGTGGCCCTGCACTACCTGGGGCTCAACCTGCCGGGTCCCCGGGAGTTGGCGGGGCGGCCCACCACCGCGGTGGGGTTGGAGCAAGACCTGGCCCGGCAGTATGCCGGCCAGCGGGCCGAGGTGGCCCTCAGGCTCTGGCCCCGGTTGAAGAGCGAACTGGAAAAAGAAGGTCTCTGGGAGCTCTATGCCGGCCTGGAATTACCGGTTTTGGGCACCCTGGCCCGCATGGAGGCCCGGGGGATTCTCCTGGACCAGGGATTTCTCCGGCGCTTCGGCCAGGAACTGGAAGCATCGATGCAGCGGCTGGAGAAAGAGATTTATGCCCTGGCCGGGGAGGAATTTCTCATCCAGTCCCCCCAGCAATTGGGCCGCATCCTCTTTGAAAAAATGAAGCTGACGCCCCAGAAGAAGACCCGGGGCAAGACCGCGTTATCGACCGACGTGGAGGTCCTCCAGGCCCTGGAGCAGGAAAGTCCCATCGCCGGCAAGGTCCTGGAGTACCGCAGCATGGGCAAACTCAAATCAACCTACGTGGACGCCCTCCTGAAGCTGGTAGACCCGGCCACCGGCCGGGTGCACACCACGTTTCTCCAGTCGGTGGCGGCCACCGGGCGTTTGAGCAGCCGGGACCCCAATTTGCAGAACATCCCGGTCCGGGGGGAGCTGGGCGGGCAGATTCGCCAGGCCTTCGTGCCGGAGCCCGGCCGGGTGTTCCTCAGCGCCGACTATTCCCAAATGGAGCTGCGCATCCTGGCGCATTTCTCGGAGGACCCGGCGCTTCTCAAGGCCTTTCAGGACGGCATCGACATCCACCGGCAGACCGCGGCGGTGGTGTTCGGCATCCACCCGGAGCTGGTGAGTTCGGATATGCGCCGTCAGGCCAAGGTGGTCAACTTCGGCATCATTTACGGCATGAGCGGCTTTGGCCTGGCCAAACAGCTCAAGGTGAACACCCGCATGGCCAATGAATTCATTCAGAGGTATTTTGCCAAATATGCCCGGGTCAGGGCCTATCTGGAGGAGACTTTGCAGCAGGCCCGGGACCAGGGCTGGGTGACCACGCTTTTGGGGCGCCGGCGCCAGACGCCCCAGATCAACAGCAGCAACCGCATCGTCCGGCAGGAGGCGGAGCGCAGCGCCATCAACACCCCTCTCCAGGGGACGGCGGCGGATATCATCAAGCGGGCCATGTTGGAAGTGGAAGCCGCGATGCAGGGAGCCGGCCTGTCCGGACTGATGCTCCTCCAACTCCATGACGAACTTTTATTTGAAGTTCCCCGGGCCGAATTGGCCGATACCAGCCGCCTGGTGCGCCGGGTCATGGAGGGGGTCGTCCGGCTGAAAGTTCCCCTCATGGTGGATTTGCGGGTGGGAGAAAACTGGGGGGAGCTGAATTTATATGCTCCCGGGGTCTCAGAGGGCAACAAATATTAACAAATAATAACAACAGGTTATACGGAGAGCGTCGGGATTTTTGAAAAAAAAGTTTCAGGAAGGAAAGTTTTTACTTGAAATCTCTCAGGCAATCCTTATAGTTAATCAAAATTAAGGTCTCATGGCTCCGCCCCCGGAGTCTGAAAAAAAAATGAGAGGAGGCCATAATTTTTCTTGATATTTCCAGCCCATTATTATCTAATGTGGGCATCTTACTTACCTTAAACCATCTCTTTGAGAAGGGGGGATAGATGATGAGGAAAGCTTTGGTAAGGAAAGGCTTTGCACTGGCCATTCTCTTGGCGTTTGTTGCAGCCTTGGGAATGGGGTGCTGCGACGCCTGCAAGAAGAGCGTAGACGAAGCCAAAATGTACGCCGATCAGGCGGCGGCTTCGGCTGCGAAGGCGGACAGCGCCGCGCGGAACGCCGAAATGGCGGCGGCAGACGCGAAAGCTTCGGCTGACAAGGCTGAGGCCGCGGCTGACCGGGCTGAGGCTGCAGCAGCGAAAGCTGAGGCATGCCTGATGAAAAAGATGCGGAAGTAAAGCACCTAGATTGATCAGCTAATGGAGAGAAACAATCTCTCCGAGAAGGGGGTAATCGATGAGGAAGGTGTCGAGAAAAGGCTATGCCTTGGCTCTCCTCGCGGTCTTTGCCCTGGTGCTGGGAGGTGCTGGCTGCTGCCAAAAGTACTATGATCAGTGTGCAATGTACTCACAGCAAGCTAAAGCTTCTGCAGATCGGGCAGCTGCGTCGGCAGTAAAGGCTGAAGCGGCCGCACAAGAGGCCAAAGTCCCGGTACCGCGGGCTTCCGCTGCAGCCAACAAGGCTGAAGCGGCTGCAGCTCGGGCCGAAGACGCGGCAGCAAAAGTGTGCGCCATGGTAAAACCGTACAAAGGCAAGGTCAAACGGCATAAAAGACGTGCAGTGAAATGCCCGCCGGCCAAACCGAAAAAAGCCAAAAAGGCTATGTAAAGCATTACTGAAGTTATCTGGGATTAATCCCTTAGTAACCAGATTCAGAAGGTGTGGTGAGGTTAGCTCACCACACCTTCTGTTTTTTTTGGCCTGAGCCAGGTTCGTCTTCCCAGCCTTCCGAGTCTCTATCCCGCGGCCTTGCCTCCCGAATTGTCCACCGTCTGGTGCCTTCAGGGCACCGTTTTTTTTGACATTATAGTTGACATAGTCAATGACATATGCAAGTATATAGTAATTGGGGAGGCTAAGCCATGCCGGACAGGGATGCAGAACTGCACCATAAAGGCGATGAGTCGCATCTTCTTAGGGAAATTATGAGGACCCATCAGGCGTTGCTGAACGTTTTTTCCCGGGAGGTGGGAATGCCGGCAGCCCGACTCTCACTCATGAGAATCCTCGCCATCGGGTATCACGAGAAGCTCGGCATCATGCAGATCGCCCGCCGGCTGGGCATCGACGCGGCCGCAGTCACGCGGCAGGTCCAGGCAATGGAGGCGAATGGCCTGGTCGAGCGTTTTGCTGATCCCACGGATGATAGGCGCAGTTTCGTAAGGCTGACGCCTGAGGGGGTGCGACTCTTTCAGCAGCTTCATGAGAGAGCCCACGAGTTCGAGGAATCGCTCACCAGCGTCGTCAGCCAGAAAGACATCGAAACCACAGTGCGGGTTTTGTCCCAATTACGAGGGGCATTGGAAGGCATGCGCTAGAAAGGATAGAGGTGAAAAGATGAAAGACACGATCAAGAAATCATTCAATAAGCGGGCGTTCGTGGCTGTGACAGCCGCTTTGGCCGGTATCGGGCTTCCCGTCACCGGCCTGGCCAACCACCTGTTCCAGAGCGGGCCCATAGGTTTCCATCGGCATGCCTGGATGTCGGCCCACACCAGCCTCGGGGTACTCTTCTTGGTATTCGTCATCTGGCATATAATGCTCAATCGCCGGGCCTTGTGCAATTATGTGCGCGGGGCGTGCCCGGTTCAGCCGGGAATGAGTCGAGAAGTCTTCTGGGCCGTGGGCTTTGTCGCCGCAGTATTATGCATCGGAGTAGGTCATGCCGTGCATTAAGGCGCCGGGAAAGTCATACGGAGAAGCTCTCGACGGATTCGGTCCGGAAAAACCCGGCAGATACCGCGTTTGGTCCTCCAGGGGCTCAGTGAACCCAGGATAGTCTGGCGCAAGGCCCAATCGCACGGGTAAGGCATACTAAGAGAAAATGTGAGGCAGGCATGAAGATAAACAATGAGATCTACGAAGAGCAGGGCCATGAGTGGTGGGCCGAAGATGCCGGATGTGACATCTCCAGCCTCAGATATTGCGTTAATCCGGTGAGATATGGTTATTTCAAGAAAAAACTGCATAACCTGAATTTGCCTGGCCAGAAAGTTCTGGACCTTGGATGTGGAGGCGGCTTTCTGGCGGAGGAATTTGCCAAGGATGGCTTTACGGTAATGGGGATCGATCCGGCGACCCGCTCCATCGAGGCGGCGCGCCAACATGCCGCTGAAAGTAACCTGAGCATCGATTATCGGGTAGGGAAGGGGGAAGCTTTGCCGTTTCCCGATGAATCCTTCGATATTATTGCCTGTTGTGATGTACTGGAACACGTCGATGACCCGCACACGGTGATCCGGGAGGCGGCGCGCACGCTGAAGAGGGGAGGAGTTTTCTGCTATGACACGATAAATCGGACCTGGTTAAGCAAAATCGTCGTCATTAAGATTTGGCAGGACTGGCGCATCACCCGCCTCTCTCAGCCCAACGTCCATGTATGGGAAATGTTCATCAAGCCAGGCGAGCTTGACGCCATGATGAGAAGCTGTCATCTGATCAATCAAGACCGGCGGGGGATTGGTCCGGCAAGGAGAAACCCCCTGGTAATACTCCGGACTCTCCTTATGATCAAGAAAGGCAGAATACGTCACCAGGAAATGACCGACAGACTCGGATTGTGTGAAACGGAGGATATGAACTTATCCTACATGGGCGTTGCCATCAAAGATTCCGGCGAGCTTCCCGGATAGGGTGAGAAGACTCAGAAAGACCCCGGTGAGTTTCTCTGTCCCCCCATCAGGGCCGCGGGTCCGCCACCGCACCGTGGTTGGGCAATTTCGGCACACCCAGAAGGGGCGGTTCAACCATGTCCGGAAAATCCAATCAGGTTGCCTGACCGGTTTAATAGCCGGACTGGCTCACCCTCAGATCGGTGCCTCCTGCCCCCCGGGTGATGTCCACCGGCAGGTCGTTTTGTTCTTCCACCGCCCGCATCACCTTGCGCATGTTCACCTTGTCCGCCAGGCCCCGCTGTTCCAGCATGTCGAGCACGTGCAGGATCATGGAGCGGATTTTGAAGTACACGTCTTCGTGCACCGAGAGGTAGATGTGCCCCTGGCGGAAGCCGATCTTGGCCGGTTCGTAGATATACTCCACCGAGGTGCCCACCGGCACCATGGGGAACAGCTTTTTGATGTGCTCCGGATACATCCGGGTGCAGCCGTGGCTCACCATGCGCCCCACTCCCAGGGGCATGGCGGTGCCGTGGATACCGTAATCGCCCCATGACAGGGTAAGCTTGTAATCCCCCAAGGGATTATCCGGCCCCGGCGGCATCACCGACATCTCATATTTTTTTTGCAGGGCCTTGGGGATATGCCAGGCCGGGTGCACCTTTTTCTCGATCACCCGGAATTTCCCCTGGGGGGTCCTGAAATCCAACACCCCCATGCCGATGGGGAAGGTGTAGACCTGGGTGTTATTGTTGATGTAATAGTAGAGGCGCAGTTCCCCGGTGTTGACGATGATCTGGTTGCCGTGGTTATTGGGCACGATCCACAGGGTGGGGATGGTTATCTCGGTGCCCACGGGCAGGATGAACGGGTCCCACTTCCGGTACAGGACCCCGAGCTCAGAATAGCCCAGCCCATAGTGCCGGGCCAGTTCCAGGAGATCGTCGCCTTTCTTGATGCGGTAGTGCTGGATGGCCCCCACCACGGTGAGGGCCTGGGGGTCGACGCCTTGGGGGGAGGCCGGCAAATGGATGTTATAAGGGCCGGCGGCCATAACGGGCTGGGTCGCGGCCAACATGAGACAAACCATAAAAATGAGCGTCATCTGGCGCATATCGTCCCCCTGGGTTGGCAGACTGTATGGTGGCGGCCTGAGATCCTCAGTTCCGTCATTATCATAGTGAACTCGTGATCGTCCCCATAGAATTGGGGCCGGGTTGCGTGACGTCCACCGGCATGCCGGTTGGCTCTTCTACCGTCTGCATCACTTTCCGGGTATCGTCCTTATCGGCCGGGCTGCTCCAGCAGTATCTGGACCAATCCGCGCCTGGCTTAACCTTGACTGGGACGATATGGTTTCAAGGTGGAGGAGAAGGGCGGCAACATGATGCCCTTCTCGGTGACGATGCCGGCAATCAGGTCGTTGGGGGTGACATCAAAGGCCAGGTTCAGGGCCGGGGCCCCGGCCGGGGCCACCGCCTGGCCCCAGAGATGGGTCACCTCCTGGGCGTCACGCTCTTCCACCGGGATGTGGCCGCCGTCGGGCAGGGAGAAATCAAAGGTGGACAGGGGCGCCGCCACGTAAAAAGGGATGCCGTGATGGTGGGCCAGGACCGCCACGCTATAGGTGCCGATCTTGTTGGCGGTGTCGCCGTTGCCGGCAATGCGGTCCGCCCCCAGGATGACCAGGTCCACCTTGCCCTGGTGCATCAGGGTGGCCGCGGCCCCGTCCGGGATGAGGGTGTAGGGAATCCCCAGCTTGCCCAACTCCCAGGTGGTGAGCCGGGCCCCCTGGAGCAGGGGCCGGGTTTCGTCCACCCACACGGAAAAGCGCTTCCCCGCTTCCCAGGCGGCCCGCAATACCCCCAGGGCCGTGCCGTAGGCCCCGGTGGCCAGGGCCCCGGTGTTGCAGTGGGTGAGCACCCGCTGGCCGTCGTGGATCAGGACCTGTCCCGCCTGGGCCATGCGGCGGTTGGTGGTGTCATCTTCCTTGAGCATGGTCTGGGCTTCGGCCACCAACCGGGCTTTTATAGCCTCCACCGGTTGGCCCGCATGCTCCTGGGCGACTAACAGCACCCGATCCAAAGCCCAAAAGAGATTGACCGCGGTGGGACGGGCGGCGGCAATCTCCCGGCAGATGATTTGAAAGCGCTCCTGGAATTCCTGGGCGTCCTGAGTGTTAAGGTCCAGGGCCCCCAGGGCCGCGCCCATGGCCGCGGCCACCCCGATGGCCGGTGCGCCCCGGATGGCCAGCGTCCGGATGGCCTCGATGATCTCGTGGTAATCCGTGATCTCCAGGTAGAGCTCTTCCGCGGGCAAACGCCGCTGGTCCAACAGCTTGACCGTATTCGCATCCCAACAAATGCTGCAGTAGGGGATCATTTTGTCTCCGGTTTTCAATTTTTCATTTGTTTTATAACCCCCCTTTTCTAAAGGGGGGCAGGGGGGATTTTATGGAGCCAGTTAAAATCCCCCTAAATCCCCCCTTAAAAAGGAGGACTTAAAAGGGTCAAAATTCCCTCGTCACCCACAAATTTAATCGTTTTTCCTCTCGTCTAAGTTCTTTATTAGCCTTTTATCCATTTTCATTTCGATTGAGCGCTCTTGAATTTCTTCCTCTTCCTCGGGGGCGATACCGATAGCTGTGTTCACCCCGTTCTTGTGTCCACTCTCGAACCCCTCGATATAGCCATCCTGAAACCCGGTGCGATAAGCAAGCTGGCCTACGCAATAGCAAATGACGATCAGGCCGCCGATTAGAGCATACAGTTGAGAGAAATATAGGGTGACCCCGCCACCTGCGAGTAAACCGACAAACCAGAACCAATTAGGGAATAACCACCAAGACTTACGGATATAGATGAGTTCAGCGCTGATTTGTTTCCGACTATCATCATTTATACTTTGCATCGTTTGGATCTGATTGGCGTTTATTCCGGATTTTACCATATGCAATGTCCTGATCCAGCGAGTGCTTAAATCTTAGTGCATCCTCAATACTTACTGAGGTTTTTGTGTCATTGCTCATAAACGTCTTACACTCAATTATCCCAATAATTTCTGAAAAATCTCATTGGCCAGCTGCGGGTTGGCCTGGCCCTTGGTTTTTTTCATCAGTTGGCCCACGAAAAAGCCCATGACCTTGGTTTTGCCGGCTTTATAGTCGGCGACTTCCTTGGGGTTGGCGTTGATAATTTCCTGGGCCGCGGTTTCCAAGGCAGAGGCGTCGCTGATCTGCACCAGGCCTTTTTCCTTGATGATGGTCTCCGGGTCTTTGCCGGTAGCCACCACTTCTTTCAACACTTCCTTGGCCTGATTGCGGCTAATCGTGCCTTTTTCCACCAGCGTCAGCAAAGTTGCCGCGATGGCCGGTGTAATAGCCGACATGGCCGCGGGATCATCCAGGAACCAGTTGCTCACCTGTTTGGCAATTTTTATCGTGGGCTGGCCGACGGCTGCCTCGCTGGCGATCCCTGTGGGCTTTATATCCGGCGTCTTTGAAATTTCCTTGACCGTGGCCTCGAAGTTATCGGCCCGGGCCTTATCCGAGGTCAGCACCTCGGCGTCGTATTCCGGCAGGCCGTATTCCGCCACCAAGCGGGCCAGGCGCGCTCCCGGCAATTCAGGTAAATTTTGGCGCAACTCTTCCACCCAGGCCGGTTCCGGCTTCAGCGGCACCAGGTCCGGGTCCGGGAAGTAGCGGTAGTCGTGGGCCTCTTCCTTGCCCCGCATGGACACGGTCTGGTTGGCGGCCGTATCCCAGAGGCGGGTTTCCTGGACGATTTCCCGCCCCGCGGCCAGGAGGGCCCGCTGGCGCTTGATTTCATACTCCAGGGCCGCCTTGACGAACCGGAAGGAGTTCATGTTCTTGAGCTCGGCCCTGGTGCCGAACTCGGCCTGCCCCACCGGGCGGAGCGAGATGTTGGCGTCGCACCGGAGGGACCCTTCCTCCATGTTGCCGTCGCAAACCTCTAAATAGAGGAGGATATTCCGCAGGCCCTTAAAGTACTCCACCGCCTCGTCGGGAGTGCGCATGTCCGGTTCGCTGACGATCTCGATCAGCGGCACCCCGGTGCGGTTGAAGTCCACGAAGCTCACCGGCCGGGACTCGCTGTGGATCAGCTTCCCCGCGTCTTCCTCCATATGGATGCGGGTGATGCCGATGCGCCGGGCGCGGTCGTCCACCTTGATATCCAGGTGGCCGTGCTCCGCCAGGGGCAGTTCGTACTGGGAGATCTGGTAGCCTTTCGGCAGATCGGGGTAGAAGTAATTCTTCCGGGCGAAGACCGACTCGGGGTTGACCCGGCAGTTGGTGGCCAGGGCCATCTTCAGGGCGAACTCCACCGCCTTCCGGTTCAGGACCGGGAGAGAACCGGGCATCCCCAGGCAGACCTCGCAGACCTGGGTGTTGGGCGGGGCCCCGAAGGTGGTGGCGCACCCGCAGAAGATCTTGCTGGCAGTGCGCAGCTCGGCGTGAATTTCCAACCCGATGACGGCCTCAAATTCCACGTTCTTCCTCCTGGGATTCTTGAAGGTTATCTAAATGGAGAAAGTCTGTCAAGGCAAGGCCCTCTGTGGTCTGAAGGGGAAATCCCGGCACCGCAGGTTGTCGGATGACTTGCGGAAGTTTATAATCAGAATTAAATACTTGGGAGGCGCAATTTTTCCGGCTGCCGAGCCCGCAAACCCAAGGAAGCCTGATGAGGACCGAACCCGGAGTGAACTTTTCCCCCCAGGAGACCCAACGCTATTCCCGGAACGCCCTCCTGACCCAGGTGGGTTGGGAAGGGCAGGCTCGCTGGCGCGCCGCCCGGGTCCTGGTAGTGGGGGCCGGCGGCATCGGCTCCGCCGCGCTTTTGTATCTCGCCGCGGCCGGAGTCGGGCGCCTGGGCCTGGTGGACGGCGACGCGGTGGAGCTGTCCAACCTGCAGCGCCAGATTCTCCACCGATCGGCCGACCTGGGGCGCCGGAAGGTGGAATCCGCGGCAGAGTCGCTGGCGGGGCTTAACCCGCTCTGCGAATTAGAGACTTTTGACCTGCGCCTTAACCCTGACAACGTCCGGGAGGTGGTCCAGGGCTTTGAGGTGGTGTTGGACGCCAGCGACAATTTCCCCACCCGGTTCCTGGTGGCGGCGTGCTGCTGGCAGGAGCGGATTCCTCTAGTCTCCGCCGCGGCCACGGGCTGGCATGGGCAGCTCCTGGTGGCGCAGCCCGGGGCTGAGAATCCCTGTTATCGCTGTCTGGTGCCCGAGACGCCGCCGGCGGCGGCCGTGCCTGCCTCCACCCAGATAGGCATCCTGGGCGCGGTGGCCGGCACCATGGGCTGCCTCCAGGCGGCGGAAGCCTTGAAGCTGCTCTTGGGGCTCGACTCCGACCTGAACCGCCGGCTCCTGGCCTATGACGGGCTGCAGGGGAGGTTTCAATCTCTCCAGCGTATTAAACGGGCAGATTGTCCCCTTTGTGGGAATAGCAGCAAGTCTGACTTAACCGAAAACTGAAAACCGAAAACCGAAAACTGATGTCAAAAGACCCCTTGATCATCGCCGGACGCACCGTTCCGCTCCCGCCTCATGGTGGGCACGGGGAAGTTTCCCGCCGCCGCGGCCCTGAAGGCCGCCCTGGATGCCTCCAGAGCCGAAATCGTCACCGTGGCCCTGCGCCGGGTGGATTTGGGCCAGCCGGCCACCGACAGCATCCTGTCGGTGCTGGACCCCGAGAAATACCTGATCCTGCCCAACACCTCCGGGGCCCGCACCGCGGACGAGGCGGTGCGCCTGGCCAAAATGGCCCGGGCCATGGGGCTCCCCCCCTGGGTGAAGCTGGAACTCACCCCGGAGCCCAAGTACCTGCTGCCGGACCCGGTGGAAACCCTGAAGGCCGCGGAAATGCTCATTAAAGAGGGCTTTGTGGTCCTGCCCTACATCCAGGCCGATCCGGTGCTGGCCAAGCGTCTGGAGGAGCTGGGGACCGCCACGGTCATGCCCCTGGGCGCGCCCATCGGCAGCAACCGGGGGGTCAGGACCCGGGACATGATCCGCATCATCATCGAGCAGGCCACGGTGCCGGTGGTGGTGGACGCGGGCCTGGGCGCGCCCTCCCACGCCGCCGAGGCCATGGAGATGGGCGCCGACGCGGTGCTGGTGAACACCGCCCTGGCCGACGCCGCGGATCACGCCGCCATGGCCCGGGCCTTCGCCCTGGCGGTCACCGCCGGCCGCCTGGCCTACCAAGCCGGCCTGGGCCCGGAGCGGGATACCGCCGCGGCCTCCTCGCCGTTAACGGGGTTTTTGGAATAAGGAAGTCATGGCAACATTGGTCCACATAATTAAGCAGCTTAACAGCCTCCATGCTGTTGTGCAGTCCATTGAGCGCCAGCAGCAATTCATTGAAGACTTCGCCAGAGACAACCGACTGCTCGCTGAATTTTATGCTGATACCATGCGGCAAGAACTTGCTCAGAGGGGATGGTTTATCGCGGGCAGCCTGTACCCTCATCAGTTTGAGCCCCTTGCCAGGGCGCTAAAGATGAAAGCAGAGGATCAGGTTGAAGAATTTCTCAAGATACACGTACGGGGCCTCGTTTCCGATGTTAAGAAAAGCGCGATGAAACGCTGGCAAGAACGTGCTGAGATACTGGCTGACACGTTCGATGCTCACATTGCTGGGAAGTATACACTAAGTGTGCCTGTTCTACTTGCCCAAGCGGACGGTATATCGGCCGATCTTCTTGGGGCCTATCTTTTTATCGATCACAAAGGTTGTTCCATAACTAAGGCCGCATCTGTAGCCATCAAGAGCCATTTTCAAGAGCGTCCGCTTGCTAAGTCATTCCTTGGCCTTCTACTTGAGGCATCGGGCCTCCGAATTTCCACGTACGAACGTGACGAATCGGCAACTTCAGGCCTCATCTTTTCTCCGCTCAACCGGCATGGTGTTCTTCACGGGCTTGACTGCGACTACGCCACTGAGGCGAACAGCCTAAGAGGAATTGCGTTGATCAGTTTCTTGGAATGGGTAGGCGATGTGATCCCCAAAAAAGACGAGTTCCCAATAAGTGTAACCGCATAACAGTGGTTTGATGTCATTTTCCCCTCGTTCCCAAGTTGCACTTGGGAACGAAAATGGTTGCCAAGCTTAGCTTGGGGGGTAAATGCGTTCCCAAGTGCAACTTGGGAACGAGAGAACGGAAAAAACTTGTGAACGAGGAAGGGGTAGCCGCAGGCTTTAGCCTGCGCCCGCACAGGCTGGAAAGCCTGTGCCACCAAAGAGTTCACCTCATGCAAACAGCCTTAAAAAATTCCGCCTTTCGCCAAGATCGTTGGACGCCTGGCCGGAGGCGCGACTGCGGGAGGTCGTGGAGCGGGCCGGGGCGGGGGACGTCAAGCGGGCCCTGGGCCGGGAGTGTTTGCATCCGGAAGACCTGGCGGCCTTGCTGTCGCCGGCGGCGGCGCCGTTTCTGGAGGACATGGCCCAGGCGGCGCATCGCCTCACCCGGCAGCACTTCGGGCGGACCGTTGGATTGTACGCCCCCATTTATCTGTCCAACATCTGCCACTCCGACTGCACCTACTGCGGTTTTGCGGTCAACTCCGGCAGCCGGGGCGAGAAGCGCACCCTGACGCCGGCGGAAATCCGCAACGAGTGCGCCGTCCTGGCCGGGCACGGGTTTCAGAGCGTGCTGCTGCTCACCGGCGAAGCCCCCCGGGCCGCGCCGGTGTCGTACCTGGCCCAGGCCGTGGCCATCGCCCGGGAGTACTTTGTCTCCGTGGCCGTGGAGGTTTACGCCCTGGACGAGGCGGACTACCGCCTCCTGGTGGACCGGGGCCTGGAAGGGGTGACCCTCTACATGGAGACCTACCACCGGGAGACTTACGCCGGGGTGCACCGCCGGGGCCGCAAACGGGATTATGCCTACCGCCTGGAGGCCATCAGTCGGGCCGGCCGGGCCGGGGTCCGCCGCCTCAGCCTCGGGGCGCTCCTGGGCCTCTACCACTGGTGGGCCGACGGCTTCTGGCTGGGTCTGCACGCCCGCCAGCTCCAGAAGGAGTGCTGGCAGAGCGCCGTGTCGCTGTCCTTCCCCCGGCTGCGCCACGCGCCGCAGCGCTTCCAGGTGGAGCATCTCCCCACCGACCGGGAGCTGGTGCAGTTGATGCTGGCCCTGAGGATATTTCTGCCGGAGGTGGGCTTTAACCTTTCCACCCGGGAGAGTTCCCAGCTGCGGGACCGCTTGATCCCCCTGGGGGTGACCATGATGAGCGCCGGGTCTTCCACCCGGCCCGGCGGTTACGCCCACCTGGACAACGACGCGGCGCTGGAGCAGTTTGCCATTGAGGACGGCCGCAGCCCCGCCGAGGTGGTGGCCGCCATCCGCCGGGCCGGCTACGACCCGGTGTGGAAGGATTTTGACCGGGCCTTTATGGAATAGGGGCCGGTCTTGTAGGGGCGGACCTGTGTGTCCGCCTTAGGTGAGGGCGCACACGCAGGTGCGCCCCTACGGGGGTAAGCAGTGAAATTAACCATCAACGGCGAACCCCGGGAGGTGGCAGCAGTCACGGTGTGGAGCCTCCTGGAGGAACTGGGCCTCCACCCCCAGGGAACCATCGTGGAGCGCAACCGGGAGATCGTGGACCGCGAGGCCTACCGGGAGACCCGGTTGGCCGAGGGCGACGTCCTGGAACTGGTGCGCCTGGTGGGGGGCGGCTGATGGACCTGCCCCGGCGCCTGGCCGCGTTTGCGCACGCCGACCTCTACGTGGTCATCACGGAAGCCTTCTGCGCCGGCCGCACTGGGCTTACGGTTTTGGATCAGGTCCTGGCCGCCGGGGTGGGAATCGTTCAACTCCGGGAAAAGGACCTGGCCGACCGCAGCCTTTACGAGCTGGGGCGGGAATTCCGCCGGCGTACTGAGGCCGCGGGGTCTTTGCTGATTATCGACGACCGGGTGGACATCGCCCTGGCCGTGGGCGCCGACGGGGTCCACCTGGGCCAGACCGACCTGCCCGTGGCCGCGGCCCGGCGTATCGCCCCGGACCTCATCGTCGGCGCCTCTTCGCATTCCCTGGAAGAGGCGCTGGCGGCCCAGGCGGCCGGGGCCGGATACGTCAATATCGGCCCCATCTTCCCCACCGCCACCAAGCCCAACGCCGTAGTTTTAGGGGTTGAGGCCATCCCACGCATTACGCCGCATCTGACGATTCCCTGGAGCACCATGGGCGGCATCAATGGCAGCAACATTGCCCAGGTGGTGGCCCGGGGAGCCCGGCACCCCGCAGTCATGAGCGCGGTTACGGCCGCCCCGGAGGTTAGGGCCGCGGCCCTGGCCTTGAGGAAGGCGATCATCTCCTGAGGAAGAGTACGGCCCGGCGAGCCACTTCCCCCAGGGTCCCCCCTGCCGCAGCAACCCCGTGCCTTTGCCCGACCGGCGGATAACCGGTATAGTGAGAGGAAAATTCTGGAAGGATCGATCATGCCCACCATCAAGCTGAAAGCTTTTACCCTGCTGGAAAGAGTCCGGACCCAAAGCCCGGTGATCCATCATTTGACCAACTGGGTCACCATTTATGACTGCGCCCAGGTGGTGAAAGTGCTGGGGGCCTCCCCGGTCATGGCCCATGCGCCAGAAGAGGTGGAGGAGATGGCCCAGCTCGGCGTCCGCCCTGGTCCTCAATATCGGCACCCTGACGGTGGAGATGGTCGCGGCCATGAAGCTGGCGGCCCAAGCGCCAACGCCAAGGGAATCCCGGTGATTCTGGACGTCTGCGGGGCCGGGGCCACCGCCTTCCGGGACCGGAAGTGCTTTCGAACTCCTGGACGAGGCGCAGGATCGACCTCATCAAAGGCAACGCCTCGGAGATGGCCCGGATCAGCGGGGCCCAGGTCCGGACCAAGGGGGTGGACGCCGCCCCGGTGGAGAGGACCTGGAGGAGGTGGCCCTGAGCCTGGCCCTCAAGCGGAAGTGCACGGTGGTCATCACCGGCCCGGAAGACCTGGTGGTGGACGGCAGCCAGCGGTTTGTGGTCAAAAACGGCCACCCCCTCATGTCCCGGGTGGTGGGCACCGGCTGCATGGCGGCTTCGGTGATCGGCACCTTTGCCGCGGTGGAGCCGGACCTGGCCCTGGCCGCGGCCGCGGGCCTGATCTGCTTCAACGTGGCCGGGGAGATCGCCGCGGAACTCTCCCCGGGCCCCGGCACCTTCATGGTAAAACTCTTTGACTGCCTGGACGGCCTGGACGAGGCGACCCTGGCGGAACGGCGGCGCGTGAGCGGGTGAGGGGCTACTATTTCATCACCGAGGCGCGCTTGAGCCGGGCCGGGAACCTGAGCGACGTGGCCGCGGCGGTGGCCGCCAAGGTCCGGGTGGTGCAGTACCGGGAGAAGCAGGGCCTCACCCCCGACGTTGGCGGCGGAGGCCCGGCAATTGCGGGAGATCTGCCGGGGCACCCTGTTTCTGGTCAACGACCGGGTGGATCTCGCCCTGGAGGTGGGGGCCGACGGGGTGCACCTGGGCCAGGAGGACCTGCCCTGCCCCGAGGCCCGCAAACTTCTGGGACCGGAGAAAATTATCGGCGTCACGGTGAGCACGGTGGCCGAAGCCCTGGCGGCCCAGGCCGACGGGCGCCGATTACCTGGGGGTGTCGCCCATCTTCAGCACCGCTACCAAGGCCGACGCCGGGGCCCCCACCGGGGTGGCGCTCCTTGAGGAGATCCGCCGGCGGGTGGCCCTCCCCCTGGTGGCCATCGGCGGCATCACCCTGGCCAATGCCCCTGGGGTCATCGCGGCCGGAGCCGACGCGGTGTGCGCCATCTCGGCGGTGGTCACCCGGCCCGAAGTCAAGGCGGAAATTGACCAGTTCCAGAAATTGTTCGGCGGCGACCCGTCAATTTTTTGAAGGACCGGGTCCTGGTTGCGGTTCTTTCAGAAATTTCCTGATCCGGGGATTTTGGAAGATTTTATCCAGCATATAGGCGGTCAACACTTCTTTGCCGCGCTGGTTATAATGGCAGCAAATATCCCGATAAACCGTCTCTTTTTCTTTGGCAAACGCCATGGTGGCGTCAACGTAGTTAATGTTCTTCTCCAGGAGTTTCCTGCCTGCCTTGATGAGTATGGGATAACCGATAAGAGCCGATTGGCTGATCGGGGCCCTGGCCAAATAAGCCATGCGCTTCTCTTCCGCAGTCAGGACCTTTGACCCTTTAACATATTGATTAGGCTGGAGGAAATGATAATACTCCATGCTATTTTCCCGGGCCAGCTGGTCAAGCAGCACTGAACTCCGGACCCAAACCGCCGCGGCATCCTCATAAAGCTTCTGCATATCTTTATAGACCACGAATGGTCCGGTTTCTTCGAATCTTTTGACTTCCTGCTGCTGCAATTTGATCAATCGGTGATTGGTGTGATCAATATCCCAGTTGAGGCGTTTAAATTGCTGCATCTTGATCAGGCCGAATACGGCGCTTCCTTTAAAGAGGCTGGAGGTGAGAGCGTCCAGGTTTTTCTGCTTCAGGTCCCGGAGGTACCGCACCTCCCCGATCTCCGCCAGGATCTTTTTGCTCGGTTGGCGGGAGATCCTCAGATTCCAGTTCCTGGGATAAAAGGGGTTGACTCCGACGTCATAATTATCGGTGATGGGCAGGACGATTTCGTTATAGCCGTCCAGGTTGATAATCAGATCGTATTCGGCCCCCAGGGACAAAAAATAGGTCAAGGCCAGGAGTTGTTGAGGCTGCTTATAGCCGGCGAACCCCAAGGTGACTACGTTAGGAGGCACCCGGCAAACCCGCTGAAAGGCTTTTCTCACGACCTTCCTCATGCTTTGGGCCACCGATCCCCCCAGGAGCAGCACGTTCAATTTGCCGGGCTCCCTTTTGATTACCGGGGACACGGTGGTGGCAAATCCGTAGGTCTCATTATTTTCGGCTTTATCCTTGAAATCATAAACAAAACCTAAATATGGATGAATAATCTCCCGGTCCCACCACAAGGCAAATTCATCGCTCAGCCCGTAGTTGCTATCCTTGATAAATTCATACATGTCAGTAACATTATAGCTACGCCTATAGATAACGAAATAAGACAAACGCGCCAGGCCTTCGATACAAAGCACCACGACCAGAACCATCAGGCCGGTAAAAATTAATTTCTTAGACTTTTTCACGGTACAATTTATCCTGTTATTTCCCCGGGTAATACGTATGGCCAGGCGTCATTTTGCCCTAGCCAGTTCAAAATATCCGAACCTGGAGGGCCTTGTCAACCGTCCAAGCCTGGAAAGGCTGCGGGGCAGGTGCAGGTACTATGAAAAAATGAAAAAATGAAAAAATGAGATGAGCCCGGGCCGAAAAAACGGCTCACCCGGCTTCCGGCACCGGACATTTAGCGATAAAATAAGCCATTAACTTCTTTCATTTGAGGTGAATTATGGCTCAGGTTGCTTTTCTCTTTCCCGGGCAGGGTTCCCAGTACGTGGGCATGGGCCGGGACCTCTTTGACGCCGACCCCGGCGCCCGGGAGTTGTTCGGCCTGGCGGAGGAAACCACCGGGCTGCCCTTAAAAAGGCTCTGTTTCACCGGGCCCATGGAGGAACTCACCCTGACGGTGAATCTCCAGCCTGCGGTGACCGTGGTCAACCTCTGTCTCTACCGGGCCCTGGCCCATGCCGGGATTAAGCCCGGGGCGGTGTGCGGCCACAGCTTGGGGGAGTACAGCGCCCTTTACGCCGCCGGGGTGTTGAGTGCCGGTGATACCCTTGCCGCGGTGCGCGAGCGGGGCCGCCTTATGCACCGTGAGGCGGTAAAATATCCCGGCGCCATGGCCGCGGTCCTCGGCCTGACCCCGGAGAAACTGAAGGGGCTGGTCCATCCCTTGACCAAAGAGGGCCCCATTGCCCTGGCCAACTTCAATACCCCGGTGCAGACAGTTATTTCGGGGTCCCCGGAAATGGTGGCCCGGGCGGGAAACCTGGCCAAAGCCGAAGGAGCCAAGGTCATTCCGTTAAAGGTCTCCGGGGCCTGGCACTCGCCGTTGATGGAGGAGGCCACCCGGGACTTCGCCGCGTTCATGGCGAAGCTGGACTTTAGGCCCCCCCTGCTGCCCCTCTATCTCAACGCCACCGGGGCCACCGAGACGGACCCGGGCACCCTCCGGGCCGCCATGGGGGCCCAGCTTACCAGCCCGGTGCGCTGGGCCGAACTCATCCTCAACCTCAAGGCCGCCGGGGTGGACACCTGGGTGGAGGTGGGGCCCAAGAACGTCCTGACGGGCTTGGTAAAGAAGATCCTGCCCCAGGAGCCCCCCGGGAGTTTTTATAACGTGGAAAACCAGGAGAGCTTGGAGAAGTTTTTGAAGGCAATGTAGGAGTCTTGGGGAGACCAGGCGACCTGTGATTATCCGTAGATGAAACATTCTTCTGATGGTTCAACCCCCGGGTAACGAGCAGTAATCAGCCATCAATAACCAGGTTGAATCCCGGGCGGGGCCAATCCCTTGACGCCGCCGGCAAGATCGGGGCCGACACGCCGGCGGCGAGTTTTTACCTTGAATTGGGCTCTGACCATGTCTTGTCCAATGACGAGATGGCGGACCAGGTTTAGCTGAGACGGTACGGGAGGATGAGGAACAGGTAGTTCAGGTGCCGCAACCGGCAATTTTTATTGCAAGTATTGGAGTTATAATATAAAATTATTAAAATAAATCTATAACGCGATAAAGGATTTGTACTATGATGTTACATAGCAGCAAAAAAACTGTATTAGTAACTGGTGGAGCTGGTTATGTAGGTTCCATAGTGCTCAAAAGACTTTTGGATAATGGATATAGAGTTGTCTGTGTCGATAAATTGCATGTAGGTGGAGAATCATTGTTGGGCCTCTGGTACCATCCCAATTTTACATTTTATAAATGTGATATTAACGACAAAGATGGTCTCATGGCGATAATGAAGCAGGAAAAGTATTTTGCCGTGGTTCATCTGGCCGCGATAGTTGGTGATCCAGCCTGTAAAAGTGATCCCGAACTGGCCACCCTAACCAATTGGACCAGTTCGAAATATTTGTTGGAGCTTTCCCAGGAACTTGGGGTGGAAAGATTTGTTTTTGCCTCAACGTGCAGTAATTATGGCAAAATGGATGCCGCCACCGGGTTTGTCAACGAGGATTCGCCTCTGGCGCCGGTGTCTTTGTATGCCGAGCTCAAGGTAAAGTTCGAACGCCTCATTTTTGAAGAATCACGGCGGACGGCTGGATTCTGCCCGACTGCTTTGCGTTTTGCCACGGTTTATGGCATTTCTCCCAGGATGAGATTTGATCTGACGGTTAATGAATTCACCAAGGAACTGAGTCTAGGAAAGCAATTGATTGTTTATGGAGAACAATTTTGGCGCCCTTACTGTCATGTAGCCGATTTTTCCCGGGCAATACTTTCGGTTTTTGAGGCTGATAAGGACAAAGTGGCCTACAATGTCTTTAATGTGGGCGATACGACAGAAAACTATACTAAGAAAATGATTTTAGATGAATTATTAAAACACTTTCCTGATGCCAGAATTAAAAGAGTTGAAACCAAAGAAGATCCCAGAGATTACCGGGTAAATTTTGATAAAATTAAGAGCCAACTGGGCTTTAACATATCAAAAACTGTCCCGGAGGGTATCGACGAAATGAAGAAGGTTTTGCAATGGGGAATTATTAAAAATCCTGAAGAACAACGTTATTATAATATTGTTCATCAGAACTGATTTGCATCCAATAGCTATGGATAAAATGAGGAAAAATTGACTCGCTGGAAAGTCCCTCTGGTCGATGTCGTTTTGGGTCCCGAGGAAATTGAGGCAGTCACCCAGGTGTTGCAATCCGGGTGGCTCTCTATGGGTCCGAAGACCCAGGAGTTCGAAGCGCGCTTCGCCCAATTCCTGGGCGTCAAGCATGCCTTGGCCGTGGCCAACTGCACCGCGGCTTTGCATCTGGCCTGCGAAGCTGTGGGACTGAGCCCTGGAGACGAGGTGCTCTGCCCGGCCCTGACCTTCGTCGCCAGCGCCAATGCGATTCTCTATACCGGGGCCAAACCTGTATTTGTGGATGTGACCGGGTCCCATGATCTGAACCTATCCCCGGAGGATGCCGCCGCCAAAGTAACGGCGCGCACCCGGGCCATTATGGTGGTCCATTACGGGGGCTACCCTGTTGACCTGGATGCCATTGCCGCCCTGGCCCGGAGCCGGGGGCTGGCTATCATCGAGGATTGCGCCCATGCCCCGGGCGCGGTGTACCACTCGGCCCAGGGCCCCCGTGCGGTGGGCACCGGGAGCGATGTCGGCTGCTTCAGTTTTTTTTCCAATAAGAATATGACTACCGGGGAAGGCGGCATGGTGGTCACGAATGATGATGAACTGGCGGGGAAAATCAAAACGAGCCGCTCCCACGGCATGACCACCCTGACCTGGGACCGCCACCGGGGCCACAGTTTCAGCTATGACGTGGTGGGCAAGGGATACAACTACCGGCTGGATGAGATGCGGGCGGCCCTGGGCCTGGTCCAGTTGCAACGCCTGGAACCGGGGAATGCCCGGCGCCGGGAGCTGACTCGGGCCTACCGGGCCCAATTAACCGATCTGGACTGCCTGGAAGTGCCTTTTCGTGACGCCCCGGACGGATCGGCCCACCATCTGTTCCCGATCCTGCTCAAGGACCCGGCGGGAAGAGCGGATTTTATGGCCGCCCTGGCCCGGCAAGGTATCCAGACCAGCATCCATTATCCGCCGGTGCACCTGTTCTCTTATTATCAGAGCCTCTGGGAAGCGGGGCACAATCACCGTTTGCCCCGGACCGAGGAGATTGCCTCCCGGCTGGTTACCCTGCCCCTTTACCCCTCCCTGACCATGGCGCAACTGGCTAGCGTGGTCGCCGCCATTGACGCCTACTTCCGGTAAGAATCATCTCATCCCGTGAGGCTCCTGCAAAACTCCTTATTGACCACCAGGGCCATTCTGAGCGGAGCGAATAATCTCGTATGTTCAGAAGGTTGAGATGGTGCTCGTGCGGCCGGCATTGCTCTCCGGGGCCAAGAGGCAGCTTGACGGCTGGTCACCGGCAGCCCTCGGTTTTTATCGATAAGAACTGGCCTGCATTTCAAATAACCGGGCATACTTACCGGCCATCCGGACCAACTCGTCATGGGTGCCGGCCTCGAGTATCCGCCCATTTTCCATGACAAAAATATAATCCGCCAGCCGGACGGTGGAAAAGCGGTGGCTGATGAGCAGGATCATGCGGTCTCGAAACATTTCCCGGAAGGATTGGAACACCTCGTATTCGGCCCGGGCATCCATCCAACTGGTGGGTTCATCCAAAATGATCAATTGCGTCTGGCGCAAAAAGGCCCGGGACAGAGCGACTTTTTGCCACTCGCCCTGGCTGAGTTCTCCCTGGTCCTCAAACTCATGACCGAGAACGGTTTCGTAGCCCCGGGGCAGCTTCCGGATAAAATCATCGGCCCCGGTCTGTCGGGCGGCAGTGAAAATCTTGTCGTCGTGGGCCGGTAACTGGATGTCTCCCAGCCAGATATTTTCCCGGGCCGTCAGGTGGTAACGGGCGTAATCTTGGAGGATGACGCTGACTTCCCGCCTGAGGGCCGCGGGGTCAAACTGGCGCAAGTCAACCCCATCAATGGTGATGGCGCCGCTCACCGGGTCATAAAGACGGGAGAGGAGCTTGATAAGCGTGGTTTTTCCCGAACCATTTTCACCCACCAGGGCCACCATCTGCCCGGGTAAAATCCGGAGATTGATATCCTCCAGGACGGTTCTCTCCCCCGTGGGGTAGCGAAAATTGATCCGATCCAAGATGATCCCTTGCTGGATGGGCCGCGGGAAAGCTGCCGGCGTGCGAGGCTCCAGGAGCTTAGGTTCGAGATCGAGGAACTCGTTAAAGTTGGCGAGAAAGAGGTTATCCTCATAGAGCCGGGTGAGGCCGGTCCAGATCTCCTGAAGCGCTCCCTGACCCCGCTGAAAGGCCCCGTAATACATGACCATGTCCCCGATGGTGATCTTGCCCTCGACGGTCTGGTAGGCCACGTAAGCAAGGGCCCCAAAAATGGCCAACGTGGCGCTGGCCTGGGTGATTAAATCAGCCAGGGACCGTCTGGACGAAATTTTCAGCTTTTCGACCCGGAGCTGCTTCCTTAACTCCCGGAACCAACCCATGAAGAGCGGACCCAGGCCAAAGAGCCGGATCTCCTGGGCATGGCCGCCGTCGGTGAGCACATCATGATAATAATAAGCCCGTCTTTCCGCCTGGGTGTGCTGGCTCTGCCATTGGTACATCTGCCTGGCGTATTTCAAGCGCATCAAAACCCCGGGGACCGTAGCCACAAACAGCATGACGGCAACCCACCAGCGAAATGCGAACAGCAAACCGGCCAGGGCTAAAAGCGAGATGCCACTTTGGCCCAGTTGCGTCAGGCTCTCCATTATCCGGGTAGGCCGGTAGGTGGCCTCCTGCTGGGCCCGGTGCAGGGTGTCGTAGTACTTGGGGTCTTCGTAATACTCCAGGTCTACCGCCACCGACTTGCCATGGATGACATCGGCAACATGATCGGTGACCACCTGGGTCTGGGCTTCCTTGACAATCTCGGTGAGAGAGCGGCAACAGGCGGCAAACAAGGCCACGGCAGCCGCCAGGAGGATGAGAAGGATTACTTTTCTGAGGGAGTCGGTTTTTTCAGGCGATAGCAGGCCGGCGGTGACCGCATCGACGATGAGTTTCATCAGGTAGAGAGAAACCAGGGGGAGGAAGCCCTGGATCAGGATGAGCCCGAAGCTTGCGACCGTCCACCCCGGGGCGCTTTGCCAGACCAGGCGCAAGGGGCGCTCCAGGTGCAGGGTGTGTTTGATCCTCTCTTTAAGGGTTTTGGCTGGTTGCATGATTGAGTGGGAGAGGCAAGGAGATCAACAAGTTATTCAGCCTGACGGCAGCCGGTCCCGGAGGCATCTGCCGGGCCGAGTTTATGAGTGGATCAAACATCTTAATTTATACCATGCATGAGCAAAAGAAAAGAGTTCCGGGAACCAGCGGGAGGATTGGTGGACCGCCATCGGGTAAAATGACTGACAGAGCTGGCGGCCCGGGTGCATGGACCTATAGCGGTTGCCATAAATTCTTTCCACGCGGAGATTCTTAAATCCCCCTTTTTCAAAGCGGTACTTTACCAGCAAATCCTTTTAGTTACCTGATATTCTAAAGGGGGGTTAGGGGGGGATTAGAATGATGCGCCATCGGAAAATACTTTTGGCAAACGCTATAAGAGTCCGGTCATAATCCTGTCTGCAAGAGTACAACCGGTTGGTGCCGAACTAGATCCGGGAGGAGGGGCAGGTATTCCTGGCGGCGGGCAAAAACGCGAAACATTTCGCGCCACACGAAGAAAAGTTATTCTAATATCAATAAGTTAAGCGCGGTTTTGGTAGTCCCAACGGGAATCGAACCCGTGTCTCCGCCGTGAGAGGGCGGTGTCCTAGGCCCCTAGACGATGGGACCGCACCCGTTTTTATATCCCAGGGATCAAAGCGTGTCAAGAGGAGGGGCCGGGCAGGCCTGGTAAAAGGTGCGTTTTCGCCCCTAGTCGCCGGAGGCGGCTCCGGGTTTCCTCACCTGGCCGGCGGGGTCTTGCAGGGATCCGGTTCCGGCCAGCCAGGCCCGGGCCCGGTTCAGGTCCTGAGGAGTATTGAGGTTAAAAAAGCTCCGGCCTTCGGGGTCCAGAGCCAGCACCTCGGGCTCAGATAAAATCTGGGGCCGGCACATCTCCAGGAAACGGGTGGGGCGGCGGTCGGCCTGGAGAAAATCTTGCAAAGCGGGCAAGAGGCGGACGGAGTAGACCCCGGGAAAGGGCTCCAGGCCCCAGGGGGAGCGGCAGACCACCGCCGGGCGGGAGGTGCGGCGGGCCCGGGCCGCCAGCTCGGCCAGGAGGGCCGGAGCCAGAAAGGGGTTGTCCACCGCCGCAGCCAGCACCCAGGGGGTCCGGGCCCAGAACAGGGCGGTGAGGAGGCCGCCGGCGGGTCCCTGGAACGGCCGCAAATCCGTCAGGAGGGGCAGGCCGAAGGCCAAGTGGGCCAAGGGCTGGTTGGTGATGAGCCAGCAGTTCGCCATCAGGGGAGCCAGGGCCTCGTGCACCCAGAGGGCCAGTGGTTTCCCGGACAGTTGCAGCGCCGTCTTGTCCTGCCCCAGCCGCCGGCTGAACCCCCCGGCCAGGATGGCTCCGGTGAGCCGGGAGCCGCCGGGAGCGCCGTTTGGCTGACTGGGCGGCATCACCGGCCGTCCGAGCCGATCCCGGATAAACCGGGCAATTTCCGCCACCTGGCGGGGATGGAATACCGGCAGGGAGGTGGGCAGCGGCCAGGCGCTGACCCAGGCGAGCAGGTGGGAATAGTCCGGCAACGGTGAGGCGGCATCAACCGGCGCCAGGGCCAGCTTGGGCAGATCGCTGGTTTTGTAGCCCTCCACCAGGATGAGATCGGCCCCCGGCGCCAGTTCGGCCAGAATTGCGTCCAGGGGCGGCTCCTCCAGGCCGGAACGGGTGATCTGCAGCAGTCCCGGGGCCGCCAGGGCCACCAGCCGGCTCCCGGCCTGGCGGTAGCGCCAGGTGTCTTTGCCGTCATCCCCCAGGTGCTGGTGGTGGGAGTGCTTCAGGACTGCGGCCCTGAGCTTATGGGCGGCAAACCACTCCAGCAACCGGCAGATGAGTTCGGTCTTGCCGGAGTTGGACAGCCCCACAATGGCAATGGCTTTATCCCTGGGTGCGGGCGAGGGCGATGGGGACGGCGCGGCGGGAGGAGAGGCAATCAAGGTTCAGAAGGGTGTTTGTCCAGGATCTTTTCTCTTCTGACATTGCGGTTGAGATAGATGGCGCACCGGGAGCACGGCCCCTCGCAGAGCGTACCCCGATACTCCCGCACTTCATAACAGGGTCGCCAGGGGAGCTGAAACGCCGGGCATTCCTCTTTCTTGTCACAATCGTAGATATTCCAGCAGGGGGCCAGCACCATCAGGTTGCGCAGGCAGGCCAGGGTAAAGCCCCGGTCGTGGATCAAACTGTTGATCTGGCCGATCTGGCCCACGTCAAACTTGGAATAGAGCCGGTTGTTGGTATTCTTCTCCCGTAAGGGCTTGATGAAGCCTTCTTTTTCATATTCCCGGATGCGTTTTTGGGAAAGGTTCACCACCCGGGAGACCTCATTGATTAAAAAGAGCTCTCCACCATCGCCTTCGCAACGGGTATGTTTGTTTTTTCCTCGGGGCATAAGTCTTTGTATAAGAAAATTAGTATACACAATCTGACATAGAACGCCTGTTTATACAAGCAAAATTTCATCGGCTGGAGTGCCTGCCCCCGCCGGACCCGTATCTTAAAGCCCGGGACCCCGGGGCCGGACGCGGCGCGAGGCGCCGGGCTGAAGGGGCCGCGAGGGACCTGAAAGGGGACCGGGCCCGTGGTCTCACGCGGGTTTCCCCAGGCCGCGCCCCATTCACTTGGGCGGCGGCGCCCGGCGGATCGAAACCGCCAGGCCCACTCCCGCCTGCAGCCGGTGGGCGGCGTTGTCCCTGGCGCAGGCGATCTCGACAAACCCGTGGCTGCCGGCCAACGCCAGAAACTCGCCCGGGGCGGCGTCAGCGTAGGTCCGGGCCAGGCCTTTAAGGTTAAGGGGCCCGGCCTGGAGGCGCCAGCCCCGCTCTCCCAGTTGGGAGGTCGCCACTGCGGCGGGGATGTTGCTGATCAGGTTGCCGAACCGGTCTACAGCGATGATCTCTCCCAGAATTGCTTCCGGGCCGAACTCCGGTTCGGGGAAAGGGAGAGAGACGGGGTCGGCGATCCGGGGTCCGAAGGCGTCCAGGTCCACCCCCAGGGACAGGTGGGCTGCTACCGGAGCAAAGATATCCCGGCCGTGGAAGGTGGCCGACACAGAGGGGCGGAAATACTCCGGATTTTCCAGGGAGACCACGGCGAGATCGGGGGCCCGGTTGAAAATGAGGTGGAAGAGGCCGTTGTCCGGCCCCACCCAGTACTGTCCCCGGCACCGGGCCGCCAGGCCCCGGCGGCGGCTGCCCACCCCGGGGTCCGCCACGGCCAGGTGAATGGCGCCCGGGGGGAAGCAGGGGGCGGCTTCGGCCAGGATGAAGGCCCCGGCCCGGATATCCTGGGGGGCAACTTCGTGGCTGAGATCCACCAGCCGGACTTCGGGATTGAGGCTCAGGATGACGCCCTTCAGGCTGCCCACGTAGGCGTCCCGGGTGCCGAAATCGGTGAGCAGGGTGATGAGGGGGCGGGGAGCGGCGGTCAAGAAGGCGTCCTTTGGTTCACGGAGAACGAAAATTGCGAACTCTGCGGCAGGCCATTTTGTCATCCTGAGCGTAGCGCAGGCTCGCGTATTTTTTCGTATCTATGAGATGCTTCGGTCGCTCCACTCCCTCAGAATGACCGATGAAGGGGGTTTTTGCAGAGGTCTCGCAGTACTTTTTCCAGCCTATCAGCCCCCCGCCAGGATTTTTCCCACCTCGTCCCGGATGCGCTCCGGGATCAGGGCCCCGGCGAAGCGCCCCTGGCCGTTGATGTAGACCAGGGGGGCGGGGAAGGACCCGGCGTTCAGCAGCGCGGTTTGGGGGAGACTCGGCCCCCGGGGGTCGGTAAGCACATTGACATAGGAAACCTGCACCTGCCCGGGGAAGGCGGCCTCCAGGGTCAGGGCCAGGGCCTTGGTCTGCAATTCCAGGCTGACCCCGGCCAGGGGGTCGTCGCCCACGCCGGAATGATCATGGCCATGGCCGCTGCAGCCGCAGGCGCAGCCGGAAGATGAGGCCTCGGGGGCGTCGTAAATCACCACCTGCACCGGGTCCGGGGTCATAGCATCCTGCCTCGCTATCTCAAGGTTGCGGACTGTCTGAGTTGCCTGGCCGGTTATCGCCGCCGCATTTAGGACGAGAGACGCACAACCAGGCCCCGCATTTTTCAATAAGTTAAGCTCTCAAGCCCCCTGACGCCAGTCCCCCAAGATTTTTTTGGGGGTCTGCAGGCTTTAGGGGAAAATAGGCCGGGGGCCGGGCCGTTAATTGGTTTGTGGCAATGAGCTTAACGGTAATGCTCAAAACTTGACCAGACAACTTCTTCGTTAGGGGCAGTGCTGGTTCCCCCCACCAGAACCACATTTCATCATTTAGTCCGGATAATTCGCCAGACAGCAAAGAACTTGGGGGCACAGGCTTTCCAGCCTGTGCACAAAACACTCTGCTTTTCAGGGTTATTTAATTCACTGTTATATTTTAGTGGGTTATGTCATATGTCGGAAAGTTCATGAATAAAGCGGGTTAGATCATATCTGGTATTTCTAGAGCACTGGCGATCACTATAAAACCTGGCACGAAATCTTCGTTCTCGTCGGCAGGGGAGTTGGTGTGGGCATGTTTCTTCCTGGAGTCTGAGCCGGACTTGCTCTTACCGGCTGGATACGTTTCCCCGCCCGTATCGCCAAGGGTGCGCCCAGCCCCCCGTTTCAACTTCTATCCTCAATTTTCAATTTATCTTTCGCCCAAACTTTGCTAAGTTCAATTAAATTCACCAGTCCATTCTCGCTAAAATAGGGCATCATCATGCTGGATGAACGCAAAACCAAGGAACAGCTCATAACTGAGTTGAGCGAACTACGCCAGCGCCTCATTGGTGCCGACCAGGAGCAGAAAAAGCTCAAGCTCAGCATGGCCGAACTGACGCGAGCGGAGAATATCATGCAGGCCCGCCTCAGGCTGCTCAAATTTGCCGAGTCGCATTCCCTGGAAGAATTCACCCAAGCCACTCTGGATGAATCGGAAGCCCTCACCGGCAGCACCATCGGTTTTTACCACCTGGTAGAGGCCGACCAGCGGACACTTTCGCTCCAAACCTGGTCTACCAACACGCTCCGGCACATGTGTACTGCGGAGGGAAAAGGCCGGCACTATGACGTGGCCGAAGCCGGCGTCTGGGTGGACTGCGTCCATCAACGAGGGTCGGTTATTCACAATAACTACGATGCACTCCCCTCCCGCAAGGGCATGCCCCCCGGTCACGCCCCGGTGGTGCGTGAACTGGTTGTGCCGATCTTCAGGGAAAATAAGATTGTGGCCATCATCGGCGTCGGCAACAAGCCATCAGATTACGATGAGTACGACGTTGAGGCGGTGTCCCTTCTGGGTGATCTTTCATGGGACATCACCGAGCGCAAGCGGGCCGAAGAAAGACTGAGAGACCAGATGCAATTTACCACGACGCTTCTGGAGACCATTCCCATCCCGGTCTTTTACAAGGATGCCTCCGGGAGATACCTGGGCTGTAACCGCGCCTTCGAGGAGTTTTTGGGGAAGTACAGGGAAACGGTGATCGGCAAGGACGTCTATGAGATGGGGTCCAAGGAGGTTGCCGATAAGTACGCAGAGATGGACCAGAAATTGTTTGAGCGGCCCGGCAGTCAAAGGTATGAATGGAAGGTAATGGCTGCCGAGGGGTTGGAAAAAGAGGTAATATTCTACAAAGCCTCTTTCCCAGATGCCACCGGCAAGGTGGCGGGATTGATCGGGGTGATCCTGGACATCACCGACCGCAAGCGGGCCGAGACGGCTCTGGCGGAACAGCACGAACTCATGGATTACGTGATTCGCCACGACCCCAACGCCATCGCCGTTTGCAACAATGAGTTGCGCTACGTATTCGTGAGCGAGCGGTATCTGAACGACTATGGCGTTAAGGAAACTGACATCATCGGCAAACATCATTACGAGGTATTCCCCGAGATGCCTCAACGCTGGAAGGAGGTGCACCGGCGCGTGCTGGCCGGCGCGGTCGAGCGGTCGGACGATGACTACTTGAAGCGGCCGGACGGATCGATCACCTACAACCGCTGGGAGTGCCGGCCTTGGTACCGGGCCGATGGCAGCATTGGCGGGATAATCATGTATACCGAGGTGACCACCGAGCGCAAGCAGGCAGAAAAAGCCTTTCAGGTTCTGGTGGACCATGCCCCCATGGGTATCTTTATAATCCAGGATGGCAAGTATATTTTGACTAACCCCGGGCTTGAGACTATCACCGGCTACTCCAGGGAAGAATTTTTGGGCCAGGAGTCTGAATGCCTGGCGACCCCTGCATATAAAGCAGTGGTGAGGGGTGAGGCCGTCAAGAGGTTAAAAGGGGAAACCTCCACTCCGTTTGAATTCCAGTTTATGACCAAAAGCGGGGAGATCCGGTGGGGCATGGAATCGATCGCTCCCACCCATTTTGAGGGGAAAAGGGCCATCCTGGGATACTTCATGGATATCACGGAACACAAGCAACTGGAAGAGCACTTTCTCCAGGGCCAAAAGATGGAAGCGGTGGGCACCCTGGCCGGGGGCATCGCCCACGACTTAAATAATATTCTTACTTCCATACTGGGAAATATTGGCCTGGCCGCATTGGATGACGAAATAGGCCCCCGGGTTCGAGACAACCTGGCTCAGGCAGAAGGGGCGTGTCTGCGGGCCCAGTCTTTGTCTCACCAACTGCTCACCTTTGCCAAAGGAGGGGCGCCGGTAAAGAAACGCTTCTCGGTTGCTGAACTCCTCACCAAATCCACCGCGTTTACCTGTGTCGGTTCCCAGGTGAAATGTGAAACGACCTTCCCAGAAAACCTCTGGTGGATAGAAGCGGACCCGGGGCAAATCGACCAAGTCTTCCAGAATCTCACGATCAATGCCATCCAGGCCATGCCTACCGGCGGGACGATTAAGGTTTGGGCCGAGAACCTTACCGTAGATACAGGGAGCGAATTGCCCCTGAGTCCCGGGAGGTATATAAAAATCTCGGTGCGGGATCGGGGGATAGGCATACCCGCGGACCATCTTCCGAGAATATTTGACCCCTATTTTACTACCAAACAGCGGGGCAGCGGCTTGGGCTTGGCCTCGGCCTACACGATTATCAATAGACATCACGGTCATATTGCCGTCGAGTCCAAACCCGGAGTGGGAACAACCTTTGATACCTATCTTCCCGCAATTGACCGACAAGTTGCCCCTCAACCAGCAGCGTACGGGGATCTGGTGGTTGGGAAAGGGAAGATCCTGGTCATGGACGATGAAGAGATAGTGCGGGAAGTATTAGGGAGAATGCTTGCCCGCCTGGGCTATGAGGCGGAGTTTGCCAAAGATGGGGGCGAGGCAAGAGAAATGTTCATCCAGGCGCAAGAGTCTGGACAGGCATTTGCCGGGGTGCTTCTGGACCTCACCGTTCCCGGGGGTATGGGGGGCAAAGAAACCCTGGCGGAACTGCTGGAGATTGATCCCCAGGTAAAGGCCGTGGTTTCCAGCGGCTATTCCGATGACCCGATCATGGCCGACTTCCAGAAGTATGGGTTCAGCGGGGTCATTGCTAAGCCTTACAGAATTTCAGAACTTGGTGATATCCTCCATAAGGTGATCTTGAAAAAATGAGCACTGTTGCCCCGACCCAAGAGAATCCTGCGCTGGGGCAATAAAAGGTTACGGCCAGCTCTACGCAATTTACCTAATAATGATAGCTATCTTCGATGGTTATCATATCTAAACCTCGCAACCAAACAGATGGTAAACTTATACCGCCCTCGATGTCAGGGGTAATCTGACCCCGGTTTGATGGTTGCCAGCTTAAATCTTGGTTATTATAGCTTAGCGCGCCTGCAAAGACTCGGCGTAGATCTCCAGGGTGTGTTTGACCTGGACCCGGAGCCCGGCCTGGGAGGCCATGTCGGTGATCTGGAGCATGCAGGCGGGGCAGCCGGTGGCCACCACCCGGCAGCCGGAGGCGGCGATGTTGTCCCGCTTGCGTTGGCCGATGGCCGCCGAGGTCTCGTAGTGCTGGAGGTTGAAGCTGCCGCCGCAGCCGCAGCACCAGTCGGACTCGGGCATCTCCTTGAGGACATAGGCGGGGTTGGCGGCAAGCAGGGCCCGGGGTTGGGCCGCCACCCCCAGGGATTTTTTCAGGTGGCAGGGATCGTGATAGGTGAGAGGAATCCGGCCGGCTTCGGGTCCCGGGGTCCCGGGCGCCACCCCCAGCTTATCCACCAGGAACTGGCTGATGTCCAGGGTTTTGGCCGCCAGGGCGGCAACGCGTTCCTGGAGGGCCGGTTCGGCGTCGGCCATCATCAGGGGCCAGAGCTTCTTGATGGTGGAGCTGCAGGTGGCGCAGGCGGTGACCAGATAAGCGCAGGGCGCGGCGGGATCGTCCAGAAGTTCCAGGTTGAGGCGGACCAAATGCCGAAAGGTCTGGGTGTCGCCGCTGGACAGGGCCGGAATGCCGCAGCAGCCCTGGCCGGCGGGGAGCCGGACCCCCACCCCGTGGTGCGCCAAAACCGTGAGCACCGCGTCGCCCACCTGGGGATAGACCTTGTCGATGAGGCAGCCCACGAAAAAGGCCACCTTGAGGCCGCCGGCCCCGGGAGCGGTGTCGAGCCGGGGGACCCGGACGTGCCAGGGGACCGGCGCCAGGGGTCTGAAGTGGCGGTCGGACAACAGCGGCGACATGAACCGGGCGCAGGAGGAGCCCAGGAGGTCGTCCACCGGCTTGACAAAAATCCCCTGGAACCGGGCGCCCCAGGCCATGAAGCGGTCGAACCAGGCCGGCTGGCTCAGGAGCCCCCGGAAGAGAGCTTTCTTGACCGTGGACAGCCCCAGGTAGCCCGACAGGATGGCCCGGGCCTTGATGAAGATATCCAGGACTTTGACCCCGCTGGGACAGTTGGCGGCGCAGGAGCCGCACAGCAGGCAGCGGTTCAGATGGTCCTGGACCCCCTGGGGGTTCTTGAGGATTTCCTGGGCCAGGCCGGAAAGGAGGGCCAGCTTGCCCCGGGCCACGTCGGCCTCCCGGCCGGTTTCGGCGAACAGGGGGCACACCGCCTGGCACAGGCCGCAGCGCATGCAGGTCACCAGTTGCTCATCCAGTTCCTGCATGAGCCGGGCCAGTTCCTTGAGGCGGGACATGGGTGCACTCCTTAAAAGCAGTAAAAGCAGCAGTTAGCAGTTAGCGGTTAGCAGTTAGTCAAAAAACCTTAGAAGTCATTTCAAAACCGATTTTAAGCGTCATGTTGCCTCAACCAGAGGAGCTTAAGCTGGGAAAGAATCACCCCCCTTTTCTCAAGGGGGGCAGGGGGGATTTAATAAGCGCCTGATAATCCCCCTAAATCCCCCTTTAAAAAAGGGGGACTTAAAACTCCCGTTTCCATCCCTCCATCGGTTGAGAGAAAATCTTTTCAGCGTAAGACAGGTTTTGCAATAGGTTCTAGTGCCGATCATCGTGAATGACCAACGGATTTTATCAATGGTAAAGGTCAAGCTTTCTGGTGGCGCTCAGCATGAGCCGTGAAAATTTTATTAAACCCTCCCATCAACCCCCGCCCCCTACCTGCCAAGAGCTAAAAGCTCCCTGCTCATAGCTAAGGGCTCACTGCTGACACTTCCCCGATGCTCTTCCCGGGGTTGAGGATGTTCTTGGGGTCCAGGGCGGCCTTGATGCGTTTGGAGTAGAGGATGGTGCCCCGGCCCACTTCCTGTTCCATGAACCGACTCTTGGCGGCGCCGATGCCGTGTTCTCCCGAGAGGGTGCCCCCGAACTTGAGGGCCGCCTCAAAGATGGCGTCCACCGCGGCCTCCACCCGGCGCCACTCGGATTTGTCCCGGCGGTCCGTCAGGATGGTGGGGTGGAGGTTGCCGTCCCCGGCGTGGCCGAAGGTGCCGATGGGGAGATCAAAGCGGCGGCTGATGGCCTCAATGGCCTGGATCATGGCCGGGATCTGGCTCCGGGGGACGGTGGCGTCCTCCAGGACCACGGTGGGCTTCACCTTGGCCAGGGCCGAGAGGGCCGCCCGCCGGGCGCTCCAGACCCGGTCCCGTTCGGCGTCATCCCTGGCGGTGTAGACCTCGGTGGCGTTGTGCTGGCGGCAGATGGCCGAAACCTTCTCGGCTTCTTCCGCCACCACCGCGGGGTGGCCGTCCACCTCGATGAGCAGGAGAGCCGCGGCGGTTACCGGCAGCCCGGCCTGGCTGTAATCCTCCACGGTGCGGATGGTGAAGTTGTCCATAAATTCGAGGGTGACCGGCACGATGCGGTTGGCGATAATCGCGGCCACGGTTTCGGAGGCCTGGGCCACGTTGGCGAAGGTGGCCAGCATGGCCTGCCGGGCGGCGGGCAGGGGAATGAGCTTCAGGATGATCTCGGAGATGACCCCCAGGGTGCCCTCCGAGCCTACCAGGAGGCCCGTGAGATTGTAGCCGGTGACGCATTTGACGGTGCGGGAGCCGGTCTTGACGACTTCTCCCGCGGCGGAGAAGAAAGTGAGGCCCATGACATAGTTCAGGGTGACCCCGTACTTGAGCCCCCTGAGGCCCCCGGCATTTTCCGCCACGTTGCCGCCCAGGGTGGAGACCGCCATGCTCCCGGGGTCAGGGGGATAAAACAGTCCCTGGGCCTCCACCGCCTGGGCCAGTTTGGCGGTGATGACCCCGGGCTGCACCACGGCGTAAAGGTCGGCGGCGTTGATCTCCAGGATCCGGTTGAGGGCGTTGGTGAGGACCACCACGCCGCCGGGCCGGGGGATGGTGCCGCCGCTTAAATTCGTGCCGGCGCCCCGGACGGTCACCGGCAGGCCGTTATCGTTGCACAACCGCACCACCTGGCCCAACTCTTCCGTGGTTTTGGGCCGGACCACCAGGGCGGGCAGAACGGGGGCCAACACCGCGGCGTCATAGGCATAGGTAAGCCGGTCGGTTTCCCGGCGGAAGACCTGGTCTTGCCCCAGGAGGCGCTGAAATTCTTGCACCACGCGGTCACTAACCATACCCTTCTCCTGGGATCATACCCCTGGCCGATTTATGTTCCGGAGGGCGAGTGGAGTGTTTCATAAAGAGGTGGACATAAAAGCAGGCTGGGAGCACCGGACTCGGAAGGTTAAGTTCCCCTGGGGAAAAGGGTGATTTATGGTTATTTTAGCCACTTATAACCCTCCCCTGACTCCCCTTTGGAAAAGGGGGGACCGGGGAAATTTTTCGTTTGGCCGTTTTCCGTATCCATAAAGGATTCCCCGGCCCACCCCCAAAAATTCCCTCCCGGCCCCCGGTAAGAAGGGAAGGGATGGAGTTTAACCAAGAGGGTCGGGGCTTTTGGTAAGCGGCCCCCGCCCCTCATCCTGAAAGGGTCCGGCCTTTACCCCAGGAAGATGCGAAAGGCTTCCTGTTTCATCCGCCGCAGTTCTTCTTCCGCCTGGCGGAGATGTTTCTGATGCATGGCGTAGCGAATCTTGAGGCTGATTTCGTCCAGGGAGAGCGGCTTGTAGACGATATCCACCTGCTCCAGGTAAACGAACTGATTGGACAGGTTCCGATGATGCAGCATGACGATGAAGCGGGTGGCGGGATGACGGAGACGGGCGGTTTCCAGGAGCAGTTGACAATCGGGCTGGCGGTGGTCGGTAATGATCAGGTCGAAGGGGTTTTCTGCCAGGGCGGCCAGGGCTTCGGCCACCGTGTTGACCTGTTTGAAGTCCTCAATACCCAGGAGCTTGATCACCGCAGCGATAAATATGCAGCACCACTCCTCCTGGTCCACCAGCAGGATACGCCCCTGGATGCCCCTTTCCTGGTCCAGCATGGGGAGGTCTCCTTAAAAGAGCACTATCTTACTTTACTCGTGAATGAACCGGGCTGCAAGACCCGCATTTTTTTCTCCGGGGGCCGGGTCTGGCGGGACCTCTTGGCCCAATCGGGGCTCAAAAAGGTAATTTCCCTTCCTAGGGTGCGTCTTACGCACCAAGAATGGCGCATGAGGTCAAGTTGCCGGCAAAGACCCATAATTGCCTTTTGTGAGGGCGCATCCAGGTGTGCGCCTACCCAAGGGCGGACACGCAGGTCCGCCCCTACACCAGCATCTCTTTGACGGCATTCGGCTCTGAGAGGCGCCACCCGGATTTTAGTGCCTTGGGAAACCAGTCTCGGGACCTGAAAATACTTGTCTGAGAGCAACCGACTCCTGGCTCGGGGCCAGGGGGATTAACCGGCGCCCCGGATTTAGCGCCTTGGCGCCTGGCCGCCATCTAGGCCGGGATGACGATTTCTTCTTCGGGGTTGATGGGGCTCAGGATCAGGCCGGTCATCACCTTGGGGTAAAAGTAGGTGGATTTGCGCGGCATGGTGAGGCCGGCCGTCGCCACCTCCTGTACCTGCTCGATGCGGGTGGGGTTCAGCAGGAAGGCCAAACGGGCTTCCCCCTGGCTCACCGCGGCCACGGCTTCGCTCATCTTGCTGGTGTATTTGCAGGTTTCCTGGTCATCCTGGGCCTGGGCGTCGAGCCCCATGACCTTTTCAAAAATCAGGTAATTCAACACCGCCACATCCAATTGGGCCAGGGCCGGGTGCATCTGCCGGGCCAGCACTTTTTGCCGCACCCCGGGGCGCATGATCAGACGCCAGGCCTTGCGGCCGAACCCCAGGACCACGAAGGCGCTCTCCCCCGCCGGGACCTCCGCCAAAGTCTGCTGGAGAAAGTCTTCGTAGCCCTCGCCGAATTCGTGGGCCGCGGGCAGGGAGACGATCTCGAAGTATTCCTTGAGGCGTCCCATGACCCAGGACTCTTCCAGGTTTTTCAGCCGGGGGCCGCCCAACAGCCGGTGGGCCATCAGGATGACCAGGTCCGGGTCGAACATGTTGGACAGGTACATGAGGGTATAATTGAACGGCGCTTCGGGTGAGGCCTGGGGATAGCGCTGCTTCATCAATTTCTGAAAGTTCAGGGAGGTCTCATAGCGGTGGTGGCCGTCGGCGATGAACAGGGGCATCTCCAAAAAGGCCCGGTGGACCTCCTGGACGGCCTCGGCCGCGGTGATCCGGTAGAGGCGCTGGAAGTAGCCCAGGGTGTCCTGGAAGGCCATCAGGGGGGTGTCGGGCCGGGCCCCTTGAAGCAGGCTCACCACCCGGGCGGCCGGGTCGGGATAGATGGAAAAGATGGGGGAGAAGTTGGCCTGGGAGGCCTTGAACAGCTCCAGGCGGTCGGCTTTGGCCGCGGAAAAGGTCTGCTCGTGGGGCTTGATGCCGCCCCCGCTCAAAGGCTCCAGCCGCACCAGGGCCGCCAGCCCGCCCCGGGTATAGGTGCGCCCGGCATGCTGAAACTCCGTCTCCCAGTAATAGAACGCCGGGGCCGGATCCCGCACGAACACTTCGTCCTGTTCCCATTGGCGGAAGAGCGCCCCCGCCCGGGTGTAGCGGTTGGCCAGCCGGTCATCCCCAGGGGCGGCCTGGGGCAGGATCAGGTGAACCATATTATTGGGGTGCCGGGCCGCGAAAGCCTGGCGCTCCGCCGGCCGGATGACATCGTAGGGGGGCGTAACCACCTCGGTGAGATTACCCACTTTGGCAAGATTATAATGGAGCCCCCGGAAAGGGGCAATGATCGCCACGGTAACGGTCCTCCTCCTGGGTTGATAACCCTTTAAATTTACCATCTATCGGCTTGTCGTCAATAGTTATTGGCATAATAACCCAATCCGGCGGTCATCCGCCCCCAAAGTCCCAAATAACTATTGACCGGAGGCGGCGGGAGGGTTATATTTTTTGAATCAACTTTTAGATTAAGGGATGGGCATATGCGGCTGACCCCTTCTGCAGGCTTGGGAAGGGGTTAACAAGGTTTCGGGGCAAAAAAATCTGGGGTGTCAAGCTTCCTTCCTCGTGCTCTCCGAACCGGTTGCCGGGGCCCAAGACCTTATTTTTCCGGAATGGCTGCATTCCGAGGTCGCGCTGGCGACAGCGCACGGTATGCCTGCCGGGCATTTCCCGGTAATCCCTTCACTATAAAGGGTGCGAGGAGGACAGAAATTTGCAAAAGCCGACGGTTGGCTTTGGGCTGCATCTGACCCTGGATGGTTATGAATGCAGCTATGAGCGGCTGACGAATCTGGATGCCATTTACGAGTTCCTGGAGACCTGCCCGGACCTGATCCACATGACCAAGATCATGCCCCCCTATGCCTTCAAATATAGCGGCAAAGTGCCTGATGATTGGGGTCTCTCCGGGTTTGTCCTGATTGCGGAAAGTCATATCAGTATTCACACTTTCCCTGAGCGCAACTATCTGAGCCTGGATATTTTTTCCTGCAAGGGATTCGATTACCAGCAGGCGGTGGATTATGCCACCGAGTGCTTCGGCATTTCTCGCCACGAAATCAACCTGCTGGACCGGGGCCTGGAATTTCCCCGGGAAATCAGGAGCGTGGAACGAATAATGCGCCAGGAGCGGAAACAGATGCAGGGCTAGGCATGGAAGAGGCCGACAGTCCCCACCCCAGTTTCCTCAAACGCCTTCGCCTGAAGTTTTCCCGGAGGATGATCACGCAACCGGAAGACCTGGAGCGTGAAATCCAACACATCATTGACGAAGGCGAGGAACGGGGTCTCATTACCCGCCAGGAAGGGCAGCTCATCGAGAGTATCTTTGAGTTCAGGGATACCCTTGTGCGCGAGATCATGGTGCCCCGGCTGGAGATGGTGGGGGTGGAGCTGGACACCCCCCTGGACCAGATCATCGACCTGGTCATTGCCTGCGGCCACTCGCGCCTGCCGGTCTTCGACGGCGACATCGATCACATCAAGGGCATCCTCCTGGCCAAGGACCTCCTGGTGTTCTGGCCGACCCCGGATACGTCCTGGGACCCGGAACGGGTCCTGCGGCCGGCCTATTTTATCCCCGAAAGCAAGAAGATCAGCGACCTCTTACGAGACCTGGTGGAACGCAAGACCCAGATCGCCGTGGTCATCGACGAATACGGCGGCACCGCCGGCCTCATCACCCTCGAAGATATCCTGGAAGAGATCGTCGGCGAGATCTATGACGAGTACGACCGCCAGGAGCCCCGCCTCGTCCCCCAGGAAGACGGCTCCGTCGTGGTGGACGCCCGGCTGGACGTGGAGGAATTGATGGAGCACTTCACGCTTCCCCGGCCGGAAGGCAAGTTCGAATCCGTGGGGGGCCTCCTGATCCACTTCCTGGGCCGGGTGCCCCAGGTCAGCGACCGGGTGGAGATCCCCAACCTGGAGCTGACCGTGCTCACCGCCGACGAACGCCGGGCCAAACAGGTCCAGGCCCGCAAACTGCCTGCCGAAGCCGGGGTCTAGGGATTAGGGGCCAGGGGCCAGGAAAAAGCCCTGACTGCCCGGCGAACCGTAATTCACCCTCCCCCTCCTAATTTTTGATCACCCTTCCCTATCCTTCATTTTTAAAGACCCAACGATAATTATTGATCACGGCGAGTGATGTTGCATGGGCGATAGACCATAAAAAAAGGCAGAGCCACGGCTGACCCTGCCTGATAAGTTCCGGCTGAGAATTCCGGTTAGCCTTTGGACTTTCTCCTGAGGCCGATTAGCCCTAACAGTCCCGAGCCCAGCAGCAGCGCCGAGGGCGGTATGGGAGCGTGAATATCATTGCCACCAGGCACGTCAACTAAACTCACACTATCCCCGTCGGGGAAAGCTATGGCGTGGACACCGATGACCAGACTGCCGGCGGGGAAGTGATCATCTTCGGTTGGCAAATTCAACGCAGTTATAACGTCGTCAAACGTTTTGTTCGCCAACAAGTCGATATAGATTGTTAGGGATTCCCCTGGATTTATGCCGTTTACGGGTGCATCAGCACCAGCATCAGCCGCAAAAATAACACTACCTTTGGGTAAACCCCAGTCATTTCCACTAGGGAGTGCCGGAGGCTGCGCGGTTGGCGCAGTAAACGAAACACCCGCACTTGGGTTTAACGAATAGACCGACGGATTGAGGATACTCCCATCATAGAAATATATTTCGGCCACGGAAAAGTTTGTGCTTCCAAGGTTCGAGATCTTAAATGACACCGTATCACTGTCCACCGATGCCACAGTAAGGAGGAGCTGAGATTGTGAGATGTAAGCATCGTTCCCTGGCGGCGGCAAAGTGGAAGCCGCTTGATTGATGCAAAATAAATTATAAGTATAAGCACTTGCCTGCGCCACCAGCGTAAGGAGCAGCAGCGCTGCGATGGCCAAAGGCACAATTACCGCACGTTTTTTAGGGAGTAAATGCATGATTTTCTTCTTTTCTCCTGTGTTTGCTTCGGCAAGGCTGAGGGAGCATCTTCTGCCGATTGTGGGCTTATTTGCTTGATCGGTCGATAAAAAAAACGGACTACCTTTCTTTTCCAGGCAACCCGGCTATCTCAAAATGACCCGTGGCTTTCCATCCCCGCCTTGCGACGAGTTTGGCTTTTTCTGGTGCCAAGCATTGTGCAGGAATTATGCCACAGGCTTACCCTAAAAGCATGAATGATTTTAATAATTGTTTTGGTAAGTTAGCCTATTTAATAGTATGATTAACACATTCCCTGCTTCAATCAATTGTTTAATAAAGTAAACATAAATGTTTAATTTTCTGAGACATTATCCCTGTGGGCTGGTTCCAACAAACCAGAATTTCTGATCCGGCAATCGGACCAGAGGGATAAAACCTTTCCTGGTCTCCCCGTGGTCTGCTTTATGCGAAAAGGAGAGGATATGTCGCAGTTTAAATCAACCTGGATGAAAAAGCCCAGGCCGGTAAGGTCTGATGTGTTCAAGCAAAAGTGTCAGGTACCTGCTCTCTATGCGCGATCTACTATCAGGGAGACAGTATAGCGATATGTTGATTATAGTATAATCTATGGTTCCCGCGGCATATCCGGGTATGCAAGCGCCAAATCCTGACTGCACTTACTGGCCCTGGTCTCTGACCCCTGGCCCCAATTTTCTTTCCCTTCCCCTTTAATCCGGCTATAATCCCCTAGCATGAAAAAGACCGCCGGCCTTTCCCAAGTTTTAGCCGCCATCCTCTCCGGCCTGCTGTTGGCCGCGGCCTTTCCCAAGTGGGACCAGACCTGGCTGTTGATCTTCGCCCTGGTGCCGCTCTTCTGGGCCCTCAAGGAGCAGTCCCTCAAAGCCGCCTTCTGGCTGGGGCTGATTTCGGGCCTGGCCCACTACCTGGCGCTGCTCTACTGGATCGTCTACGTCACCCACGTCTTCGGCCACCTGCCCCTGATCGCCGCCATCGGCATCCTGATCGTCCTGGCCGGGTATCTCTGTCTCTATACCGCGGTTTGGGGCTTGGGGGTCGCCTGGGGCGCCGGCCGGGGCCTCGGTCTCCTCTGGTGGGCCCCGGTCCTCTGGGTGGCCCTGGAGATGGGGCAGACCTATATCATCAGCGGCTTCCCCTGGGAGTTGCTGGGCAACGGCCTCTACCGCTACCCCCTGCTGCTCCAGCTGGCCGATATCACCGGGGTGTACGGCCTGTCGTTCCTGGTGGTCATGGTGAACGTCAGCCTCTATCTCCTCTGTGTCCCGCCCCGGGGCAAGGCCTTGCAGTTCCGCCAGGCCGCGGCCGTCTGCCTGATCCTGGTTGTCTGGATGGGTTACGGTTTTTACCGCTTCCAGGCAGTGGAGGCGCTCATGGCCGCCAGCCCCAAGATCAAGGTGGCGGTGTGCCAGGGCAACATCAAGCAGGGGGAGAAATGGCAGAAGTCCATGGTCCAGACCACCCTGAAGCGCTACGCCGAACTGACCGAGCGGGTCAAGGGGGCCCGGCTGATCATCTGGCCCGAGACCGCGGCGCCTTTCTTATACCTGCGGACCCCGGACCTGGCGGCCGAGGTCCAGAAGATCGCCCGGGACAGCGGCGGCTACCTGCTGTTCGGCAGCCCCGCCTATGAGCTGACCGGGGAGGGCGAGCGCTATTTTAACCGGGCCTATCTCCTGAACCCCCAGGCCGAGACCATCGGCTCCTACGACAAGGCCCACCTGGTGCCTTACGGCGAGTACGTGCCGCTCCGGCGCTTTTTCCCCTTCATCGGCAAGATGGTGCCCATGGTGGGGGACTTTGCCGAAGGGCCGGTGGGGGCCACGGTGTCCCTGCCCGAGGGGGCCATCGGTCCCCTGGTCTGCTACGAGTCCATTTTTCCCAATCTGGCCCGGGCCCAGGTGGCCAACGGGGCCCGCCTTCTGGTCAACATCACCAACGACGCCTGGTTCGGCAAGACCTCGGCGGCCTACCAGCACCTGTCCATGGCGGTGCTCCGGGCGGTGGAGAACCACGTCTGCCTGGCCCGGGCCGCCAACACCGGGATCTCCGCCTTTATCGACGGGGCCGGCCGCTTCCTGTGGACCTCGGAAATCAACGTCCCCGAGGCCCACGCCGTGGAGCTGGCCTGGCTCCCGGGGGGCAGCCTCTACACCCGGATCGGCGACGTTTTCGCCTGGGCCTGCGTCATTATCGCCGGCCTGGCCCTGATTCTGGGCCGGCGGCGTTTGCATTAGCGGCCTTTCCGCGCTAAGATAGTTCAGCAAATCGGAAAAAAAGCCGAATACGCCATTGGGTAATGAACCAATTGGGGGAATCCCTTAAAACGAGGAGGCTCAGGTGCGACGATTAGTCCGTGACGTAAAATTTATGAGGTATCTCCTGGCCCTGGGACTGGTCCTGGCCCTTTTGGCGCCCATCGCCGCTTGGGGTCAGGTCCTGAATCTGCCCGGGCTGTTAACCGGCACCCCGGTGGAGCAGACCAAGAGCGACGAAGTAGCCTTGGCCGGTAAGGGCTTCACACCGGAGGTCGAGAAGGGTTACCGGGCCAAGCACCCGGAGATGAATTTTGCCCTGGTGGACAAAGTTGAGACCTTTAAAGTGGACCCCGCCACCCTGCAAGCCTTTATCAAGGAAGGAGACCTGAAACCATGAGACGCGCACGCCTGGTTGGCTCTATTGATTCTGGCGCCCTTCGCGGCGGGGGGCTGCGGCGGTGCGTCCGCCATATTGCCCGCGGCGGCCATCGCCTACAAGGGCGCGTCCAAGGCCGCGGTAGGCTTCCCGGCCCATCAACGATTCCGAGGAATATTATGTGGGCCGGGCCGTGGCCGCCCGGATTCTCGGCAAGTATAAACTGGACCAGAACCCCAAGCTTACCCAATACGTCAACGAAGTGGGGGACACCGTGGCCCGGAAATCCGCCCGCCCCAACCCTTTCAAGGGCTACCACTTCGCGGTGCTGGACACCCAGGAAATCAACGCCTTTGCCTGTCCCGGGGGGACCATCTTCATTACCCGGGGGCTGATCCAGACCTGCAAAAATGAGGACCAACTCGCGGCGGTGCTGGCCCATGAGGTGGGCCACGTGGTCAACAAGGACGGCATCAACTCCATCAGCCAGGCCCGCTGGACCCAGGTCTTCACCGCCATGGGCACGGAAGCCGCCAAGCAGTACGGCGGGGTGGCCGGCAACCTGGTGGGCATGTTCGAAAGCTCCATCGACGACGTCTTCAAGACCATCGTGGTCAACGGCTACAGCCGCAAGGCGGAAGAAGCCGCCGACGCCGCGGCGTTGACGGAGCTGACCAAGGCGGGGTACAACCCCAACGCCATGGTGATCCTCCTGACCACCATGGAGGCCAAGGGCAAAGGGTCCACCAGCGGCATCTTCAAGACCCACCCGCCCACCAGCGAGCGCCTGGCCAAGGTCAAGGCCAGCGTGGGCCAGAGCCCGGCGGAGTCCAAGGGCGAGGAAATTCGCACCGAGCGGTTTAAGAAGATGGTGTCGTAAGGGATCTAACGCCGGCAGTGAGAAAATTTGGTTGCTCAGCATGGAGGGGCGGGTTTTAAACCCGCCCCTCCCTTTTTTCCGGTATGGGGCGGCGGGGGTAAGTCGCACTGCCAGGCAATCAAAGCGCATTAGAGCGTTTGCCATAAATTCTTTCCACGTGGAGAATTTAATCCCCCTAAATCCCCCTTTTTCAAAGGGGGACTTTAATAGCAATTCCTTTCTAGTTCCCCCCCTTTCTAAAAGGGGGGTAGGGGGGATTTTTCTCTCCGAGATTGACCAACCCCAGGGTCATGAACCTTTCGCCTGCGCCAGCCCAGGCGAGACGCCTAGGTCGCCAATTGATTGCGATTCGGTATAAAAAGCGAGATGCTTCGCGGCGCTCAGGATGACAACCAATAGTCTAGTGATTGCTTTCCGGAATCCGGGAGGAAGCCGGGGGGATTGACTTACGATACATTCCCCGCCTCTCCCTTCAGCTTTTCCTGGCGGGACGCCTGGAGATAGAAGATCACCGGCACCACCACCAGGGAAAAGGCGGTGGAGGCGAAGAGCCCGAAGATGAAGGACCAGGCCAGCCCCGAGAAGATGGGGTCCAGGGTGATGACCCAGGAGCCGAACATGGCCGCCAGGGCCGTGAGCAGGATGGGCCGGAACCGCACCGCGCCGGAGCGCAGCACCGATTCCTCCAATGAAAAACCCCGGTCCAGGTGGTGGTGGATGAAGTCGATGAGGATGATGGAGTTGCGCACCACGATGCCCGCCAGGGCGATCATGCCGATCATGGCGGTGGCGGTGAAGTAGATGGGGTTGGCAAAACCCTGCACCGGGGGCGTGAAGAACAGATTCAACAGGGTGAACCCGGGCATCACCCCGATCATGGTGAGGGGGATGGCCACCATGATCACCAGGGGCAAGGTGAACGACGAGGTCTGGAGCACCAGCAGGATATAGATGCCCACCAGGGCCCCGGCAAAGGCGATGCCCAAATCCCTGAACACCTGCACGGTAATCTTCCACTCCCCCTCCCCGGCATAGTTGACCCGGTAACCCGGGGGCGGCGGGGTTTTTTCGGTGTCCCCCATCAGGTCGAGGATGGCGTTCACGGGGCTGACCCCGGCGGTGTCCCCGGTGACGAACACCACCCGTTCCAGGTTTTTCCGCATGATGGATTGGGGGGCCAGGTCCAGGTCGAACCGTCCCAGTTCCTGCAACGGCACCATGGTCCCTTGAGGATTATTGAAATAGAGCTGGCCCAGGGTCAGGGTGGAGGATCGCCAGGCCAGCGGACCCCGGAGGAAGATGGACAACGGCAGGCGTTCGGTGGGCAGATGGACCAGGCCGACTTTCTCACCGGCCTCGGCCGTGGCCAGCCCCCGGACGAGCTGGGCCTGGCTCAAGCCGCTCAGGGCCGCTTTCTGCCGATCCACCAGGAACCGGAAGCGGGGCTCCGGGGTGGAAACCGTGGTATCCACGTCCACCACGCCCCTGGTCTTCAGGAAGTCCTGCTTCACGCCTTCGGCGGCGGCGATGATACTGGCATAGGAGGCCCCCGGCGGCCCGTAAACTTCCCCCACCAGGGTCTGCAAGACCGGCGGGCCCGGCGGCACCTCGGCGAGCTTGAGGCGCACCTTGTGTTTCCGGGCGATCTCTTCCATGGCCGGACGGATCCAGAGGGCGACCGCGTGGGACGCCGCCGACCGCCGCTCCTTTTCCGCCAGGTTAACCCGGATCTGGCCCACCCAGGGACCCTTCATCAGGTAGTAGTGGCGCACCAGGCCGTTGAAATCGATGGGGGCGCCCTCTCCGGCGAAGGTGACCACGCTGTCCACTTCCGAGACCGAGGTGAGGTAACGGCCAAAATCCTTCAAGGCTTCCTGGGTGGACTCCAGGGGCGTGTCGTTGGGCAGGTCCGCCACCACCAGAAACTCGTTTTTGTTGTCGAAGGGGAGCATCTTCAGGGGCACCAGGCCCACCACCGGCAGGAGCACCGAGATCACCAGCAGCCCCACCACCCCCAGCAGAAAGAGGTAGCTCCGGCGGCGGCTTTCCAAAAGGGGCTTCATGGTGCGGGTGTAGACCCGGTAGACCCAGGACTCCTCCAGGACAAAGGGCTTTTCCTCTTTGCCGTAATCGCGCTTGAGGAAGTGATAGGTGGCCCAGGGCGTCACGGTGAAGGCGATGAGCAGGCTCATGAGCATGGCCAGGGGCACGTTCAGGGGCATGGGGCGCATGTAGGGACCCATCATGCCGGTGACGAAGTACATGGGGATGAAGCTGATGATTACCGTAAAGGTGGCCAGGATGGTGGGGGCCCGGACTTCGTCCACCGCCAGGAGGGTAGCCTCCAGGGGCGGATGCTCCCTGAGCTGGAAATGGCGGTGGATGTTCTCCACGTCGATGATGGGGTCGTCCACCAACAGGCCCAGGGACAGGATCAGGGCAAACAGCGTCACCCGGTTGATGGTGTAGCCGAAGAGCATGTTGCCGGTGAGGGTGATGGCCAGGGTCAGGGGCACCGCCAGGGCCACGATGAGGGCCTCCCGCCACCCGAGAAACAGGGTCAGGAGCACGGTGATGGACAAGACCGCAATGAGGAGCTCCCGCATGAGTTCGTTGACTTTGTCATTGGCGGTGGCGCCGTAATCCCGGGTCACCTTCACCCGGATGGCGGGGGGGATGACCTCTTTTTGCAGTTCGTGGATCTTGTTGAGGATGCCCTCGGCCACGGTCACCGCGTTGGTGCCGGTGCGCTTGGCTACGGCCATGGTCACCGCGGGATAAAACTGCCCCCGCTCGTAGCCCGGGGGCAGTTCTTCCCCGGGCCCGAAGGCGATGGTGCTCAGGGCCGTCGGCTCCTCGGGGCCGTCGATGACGTCGGCCACGTCCTTGAGGTACACCGGCTTGCCCTGGTTGAGGCCCACCAGGAGGTTGGCCACCTCATCGGCGCTCTTGAGGAATGGCCCGGCCTCCACCAGGTATTCCCGGTCCTGGCGGGAGAAGTGTCCCGCCGGCAGATTGACGTTGCTCACCTCGATGGCCTTGGCCAGCGCGGCCAAATCCAGGCCGTGGCCGGCCAGGCGGGAGGGATCGGCCACCACCCGCACCTGGCGCTGTCTCCCGGCCACCACGTAGGAACGGCCGGTGTCGGGAATGCTCTGGAGGCGGTGGAGCATTTCGTCCGCCACCCGGCGCAACTGGTAGTCATCCGCGGCGTTGCTGTAAAGGGTCAGGGTGACGATGGGCACGTCGTTGATGCTCATGGGCTTGACCACCCAGCCGGTCACGCCCTGGGGCACCTGGTCCTGGTTGGAGGAAATCTTGTTATAGACCTTGAAGATGCTGGACTCCAGGTTTTCCCCCACCTTGAACTTGGCGGTGACGATGGCAAACCCGTCCCGGGCCTGGGAATACAGGTCTTCCAGGCCCTCCATCTCCCAGAGTTTTTTCTCGAGATTGATCACCACCAGGTTTTCGACTTCGGTGGGCGAGGCCCCGGGGAAGCTGATCAGGATGTCCACCATGGGCACCTTGATCTGGGGGTCTTCTTCCCGGGGGGTATAGAGCAGCGCCATCAACCCGGCCAGCAGACTCACCAGGATGATGATGGTGGGGAGCTTGGACAGCAGAAAGACTTTTACAAGCCGGGCGGTGGGGCCGAGATGGAGTGTCTTCGGGTTTATTGGCCATAGTTATTCAGATCACGTGGGACAGCCGCCCTGGGCTGTCCAGAGGCAGGCGAGGGCGCCTGCCCTCCATTTTTTCTGGTTCCCAAGCTCCTGCTTGGGAACCTCTCTGGCTGCGAAGCTCTGCTTCGCTCCTCCCATGGGGTTCCGCCCCATTTGGGGTCTGCCAAGCGGAGCTTGGCGGGCAATTGCGTTCCCAAGCCGGAGCTTGGGAACGAGAAGGAAACCTATTCCCCCGGCAGGATAATCCGATCGCCGGGCCTAAGCCCCGCCAGGACTTCCACCTTATCTCCCACTGCCTGCCCCAGCTTCACCTGGCGCAGCTGGGCGGTCTTCGCCACCGCCACCTGCACCATGGTGAGCTGGCCCACGGTGTTGACCGCCGCCTTGGGGATCAGGATGCCCCGGGACGCCCCCAGGGGGAGGGACGAACCGCGCGAACATCCCCGGCATCAGGGCCGGGTTTTGCACCATCCCGGTGCGCACCTTGAAGGTGCGGCTGCCCGGGGCGCTGATGGGAAAGATTTCGGCGACGGGGAGCCCGGCTTCGAATTTCACCGCGGGCACGCTGACCTGGGCGATTTCCCCGATCTTCACCTGGTCCCGGTAGTTGTCGTTGACCTCGCCCTCGATCTGGAGGCGGCCCGGGTCGTACAGGGTCGCCAGGGCCTGCCCGGGCTGGGCCACATCCCCCACCGCGACCTTACGCTCAGCCACCACCCCGGCGCCCGTCGCCCGGACCACGGTGTAGCCTTTCATCGTGGCGGCCTCGGCCACCTGGGCCCGGGCCGTCTGATACCGGGCCTCCATGGCTCCGAACTCCTGGGGGCTCGCCGCCCCTTCTTTAAAGAGGAATTGATACCGCTGATAATCGGCCGCGGCCTGCTTCAGTTGCGCCTGGGCCTGGCTCAGGCGGGCCTGGAACTCCGCCGCCGACAGGGTCACCAGGGGGTCTCCCGATTTCACCCGGGAACCGGCCTCAACCCAGATTTTCACCACCCGGCCGGGGACCTGGGCCGACACCTGGGCCAGGCTCTGGCTGATTACGGCCCCCAGGACCTCGAGGCGGCGGGGAATCTCGGTTTCCTGGACGACCAGGACCCGGCCTTGAGGCGCCGGGCCGGTGATGGGCGAAAGCCCCGGGGCGATCTTGCCGAAATGCAACAGCCCCGCCAGCCAGGCCATGAACAGGATGCCCCCGACCACCAGGGCGCTCAGTCCGATGATTTTCTTTTTGTCTGCCATGGTTTTCTCGCCCAGCCAGGGCCCCTGGCGGGGGCGGGTTTCAGACCCCGCGATTGTCCTTATCAGTCGATTTCACCCTAATGCCGGTAGGCAACCATGCGGGCGACCCGCCGGGTCGCCCCTACGGGCTTGCGCCTGTTGTCTGGGGCATCGAAATCGGCGGGCAGTGCCCGCCCTACCTATCTAATTGCCGGGACTGCTCTTAAAGGTGGCCAACCAGTCATCAAATGAATCTTTTCCCGCCGACTGGAGGTTTTCCCGGTCTAAATCCCAGCGCTGGGGATTGGTGGCGATATATTCCCGGATACGGTTCAAAGATTCCTCATCCCGGATGACGTGCTCGTAATAATTGCGCTGCCATACGGAACCGTCAAGATTTTGCTGCGTGAGGTTAAGGCGTTTGGTTACCAATGACTTAAACTGCCCGATGATTGCCCCCACCGATTTTGGTTGAGGGCCAGCCGGAGACCGGGATTTATCCGCGCCGGAGGGATGGTGGCCCGTAGGGGCGACCCGGTGGGTCGCCCCTGGCACGCCGGGAGATTCATGGATGAAAAAAATGGCGTGGAAATGATTCGGCATGACTACCTGGGCGTCCAGTTCTATCTCCGGACGCACCGTTGCGGTTTGCAGCCATACGGATTCCACCAACCGTCCCGTCTCGTTCAATTGGACCCTGCCGTTGACCACTTGGCCCCACAAGGATTCCCGGTTCCTGGCGCAGATGGTGATAAAATAGGCGCCGCCCCGGGCATAATCATAGCCCTGCACCCTGATAGTTCGGCGTCTGCGGGTTCGAGGTGCGGGAGTTCTGGTGGTCACGATTGCGATTGTCCTTATGATCCGATATTACCCTAATGCCGGTAGGCAACCATGCGGGCGACCCACCGGGTCGCCCCTACGGGCTTGGGCTTTTGGCGGCGGGGAAAAGATTAATCCCCCCGCTGGGCGACCCACCGGGTCGCCCCTACGGCTTGCCGTTCTCCGCCACCGGGCCGGAGATGGTGCCCAGGGCCAGGTCCAGGCCCGCCTGGGCCAGGTAGGTGTCGAACCGGGCCGCCACCTGGCTCAGTTCGGCGTTTTTGGTGGCGTCTTCGGCGCTGAGCAGATCCACCAGGATGGTGAGGCCGGACTGATAGCGCAGGCGGATCAGCCTCAGGCTCTCCCGGGCCTGGGCCACGGCTTTCTCAGCCACCCCGAGACGCTCATGGGCCGTTTTCAGGTTGAGGATGGCCTCGGTCACCTGGTGCCGGACGCGGTCCTCCAGGTCCCGTTTCAGGTCCCGGGCCTGGGTCTCTTTGGCCCGGGTCTCCCGAACCCTGGCCAGGTCGGTGAGGCCGTTGAACAGGTTGAAGTTGAGCAGGGCCATCACCGTGTAGCTGTCGGCGCTGGACCCGAAGAGGCGCCGCTGGTCCAGGTCGTACTCCGCCACCACGTGGAGCCGGGGCAGGTAGTTGAGGCGGGCCTTGGCATACTCCTGCTGGGCCACCCGGGCCGCCAGGGTAAGCTGCTTGAGGTCGGGGCGCTTCTCCTGGGCCGTCTGCTTCAGGTCATCCAGTTTGGGCGGCAGCGGGGCCGGCCCCTTGGGAGCCGGGGCCAGGGGCCGTTCTCCCGCCGCGGGCAGGCCAATCACCGTGGCCAGGGCGCTTCTGGCGATCTTTACCCGGCTGGCCGCGGTCATCTCCTCCTGGGTGAGCCTGGCCAGGTGCACCTGGGCGGACAGGACGTCGGAGTGCACCACCGTGCCCGCCTTAAAGCGGGTTTGGGCGATTTTCAGGTGGGCATCGGCGGTACGCCGGGCCTGCTGCACCACCGCCAGGTTCTCCTGGGCCAGCTGCAACCCGAAATAGGCCTGGGTCACCTGGAACAGCAACTGCTGCCGGGCGCTCAGGACGTAGGCCGCGGCCATCTCCCGGCCCAGGCGGGCCTGCTTATAGCCCAGGGCGGCCTCCCCCGCCTGGAACAGGGGCTGGCGCATCACCAGGCCGGTGCGGAAATTGCCGTAGGCATTGGGGTTGTTCAGATTGTTGAGGAGGAAGTCCTGGCTGGTGAAGACCCGCTGGTTCAACTTGCTCATGAAGACCTGGGTGGGGTTATCGGAAAAGTTATAGGTCTCGCTGAAGTTGACGGTGGGGAGGAACCGGGCCCGGGCGCGGGCCAGATCGGCTTCGGCGGTCTCCACGGCCATGCCCGCGGCCGCCAGGGCCGGGTTGTGCTTCAGGGCCAGGAGCATGGCCTCGCTCAGGGTCAGAGGCGGAGCCGCGGCCAGGGCCGTCACAGCCCAGCCGAGGCAAAGCCACATCAGGATAAGCGCCCGCAGCCCCATAAAGACCCTTTGCTCATAAATTATTGGGGCTATTATAATGGTCTTCCCTGGCGGTGACAACCTTATTACCGGGAAAAAGAGGGTCGGTGCACGATTCTGTCCTGCGCGTCACCCCTTATTAATGAGGAAGATAACCGGCTTGGTGGATCTCCGGGTGTAAGTTTGGTTTACACGGTCCGGGGCCTGTGATAAGGATTAAAAAGGCCTGAGCGCGCCATTTCAGCCCCGAGAGGCAGCCATGCGGACTTTTCAGGAGATCAAGGAAAATTACCGCTTCACCGACCCGGATATCGAGGCCTTAAAAGGCCTGTTGCCGGTAGTGGAACCCCACGTCGAGACCATTGTCTCGGACTTCTACAACCTGCTCCTGCAAATCCCCGACACGGCCAAATTCCTGAAAGATCCGGGCAGGCTGGATTGGCTGAAGGAGCAGCATCGGCAGTGGGTGGTCTCCCTGTTTCAGGGTCCGTATGACGAGCGCTACTTCCACCGCCTGCAGCGCATCGGCCACGCCCACGTGCGCATCAATCTCTCGGCCCACTTCGTTTACGTGGGCATGAACCTGGTCCGCCGGCACCTGCAGCAGATCATCGAGACGGAGGTGGACCCGGGCCGGCGGGAGGCCGCGTTCAGGGCGGTGGAAAAGATCCTGGACCTGAACCTGGACATCATCGCCCGGACCTACCACGAGGAAGAGATCCGCCGGGTCTTCCTCTCCCAGAAGCTGGACTCCCTGTTGATCCGGTTTGCCCAGCGTTTCACCTTCGGGCTCAACATCCTCCTGGTGGTGGGCCTCCTGGGCCTGTCCCTGGGGGCGGTGGCCCTCATCGTCCAGGACATTATCCACATCGCCCAGGGGAATCTGGCCCACGGCCTGGTGAGCGCCATGGGCTCGGTGCTGATCCTGTGGGTGGTCATCGAATTGCTGGACATGGAGATCGACCGCCTCCGGGGCGGCGCCTTCAAGCTCCAGCTCTTTGTGGGGTTGGCCCTGGTGGCCTTTATCCGCAAGGTCCTGGTGACTTCCTTAGGGGGGCATGACCTGTGGACCGAAGGGCTTTACCTGGCGGGCATCCTGGTGTGCGGCGTGATCTTCTGGCTGGTATCCCGGGCCGAAGGCGCCAAAAAGTAAATGCGGTTAGAGCATTTGCCATAAATTCTTTCCATTTGCCGGTTTTTAAATCCCCCTAAATCCCCCTTTTTCAAAGGGGGACTTTCAAAGTAATTCCGCTAAGTTCCCCCCTTTGTAAAAGGGGGGATAGGGGGGATTTAGGTTCTTGCAGCATGTGCAATAACAGGAAAAACTTTTGGCAACAAGAATAAGCCTCACTCCTTCCCGGACCCCGGTTCCTGGGTCGTGGGGGCGGCGGGGGCCTCGGGCGGAGACTCGTCTCCCATTTCCGGGCTATCCGTGAAGCGGTGGGGCAGCCGGATGGTCACGGTGGTGCCCCGGCCCAGCTTGCTCTCCAGGGTGATAACCCCCCGGTGCTCGTCGACGATCTGGCGCACGAACACCATCCCCAAGCCGGTGCCGCCGATCTTGGTGGTATAAAACGGCACAAAGACCTTCTCCACCACTTCCTTGGGCATCCCTCGGCCCGTATCCTGGAGGGTCAACACCGCAAATTTTGTTTCCATGGCGGTACGCACCAGCACGGTTCCTCCTCGGGGGGTGGCCTCCACCGCGTTGCGCACCAGATGGGCCAGGGCCACCTTGAGCAGGTGCTTGTTGAAGCGCCCCAACAGCGGTTCGGAGCAGAGTTCCGCCACCAGGGAAATATTCTTGGCTTTCAACTCCGGGAGCAGGAGGTCCAGGGTGCTCCGGACGATGGCGTTCAGGTCCTCCTGGGCGAAAAACGAGGTTTTCCGCATCGCCAGGGTTTCGAAGCGCTCCACCATCTGTTCGATGCGCCGGGCTTCCTCGGCAATGGCCGTGGCCCAGGCCCGGCTGGGGTCGTCTTCGTCGGTCTTCCGCAGGAGGCGGTGGCTGAAGCCGCCGATGACGTGCAGGGGATTGCGGATGCCGTGGGCCATCCCCAGGGCCATCTCCGACATGGTGCGCTCCATCACCAGGGCTTCCATTTCCCGGTTGAGGGCCAGGATCTCGTGGCTGGTTTCTTCCAGATGGTGATGATCCGCCTCCATCCGGCGGTACAGCCGCTGAATCCGGTGGAAGAACAGGGTGATGGTGGCGATGACCACGTAAATCACGGTATCGAAGCCGCCGAAAAGCCGCTGGGCCAGCGCCAGGTTGGGAAGGTTCCAATAAGCGATGAGATCATGCAGGGCATGGGACATCAGGTGGGTGACGGAAAAAATCAAAAAGGCGATGGCCAGCCAGTTGAAGAAGAGCCACAGGGCATTTTCCGGGTCCTGATTCACCAGTCGCCGGCTCAGGCGCAGGGAGAGGAGGTTCAAAATCAGGACGATGAGCGCGACCAGGTATTCCAGGATCCAGAGGGGGGCCAGGGGCAGGGTGACCATCTACTTGGCTCCCGGTTTGCGGACCAGGGCCCGCAGGCCCAGATAAAACATCAGGAAGGCCGGCACCAGCAGGATGAAGTGGTCGATTTTCGTGATATAGACCAGCCAGGTATGGAAACCATCCATGACCAGCCGCCGGCCCCAGCCCTGGCCCAGGATGAGGGGATTTTCCAGGGTCCAGTCGGCCCAGTGGCCGATAAAGGCGTCCAGGTTCCATAAGGCTAAAATCGCCCAGGCCCACACCAGGAGCCGAAAACCACGAAATTTTTGCAGATTGGCATGAAAAATTTCGTAGATGAAAAAGAGCATGGACAGGCAGAAGAGCACGTGGGCGATCAGGTGGACATAGGAGCCCTGGGTGCCGAACTGGTACCAGGTGACCCATTGGGCCAGGACATACCGGGGCGAGAGGAGGACGAGGACGAAAACCGCCGGGCAAATCTGGAAGAACCGACGCCTCATGGGTGGGCCTCACTTGACTTTATTGTGCGCATCATCGCGGGAATTGTCAATCAAAGGCGGATAATTAGTTGTGATGCATGGGATTCACCGGGTGGGGAGAAGTCCAAGGCGGCCCGGGCGAGACGCCGGCGCGCTCCGGCCCCGGATTTCCTCTCAACGGTCATTTCCTTCCGGACACACCGAAGCAGGGAACTGTGGGGTACCGTCGCCCCCGGCGGTCCTAAAATCCCCCTAATCCCCCTTTTTCAAAGGGGGACTTTTACTATAATTCCACTGAGTTACTCAATTTTCATAAAAGGGGAGGGGGGGAAATTGAGGTTCCGGCGGCAGGCGCCGTCGCGGCAAAGACTTTGGGCAATCGGTCCGGCAGCGGGGGCCCGACCCCGGAGTTTATCCCTGCAACCCCAGGGCGCGCAGGGCTTTGGGGTCCTTGCGCCAGTTTTTCCACACCTTGACCCAGAGTTCCAGGAAGACTTTGGCGTCCAGGAGGGCCTCGATTTCGCCCCGGGCCTCGGCGCCGATGGTCTTGAGCATGCGTCCCTGCTTGCCGATGAGGATGCCTTTCTGGGAGTTCCGCTCCACATAAATCACCACCCGGATCCTGACCAGATGGGGGCGGCGGCTTTCATCGAACTCCTCCACCTGCACCGCCACCGCGTGGGGAATCTCTTCGCTGGTGTGATGCAGCACCCGTTCCCGGACGAGTTCGGCCACCAGGAAGCGCTCGGTGGAATCGGTCTCCTGATCCGGGGGATAGAGGGGCGGCGAGGCCGGCAGGAGTTTGAGGATCTCGGCCTCCAGTTCCGCCATGCCGTCTCCCTTGAGGCCGCTCAGGGGAATGATGGGCACCCCGGGGAACAGGTCGTGGTAGGCGCTGATGAGGGGCAGGAGCTTGGGCTTGGCCACGGTGTCGATCTTGTTGATCGCCACGATCAGGGGCCGGTGCAATTGCCGCAACTGGGGCAGGAGGACCTGGTCGTCCGGGGCCGGGGGCCGGGGCTCCACCAGCCACACCACCACGTCGGCTTCAGAAAGGGCATTGAGGGCGGCGGCGACCAGGCCGGCATTGAGGGCCCCTTTGGGGTCCAGCACCCCCGGGGTGTCCAGGAACAGGAACTGGCCCGCCGGCCGGTTGACGATGCCCATAAGGCGCTGCCGGGTGGTCTGGGGTTTGGGCGAGGTGATGGCGAGCTTTTCCCCCACCAGCCGGTTCAGGAGGGTGGACTTGCCCACGTTGGGAAAGCCGATGAGGGCGATGAAGCCGCATTTGAAATCATCAGTCATGCCTTATTATACTAATTTTTTTCATCTTTTGCCCCCAAAAGAAGAGAAGCGGCTTTCATACCGATCGGATTCATCTGCTCCAGTCCCCTCACCTGTCATGCTGAGGAAGCGCCGCGACCGAAGAATCTCGTAACTACAAGAACATACAGAATCCTGGCGCCGCTCAGGATGGCAACATGGCTTGGTGCAGAGGTCTCAATCTGCGCTCACCAAGGTGTTTTCCTTATGTAGGGTACGCCTGACGCAGGAAAAATGGCGCCTAAGACGCGCCCTACAGATTTTAAGGGCTGGGGAACCATCCTCCGAAATTGAAATGGTTTTCCGAGGGCAACCCACGATAAGACCCCATGTCTTCAGGCCCGCCGTTGCGCCGGCAGGCGTGCCGTAACCTGAGAGCTCCCGGGGCGAGTCTCCTCCCCCCAGCCCCTGGCGCCGGTCACTCCTGGGGCGCTCCGGCTTGCTGGGCCTTGGCCTCAACCTTGGTGTTGAACTTGGCGGCGTCGATGACGAAGCGCTCGTGGTAGCCCTGGGAAATCAGGTCGGCGCCGTCGTCGGCTTCGATGAACAAGGTGAGCTTGCGGCCTTCCACCTTCTCGAGGAGCACCCGGACCGTGACCACCATCCCCGGCGGGGTGGCGGCGGTGTGGCTCAGGTTCACGTGGGTGCCCACAGTCTGCTCCCGTGGCCAGTCCAGATGGGGGTTGAGCGCCTGGATACAGGCCCATTCGAAGAGCCCCACCATGTACCCGGTGGCCAACACCCGGGGCATGGCCTGGAACTCCGGCGACTCGGGATAGAGATGAGGCACCGTTTTGGTTTCCGGCACCTGAAACTGAAATTCGAACTTGAGTCCGGGCTGTAAGGAATCTTTCATGACATACCTCCAGGCAGATAATTTGGCTTAATCGGCAAGATGAAAGGGCTCGAGATATTCACGCAGTCTCTGGCGGTTTTCCTGGTCAAGGGATGGACAAACATCGAGGCCCTGGGCCCCCTGGCATACCTGCACCGCGAAAACCATGCAGGTCGGCTGGCCACAGGCGCGGCAATTGCTGCGCGGCAAAAATTTCAGGACGTTGAGGACGCGGGGCGGCGCGGCTACCTCGAACCTTGGGGTAATTTCTCCCCGCCGCTCCCAGGTGGCGTTGATCTCCTGTTTTAACCACTCCAGAATATCATAAGCCTCAGCCTGGTCCTTTACCATATTGATGGCAATTTCATGGGCAGTCAAGGTGATGAGCTTGGCCTGAAATTTGAGCGTCAGGGAAGGCGGGTCCGGGCTAAATCGGTCGCCTTTGAGCACGGCGTTGAGGTAGGGAAGCACCTCGCCGATGTCGCCCTCAAGGTGAGCATAGCAGCGCAGATGGTGCGCCGTCGGGTTCGGCGGCCGCACAAACTTGGCGATGTACTGATTGATCAGCATGGCAAGACGTCCCTGATTAAATCGGCTCAGGCAACTTTCAGCATTGATTTTCTTTCATAATGCGGTATGTTGATCGATAAGTAAAATTAATAAAATTAATTAAGTAGATAAGTTAAGCTTATGGAATGGCAGCAGCTCCTGGGCTTTTACCAGGTCGTGAAGCTGGGAAGCTTTACCAAAGCGGCCGAGGCCACCTTCCGGACCCAGTCGGCCCTGAGCCAGCAGGTCAAGGCCCTGGAGGATGAGCTGGGGGCCCGGCTCCTGGAGCGCCTGGGCCAGCGCCGCCTCAAGCTCACTCCCGCGGGAGAAAAGCTCCTGGCCTTTGCCCAGGGCCTTCTGGCCCAATGGGAGGCGCTCCAGGACGAGCTGCGCCAGATGCAGGGGCGCCCCCAGGGCCCCTTGAGCCTGGCGGCGCCCTTCACCACCCTCTATCACCTGTTGCCTGAGACCATCCTGGCGTATCTCCAGGCCTATCCCCAGGTGGAGCTGACCCTCCTGGACCGGGACCAGGCCGCGGTCTTCGCCCTGGTGAAGGCCGGCGACATTGATTTCGGCCTGGCCCTGGAATCCCTGGCGCCCCGGGACCTGGCGGCCTGGCGCTGGCAGCCGGTGGACACGGTCCTCCTGGCCCCGTTGGGCCATCCCCTGACCCGGGTGCGGCGGGTCACCTGGCGGCAGATCGCCGACTATCCCCTGATTGTGCCGCCCCGGGGCGTTGAGTCAGGCCACCGGCGCCTCCTGGAAGAGCAGTTCCGGAAACTGGGCCTGACCTTTCGCATCATCCTGGAATCATCCAACGTGGAGCTGAGCGCCCGTTACGTGGAAACCGGCCTGGGCCTGGCCTTCGCCACCCTGGCCCGGGACCTGCCGCCGGAGAAGTCGCGCCGGATAGCCTTCCTTCCCCTGGGCCACTACTTCAAGCCGGACCACCTGGCCCTGATCATGCGCCGGGACAAGGCCCTCACCCCTTACAAGCAGGCCTTTCTTAATCTCCTGTTTGGGGATACAATGCTTCCCCAGTGAAACGGTTTTCGGTTGTCGGCTTTGGGGGACTCGCATCCCCCGGTCCTCTCCTCAAAAAACCTCAAAGGATAATCGCATGAAACGCCGCATTTATCTCAGCATGAAGTCTCTGGCCGAGGCCCGGGAGTTGTGGTTGTCCCGGTTTGATTTGGAGGCGATGGCTGGGGCCGAGGTGGTCCCGGTCACCGGGGCCCGGGGCCGGGTGACCGCGGGGCCGGTTATGGCCCGCAGGTCCTCGCCGGCGGTCCACCAGGCGGCCATGGACGGCTTCGCCATAGCCGCGGCGCGCACCTTCGGGGCCACCCCGGACCGCCCCAGGCAGTTGGCCCTGGGCCGGGAGGCCTTTCCCATCAACACCGGACACGTCATGCCCCCGGGGACCGATGCGGTGATCATGGTGGAGCAGGTCCCGGACCCGGAGGCGGACCCCATCACGGTGGAGGCCCCCACCTTTCCCTGGCAGCACGTGCGCCGGGTGGGCGAAGATCTGGTCGCGGGGGAGATGGTGCTTCCGGAGGGAGTGGAGATTACTCCCTGGGCCCAGGGGGCCCTGCTGGCCGCGGGGGTCACCCGGGTCAGGGTGCGCCGCCGGCCCCGGGTGGCCATCATCCCCACCGGCACCGAGCTGGTCCCGGTGACCGATCTGGACCAGGACTTGCCCGCCGGCCGGCTGCCGGAGTTCAACTCCACCATCCTCTCGGGCCTGGTGGCGGAAGCCGGGGGGGTGGCGGAGGTTTTGCCCATCGTCTCGGACGACCCCGGGGCCCTGGCCGCGGCTTTAAAGGGAGCCATCGCGGCAGCCGACCTGGTGCTGATCAACGCCGGGTCCTCGGCGGGCACCGAGGATTACACCTACCAGGCCATCGACTCCCTGGGGGAAGTGCTGGTGCACGGGGTCGCCATGATGCCGGGCAAACCCACGGTGTTGGGGGTCGTCGACGGCAAGCCGGTCATCGGCAACCCGGGCTATCCGGTGTCCGCGGTGTTGTCCTTCGAGCAGTTCGCCGCGCCCCTCATCAATGGGCTGGCGGGGCAACGCCCGGCCCCCCGGCCCAGCCTCATGGTGCATCCGGCCCAAAACCTGCCGTCCAAGCCGGGCCTGACGGAATTCATCCGGGTAACCCTGGGCCGGGTGGGGGACAAGGTCATCGCCACGCCGCTGTCCCGGGGGGCCGGGACCATTACCTCCCTGGTGCGGGCCGACGGCCTGCTGGTGGTGCCGGAGTTGAGCGAGGGCCTGGAGGAGGACCGGCCGGTGTCAGCTGAACTGCTGGTGCCGCCGGAGGACATTGACGGCACCCTGGTGGTGCTGGGCAGCCACGACAACACCCTTGACCTTCTGGCCACCCTGCTGCGCCGCCGGGACCACCGCCTGCGCCTGTCCTCCGGGCACGTGGGGAGTCTGGGGGGCCTGATGGCCCTGCGCCAGGGCCGGTCCCACCTGGGGGGCAGCCACATGCTGGACCCCGGGACCAACACCTACAACGTGCCCTTCATCCAGCGCTACCTGGAAGGCGTGCCCCTGAAACTCGTCAACCTGGCCTGGCGGGAGCAGGGACTGATGGTGGCCCCGGGCAACCCCAAAAAGATCGGGGCCATCCGGGACCTGACCCGTCCCGGGGTGCGGTTCATCAACCGCCAGCGGGGAGCCGGCACCCGGCTCCTCCTGGATTACCTCCTCGCCGAAGCCGGGTTGGACGCCGATCAAGTCCTGGGGTATGACCCGGGAGGAGTACACCCACATGGCCGTGGCGGTGAATGTCTCCTCCGGCACCGCCGACGTGGGTTTGGGGATCATGGCCGCGGCGAAGGCCCTGGGGCTGGATTTCCTGCCCCTGTTGCCGGAGCGCTACGACCTGGTGGTGCCCGAGACCACTTTTTATGATGCCCGCTTCCAGAGCCTGCTGTTAGTCATCCGCTCCCGGGAGTTCCAGGAGGCTGCCGCCGCCCTGGGAGGCTATGATCTGAAGGATTGCGGCACGATTCTCTGGGAACAATAACCGGCCCGGGAGCAACGCCCCGCGGTCTTATGCTGACTGAGAAGCAAGTATCCCTCCCGACATGCTGAAAAGAACCGGCTTATTTATCTGTCTTGCGGTGGTCTTGCTCTTGCCTGGCTGGAGCGCCCCCCCGCCGGCTCATGGCGGCGACAAACCGGTCAACGTGTATCTCTTCTGGACCATCGGCTGTCCCCATTGCCTCCACGAGAAAGAGTTTCTGGCCGCCCTGGAGCGCCGGGATCAAGCGGTCAAGGTCATCGCCCTGGAGGTATCCGCCAGCCGGGAGAACCGGGAATTATTCCAGAAGGCCGGAAAATTGCTGCAGGCGGATATTTCCGGGGTGCCGTTCACCGTTATCGGCGATCAGTACGTCATCGGTTGGCAGGATGAAGGCACCAGCGGCCGGGCCATCGAGACCGCCATCCGTCAGGCGCGGCGCCGGGGGGCCCCCGACGTGGTGGCCGGGCTCCTGACCGCAGCCGGCCCCCACCCCGCCTCGGCGGGTCGATAAACCGGCGGTCCCCGAGACCCTGACCCTGCCGGTCTTCGGCCCGGTCAACCTCAGGCACCTGTCCCTGGGGGCCCTCACCGTCATCATTGGCGCCCTGGACGGCTTCAACCCCTGCGCCATGTGGGTGTTGGTCTTCCTCATCAACCTGCTGCTGGGCATGGAAGACCGGCGGAAAATGTGGATTCTGGGGAGCGCCTTTATCATCGCCTCGGGGGCGGTTTACTTCCTGTTCATGACCGCCTGGCTGAATATCCTGATATTTTTAGGATTTATCTTCTGGATCCGGGTCATTATCGGTCTCGTGGCCCTGTTGGCCGGGGGGTATAACCTGAAAGAATATTGGACCAACACCTCGGGGGCCTGCACTCTGAGCCAGGGGGCCCGGCGGCAGCGGACCATGGAGCGGCTCAAGGCCGTCATCTCTACCCGGAAATTCTGGCTGGCCCTGGGCGGGATCGTGCTCCTGGCCTTCCTGGTGAATACAGTGGAATTAATCTGCTCCGCCGGGTTCCCGGTGGTCTATCTCCAAATCCTCAGCCTGACCCCCATGCCGTTCTGGCAGTATTATCTCTATCTGCTGCTCTATATCGTGATTTTCATGCTCGACGACATCATTGTGTTCGTGGTGGCCATGATTACCCTGCAGTTGACGGGCGTGACCACCCGGTACAAGCGGTTCTCCAATTTAATCGGCGGCGTCTTGATGCTCCTGATCGGGCTGTTGCTGATTTTCAGGCCGGGCTGGTTGATGTTCGGCTGAGGCGGCCGCCGGGAATCACGGCACCGCCCGGTCTCCAGTTTTCGGGATGGCCCGGGTGATGGACTCCGGACTTACAGGCCGGATAATCCCGGGGCGGCGGGGTGGCTAATCAAAGGGAAAGCGCTTATCTTAAAGGCGCAGTCATCCGAGCCTCTGGCAAAACTCTTGTTATGTCATCCTGAACGAAGTGACGGATCTCAACCTTCTGAGCATACGAGATTCGCTCCGCTCAGAATGATCAGGATGGCCAATAAGGAGTTTTGCAGGAGCCTCATCCACCCGAGTAAAAATTCCCGAAGGAGGTTTGTCCATGGAGTTGAAGGGTTCCCAAACCGAAAAAAATCTGCTCATCGCCTTTGCCGGAGAGTCCCAGGCCCGGAACCGGTATACCTACTATGCCGGTGAAGCCAAGAAGGCGGGGTATGAGCAGATCGCGGCGATTTTTCTCGAGACCGCGGAAAATGAGAAGGAGCACGCCAAGGTTTTCTTCAAGCACCTGGGGGAAGGCACCGCCGAGATCGTGGCCGGCTACCCCTTTCACCTGGGGGACACCCTGAGCAATTTAGAGGCCGCGGTGGAGGGCGAGCACTACGAATGGACCACCATGTACCAGGATTTCGGCAACGTGGCGGCCCAGGAAGGGTTCCAGGAGATCGCCGCCTCCTTCCGGGAGATCGCCACGGTGGAGCACTTCCACGAGTCCCGGTACCAGGCCCTGGCGGCGCACGTCAAGAATGGCACCATGTTCAAACGTGACGAGCCCGTCACCTGGCACTGCCGCAACTGCGGCTATCTGGTCCACGGCAAGGAGGCCCCGGAGTCCTGCCCTTCCTGCAAGCATCCCCGGGCCTACTACGAGGTGCTGGCGGAAAACTACCGGTAGGCCGGTGGCCGGCCGTGGAACCAGGCTGCCTCGGCCGCTTTTCAGGTTCCGCCCTGAGGCTCTTGGTGATGAATACCGGGTTGAGAGCTCCGGGCAAAGCCATTGTGTCATCCTGAGGGAAGCGGGGCTCTCGAGATTTCTCGCGGTTATGAGATGCTTCGGTCGCGTCGCTGCCTCAGAATGACCGGTGAGGGGACTTTCCCAGGGGGCTCGGGTGGCCATCAAGCCTGACCGCCTGGCCTTGCCGGGGCGCACCGGCGCGGGTGCCCTGAGCCAGGGACGCCTCTGTCCGCCCCCAGAGAAAAATTGCCGTTTGCCGGTGACTTGGTATAAATAGGGTAACAGTGGCGAAAACTGCCCCCGGCAAATATTTTTGTCGACATTTGCCGGGAATTTTCGCAAAATTTCCAGAATCGGCGCGGTGAAGCCTAAGGAGCGGCCGCCAAGGGCCGATGCCTCGATTCATGGGGAGAAAGGCAACCTGATGCACCTGGTGTTGGCTCTATCAGTCCTGGCTTATCTGTTGGGCTCCATCCCTTCGGGGCTTTTGGTGGCCCGGGCCTTGGGAGGTCCGGACCCCCGGGACTCCGGCAGCGGCAACCTGGGGACCGCCAATCTCTATCGCCTGCTGGGCCGCAAGGCCGGGGCCCTCACCTTGTTGGGCGATGTGGCCAAGGGGGCCCTGCCGGTGGCCCTGGCGCGGCTGACCCTCACTTCGCTGGGGGCCTGGCAGGATACGGGCGTGGCCCTGGTGGCCGCGGCCGCAGTCACCGGTCATGTCTTCCCCTTATACCTGAAGTTTCAAGGGCGGTAAAGCCGTGGCCACTACCTTCGGGGTGGTGGCCGTGCTGGTCCCCTGGGCGGCGCTCAACCTGGTGGCGGTTTATATCCTGGCCCTGTCCCAAACCCGGACCTTCTCGGTCAGCGCCCTGATCTGCGCCTGGCTGCTGCCGGTGGCCGTGGGGCTGTTTTCCGATTCCAAGACTTATCTGCTGCTGGCCGCGGCCCTCTCGGGCCTCATCCTGGTCTGTCACCGGGAAAACCTGGAACGCTTCTTCAAGGGCGAAGAACCGCGCCTGTAACCGGCGCCGGCCAGGCCCCCCACCACATTTTATCCTGAATGGAGAAGGAATATGCTGATCAAGGATTGGATGGCCCAAAGACCCCGTCACCATTAGCGAAGACACCTCGATGATTAAAGCCATTCATATCATGAAGGAACGCCGTTTCCGGCGAATTCCCGTGGTGGCCGAGGGCAAGCTGGTGGGCATGGTGACCGACCGGGACCTGAAGGAGGCCTCGCCCTCCAAGGCCACCACCCTGGATGTCCATGAGCTTTACTACCTCCTGGCCGAACTCCCGGTCCAGGATATCATGAGCCGCAACCCCATCAGCGTCTTCCAGGACGACACGGTGGAACACGCCGCCCAGATCATGCTGGAGCACACCATCTCGGGCCTGCCGGTGGTGGATGGTGAGGACCGGGTGGTGGGGATCATTACCCAGTCGGACGTGTTCCGGGCCTTCATGCACATTACCGGCATCCTCCAGGGCGGCGTGCAGTTCGCCCTGCGCCTGGAAGATCGCCCGGGCCTCATCAAGGAAGTGGTGGACCTGCTCAGGGCCCGGGGCGCCCGGTTCGTCAGCCTGCTCTCCTCCTATGCCACGTCCGAGGAAGGCTACCGGGATGTGTACATCCGGGTCAAGAACCTGCCCCCGAAGGCGGTGGGCCCGGCCAAGGAGGAATTGGCCGCCCGCTTCGATCTCCTTTACGTCATTGAGGAAAAGTAACGGGCGTCCATGACTGCGCCTCTCCCCCGGGCCGCGCCGGCCGGGCCCGTCAGCTTCGGTCCCATCACCTTTGTTCCTGGACGCAAAGGCGGGCGCTATCCCTACTGCCATTCCCTGGTGGTGGCCCAGGGGGCCGAAACCTGGGTGGTGGACCCCGCGGCCGACAAGGACTATTTCCGGGAACTGGCCCGGACCCGGCGGGTGACCGGGGTCTTTCTCAGCCACTTCCACGAAGACCACCAGAAGTACAACCACCTCTTCCCCCAGGCGACCTTCTATGGGCCCGCTCCTGGAGGAGGAGGCCTTTTCCTCCGTGGACGCCGTCTTCCGGTTCATGGGGATCACCGACCCCGACTTCCAG
>CAVXZU010000014.1:0-385696 GCA_963766185.1 uncultured delta proteobacterium | reverse complement strand
CAGGGGCCCCGGCCTTTTGAAACCAGGTGGCGGCGTTTTGCAAGGCGCTCCTCTCCCGGCTGAGCTCTTCGACGCGGCTGCGCAAGGCTTTATTGTCAGCCAGTTCCTTAAGCTTTCCCGGCGCTACGGTTTGGAGAATGCTCCAGGGATTGCGGGTGACGTCCCACAACTCGGGAGCCAGAGAGCGCCAGACCTCGTCGGCGCCGTGGTCCCATGACCACCGCAAGTCCAGCGCCAGATCGATAAGTTCGTCCATACCGGCAAAACTGCGCAATTCGTGCGGAAAGATGGGCTTGGTCATTTACTCCCTCCGGTGAAAACTTTTATGGCCCCGTTATGCAGCGGTGCTCAAGGGGTTCGAGGTGATCCGCCGGGCCCTTGCGGCCCAATAGGGGAAGGCATTATTTTCCCTTTGGTTTACTTTTAATAATACTCAAATTCATAATGTCAATTTAGGGGGCGCTGCCGTTGCCCTTAAAACTATCGGGGGGCCTGGGCCAGCACCCGGTTACTGTTGACGAAGCCGCGGCTTTCAATAAGGTGGAAGCGTGCAGGCCGGATATACCTAGGTCCGCCAGATAGGCAATGACTGGCTATGCATTCTTAAAGCCGAAAGCCGGATTGAATTGAATCCGATAGGTCGCGGTTGGCATATTCATGAGAGGCTTCCGGGTCTTCTATCCCTGTGCGGGTTTGCTGCTGGCAGGGCATACGGGCACCCGGAGCAAAAAATTTTCGGCCAAGGCATCGTAGTGGCGGAGCCATTCTTGGGCGCTCTGGTCGCCCAGGCTGGCCTTCTCCTCAAAGCTGGGGCAATGGGCGTGCAGGATCTTGTCGCAGATGTTCTGGGTTTTCCAGAGATTGACCTCAAACGGTAAGGTCCGGACCAGTTGGGCAGCCTTATTTAACCTCTCCAGGCGAGCCAGGTCGTCGGGTTGCTCGAGGAGTTGTTCCGCCAGACTCTCAATATTGACGGCCAGTAACAAGCCGAGTGCAGTCGCATCCAGAGTGGCGCCGGCCAGATGAGCTTCTTCCAGAAGAGGTCTCACGACTTCGGGGTCAAGCCCCTCCTCTTGAAGCACCTTGCGAAGCTTGGTATTCAAGCACAAGTCCGCGGCGACCGACAGGACTTGGGGCCGTGGCGTGCCGGAACCGGTCAGAAAGCGAATCAAGGGGGCATGGTGCTCATAAATCGAGCTATAGGCAGCTTCAGCCTCCCTCAGAGTCGGCTCCATGATGATGTTCAGAACTTTTCGCCGCTCATCGGCAAACAACGAAGTCAGAGAGTACGTGGACGTCCCGAAGTATTTACCCAGCAGCAGGATGGTCTTCGGGAAGTCCGCACCGGCGAAAGCTGCGGAAATCTCCTGGGCCAGCGCTTCATATTTTTGCGCGCCCTGGTATTCGCCGGTGCCGCAGGCGATACTGTGGTCACCGAGATGGAGAACGCCAAAGCACAGGCTGGAGGATATGCGGGTAATCTCTGACGTGACCGTGGCCCGGCCGATTACCAGCCTTGAGCCTCCGACCTGAAAGCTGCGGTAGTCCTCCCGAGTGGCGGAATACGCATAGATCGAGCTACGTTCCCCGATATCCTGGAACAGTGAGCTTAAAGCATAGTGGGCGCCTATGTCCCTCATATCGAGCATGGCCGGCCTGACGAATTTCTCATATATGGCGCGGCCGTCACGGTGTTCGGGTATGTTGCTCTTGGCCAGTTCAAGATGTTCGAGAAAGCCAGGTTCGAAGGGTTCGCTAAAAAGCTGGTCGGCCAACTGCAGCACCCGGCCGGCATATTTTAGGTTCTGAACCGTCTCAGGCCCGGAAAGCTCGTCAAAAAACCAACCGCAACTGGTGTACATGAGCATCAAGTGGCGTTGGAGCTCCATGAGCTTCAGGACCGTGATTTCGTCCTCGGAGCTTAAGGGCCGGGTGGCTTGGCTGACCAAAAACGCCGTGATGCGCTCGGGGGCTCGATCCACAATGATATCGATATAGTCTTCTCGAGCCGCCCAGGGATCGGTCAGAAACTGCTTGGCCAGTTGTTCATAAGCCGGGTTCACGGCATCGCGGAGCCAGTCCAGGGCGGTACGCAGAGGGGCTCGCCAACCCTGGTTCCATCCCTGGTGGCCGCCGCTGTTGCACCCGCAATCGGACCGCCAACGTTCTATGCCGTGCTCGCAGCTCCACGAGCTGTTTTCAAAGATCTCCACTTCGAACGCCGCGGGATGCTCCTCCAGGAACCGGCCATAATTCGTCACCTCTGCCAATCCGTTGGACTCAAGGTAATGGAGCGCATGCGCCAGGGCCATGTCGCCGTGATGATGATGATGCCCATAGCTTTCGCCGTCCGTAGCGATGTGGACGAGGCGAGGCGAGTCGTCGGCGAAGGCGGCCAGCAGCCGGTTGGCAAACACCTCGCCGTTGTCAAGCAAGCCTTCAAAGGCCAGGGCCTGGGCAATGGGGCCGTCGTAAAAGAATAAGTTCATGACGCGGCCGGACGGCAGCGACACCTGGTAGGCTATGGCGGGATAGATTTTCCCGCCACTCACATCCTGCCATTCATTACCATCAAGGGGCCGCACCCGGCTGGCCTGTCGAGGGGCCAGTATGGCAAACGCGATACCGTGTTGGGCCATGAGGTCCAGGGTTTCCAGATCTACCGCCGTCTCCGGGAGCCACAACCCTTCCGGCTTGCGTCCAAAACGATAGGCAAAATCTTTGATGCCCCAGATAATCTGGGTGTTCTTGTCGCGGCTGTTGGCCAGCGGCATGATCATGTGATTGTAAGCTTGGGCAATCGCATTGCCATGACCGGAGAATTTCTCCACGCTCTGCCGGTCACCCTCTAGAATGGCCTCATAGGCGTCGGTGGCATACTTCTGCATCCAGAGCAAGACCGTCGGACCGAAGTTGAAGCTTATACTGGCATAATTGTTCACCAGTTGAGCGATGCGTCCTTCCTTATCCCAGAGTCTCGACACGGCGTTTGCCGCGTAGCATTCGGCGGTGACCCGCTCGTTCCAGTCGTGGTAGGGGAACGCCGAATCTTGGATCTCAACGGCCTCCAGCCAGGGGCTTTCTCGGGGCGGTTGATAAAAATGCCCATGGATACAAACAAATCGGTCCATCAGTCAGTCCTCCGGTTGCAGAGTTAAAATGAGAAAGGCATGTTTCGTCAAGGTCACCGCGACTTCCCCGGCAGAGGCGTATGGGTCTCTTTCAGAACTGGATTCAGGTTACGAAGTTCGCATTTATGGCGCCGGCCACCGCATGATCGGTACTGTGCTGATGCTGTTCTTTGGGCTCCCCTCGATCACCCGATCGCTGTACGCCACGTAAACCAGCACATTGCGGTTACGGTCGAAGAACCGGACGACCTGAAGCTTCTTGAACAGGAGGCTGCGGTGCTCGTCAAAGACCCGCTCGCCGTCCTTGAGCTCACCGAGGATCTGGATCGGGCCGACCTGACGACAGGAGATGCTGGCATCACTGGTGTCCTCCGCCAGGCCCAATTCGCCCTTCACCCCTCCCGTTTGCGCCCGGGCGATGAAACAGGAGACACCCTGGACCTTGGGGTCGTCGAAGGCGTCGACCACGATCTTGTCGTTGGGCCCGAGCAAGCGAAAATGCGTGCTGACCGCGCCGGTCGTGCCGCGTTCGGGGCGACTGGAGATCCACCATGCGAAGAGCACGATGACCAAGAGAATCCCGCCGCCGAGAATAATTCCGATTCGTTTCATGAGGGGTTGCCTTCCTGGAGTGAATTTGCACCCCACCTTGGAGTCATGGGGGATGAGACGATGGATAGCGATCAAGCGCTATTCCGACCTTGGAGATCACGGTCGGCAATAATCATTAATAATGCCCAAATCCGCCATGTCAATTAAGGGCGGCACCAAGGAACTGTGCCAAAAAGGTTTCGGCCTCCGGGGGTACGGAGGTGAAATGGACCTGGAAAGCAGGAGGGGATTCGGTAAGGAGGGTCACCACTTTGCCGTAAAGGTCGTCGGCAATTTCGCGGCCGTCGGGGTCGTACAGGGAAATCCGCAGGTTCGCCAGGGGGGAGGGCAGGACCTCAGCGTGGATTTCGACCATATTAGGGGCTATTTTGGTGATGGCGCCCCCATGCCCCAGCTCTCCGGTATGTTTCCAATCCACCACGGTAAACCGGACCGGGAGACCTTGATCGAGTTCCGTCCAGGTCATCTCGGGTTTCGGAGGCAGAAAGAGTTGGAAATTCCCGCCGATACCTCCCACTTCATGGATGGTCAACGGTTTTTTCACCCCTTTGGGGATCACCTGCATGGCGCTGTCTATCCGGCAGATATCGCCGCATTCGGACAAGGTGCTGTCTGAAATAAAGATCTGGCCGCCCACCGTATAGGACTCAATGCGGGCCGTGAGGTTGACGGCCCGGCCCACCACGGCATACTTGATTCGCTTCTTGGAACCGATGTTGCCGATCACCACTTCGCCGGTGTTGATGCCGATGCCTAAGGCCACCTCGGGGTACCCGGCCCGGCGGTTCCGGTCGTTGACCGAGGTCATGGCCAATTGCATTTCCACGGCGCAGGCCACGGCCCGGTGCGGGTCGTCGGGGCGCAGGACGGGAGCCCCAAAGATCACCAGGATACCGTCGCCGATGAATTCGTCGATGGTGCCCTGGTACTTCTGGATGATTTCCGTCATGGTCTCCAGATAAATATTGATCATCGCCACCACTTCCTCAGCGGCCAGGCGCTCACTTAAAGAGGTGAAACCGCGCAGATCGGCCATGAGAATAGTCGCCCGCCGTTTTTCCCCGGCGATTTTCAGGCCGCCCTCTTCCAGAATCGTGTCGACGATTTCATCCGAGAGGTAGCTGCCGAAGGTCTCGCGAATAAACCGGTTGCGCAGTTCCAGGGCGGTGTTGAGTTCAGTCAATTGCCGCTGTTGCTCTCCTTTCAGATCGCGCAGCCGCTTTTTTTCCAGACAGGCCTGGACCCGGGCTCGCAGCAGCACCGGGTTGAAGGGCTTGCGCAAATAGTCTTCCGCCCCCAGTTCAATGCAGCGCACCGCGCTGTCTATTTCGTCCAAGGCGGAAATCATAATGACCGGCAGATCCCGCCAGGTTTCGGATTGCTTCAGGTGTTGCAGCACCTGGTAACCGTTCAACTCCGGCATCATGATATCGAGGAGCACCAGGTCGAAGGCGCCGGTGGCGATCATCTCCAGGGCCTGGCGGCCATTGGGCGCTACCCGCACCGCATGGCCCAGGCGCTCCAGGTAGCGGGACAGCAGGTCGCGGTTTATGGCATTATCATCCACCACCAGGATAGAGCCGCTTTCGCCGCCGGTGACGCGCGGCGCGGCCCTGAGCCGATTCCCGGAGACTGGTCAGGGCGCGGTGAATCAGTGATGAGTGGCCGGTGACTTCCGGGCCGGATGCCTTCAGACCCGCATCGAGCTTGGAAAAATCGACAATTTCGTTGACCCGGGAGAGGAAGAGTTCGGCGGCGGAGTGAATCTTCTTGAGGTCGGCGATCAGGTCCAGCCTCCCTTGCTCGGCGCCGTTCTCCATCAGGATCTCACTGAAACCGATGATGCTGTTTAGGGGGATGCGCACCTTGTAGTGCAGGTTGGCCACCAGGGATTCCAGATTAAAGACGACATCGCCCGAGGCGACCTGGTCTGGGTCCAGGAGGTCGTTGATGATCTCCAGGAGTTGATGGCCGGCAGACGAGAATCTGGTTAAGATCGGCGGCATAATCCGCCAGGCCCGGATCATCGGCGTCTCCCAACAGCATGTCACTATAGCCGATGATGGCGTTCAGGGGCGTCCGCAATTCATGGCGCAGATGGGCCCACAGGGCTTGTGAGGTGCGGCCGGCATCAGTCTCCGGACCGGAAGCGCTCTGGACGGCCGGAGTGGTTTCCTGGGTTTCAGTCTGGCCGGGGTCGGATTCGGTGCTGGACATGGGTTGGCTAAGTCGTCTCTTTGCCTAAAAAACCCTGGATTTTTTCCACCAGCCGGCGAAAATCGATGGGTTTGGTGTCATAGTCATTGCAACCCGCGGCTAGGGATTTTTCCCGGTCTCCCGCCATGGCATGGGCGGTGAGGGCGATAATGGGAATGGATTGGGTCTCAGGCATGGCTTTGAGCCGGCGTGTCGCTTCCCAGCCGTCCAGGCCGGGCAGACTGATGTCCATGAGAATCAGGTCAGGTGCTTCCGAGCGGGCCAGATCAATTGCCTGTTCGCCATCCACCGCCATGACCATCTCGAAGCCGGCCTTGAGCAAGCGCCGCGACAACATGTCCCGGTTCATTTCATTATCTTCTACCAAAAGGATCTTGGACATACAATTTTGGCTCCCTAGGCAATTTTCTTCTTAGCAGGTTTCTTTCCGGTTTTCACCGTGGTCTTCTTAAGGCAGGATTTTACCAATTCCCGCACTTCGGCCAGTAAGTCTTCTCGGGGACAGGCGTTTTTCCGGATGATCTCCAGGACATAACCATTCAGCCGCACGCGGTCTTCTTTGGTTAAATCTTTGGCGGTGACCACGACGATGGGAATGGTCCGCCAGTTTTCCTGCTGGCGGACGCGTTCGATAAATTGAAACCCGTCCATCTCGGGCATCATGAGATCCAGCAATATTAACATCGGCTGGCTCTCGGCCAGGCGCTCCAGGGCCACCCGCCCGTTTTCGGCCGTGATCACCTGGCACCCTTCTTTCTCCAGCAAACGCCGGAGAATCTTCCGCGTATCGGGATCGTCTTCGACCACCAGAACCGGACCGGGTTGAGGATCACGCCGATACTTTTCCAGAACGGTCAACAGGCGCTGACGCGAGATGGGCTTGGTCAGGTAATCCGAGGCTCCCAGGGCGTAGCCCAGGTTCTTATTATCCACGAAAGTCACCATTACCACGGGTATGTCGGCCAAGGCGGGATCGGCCTTGAGTTCCGTCAACACCGCCCAACCGTCCAGGCCCGACATCATCACGTCCAGCGTAATGACGTCAGGCTTAAGTTCCCTGGCCAGGCGCAAGCCTTCTTCACCCTCGGAAACGGTCTTGACGTGAAAACCATCCTTACTCAGAAAACGTTTCAGGAGCTCACGGGTATTGGGATCATCTTCAATGACCAGAACGGTACTCGAGCCCTCCGGGACTATCGTCTCAGGGGAGTCGATGAAGGGCGCGGCTGCCGGAGGTTGAACCTGGACCTGGGCCGGGAGCCGAATCGTGAAGGTCGTGCCGCTCCCGGGCGCACTCTTGGCGGTGATCTCGCCACCCATCATCTCGCAGAACCGATGCGTGATGGTCATCCCCAGCCCGGTGCCGCCGAATTTCCGTGAGGTTGAGGCATCGCCCTGAACGAAAGGTTGAAACAGCTTCTCCATCTGGTCCGGGGCCATGCCGATGCCCGTGTCACTGACGCTGAAGGTAATCCAGTCGACGCCGTCCATGACCTCGCGAGAGGCTTCCAGGGTGATGGTGCCATGTTCGGTGAATTTACAGGCATTGCTGAGCAGGTTAAACAGGGATTGCCTGACCTTGGTCAGGTCGGCATGCATGGCGCCCAGATCAGCGGCACAGTGAACCTGGAGCGTATTGGCGTTCTTTTCCACCAGCGGCCTGATGGTGGTGACGACATCTTCGATCACCCGGGAAATCCCAAAAGATTCCAGGAACAGATCCATTTTGCCGGCTTCGATCTTGGACAGGTCGAGAATATTGTTGATCAGGCTCAGGAGATGATTGCCCGAGGCATGAATCTTCTCCAGGTCGGGGATAAATTCTTCCTGCCCCTTATCCTGGGCATCTTCCATCAAGATTTCGCTGTAACCGAGGATGGCGTTCATCGGGGTGCGCAGTTCATGGCTCATGGTGGCCAGGAAAGCGCTCTTGGCCTGATTGGCGGCATCGGCGGCATCTTTGGCTTTCGTCAGGGCCGCTTCAATTTTCATGGGTTCGGTCAGATCCCGGGTCAGCATGGCAAAGCCGCGCAGGCGGCCCCGCTGATCCCGGATCGCGGTGAAGACCACGTTGGCCCAGAAGGTTGACCCGTCCTGGCGCACCCGCCAGCCCTCGTCCTCGAATTGTCCCTGGTCTGCCACCACGTCCAGGTCGCGCTGGGGCTTGCCGCTCTGAATGTCTTCTGCGAGATAAAACCGTGAAAAGTGCTGCCCGACGATCTCCTCGGCGCTGTAGCCCTTGATCCGCTCCGCGCCGGCATTCCAGCTGACCACGAGCCCCTCCGGATCCAGCATGACGATGGCGTAGTCGGTCACGCTCTCCACCATCAACCGGAAGCTTTCCTCGGTCCAGCGCAGTTGCTCTTCTATATGCTTGCGCGCCGTATTATCGGTGCCGATCAGCAGATAGCCGATGATGGCGCCTGCCGCGTCGCGCAGCGCCGTGACCGACACGATGGCCGGAAAGCGGCTGCCGTCCTTGCGGATGTAAGTCAGCTCGTAGATGTCCTCGATGCCGCGCAAGGCCTTGAAGACCAGGGCCTCGAAACCTGGCGTGATCGGGGTGTCGAGTTCGAGGCTCAAAGCTTCGGCCCGCGCGATCACCTCCTGCGGATCGGAAATCTCGGCCGGGGTGATCTTGTCCACCACTTCGGCGGCCGTGTAGCCCAGCATGCGCTCGGCGCCGACATTGAAGATTTGAATGACGCCCTTGGCGTCGGTGGCGATACTCGAGAAGTTGGCGCTGTTGAAAATCGCGCTCTGCAAGGCCCCCGCTTTCAGCAGGGCCTCTTCCGCCTGCTTCCGGGCCGTATTATCAGTTCCGATCAGCAGATAGCCGATGATAGCGTCTTGAGAGTCCCGCAGCGCCGTGACCGACACGATGGCCGGAAAGCGGCTCCCGTCCTTGCGGATGTAAGTCAGCTCGTAGATGTCCTCGATGCCCCGGGAAGCCTTGAAGACCAGGGCCTCAAAACCCGGCGTGATCGGGGTGTCGAGTTCGAGGCTCAACGCTTCGGCCCGGGCGATCACCTCTTGGGAGTCGGAGATCTCGGCCGGGGTGATCTTGTCCACCACTTCCGCGGCCGTGTAGCCCAGCATGCGCTCGGCGCCGACATTGAAGATTTGAATGACGCCCGTGGCGTCGGTGGCGATACTCGAGAAATTGGCGCTGTTGAAAATCGCCCGCTGCAAGGCCCCCGCCTTGAGCAGAGACTTTTCCGCCTTCCGGCGCTCAGACTGCGAGACCTGCCAATTTTGAACGGAGGACTTTGCCATTGCTCATCTCTCCTGGGAGGTCACCGTCTGTCGTCCAGGCCTCTCAAACTTAAATGGTGAAAGTCAGACCCCAGGGGCCCGGAGGCCCCCTCGGTTATCGTCGGTAACATTGTTGGTGCACGGTTCCGGGATCAGGTAACGCTTAACGGGACTAACGGGATCAGCTTCCTACTTTAACAGCTCCCCTTATTGAAGATTCTTGGGGGGGGCAAATTTGGGCAGCATCACCGCGTCGATACCCTGGGCCACACCGTTGGTCGCCATCATGTCAGGTTGGACGATGTGAGCGTTATTCACCATATATTTGTCGCCCATCATGGAGAAATGCATGATCCCGGCGTTGTCGGTGGGGCACATGGTCTTGCATTCTTTCAGGACGATCAGATCCTTGGCCTTGTACTTGCCCGGGGTGATGTGAAAGTAGACCACGTCCCTGACGATGGCCGGATCGCCCATAATCTTGTCCATGGTTGCCTTGGGCAGCGTGGCGAAGGCCGCGTCAGTGGGGGCAAAAACCGTGAAGGGGCCCGCCATCGAGGTCAATTCCTTGACATTGGCTTTATCCACCATACTCAAGAAAGTCTTATAATTCCCGGCGGCCGCCAGGGTAGCATGCAGGTTGGTGGGGGTTTGCGCCATGGCCATCCCCACCGGGACCAGAACCAACAGCAGAGTCACTAAAGCAATTTTCATTTTCATGATTTTTTCTCCTGGTGAAATTTTTGTTTGGTACAAGCTTTTCATCCCGTTGAGCGTTACCTGATCCCGGAAAACGTACGTTGGCGGCCTTCGCCGGGGCTCTTGGTCCAGACACCTGCCTGGCTGCCGAAACCCCGGCATACAGCCTTTCTCTGATTATGGCTTTTTCCCCTGCATCCGGCTTTCTCAGGGGATAGCCCGCCTGGTCTAACGCTCCCTTCTCTCTTTTTCCTCAGGCGGAGGAGTTTTGGCCGGTTTGTGGCCGGTAGCACCAGTGGCGGCAGGGGCATGGCTGCCAGGGCCGGCAGGCCTGGGGGTACGCACCGCCGGACCGGGAGCACCCGGGGTATGCCCGGCCGGAGCGGTAGCTCCAGGGGTATGAACGGCCGGGCCAGTAGGACCAGGGGTCCGAACCGCAGGACCAGTGGCCCCGGGGGTATGAACGGCAGGACCGGTAGGACCAGGAGTACGAACCGCAGGCCCGGTAGTTCCGGGAGTATGGCCCTTAGGCCCGGTGGCCCCGGGAGTATGAACGGCAGGACCAGCAGGCCCGGGGGTCCGAACCGCAGGCCCGGTAGTTCCGGGAGTATGGCTTTTAGGACCGGTGATCCCGGGAGTATGAACGGCCGGACCGGCAGGCCCAGGGGTCCGAACCGCAGGACCAGTGGCACCGGGGGTATGGCCTTTAGGACCGATGGATCCAGGGGTATGGCCGCCAGGACCGGTGACCCCGGCAGGACGGACGCCATGGAAGCCTTGATTCCACCCGCCACCCTGGCCGCGATGGTGCTGTTCATAGAATTTCCGGTCATAATGCTGCGTGTATCTGTGGTTGCGCCAATAGGGATACCGTTGGGTAAAACTCCGCCAGTAATGAGGGTTTCGTTGGTACCACGTATTCCACCGCTGGCCGTACCAGTCATTCGGCCTGACAATGTAGGTCGGGGCATAGGAGTAATACGGGGCCCAGCCATAGTTATTGCCGAAAAAGTAATAGAGGATCCCATTCAAAAACCAATCGCCGTTGTAATAGGTCCACGGTGTATTGGACCCAACCCAGGGTGAGGCGTAAGTGTTTTGGGGCGGGGGCGGATAGTTATAGCCGCCATAACCCTGGGCATAGGAAGGCGTCGACAGGGCGCCGACCGCGCCTCCGGCCAGGAAGATTGCTACCATCAAAGCAAAAATGAGCTTTTTCATACTTACCCCTTGGTGATGTTTTCTAGATGAGGCTGGATCAGCCCCTGCCTGGCTCTTAGTCTGTTCCGTAGCCAGATCTTTTCGTTGAAAAGTTGTTGCTAATGATGTAGCAACCCGATAATACCTATGGCAATTAAGTAAAACGCCACAATGTAGTTCAAGAGTCTGGGGATCAGCAGAATTAATATCCCCGCAATCAGGGAGACCACCGGCGTCAGGTAAATAGTTGGGAACATTTCCGATCTCCTTATTAGATGGAAAGTTGATTATCGATCCTCATTATGGTGCAGCCTGAATCAGCCTAAAGTCGCCCCAGGAGAAACAGGATGAGAACAATGATCAGGATCGTCCCGACGATACCACTGGGAGCATAGCCCCAACTCCTGCTGTGACCCCAGGTAGGCAGGGCGCCGACGAGAAAAAGGATGAGAATGATGATTAAAATAGTGCCCAGCATGTGATTGCTCCTTATGCGGCTGGTGGTCAAGCTCAATTATCGGCAGCTTAACTCTATCTGTTGAATCTTTACTCAGTGGCTACCGGGTCTTCCGTACATCGAGCTTAGGCCCCTCGGCTGAAAAGTTGACGTCGTAGTGATGGACCTCGCCATTCTTGATGGTCATGTGGGGGAACCTCACATCCGAGGTGCCGCCGCTGCCGCTATAAGCCTTGAGGAACAAGGTGTACGTCCCGGTTTTCCGGCCGATTACCCTCAGGTCATAGAGGCCGCTCGCCGGATTGGTCAGGTGGATGTCCGTGTCCTGAGGACCCGTCCGGTCTCCGGCAGGATCGGTGAGAATAAGTTTCCCCGGGGGTGAGCCCCCAATGTCGGATTCGATACTGAGGTCCAACGTCTGGGCCGCGGCGGCGACCGGGAAAATGGCCAGGGCCATGGCGATAAAAAGGCCCATCGCCAGCCCGGCTGATATTTTGGTTATTCGGTTCATGGCAATTCCCTCTGATAGTGTGGTTGAGGATGGGTTATTTCCCTTCTTCCTCGAGGTCCCGCAGGCTCTTTTCGACGGCTTTCTGGCGCTTGATGGCATCCTGCTGGCGCTTGAGAGCGTCTTGCTTGCGCTTGCCGGTGTTTTGCTGTTGCGCCGCCTCCCGCTCCTGCTCCTGCAAGGTCTCTAGCCGCTTCTGCCGCAGCTCTTCAGTCGTCTGCGGATTGGTTTGGGCCAAGACCGGGCTCGCCAGCCCCAGGTTGCCGGGGATTACCAAGAAACCGGCCAGGAGCATCGCCCCCACTCCCATGATCTTGTTCATCTGCCCCTCCTCTCAGTCCAAAATATCTCAGCCGCTTGGCGGCGGCTGGCGGCAGGCAACGCCATACCGATATAAAAATTATCGTGGCCGGGCCACGCTCATGGCCCCACCTGGCGCTTTTCCCTGGCCGTCGATTACTTCCTGCCCCTGGCCACCCAGCAGTTGACCTTAAAGTAATTATCAATAAGGGTATGTCAAGGTTTAACCCCATATATTATTTGTTTTGCCTAATATTTATTGTGTTACGATAATAATTATAATTTAGTATTGACATTCATAGCTATATAGAATAATATCTAACGGCAAACGGGAGGGAGCTTATGGAAAATAACCTGGTGCTGACCACAGAGGAAGCGGCGGCGTTTTTAAAGCTGACGCCCTTTACAGTGCGGGATTATGCCAGGCGGGGCATTCTGCCGTCCCGCAAGGTGGGCAAGGCATGGCGGTTCTATAAGCCCGATCTGCTGGCCTGGTTAAGAGATTATGAGACTCCGCCTTGAGGGGGGCAAGCTATGAGGAGTTGCGCAGGGAAGCGGACTATTCATGGAGAAAATTCCTGTTAGGGGCAAGGTGGCTGCGTTGGATAATTTTGGCCGCGGCATTCACTCTATCCCTGACTTTATCCCCCAATCCGGCCCAGGCTCAAGCCGGCAGTTGGGCGAGCCCATCCGGCGATAAAATCCTGGTGTGGATGGGAAAGAGTTATGCCAAAAGCTCTCGCGTTTCAGAAACTCCCACCACGCAGGGCATTGCCCTCCGGGAAGGACAATTCTTGATGGCATCCCTAAGACCCCTGAGACCGTTCGATCGCCTGCCGCGCTTCATCTCGCCATTAACTGGCGTATCGCCGCCCTCAACGCCGCGGTCGCTCCGGTCTGAACCAGCTAGTCTCAGGGACCGAACCCTGACCCGGGCCCGGGATTATCTGGGTGCTTCCTACCGGCGAGGCGGTTCCCTACAAACCAGCCATAGCACTGATTGCTCAGGATTTGTGCAGTTTATCTACAAAAAAGCCAATATTGACCTGCCTCGATCCAGCTCCGAGCAGGCCCGGGTAGGTGCGCCAGTGACCCGCCATCTGGATTTTGCCATGATGCGGCCCGGAGATCTCCTCTTCTTTAGGCGCGGGGGTCGTCATATCGGACACGTGGGAATTTACCTGGGAGACGGCAAGATGATCCATGCCTCCGGCCGCCGCCTGGGCGTGATCATTACTGATCTGCACCAGTCATCGTACGAAGGCGCCTTCGTGGTGGCCAAACGCCTCTTTGAGCCGCGACCTCCGCAAGCAGCGTCCATACGGTAGCCCCTGCCGATTCCCTTCTTGGGCAACTGACCATGAGCCGTACATAAGAGGTTGAGAGTAGCTGGTGACGAGAGGCTAAAATCCTCTCTCCCTTTGCGGCAGAGGACCAGGGTGAGGGGAAAGATAATCTCTTTTCCACGGCGAATAATAATTGACCTGAGCAGTAAAGGATTTGTCACGTGGGGTCAAAGGCCCCGCCCTGCCGGGGAGACTTAGTTAAGGAGAGCAGAGGCATGCAAGGAAACGGTCCGATATTGGCTTTGGCGCTCATCCTGGCTCTTACCCTGGCCTGCGGGCCCCAAAACCAGGGGGCCCCGGGGCCGGAAGACGGGGCCGTGTACGACCGGATGTACGACCCAAAAACCGTGGAGACGGTCAGGGGCGAAGTCGTCTCGGTGGCCAAGATCACCGACCGGGGCAAGGGTTACGGGGTGAGTCTGACTCTGAAGACGAGCCGGGAGACCCTCCGGGTTTACTTGGGGCCCGGTCAGTTCCTCGAAAAATCAGGCCTCTTCTTCGCACCCAAGGATCAGGTGGAGATCACCGGCTCCCACATCACCTTTCAAGGCAAACCGACCCTTATCGCCGCGGAGGTGAAAAAGGGCAGCCAGAGCCTGGACCTGCGGGACCCCGCCGGCATCCCGGCTTGGGCCGGCGCTGACCAACACAACGTCTCAATAATTGGCAAATGGCAGCTGCAAGAAATGATCGAAACGAGCGAGTTTAAGCATCCTAACGAGACTGCCGAAAAAAAATGGGGGAACCTTGAAGTATTTAGCACTAACACTTTGGAATTTTACTCTTCTGATACGCGGGGAAAGTGGAGTATGCTTAATGATGGGAGAATAAAAGTAGTCTCCGATTATTGGGGAACGTTTTTTCTATCTCCTGAGGGTGATAAATTGATAATGACTTTCCCTGACGATCAGATTAAGTATATTTATAAAAGATTAGATTGAAAATATTGTTTGTAGTTATAAGCATACATGTATTACCTCAAAGTAATTCACGATTGTATTGAACCTGACAACCTGAAATAACCTAGTGCCGCAGGTGCGGACCAACCGCGACGCGGCAGATCGCCGTTATGCGGTGACGATGAGTGAGACCTGAGGAGGAACTCGATGCGCAAGAGCATTATCGGCCCTGGCCCTGGTGAGATCGCAGCCGCCGAGCCCGGCTGGCTGGACCTTGAACGCCTGGCACACGTCGAAATCACGTCTGAAGCCGTCGGCTACCCGGTTGAAGCGGCCCTGATTCCGGGCACGGGTTCGGGTTGGTGGGCCTCGCAGCCCGGAGAGCAGACGATCCGCCTGCTTTTTGATGAGCCGCAAAGACTCCAGCGGATCCATCTGGTGTTCCAGGAAAATGAGCAGGAGCGCACTCAAGAGTTCGTTTTACGGTGGTCGTCAGACCGCGGTCAGTCGTACCGGGAGATTGTGCGCCAGCAGTATAACTTCAATCCCCTGGCGGCCGCGGGCGAGGTCGAAGACTACGACGTCGATCTCGACGGGGTAACCGGGCTCGAATTGAAGATTATTCCGGACATCAGCGGCGGCGGCGCCCGGGCCTCCCTGGCCCAACTGCGCCTGGCCTAACTATCAGACAGGCTGCGGCCATGAGGGGAACCTCTTATAAAACCTGTCTGAGGCTGCACATATATTCTTTTAACCAAGGAGAGATTGGGAACGGAGGTTGTAAGTCCCCCTTTATTAAAGGGGAATTTTAGGGAAAATTTCCCAGTGGTTAGCAAAATCCCCCCTGCCCCCCTTGAGCAAAGGGTGGAACTATAAGAAATTGCAGCTAAAGTCCCCCTTTGACCAAGGGGGATTTAGGGGGATTTAAGAATCTCCAAGTTGTCCCTGGCCCCACCATCTTACTTCCCATCCATAATAGTGACCGCTTCCCAGTCATCGGCGGGGGGAGTCTCGTGGTGTTTCTGGGCCAGGGTGATATACCGCTGGCAGGTGGCGTCACCGGGGCGCACTTCCAGGGTCTGGGCAAAGACGGCTATGCTCCCGGCGAAGTCTTTCTCCCGGTAAAGGGCCAGGGCCCGATGGTATAACTCGAGGAAGTGGGCCATCTCCGGGTCAGGCTCGCCCTCTCCCAGCAATTCATGGATGCGGACCCCTTTAACCTTGCCCTTGACCCTGACCATGTCCATATCCCGGAGGATGAAGCCGTTTCCCAGGGCCTTGGCGGTGGAGTCGCTGATGAGGATGCTGGTGCCGTAATATTTGTTGAGCCCCTCCAGGCGGGAGGCCAGATTGACGTTATCGCCGATGGCGGTGTAGTCGAAAAGCCGCTCGGAGCCCATGTTGCCCACGGCCACGGGGCCGGTGTTGACCCCTATGCCGACCTTCAGGGGGGGACGGTCCTCCTCGGCCCAGCTCCGGTTCAAGGCATCCAGACTGGACACCATCTCCAGGGCGGCCCGGCAGGCCAGGCGGGGATGATCCGCTTGGAGGAGCGGGGCCCCGAAAAGGGCCATAATGGCGTCGCCCATGTACTTGTCGATGGTCCCACCCAGGTTGATGATGATATTGCTCATGGGATTGAGGAAGTCGTGGAGGAGTTTCACCAAAGCCTCGGGGTCCAGGTTTTCCGACATCGTGGTGAAGCCCCGGATGTCGGTGAACAGCAAGGTGATCTCCCGGCGCTCCCCCCCCAGGCGCAACTGCTCGGGGTGCTTCAGCATCTCCTGGACAACGGCGGGGGCCACGTAGGATTCAAAAGTCTTCCGGACCCGCTCCCGCTCCCGTTCCTCCGCCAGGAACCGGTGCATGGTAACCCCCAGGTAAACCAGGATCATGAGGGCCAGGGGGTAGAACAGTTCCAACTGCAGGCCCTGGCGGGTGAACAGGAAATAGTTGAGTCCCAAATAGCTTTCGGTGGCTCCAAGAATAAAGATGAAGGCCCAGGCGGCGGAGAGCCGGGGCAATATCAGGCCCAGCATCACTCCCAGGCCTATCAGGACCAGCAGCATGATGATCAGGCCGAAGGATGGGGTACGGATAAAATTGCCCCGGAGCAGGTTGTCCATAATGGTGGCCTGGACCTCCACCCCGGGGAAGGTCCCGGAGAAAGGCGTTACCCGGAGGTCATAGATGCCCACCGCGGTAGCCCCCATGATGACGATCTTGTCCTTCAGGGCCTCGGCCGGCAGGGTGCCGTTCATGAGGGCGGCGACGGAGTAGGTGGGGATGCTGCCCTCGGGGCCCAGGTAATTGATGAGCATGCGGCCATAGCGGTCCACCGGCACTGATCGCCGCCCCAGGCGAACCCAATCCACCCCCCACCGGGACAGGCTGATGGCCATGGGGGCTCGCCCCTGGGCATGGGACAGGGTCACCAGGGACATGGGGGCAAAGAACTCTCCGCCATACTGCACGGTCATGGGAAACCAGCGCACCGTGCCATCGGGGTCGGGAATCATGTTGAAATAGCCGTCGCCAGCTGCGGCCGCGGTGATCTCCGGAAGATTGCGTTCGATCCCGGCGGCGCCGACCAGCTGGACCTGGGAGGATTTGGTGTCCCGGAGCCGCACGATGTTATACGTGGAGGCCCGGAGAAAATGAGACCCCATGAGCTTTTCCACGTCAACCCCGGTGCTCCTGCCACCCAGGCTCCGGAAAAAGAACCCCAGGATGATGGGGGGACCGTGCCCCAGGACCTCGGCCAGGACACGGTCCACATCGGCCTGTTGTTTCGCCTGCTCGAGGAGTTTGAGGATCTGCGGCGGGACCCCTTTCCGGGCCAGGTCATCGGTCAGTTTCTTGAGGGTTTGGTAGGCCAGCGTTTGTTCTTTTTCGGCAAAGATGATGTCCAGGGCGATGGCTCGGGGACCGGTCTGTTTCAGCCGGGTGAGCACCCGGGCCATGACGTCCCGGGACCAGGGCCAGCGGCCCACGGTCTTCAGGCTCTCATCGTCAATGGCCAAGATGGCTACTTCTTTGCCCACCGGGATAGGGCCCCGGAACCGGAACTTGAGATCGTAGAGCTTGAGTTCGAAAAACTCGCAGAAGGTGGGACGCCAGATGAGCAGGGCACACATCACCAGGGTGACGCCGACGGTCCAGCGGGCGATGGGCGACTGAACAAAAGCGGCCAAGCGACGTATCATGAGTTAAACCTGGGGCTCTGGATGATTAAGGGCATGGTCCGGTGGCCGGCCCGGCAGGCTGCCGCAGATCAAGCCGATCCGGACCTGGCCCGCTTCAGGAAATGGGTGATGCTGCCATCATAAGGAGATATGAGGCATAAGTAAATATTTTTAGGGACCCCCGTGGAAATAAAGACGTAACCGGTTCGGAGAACCCGAAGAGCCTCTTGCAAAACTGTTTTTATGTCATCCTGAACGAAGTGAAGGATCTCAACCTTCTGAAAATACGAGATTCTTCGCTCCGCTCAGCATGACAATGGTGGTCAATAAGGAATTTTGCAAGAGCCTCCGAAATCTTGAGAAAAACCCGATGTGGTTCGGGAAAATGCCGGGAGTGCCGAATCCGTTGCCTTATCCCACGTGAGGGCGCGGGGGCGTGCCCTCAAGCCCGACTACCGTCACCACCCTTTGGCGCCTGGCCGGCCCCCGGACCTCGTCATGCGGAGGGCAAGGGACTCGTGTCGGGTTGCGGAGATAACTTCCCCAGGTCAGCGTCTTAAAATTCCCCTTGCCCTGGGGTAAGGGGTAACGCTCTGTATCTTGCATGGTTTCGTCACCTCCCCTGACCCTCCCCCATCAAGGGAGAGGGAACCAGGGGTTTTTTGTTTTTTAAGGTTTTCCTGAAACGCTACCCTAATACTGATTAATAGAGTATCCCCCAGGCTCGGTGGGCTGGGTCGGATGGGTCGGCTGGGCCGGCGGTAAAGGGATGGTTTGGGGCGTGGGCACCACCTTGGGCGGCACCGTCACGGTGGACAGGGTCCCCAAGGTGGTCGGGGTTCCCGGAGAAGTAAGGGAGACCGGGAGATCTGAACCAGGGGAGCCCTGGGGCCCCGAGCCTTGGTGGTGTTGCTTTTGGGTGGAGCTATAGGTGGTGAGCTGGCGCATGAACAGTATCCGGTCCTGGGGAGTGAGATGAAAAGGCATGGTGGGGGGCAGATTCCGGGCCACCGTGGTCCCCTGCATATCACCCAAAACCACCCACTGGCCGGAACCACTGTTCCACGAGTAGGCCACCTTGAAGGCTTTCAGGAACAGCCGGCTCACCTCCGGAAAGATATTGCCGACCTGGGTGCGTCCGGCAAAATTGAGAATCGTGGAACTGTTGGGTTGGATGCGAATACCGAACTCGGTACCCCTCACCCCCACGATTGCGGTTTGGGTCTTGATGATAAAATCCGGTTCTTCGACCTTGATGATCTTGTTGACCACGGCCAGGGCCAGCCCCTGAAACATCTCCAGCACCGCATGGCGTTTCCCCTGGTTGGGATCGAACGTGAACTCCTCGATGGCAATCCGGGCGTCCTGGGATAAGGTCAGGATGGAATTGTCGATAAAGGTGATCTGGGCCTTGGATAGGGACTTGGTGCGGACGACATCCCCGGGCTCCACCGTATCGTCTACCTTAAGGGGAATGGCGGGCACCTTGCCGCGTTTCAGGAGTTCCACCCGACCTTCCAACTGGGTCAGATGGCCCACGACCCCGGCGGCGGCAACGGCCGAAACCATTATGATCAGAGCCAGGGCAACCCAGGCAGACATCAGAACCTGACGGACCTGCATAGTTTTCTCCTCTTACGACCCGTCGGCGGGTCGGATTTGATACCCAAGAGCAATCATTAAAGAATATTTATTATTCTGAGTCTGCCGCATGATCTCTTTTTTAAAGCGGCCGAGATTGTTCACCGTGCGGCGCTCTCTGCAGCATGGCCTGAATATTCAGTTTTTTTGACTGCAACTTGAAACCTCTGCTGAAAGCCATTTTGTCATCCTGAGTGAAGCGAAGGATCTCGTATTTCGGGTAGTTATGAGATTCTTCGGTCGCGCCGCTCCCTCAGAATGACAGGCTATGGGACTTTAGCAGAAATCTCAACTTCCTCTAGGCAAGCTCCCGGACGTAGTTAAGGCAAAATCGAGGCCTGCTTCAGCGTTATCGGCAATTCGATGTAATTCTTGATTATTGGCTGATCAACGCGGTTCAGTTGATTGGTGGGCGGCCTTCAGGCAAGAAGTCGGCCCCGTTATCTCGGTGACAACGGGGCCGATATGAACCCGGGGAGAGCACCCCGGCAGAGGTGTTTACCAGATCAGCTTCCCGGTCCTCAACCTAGCGGCCCGTTGGCTGGAGACCCGCTGCGCCTGGGCAGATCGGCCTCATTAATGATGACGGTGACCATGATGACGACGGTGACCATGCCGGGTTGAGGCGCCGGTTCCCAGCGGGACGGTGCTGACCACCGCAGGGACCGCAACGGCGGCTATCTGGGTGGGAACAGGGGGGGTGGTAATCACCGCCGGAGCCGCAAGTGTGGCAACCGGAGTCGTGCTGACCACCGCCGGAGCCGTACTGAGCGCAGCAGGAACGGCAACGGTGGGGGCGCTGCTGACAACTGCAGGAGCGGCAACGGTGGGGGCCGCCAGGGCGGTGCTGACAACTGTAGTGGCCGCAACGGGGGTGGCCTCAGGGGCTGCAATGGCAGCCGCAGGAGTCGCAACGGTGGTGGCCGCCGGGGCGGTGCTGAGCGCCGCAGGAGTCGCAACGGGGGTGGTCTCAGGGGCCGCAGCGGCAGCCGCCGGAGCGGTGCCGAGAGCCTCAGGGGTGGGGTCCGCGGTCTCAGAAGCGGTGGCGGCGACCCCATCAGGGGTGTTGACGATTTGATTCACCGGGGTCACCTCGCCCGTCGCCGGGTCAATGGATACTGCCAGCCAGGTATTGCCGACAAGATCAGGAGTCGGGGTCAGGCTGGTCACGAGAGTGCCGCCTTGAACGGTGCTGCCGCCACCCGATGTGTCCACGACGGTGCCGCCATTAATTACGCTTAACGAAACCCCTGAAGCGGTGGACAGGTTGGTGCTGGTGGTGGATTGGTTGCCATAATTGAACACCGAAGCCTGGTAAAGCCCGCCTTGATTGAACTGCTGGACCGTGATGACCTCGCTGCCGCTGGTCCCAAGATCATCCGTATTTAACAGGGCATAGGGCTGGGTCGTCAAACTGCCAGGACTACCATAATATACATGAAAAACACTGTCGCCCTGGGGACCCGTCAGGTGCAGGTCCAGATCAGAGGCCCCTGTCCCCCAGGCCACCAGGATGTTAAACACCGGGATGGCCACCCCGGCAGGTGGCGTAATGGTATGTTGGGGCTGGGTCGGGGCCAGAGGCGCCGCCGACACCACCGTTGGCGGCACGGTGACGGTAGTCAAAAGGGCTAGAGTCGTTTGGTCCCCCTGAACCGTGCTTGAGATCGGACCGGTTGCACTTAAAGGACCGGTGCCGGTGCCGCTCTTGGCCAAAGCCTGGTCCTGATAGGATTGAGCGCTTGCGGGGGCAGTAGTGCTGAGCTGCTGCATGAACAGATCGCGGTCCTGGCTACTGAGGCCATAAGGCAAAGTAGGGGGCAGACCCCGGGCCACTGTGGTGCCCTGCATTTGATTCAAGAAAACCCAACCACCACCCCCAGCCCCGGAGCCGAAGGAGTAGGCGACCTTTGAGGCCCTCCGGGACAGTTGGCTTACCTCCGGAAAGACGCTGCCCACCTGGAGGCGGCCTTCAAAATTCAAAATCTCCGAACTGTTGGGATGGAGGCGAATCCCGAAATCGGTGCCCCGAACCCCCATGATGGCAGTTTGGGTCTTGACGACAAAATCCGGCTCGGCCGCCTGAAAGATTTTACTGACCACGACGTGGGCCAGGCCCTTGAAGAGTTGGATCACCGCATTGCGCTTTTTCTGGGCGGAGTCGAACATGTAGGCTTCGATGCCTATCCGGCTATCCGGGGAAATCGTCAGGGTGGAATTATCAATAAAAGTGATCTGGGCTTTGGACAGGGACTTGGTCCGGAGCACATCGCCCGCCTGCACTCCATCCTCGACCTTAACCGGGGTGGCCGGGAGCTGCCCGCCTCTGAGAATGTCGACCCGACCTTCCACCTGAGTGAGGCGTCCCACCACGTCCCCCTGGGCGGCGGCCAGCAGCCCCACCTGGAATAAGAGGATCATGAATACTACCCAAAAGAATGTGTACTTTTTCATAATCGGGCTCCTTTATTGATCTGGCCCCCCGGTCCCACATGGACTGAGACCATGAACTCCTGCCGGGAGCAATCCCCAACATTGGTTACGAGAGAGGAACTTAAACCCTAAAAAAATAGATCAAGCGAAAATAAAACCGCCGGCTTGCCTTGTTTCCCAGGCAACCCGGCCGTCTCTTACCACCTGTCGAGACCCGTGGCTTTCCGTCCCCACCTCACAGCGGGTTTGGCTTTATCTGCTACTCCGGTTAAGTCAGTAGAGCTTAACTCTGTCCATGAATTTAGATGACCATTTATTTAATGAAATTATAAACACTTCAGACAGTTCCTCCCTTTGGCAGTGATCAGGGGAGCATGTCTGGACGATCGGCTTCCCTCTTGCCCCGGGACGGTGGAGAGGCTGAAAAAGTTAGGCCCTAACGCCTAACTTAAGATGAGGGACGATCACCCGGAGGCGCTGCATTCCAGGTTTTGGCCGGCCGGAGCTTCCGTTAGTAATGGTAGGAGAGCTGGCCGCCGGCGATGTGACGGCTATAATTATACAGATTGACGTTGGAGTTATCACGGATAAAATACCAGTGAATCCCGCCTTCCAGGCCTCTGGCGAATTCATAGGTGGCCTGCATCCCGAACGTGAGAATCTGGTCCCGCCGCTTGGGTTGGGGGAGCAGGGGCGCCCCAAAGACGTTGCCCACGGTGGCGCCGTTGTAAAAAGTGTTGTCATACGGCTGTTGCGTGAGGTCCAGGAAGATATTGTATTTTAACTTCTCGGTGACGGGCCAGAGCAGCGACAGGAGCAGATTATAGCTGGAGCTGTCCCAGTTGCTGCCGGTGGTGTTGTTGTGCAGATAGCCCAGGCGGGCCTGGACGAACCCCGTCTGCTTTTTGAAAAAGTAGTACAACCCCACGTTGCCCCCCCAGGCATTGCCGGTGCGGTTATCCTGGGTCAGATAGACGGGGGACCAATAGTATTGGCGATTATACTTGGCTCCCACTTCCAGGCCGAGCTTCGGCGTCAGCAGGTGGAGGTACGTGGGGGTCACGTTGACGCCGGTGTAATATTTGTCTGACTGCAGGTCCATATAGGTAAAATTCATGGGCAGCCATAAACGGCCTTGCTTAAAGCTGTAGGTGGGGGTGACGCCCATGAAGTGGCTCATGATGTCGTAACCCGTCACCGCGGGATGAAAATTCTGGAAATAGGAGTATTGGGTCAAAACGCTGAAGGGACCGGCCGGCAAGATGGTGTATTCCATCAGGGCGGTCTGGGAAAACACCGCGCTGGCCTTTCCGGAAACCGTGGCCACCGCGGCCCCCCCGCCCGGGGCCAGGGTGACGTTGGAGTCGTAATCAAAGGCCGAGGAAACGGTGATGTGGAAGGGACGCAGTTCTTGCACCCGCTGGGACAGGACCCCCATGTAGCGCTTGGCGAAATCCGCCGTCTGGCTCTGGGGGTTGAGGGCAATGCTCTCCTCCATGGCGGTTTTGGCCTCTTTGACCCGGTTGAGCGCGGCCAGGGCCAGGCTCGCCTGGAACTTGGCCTCCTGGGCCACCTTGGGCTCCGACTCGGCCTTGCGGAAATAGTCCAGGGCTTCGCTGTATTGGCCCTCTTTGGTGGCCGCCACGCCCATCAAAAAGGCGGTCTGGCCCGGTTCATAGCCCGAGGCCAGCAGGTCCTGCAGGAGAGGCCGGGCCTCTTTGGGCTGGTCCAAGGCCAGGTAGGTGTCGGCCAGCATCAATTGGGCCGGACGAAAATCCCGCTTCAGCCGCAGGGCCTCCTGGAGATATTCCTTGGCCTTGGCGTAGTTGAGCATGAGCCGGTAGACCTGCCCGAACAGGAAGGCCTTTTCCGGAGTATGGGCGCCCTTCTGCCAGGCCTCGGTCAGCTGCGCCAGGGCTTCGTCGTAATTCTCCTGCTGGATGTTCTTGGCGGCCTGCTGCACCAGCACATCGTCATAAGGCGTCACCGCCAGTCCCGCCCCAGGCCCCAGCCCCAGCCCCAACACCAATCCCCCCAAGATCAACAGCCCCCGCCAACCTCTCATCCCCCATCCCCCCTGGTCAAAAGCTCTTCCCCCCAACGATTTTTAGAGGCAGAAAATGTCAAATTATGCGGCAGGCTTGGCCACCGCAATCAATAAATGGTTTGGGGGATTTCTCTCACCGAGTTTAACCCCACCACGTTCCCTCTTTTGTCGCCTTTTCTCGCCGAATTATCTTGCAGTGAATACGATAGCATAGAATTCTCTGAAACTGTCAAGCAATTAGCCAAATCGGGCAATTTTTCCAGGAATCTTGGCATATCTTTCCCTCAGACCCCGGATACCTGAACACGGTGGATCCCAAGGACCCCAGGGCAGCACCGTCCGATGATGGCGCCACCTCACCGGGATTATACCCGTTGCCAAAAGTTTGTTCTTAGCCCCCCTCACCCTGACCCTCCCCCCGCTGGAGGGAGAGGGGATAAGAGGAAAGAACTTTTGGCAAACGCTATAAATACCTCCCAGCCTTGGCGGGCTGCATGGCTCAAAAGAAAGCCGCGATGGCGGAGATCCATCGCGGCATAAGGCATTTACCCAGAGATTGCCAATGATCCCGCCGGTTACTCCTCCCGGCCGAGGTAAGGTACGGAGTGCCTCAGGTGGTTCTGAAAATTCTCCCGGTAGGCCCGGGTGAGATCGGGCATATCCTCCAGGATCAGGAGGTTCTCGGCGTTCTTGTTTTCCGCCGCCATAGTGAAATTAAAGGAGCCGGTAATCACCACCCGGTTGTCGATAATCATGATTTTATTGTGGGCGATGGCGTGCTTGTCATCGATGAACACGGGAATCCCCATGTTCTTTAAAAACGTGGCGGCGGAATATTTCTGCCGCTTATTGGACTTGTCCAGGACGGCGATGATTTTGACGCCCCGCTTTTGGGCCTGAATCAACGCCTGGGCGATGGGCTTGCTGGTGAAAGAATAGGCCTGGAGGAGGATTTCCTTGTGGGCCCGGTTAATCTGGCTGAGGATGGCGTCGGTGCAGCCGCCGTTGGGAGAGAAGAAGACCCGGATAGACCCGGCCAGGGCCAGGTTACAGGTTGCCCCCAGGAACAGGATTAACCACAGGAGAGTTAAGGTCTTTTTCTTCATGGCAAGTCTCTGGGTTTGAGGTGCGGCCGCGGCCTTTTTAACCGCGAGGCGGCGGTTTGCCCCAGTCAGGGGAACCAGTTAATGATTCAGCCCCTACCGCACCTGCATCTGGGGGCGGGGGACGTTCACCCCAGGGCGCGGCGGCAGAGATTTGCCCTCGGCGCCCGGTCCCGGCAACGGCCGGGGGGGACCGTCCCGCAGGGCCAGAATCCGATAGCCGGGGACGGCGAAATTGATGTTCTGGCCTTTTACCTGAAACGAGACGATGCCGATGATCTGGCCGGTCATATTCACCACCGGGCCGCCGCTGGAACCCGGAGAAATAGGGGCCGAGATTTGCAGGAATTCCCCCCGGTCCCGGATAGTGCGAATCGCCGACACCATGCCGTCGCTGACGGTCTGTTCCAATCCCAGAGGGCTGCCCAGCACCACCACGTGTTCTCCCGCTCGCGGCCGGGCGCCGCTCACCGTCACGTAGTGCAGGGCGCCCCGGGGCAGGTTCACCGCGAACTTGACCAGATCGGCCTTGGGGTCGACCGCCACCGTCGCGGTCAAAGGATAAACCTCACCCCTGGGCAGCCTCACTTCGGCCCGGGCCACCCCGGTGATAACATGCAGGTTGGTGATGAGGTGGCCTTCCGGGTCGATGAAAACGCCGCTGCCGATGCGCATGAGCTTGCCGGCGGCATTAAACCCCGCCACCGTTACCACCGCGGGCAACAACTTTCTTACCAGTTCCGGAACACTTTCCTGGGCCTGGGCCGCCCCGAGGCTGCCGGCGGACAACCACAGGAAGACAACGGCCGCCCCGGCCACAACCTGACGGTTCATCATCAGACCTACCCTCACAGGAAATGGCGGCTCATTCCATGACCGTTGACCTTTCCTACTTTTTTTGTTCATATCCGAGTTGCCGGGTTTTGGCAATTCATTTCCCCGTTCTCTCAGGCCCATACTGCTTCGTCTGAAAAAATGGTAAGCTGCAGAGGGGTGACGATAATCATCCTGGAGGGATTCCGGAGGCCGGCTTAACCATGGTCTCCCGCGGCCCTGACGGGGGTTTGGGTGAGTGGGTTTGGCAGGGGTCGGGGACCCTACGAAAATCTGCCGAAAAACAACCAAGCCTGGGCCCTCTCCCTCAGGTTGTGGTCAACGCTCACGAGTTTTTAACGAGGCGGCATGCGTATCATCGGCCATCTTGACATGGACGCTTTCTTTGCGGCCATTGAAGAACGGGACCACCCGGAACTGAAGGGGCAGCCGGTGGTGGTGGGGGCCGACCCCGCCGGCGGCCAGGGCCGGGGCGTGGTATCCACCGCCAACTACCCGGCCCGGGTCTACGGCATCCATTCGGCCATGCCCATTTCCACAGCCTGGAAGTTGGCGGAAGCCGCCCGGCGCCGGGGCCGGCCCGCCACGGTGTTCGTCCGGGGCTCCCACCGGAAGTACGGCGAGGTCTCGGCGCGGATCATGGCCATCCTGCACCGGTATGCCCCGGTGGTGGAGGAGGCGAGTATCGACGAGGCTTATTTTGACTTGAGCTTCACCGGCTCCTTCGAGGCGGCCGCGGCCCTGGCCCGGCAGATCAAGGCGGCCATCTTGGGCCAGGAAAGGCTCACCGGGTCCATCGGCATCGGCCCTAACAAGATGGTGGCCAAGATCGCCTCCGATTTTCAGAAGCCTGACGGCTTGACCCTGGTCACGCCGGAAGAAGCCGAAGCCTTTCTGGCCCCCATGGCGGTGCGCAAAATCCCCGGCATCGGCCCCAAGACCGAACAGACCCTGGCCCGGCTGGGAATTAAGACGGTCCAGGATTTAAAGCGATTTACGCCGGAGGAACTCCAGGAAAGATTCGGTAAGTGGGGCCCGTCGCTCTATGAGCGCATCCGGGGCCGGCACGACAGCCCCCTGGTGACCGAATGGGAGCCCAAATCCGTGGGGGAGCAGGAGACCTTCGCCCAGGACACCCGGGACCTGGAGTTCATCTTCTCCCGCCTCTGGTTCCTGTGCCGGGAGGTGTCCCGGCGCTTTACCGCCGGGGGCTTCCATACCTACCGCACCGTGGTGGTCACCGTGCGCTTCGCCGATTTCGAGACCTTCACGCGGTCCTATACCCTGCCCCACCCCACCGGCTCCCCCCGTACCCTGAGGTTCCACGCCATGAAACTCCTCACGCCCTTCCTGGACCGCCGGGAAAACCCCCGGGGCAAACTCATCCGCCTCATCGGGGTAAGGGTGGAGAAGTTGGGGAAGGAGTAATTTGGGGGAAAATATTTAAGGTGCCCAAGCAGAGCTTGGGCGGATAATGGCGTTCCCAAGTGCAACTTGGGAACGAGAATGGCGGCTGGAGCTTGGGAACGAGATAAAGAAAGCCGATTTCCAAAACAGGGCGGACACACAGGTCCGCCCCTACGGGAAAGTGCGGCGGCGGGCACGGAGGCCGGTGCTGCTCAGGCACAATAAAAAGGGCGACCCGGCGGGTCGCCCCTACTTATGGGATTGGGGTGGGGTTTGGGGGAGGGGAAAGGGCCGTCAGAAAAACAAAAAGCCCTTTGCCCCTCCCCCAAGGTCTTTCCTACCACCCCATGGTCAGGTAGTCGTGGATGGAGTTGGAGGCCATGCGGCCGGCGCCCATGGCCAGGATGACCGTGGCGGCGCCGGTGACGATGTCGCCGCCGGCCCAGACTCTCGGTTTCATGGTCTTGCCGGTCTTGGGGTCGGCGATGATATAGCCCCACTTGTTCAGGTCCAGGCCCGGGGTGCTCTTGGTGAGCAGCGGGTTGGACCCGGAGCCGATGGAGATCACCGCGGTGTCGATTTCCACGGTGAACTCGGAGCCCGGGATGGGGACGGGACGCCGGCGCCCGGAGGCATCGGGTTCGCCCAGTTCCATCTTCAGGCACTCAACGCCGGTAAGGCGGCCGTCGCTGTCGCCCAGGAAGCGCAGGGGGTTGGACAGGAGCAGGAATTCCACCCCTTCTTCCTCGGCGTGGTGGACTTCAGCGCCACGGGCCGGCAGTTCGTCCCGGGAGCGCCGGTAGATGATATAGGAGTGCTCGGCCCCCAGGCGCAGGGCGGTGCGGGCCCCGTCCATGGCCACGTTGCCGCCGCCGAAGGTGGCGACGTTCTTGCCCTTGACGATGGGGGTGTCGTAGTTGGGGAAGTCGTAGGCCTTCATGAGGTTGGAGCGGGTGAGATATTCGTTGGCCGAGTAGACGCCGATGTGGTGCTCCCCGGGGATTTTCAGGAACACGGGCAGGCCGGCGCCCACGCCCAGATAGACCACGTCGAAGTGCTCCAGGAGTTCATCCACGGTGTCGGAGCGGCCGATGACGGCGTTGACTTCGATTTTGCAGCCCAGGCGTTCGAGGTAGCGGCACTCGGAGGCGACGATCTCCTTGGGCAGCCGGAACTCGGGGATGCCGTAGATCAAGACGCCGCCGGGGAGGTGCAGGGCCTCGAAGATGGTGACTTCATGGCCCTTGAGGATCAGGTCGCCGGCCACGGTCAGGCCCGAAGGCCCGGAGCCGACCACCGCCACTTTCTTGCCGGTGGGTTCGGCCTTGGGGGGCAGGATGTCCCGGCCGTGCTTGCGCTGGTAATCGGCGGTAAAGGCCTCCAGATTGCCGATGGCCACCGGGGCGTCTTTTTTGCCCACGATGCACATGCCTTCGCACTGGACTTCCTGGGGGCAGACCCGGCCGCAGACTGCGGGCAGGGCGTTCTTTTCCCAGATCTTGCGGATGGCGCCCTCAAAGTCGCCTTCCTTGACCTTGGCGATAAACTGGGGAATATCGATTTCCACCGGGCAGCCCTGCTTGCAGCGGGGGTCCTTGCACTGAATGCAGCGCTGCGCCTCTTTCATGGCCAGTTCGGGGGTATACCCCAGGGGCACTTCCTCGAAATTATGCCGCCTGACATTGGCGGGCTGCTCCGGCATGGGTTGCCTGGGGATTTTTTCTTTTTTGGGGGCTTTGACTTCTTCCGACATTATCCTTCTCCTCCTGGTTTTGAAGCCATCACGGGTAATTTCTTATTTGCCACAGGAGCATTTTCCGGAGCCGTGGCCGCCCTTGTACTGATCGTAAGAAACCTTCTCCTCGGAACAATAGGACCGCAGCCGGAGGGTAAGCTCCTCGAAATCGGTGGCGTGGCCGTCAAACTCCGGGCCGTCCACGCAGGCGAACTTCATTTCGTCGCCCACCCGCACGCGACAGCAGCCGCACATGCCGGTGCCGTCTACCATGATGGGGTTGAGGCTTACCAGGGTCTTGACCCCGAATTCCTTGGTGACAACGCAGCAGAACTTCATCATGGGCACCGGGCCGATGCACACCGCCAGCTTGATATCCTTATCCTTGGAGAGGGTTTCCTTGAGCTTGTCGGTGACGAAGCCGTGGTGGCCGTAGGAGCCGTCGTCGGTGCAGATCATCAGATCGTCGGAGGCGAGCTTCATGCGGTCTTCCATGATGAGCAGGTCTTTAGAACGGGCGCCGATCACCGAGTAGACAAAGTTGCCCGCCTGCTTCAGGCCCCGGGCGATGGGGTGCAGGACCGCGATGCCGGTGCCGCCGCCGACGCAGATCACCTTGCCCACATTTTCCAGGTGGGTGGGTTGCCCCAGGGGGCCGATGACGTCCTGGTAGAATTCCCCTACCTGGAGGGTTTTGAACAGGGCGGTGCTCTTGCCCACCACCATGTAAATGATGTTGATCAGCCCTTTGGCCGGATCGGTGTCCGCCATGGTCAGGGGGATGCGTTCGCCTCTTTCATTGGCGCGCAGAATAACAAACTGCCCCGGTTTGGCTTTGGCCGCAATCTTCGGGGCTTTTATCCAGTTGCTGACGATGGTGCCCTGGGCCATTTCGCTACGTTCCACTATCTCAAACATACGAACCTCTCCTCACTTCAGAAAATTTATGGCCGCCGCCGTGGTCATCGGGGTGTAAGGCCGGGTGAGGCCGCCCCGCCGGACGCCAGAGAACCGGTGTGCTGCCCCGGCCGGCTCCAGTCTGAACCTATCTTGATTACTGATATCGATGATTTTTACCATGACCGGGGGGCGAGGCGCAAGTGATAAATATCACAAACAGGGAGAAAAATGCCGAGCCCGTTAGCCCCAGCCCCGGAGAACTCATAAAAAAACCGGCTTCCCGGGGCAAGCGCCTGGGGAAGCCGGTTTGGTTATGTATGCGTGGTGCGCAATGCGCACCCTACATGCTTAGAACAGGCCGGTCACTTTGCCGGTCTTGACATCCACGTCGACACGGCGGTAGGCCGGGTCGGAACCGGTGCCGGGCATCAGGGAAATCGCGCCGCAGACCGGGCAGATGAACTTGGCGCCGCCGTAGATCAGGAAGTCGCGCACCGGCAACCGCCAACCCTTCGGAGTACCCTTCTTGCTGGGATCGTGGGTCAGGGACAGGTGGGTCTTGACCATCATGGTGGCGTATTCGTTGAACTTCGGATCCTTCTCGAAACGCTCGGCCTTGGCGTTGGCTTCGGGGGCGAAGTCCACGCCGTCAGCGCCGTACACTTCCTTGGCGATGAGCTCTACGCGTTTGCGCAGGGGCAGTTCGTTGGGATAGAGGAATTTGAAGTCGTTCTTCTCATTGCAGGCATCTATGACCGCGTCGGCAAACTCCAGGGCGCCTTCGCCGCCGAACTGCCAGTGCTTGGACACCGCTACCCGGGCGCCTTCGGCCTCGCAGGCCCGACGAATCACATCGTGCTCTTCCTTGGAGTCGAAATGGAAGGCGTTGATGCAGACCACCGGGTTGATGCCGGCTTTCTTGATGTTACGGACATGGTGCACCGCGTTCTGCACGCCCTCTTCCAACCATTTCATGGTCTCGGGAGAAGACGAGAAGTATTCTTTGGGGACCGGCCGGCCCGGAGGGCACGGCAGGGCGCCGGCGTTGACGCCGTGATGCTTCAGGCCGCGGACGGTGGCGGTCAGGACCGACACGTTGGGGATGAGGCCGCTGAAACGGCATTTGACGTTCCAGAACTTCTCAAAGCCGATGTCGGCGCCGAACCCGGACTCCGTGATATGGTAGTCGAACAGCTTCAGGCCGATCTGGTCGGCGACGATGGAGCTTTGTCCCACGGCGATGTTGGCAAAGGGGCCGGCGTGCACGAAGACGGGCTGCTTCTCGACGCTCTGCATCAGGGTGGGGTTGATGGAGGGGACCATCCAGGCCATCATGGCGTTGCCAACTTCCAGGTCGCCGGTGGTGACGGGATTGCCCTTCTTGTCGTAAGCTACGACGATTTCGTTCAAGCGTTTCTTGAAGTCCGCCAGGCCGTTGAAGATGGACAGGATGGCCATGACTTCGGAGGACACGGCGATGCCGGTCTTGGACTGCATCATGAAGCCGTCGGCCTTGGTGGTGCCCATGCCGATGATCATGTTCCGGAGGGCCTGGGCGCAGAAGTCCAGGATCCAGCCCATTTCGATGTTGCGGGGATCGATGTTCAGGCGCTTCAGGTTCCGTTTGGCCAACTGGGCGTCGTCATAGTTAAATTCGTGCTGCATCCGGGAGGTCATCGCCACCATGGCCAGGTTGTGGGCGTTCATGATGTTGTTAATGTCGCCGGTGAGGCCCAGGGAGAACTCGGTCATGGGGATCAGCAGCGAGATGCCGCCGCCGGCCGCGGTGCCCTTGATGTTCATGGTGGGGCCGCCGGAAGGCTGGCGCAGCGCGCCGCCCACGTTCTGCTTGCGGGCGCCCAGGCCCTCGATCAGGCCCATGGAGGTGGTGGATTTGCCTTCGCCCAGGGGGGTGGGGGTGATGGCGGTGACTTCAATGTACTTGCCATCGGGTTTGTTCTTCAGGCGCTCCAGGCACTTCATGTAATCGACGCGGCCAATTTTCTGGCCGTGGGGGATGCGCTCGTCTTTGGGAATTTCGAGCTTATCGCACATTGCGTCAAAGGGGATCATCTCCGCTTCGGCGATTTCGGCAATCTGCCAGTCAGCCTGTTTAACCGGATCATACTTCGCCATAAAAACTGCCTCCTTAAGGTATGGTAATAATTGACTAGGTAATGGGCATCACCAGGCGGACCGGGTGATTATTCAGCAGGCTACGACCTTAAGGTCCCAGAACAGGGTCCAGCCGGAGCTCATACTTTTTTTCACATAGACTCCCATTTAATAGACCTCTAGTGCATTTGTCAATAAATTTTTGACCAATCAAACCAGTTATCCGAAAATTCTTCTGGTTTTTATATTTGACAATGCCCCCGGTTTCGCCATAGAATTACGTGAATAGTTGTACAAGTCTAAATCCGTGGGTTTTTTCAGCGGTCATAGCCTGGTTGGGCCAGGGAACACGGCGTATTTTCAGCCCCCGCGGGAACGTGGACCTCGGGAAGCCCCGGATAGCGATAAGCTGGAAAATCAGGAATTTTTTTTTGCTCTGGATTAATGGGAGAGGAGGAACGCAGTGGTCATAGCGGAATCAAAACCCCTGGCGGAAATCCTGGATATGGTCAAGGATTTCAAAAAAATCGTGGTGGCCGGCTGCAAAGGCTGCGTGACCGTATGTTGTGCGGGTGGCGAAAAAGAGGTGGCTATTCTGGCCTCTGAACTCCGGATCGCCCGCAAAGCCGCCGGTAACGAACTGGAAGTAACCGAATACACCTGCGAACGGCAGTGCGATCCCGAATACATCGAACCGTTGGACGACCTGGTAGACGGTGTCGACGCCGTGGTCTCCATCGCGTGCAGTGTCGGGCCTCAGTATGTCGCCGCCCGCTACCCCTATCTGAGGGTCTTTCCGGGCCTCAACACCACCAGCATTGGCGGGGCCACGGAGCACGGCGTCTGGAAGGAGTTCTGCCAGGCCTGCGGCGACTGCAAAATTCATCTTTTCGGGGGACTGTGCCCCATCACCCGCTGCGCCAAGCAGCTCTTGAACGGGCCCTGCGGCGGCTCTTCCCAGGGCATCTGTGAGGTAGGCAAAGGGAGTATCCCCTGTGTCTGGCAGCAGATTTACGATCGCTTAAAAGATCTCGGAGAGCTCCACAAGCTCACCGAGGTTCGGCTTTATAAAAATTGGTCTACCAGCCGCGACGGCGGGTTACGCACCACGATACGGGAGGAATTGAAACAATGACCGCCGAATTCTCCGCGGGGAGCAAACTGGAAAAAATCTTTAAGAGCGGCCAGAAGGCCGTGACCGGCGAGTGCGGCCCGCCTCGGGGCGCCGACGCCGACCATTTCAGGCACAAGGCCAACTTCTTAAAAAATTGCGTCGACGCAGTGAACGTCACCGACAACCAGACCGCGGTAGTGCGTTTCTGTTCCATGGCCGCCGCCAAAATCCTCCTGGAAATGGGTATTGAACCGGTGATGCAGATGGTTACCCGGGACATGAACCGCGTCGCCCTCCAAAGCAACATCCTGGGCGCCGCGGCCATGGGGATCAAGAACCTCCTGTGCCTCACCGGCGACCACCAGTCCTTCGGGGACCATCCCCAGGCCAAGAATGTCCACGACCTGGACTCGGTCATGCTGGCCCACACCGTCAAAAACATGCGGGACGAAGGCAAGATGATCAGCGGCACCGAAGTGGTAGGCCGGCCCAGAATCTTCATCGGCGCCGCGGCCAACCCCTTCGCCGACCCCCAGGAATTCCGGGTGGTGCGCCTGGGCAAGAAGATCAACGCCGGGGTTCAGTTCGTCCAGACCCAGTGCATCTATAACATGGAGCGCTTCAAGGCCTTCATGGAAATGGCCAACGACATGGGCCTGACGGAAAAGTGCTTCATCATGGCCGGGATTACCCCGTTGAAATCCGTCGGCATGGCGAACTACATGAAAAAGTTCGTCCCCGGCCTGGACGTGCCCGACTCCTATATCACCCGCTTGAAGGGCGTGCCCAAGGACAAGGTGGCCGCGGAAGGCATCAAGATCGCGGTGGAGCAGATCCACGAGTGCCTGGCGATGAAGGGCATCGCCGGCATCCACCTCATGGCCATCGAATGGGAAGAAAAGGTCCCGGAGATCCTCGAGGCCGCCGGCCTCCTGCCCCGGCCGGTGATGGAAGCGGATTAATCTTTCAGCAGCAGTAAGGCAATTCCAAGCCCGGTCCCCAGGACCGGGCTTTTTTGTGGCTCCCATTGCCAGGGGCTGCAGTTTGGTCAGGGAGAGCGGCATTTCTGTGGTATAATGAGCCAATTTTTTGGTCCGGCCTGGGGAAAGAGCGCTGCGCCAAGCCGAGCAGACGCCTGGTCCAGTGAAACCCTTGGATCCACATCTGGACGAAGCCCGGGCAAGTGGGGGCATATCCGTGAGATGGCTTAACCGGGAACGGCTCACTATTTATCCCCGGATATTTCTGGTTTTCTATGTCCTGGTTGGGGTTGCTTTAGTCCTTTCGGCCATGCATTCGAAAACCGGGCTGACCGACTTTCTGGATCGTCCTCTGGGGGCCGATTTTTCCCACTATTGGATAGCCTCTGCCCTGGTACAAGCCGGGCATCCCCTGACGGTTTATCATGCGCCTGAATTTCTCGCGGCCCAGGAAGCCTTCTTCAAAATCAGTTATCCCCTCCCCTGGTTTTATCCGCCGACCTTCCTGTTGATGATTTACCCCTTGGCCTTCCTGCCCTACCTGGTTTCCTTATGCGTCTGGCTGGCTACAACCCTGGCCGCCTACCTGGTGGTTTTGCGCCGGATTGCCCCCCACCCGTGGACCCCCTGGTTAGCCCTAGCCTTTCCGGGCACATTTCAAAACTTCTTTCACGGTCAGAACGGCTTTCTCACCACTGCGCTGCTTGGCGGGGGCTTATTCCTCTTGAATCAATCCCCCTGGGTAGCGGGAATCCTGTTGGGGCTGGTCAGCTATAAACCACACCTCTTTGTCCTGATTCCCGTCGCGCTGATTGCGGGGCGGCGCTGGCAAGCGTTGCTTGGGGCTTTGTCCACGGCCATTGTCCTGGCTGTGGCGAGTTTTCTCCTCCTGGGCCAGGGAGTATGGGTCGCCTTCTGGAATAATCTTGCCCTCCCTCTGCGCCTGACGCGGGAGGGAATTTTGCCGATCAAGAAAATGGTCACCGTCTTTGCTGCCCTGTCCCAGGCCGGAGTCGGCTTCTCCCCTGCCATGATCATCCAGATGGTGGTTATGGCGGCTGTGGTGGCCGGAGTTATTTATGTCTGGCGGGGGAAGGTTTCCTTTGCGTTTCAGGCCGCGACTCTGGTCCTCGGCACCTTCTTGTTTACGCCCTATGCCTTTTCCTACGATCTCGCTTTACTGGCATTACCCCTGGCCTGGCTGGGCTGGGAAGGGTACAATGCCGGATGGCTGCCCGGTGAGCCCGCGCTCCTGTGCCTCGTCTGGCTCTTGCCATTTATTACTACCGTCATGGCCTTCTTCACGTTTCAGATCACCCCCTTGATCTTAGCAGCTCTCATGATCCTCGCGATAAAGAAAAGCAAGGCGGGGGCACCCCCGATACCGGAACCGATAAACCCTTAATGAGGAGAATCTTTATGGACCATCAATCTTCTCCCGATAAACCCGTATCCATCCACCCCGACGTCCTGGCCATGAAAGACCAGGCCCAAAAAGAGGGGCTGGAAACCGTCTGGGAGCGTTTTGCCGCCCAGCAGCCCCAGTGCGGCTTCTGCGAGCTGGGGCTCTCCTGCCGCATCTGCGTCATGGGCCCCTGCCGCATCGATCCTTTCGGGGACGGCCCCCAGCGGGGCGTCTGCGGCGCCGACGCCGACATCATGGTGGCCCGGAACCTGGCCCGCATGGTGGCCGCCGGGGCAGCAAGCCACTCCGACCACGGCCGGGACCTGGTGGAGACCCTCCTCGCCGTGGGTGAAGGAACCGCGCCGGGCTTCGGCATCACCGATCAAGGCAAACTGGACCGCCTGGCCGAAGAGTTCGGGGTAGCCGGCGACCTTCCACCCCTGGCCAAGGCCAAGGAACTGGCCCTGGCCATGATGGAGGAATACGGCATCAAGAAGGGCTACCTCACCTTTACCCGGCGCCTCCCCGCCGCCCGGCTGGAGAAGTGGCGGAAGCTGGGCATCGACCCCCGGGGGGTGGACTGGGAAGTCACCGAAATGCTGCACCGGACTCACATGGGGGTGGACAACGACGCGGTCAGCCTCCTGGTCCAGGCCCTGAGGTGCGCCCTGGCGGACGGCTGGGGCGGCTCCATGATCGCCACGGAGATCTCCGACGTCCTGTTCGGGACGCCCAAACCCACGGCCTCCCAGGTCAACCTGGCAGTGCTGAAGGCGGACCAGGTGAACCTCATCCTCCACGGGCACTCCCCCCTGGTCTCCGAGATGGCGGTCCGGGCCGCCCAGGACCCGGAAATGGTGGCCCGGGCGCAAGCCTTGGGAGCCAGCGGCATCAACGTGGTGGGCCTGTGCTGCACCGGCAACGAGGTGCTCATGCGCCAGGGCATCCCCATGGTGGGCAACCACCTGGTCCAGGAGCTGGCCCTGATCACCGGGGCGGTGGAGGCCATGGTGGTGGACTACCAGTGCATCATGCCGTCTCTGGGCGACCTGGCCGCGTGCTACCACACGAAATTTTACACCACCTCCCCCAAGGCCAAATTTCCCGGCGCCACCCATCTGCCCTTCGCCCCGGAAACCGGCGAGGCACTGGGCCGGGAACTGGTGACCCAGGCAGTGGAGAATTTTCCCCGGCGCCGCCCGGAACGGGTACTCATCCCCGGCGCCCCGGTGGCCCAGGTGAGCGGTTTCTCCGTGGAAGTCATTGAGCAGGCCCTGGGCGGCACCTGGGAGCCCCTGCTGGACGCCATCAAGACGGGGCAGATTCGAGGCGCAGTGGGCGTGGTAGGCTGCAACAACCCCAAGGTGGTGCACGACTACGGCCACACCACCCTCACCGGGAAGCTCATCGAGCATGACATCCTGGTGGTGGACACCGGCTGCGCCGCGGTGGCTCATGCCAAGGCGGGCTTCAAGCGCCCGGAGGCCGCCGAACTGGCCGGCCCGGGCCTGAAGGGGATTTGCCAGGCCTTAGGTATTCCGCCGGTCCTGCACATGGGGTCTTGCGTGGACAACACCCGCATCGTCAACCTGGCCGCGGTTCTGGCCAACGCCTTGGGGGTGGACCTGGATCAACTGCCCCTGGCCGCGGCCGCGCCCGAGTGGTATTCCGAGAAGGCCGCCACCATCGCCACCTATGCCGTGGCCAGCGGGATCTATACGGTGCTGGGGGTCATGCCCCCGGTCCTGGGGAGCGCCGCGGTCACCGACCTGTTGCTCAACGGCCTGGAGGCGCACGTGGGCGCCACCTTTGCGGTGGAGCCGGACCCCGCCAAAGCCGCGGACCTCATCATCAATCACGTGGAAAACAAGCGCCGGGCGTTGGGCCTTACGGCCCGGTAAGTTGCTGGGGGTGCGCCTCGCGCACCTCCGTCCATTCAATCAGCGCCTGGAGGAAGACAAGTGGCAAACGGAATCGACAAGCTGGGGGCAAAAGATTTCATCACGGGATGCCTGGTAATCGTTGTAGCCGTAATTGTGGTTCCGATACTGATACTTCTCTTTAAAGTCAGTGTCTATCTGGCGATTGTCATTGCGGTGATTGTGGCGGTTATATTGGGAATCGCCTTGTTGGGCAAGGTTATCCGGCTGATATTTTTCGGGGGGAGATCAGCCGATAAGGATGAGAACAAATATATTGAATAACCTGGTTTCTGGTACCCACGCCGCTGCACCTGAGCCCGGGGCTCAATCAGAAACCCTATAAAAGGTAGTGGTGCCCGGCCCTGTCCCGGACCGCTTCCCGCCAGTCTTAGGGCCTGGTTGGGAGCGCCTGAGCGGTTCAGGCCCCTTATAAAGTCATTGACAAAAAGCGCCTAAAAAAGGTAGTAATAATGAAATAAGTCCTAAAATTCAGGTTAGGAGGACACGCATGGCTGAACCTCTTCAGGTGAGCGACGCTGAATTCGAACAGGAAATCCTGAAGTCCGATATGCCGGCTCTGGTGGATTTTTGGGCGGCTTGGTGCGGCCCCTGCCGGGCCATTGCTCCGGTGGTGGAAGAACTGGCCCGGGATTACCAGGGCAAGGTCAAAGTGGCCAAGATGAACGTGGACGAAAACGCTAAAACTCCGGCAAAATACGGTATCCGGGCCATCCCGACCCTGATTATCTTCAAAGGGGGCCAGGTGGTGGAGCAAATCACCGGGGCCGTCTCCCGTTCCATCATTGAAAACGCTTTGAAGAAAGCCCTCTAAATCACCGGTCCGACATGCCAGCGTGGGATTACGACCTCATCATTGTTGGCGGCGGCCCCGCCGGTCTGACCGCGGGCATCTATGCCGGCCGGGCGCGGCTCTATGCCGTTTTGCTGGAGAAGCTCATCCACGGCGGGCAGATGATGACCACCGACCTGGTGGAGAACTACCCGGGTTTTCCCGAGGGGATCACCGGGTTTGATCTGAGCGACCGGATGCGGAAACAGGCGGAGCGCTTCGGCCTCCTCATCAAGAGCGCCGAAGTGCTGGAGCATCGTTCCCGGCAAACCCTTGCACACGGTGGTGATGGAGGACCGGCAGGTGACCGCCCCCGCCATTATCATCGCCAGCGGCGCCAAGTATAAGCACCTGGGAGTTCCCGGGGAAGAAAAGCTCACCAGCCGGGGGGTGAGCTACTGCGCCACCTGCGACGGGGCCCTTTATCGGGATCGAGGAAATCGCCATGGTGGGCGGCGGCGACAATGCCCTCACCGAAGTCCTTTTCCTGGAGCGCTTTGCCAAAAAAATCCACTTGATTCACCGCCGGGATCAATTCCGGGGCTGCAAGTCCTTGCAAGAACGAGTCATGGCGCTGCCCAAGGTGCAAATCCACCGGGACACCGTGGTAACGGGGTTCCAGGGGCAGGATGAGCTTAAAGCGGTGGAACTCAAGAACGTCAAGACCTCCGAGGCCACCACGCTCTCGGTGGCCGGGGTCTTCATCGCCATCGGCATGGTTCCCAACACCGCCTGGCTCAAAGACCTGGTTAAGCTGGATCAATGGGGTTTCATCCTTACCAATGAGGATCATGGCAACCAATATTCCCGGCATCTTCGCCGCGGGCGATGTCCGCTCCAAGCTCTCGCGGCAGATAAGCACCGCCGTGGGGGATGGCACCATCGCCACCATTGCGGTCGAGAGATACCTGGAAGGTATTAAGTGAGGGTGAATACATGACTCCGAGAACCATCGCCAAGTGTTTCCTGATGCTGGTAATGGTCGCTTTCATCAGCAACTGCAGTACCGTCAAGGGCTGGTTCGGGAAAAGCGATAAGCCCGATAAGCCCCCGGAGGTCTTGGCCTCAGGAAGGCATCAAGGATTTGAAAAAGAAGAAATACGATGACGCCATCGAGACCTTCGAAAAAGTAAGGGACCGCTACCCCTACAGCGACCAGGCCCTCCTGGCCCAACTCAAAGTGGCGGATGCGTATTTCTTTAAAAAGAAGTACGACGAAGCCTTCCAGGCCTACCGGGAATTCGAAAAACTCCATCCCACCCAAAAGGCCGTGCCTTATTGCATCTACCGGGAAGGCCAGTGCTTCTATCGCCAGCGCTCTACCATCGACCGGGACCAGACGTATACCCAGAAGGCCATAGCCGAATTCACGCGTCTTAAGCAGAAATTCCCGAACAGCGAGTACATCACCAAGGTGGATTTTTATCTGACCCGCTGTCGCAAGGACTTGGCGGAACACGAATTCTACGTGGCCGAGTTCTATTACCGGACCAAACGCTACCAGGCCGCCATCGACCGCTATCAGGCCCTTACGCAGGATTATCCAGGGTTTCCCAAAAACGCCGAAGCCAAGGAGCGCATCCAGGAGTGCCAGACCCTCCTGGCTGCCAAGGACCAGCCCAAAGGCATCCTCTCCAAAGTTACCAACATTTTCGACGCCCGGTGGTAAGGGCTGCCCGGGGGGCCGGCGCCTGTCCGGCCTTCCGGCGCCCCCGCGTGCTTGTCTGCTCCTCCCTCAGGTCTTATCACCAGCTTTTTCACAGCAATCCCTAAAAAGAAAAAAACCCCCGGGCGGCGTTCAAAAAACTGCCGCAGCAGAGGGGGAGCCTGGTTCCCGAGGACCAGGCATTCCGCCGGTCCAGGGGCCTCGCCGGGGAACGAACCGGAATACTTCCTCCCTGACGGGTGTTATCCCCACTCCAACGTCTGTAAATCTTCCCGGCTGCGGTAATCGGTGAGGTCGTGCTGGATGGGGGTGACGGAGATATAGCCCTGGGCCAGGGCCCCGTAGTCCGTGTCCGGGTTGATCGCCGGGCGGGCATTGATTTCCGCCAGCCAGTAATAGATGTGCCGTCTGGGGTCGACCCGACGCTCGAAATGCTCCACCAGGGGCCCGGTATCCTGGCGGGTAATCCTGACCCCCTTGATTTCGGCCCGGGGCAAGTTCGGCAGGTTGATGTTGAGACAGACGCCATTGTTCCAGGCGCCCCAGCCCCGGACCTGCTCCAGCAGTTCCCGGGCCAGGCTGGCGGCCGCGGCAAAATCGGCGTTCTGGTCATAGGAGTCCAGGGAGAAGGCCACCCCCTTCACCCCCAGGATGCCGGCCTCGGTGGCCGCGGACACCGTGCCGGAGTAAAGGACGTTGATGCCCACGTTGGGACCCAGGTTGATGCCCGAAACCACCAGGTCCGGCGGGCTGGGAAGCAACTCCGCTATGGCGATTTTAACGCAGTCGGCGGGAAAGCCGCTCACCGCGAAGCCTTCCACGCCGCAGTTGAGGGACACTTCTTTCACCCGCAACGGGGTCATCAGGGTAATGGCGTGTCCCACGGCGCTCTGCTCGCTTTCCGGGGCCACCACCACCACTTCTCCCAGTTGCTGCAACTCCTGGTAGAGGGCCGCCAGCCCCGGGGCATAGATGCCGTCGTCGTTGGTCAGCAGTATCTTCAAGGGGTGTTCTCCTTCCTTTTTCCTGACGCAGTTGAGCGGTGCAAAACCCCAACCGGCAACAGGCCGGGGGGCGGCCAGAAACGGCCGCACCCAGGTCTCACCGGCCTGAACCCCGATTCAATCCTTGCCGGTCTTGCCCGGCTCCGGGGATTTTCCGGCCTTCCCGGCGGTCACCGTCAGCCGGTGCATTTCTTCCTGCCACTGGCGGAATGGCGCCTGGGGGATGAGGACCATAACCGCGGATTTCCCCTCTCCGGTGCGGATCTTGAGACGGTCTTTCCCCTGGACTCCCACCTCCTCCAGGTGCAGGAGGGGTTTGCCGGACTTATCCCGGAGGTCCAGGATAAAGGTCGGGGGACCTTTGGGAGCGCCCGGGGGTTTGATTGGTTCGCCTTCCAACTTCTGAAAATTCCACAGGGCCATCTCCAGGCGCACCGCGGGCTGCTGCGTGGCCGCCTGGTCCGGCCCGGTGATCTTCCAGACATCCTGGTCTTTCCCGGCGGTCCAGGTCTTGCCGGGTGGCCCCCAAACGACCTGGTGGACGGCGGGAATGGCTCCGGACCACAGGCGGCGGTCTTCTAATGATGCCAGGGTCTTGTCGACCCCGGTGGCCAGGGCGGCATCCACCAGCACCACGGGCCCGCCCGCCCCCAGCCGGGCGTAAACCGAATGGTCTTTTTTGGTCCCCAACCAGAGGGATTGGTCCCCGGCCGGCGTCGCCACCGTGATTTCGGTGCGGTGGTCCGGGCCGAGCCCCAGGGCCGCCAATTTCTTGGGAGGAGGCTCCAGAAAATTCATAGCCCGGGCCATAAAGAGGTCGCGCAAGAGTTTTTCCACCCGGTCGCCCCGCACCCGGAAGTCAGGGCGCCCCACCCAGCGCCAGGCCTGGGGGCCGGTCTTCTCCAGGGCCACTTTGGTCTTGGGGGTCGTGATCTTGAGGCCCTTGACTTCGCCGGAGATAAAGGCCAGCAAGGTCTTGTCCCTGAGGGCCAGGAGGTGGCGGTCCAGGGAATCCTTGCTTCCCATGCTGATCGTCAGCAGGCGGGGGTCCTGGTCCCTGAGGGCGTAATAATTTTGGCCCCCCGGGGCCTTGGCGCCGATGGCCAGCCGGTGCGGCTTCCCCTGGGCCGTGAATTTCACCACCAGGCCGGGCTTATCCAGCCCGAAGGGCTTGAGGTCCTTTTCCTTCCCCAGGTCCCGATCCTTCCGGAGCCGGGCCAGGGTGGTCAGCATGGAGTCCACGATGGTCTGGTCGGCCTTGGTATCCAGGGGAGCGGTGAGGCGCCAGACCTGGTTTTTTTTGACCAGGCGCACCTCGTCCTTGCCCCGGACCAGGCTCAGGTCGCTGATGTCGGCTTCCTTGAGGTGGAAGACTTTTTTGGCCTGTTCGTCCCGGGCAACCTGTTGTTCCTGGCGCCACCGGAGGCCGCCGTAGGCCCCCACCAGGAGCAGGAAAATCACCACATAAGGGATCAGCCGCCGGGGAGTCATCGCCGGGCCCGCCGCCGCCGGTAGGCCCAGATGCCGGCCACCAGCATCACCAGGGGGACCCCGACCAGGGTAACCAGGAACAACATCCAGGCTTGCCCGGTCTTGAGGGTCAAAAGCTGCGCCTTGCCAACCCCCCGCACCGTAATCTGTTCCATGGCCCGGGCCAGGAAGTTCGTGGTGTTCAAAAACAGGTCGCCGTTGCCAAAGAGGTTAAAAAAGCTGTTGCCGGCGAAGTCCGCATCCCCGAAAACCACCAGGTAGGTCTTCGATCCTTCCGGGGGCGCCGGCTGCTTCGCTCCGGCCTGGGCCTGGCCGTCCTTCGGGGCCGGCTCGCTCTTTTTCGGGGCCAGCTGGATTTCGACCTGGGCGGCCACCGTGAAGGGCCCCTTCTTGTCGGTCTTGGCATCGAAGGCGGCTTTCTCGGTCTTGATCCACTCTTTGCCCAGCTTCTCGTAGCTGGTGGTCATGGTGGTGGCCAGGGCCAGCAGGGAGACGCCCGGATGGTCCTTGCGCAACATCAAGGGCCGGGCCATGGGATAAATGGTGATCAAATTCTTAAAATCCCGGGTGATCTTGGAGGGGCCGTACTGGGACACCAGGGGCATGACCGCGCTGAGCCCCAGGGATTGGCTCACCTGGTTGACGTCCAGGATGAGGCCGTTGTCCAGGCTCACGCCGTAGCCCGCCAGGAATCCCTGCAGGCCGCCATCTTCAAAGGCCTCCAGCATGATGAAGAGCCGGCCGCCCTTCTCCAGGTAGGCCTTCAGGGCCTGGACCTCGGTGGACATGAGCGGCTTTTTGGGGCCCGCTACGATGACCACCGCGGCATCCTGGGGCACCGTGCCCCGGCTCAGCAGGTTGAGGGACTCGATCTCGTAGCCTTCGTTGCCCAGGGCCGTTTTAGCGACCTGGAAGCCGCCGGGCTTGGGATCATTCAGGTCACGCTCGCCGTGCCCGGTGAGAAAATAGACCTTGAGGCGCTCCTTCTTCAGGACCTTGCGCAGGGCATTGGTGATGGCGTTCTCGTCGGGCTGGTCGGCCATCTGGCGCCGGCCCTGGTAGTCCAGCAGCACGTTGCCGGCAAAGCGATAGCCCGCCTGCCGGGCCTTGAGGGGTTCCCGCTCGGGGTCCACGAAGCGGTAGCTGACCTTGGGGCTGTAGTACCCGTAGAGCTGCAAGACCTCTTTGGCGCTCTGGCGTTCCCCGGCGCCCTCGGGTATGAAGACCGTCATGGTGAGAGGTCCGGTGACCTCTTTGAGCAGGGCCTTGGTGACCGGCGACAAAGATTGGGTCTGCTCCCGGGTGGTGTCCCAGCGCATGGGGTGCCAGTTGGTCAGCAAGGCCACCAGGACCAGGATTCCCACCACCAGCAGCACTGACGCCACCGAACCGGCGCCATACAGCACATTGCGTTTTAAGAATCGATCTCTCCAACTCACGGTTAAGCTCTCCAGCGTCGAGATTCCAACTGTCTCTTGGTGAGAAAGAGGAAGAAGAAGATAAAACTCAGGCAGTACGCCAGGTCACGAGTATCGAGCACCCCTTTGGTGAAGTTTTCGTAGTGGTTCATCAGGGAAAGGTATTTAAAGACCATCCCCAGGCTGCCGGCCCCCAGCTCCTGGACCCAGCCGATGATCCAGAAGAGGAGCAGCAGGGCAAAGCCCACCACTCCGGCGACGATCTGGTTCTCGGTGAGGCTGGAGGCAAAGAGCCCCAGGGAGAGACAAGCGGCCCCCAACAGGACCAGACCGAGGTAGCCGGTGGCCAGACCTCCCCAATCCAGATGGATAACCAGGCCAAACACCAGGGGATAGCTGACCGTAAACGCCAACAGGATGAGATAGATAAAGAGGGCGGCGCCGAACTTTCCCGCAATCACCGCCCAGTCCGTCAACGGATAGGTGAACAGCAGCTCCGCGGTCCCGGAACGCTTCTCTTCGGCCATCAGGCGCATGGTGATGAACGGCACCAGAAACAGCAGGATGATGGCCAGGACCGAGAACAGGGGTTGGAAGACCCGCTGGTGGGGATTGAGCTGGGCGGCGACCTGGGGGTTGGACGCCTGCTGGGCCGCCTGGAAGCTGATGATACTGTAATAGATGACGTTGGTGTAGAAAAAATATCCCGCCAGGAGCAGGAAGAAAAACCCCGTGATATAAAAAATCGGGGTGCCGAAATAGATGGTCAATTCTTTCCGGACCACCGCCAGCCAACCGCGTAGCTGTGTCATGACTCGTCTTCCGTGGTTTCTTCCGTTACCAGATTGATGAAAACTTCTTCCAGGGTGAACTCCTGGGACTTCAATTCCAGGAGTTGCCAGTTCCGCGCCACCACCACCCGGGCCAACTCCGGGCGCAGATCGCGGCCCTGGTCGGCCTCCACCAGGTATTTTCCCTCGCCCTGGCCCAGCACCCGGTTCACCCCGGCCACGGCCGTGAGCGCGGCCATAACCTGGTCATCCGGCCCGGCCACTGTCATAAGCACCCGGGACCCCTGGCCCAGTTGCCGGGAGAGGTGTTCCGGGGTGTCGCTGGCCACGATCTGGCCCCGGTTGACGATGATCACCCGGTGGCACAACTGGCTCACCTCCGGCAGGATGTGGCTGCTCAGTATCACCGTGTGGGCCCCCTCGAGGTTCTTGATCAACTGGCGGATTTCCACGATCTGGGAGGGGTCCAGGCCGATGGTGGGCTCATCCAGAATGAGCAGCGGCGGCTGGTTGATCAGGGCCTGGGCCAGCCCGAGGCGCTGGCGGAACCCCTTGGACAAGGCCGCCACCAGTTTGCCCCGGACTTCTTCCAGGCCGCAGGCCGCGGCCACCCGGTCAACTTCAGCGGTTTCGCCTTTGGCCGACACCCCCTTGGCCCGGGCGGCGAACCGCAAGAACTGGGTCACGGTGAGGTCGGGGTAGATGGCCACGTTCTCCGGCACATACCCCAAAGAGCGGCGCACCGCCAGGGAGTCGGTAACGCAGTCGTGGCCGTTGATCCTGGCCGTCCCCGCGGTCGGGGCCAAAAATCCCGCCAGGATCTTCAGGGTGGTGGTCTTCCCGGCGCCGTTGGGGCCCAGGAAGCCCACGATCTCCCCGGCCGCCACCTGGAAATCCAGGCGGCTGACGGCCAGTTGCGGACCATAGTACTTGGTCAGGTCCTGCACTTCGATCATCATTTCCATACGTTATTCCATCCAAGGTCCTTGGCTTGCTGGTTATGGCAAGATGTTCTCAAAACGTAATTCTCATCGAAAGCCCAGGCGTAGGGGGCGGAAACCTAAATCCCCCTAAATCCCCCTTGTTCCGAAGGGGGACTTTAATCTGCCCAATAATCTGCCCAATTCGTTTTACCCCCCCCTTTATTAAAGAGAGGCAGGGGGGATTTTTCATGGCACCTGCAAGGCCAATGATTACCCATGATTAAGTTAGCCTGCGACGGCACCGGCGGGACGCCTGCGCCACCAAAGAGTCACGAGTGAGCCCCGGCCTCCCGGAAGGCCGCCGCGGTCTGGGCCAGGCCCTGGGACAGGCTTACCCGGGGCTGCCAGCCCAGCTCATTTTGGGCCAGGGTGCTGTCCAGGGCGCTCCGGCGCTGTTCTCCGGGCTTGCCCGGGCCGTGCACCGGCCCCTGGGGGGAGCCCATGAGTTCCTGGAGCTTCAGATAAACGGTGAGGATATCCGTCTCCCGGCCGGTGCCGATGTTGAACGCCCCGGCCTGGGGATAGTCCAGGGCCAGGAGATTGGCGGCCACGATATCCCCCACAAAGACGAAATCCCGGGTTTGCAAACCGTCGCCGTTGATGAGGGGCTGCTGCCCGGCCAGGAATTTTTCGATAAAGATGGCCACTACCCCGGCTTCTCCCCTGCCATTCTGCCGGGGCCCGTAAACATTGGCGTAGCGCAGGGCGATGGGGATAATGCCGTGTTCCCGCTGATAAAAATGCAAATAGTGCTCCACCGCCAGCTTGGCGATGCCATAGGGGGATTCGGGCCGGGCCCGGTCTTCCTCCCGGGCCGGCAGGGGGGCGTCATCCCCGTAAATGGCCCCGCCGGTGGACGCGAAGATCACCTTTTCCACCTTGGCGGCGGCCGCGGCCTGCAAGAGATTCAGGGACCCCAGGATGTTTTCCTGGGCGTCGAAGACGGGATTGCTCACCGAAACCTGGACGCTCATCTGGGCGGCATGGTGCACGATCACCTGAGGCCGCCAGCCCCGGATGAGCTCAACGGTCTCCGGCGACTTGATGTCGTAAGGGTGGAACTGCGCCCCGGCCGGGACGTATTCCCGCTTCCCCATACTCAAGTTATCCACCACCGCCACCTCGTGGCCGGTGGCCACGAAGTGCGCCGCCACGTGGGAGCCGATAAAGCCGGCGCCGCCGGTGACCAGGATCCGTTTGGGCTTAGTCATAAGTTCCCCTCTTATTAGCCTAATTTTTAATAGTAACTGATTTATCGGCGCTGGATGCAATTGTTTCCCAGCGGCCCAGGCCAGGGAACGGTCTTTTAAAGAAATTAGGTGAATTTTCCCGGCGTCCCTGATATCATCGGGACTGAGCCCTGAAGTTCATGAAACGCAGGTTCAGAGCGTGACTCACACGTAATTTCCGTAACAAAGGAGGGGGATATGGTTTTTTGGGCCCGTACAGGGGGAGCACTGCTGGCCCTGGTCCTCTGGCTGGGGCCACTGGCCGCCAGCGGCGCCGAAACCCCGGTGCTGACGCTGAAACAACTCACCGTCATGGCATTGAATTACAGCCACGAAATCAAAGCCACCAAGAGCGAAGTTGTTCTGGCCCAAGAGCAGAAAAATGAGGCCCACGGCTACCGCTGGCCGCAGTTCGATGCCCTGGTCACCGGTGGAGTGATCCCCAATGCCCGGCGGGGCGAGGTGCGCCAGGTGGGCGAAAACAAAACCCTCTTCTATCCCGACCCCAAGGACAAGCTCCACGGCATGAACGTCTTTGGCAACCTGACGTTCTCTCTCGTCCAGCCTCTCTACACCTTCGGCAAAATCGCCTACCGGGAAAGAGCCGCGGCCCAAAACATCGAGGTCAAAAAGGCCGGGGTGGACCTCAAGAAGGGCGAGGTCATGCTCCAGGTGGCCCAGGCGTACTACGGCCTGATCCTGGCCAACCAGGGTAAGGAGGCGGTGGCCGACGCCCGCACCTACCTGCGGGATACCCGGGAACGGATAACCCGCCTCCTGGGGAGTCAACTCGCCCAACGTCAAGGAGAGCGACCGGTACCGCCTGGCCATGTATGAAGGCGGGGTGGAAAAATTTGCGGCCCAGGCGGAAGAAGGCTCCAAAGTGGCCTACCGGGCCCTGAAAGCCCTGGTGGGCTATAGCCCCAACCGGGATTTCCGGGTGCCCCAGGAACTGCCGACGCCCACCGCGCCGAGGGGCCTGGACCATTACATCCGGCTGGCCCTGGAACTGCGGCCCGAATTTACCCAGCTCAAGAGCGGCCTGGTGGCCCGGCAATTGCTGGTGGACGCGGCCAAGGCCGACCGCTACCCGTCTTTCTTCTTTGCGGTGGTGGGTCAGGTGGCTGGCGCCCCGGGCCGGGATTACAACCCTGATCCCTATAACAATGATTATTTTAATGATATCGGCGCCATGCCCATGGTGGGAGCCAAGTGGCACTTTGATTTCGGCATCCTGAAAGCCAAGATCGGCCAGGCCCGGGCGGAATTGAACCAATTGCGCCACACCGAAAAGCATGCCCTCATGGGCATCCCGGTGGAGGTCGCCAGGGATTACGGCAAGGTCCAGGAAAACTACAAGGGTTCTTTGGGCATGGAGAAGGCCTATGTCAATGCCCGCCGCTGGCTGGTCACCTCTTTCAGCAACTTCGACATGGGGCTGGGGAAAATGGAAGACATCTTCCAGGCCTTTGAGCGGTTCGGCTCCTTCCGGGGCGATTACCTCATGGCCCTCTATGACTACAACCTGGCCGTGGTCGAGTTAGACAAGTCATCCGGGGCGTTCCGCCGCAATCTGCCGGCGGAGGGCAAACCCATGAAAGACATCACGCCGGGCCGAGTCCAGCCCGTGAGCGCCCCGGCCCCCGGCAAGACCAAATAGGCTGACAAAGCTTACCTTGGCAAAAAATCAGGGCAGGCCCGCAAGCCTGCCCTTTTTTATGCATAATGTGCGGGGAGGCCAGGGGAAAGCTGCCCCGGTGCGTAAGTTATGCCCCCGCCCTCTCATCAAACTCCCTAGCCAACCTCCCGAGGATTGCCGCGATCACCCTTTTATGAAACCCCTACCTGGCTATGGGTCTTGATATCGCAGGTGGCGGTGGAGTAATCCAGGGTGCAGCAATGATCCAGCTTATAAAGCACGAAGACCAGAACCAGGCTGCCTATGAACATCCACACGGGCCCAAACAGCCACAGCGCCACCACCACTGCCAGATAATAAGCCCGCATGCCCAGGGTGTAATGCAGCATGCCCATATCCAGGGTATGGGCAATGAAATCCGGAGTCAACGAAGGATCGCACTCAACGGGCACATTGATCATGAAGTTCATCTGGTTCATGTAGCGGATGGAAAGGGTAAAGCTGAAAAAAGCAAAGAAGAAGTGCACCATCAAGAGCATCAACTTGGCCAGAAACAGCGTCCTCATCCGGGAGAAGATCAGGGTAAATTCGAAGGGGATCTCAGTGACGTGCTCAGGCTTGAAGAGGAAACTCAACAGCCCCAAACCGATGATCATCGCGGTAGAGGCCAGGAAACTCGAAGCCATGACCCAGTTGCGCATGGTTTGCACCGGCAGGATGGGCGCCCGCTTCCCCATCATGATGGACTCCACCCACATGCGCCTGAGATAGCGGCTAATTCCCCGGTAGGTCCGCAGGGGAGCCCGACGCACCTGGAAGGCCCAGAAGATATGATAAGTCGTCAAGACCACGAAGGTCGCGGAGCCGAAGACGAACTCAGTCCAATGGATACCCATGGTTTAGCCCTCGTCCCAGGCAGGAGGCCTCGACCTGGCGCCATCCCCGGGTGGTGGCCGTATAACCCTTCCGGCTCACCGGTTCAGGAGGAAACCGCGGAAGCAAATCCCCGGTTCACGAGGCCAGGACCGCGGGGCGCTTCACCGGACCCGCCAGGACCCTGGCCGTCCTGAGCTTATCTCAGGTAAACCGGCAGAGTTTGACTTCCTTGGCGTACTTCATGAATTGCGCCGCATCCCGGATAAGGACGTTTTCGATCATGCCGCCATCCTGGAGTCCCATCATGGCGCAGGTCATCTTGCCGGCGCAGATAAAACCGACCATAGCCTTTTTCTGTGGCCCTGACCAACTCCTTCTCATTATGGTTTCGAAGCACCTGCAATCGCCCCGCCAACCGACCCCCTCTGCCTCTAAAAATGGGGGGCCGGAAGCGGCAGAAATAAATCTTCGGTTTAGGCCCCGATGAACTTGGTCAGCAGGGCCACGGTCTTCTCGAGCTTGCGGTACATCTCTTCGGGGTTGGGGTTATCTCCCAATTCGCTATAGCACTTCGTCAGGTAACTCTTTAACACCACACCGGCCACCGCTTTCAAGGCAGATTGGGCCGCCCGCAACTGAGTGAGAATCTGCTCGCACTCTTTGCCGTCGCTGACCATGCCCTGAAGTCCCCGGATCTGGCCCTCGATCTTCCTCAACCGGGATAAAATATTACGTTGCATCTCTTCCTTAACTTCGTCCGGAAGGTACATGAGCCTCCCCCTTTAAAGGTTTGCTACCACCATCATAACCTTTTAAAACTTCCAGCTCAGACCAAAATCGACGCTGTTTTCGCTCAGAGTCGACTTCAGAGACACCGGCTGGCTGGCCAGGTTGGTGCCGGTTGAGGTGATGCTGTTTTGGAAGGCATGCATGTACCCGATATTGACGCTAAAGTGCGAGGTGACATCGTAGCCGAGGCCCATGGTGAGGTGGTGCTCAACGATGGCCGGAAAACCGAGGGTCCGGAAGGTTTCAAAGTAATAAACCGGGATGGGGGTCCCCTGGATGGTGGTCATGGGTGGGGCGTTGGGATTCAGGGGATTTCCCCCCACGAAATTATGGTGAGGCTTCACCGGGTTGCTCCCATAATTGTAGCCGATACGCAGTGCCAGTTTCGGTATGGGTCTGTACTGCGCTCCGATACCAACGACATACTGATCGCTCCAGTCGAAGTTGCGGTAGCCGTCGGCGTTGGCCCAGTTCAGCCACTTGAAGTCCGTCTCGATGAGGAGTTTCTTGGGGATCACATCCCAGCTCACCCCCACGCCCAGGTTGTTGGGTGAGGACAGGGCCAGGGAATTCTGGGAGGGGGGGCCACCCGGTGTGGTGGAAGGTCCGGGCAGCACGCTATGGTGGTTGACATCTTGCGGGGAGGTATACGTAAAGCCGATGGACACATCTTTATGCGGCTTGACGATGGCTCCGACCTGGACCCCCGGGGCAAAGCCGGAATTGGAGCCGTTTCTCAGGTCCACCGTGGAGTAGCTGATATTAAACGCCGCCCCCAGGGAGAGCCAGGGGTTAACTTGATAAGCGACCGTCGGGGCAAACTTCATAATTTGCAGGTTGCTGTAGACCCCCGACGCCATAGGAGCCCCGGGACCGAAGAAGTTGGGCTGGTCCATGAAGCCGCCCCGATAATCCACTCCCAGTCCGGTGACGCCATAGGCGCCGAAGCCGAAGCGCCAACTGGGAAGTTCCGGAAAGCTGTAGGAAATGCCCAGGGCCGGAATCGGATAAAGCTTGGGGTCACTGTGAATATTAAAGCCGACGGGAGGGAAAAAAGCCCCGAAAGGACCCGTGCCGGTCTTGATACTGGCATGGATGTTCGGCATAAAGCCGGTGCCGGCGAAGTCCACCTGGTTGCTAGGGCAGAAGGCGCCGTGGCACATGGCCGCCGGGTTGGAAAAGACGGCGCTGATCGCATCCTGGGGCGCGGCGATCCCCACGCCCCCCATGGCCCGGGAAATAGGGCCGACCCCGATGAGATTGTCGCCGTTGGTGGCCATGACGTTCATGGGAATCATCAGGCCAATGATCAACAGGGTAATCACCCAACCGCCTCTTGACATATTGCTACCCCCTGAAGTTTGATACCATACCGGGGTATGGTAATAAACTCCTATATCAAAAAATCAATTTGGTCAAGAATTTTTTTAAAGAAATTTAAAACCCTGCCGGAGGAAAATTGTTTTCGGCCCTGGTGATGGTAGGGAAAGGAAGAGAAAAACAAGGAAATACTGTCGGCTTGTCTGAGGGAAGGAAGGAACCCATCCGAGCTTGATGGGCCAAGCGCACCGGGAGGCTTAAGGAATCGATCCGAGCCGGGGTGACGTTCCGCTGCGGTTAGCTGCTCTCTATCACCCCTGATAAAATCCATTGACAGGGATTGATCGGATAGCCTCGCGGTGTCTAAGGTCCTGGCGGCAGGTAACGTTTTCGTCTCAATTGTCAGATCCAGCCTGATCCCGGTTTGGCAATGGCCAGCCCAACTCATGGTTATGCCATCAAGACTTGGCTGATCTTCTCCCCGCGGCGTTGTGGATCACCGGGCTAGCCGACGAGGAACAAGCGGACGTAGACCACCAGGGGGGCGGCGAAGAGCAGGCTGTCCAGGCGGTCCAGCATGCCGCCGTGGCCCGGGAGGATCTCGGAGGCGTCCTTGACCTGGGCCTGGCGCTTGAGCATGGACTCGAACAGGTCCCCCAGGAGCCCCACCACGGCCAGGAGCAAGGCCAGGACGCCAAGGCTCTTGAGACTCACCCCGGGCAGGGCCCACCGGCCCAGGGCCAGGCCGACAACCAAGGCGGCAGCCGTACCCCCCACCACTCCGGCCCAGGTCTTCCCCGGGCTCACCGCGGGGTAGAGCTTGGTCTTGCCCCAGGTCCGGCCGGCGTAAAACGCCCCGGTATCCCCGGCCATGATCACCAGGAGGAGCCAGAGGACCCACCACTGGCCGTCGCTCAGGTAGCGCAGCCAGACAAAGTGCCCCAAAAGCAGGGGGATATAGAGGAGGCCCAGGATATTGACCATCAAATCCCGGCTCAGGTCGGCAATGTGGCTGTAGGCAATGAGATAGAAGAGGAAGAGAATAAAGAGAATCCCCACCAACACCACGAGGGGGCCGGAGGGGTTGCACAGGCTGCCGGCTCGCTGGGCGGTGCAAAAACTCAGGAGGAGCACCGATCCCAGGATAATGGCTTTCAGTCGCCGGAAGGTGTCGGCATCGGGGCTGAACATGCCCAGAAACTCCCACTGCGCCAGACCGTTCACCAACAGGAGCAGCAGGACAAAAAGGAAGTGGCCGCCTTTTAACAGCACCAGCAGCAGGAGCGGCAGAATGATCAGGGCGGTCAGCCAGCGGCGTGCGTGCAATGGTCACCTCCCCGGGGTCAGTCAGTACATAACTTAGTTTAACCGAACCCCAAAACCTGAAACCCGGAAGCCCATTAATTCTTCCCTTGGACCTGGGGCCGGGCCTTCGAGCCCCAGTAGAGCAGCAGGCCGCCGCAGACCAGGAACAGCACCAAGGCGATAAGCTGGGTCATGGGCATCCAGCCGAAAAAGACGTGGCCGCGGTAATCCAGGGGGCTCCGGAAAAACTCCACGATAAAGCGCACCAGGCCCGCCAGGCAAAAGTACATGAGAATCAGCTGGCCGTCAAAGCGCTTGCGGGTCCTGAACCAATAGAGGAACCCGAAGACTCCCAGGGCCAGGAAGGCCTCGTAGAGCTGGGCGGGATGCAGGGGCACCCGCAGGGGGCAGAGGGTATCGGGGTTATTGAAGACCACGGCCCAGGGCAGGTCGGAAGGGGAGCCCCAACAACACCCGGCCATAAAACAGCCGAGGCGCCCGAAAAATTGTCCCACGGGCGTCCCCAGGCCCAGGGCGTCCAGGGTGGCGCGCCAGGGCAGGCCGTGGCGGCGGATATAATAGGTGGCCACCAGGAAGGCCAGGATGGCCCCGCCTTGAAAGACCAGGCCCCCTTCCCACAGGGCGAAGATTTTCAGGGGGTGGGCCAGGAAGGTGCGCAGCTCCAGCAAAACGTAGAGCAGACGAGAGCCCACCAGGGCCGCCAGGATGATATAGAAACAGAGGTCGAAAAATTTATCGCCGGGTATTCCCAGGCGCTTGGCTTCCCGGCCGGCTACGTAAATGGCGCTTAAAAAACCCAGGGCCAGGAGAAAGCCATAGGTAAAAATCTTGATCGGCCCGATTTCAAACAGGATTGGATGCATCAGCGGTTTTCTCGTCTCGGATAATGACCCACACCATCACTGCCGCCCCCACACACACCAGGCTGTCAGCCACGTTGAAAGCCGGCCAGTGGTAGCGTCCCCAGTACACGTCGATAAAATCCACCACTTCTCCCAGGCGGACCCGGTCAATCAGGTTGCCCAGAGCCCCGGTCAGGATCAGGCTGTAACCCACGGCCGCGGGCCAGTGGTCATCAGGGAGCCGCCATAACAGGTAGCCCAGGACCACCAGCACCAACCCGATGACCGCCACAAAGAATACCCAGACGAAATCCGTCGGCCAGCCCGACATCAGCCCGAAAGCCGCGCCTTTGTTGCGGACATGCACCAGGTTGAGCAATCCCGGGATGAGAGGCACCTGGCTTCCCAGGGGCAGCTTGAGCTGCACCAGCACCTTGGTCAACTGGTCCAGGGGCAATCCCGTCACCAGGATCGCCAAAAAGATCATTAACCTGCGGGGCACGACTTATTCCTCCAGGACCTGGCGGCAGCGGGCGCACACCTGGGGATGGTTGGGGTCTTCGCCAACTCCAGGATAATGGAACCAGCAACGGATGCATTTGTCGCCCGCCGCTTTACTCACCAGCACTACTAAATCAGGAATCTCGGTGGAGACCATGCCGGCCCCCGCCAGGGCTTCGATGGGTTCGACAATGAATTCGGCCACTTGCGCCAGGGTTTGGAGCTCCGCCTTCTGAGAATTCAGTTTATCATAAAGCTCACCCGCTGCCCCCAAAATTACTGCGGCCTCCTGGGCCGTGGCCAGGCGCTTCTCCTTCCGGGCCTCTTCCAGAGCCCGGTTGATTTCCCCCCGGACCTTGAGCAAGAAGTCGTACTTGGCCAGCAAGGCCTCGTCGGGAAACCCCGGCGGCGGCTCGGGCAAGGCCCCCAGGTGGACGCTCTCGGGCCGGCCCGTGCCGGGAATATACCCCCAGACTTCATCGGCGGTAAAAGAGAGAATAGGGGCCATGGCCAGGGTGAGGCCCAGGAGCAGGTCGTATAAGGTGCTCTGGGCGCTGCGGCGTTCCCGGGAATCGGCCTTGGAGACGTAGAGGCGGTCCTTCAAGATATCCAGGTAAATGGAGCTGAGTTCCACTGCGCAAAACTGGTGCAAGCGGTGGAAGGCCTGGTGGAATTCATAATCCTCGTAGGCCCGTTTGACCCGGGTCAGCGACTGGGCCAGCCAGGACAGGGCCAGGCGGTCCAGTTCATCACGGGCGCCCGGCTCGAGCCAGTGGCTCTCGGGGTCGAAGTCAAAGAGGTTCCCCAGCATGAAGCGGGTGGTGTTGCGGAAGCGCCGGTAGGCGTCGGCCAGTTGCTTCAGGATGTCCGGCGACAGCCGCACGTCGTCCCGGTAGTCCTCCGCCGCCACCCAGAGCCTCAGGATCTCGGCGCCGTATTTGTCCATGACTTCCTGGGGGGCGATGACGTTGCCCAGGGACTTGGACATCTTGTGCCCGTCGCCGTCCACCACGAAGCCGTGGGTCAGCACCGCCTTATAGGGGGCATGCCCCCGGGTGCCCACGCAGGTCAGGAGGCTCGAATGAAACCAGCCCCGGTGCTGGTCCGAGCCCTCCAGGTAGAGGTCGGCGGGCAGGGCCAGGTCCGGGTCGGGTTCCACCACCGCGGCCCAACTCACCCCGGAATCGAACCAGACATCCAGGATATCCGTCTCTTTCTTGAAGTCGGAGGCCCCGCAGGCGCACGCGGTCCCCGGGGGCAGCAAGTCTAAGGCCGGGGTGTCGAACCAGAAATCCGCCCCCTCCAGGCGCACCCGGTCGATGAGGCCTGCTAAAATCTCGGGAGTAAGTAAAACCTTGCCGCAGCTTTGGCAGTGAAAAGCCACGATGGGCACGCCCCAGGCCCGCTGGCGGGAGATGCACCAGTCCGGGCGCCGCTCCACCATCTGGTGGATGCGCTCCCGGCCCCAGCGGGGAATCCAGGTGACCCGGTCGATGGCCGCCAGGGCCTTGCTCCTGAGATCGTTGGCCTCCATGGAGATGAACCACTGCTCCGTGGCCCTGAAGATGATGGGCTGCTTGCAGCGCCAGCAGTGGGGGTAGCTGTGGGTCAGGTCCGCCGCGGCCAGGAGTCTGCCGCGCTCTTTGAGGAGTTCGATAATGCCGGCGTTGGCCTCCCACACCTTTTGGCCGGCAAACTCCGGCACTTCCTGGGTAAACTTGCCGGCGTCGTCCACCGGCGAGTAGGGCGGGAGATTATAACGGCAGCCGCTGTCATAGTCCTCCTGGCCGTGCCCCGGGGCAATGTGCACCAGCCCGGTGCCCGCCTCCAGGGTGACGTAGTTCGCCAGGATGACCTGGGAGTCCCGGTCCAGCCAGGGGTGCCGGCAGACGGCGCCCTCCAGGGCCCGTCCCTTGACCCGGAAAATCTCTTTCCCTTCAAACCCCCAGGAGCTCAACAGTCCCTGGGCCAGGTCCGCGGCCACCACCAGGACTTCGTTGCCGGTGTCCACCGCGGCGTATTCCAGGTCCGGGTGGGCGGCGATGGCCAGGTTGGCCGGCAAGGTCCAGGGCGTGGTGGTCCAGATGACCAGGGAGATATTTTCGTAGGCGCTTAATTGGGGCACGCCTTCCGGCGCCTGAGCCAAGGCAAATTTCACGAAAATCGTTGGAGTGCGCTGGTTCTCGTATTCCACCTCGGCTTCGGCCAGGGCGGTGCGGCAGGTGGCGCACCAGTGAATCGGCTTCTTGCTCCGGTGAATGGCGCCGCTGAAATAAAACTGGCCGTATTCCTCAAGGATTTCCGCCACGTAAGCCGGCCGCATGGTGAGGTAGGGATGGTCCCAGTTGCCCAGGACCCCCAGGCGCTGGAATTCCTGGCGCTGGATGTCGATGAACTTTTCGGCATAGGCCCGGCAGCGCTGGCGAATCTCCACCTTGGACAGGCTGCCGCCTTTGGCCTTGAGCTCCTTGCCCACCTGGTGCTCGATGGGCAGGCCGTGGCAATCCCAGCCCGGCACGTAGGGGCTGTTGTAGCCCGTCATCTGCCGGGACTTGACAATGATATCCTTGAGAATCTTGTTTAAGGCGTGTCCCAGGTGAATGTGGCCGTTGGCATAGGGGGGGCCGTCGTGGAGCACAAACTTGGGGCGCCCCTTACTTTGGGCCCTGATCTGACCGTACAGGTCCATTTCGGTCCAGCGTTTCAGAAACAACGGCTCCCGCCGGGGCAAATCGGCTTTCATGGGAAAATCGGTGCGGGGCAGGTTAAGGGTCTCTTTATAATTCATCCAGCAGCCTCCGAAAGACAATTTTATTATGTTATCACATCCCATCCCGGCAAGGAATCAATAAGACACGGGAGCGCCCGCGGTCCGGAGCCCGGCAAAAGCACCGGCCCGCTCCCCGGCAGCCTTGACCGGAGGCGAACCTTTGGGATAAGATGACGCATGCGGCCAGGGCTCAAGGCATTTCTCCTTTCGGCGTTCGTCTTTCCGGGGTTGGGGCAGCTCTATAACCAGGACCGGCGCAAGGGCATCGCCCTGGTCCTGGGGACCAACCTCCTGCTGGGCGTGGTCCTGCTGGTAAGTTTGGTGCTTTTTTCCCAGGAATACCTGTCGGTCTTCTACCCCCGCCCCCTGACCTGGGCACTGGTCAAACTCCTGCTCCTGGATACCCTGGCGCACCCCCTGTTCTGGATCCCTTTCGGCCTGCTCATGGCCGTGTGGGGCTTCGCCATGGTGGACGCGGTCCGGGGCGCCGGGCAGTCTAAACCGGCGGCAAACCCATAAGTCCCATCTGTAGCGTGAAACCCACACGTAGGGGCGGTTCGCGAACCGCCCCTACAAGGAATTTCATGATTGGGGTGACCTAAAACGGCCATGACGGTTTAGCCAAGCACTGAGGATTTGCACCGGCGATGCCACTCCAGGGTGGGCGCCGCCTCCTACTCCCGGCTTATTGGCCCGGGGTCCATACGCTTCTAAGGAAAGAACCATGAGACAGTACCAGCTGGATGAAATCGCCCGGGGCGATATCCCCCGGGTCCGGGAGTATCTCAATCAACACGCCGTGGCCTCAAGCCTCGATGGTATCTGGTGGGTGGATTTGCCGGAGGATTTGCTGAACCCGGAACAGTTTTCCCACTCGGACTGCCGGCCGTTCAGGTTCGCGGTGGAGTTGGGCGATGACTTCGTGCGCTTCGAGTTCCTCATCCGGAGCCGGGAGACCATGCGCTGCGCCTGCATCGGCTACGCCACCCGGCAGCAGCGGGACTTCATCCTGGCCTTCGCCGACCGCCTGGTGGAGGGACTGGCCCTCAGGACGTAAACAGGGGGGTTCCGGGGCGGCGGGTGAGGCGGCACCGGTCCAGGGGAGGTGAGCCGCAGCCGCGGTCAGACACGCGGCCCCGGCGTCACCCCCGAGGATAAACAATCCCCCTATCCCCCTTTGGCGAAGGGGGCAGGGGGATTTGCAGTTTTTCACAGTTTTTCACATCAGGAAAAGATCACCCCGGTCCCACAGGGGCCCTGGAGGTGTCCGGCCGGGATGACGCCGGGCCGTATCCGGGCGGCAGAGCGGGTGAGAGAAAAGAGTCGCGCTGATCACCTGCGGCCGCCGGAGTGTCGCGCACCAAATCAGGTCCGGCCCTATCTGAGAGAATTGGCCTTGTCAAAATCCAGGCGGGCCCGCTCTGCATCGCCTCGCTTCTGATAACACTTGCCCCGCAGTTCATAGGTCTCGGCCAGATCAGTATTTAAAGATAAGGCTTTGCCGAAGTCATCGAGCGCTTCTTCAAACTTTCCTTTTTCCATGTAAACCATGCCGCGATTCTTATAAGCTTTGCCATAGGCAGGATTCAACTTGATCGCCTGATTAAAGTCCTGGAGGGCCGAATTGAAATCGTTTCTGGCCAGGAATGCTTCTCCCCGGCCGTTATAGGTGGCGGCATTGCGCCAATTCAGCGGCAGGGCGTTGCTGAAATCAGTCAGGGCCAGGTCATATTTCTTTTGGCGCACGTAGAGATTGCCCCGGTTAAGGTAGGCCTCGAGCAGCTTCGGGTTCAACGAGATGGCCTGGTTATAATCCTCCAGGGCTTTGTCCAGCTTGCCCTGGAAAGCAAAGAGAAAGCCGCGGTGGTTATAGGCCATAGCCAGTTTGGGATTCAAAGAGATGGCCTTTTCATAATCCTTGAGGGCCTTGGCATATTCTTTGTTCTCAAAAAAAACGAAACCCCGGTTGCAGTAGGCCTCGGCATAGCCGGGGTTTATCGAGATAGCCTGGTTGAAATCCGCCATGGCCTGAGACTGCTTATCCAGACCATCGTAGGCCAGACCCCGGAGATTATAGGCGTTGAAGGAGTTGGTAAGGCTGGCGATGGCCTTGTCCAGATCGGGTAAAGCCTTTTGGTAGTCCTTTTTATCCAAATAAGCCATGGCCCGATGGATGTAGTAATAGCCGGGCTTGGGGTTCAACTTAATGGCTTTGTTCATCAGGACGATTTTTTCATCGGGATCCCGGAGATTTCTGGCTTTCTGAAAAGATTCGGCCGCGGCGGCTTCAGCCGCAGCACCAGTGGGTAGTGGGGTCACCTTGGCGACTTCCGGCTGGGCCGACCGCCGCTCACCCACCCACCAGACCACCCCGACGGCCACGAGCGCCGCGACCACCAAGCCTAACAGAACCGCAAGCATCTTCGTTTTGGGGACTTTCACGGTAATGGTGGCGGTCTCGGCGGCTGGCGCCGCCTGGGGCACCGGGCGCACCGGCACCACTTCTTCTCCATGCGGGTGGGATTTCAGGTGGGGTTCGACCACCTTCTCCCCCTTTTTGGAGATGATCGACTGGAGAATGCCTACCAGACTGTCCAGATGTTTCTCCAGGGGGGGCGTGAAGGCATCGAGCCAATGCTGGGTGCTGATAAAGTATTCCAAGGTCTTGGAAGGCAGGACATCATCGATGCGGAAGGGCACCACCGTGACGCCTTTGTTAACCGCCCGCTCAATCTCCCGCTTAATTTGCGGCGAGGCATTGGAGTTGGCCGAAAAGACCAGGATCATGACCTTACTTTCGTGGATTGCATCGATAATGGATTCCCCCCAATCACTTCCCGGCATGACATCCCGGGGGGCAATCCAGACGCGAATGCCGTTGGCCTCCAGAGAGGCGCAGATGGCGTCCGCCGTGGTCTTGTCCTTGACGGAATAACTAATGAAGACATCGTGTGCCATTACCACTTCTCCTCATGTGATTGGGAGATCCATCTCTATCTCGGCTCCATGCATTGAGCCGCGGAACAGCCCGGCAGCCTCCGGCGCCTCAATTGCCCAGCCTCACGAACTGGAGCGGCGCACCAGATACAAGGGAATGATGCCGGCATGTTTAGGCAGCGGAATCCGTCCCACGTATTCACAGGTAAAGTCCTGGACCCGCTGGGTGGACGCCAGGGCGGCAAATTGCTGGCTGGCGTAGACCTGTCCCGGCGGGGTTATGGGTTCAATGCGAGCCGCCCGGACAATATGGGAGCCGGCGTAGGCCAACTCCTTGAAGAGCGGCTTTTTGTAACAGTAAACCGGCCCGGCGTGAAGGGAGATGCGCAGGTTGACCTCTTTGGGCAAACCCTTGGCCTGCCAGTCCGTATCAGCAACCAGGTCCCGCAGCTTGAGGGCGAAATTGCCCCCGTCCTGCACCGAGGCGAAGACGGAATACAGGGCATCACCCCAGGTGTTGGTCAACAAGGGCTTCTCGGGGGACTCGACCACCAACTTATTGATGGCCCCCATAAAATATTCGACGAAGTTCGGGACCTGTTCCTCCATGATCTTACTGGACCCCACCACATCGGCGAAAAGCATGGCCCTGATTTCCTCGGTAAAGCCCCGGGGCACGGACGCCGCCGCCTCAGCCGGGGCCCAGGGCGGCGGGGCCGGGGCGGCCTCGGGCCCCAGGGGCGGAGTGTCGGCCAGCATTTGGTTAAGGTCAATAATCTCAGGCTCCAGACCGTGGGACCGCCAGTGTTGCACCAGGCTGCTGGTGCCCCCGGGTCCATCCCCGGCCCCGCCATCCCATACTACCAGGGGAATGAGGTCGGTATCCAGCATTTTCGCCCGCAATATGGCCAGGCCATCCAGCAGCAGATTGGCATATTCATAGACCATGGCATTGCCGGAAGCACGATTCTCGCTGGCAATAATAACCTGGCTGGCCGGCTCGAGCACCGCCTCGAACCGGGGAACCCAATCGCTCCCGGGGATGAGGCTGACGCTGGTCTTAATAAAATCCGCCTTAACGTGAGGGAGGATAATGTTGATCTCCCCGGCTCGCTCCAGCATGGCCTCAAGGAATAAAATGTCGGAACCGCACGCGGCTGAGGCAAACCCGATCCGGGCATCCAGGCGCTCCAGGGTGTCGGCGATCTTTTGATATATCTTGGGGGCCAAATAATCCGGGAAACGAGGCTTCAGCCGGCCGGGCTGGTCGATCATATGGCCGGCAAAGACCACCACCCGGGGAATTTGGAAGCAGGCTTCGATCCGTTGTTTCTGGTCGGGGTCCAGGTCCATCACGGTGAAGAGGAGCCTGGCGTTGCGCCGGGTGGAGGCCAGATCGCCATATCTCCGGCAGGCCCCCTGGCCGGCCTGAGTGTACCACCTGATGGCGTCGTTGAATTCACCCCGGATCAGGGCGGCTTCTCCCAAGGTGGCCTGAAGCCAATATAACTCCCCCGGATCTCCGGCTACCCGGGGCAGTTCCTGGAGGCATTGCTCCGTGACCCGGTTGGCCAGGGCTATGGCCTGCTCTTGATCATGTAAGGACCTGGCCAGGGTGGCGGCGTTGATGCCGGACCAATAGCCCCCGGTCCTCTCATAGGCCGAGGCGTAGGTTTCGTAGGCCAGCCCCCACTCCCTGGTCTTGTGCTTGAGGTCGGTGGCCAGGTTGGCAAAATCCTTATGGGCCCGGGCCAGGAGCCCCAGGGTCTCCTCATCGCAGTTATCCTCGTCGAGCAGCTGTTGGAGCACCTCCAGGGCCTGTTGCACCGCCCCGGAGCGCAGCAGCGCCAAGGCCATCAATTGCCGTAACCGGGTCTCCTGGGGCCAGAGTTTGAGTCCCTCAGCCACGACGTCGTATGCCAGCAGCGGCTCCCCCAACCTCATGATGTGCTGGCCGAGGTCCTGATAGATTTTGGTGGGGAAGGGCCCGGAGCTCGACTTTAAGGTTTGCCACAGTTCAAGGGATTTTGCCAGGTCAAGGTTGTTCAGATCATCACCGAGGTGCTGAATTGCGGCAAAATCCCCATAGGCCAGCAAGGTGCAGGCGGGGCCGGACAGGGCCGGACTAGCGGGAGATTCGACGCGGTAGCCCAAGGCCAGCATGCCCTGGACGACTCCCAGGGAGATTTTGCGATCGTACTCCTTCTCGGATTCGGGCAGGTCCTCATAGGGGACAATACAGGGGTGCTCCTTGAGCAAATCGTCCCGGCGCTGCCCGTGGGTCCACCCGTCGGCCAAACGTTGCCTCACCCAATTATCATGGGTAATTTCCGCCAGTTGCTCCACCAGATTGATTAAATCCTCGGGAACCTCCACCGTGCTGAGGTCAGGCGATTTAGGCTCGTATGACATACTCATCTCCTGAGGCGCAGGTCAAAGCCGCTTAGCGGGAACCGGACAAGGTGCTGCCGTCATCGACCTGAAAGGAACCTGGGCCGGAAGGATAGACACCCCGGCTTGATGACAACTCATTGGTCTACAATAGGTCATTTATATTTTTTGTCAATAAATACCCAGTGGTTACGGGTAACTCGCTTAAAGAAGAGGAAATTCGGGCGCAACCGGCGGAATTCAGGCGCGAGCCAAAGATCTTCAGGCAATCAGCATCTATCTCCCCTGGAGATGGTCAATTTTCTTCCCCGGGCCGCGATTTTTTCCTGATACCGGGGGCCTGAAGGTTGGCCCCGCCGGCCTTAGCCCCGGCCTCAGATGGAGCCCAGCCAGCCGGCGCCCCCTGGCCGGGGTCTCAGGGGCGGGGCTGGAAGAACCCCGCCGCGGCCAGAATAGCCTTTACACCCAGGGCTAAGCCTAATATAATTTCAGAGAAAATCGCTAAATTTGGCATGGAAAATAATTTGCATAGAGGGTCGGCTGGCCGGAGCCGCTTCCGGTGGCTCTGGGTGCTGGCTGGTATCGTGTTCCTGGCAGCAGGGGCTTGGGGGCTTTTGCGCCGCCAGCCACCGCCGCCGCCGCCCAAAGCGGCCACGGCCCAGCCCCCGCGGATGGAGGGCCTCTCCCTCACCGAGATTCATGACGGTGATAAAACATGGATCCTGGAAGCCAAAAAGGCGGATTTTCACCTGGACCAGACAACCATCAGCATCACCGGGGTCCGGGTGGAATTTTTCGGCCCCGGAGAAGACATCCGGGTGAAGGCCGAGACGGGGCTGTTTAACACCAAGACCCGGGTCTTGACCCTGAAGGGGAAGGTGGAGATGAGGCGCGGCGATCTCCTGGTCAAAACCAGCCTGGTTACCTTTCTGCCGGCGGAGCGGGCCTTGCTCGCCCCCGAAGAGGTGGTGATCACGGAACCGGGCCTCAAGGTGGAGGGCAAAGGGCTGCGGGTGGAACTGGCCGCCAAGAAGCTGGTAATGGCCCAACACCATTTCACCGAATTGCAGGTCAAGAATTGGAGGAGCACGCCTTGAAACGCCATGGGTTTTTAGCTCTCGCCGGGCTCCTGGTGATATTGTGGGCCGGTTGCGCCCCTGGCGTATGGCGCCGCTCCCAAGAAACCAGGACCGGAAAAAGAGGTCCCGCTGCGCATCACCGCCGCCCGCCTGGAAGCGGATCAGACCAAAGGGATGGTCGTTTTCTCCGGTTCGGTGAAGGCCGTGTACGGCGATGCCACGTTATACTCGGATCAGCTGCAGGTCTACTTCAAGCCTAAACCCGCCCCTCCCAAAGGGGCCCCCGCGCCCCCCGAGGCAAAGGCGGGGCAGTCGCCTCTCGGAGATATGGGAGGCGAGAAGATTGACCGCATCGTGGCCAAAGGCAACGTGCGCATGGTCCAGGAGGACCGGGTGGCCACCGGGAATCAGGCCGTTTACTATAAGGACCGGGATGAGGTGGTGCTAACCGGCAACCCCCAGTTGTGGCGGGCCGAAAACACCCTGAAAGGGGAACGGATCATCTTTAATCTCGCCGACCAAGAAGGTGCTGGTGGAAAGTTCGCCCCAAAACCGGGTGGAAGCCCTGCTTTATTCCCAGGGGGCTTCTCAAGGCAAAGCCAAGCAGCCTCTCGGCCCCAAAGCCCGCAAGAGCCGCCAGCCTTAAGTATGCATCGCCTCACCCTGCAATCTTTGAGCAAAAGCTACGACGGCCACCAGGTGGTGAACGACGTCTCCATGGAAGTGAAGAGCGGCGAGGTGGTGGGGCTCCTGGGCCCCAATGGGGCCGGCAAGACCAGCACCTTTTTCATGGTGTTGGGGCTGCTGCAACCCGACGGCGGCAAGATCTACCTGGACGGCGAGGACATCTCGCTGCTGCCCATCTATCGCCGGGCCCGGTTGGGCCTGCAATACCTCCCCCAGGAGCCTTCGGTGTTCCGGAAGCTCACGGTGGCCGAGAATATTATGGCAATCCTGGAAACCCTGGAGCCGGACCGCCAGGTGCGCCAGGACCGCCTGGAGAAGCTGCTGGCCGACCTGCGAATTTCTCACCTGGCCAACCAGAAGGCCGCGGCCCTCTCCGGAGGCGAGCGGCGCCGGGTGGAAATCACCCGAGCCCTGGTGACCGCACCCCACTTTATCATCCTGGATGAGCCTTTCGCCGGCATCGACCCCCTGGCGGTGACTGATATCCAAAACATTATTCGGGACTTGAAAAACCGGAACCTGGGCGTGCTCATCTCGGACCACAACGTCCGGGAAGCCCTGGGGGTCTGTGACCGGGCTTATATCCTCAACGAGGGGGTCATCCTGGAGGAGGGCCCCCCGGAAAAACTGGTCGAGAGTGAATTGGCCAAAAGAATTTACTTGGGCGAGACCTTTAAGTTATAATAGTTTTGCATCCCGTCAACGAGCGGGATTCTCAATTTGGCAAATTTTTTGCATAGGGCGACCTGATGGCCTTGGAAATCAGACAGAGCTTAAAACTTACTCAATCTCTCATCATGACCCAGAAATTGCAGCAGGCCATCAAGCTGCTGCAACTTTCCCGTATGGAACTGGTGGGTGAAATTACCCAGGCCCTGGAAACCAACCCGGTCCTGGAAGATGATGAGTTTGAGGAGGTCAGTCCCCCGGTAGAGGACGAGCTCAGTCTGGGAAATCATGCCAATGGCGATGAAGCGTCGCCGGAAGCGGCCAAAACCGACGGCGAGGTCAAATCCGCCACGGAAGACTGGGACTGGGACAGCTTCCTGAAAGATCGGCTCATGCCGCCCCCCATGGGCGAATACGAAGAACGGGAGGCCCTGTCTTTCGAGTCCTTGAATGCCGAGGCGACCACCCTGAAATCCCACCTCATCTGGCAACTCCGGATGGCCGAACTGGATCAGGAAGGCGACAATATCGGGGTGATGATCATCGGCAACCTGGACAAAGACGGGTATCTCCGGTCCACGGTGGAGGAGATCGCCGATGAGATGCGGATCGAGCCGGGCCGGGTGGAACAGGTCCTGGAGGTCGTCCAGGGCTTCGACCCTCCGGGAGTGGCCGCCCGGGACCTGAAAGAATGCCTCCGGTTGCAGCTCAAGATCCTGGGCATCCAGGACCCCCTGGTGCTCGACATGATCGACCGCCACCTGAACAATCTGGGGAACAAAAATTACCAGGCTATCGCCCGGGACCTGAAGGTGCCCATCGGCAAAGTGGTGGAGGCCGGCGATATCATCAGCAACCTGGAGCCCAAGCCCGGCCGGGGTTTCGACTCCGAAGAGGCGGACTACATCAACCCCGACGTCCACGTGGAGAAGGTGGGGGACGACTACGTAATCCGTCTGAACGATGATGGCCTGCCCAAGCTGCGGGTTAACGCCTTTTACCTGGAGGCCATGCGGGGTCCCGATAAACTCCCGGACTCGGTCAAGAGTTATATTCAGAAGCACCTGGATAACGCCCTGTGGTTCATTCGCAGCATCCACCAGCGGCAAAAGACCCTGTACCGGGTAACCGAAAGTATCGTGCGTTTCCAACGAGAGTTTCTGGACCACGGCCTGGCCAACCTGAAACCCCTGACCCTGCGCCAGGTGGCGGAAGACGTCCAGATGCACGAATCCACGATCAGCCGGGTAACCACCAACAAGTACGTGTACACCCCCCAGGGAGTCTTTAACCTCAAGTTCTTCTTCAACAGCGCCATTAACATGTCTTTGGGAGAACAGATCGCCTCGGAAAGCGTCAAGGAAAAGATCCGCCAGATGGTGGCCGGCGAGAACCCCGAAAACCCTTTGAGCGATCAGGAGATTGCCGATAACCTGCGGCGCCAGGATGTGATCATTGCTCGGCGCACCGTGGCCAAATATCGAGGCATGCTGGGGGTGCTACCCTCCAGTAAACGCAAAAAACCCGGGTACCAACCCAAGAGCCGGCCGGAAAATCATGCCACTTGAGAACCCGGCTTTTCTGCGAGTCCAACCCTTTGGGAGGCAGTAATGCAAATATCCGTAACTTTCAGACAGATAGAACCCTCGGAAGCCTTAAAGAATTATGTTACCGACCGGTTAAATAAGTTCAAACGGTACGTGGACGGACCGATGGAAGCCCACGTCGTTTTGGGGCTGGAAAAATTTCGCCACCTGGCGGATGTCACCATTGACAGTAATGGCCACATCATCAAGGGGAAAGAAGAAAATACCGACATGTACGCCGCCATCGATCTGGTAATGGACAAGATCGATATGCAGTTAAAAAAGTTTCGGGACAAAATGCGGAGTTCCAAGGGTGACCGAAGCCGCTCGGCCGCCCCGGCGCCGTCCGAGCCGGATGAAGCCCGGACTATGCCAGCCATACGGCGCCAACAGGTTGAGGTACCGGCCCTGCAGCTGACCGATGCGGTGGAACTCATGCAAAAGGGGAAGGATACCCTGTTGGTCTTTACCAATGTGGCCAGCGGCAACTTGAACATCCTATACCGGCGTCCGGATGGCAATTTTGTCCTGGTCGAACCCGAGTTGGGATAGAGGTATCAGGGACACCGTATGAAAATCATCGACCTTTTGGCCCCAAATTGTATTTTACCCAATCTGCAAACCACCACGAAAAAGGGCGTGCTGGAGGAACTGGCCCAGACCCTGGCCCCAGGCTCCGATGGGCTCTCCCTCCAAACCGTGATGGAGGTGCTGCTGGACCGGGAGCGCCTCGGGAGCACCGGCATCGGCGATAACATCGCCATCCCCCACGGCAAACTGGCCCAACTTTCCCGGCTCATGCTCTGCTTCGGCCGCAGTCTTAAGGGGGTTGACTTCGACTCCATGGATGGCAAGCCTTCGCAGCTCTTTTTCATGCTGCTCGCCCCGGTGAACTCCGCCGGTCTCCATCTCAAGGCGCTGGCCAAGATCTCCCGGATGCTCATGAGCCAGCCTTTCCGGGATAACCTGATGAAGGCGGAGGGGGCCGAAGAGATTTACCGGCTGATTGCCGAACGAGACGCGGAATTTTGAGAACCGGTCCCTCGATCCTTATGCGGCGCTATCCACGGCAAACCTCCAGGTCTCTTGAGTTTGCTCCATACGGTAAAAATGACGCAGAACCCAGGCTCACACCCGGAATCGGACCGCCGCCACCTGTCCCCTTTTTCCATTCTCATCCTCACCGGGCTTTCCGGTTCGGGGAAGAGTACCGTACTGCGCGCCCTGGAAGATATCGGCTATTTTTGCGTGGACAATCTGCCCCTGGGCCTCCTCCCGCCTTTCCTGGACATGCAGACCGCGGCGGTGGCGAGCGGGCGGCGGATCGCCCTGGTCATGGATGTCCGCACCGAAGGCTTCCTGAAGAATTTCAGCCAGGTGTTTCGCCGTCTGGAAAAAATGGGGCACCATCTCCACATCATCTTTCTGGAGGCGGATGACGCCACCTTAATCCGGCGTTTCAGCCAGACCCGCCGCCAGCACCCCCTGGCGGATCATGACACCATCGTCCAAGCCCTGCACCAGGAGCGCAACTCCCTGGCGGGCCTGCGCCAACTGGCCCACCGGATCATCGACAGCTCCCACTACAACCCGCATCAACTTCGGGAGTTGATCAAGGACGAATACTCGGAGCTGGCGCCCCGCCAGAGAATGTGGCTCCATCTCATCTCGTTTGCCTATAAAAAGGGCATTCCCCCGGAAGCCGACATGGTGCTGGATGTGCGGTTCTTGCCCAACCCTTACTTTGTGGAAGAATTGCAGCCCCTTACCGGAGAAAACCCCGGGGTCCAGAAATTCGTCATGGATCGTCCTGAAACCCAGGCTTTTCTCGACCACCTGTTCCCGTTTGTGGACTTTTTACTGCCCCACTACCAGGAAGAAGGCAAGACGCACCTCACCCTGGCCATCGGCTGCACCGGCGGGCAGCACCGTTCGGTGGTCATCGCCACCGTCCTGGGACAACATCTGAGCCGGGAAAATTATCCGTTTACCCTTAGCCATCGCGATATGCCGCGTTCCCCAGGAGAACAGTCATGATCGGAATTTTAATCGTCACTCACCAGGACCTGGCCGAGGCTTTGATGAGCGTCTGGGACCTGATCCTGGGGCGGCAGGAGGGCATCGCGGCCGTGTCCCTTGACCCCAGCGCGCCCCCTGAGGTCTCCCGACAGCAGATCCAGCGCGGCCTGTCCCAGGTGAATGGCGGCAACGGCATCATCATCCTCACCGACATGTTGGGGGGGACCCCATCCAATCTCACCCTGTCCTTCCTGCAAGAAGGCAAGGTGGAGGTCGTCACCGGCGTCAACCTGCCCATGCTCATGAAACTGGCCCACATCCGGGATCAGCAAGACCTCCGGGAGGCAGCCCTGGCCCTGAAGCAATCCGGCCAGAAAGGCATTGCCGTGGCCAGCGAGGTTCTTAAAAAGAAATGACCCCGGGGCTCCTCATCCGCCGGGCCGGCCTGGTGGATGTCACGGCCATCCGGGCTATTGAAACGGCGTCCTTCCCCACCCCCTGGTCCCGGTGGTCCTTCCTGGCGGAATTGGGCCAACGGCACAGCCACACCCTGGTGGCCGGCCCCTCCCCTCCCCTGTCCTGGCAGACCTGGGGCTACCTCATCTTCTGGGTCGTGCTCGACGAAATGCACATCCTCAACCTGGCAGTGCACCCCGACCACCGCTGCCGGTCCATCGCCCGGCGGTTGCTGGCCGCAGGCCTGGCCCAGGCCCGGACCTTAGGGGCCGAACTCGCCTGGCTGGAGGTGCGGCCCTCCAATCTCGCCGCCCTGGCTCTCTATGAGTCCTTCGGATTCAAGGAAGTGGGCCGCCGCCCCCGCTACTACGACGACACCGAGGAAGACGCTTTGCTGTTGACTCTGGATTGGAGCGAGGCGGGAACTGGTGCGGAGGAGGGGGAGGAGTAACCGGTGTAACCTTTTGGCACTCTACGACGTCTCTAGAACAATCCACCAGAATCAGGAGGCATCCGTTCCATGGAAGAAAAAACCCAATTGTTGGTGTGCCTGGGGGCGGCGGCGGCGGCCAACTGTATCCCCTGCTTTGACTACTATTACCAGAAGGCCCAGGCCAGCGGCCTGTCCCCGGAGGACATTCAAGCGGCCGTAGAATGTGCTTATAAAATTAAAAATAATATCAATATGTTGATGAAGAACAGCATCAGGACCTTAACCGGCCAGGAAGGGGATGTCATGCCCCTTGCCAGACGATAAATGCAGTCCTAAATGTGGTTCATAAATTGATGAGGGTTAACCGATGCACCTGACGGAGATTTACGATCAGTATTACCAGAGGGTCAGGAAATTCATTCTGCATACGGTGAGGAACGAATGGGTGGCGGATGACCTGGTCCAGGAGACTTTTATCAGAATCAATCATAACCTGGACAACGTCAGGGATGCCGCCAAGCTGCAAGCCTGGATATTTAAGATTGCCCACAATATCTGCCGGGATTATTTCCGCCGGCAAGGGAAAACTGTCAAGCTGGGCCTGGAAGAAATCTCCCAGGAGCCGCCGTTAGACAAGGCCCCCACGAGTCAGAAAGAACTGGAACAAGGCCAGATGCGCACCTGTGTCTTCGGCCTGGTCAACCATCTGCCCGAATCGCTTCGCAGTGTCATCATTCTTTCGGATATCAGCGAGTTCAGTCAGCGGGAAATCGCCGAGATCCTGGGGATCAGCGTGGAAAACGTCAAGATCAGGCTCCATCGGGGCCGGAAAAAATTGAAGGCCCTGCTGGAAGAACACTGTGTCTTCGAGGTGGATGAGAGGAACGTCTTAACCTGCCAGCCGGAGACCCCCAGCGGCTATAACCTGTTTCTGAAGCCGTCCGGCTCTTAGGATCGCTCCCCCGCACCTGGTATACCCCTGCTGGTTTCAAACCGAGTCACCATTAAAAAATGCGGCCTTGTAGGGGCGCACCCGTGTGTGCGCCCTCGATTCAGGGCGGACACATGGGTCCGCCCCTACAGGAAAATTGTCGTTTGTCTGCTGATCGGAATCAAACCGCTTCGTCGCAATCCCTTAACTCGAAAGAAGTGTATCCTTTTGCCCGCAGCCCTCGTCTTAAAAAGAAAAGACCCGCATAAAGGAGACGAACCATGGCTGACACGAGGCAAGCTGTACTGGCGAATGAAGCCTGTTGTGCCGGGGACCACCCGGTTTACCAAGGCCAGTTCCAGGAAGGGCCGGACGCCAAAAAAACCCTGGTGGTCCTGGCCACCGATAGCCTGGGCCAGGGCGATGAGGAACTCGGTCGCAAAATCGTCGTCAATTTTATCAGGACCATGAAGGAAATGGGGGACGACCTGTGGCGCTTGGTGCTGTTAAACGGAGGAGTCAAACTGGCCGTGGAGGGTTCGGAGGTTCTGCCCCAGCTTCAAGAACTGGCCGGCGCCGGACTGGGTATCCTGGTCTGCGGCCCCTGCCTGAAGATTTTCAATCTCTTTGAAAAAAGGCAGGTGGGGGAACTCACCAGCATGCTGGATATCATCACCTCCATGCAGATGGCGGACAAGGTCATTTCCCTGGCCTGAGGCAGATGAGCCTCGCCTCAAGCTCCCCTCCCGAGTCTCGGCCAGGGAGGCGCGGCGGCGAAGGCGCCTCGCCGTTAAAAGCGTAGGGGCGGTGCGCTCACCGCCCCTACAGTTCCGATAAAAGGTTAGGGCTACCGACGAAAAAGCCCCTTCCCCCCAATAACCGGGAGTCCTAAGCCGTATTACCTACCCGCAGCCGCAGCCGCAGCTTTCCGGGTGCTCCCGGGGGCTGGTGGTCAGGGTTTTCGCCAGGTATTTCTCCACCAGGGCCTCCGGGGCTTCCAGGGGGGCGCCGGCGATGACTTCGATGCCTTTATGGGCCAGGAGCCCCTGGGCCTTCTCTCCCAGGCTGCCGGCGATGACGTGGGTTACGCCCAGGCCGTCCAGCCACACGGGGAGGCCGCCCGGTTCGTGGGGCGGGTTGGGGATGAGTTCCTTGGGACCCACGGCGCCGTTTTTCACGGTGAAGACCGCGAAGTGGGAGGCGTGGCCGAACTTATCCGACAGCTTGCCGTCTTCCACCGGCAGGGCGAACTTCAGGACCCCGGGCTCCCGGGTTACCAGCGGCGTGGCCGGCAGGGTTTCCAGGATGTGATCCACAATGGGCTTCAGGGCCTGGAGGAAGGGGCTGTCGGCCTCCTTGACGTCCAGGAGCTGGCCCTGGTCCGCGGCCTCCACCACCCACGGGTCGAAGGGCAGGGCGCCCAGAAAGGGGACCTTGGCGGCCAGGGCGGTCTTTTCGCCGCCGCCGCGCTTGAACAGGGGCAGGTCTTTGCCGCAGTGGGGGCAGGCGTAACCGCTCATGTTCTCGACGATCCCCAACACCTTCATGTTGATCTTTTCGCAGAAATTGAGGGACTTGCGCACGTCCGCCAGGGAAATCTCCTGGGGGGTGGTGACGATGACGGCCAGGGCGTCGGGAATGGTCTGGGCCACGCTCATGGGCTCATCCCCGGTCCCCGGCGGTGAATCCACCACCAGGTAGTCCAGGTCGCCCCACTGCACTTCGCTGATGAACTGCCGGATGAGCTGGTGCTTCAGGGGCCCCCGCCAGATTACCGCCATCTCCCGGTCCCGCATGATGGCCTCGACGGAGATGACCTTGAGGTTGTCAAACAGGTCCGGCGGCAGGTCAAACTGGGCGTGGGTCAGATCTATGGGTTGCTTCAGGCCCAGCATCCTCAAGACGTTGGGGCCGTGGAGGTCCACATCCATCAACCCCACCTTTTTGCCCCGGCGGGCCAGGCCCAGGGCCAGGCTTACCGCCACGCTGCTCTTGCCCACGCCGCCCTTGCCGCTCATCACCACCAGCTTGTGGCGAATCTGCTTCAGGGCCCGGGCCATTTCCCGTTCTTCCTGGTCTTTCTGGGTGTCATGATGAGCCGGGTCGCACCCCTGGCAAGCCTTGGGATCTTCGCCGCAGGATTTGGGATCGGCTCCGTGAGAACATTTATCCATATTTCAGACTCCTCGTTTGGGTATTCATAGAAAAACGGCCGGAGGGTGAAGATGCCTCCATCCGGATTCTCTCTCTTCAATTTATAAGTGTAAGTCTGTTTAGGGCAAGATGCAAGTTATGCACAAAAGTCAATATCAGGTTTTTGCCCTGCCGGAGTTGTGGTCGGGGAAGCAAAAGCTCAGCGTCGGGCGGGCATCAATTGGTGCGTAAGACGCACCCTACGGGATACTTGGCGCGGCAGCAATCTTTAAGAAAAATGAGCCTTCATCCCAGCATAATCATGGCAATCTGGCGGTACAGGGGCATGATGATGGCCCCCAGGATGCCGGTGTAAAACAGGATCAGGATGAGGATGAAGCCCACCGGCTGCAGGTAGTCGTAAAGCCGGGCGAGTTCCCGGGGCAGCACCAGGGCCAGGATGTGGGAGCCGTCCAGGGGCGGGATGGGAATCAGGTTAAACAGGGCCAGGAAAATGTTGATGCTGACGCCGAAGAAAGCCAGCTGCATGAGACCCGGATTTTGGAGGCCCAGGCGCAGCACCACGGAGAAGATGGCGGCCAGGACCAGATTGCTCAGGGGCCCGGCGGCGCTCACCGCAAACTCCCCCCAACGGTAATTGCGATAATTGAGAGGATTGACCGGCACCGGCTTGGCCCAGCCGAACAGAATGCCGGCATGGCTGAGCAGGAGCAAGAGCGGCAGGATGATGGTCCCCACCATGTCGATGTGGGGCACGGGGTTGAGCGTGATGCGGCCCATGATGCGGGCCGTGGGGTCGCCGTTCAGGAGGGCCACGTAGCCGTGGGCCACCTCATGGACAATGACGGAAAACAGGAGCACCACGGCCATGAGGGCCGCTTCTAAGATGTAGGGGAAGTTCATCCCGGCCATGATCAGGTTTCCCGAATCAGGGCTTCACCGGCGCCCCGGAGCCGTTCCAGTGCCTCAGGCGACGACGCCTCGAAGTAGAAACGCACCACCGGCTCGGTGCCGGAGGGCCGGAAACAGACCCAACTGCCGTCCTCCAGGACATATTTGTGCCCGTCCAGGGTGATGTGCTCGGCCACGGCCAGGCCGGCGAACCGGGCCGGGGGGGTCTTAAGGCGCACCATCAGCCGCGCTTTGACGGCCGGCGCCAGGGAGAAATTGAGGCGGCCGTTGTAGACCGGTCCCACCTTGGCAAACAGGTCGGCAATGAGTTCGGGGAGGCCCTTGCCTTTCCGGGCCACCATTTCGGCCACCATGACCGTGGCCAGGATGCCGTCCTTGTCCGGCAGGTGGTGCTTCATGGAAAAGCCTTCACTCTCCTCGCCCACCATGATCGCCTGGCCGTTGCTGATATATTCCCCCAGGTGCTTGAAGCCCACCTTGGTGACGTAGACCGGGCGGTTATACCGGGCGGCGATGCGGTCAATCAGGTGGGTGGTGGCGACGCTCCGGGCCATGCCCCCGTCCCAGCCCCGGGTCTCGATGAGATAATCGAACAGGAGACTCAGAAGGATATTGGTATCCCGATACACCCCGGCGGCGTCCATGACCCCGAAGCGGTCGGCGTCGGCGTCCACCGCCAGGCCCAGGTGCGCCCCGGTGGCCCGGACGCGGGCCGCCAGATCCTGGAGGAATTCCTCGGAAGGCTCCGGCCGGTGCCCGCCGAAGTAGGCGTCCCGATAGCCGTTGAGGACTTCCACCTCCACCCCCGCCTCTTTAAGAAAGGCGTCCAGGTAATCCCGGCCGGTGCCATAGAGCAGGTCCACCACCACCTTGAGGCCCGAGCCTTGCAAGACCTCGAGGTCCACCAGGGTCCTGAGGTGCTGGAAATAGGCCTCCCGGGGCTCCAGGTCGACAACCAGGCCCTGGTCCCGGGCTGTGGCCACGGGCATGGTCTTAACATCGGCCGGGCTCAAGTTCCCGATGAGGGACTCGATGACGTTGGTCACCTTTGACGGCGCCGGCCCGCCGTTGGCCAGGGAGAACTTGATGCCGTTATATTCCGGGGGATTGTGGCTGGCGGTGATGTTGATGGCCCCGGCGTGATGGCCGGAGCGGGTGGCGAAACTCACCACCGGCGTGGGGCAATCCCGGGTGGTGCAATGGCTGGTGATGCCGTTGCCCGCCATCACCTCGAGGGCGGTAGCGGCAAAGGCCTCGGACCGGAAGCGGGTATCATAGCCGACCACCACGCCCCCATGGGCATGGCCTTCCTGGTGCAGATAATCGGCAATGGCCTGGCACACCAGGCGGGCATTGCCGAAAGGTGAAATCTTCCGCCAGAATCCCCCGCCAACCCGAGGTTCCGAATCTGAGTTCCGTCATCCCGGACAATTCCTTTTTCTGCAGGGGTCAGGGAAGCAACCGCCCCAAATTCTCCCTTGTCGGACTCCAGCCCGGAGATTGGGTGAAGCCACCCCCAGTAAGAAAAAAAAGGGGACAGTTATCCTGGCCCCTGATCCCTCAACCGTGAATTTCAAAAAATTACGTCCCCAAATCGTAGGATGACAGATATTTTTCCTGTTCGGGGGTCAGCGTGTCGATATCCACCTGCATGGCCGCCAGTTTCAACCGGGCGATTTCTTTGTCGATATCTTCCGGCACCGGGTAGACCTGCCGGGCAAATTTCTGGTGGTTCTGGCAGATGAATTCCGCGGACAGGGCCTGGTTGGCGAAGCTCATATCCATGACCGCCGAGGGGTGGCCTTCGGCCGCGGCCAGGTTGACCAGACGGCCTTCGGCCAGCACATAGAGACAGGTGCCGTTTTTCAGGGTAAATTCTTCCACCGCGTCCCGAATCTGACGCCGGGCGGTGCTGAGGCGCTCCAGAGCCGGGATGTCGATCTCCACGTTGAAGTGCCCGGAATTGGACAGGATGGCGCCGTCTTTCATGAGCACGAAATGCTCTTCCCGGATGACGTTGATGTCGCCGGTAAGGGTGCAGAAAACGTCGCCCAGCCTGGCGGCCTGTTCCATGGGCAGGACTTCGTAGCCGTCCATCAGGGCTTCCAGGGCCTTCAAGGGGTTGACCTCGGTGATGACCACCCGGGCGCCCATGCCCCGGGCCCGCATGGCCAGGCCCCGGCCGCACCAGCCATACCCGGCCACCACAAAGATGCTGCCGGACATCAGCCGGTTGGTGGCCCGCATGATGCCGTCCAGGGTGCTCTGGCCGGTGCCGTAGCGGTTGTCGAAGAGGTACTTGGTCATGGCGTCATTCACCGCGATGATGGGGAAGCGCAGCACCCCGTCTTTGGCCATGGCCTTGAGACGGATCACCCCGGTGGTGGTCTCCTCGGTGCCGGCAAAGATGTCGCCCAGCAGGTCCTGGCGTTTGGTGTGGACGGTGAAGACCAGGTCGGCCCCGTCGTCCATGGTCATCTGGGGTTTCACTTCCAGGGCCTGGTCGATGTGCCGGTAGTAGGTGTCGCCGTCTTCGCCTTTGATGGCGAAGGTGGGAATTTCTTCGTACTTGGCCAGGTAAGCGGCCACGTCGTCCTGGGTGCTCAGGGGATTGGAGGCGCAGACGTGGACCGTGGCCCCGCCGGCTTTCAAGGTGGCGGCCAGCACCCCGGTCTCGGTGGTGACATGGAGACAGGCGGCGATCCTGAGCCCGGCCAGGGGTTTTTCCCGCTCAAACCGCTCCCGGATGGCATTCAAGACCGGCATGTCCCGCCGGGCCCACTCCACCCGCAGGCGGCCCTTGTCCGCCAGATTTATATCTTTGACATCGTAATTCATGGTATTCCTCATTTCGCTTTAGCTTTGACGGCTTGCGGCTGGCAGGTGCAAACGGGTGAGGGGCCTTTAAGCCCGGCTTTCTCCCGAAGCTCATCAGTCTTGCTGATATATTCCCAGGTGAAATCTGGATCGGTCCGGCCAAAATGGCCGTAAGCCGCAGTCTTCTTGAAGATGGGGCGCTGGAGCTCCAGGTACTGGATCATGGCCGCGGGCTTGAAGCTATAGGTGGACTTGATGATGTCCAGGAGCTTGTCTTCGGGGATGACCGCGGTGCCGTAAGTATAGACCATGATGGACAGGGGGTCGGGCAGGCCGATGGAGTAGGCCACCTGGACTTCACAGCGTTTGGCCAGCCCGGCGGCCACCACATTCTTGGCCACGTGGCGGAGCATGTAGGAGGTGGTGCGGTCCACCTTGGTGGGGTCTTTGCCCGAAAAGGCGCCGCCGCCGTGATAACCCCGGCCGCCGTAGGTGTCCACGATGATCTTCCGGCCGGTGATGCCGCAGTCGGCCATGGGGCCGCCCACCACGAACCGGCCGGTGGTGTTCACCAGGAATTGGGTGTCCACCAAAAGTTTCGCGGGAATGGTCTTTTTGATGACTTCCTCGACGATGGCCTCTTTCAGATCTTCATACTTGACGTCGGGGTCATGTTGGGCCGCCACCACTACGGTGTGCACACTCTTGGGCATGCCGTTGTCATAGCGCACCGTCACCTGGGTCTTGCCGTCGGGGCGGAGAAACGCCAACGTACCGTCCTTTCTCACCTTGGACAGGCGCTCCGCCAGCCGATGGGCATACCAGATGGGCATGGGCATCAGGTTTTCGGTGGAGGTGGAGGCATAGCCGAACATCAACCCCTGATCGCCGGCTCCCTGCTCCGGGGACAGACCCCGGCCTTCAACCCCCATGGCGATATCAGGCGACTGGCGGTCCAGGGAGGTGAGGACGGCGCAGGTTTCCCAGTCGAAGCCCATGGATGAGTCGTTATAGCCGATCTCTTTAATGGTCTCACGGACGATGACGGGGAAATCCAGCCGGGCGGTGGTGGTGATCTCTCCGGCGATCATGGCCAGGCCGGTGGTAACCAGCGTTTCGCAGGCCACCCGGGCAAACTTGTCTTGGGCAATGATGGCATCTAAAATCGCGTCAGAGATCTGATCCGCCACTTTGTCGGGATGCCCCTCGGTCACAGACTCCGAGGTAAAAAGAAAATCGGATTTGGCCATCCTAATAGGACTCCTTTTCAAGAATAATCGCGGCGCGGAGGATACTCCGCGCCTATCCAAAAAAATTTAACTGGAAATGGAGAAAAAAGCGAGAGGTTTTTCAGCCGAGGCACAATTTTTGAGGTGATTGTGGCGGTCCACCATGACCACCTTGGGTTGATGCAGCTCAAGCTCCGCTCCCTCGTAGGTGGCGTAAGTGGTGATGATAATCAAATCCCCCACCGCCCCTTTGCGCGCCGCGGCCCCGTTTAAACAGATCACCCCGGAATCTTCCTCGCCCTCAAGGGCGTAAGTTTCAAATCGTTCGCCGTTGGAGATATTGTAGACGTGAACCATCTCGTAGGGCAGGATGTCCGCCGCCCGCAGCAGTTCCGCGGCAATGGTAATCGACCCTTCATAGTGCAGATCAGCCTGGGTGATGGTGGCGCGGTGGATTTTGGATTTCATCATTACACGCAACATAACCGGGTCTCCGATAACAAAGTATTATCAATCAGGCGGGTGTTATTGACCCACACCGCCAGTAACAATCGGGCCTCGCCGGGGATGGCCTCCACTTCCTGAAGGGTGGCGGGGTCCACCAGGGCGACGTAATCGATTTTGGCGCCGGGCGCCGCGTCAATAATCTGGCGCACCGCGGCCAGGATAGGCTCCCGGCTCTTGGCCCCCGAGGCCACCAGTTCCCGGGCCGCCAGCAGCGCCCGATAGAGACACAGGGCTGCGGCCCGTCCTTCCGGGGAGAGATACGTGTTCCGGGAACTCATGGCCAGTCCGTCCGGTTCCCGGACGATGGGCCGGCCGACGATCTCCGTCGGCACCGCCAGATCGGCCACCATCTGCTTCACCACCATCAACTGCTGGTAGTCTTTTTCCCCGAACACCGCCACCCGGGGCGCAACCTGGTGGAGCAATTTAAGCACCACCGTGGCCACTCCCCGAAAATGCCCCGGCCGGGAGGCCCCGCACAGGCCCTGGGACAGGGACTCCACTTCCACAAAGGTCTGATACCCCGGGGGATACATGGCCCCGGCCCCGGGAGTGTAAAGGCAATCGACCCCGGCCTCCCGGGCCAGGCGGGCATCCCGTTCCAGGTCCCGGGGGTAGCGGGCTAAATCTTCCTGGGGCCCGAACTGAGCCGGATTGACAAACAGGCTCACCACCAGGCGCTCCCCGATGGTCCGGCCGTATTCCATCAGGCTCAGGTGCCCCCGGTGAAAAAACCCCATGGTGGGCACCAGGACGACTTTCAGGCCGTGGTCCCGCCACTGCCGGGCCCGGCCTTGCAATTCCTGGGGGTCGCTGATGATCTCCATAAAAAAACCCCAGACCTGATTCTCTGGGGGGTTGCCGCCCTCCGAGTCTCAGTCCGCCGCAGGCTGGATCCAAGCTCTGGGTTAATAAAATATTTTTACCATTATTTCAATAAATCGTCAATGCTTCATATATAGATCAAGGCCGGATCGTCGTTTTTGCGTTCCACGATTTCGCCGATGACAAACCCCTGTTCGTTTAAGCCCTGGAGGCGCAGCAGCACGTCGGACACGTATTCCTCGGCCACCACCACTGCCAGGCCGATGCCGTTGTTGAAGGTGCGGAGCATTTCGGCTTCAGGGATATTGCCCTTGTCCTGGAGCAGCTGGAAGATGGGGAGCACGGGCCAGGAGTGCCGTTGGATAACCGCCTGGCAGGACTTGGGCAGGATGCGGGGCACGTTGTCGGTCAAGCCGCCGCCGGTAATGTGGCTGATGCCGCTCAAGGGAAAATCCCGCAGCAGGTTGAGCACCGTCTCCACGTAGATCCGGGTGGGCTTGAGGAGTTCCTCGCCCAGGGGGCCGCCCAATTCCGGGATCTCGTCCTCCAACCCCAAGCGATGGCTGCTCCAGGAGCACCCGGCGGACCAATGAGTAGCCGTTGCTGTGCAGGCCGCTGGAGGCGAGGCCGATAATCCGGTGGCCCACGCCGATCATGGAGCCATCAATAATTTGATCCCGTTCCACCACCCCCACCACAAAGCCGGCCAGGTCATAATCGCCGGGCTGGTAGATACCGGGCATCTCCGCGGTCTCCCCGCCGATCAGAGAGCACCGGGCCTGCTTGCAGCCCTGGGTGATGCCTTCGATAATCAGGGTGGCGATTTCCGGGGTCAACTCCCCCACGGCCAGGTAGTCCAGGAAGAACAGCGGGGTGGCCCCGTGGACCACGATATCATTGGCGCACATGGCCACCAGGTCGATGCCGATGGTATCATGGCGGCTCATCAGGACGGCGATTTTAATCTTGGTCCCCACCCCATCGGTGGAAGATACCAGCACCGGGTCGTGATACCGGTCCGCCCCCAGATGGAACATGCCGCCAAACGAGCCGATTTCCCCCAGGACCCCGGTGCGGTAGGTGGATTTCACCATGGTTCGGATGCCTTTGATGAAGGCGTCCGCTCGGTCGATATCGACCCCGGCATCCTTATAGGTGCTGCTGTCGGCCATCCCTCTTGTCTCCCCCTCAGAGGTGGTCGGGCCATTCTCTGATATGCTTGAGGAAAAAACGCCGCCTTATTTTTTGCTGGCCGGCGGGTCCACTCCGTCTTCGGAACTTTGGCAGGTGCAACATTCTGCGGTGGTGTCCCCCGATTCCTTGCTGGACCATTGCCCGCAATGTTGGCAAATTTGTCCCACCCGGTAATCGCCCCCCTGAATACAAATCGCCTTGCCGTGGACCAGCGCCTCGGCCACTACCCGATGGGACCGGGCCAACATCCGGGTCACGGTGGGCCGGGAAACTTGCATCTGCTGGGCCACCTCTTCCTGGGTCATTTCCAGGTAGTCGGCCAGGCGCATGGCCTCCAGCTCGTCCACCGTGATCACAATCTGCTGCAGGGCTCTCAGGGGAATGCCCCGGGGTTTAAAAAAAGTCACCCCCGGCTCGGTTTCCACCCAGCGGCACTTTTTGGGTCTGCCCATTTTCTTCCCTCAAACGTGATGCTATATTTTTAAAGTAATCCGGCAAACTGTCAAGGATAAAGCGAAATTCTCCCTTGATACCTGCCGGCCATTGACGAACCGGGACAGGCGACTTATGGTAAGGATACAATATTGTTCTCAATTAAGGAGTACGACCTCAATGATACTGACGGAGGGGCCGGTTGTAAACCCGCCCCTAAAGCCGGAATCTGAAATGGCCTGGGCGCTACGGAGTCAGAGGTGACCCGGACCTACCAGGAGCAAGTGGAGGAATGCGTCCAATTCATCGGCCCGCGCCTGACCGCGCCGCCGGCATGGGGCATTATCCTGGGGACCGGGCAGGGCCTCTGGGCGGGCCGGCTGGAAGGCGGGGGCGGCCTCCCTTATGGGGAACTGCCGCATTTCCCGCCGGCCACCAGCCCCAGCCATCATGGCCGTCTCAGCTGGGGCCGCGTGGCCGGCCAGGAGGTCATGCTCTGCCAGGGCCGCTTCCATGCCTACGAAGGCTATTCCCTGGGCCAGGTGACCTTTCCGGTGCGGGTGATGGCGAGCCTGGGAATCAAGACCCTCATCGTCACCAATGCCGCCGGCGGCCTCAATCCGCTCTTTAAGGCCGGCGACCTGATGCTGATCTGCGACCACATCAACCTGATGGGGGACAATCCCCTGGCGGGAGAAAATATCGACGCCTGGGGCCCCCGCTTCCCTGACCTGAGCCAGGTCTATGACCGGCGCCTCCGGGAGCAGACCGAGGCTGTGGCCCGCCGCCTGGGTATCGGCTTGCGCCAGGGGGTGTACGTGGCGGTCAAGGGTCCCAGCCTCGAGACCCCGGCTGAAACCCGTTTCCTGCGCCAAATCGGCGCCGACGCGGTGGGTATGTCCACCGTACCCGAAGTCATTGTGGCGGTTCATGCCGGTCTCCGGGTCCTGGGAATCTCAGTGCTCAGCAATCTCAATCTGCCGGACGCCATGGCCCCCATCGCCATTGAGACCATCATCGATACCGTGGCCCGGGCGGAACCCCACCTGGTGGAGTTGTTGCTGGGAGTGATGCAGGAAGTTTCTTAACGGTTGCTGCGGCTACCCTTTCTTTTTTCTCGCCTTTTTCGGCTTTTTGGCAGGTTTGGCAGGTTTGGGAGCTGCACCTGCCTCAGAGGGCGGCTTGACTGGCTGGCTGGCGACAGCCGGCACCGGCGGCTTGACTGTAGCCGGGTCTGCTACCTGGGGGAGAGCCGGGGCCGGCCCCATCACGTAGACCCGCTGGGCGGCAGGCAGTTTGTCCAGGGCCTGCCCACAGTGGGGACAAACCTTTATGGGAAGGGGATTTTGCGCTTGGCATCCCGGGCATTTCAACCACAACCCCATCATTTACCTCCAAGGTTTTCCCCCACTATTACCAAAACGTTACCGATTCTTCAAGAAATTAATGTTCGCCCCGGCTGCTCAACTGACCACCGCACCGGTAAAATTATGACGGGAGGCAACACCGACCATGAAGAAAATTGTCATTGAGACCGACCAGGCCCCGGCCGCCATCGGCCCCTATACCCAGGCCCTGGCCGCCGGCCCTTTCGTGTTCATCTCCGGACAACTTCCCCTGGACCCCAACGGCCGCATGGTGGAAGGAGATATCGTGGTGCAAACCGTCCAGGTGATCACCAACCTCAAGGCTATCCTGGCGGCCGTGGGGCTGACCCTGAAGGATGTGGTGAAAACCACGGTTTACCTGGCGGACCTGGCCGAGTTCCAGGAGATGAACCGGGCCTATGGCGAGTTCTTCCCCCAACACCCGCCGGCCCGCACCACCGTCCAGGTAGCGGGCCTGCCCCGGAACGTGTCCGTGGAGATCGACGCCATCGCGGTGAAAACGGAGTGGCACCAGTAAGGTTCCTTGCGGGAAGAGCCGGGGCATTCAGGAAAAAGCCCCTGGCCCCTCCCCCTGGAACGAGACCTGAAAGTCAGCGATGTCATCTCCGACAGTCACTCCATACCACCCTTACCGGGACGGAACCTCGCCGCCGCTCCTCCAGATCCTGGACGCCACGGTGGTCAAAAACGGCACCCGGGTCTTGGACCGGATCAACCTGACGATTCGGGAGGGCGAGCACACCGCTATCCTGGGCCCCAACGGGGCCGGCAAGTCGTCCCTCATCCGGCTCATCGCCCATCTGGACTACCCCCTGGCCCATCCGGACGGCAGGCCGCCCCTGTTGATCCTGGGGGAAGAACTCTGGGATGTCTCCCAGTTGCGCTCCCAGCTGGGTATCGTCTCGGCGGATTTGCAAAATTCCATTCTGTGCGGGACCTTGCCGGGGCGGACCCGGGGTCTGGATGCGGTGCTCTCGGGCTTTTTCGCCTCCTACGGCGTCTTCGGGCACCACCAGGTCACCCCGGCCATGCGGACCCGGGCCCACCACATCCTGGAACTGCTGGAGGCCGCCCACCTGGCGGAGGCTTTTATCGAGGCCATGTCCACCGGAGAAGTGCGGCGCATTATGATCGCCCGGGCCCTGGTGCCGGCCCCCCGGGCCCTGCTCCTGGACGAACCCACCACCGGGTTGGACCTGATGGCCCGGCACCGGCTGCTCACCACCCTCCGGAACCTGGCCCGCCAGGGCAAAACCATCATCCTGGTCACCCACCACATCGAGGAAATCTTCCCGGAAATCAACCGGGTGGTCCTCCTCCAGCACGGCCGGGTTCTGCTCGATGACGCCAAGCCGGAGGCGCTGACGTCGGCTCACCTCTCGGCCATGTTCGAGGGGCCGGTGGCGGTCAGGGAAACCCAGGGCTACTACACGGCCAGGAGCGCAGTCCCGGATTTGACGGATTAACCGGCAAATCATAGATGAGGCCGGGGACTGAAAGAAAACCGCGGCAGGGTCCAAGCTCACTGAAGGCGGGAGGCGCTGCGTTTTCCCGCCCTACCGGATTTGGGTTCGGGAGCAGGAGACAGGATCAGCCCAAAAAAGGGGGGCAGGGATAAATGCTCCCTGGTCCCCGGCTAAACGCGGATGACGAGTCAGAGTTGAGGCATGGCGCCGCGGGTTTCGACCCTCAAACTCTCGCAATCGACAGGCTAGGGCCGCCCTTGGGATTTCTCATATTGGTCGTAGAGATAACCGCCCAGAGCACCGGCGCCGGCGCCAATGGCCGCCCCGGCTGCGGGGTTGCCCGCCGCCCAGCCGATGAGGGCGCCGCTGCCGGCGCCGATGGCGCCCCCGCTCAGCGTCCGCTGCTCAGTGTAGGACATCCCTGAGCAGGCCCCTACCGAGACCGCAACCACCATGACCAGAATAAGCATCTTTTTCATTTTTTTCCTCCCCCCATCCCCGGCGGGCACACCGTGGTGCACCGCATCAGAATCACTTCGAGAACCGAGGTGGAAAGCTTGTTCGGATTTTCCTGATAATACTTATCCACATCCCCGACGATCCGGCCTACGGTTTTAGCCTTGAGCTCACCGGAAAAGGCCCGAGTAATGACGCCGTATTTGCCTCGGCTGGCCGCCGCGTCAAAGTCGGCCAGGTTGCCGGCTCCCGCCACATAGCCCACCTTGGCGTCATAGGGCATCTTGGTCCACTGGTTGCCGTCCCACAGACTCACCTTCCCCTGGGCCAGGGCGCCGCTAGCCAGCACCAGAACCGCTAATACGCAGAAAAGGACTTTTGCCATCAACTTCACGGCCTGCACCTCCCATGTGATTTGGGGCAAAGATCTACGCTCTGCCAGGCCGGCGGTCACGAGACCAGCGGCTTCTTTGTCCCAAAGATAATGGCTCATATGACCTTGTCAAGAATAGAAGAGTCTCCCCTCCAGCTGCGCCCCGGCGGCGCTTTATTTGTCCTTCCAGACCTTGCGGCTCAGTTCGATCTTTTTCCGGACCAGGGCCCAGGTGGGTTTGGTAAGGAAGGATTCCCGGTAGCGGGTCACCATCCGGGCAAACATCTCCCAGGGCACCGCAAAGGTGATTTCGTCGGGCTTCAGAAATTTGCGGTCCGAGGGGTCCCAGCCCCCCAGCACCGCCTTCAACCGTCCCTGCGAAAGGTACTTCAAGGGCCAGGTCACGATGTTGCTGCACCCGGCGCCGAAGGGCGACATGACCGCCTCGAAGTCGTTGGTGACGAAGGTGGCCAGTTGGTGGAGGCCGCCGATGACTTCCCCCCGGGCGAAAAAGGTCACCACCTCGGGGTGCTCCCCGGGGGCGAACTGGCTCAGGGATTTGAAGACGCAGACCGGGGCCGGGGCCGGCCGGGGGTCGATGGTTTCGAAGAACCGGCGGGTGACCTCGGGGGACTCCAGGTAGCACTCCCCTTCCAGGACGTTGGGGATGCCGGTGGAGACGTAGTGCGTGATAAAATCCAGCTGCGGCTTGAGGAAACCCAGGTAGAAAGCGCCCCCCAGGCAACCGAAGCGGTTCTGGTCGAAGTAGGCGGGTTTCCCCAGCTTCCGGGCCCGCCAGATCAAGCCGATGACGCAGGCGAAATTGGCGAAGGTCGCCTGCCAGTCCACTTCGCCGGCGGCCTCCCGGGCCGCGTCGGGCAGGATGGCGCTCTGGGGCGAAAAACCCTCGGCCGGCTCCGCCGCGGCATAAAACATCCCCAGGGGTTCTTCCGGCAGTCCCAGGGTTTCCAGAAAACCCGGCACCTCCGCCTGGATATCGGCTAAACGCACCATGGTCTTGCCTCCTTATATTCCTAAAATCACTCGCGCAGTTTTGGGGTGGCCGTCATGGAAGATCCGGGGCCGGCCTTTGCCCCTTTTTGCCCCATTCGGGGCCCTGGCAGGGAACTTTTTTCCCCTTGCCGGCAATCCCTGTTTTCATAAGATTAAGCATTTTCGGGTGTTAAGCAAGTCGGCGGCCGGTAGTTAAACCCACAGCCCGCCCCATTTCGCACGTTCATTCTCTCTTGACATATTGGACTTTATTTTTTAGGATGTACTAGTGGGTAATTTCACAATACCTGAACAAAATTTGTTATATAAATATTCTGCTTAAACGGAAGGTGCTTTTATGGCAGCCGAAAAACGAGGTACTGTAGGTCAAGTCATGGTGATCGGCGCCGGGATCGCCGGGGTGCAAGCCGCCCTGGACCTGGCTAACTCTGGTTTCTCCGTCCATTTAATAGAGAAGAAATCGGCCATCGGCGGGGTCATGGCCCAGTTGGACAAGACCTTCCCCACCAATGACTGCTGCCATGTGCATTATCTCGCCCAAGTTGGTGGAATGCGGCCGGCACCTGAACATCCAGATCCACACCCTGTCCGAAGTGAAGGCCATTACCGGCGAACCGGGGAATTTCACGGTCAACCGTGGAGCAAGAACCCCGTTACATCGACCCGGCCAAATGCACGGGCTGCGCGGCATGTACCGAGGTCTGCCCGGTACGGGTGTCTGATGAGTTCAACCTAGGGCTGGCCGAAGGCAGAGCCATTTACCGGCTCTACCCCCAGGCCATTCCTTCCACTTTTGCCATCAAAAAAGCGGACCGGGCTCCCTGCGTGCTGGCCTGCCCCGCCAATCTCAGCGCCCAGGGCTATGTGCAACTGATCAAAGAAAAGAAGTTCCCTGAAGCCCTGTCGATAATCATGGATCGGCTGCCCCTGCCGGGCACCATCGGCCGCATCTGTCCGCATCCCTGCGAGAGCGACTGCCGCCGCCAGGAAGTGGATGAGCCCATCGCCATCTGCGACCTGAAGCGCTTTGTGGCCGATACCGTGGACTGGAGCACGCTGCCGGTGCCCGAGGTCCCCAAGAAGAGCGAAAAAGTGGCCATCGTCGGCGCCGGGCCTGCGGGTCTGAGCTGCGCCTACCATTTGGCCCTGCAAGGTTATCAAGCGGTGATCTTCGAGGCCGCGCCGGAAGCCGGCGGCTGGCTGCGCTACGGTATCCCGGAATACCGGCTGCCCCGGGAAGTGCTGAAGCAGGAAGTGGATTATATCCAGCGCTGCGGGGTGCAGATCAACTATAACAGTCCCATCGGCGGCGACCGCACCATCAAAAAGCTGCTTACCAAGGACGGCTTTAACGCCGTGTTCATCGGCGTGGGGGCCCAGGATTCCATCCGGCTGCCGGTGCCGGGCGCCGACGCCCAGGGCGTGCTCTGGGGCGTAGAATACCTGAAAGACTCGGCCATGGGCAAAAAGCCCGAGGTGGCCGGTAAGAAGGTGGTGGTGATCGGCGGCGGCAACGTGGCCATGGACGTGGCTCGCACCGCCCGGCGCCAGAAGGCCAATGTCACCCTGATCTCCCTGGAAAGCCGGGAAGAGATGCCCGCCTCGCCTTGGGAAGTGCATGAAGCCGAACAAGAAGGCATCGAGATCATCAACCGCTGGGGCATCAAAGAGATCAACGCCGCGGGCGGCAAGGTCACCGGCCTGACGCTGAAGGCGGTGGAACGGGTCTTTGACGCCGAGGGCCGTTTTTCCCCCACGTATTTTGAAGATAAAACCAGCCCCCGGGACGCCGACGTGGTCATCATGGCCATCGGCCAGAAGACCAACCTGAAGTTCATCACCGAGGCCGACGGTATCGCGCTGACTCCCCGGGGCCTCATAGAGACGGACCCGGCCACCAAGGCGACCTCGGTTGCCGGGGTGTTTGCCGGGGGCGACGTGGAAACCGGTCCCTGGATTGCCATCGCCGCGGTGGCGGCGGGCCGGGAAGCGGCCATCTCCATCGACCGCTATCTGTCCGGGCAAGACCTGAAGACCGGCCGGACGTTCCCCTTAAGGCCGGTCCCCAAGGAACAAGGCCACTGGAACCCCGTCCCGGAGAACGCCGAGAAGCGGCCCCGGGCCGCCATGCCCACCCAGCCGGTGGAGGAGTGGATCAAGAACTTCAACGAAATCAACCTGGGCTTAACGGAAGCCGAGGCCGTGGCGGAAGCGGACCGCTGCATCAACTGCGGGATTTGCTCCGAATGTATGCAGTGCGTGGGGGCCTGTCAGGCCGGGGCTATCACCCATGACTTGAGTCCGGAGCAGCTGCAACTGGAGGTGGGCGCGGTCATCATGTCGCCGGGCTTTAAGGCCTTTGATCCCAAGAAGTACGAGGCCTACCATTATGCCGAATATCCCAACGTAATCACCAGCATGGAGTTCGAGCGCATCTTGAGCGCCTCCGGGCCCTTTGCCGGCCACCTGGTGCGGCCCTCGGACCACGACGAGCCCAAGAAGATCGCCTGGCTCCAGTGCGTGGGCTCCCGGGACTTGAACCACTGCGACAACAGTTATTGCTCCGCGGTCTGCTGCATGTACGCCATCAAGCAGGCGGTCATTGCCAAGGAGCATAGCAAAGATACCCCTGGACGCCGCCATCTTCTTTATGGACATGCGCACCCACGGCAAAGACTTCGAGAAATATTACTGGCGGGCCGAAGACGAACACGGCGTCCGCTTCCTGCGCTCCCGGGTCCACAGCATCGATGCGGTGCCGGGCTCCGATGACGTGGCCATCCGCTACCTGCACGAGGCACGGCGAGTTGAAAGTGGAAATCTTCGACATGGTGGTCCTGTCCGTGGGCCTGGAAGTCGTCCCCGGAAGCCCTGCAGCTGGCCGAAACCCTGGGGGTCGACATCAACTCCGCCACCCGCTTTGCCGACACGCTCGTCCTTTACCCCGGTGACCACCAGCAAGCCCGGAGTCTATGTCTGCGGCGCGTTTCAGGGCCCCAAGGACATCCCCCAATCGGTCATGGAAGCCTCGGCCGCGGCCGCGGCCGCCAGGCGAACTGCTACACGCCGCCAGGGGCACGGCCATCAAGAAACCCGAGTTGCCGCCGGAGATCGACGTGGCCGGCCAGGAACCCCGGGTGGGCGTCTTCGTCTGCAACTGCGGCATCAATATCGGCGGGGTCATCAACATCCCGGAACTTACCGAGATTACGTGGCCACCCTGCCAGGAGTTGCCCTGGCCGACCAGAACCTGTTTACCTGCTCGGCCGACACCCAAGACAAAATCTTGAACGCCATCAAGGAAAACAAGCTCAACCGGGTGGTGGTGGCTTCGTGCAGTCCCCGCACCCACGACGCCCCTTTCAGGAGACCCTGCAGCAAGCCGGGCTCAACAACTATCTCTTTGATATGGCCAACATCCGGGACCAGGACTCCTGGGTCCACCATGCACGAGCCGGAAAAGGCCCTGGAAAAAGCCAAGGACCTGGTCCGATGTCCGTGGCCCGGGTCACCCTTGGAACCGCTGCAGGAATTGACCTTCCCGGTAACCAAGGCCGCCCTGGTGATCGGCGGCGGCGTCGCCGGCATGGAAGCCGCCCGGTCCTCGCCGACATGGGCTTCAAGGCCTTCCTGGTGGAAAAAGGCGACAAGCTGGGCGGCCATGCCCGCAACCTATTTGACCTCCCGAGGCTAAGACTACCAGCGCTACGTGGATGACCTGGTCAAGCGGGTGGAAAGTAACCCCAACGTTGAGGTCCTGTTCAATTCCACCGTCAAGGACCCCAGCGGGTTCGTCGGCAACTTTCTCCACCACGGTGCGACCGCGAAGGCCGGGAAACGGAAATTGAACATGGCGCCACCATCTCGCCATGGGCGGGCACCCTACAAGCCGGAAGAGTATCTGTATGGAGAAAATCCCCGAGTCTTGACGCTCTTTGAGATCGATAAGCTTATCAATGAGAAAGACGCCAAAGCGACCGGGGCCCAGTCGGCGGTCTTCATCCAGTGCGTCGGCTCCCGGGAACCCCAGCGGCCCTACTGCAGCCGGGTCTGCTGCACCCATTCCGTGGAGAGCGCCCTGGCCTTGAAAAAGCTTAATCCGGAGATGGACGTCTTCATCCTCTACCGGGATATGCGCACTTACGGCCGAAAAGGAACGCTCTATAAAGAGGCCCGGGAAAAAGGGGTCATGTTCATCCGCTTCGATCTGGAGAGCAAGCCCCAGGTGGAACAGACCGCCGACGGCCGGCTGTCGCTGACCATCACCGATCCCATCCTGGAACGGGCCGATAGTCCTGCAGCCCGATGTGCTGGCCCTGGCCAGTGCGGTGATGCCCAAGCCCACCGAGGAGTTGGGGCAGATGTTCAAGGTGTCCCGCAACGCCGAAGGGTTCTTTGCCGAAGCCCATGCAAGCTCAGGCCGGTGGATTTCGCCACCGACGGCGTCTTTATGGCCGGCCTGGCCCATTATCCCAAGCCCATGGATGAGTCCATCGCCCAGGCCAAGGCCGCGGCGGGCCGGGCCGCCACCATCCTGGCCCAGGAGCAGGTCGAGGTGGAGCCCATCGTCTCCACGGTGGACCAATCTCTGTGTATCGGCTGCGGCCTGTGCGAGGCCAGCTGTCCCTTCGGGGCCATCAAGCTGGTGGAGGTGGCGGGCAAGGGCTGGCGGGCGGAAAATATCCCCGCCTTGTGCAAGGGTTGTGGCATCTGCGCCGCGGGTTGTCCCCAGCGGGCCATTGACATGGCCCATTTCCGCGACAAGCAGATTTTAGCCTACATTCATATGGCTGCTTAAGGCGAGGTCAGAAAAATCAAAAGGAGTCGGTTGATGAGTAAAGAATTCGAGCCGAAAATCATGGGCTTTCTCTGTAACTGGTGCGCCTATGCCGGGGCCGATACCGCGGGGATCGCCCGTTTTCAATACCCCGCCAACCTGCGCATTATGCGCACCATGTGCACCGGCCGGGTCGACCCGATGTATGTCATGAAGGCCTTACAAAAAAATTATGACGGAGTTTTTGTCTTCGGCTGACACATCGGAGACTGCCATTACCTGGAAGGTAATGTCTATGCCGCCAAAAGAATGGATCTGGTGCGCTATTTGTTGGAAATCTCGGGCCTGGGCCAGGAGCGCCTCCAGCTCCGCTGGGTCAGCGCTACCGAGGGCCAGCAGTTTGCCGAGTATGTCACCGAGCTCACGGGGATCCTGCGGGAATTGGGCCCCCTGGATCGGGACCGGCAGGAACTTCCCCTGGCGGCGGTGAGCCGGGCCATCATGAACCCTGATCTTAGATGGCTGATGGGCATCCAGCGTCAACTCACCGAAGTGGAAAATGTCTATCATGAAAAACTGGACCCCGAGGCTTACAGCGACTTGGTTAAGACCGTGGCCCAAGAGGAATACCATCGGGACCTGCTCTATGCCGCCCTAGAAGCCGGGCCTCAAACCGTGCGGCAGCTGGCGGCCCGCACCGGCCTGGGCATCTACACTATCTCCTTGCGTTTGAACGACCTGGAGAAAATTTCCCAGGTGACCATCCTGGGGCATGAGGGCACCAGTCCCAAATTCGGCCTCTTGGCGGCCTAGCCCCTTTTTGAGGGGGAAGGACCCCGCAAGGCTTGGGATTCAAATCTCTGGAAGAGGAATAACTCATGACGCAGCAAAATAATAAAAAAGTCGGGGCTGCCCTGGTATTGGGCGGCGGGATTGCCGGCATGCAGGCCTCCCTGGACCTGGCCAATGCCGGATACAAGGTCTACCTGGTGGACCGCTCCCCAACCATCGGCGGCACCATGTCCCAGTTGGACAAGACCTTCCCCACCAACGACTGTTCCATGTGCATTGTCTCTCCCAAGCTGGTGGAGGTGGCCCGGCATATCGACATTGAAACCATCACCAATTCGGAGCTGTCGTCCCTTACCGGGGAAGCGGGGGATTTTAAAGCAGTTATCACCGGTTACCCGCGTTATATCGATTTAGAAAAGTGCACCGGCTGCGGCATCTGTCGCCAGACCTGCCCCGTCAGGGCGGTCAATGAATTCAATTATGGTCTGGATCGCCGCGCCGCCACCTATATCCGCTATCCCCAGGCGGTGCCCCTGGCCTACGCCATCGACCGCGACGTCTGTATCGGCTGCGGCATGTGCGAGAAAGTCTGCCTGGCCAAGGCCGTCAACTACGGGGATGAGGTGAAGGAGCGCGAGTTGGAGGTGGGCGCCGTGGTCCTGGCCCCGGGCTTCTCCCTCTTCGATCCCCGCCGCACCCCCGGTTATGAATACAGTGAATCCCCCAATATCGTCAACAGCATGGAATTCGAACGCATCTTGAGCGCCACGGGGCCGTTCCAGGGACATGTCATGCGCCCCTACGACCGGGATGAACCCACCAAGATCGCCTGGCTGCAATGTGTGGGCTCCCGGGATGAAAAAACCAATCCTTACTGCTCTTCGGTGTGCTGCATGTACGCCATCAAGCAGGCGGTCATCGCCAAGGAGCACTGCAAGGAATACACCCTGGACACGACGATCTTTTTCATGGACATGCGTACCCATGGGAAGGATTTTGAGAAGTATTACTGGCGGGCCGAACAGGAAAGCGGGGTGCGGTTTATCCGCTCCCGGATTCACAGCGTGGACCCCGACCCGGAGACCGGCAATATTCACATTCGCTATATGAGCGAAGATGGGGTTATTCAGACCGAGGAATTCCATATGGTGGTGCTCTCCTGCGGCCTGGAAATCTCCACCCAGGTCATGGAGCTGGCTGCCAAACTGGGCGTTGACATCAGGCCGGAAACCCATTTTGCCTGGACCTCGCCCTTTGCGCCGGTGACCACCAACCGGGAAGGAATCTTTGTCTGCGGGGCGTTTCAAGGTCCCAAGGACATCCCCCAGTCGGTGATGGAGGCCTCGGCGGCTGCTGCCGCGGCGGGCGAACTGTTGGCCGCGGCCCGGGGCACCCAGCTTGCGGTCAAAGAGCTGCCGCCCGAGACTGATGTCGAGGGACAAGAGCCTCGCGTCGGCGTCTTTATTTGCAACTGCGGCATTAACATCGGCGGCGTGATCAACGTCCCGGCCCTCACCGAATACGTTGCCACCCTGCCGGGGGTAACGGTGGCCGACCAGAACCTGTTCACCTGCTCCACCGACACCCAGGGCAAGATCCTGAAATTCATCAAGGAACACAACCTCAACCGGGTAGTGGTGGCTTCCTGCAGCCCCCGGACCCACATGCCCATGTTCCAGGAAACCGTCCGGGAGGCGGGTCTCAACCCCTACCTCTTCGATATGGCCAACATCCGGGACCAGAACTCCTGGGTGCATATGCACGAGCCGGAAAAGGCCCTGGCCAAAGCCAAGGACCTGATCCGCGGCGTCGTGGCCCGCGTGGTGCGGCTGGAACCCCTCCACAAACAGTCATTCCCGATCACCAAAGCCGCCCTGGTCCTCGGCGGCGGGGTCGCGGGCATGGAAGCGGCCCTCTCCATCGCCGACATGGGTTTTCAGGCCTACCTGGTGGAGAAGAGCGATAAATTGGGCGGTCAGGCCTGGAACCTGGTGACCAGTGCCCGGGGCTACGACTACCGGGGGTACCTGGAAGACCTGATCAAAAAGGTGGAGAAGCACGCCAACATCGAGATCATGTTCAACTCCGCCGTCTCAGACACCAGCGGCTTTATCGGCAACTTCTCCTCCCTGGTTCAGACCCCTGAAGGTGAGCGCAAGTTGGATCACGGCGCCACCATCATGGCCACGGGGGGGTACGGCCTGAAACCGGAAGAGTACCTCTACGGCCAAAACCCCAAGATCCGTACGTCCCTGGAACTGGACACACTCGTTGCCGCCAAAGACCCCAAGATCATGGAAGCCCAGGAGGCGGTCTTCATCCAGTGCGTCGGCTCCCGGGAACCCGAGCGCCCCTACTGCAGCCGCTTGTGCTGCACCCATTCGGTGGAATCGGCCATCGAACTCAAAGAGATCAACCCCAATCTGGATGTCTTCATCCTCTACCGGGATATGCGCACCTACGGGGACAAAGAACTGCTCTACAAAAAGGCCCGGGAACTGGGGGTCATGTTCATCCGCTACGATCTGGACAGCAAGCCCAAGGTGGAGCAGACCGCCGACGGCAAGCTCCAACTGACCATCACCGACCCCATCCTGGGGCGCGCGGTGGCGCTGTACCCCGACCTGCTGACCCTGGCCTCGGCGATTCTGCCCAACCCGGTGGAAGACATCGGCGAAATCTTTAAAGTGCCCCGGAACGCCGAGGGCTTCCTCAACGAGGCCCACGCCAAGCTGCGCCCGGTGGACCTGCCCTCCGACGGCCTCTTCCTGGCGGGTTTGGCCCATTATCCCAAGCCCATCGATGAAACCATCGCCCAGGCCAAGGCGGCCGCGGGCCGGGCCGCCACCTTCCTGGCCAAGAGCATTGTGGAAGTGGGCGGCATCGTGGCGGAGGTGGAGACGGAGAAATGCGCCGTCTGCCTCACCTGCGTGCGCACCTGCCCCTTCAATGTACCGGTCATCGATTACACCATCGACGCGGCCTACATCGATCCGGCCAAGTGCCAGGGCTGCGGCGTATGCGTCTCGGAGTGCCCGGGCAAAGCCATCACCTTGAAAAACTTCACTGACTCCCAGATCATTGCCCAGGAAACGGCCCTGGCGGCGGGATAATAAGAAGAGGAGGAGTTATGACTGCTGCATGGTCTCCTAAAATCATCGGCTTTTGCTGCCGCTACTGAGGCTACAGCGCCGCGGACCTGGCAGGTTCGATGCGACTGCAATACCCCCCGGATATCAAACTTATCCTGATGCCCTGCACCGGGCGCGTGGATATCATCCACCTGCTCAAGGCCTTTGAGAGCGGCGCCGATGCAGTTATGGTGGTGGGCTGCCTGGAAGGTGAGTGCCACTATCTCATGGGCAACATCCGGGCCCGGAAGCGGGTCACTAAAGTGAAAAAGGATTTCGACCAGATAGGGATGGAACCGGAACGGGTGGAAATGTTCAACCTGTCCTCCTCGGAAGGCCCGAAATTCGCCGCCTACGCCAAGGAAATGGTGGCCCGGACCCTGAAACTGGGCCCCAGCCCCATGAAAAAAGCCGAACGGGAAGCCTGGCTGGCCGAACAACCCAAAGCCGCCGAAGGGTAAAAGATACGAGGGCAAGATGTGGGGGAAGGGGGCTAAGGGCGGTGGCACAGGCGTCTTGCCTGTGGACCTCTGCCCCACATCCCATCCCCCAATCCCATAAGCAAGGGCGACCCGCCGGGTCGCCCTTGTCATGTTGTGGGGCGGGCGTCCCCGCCCGCTATGAACCCTGTAGGGTGCGTTCTACGCACCAAACAAAGGGAGGGCCGATGGCCCTCCCTTTGTTATCTTCCTCTTGGTGGGGGTAGCAAAAAAAGGGCGGACACCCAGGTCCGCCCCTACGGGTCTTTGGTGAGAGAAAGGTTTGGTGCACAGCTGCGCACGCTTACCGCTCACCGCTCACTTAACCTCTAATCCACCCAATAATTCGGGGCTTCTTTCATGATGATGACGTCGTGGACGTGGGATTCCTTGAGGCCCGCGGGGCTGATGCGGACGAATTTCGCCAGTCTCTGGAGTTCCTGGATGTTTCTGGCCCCGACGTAGCCCATGCCGGAGCGCAAGCCCCCCATGAGTTGGAAAATGACTTCCGCCAATTTTCCCCGGGACGGCACCCGGCCCACGATGCCTTCCGGCACCAGTTTGTTCTCCAGGTTGACGTCTTCCTGGCAGTAGCGGTCCCGGCTGCCGGCCTTCATGGCCTCCACGGACCCCATGCCCCGGTAGATCTTGTAACTCCGCCCTTGAAAGATCACGGTCTCGCCGGGGGACTCGTCGGTGCCGGCAAAGAGGCTGCCGATCATCACCACGTCGGCGCCGGCGGCCAGGGCCTTGGTGACGTCACCGGAGTACTTGATGCCGCCGTCGGCCACCAGGGGGATGTCCGCGGCTTTGGCGGCCTTGGCGCAGTCCATGATGGCGGAGATCTGGGGCACCCCTACTCCGGCGATCACCCGGGTGGTGCAGATGGAACCGGGCCCCACCCCGATCTTGACCGCGTCCACCCCGACCTTGATAAGGTCCCGGGCCCCGTCGGCGGTGGCGACGTTGCCGGCGACCAACTCGACCTCGGAGAAATTCCGCTTGGTATCCTCCACCGTCTCGATCACCCGCCGGGAGTGGCCGTGGGCGGTGTCGATGACGATGACGTCCACCCCGGCCTTGACCAGGGCCTCGATGCGGGGCTCCCGGTCGGGGCCCACGCCGATGGCCGCCCCCACCCGCAGGCGGCCGAACTCATCCTTGCAGGACAGGGGATACTTGCGGATTTTCTCGATGTCCTTGATGGTGATGAGCCCGTTGAGATTGCCGTCGTCGTCCACCACCAGGAGTTTTTCAATGCGGTACTTATGGAGCAGGGCCTTGGACTCCTCCAGGGTGATCCCCACCTTGGCGGTGACCAGGCGGTCCTTGGTCATCACCTCTTTGACTTTTTGCGCCAGGTTGGTTTCAAAGCGCAGGTCCCGGTTGGTGACGATGCCCACTAATTTTTTCCCCTCCACCACCGGGATGCCGGAAATGCGGTAGCGCTCCATCAGTTGCAGCACATCGGCAATCCGGGCTTCGGGCCCGATAGTCACCGGCTCGATGATCATCCCCGACTCCGACTTTTTAACCTTTTCCACCTCCAGGGCCTGGGCTTCGATGGTCATGTTGCGGTGCAGGATGCCAATGCCGCCCTGGCGGGCTAAAGAGATGGCCGTGTCCGCCTCAGTCACCGTGTCCATGGCGGAACTGATGAGGGGAATATTGAGGGAGATACGCCGGGTCAGGCGGGTAGAAAGGTCCGCTTCACTGGGCAGCACCGATGAGGCCCCCGGCAACAGCAGCAGATCATCGAAAGTGTAGGCATAGTGAATGCTATCGTGAGACATACGGTTTATCCCCCAGCGTTTGAGTTCCCGGCGGCAAAATTCTGGAGCCATGTGCGGCGGAACAGGGTTAAGTGCATCTTCTTTTTTATAATAATGATCCCATCGCCTGGTTGCCAAGGGATGGGGACTAAAATAATAATTTTATCCTTTTTCGGCGAATCCCGAAACTTAAAACTTGCCGGCCATCTCGTGCACGACCCCTTCCAGGAGCCCGGCGTCGATCACCACCAGGGCATCCTGCCGGCAGACCTCGAGAATAGTCAAAACGATCAGGGCCCCGGCCACCATGACCCCGGCCTTGGCGGGCTCGATCCCGGGCAGACGGGCCCGGGCCGCTTCGGGCAAACCGGCCAGCAGATCGGCCAGGGCCGCCACCTGGGCCCGGGTCAAGGTCAGGTTGTTGATCTTATTGGCGTCATAGGCCCGCAACTGTAACTGCATGGCCGCCAGGGTGGTGACCGCCCCGGCGGTGCCCACCAGACGGGGGTTCCCCTGGAGATAGGGCCCGATGGCCTCTGCATAGAAAGAACTGAGGCGGGCCCCCAGCTCTTGCTTCAGGGACGCCACCTTTTCCGGGAGCGGCGGATCGCCCAGGGGCCGGGCCTGGCTCAGGGTCAGGACCCCCAGAGGCAGGCTGGCCAGAACCGGTTCCCGGCCCGGGCGCACCAGGGCGAACTCCGTGCTGCCCCCGCCCACGTCAAAGACCAGGAGGTCCGGGGCCGTGAGCATTTCCGGAGCCAGGGCGGTGAGCACGCCGGTGAGGGACAGCCGGGCCTCGGCCTCGGGGGCCAGCACCTCGACGGCCAGCCCCAGGGTATCTCGAACCTGATCCAGGAAGACGTTGCCGGTTCCGGGCCTGGCGCAGGGCCTGGGTGCCCACGGCCCGGCACACCGTGACCTTATGGGCCGACATGACCTGCGCAAAGGTCTTGAGCGCTTCCAGGGTCCGGGCCATACCCTCCGGGGCCAGGTCCCCGGTGGCGGCCAGCCCCTGCCCCAGCCCGGTAATTTCCCGGCAGTGGGCCAGGACCCGGAGTTCTCCCGCCGGGGGTGCGCTCCGCCACGGCCAGGCGCACCGTCAGGCTGCCCAGGTCCAGGGCCGCGAAGCGGCGTGGTTGAGGGGGGTCGGTCATCGTCTCCCTAAACTTTTTCACCGGTAAATGGAGGGGCGGGGTTAAAACCCGCCCCCACCGCAGCTTGGCAACCTGATGCGAGAATCCGGGTAAATGGTCTTTTCGGTCTCAATCCTTTTCCAACACAAAAATTTCCGGCAGGGTGCGGCTCTGTTCGCCGCAGTCCAGGCCGTAGCCCACCAGAAAGCCCTGCTCCACCGGAAAGCCTATGTAATCCAGGGGGACCTCCACTTCCCGGCGTTCCTTCTTGTCAATGAGGCAGCAGATCTTGAGGGAACGGGGCTGGTGGCTGGCCAGATGCTGCTTGAGGAAAGCCAGGGTGAGGCCCGTGTCGACGATATCTTCCACGATGATGACGTCCCGATCTTGGAGAGACATTTCCACATCCTTGGTGATGTGAACCTCGCCGCTGGTGGTGGTGCCGGCGCCGTAGCTGCAAAGGCGGACGAAGTCCACTTCCACGGGAAACGGCAGGGCCCGCACCAGGTCGGCCATGAAGATGAACACCCCCTTCAGGACCCCCACCATCACCACGTCCCGGCCGGCATAGTCCCGGCCGATCATTGCGCCCAACTCCGCCACCCGCCGGGCAATCTCGTCCCGAGAAAAAAGACAACGCTTTTGGGCACCCATGACCTTCCTCCCCCTGGATTAAAAATAGAAGAAGCGGCAGGGGTTGTCAAACCTTAAACCGGGAGCGTCCGGCCAGGTGGCCGGCGGATGGCACGAACCTCCGGCCCACCGCAGGGTCGGGACGGCCGCCCACCCCAAGGCCAGACTTTTTTCAACCGACTGGCATTCCTTCACATCTTGGCGAGAAATTTTTTAATTTATTGGTATACTTGGTAAAGGTACCCGGACCATAGCGCCGGGCCGGGGGCAAGCGGTACGCACCGGGAAGACCGCGGCCGGCCCTCTGACTGCAGGATTGCGCCAGAATCCCGGGCAGGGACGGGTATGCGGAGCCGTTATGCAAGCTGATCGCAAAAAAAAGGGACACTCGATTCCTCTGAAGCATTATGGGTGGATCGTGATAGGGGTATGGACCCTGGTGGCGGCGGCGTCCCTGGGGTGGAATCTGGTTCAAGACCGGGAAGAAGCGTTACGGGTAGCCCGCAATATTGCCTTGACCAATTATGAGCGGGATGTGCTTTACCGGCGCTGGGCCGCAAGCCACGGCGGCGTTTATGTCCCGGTGACCCCCGACACGCCTCCCACCCCTTACCTGGCCAAGCTGTCGGAGCGGGATATCGTCACGCCCTCGGGACGCCGGCTCACCCTGTTGAACCCGGCCTACATGACCCGCCAGATCTATGAAATGGCCCAAAAGTCAGGTCTCCCCCGGGGGCATCTCACCAGTTTGAAACCCCTCCGGCCCCAAAACGCCCCGGACCCCTGGGAAAAAAAGGCGCTGGAGGGATTTGAGCACGGCCAGGCAGAAGCCAGCGCCGTGGTCTCCATGGGCGGCCAGCCCTACATGCGTCTGATGCGTCCTTTCCGGATCGAGCCCAGTTGCCTCACCTGCCATGAGGAGCAGGGATACAAGGTAGGCGATATCCGGGGCGGCATCAGCGTGTCGGTCCCCATGAAACACATTATGGTAACGCCCTGGCATACCTGGTCTCTCATCCTGGGGCACCTGGTGCTCTGGATGCTGGGGGTAGTGGGAATCGTCCTGGCGGGGCGGCAGATCAGCGCCAGCACCGCCGCCGCCATGGAGGCTCAGGAAGCCGCGGCTGCCGCCGCCACGTCGGTCCAGACCGTGGACGGCATGCTGGACGGGGTGATCATCACCGACCTCAGGGGGCGCATTACCCACACCAATAAAGCCCTGACGGATTATTTCGGCTGGGGTGCAGAAGTGCTGGGAGAACTGGCTACCAAGCTGGTGGTGGACCGGGACCGCGCCAAGATCCTGCCCGGCCTCACCGCCTGCATACAACAGGGCTACGCCCGGGACCTGGAGTGCGACATCCTGACCAAAGACCGGCAAGAGGTCCCGGCATTGATCAACGCCTCTCTCATCACCGATCCCCAAGGCCGGCCCATGGGGGTCATCTGGGTGATCCGGGACATTACGACCCTCCGCCAGGCCGAAACGGCCCTGGAGGCCGAACGGCGACGTCTCCTGTCCCTTCTGGAGGAGTTGCCCGCCTATGTCTATCTGAAGGCCCCGGACTTTTCCATCAAGTTTGCCAACCGGTTTTTCCGGGAAAGAATGGGGGATCCCGGCGACCGCCCGTGCTACCAGGTGTTGAACGGTCTCAACGCCCCTTGTGACGATTGCCAGGCCATGCGGGTTCTGGCAACCAACGAACCCCAGGAACGCGAGTGGGTCCACCGGGGAGGCCGGATTTACCGCGCCTATGTCTATCCCTTTGCCGACAGTGACGGCTCCCCCCTGATCCTGGAGCTGGGCATAGACATTACCCAACGGAAACAGGCCGAAGAAGTCCTCAAGGAAAAGACCCGCACCCTGGAAGCCTTCTTTGCCCACACCATCACCCCCCTGGTCTTCCTGGACAAGGAGTTCAACTTCATCCGGGTGAATGCGGCCTATGCCCAGGCCGGTCAGCGCGACGTCTCGGAGTTCCCGGGCCAGAACCATTTCGCCTTTTACCCCCACGAGGAAAACCAGGCCATCTTCGCCCACGTGGTGAAGACCAAGGTCCCCTACCAGGCGGTGGCCAGTGCCTTCGTCTACCCCGACCACCCGGAATGGGGAGTGACTTACTGGGATTGGACCCTGGTGCCGATATTGGACGATGCCGGGGAAGTGGATTTTCTGGTTTTTGCCCTCCAAGACGTCACGGACCGGAAAAAGGCCGAGGAAGAAATCCACCAACTCAATGAGGAGCTGGAACAGCGGGTCGAAAAGCGCACGAGTGAATTGGAGGCGGCCAACCAGGAGCTGGAAAGTTTTTCCTATTCCGTCTCCCATGACCTCCGGGCCCCCCTCAGGGCCATTGATGGTTTCTCCCGGATTCTCCTGAAAGATTATGCCGACCGCCTGGATGCCGAAGGGCAGCGGTTTTTGGATATCATCAGGGCCAACACCCAGAATATGAGCCAGCTCATTGACGACCTCCTGGCCTTCTCGCGCCTGGGCCGCCGGCAGGTGAAGCTGGTTAATGTCGATATGGAAAAGCTGGTCCGGAACTTAGCGGGGGAATTGCAAGGCACCCTGGGGGACCGGACGGTGCAGTGGGACCTCAAGCCCCTCCCCTGGGCCCGGGCCGACCTGGCCTTGATACGCCAGGTCTGGGTCAATCTCCTGGGCAACGCCCTCAAATTCACCCGTTCCCGGGAGGCCACCATCATCGAGGTAGGCTCCCGGAGCGAAGCCGGCGAAGAAGTCTATTACATCAAAGACAACGGGGTGGGCTTCGATATGCAATATGCCGCCAAATTATTCGGCGTGTTTCAGCGGCTGCACCGTTATGAGGAATTTGAGGGCACCGGGGTGGGGTTGGCCCTGGTACAGCGCATCGTCCAGCATCACGGCGGCCGCGTTTGGGCCGAGGGGCAGGTCAACGCCGGGGCAACCTTCTTTTTCTCCCTGCCCCGTCGCCGGGCCGACCAGGCGACATCTTGATGAGGCCCGCCGACCGCCACCTCCCGGGGATACGTGCCGCTAGGGCGAATTATTTGTGGCTCAAGGGAAAATGGCCTTGCCAGAGTGAAGGTTCGATCCCATTGTATAATTAATTAATATGAATATTTCCGGCTTACCGCCACCCAAGGCAGGGGAAAATGGATAAAGAATCGGATGCATTGGATTATCGTCGGCGATATCGCGGTTTAATCGGGGTCAGGAGCAAAATGCCCATCCGGGATGTCTCCGTGCTGAGCCGCATCTATACCCCGGGGGTGGGGGCGGTCTGCAAGGAAATCGAGCGGAACCCCGCCTCCTCTTACCGTTATACCTGCCGGGGCAATTCCATCGCCCTGATCTCGGACGGCAGCCAGGTTTACGAGTTCGGCAATATCGGGGCCGCGGCGGTCTTGCCCAAGTTGGAGGCCAAGTCGGTTATCTACAAGACATTTGCCAACGTGGATGCGGTCCCCATCGCCCTGAAGACCCAGGACCCTTACGAGATTATCGAGATCGTCCGGGTCCTGGCCCCGTCCTTCGGGGGGTTCTGCCTGGAAAGTATCGCCGCCCCCAAATGCTTTACCATTGAAAATCGAATCAGGCACGCCGTCCGGGTGTCGGTGCTCCACCACGAGAACCATGCCTCGGGGATTATCGTGCTGGCCGCCCTCTATAATGCCTTGAAGGTGGTGGGCAAGAGCTTGCAGGATGTGAGGGTAGTGATTAACGGCGCCGGCGCCGCGGGTATGGGCGTGGCCAAAGGACTGGTGGTGGCCGGCAATACGAATATCGTCATTTGCGACCGCCTCGGGGCCCTCCGGGTTTACCGCACCAAGGGGATGGACTGGGCCAAATCGGAGATCGCCCGCCTGGTGGGGCCCCAGGACGTCAAAGGCAGCCTGGCCGAGGTCATCAAGGGGGCGGACGTGTTCATCGGCCTGTCCGCCGGCGGCCTGGTCAGCCGGGACATGGTCGCCAGCATGGCCAAAGACCCCGTCGTCTTTGCCCTGGCCCTGCCGGAACCCGAGATCAGCGAAGCCGAGGCCCGAGCCGGGGGCGCCGCGGTGGTGGCCACCGGGCAGGCCCATAGCGAAACCCAGATACGATCATCCCTGGTGACGCCCGGATTTTTCCGGGGCTGTCTCGACGTGGGGGCCCACCGGGTCAACATCGAGATGTACCTGGCGGCAGCCCGGGCGTTGGCGGACATGATTCCTGAGGACCAGCTGTCACCCCAAAACATCATACCCCGGCAAATGGACTGGCACATTTCCCCGGTCATTGCCGAGGCGGTGGCCCGGGCGGCCCAGGAAACCGGGGTGGCCCAGATCACTGCCGAGGTCATCACTCCGGAAAAGATTCACGAGCGCACCGAAAGCTATATTTATGAAGGGGAGCTGGCCTGGCTGCCCTCAAAAGGCCAGGACTACGGGTCGTTGAGCATCGATGAAGAGGCCCTGGAGCTGCACAGCCGCTACCAGGGGTGCATCCAGGTCTATGCCAAGGTGCCCATCAAGGACGAGGTCATTTATCGCCGGTTGTATGCCCCGGAACCCGTGGCCGAGGTCTGCGCCAAGATCCTCCAGGAACCCATGGGCGCCTACGACTACACCTGCAAGAACAACCTGGTGGCCATCGTCACGGATGGCAGCGCGGTCCTGGGCCTGGGGAACATCGGACCCCGGGCGGCGCTGCCGGTGATGGAAGGCAAGGCCATCTTGTTCAAGACCTTCGGCGGGGTGGAGGCCTTTCCCATCTGCATCAGCACCCAGGACCCCGACCGGATTGTCGAGGCGGTGGAGAACATCTCTCCGGTGTTTGCCGGGATTAACCTGGAGGACATCTCCTCGCCCCGGTGCTTCGACATCGAGCAACGATTGTGCGAACTGCTGGATATCCCGGTCTTCCACGACGACCAGCACGGCACCGCGGTGGTGACCCTGGCGGCCATGATCAATGCTTTGGAGATCAGCGACCGGAAGATTGACGAGGTCAAGATCGTCTTCAACGGGGCCGGGGCCTCGGCCATTTCCGTGACCAAGCTGTTGATCCAGGCCGGCGCCAAAAACATCACGGTGTGCGACACCACCGGGATCGTCTATCGAGGCCGCAGCAAAGGCATGAACCCCATCAAGGAAGAGCTGGCGGCCATCACCAACCCGGACCGGCAGCAGGGCTCCCTGGCCGATGCCCTCCGGGGCGCCGACGTCTTCATCGGGCTTTCGGGCCCCAATGTCCTGTCCCAGGATATGGTGAGATCCATGACTGACGGCCCCATCGTCTTCGCCCTGGCCAACCCGGACCCGGAGATCCACCCCAAGGCCGCCCGGGCCGCCGGGGCCCTGGTGGTGGCCACGGGGCGGTCGGATTTCGCCAACCAGGTGAACAACTGCCTGGCCTTCCCCGGCATCTTCCGGGGAGCCCTGGACATCCGGGCCCGGCGCATCAACGATGCCATGAACATTGCCGCGGCCCACGCCATCGCGGCCCTGGTGGGCGACAGATTGAGCCCAAACTATATCCTGCCGGAAGCCATGGATTTCCGGGTGCCCCCGGTGGTGGCCGAGGCCGTGGCCCGGGCCGCCATGGAAACCGGCACCGCCCGGATCCATATCGAGCCGGGACGGGTGGCCCGCCATACCCGGGAATTCATCTACGACGAGCGGCTGTCCATCCTGTAATACCGAGTTGCGGTCAAAAAATTACCGACGAAACGTAGGGGCGCACCTGTGTGTGCGCCCTCTTGGGGGGACACGCAGGTCCCCCCCTACAAAAATTGTCCTTTGAGTGCTAATCGGTATGATACTGGCCGAATAGAGCTTGGAAAGGATTGATGCTTAAAATATCACGTGTATTAGAGCTCGGTTTATTATGATAATAGGCGTATATCCAAGCAAATTTACCGACCTAAAATAGCTGATATAGAGCAGTTAATAACTACTGGCTAATTATTGATAGCCGGGATAAGGACAGCGGTGCGGCAGTTCCCAAAGACATCTGCTGCACCGCTGGTTCGTTAGCACCCATGCATAGATTTCTACTTAACCTTCTTGACTGCCGGCGGCTTCCAGGTGCCCTCACCGGGCGGAAGGATGGAAGGCGGCTCCGTCTTCGGCCAGTAGAGGCGCATGACGAGGTAGATCAAGTCGTTCGGCGCGGGGAGCCAGTTGGATTCCTTCGCCTTGCCCGGCGAATCCTTCTGGATGTAAATAGTCAGCGAGCCGTCGGCGTTCTTCTTCATATTCGGCAGCATAGGCGAGTTAATGAGGTAGCGGTTGATCGGATTCTTGATGAGGAACTGGCTCTTGCCGTCGTACATCGTCACCGACCAGAAGGCGTTCACAGGAGGGAGTTGCCCGGCGGGAAATGTTAGCGTGTAATTATGCTTGCTCCCGTCTAATGGTTGGCCGGTGGCGTCCTCCTTAGTAAAGGGATAGGTCGCCTCGACGGCGTCGTTGCCATAGATGCCGGCCTTGGCAGCAATGGCGCGAAGCATCCAGTCACCATGATAATAGGCGCGATCGCCCTGTGCCGCACCGACCTGCCAGCCGTTGATCTTCTTGCCGAACTTGGCGACCGCCTCATCAATCTTCCTTGCACCCTCCTTCATACCCAGTCCTACTTCGAGTTTGTGTTTACGACTGAGGTCCTTGAATTCGAAGGTCTTGCCAGCACCAATGCCAAGGCGGGCCAACTTGGCACGGATGGCCTTTTCCTCCGGTCCCGGCGGCGCGAACTGCAAGGCGAAGTCCAGGTACTCAAAAAAATTCTTCTTGACCAACTCCTTGTTGACCTTTGGAAATTTGATTGCCGGAGCGGCGGGTGGCGCGGGCTCGTGTAGATAAGCGGAAAGCGGTTGTGCTTTGTAACCGGACTGGACTTTTACTACGTTGGGCATATCCTTCGGGTTTAAAAGCTGGGTCCGGTAGGCCACTAAGGAAAATTGCGTGGAGGAACGGAACACCTTTTTGATACCTGCAGGGGTTTTCCCTTGCCAATCGGGGCCAACTACCAGATAATCGCCGGGCTCATTCCCAGTGGCGCGGCTACCGATGTAACCGTAGTTGAACACATTGCCGTCGCAGAGCATCACCGCGTAGTACCGCTTTTTCTCCACCGCGGGAACGGAGAGCACGATGGGTTCAGCGCGCAGGTCCAGCCATAACAATGAATAGGGCGTGTCGCTGTTGGGTGTTACGACCGCGGTGTCCTTGTAGGTAAAGACTCGGGCTTCATTGTAAATCTGATTGAACGGCGCCTTATATTGCCCCGAGTTGCGGTCCACGCAATAATCGTACATCACCGCGTAGTTCATCACAATCGGCAGGCCGTATATGAAGCCCTCCTCAGCAATGTCAAAGGCTTCCTTCGTATCCGGCCAGGCAGAAGAGGCGGCCGGAGGCGCGGCTTTCTGAGCCAGGGCCGGCACCGTGACCAGCATGATTGCGAAGATAGATCCTAAGAGTGTTTGGACCAAGGGTTTCTTCTTCATGGGTCCCTCCTTGCCCGTTTTAGATAGTCACTACAGATCAACAAGTCAAATTTTTAGAGCGCCAAATAAGGGCGCCGCAGGTCATGAGGTGAGCCCAAATACGAGCATTGATACCTTGCACTAGCGACACCGGGTATCATTTCCAGATAATATATCGATATCCCGGTAGAGAATCGATCCATTACGGCGAGGGGAACCTTCAGCCTTTCAAGAGCAGGTCCGGTAATTCCAGGGCATTGTGGGCGGCGAAACCCGCTTCGTCGTTGTCGAAGGGGCAGAAGACCTCCCGGCCCTGCTGGCTCCAGGTGGTGATGGCCTTGGCCCCGGCTGTCAAGGTGCGATCATAGTACCGGCCCAGGCAGAGACTGCCGGGGCCGGGGCCTATCAGTTTGCTGTCTTGGAGAAGTCCCGATTCACCTTTAATAGCGGAAGATAGCCGCCAGGAGCGCCTCCTCCGGGACCTCGGCGGGCTCCACGGCATAGACCGTTCCACCCTGGAGCAGGGTTTGGGTGGCGGCCAGGTCCAGGACGTCGAAATCGCCGGGCTGGGGTTCCGGATGGATGCTCACCTGGTCCGTCCCCGGATCGTAATCCCCCCACTGCTGGCGGCCCACCGCCACGAACAGGCACTCCACCCGGCCGTGGTAGGCCGCGGGGACGATCTCCCTGGAGTCATTGGCAGTCTTGCCGGTACCCGCCAGTTGACGATAGCGGGCCGCGGCCTTCTCCTGCTCCTGGCGAAAGTGCGGCTCCACCAGGGCCCAGGCCTGGCGGTGCAGCTCTTCGGGGCTCACCCCTTCGGGGTTGCCGGTGATCCCCTCGCCCAGCAGGTGCTGATAGGTGTTGGCCTCCTTGTAGATGGGCAGGAGATACTCCACCCCGGCCAGGACCAGGGGGGCCGGTTCCTCCCGGAGGAAGTCTTGTAATCCCTGGTCAATCTGGCGGAAGTACCGCAATATCTTATCTTTGGCGTCATCGGCGCTCTGGCCGTGATACATGGCGGACCGCTCGCCCCGGGCGCCGCCCGTCCCGACGCCGGTGCGGAATTGCAGCTGTTTGACCAGTTCATCGTATTTCAGGGCGTCGGCCAGGCTTTTGGGCACCCCTTCCAGGTCGTCGATGGCGCTGAGGCCCATACGAGACCCCTCGAAGAGCCTGACCTCATTCTGGCTCAGGGCCAGGACGAAGAACTCGTTATCCCCCAGGAAGACCAGGAGCGGCTTGAGGTGAAAACGGTGGGCCACCACCACCAATGGCTCGAACCTGGCGGGCAGCTGGTAGAGGCGAAACATCCCGGGAGCGATGAACAGCGCCAGTCCGTCCCGCTTGTCTTTCCAGAAGGAGATGGTCCCCAGAAGGTTGGTGGCCGGTTCCAGGAAAGACTCTACCTCCGCCGGACGCAAGCCGTAGGTCTGGAGGGATTCCTGGGCCTGGCGGATCAAATTTTTCAGCCGGGTGCGGTCCTGCTGATTTTCCGTGGGCAGGCGGTGGGTAGGCATATAAATCGACACACACGGCGCCTGGGCCGCGGTGGTGAGGGTTCTCAGCTCATCTCGGGTGAATATCTTCATATTACCCTCCTTCCATACGTTTGGGGTCAAGGGAACTCGGGGGCAGGGAACCCCCCTGGCAGCGAAGCGGGTTTCCCGGGATCTCCGGCGCCCGGGCCCGGAGGCCGGAGGTTCGCTGATCGGCAGGCTTCACCTGCTCCCGGCTACCGGCGCCAGGCCTGCCGGGGTGAGGTCCTGGGAACCTGGAAGGGGCTGCCTCGGCCTCAACTTCCCCCATCACCCCCCTGGGGGGTGGGGGAAGTTGCGGCGCCCGGGCCAGGGAGAAACCCCGGCCGCGGCTTACCCCTGTTTGGCGAGGCGCACGACCTCTCGGACCATCTGGTTGGTGTAGCCCCATTCGTTGTCGTACCAGCTAAAGATCTTGACCAGGTCGCCGTCCACCACCTGGGTCATGCTGGGGTCAAAAATGGACGCATGGGGATTCATGATGATATCGGAGGAGACGATGGGGTCGGTGGCGTATTCCAGGATATTCTTGTAGCGGCCGTCGGCCTCTTCTTTAAAAATCTTATTGATTTCTTCCACCGAGGTGGGCCGCTCGGTCACGAAGACCAAATCGGCCAGGGAACCGCAGGGCACGGGACAGCGCACCGAGACCCCGTCGAATTTTCCCTTATACTGGGGCAAAGTGTTGGTGGTGGCCACCGCGGCGCCCGTGGAGGTGGGCACCAGGTTGGCCGCGCCGGCCCGGCCCCGGCGAAATTTCTTGTTGGGTCCGTCCACCATGGCCTGGGAGGAGGTGTAGGCGTGGATAGTGGTCATGACCGCCTTTTTGACGCCGATCCGCCGGCCCATGATCTCCACTACCGGGGTGATGCAGTTGGTGGTGCAGGAAGCGCAGGAGATCATGCGGTCATCGGCCTCCGGCTTGGTGACGCCGTGAACGATGCTGCAGACCTCCGGCCCCTTGGGCGGCGCCGACAGTATGGCGTACTTGGCCCCGGCGGCAATATGCTTATTCAGCCCCTCCGCCTGGGTAAACAGCCCGGTGCACTCCAGGGCGATCTCCACCCCCAGCTCTTTCCAGGGCAGTTGGGCCGGATCCTTGACACTCAAAAATTTAATGGACTTGCCGTTCACCACCAGTTTGTCGCCACTGGCGGTCACCCGATGCTTATATACGCCATAGACGGTGTCATAATTCAGCAGGTAGACCAGGTTATCCAGGTCCATGAGGTCGTTGACCGCCATGAGTTCCAACTCGGGCTGTTCCATGACGATTTTGAAAGCCGCCCGGCCAATCCGTCCCATGCCGTTAATCGCTACTTTAGTCATAACCATCCTCCTCCACAAAATTCTTAATATTTCATTATGGCCCATGTCCTGCCGATACGCAACCGGGCATTTAATGGCTCACTGGTCCGCCCCGGGGGGCACGGCGATGCTCAGCACCGGGCAGGTGGCCTGGCGCACCACTTTTTCGGCCACGGACCCATGGACCAGCCGGCGCCAGCCCGTCAGCCCGTGGGAGGCGATGACGATGAGGTCAACGTGCTCCTCCCGGGCGATCCGGAGGATTTCCGGCGCGGCCTCCCCGGTGGTCACCAGGGTCCGGGTCCCCACTTTATGATGGGACACCAGGTCCTTGAGCATTTGGTCCGCCTTGATTGCCAGTTCCTGCTGGAACAGGGGCACCTCAAAATTTAAGGCCGCTTGGGGGTCAGGAAACGAATGGGGGCCCGGCAACGGCGGAATGACATGGGCCACGATTAATTCCGCGGCAAAATGCCGGGCCAGTTCCTCGGCGCGTTTCAGTGCCACGAAGGCAGGTTCACTGAAGTCAGTAGGACAAAGGATCTTTTTAAAAGGCACCATGAACCGTCTATCTCCCGTCGTTTATTTACCGGTTTTTAATTTAACCACCATTTTAGGGAGTTGCAAGCGCACCCGGCCGATAATCGTCTCCCCCGGCCGGTAATATCCAGCCGGCGGTCGCCCCCACCAGGAAAACCGTCACCCATCTCCCTTGCCAAGAGTGATGCGGAGCCCTAGATTAGAGAAAAATCGCCGGTGGAACTCTAGGCCGGGAAGGAGGCGATGCTGCTCATGGAAGCCAAAGTTGCCCAGGTCCAAGATCTTCAGGATGGAGAAATGCGGCAGGTGGTGGTGGGGGAGACCAAGGTATTGCTGGTCCGCCTCCAGGGAAAATTTTACGCCATCGGGGCTGAATGCACCCATTATGGGGGCCCCCTGGCGGAAGGCGCCCTGAGCGGCCACCGGGTGACCTGCCCCTGGCATCAGGCCGTCTTCGATGTGATGAACGGCGACCTCCAGGAGCCTCCGGCCCTGGATGCCGAGCCGTGCTACACGGTGAGGGTGGAGGGGGACGACGTTATCGTTGGAGTCCCGGAGGGGGCGGAAAGCCGGCGCACTCCCGTCATGGTGCGGCGCGATCCGGCCGATCAGCGCACCTTGGTAATCCTGGGGGCCGGGGCCGCGGGCAATGCCGCGGCGGAAACCCTGAGGCAGGATGGCTTCACTGGCCGCGTTGTGATGATCACGCAAGAGCCGCGCCTGCCCTACGACCGCCCCAATCTGAGCAAGGGCTACCTCAGCGGCGATGCCGGTCCCGAGGCGCTCCCCTGGAGGACCCCGGAGTTTTACCGGGACCATGACCTCGAAGTCCGGTTGGGGCAGCGGGTCACCCGGGTGGAAGTGCCTTTAAAGACCGTTACCTTTGCCGACGGCAGCACCCTTACCTATGATGGCCTGCTCCTGGCCACCGGGGGGGTGCCCCGGCGGCTGGAAATACCGGGGGCCCAGCGGCCCAACGTCTTTACCCTCAGGAGTGCCGACGATGCCGACGCCATTATCGGCGCAGCCCTGCCGGCCTCCCGGGTGGTGGTCATCGGCGCCGGATTCATCGGCCTGGAAGCCGCCGCGGCCCTCACCAAGCGGGGGCTGGCCGTGACCGTGGTTGGCCGCGGCTCCGTCCCCCTGGCCCGGCAGTTGGGACCGGAAATCGGCCGGATGCTGCAGGAGGCCCAGGCAGAAAAGGGCGTCGCCTTCCGCCTGGGTCGTCAGCCCGTCCGCCTGGAGGGTGAAGGCCGGGTGCAGGCGGTGGTCCTGGATGACGGCGAAGCCCTCCCGGCCGACCTGGTGCTCGTGGGGCTGGGAATCAAGCCGGCCACGGATATCCTCCAAGGAGTCCAACTCAACCCCGACGGCAGTGTGTCTACGGATCGCCGGCTGCGGGTCGCCGAGGGGTTGTATGCCGCCGGGGACGTGGCCCGTTTCCCCGACTGGCGAACGGGGGCAGCCATCCGCATCGAGCACTGGCGCCTGGCCGCGCAGCACGGCCGCATCGCCGCCCACAATATGGCGGGTCGCCAGGTGGAGTTTGCCGGGATACCGTTCTTCTGGAGTGAGCAGTTTGATCTCTTTCTCCAGTATGTCGGGCACGCCGAGTCCTGGGATGAACTTATCGTCCACGGTGACCTGGCGGGACGCAATTTTTTGGCTTTTTATGTCAAGGATAACCGGGTAATGGCGGCCGCCGGGGTTCAACGCGACCGGCAGTTGGCCGCCATGGCGGAGCTGATGCGTCTGGAGCAGGCGCCCGGGCCGGAAGAATTGCGCCGGAACCCGGAGTTCGATCCCGGGGCGCAGCTCAAAAGCGTGCAGGCTTGAAGGGGGGATAACTAATACCGGTTACAATCAAGAATGGAAAAATTGAATTGTAGGGGCGCACCTATGTGTGCGCCCTGACTCAAGGGCGGACACATAGGTCCGCCCCTACAGAAAAATTGCCGTTTGTCTGCGACTTGAGACCTCTGCGAAAGTCTCTATCGCTATCCTTCCTCATCAAAATGGAACGTAGGCGCCCTCGCCTGCGCCTAAAGAGAGTATGGACAGCCGAGGGCGCTATCCTACATGAGACTTTCGCAGGGGTCTCGACTTGGTATAAGACCGGCAGAACCGTTGCGCCCGATGGCCGCGGCACCGGCCCGGCCTCCGGCGAACCTCAGGGCGTGCCGAGGATTTCCGCCACTTTATGGGACAGCGCCGCCAGGCGATAGGGCTTTTGAATGAACCCCAGGGCCCCGGCCGCCATGACCTGTTCGGCTTCCCCATCCAGGGAATAGCCACTGGACAGCAGAACCCGGACCTTGGGATCGACCCCTTTCAGCTTCTGAAAAGTTTCGGGGCCCCCCATACCGGGCATGAGCATATCCAGGACCACCAGGTCGATGCGGTCCCCCTCCTGGCGGTAAATCTCCAGGGCCCGGGGACCGCTCGGAGCCAACAGGGTCTGGTACCCCAGTTGCTCCAGAAGTCTCCCGGCCACCATCCTGATGCCGTCCTCATCATCCACCAGGAGAACGGTGCCGGAGCCTCGCAGAATCGCCTCGTCCCGGGAGGGCTCGGTAACCACCGCCCTGGGGGATACCGGCAGAAAAATATGGAAGGTGGTGCCCTGGCCCGGATGGCTGTCCACCCGGATGATGCCCCGATGCTGCTTGATGATGGCATACACGGTGGCCAGCCCCAACCCCGTGCCCTGGCCCACGTCCTTGGTAGTGAAAAAGGGTTCGAAAATCCGGGCCAGCGTGGCCTCATCCATGCCCTGGCCGGTGTCCGTCAGGCTGAGGTGCACATAGCGGCCCGGCGGCCGCTTGTAGGACCCGCAGAAAGCCTCGGACAAGGTTACGGCCTCACTCGCCAGGGTCATGTCCCCCTGCCGGGACATGGCCTGCCAGGCATTGACCAACAGGTTAAGTATCACCTGCTCCATCTGACCCGGGTCCACTTCCACCGGGGGCAGATCCGGGGCCAGCTTCCGGGTGACGGTGATACCGCTCCGGGTACGGTTAAACAGCCTGGCGGCCTTCTCCAGGAGGGCATTGAGGTCGATGGGTTTGGATGAAAAAGCCCGGCCCCGGCCCAGGGAGAGCAACTGCTTGGTGAGGGCCGAGCCTTTCACCACCTCTTGTTCGATCAGCTTCAGGTCGGCGTAGGCCGGGTCCTCGCCGTCGATGCCGGCCAGGATCAAGCCGGTCAAACCCATGACATTCATGAGCAGGTTATTAAAGTTATGGGCAATGCCGCCGGCCAGGGTGCCGATGGCCTCCATTTTCTGGTGCTGCCAGATCTGTTTTTCCATGGCCTTTTTTTCACTGATGTCGCTGAACATGGCGAAGGTGCCCAGGAGCCGGCCATTTTCCATCAGGGGCACGGAACTCATGATCACCGCCACCGGGCCCCGGTCTTTGGCAATAATCTCCAATTCCTGCTGCACCACCTGGCCCGCCTGGTTTTGCTGCAAAATCGCTTCCACCTTCAGGTAGTTCTCCGGGTCCCAGAAATCCGCCAGGTTTTTGCCGGCCAAATCGCCTTCGCCGGTAATTTCCTCCATGCGCCGATTGGCGAACTTGATGACGCCGTTGATCTCTACGATCCAGATGCCCTCATGGGCGTTTTCCACCAGCCCGCGATAATGGCGCTCCGATATTTCCAACTGGCCATAGAGCCGGGAATTCTGGAGGGCGATGGCCATCTGGTTGGCAAAACTGGTCACGAATTCCTGGTCCGATTCGGTAATGATGCTCCCGGGCTGCACCCCGGTCAGGAGCACCCCGATAATCTGATTACGTACCTTGAGAGGCGCCGCCAGCCCGGCGGAAAATTCCAGGTGGTTGAGTATCGGGTCCGGCTGGCCCGCTTCTCCTGAGGTTTCCTCGGAAAAAACCGCCAGATTGCCGTCCAGCGCCACCCGGGCCAGGAGTTGGGTCGGGTCAAACAGCGATATCCGCCAGTCCCTGACCGGCTCCAACAGTTTGGCGTCGCAGCCCGCGGCCTCCTGGAGGAAGAGCTGCGCCTGGTCATCCAGGAGGAAAATAACCCCCCGGTCCAGTTTGGTGAATTTGATCAGCAGTCCTAAACAGAACTGCACCATGTCTTTCATGAAAAGCAGCGACATGGCCGCGCCGCTGGTCTGCTGGAGGCATTCGAGATGATCGATTTTTTCCCGCAGTCGCAGGTTCAAGGTGTGGATCTCATTGAACTTGTATTTCAGCAGCTCTTTGTCCTGCTCCAGTTCCTCGATGGTGGACTTGAGCAAAGACCAGGGCATCAGGAGGCGCAGCCAGGATTCCCGGAGGGAAAACCTTTTTTCCCATTTTAAGTGGTATTCGCAATACTCATCGCCTTTGAAGAAACACCGGGCTTCCTCCACCTGGGCCGGCGGCAGGTTCCAGATCCTAAAAATGCCGGAGTAGATACCCTGGTTAAACTGGCAGAAATCTATGATACCGGGAATGTGCGGGAGCCAATGCAGCCTGATGATCGCCCGGTCCCGGGTGGTCTTGACGATCTCAATGGTCTTGTTTTTATTGAACTTGTCATTGATGGCCTGGACCCGTTTCAGGCCGAGGCGGGGGTCCTTCAGCGCCAGCAGGAGAATCCGCTGGACATACCCCAGCTTTTTCCGGGCCGCGGACTGAAAGCCGATCTCGAAGGCGATATCCTCCCGGCCGGTAAGCCGCCGGGCATTGTCAAACATGTGGATAATGACCTCACTGGAAACCCAGTTGTTGATCTCCATGAGGAATTCCCGGGGGTCGGGAAGGGCGGCGATCTCCGGGCCGAGCCCCGCCAATAAGGCGGGCACCGCCTCCGGCGACTGCGCCTCGAAATATTCGATGATGGCCCGGGTATTGAGGCAGCTGTGATGCTTATCCACGGCGGTGCGCTATCCTTCTCGCAGGCAGGTGTCAAGGCGAAACCATGCGATTGGTCAAAAAGTTGTCCCGGCCGGGTTGATCAGGGTGGTGCTCCCCGCCGCCCCGGCCTTGGCGCTGCCGCGACCGGGCCCCGACTCGCCCTTTTCCTGGTATCGGTCTGGAATCCTCCGAAGATTAACCTGGTTCAACACCGGCTGCGCCGGTGGAGCAGGGATCATATTCTATTTTATCAAATGAGGCGCCAAAATCCATGGAGCCAGTATAGTTACAAATTTTAATCCACGCCCCTTCTCTATTTGACCGCGTCCCGGCCCCAGACCCAGGAAGCCGATCTCTATTCACTGAGATGCTACGGTGGCTTCGCTTCCCCGGAATGACAGGTGCGGCGACTTTTGCGAGGTCAAAAAGCCGTCAGGAACACCAGGCCCGTTTATGATCAAAGACCGTTAATATCCAGGTAAATCCGCACCCGGGTTCCCCCAAAGAAGAAATTGCCACTGGCAATCGGGCCTGAGGTGTCTTATGATAAATGTTAAAACAGATATTAACCTGACTGCCGGAGCCGTTATGGATGAACCAGGGATGTATCGCTATTGTCGAGAAATTATCAACACCATGAATGATGGTCTCGTGGTGGTGGCCCCGGACGGCACCATCATGATGGTCAACCGGGCTTTCGAGGAAATCATCGGCTACACCCGGGAGGAACTCATCGGCGGGTCCTGCAGTCTGCTGCGGTGCGATGCCTGCGATCTAGCCCGGGCCGAAGGGAAGGAAAACTGGTGCGACCTGTTCGACCATGGTTCGGCCACCCGAAAACCCTGCACGTTAGTTCGCAAAGATGGCTCTTATATCACTGTCTTGAAAAACGCCTCCCTTTTGTGGAACGCCGATGGTGAGATGTTAGGGGCGGTGGAGACGCTCACGGATATCACGGAAATTACCAAACGGGATCAGAAAATCCAGGAACTCTCCCGGCTGTTGGAAGGCGATGACGTGTTTCATGGCCTGGTGGGAAACTCTGCCGCGATGCGGCGAGTCTATGAGCTTACCGAAAAAGCCGCGCAAAGTGACGCTCCCATCATAATCCATGGGGAAAGCGGCACCGGCAAAGAATTGGTGGCCCATGCGATCCATGAATTGGGCAAGCGCCGGGAAGGGCCCTTCATCAAGTTCAGTTGTGCGGCCCTGAATGAGGCCTTACTGGAGAGCGAGCTTTTCGGCCACGTCAAAGGGGCCTTTACCGGGGCCTACAGCCATCGCCAGGGCAGATTCGAGGCGGCAAATCGCGGGGACATCTTTCTGGATGAAATCGGCGATATTCCCCTGTCCACCCAGGTGAAACTGTTAAGGGTTTTGGAAACCAAACAGTTCGAGCGGGTGGGAGAGGTGCGGTCCATCAAGGTGGATGTCCGCATCATCTCGGCCACCCACCAGGACCTGCAATCGCTGGTGTCCCAGGGGAAATTCCGGGAGGACCTGTTCTTCCGCATCAATGTCATCCCCATCCACCTGCCCCCCTTGCGGGACCGCCTGGAGGACGTACCGCTGCTGGCAAACCATTTTATCCAGCGGCTCCGGGAGAAGAGCGGCAAGCCCATAACCGGTTTAACCCCCGGCGCCATGCGGCTCCTCATGGACCAACCCTGGCCGGGAAATGTCCGGGAACTGCAAGGGGTCCTGGAGTATGCCTTCGTCCTGGCTGAAAAGGGCCTCATTCATCCCGAACACCTCCCGCCCAAGGTAACCGGCCCGGAGATCCTTGCCGAGACCCCGGAGGCGGCCCCGAGCCCTGCCGGGATGGATGAAAAAGCCGCCCTGATTGCGGCTCTCCGCCAGGCCGGGGGCAATCAATCCAAGGCCGCCGCCCTCCTCGGGGTCAGTCGGATCACCGTGTGGCACCGCATGAAAAAATACGGCATCGATGTGCACAAACTGATTACCGGTTAGCCCGCGGGGCCGGAGAAACTGGCCCGCAGCCCTGCCGCCCTCCTGCCGGACCTTGCCGCCGGCGTTCAGTATTGCCCTGAGCAGGCGAAATTGGCCTCCTCCACCCCGACCCGGTTCCCTTACCGGTCCAAAATTTTCCTGCCCCATCATGGCCTCGCTTGATAGAATAAAAGTCCGGCAGGAAAGGCCAACCCAGAAAAGGAGCGGTATGAAGTTCGACAGCGACTCCCAAGATCTTGCAGGTCCAGACCCGCAAACGGCATATTTCGGCTATCGCCGGGTGAGCGCCGCGGCCAAAGGCAAGCTGGTGCACCAGCACTTCGACACGGTGGCCCGCAAATACGATCTGATGAATACCCTCCTGAGTTTCGGAATGCACCACCTGTGGAAGCGGGCCGCGGTGCGGATGATGGGGTTGCAGCCGGGAAATCGGGTCCTGGACGTGTGCGGCGGCACCGCCGACCTGGCCCTCCGGGCCGTCCGGGCCATGGGCGGCACCGGCAGCGTGGTCGTCTATGACATCAATTGGGCCATGATGGCCGCGGGCCGACCCAAGGTGGCCGCCTCCCCCCTGGCCCCCCGCATCGGCTATATCCAGGGGGACGCCGAGCGCCTCAGTTGCCCGGACGCCGGCTTCGACGCGGCCATGGTGGGTTTCGGTATCCGCAACCTGACCCGTCCCGAGGTGGGCTTCCAGGAGATGTTCCGGGTCCTGAAGCCCGGGGGAACCATGATGTGCCTGGAGTTCTCCAGGCCCAAAACCGCCTGGTTCCGCAAACTCTACGATTTTTACTCTTTTTACCTCATGCCGGCGATGGGCAAGATCATGGTGGGCTCCTGGGACGCTTACACCTATCTCCCCGAATCCATCCGGATGTTCTCCCAACCCGAGGAATTGTCGGCCGTCCTCACCAAAATCGGCTTTACCCGGGTCAGGTATCGGCGCCTCACCAACGGCATCGCGGTGATCCACCTCGGGGTCAAACCATGAAGCTCAACTGGGCCGAACGGTTGGTGGTCAACAACCCGGTGCGGGTGATGATCCAGCGCCTCATCATCACATGGATCAAGGGCGTGACCCGGATCAGGCCCCAGGCCCGGGTCCTGGAGATCGGCTGCGGCCGGGGAGCCGGGGCCGGCCTCATCCAGGAGGAGTTTCAGCCGGCCCACCTGCACGCCTTCGACCTGGATGAGCGCATGATCCGCCAGGCCGGGAGATATCTCAAGCCGGAATGCCGGGAGAAGATTGCCCTCTATGTGGGTGACGCCCTGGCGCTCCCCTACCGGGACGGGGTCCTGGACGCAGTGTTCGGCTTCGGGGTGCTCCACCACTTGCCGGATTGGCGGGGAGGCTTAAGGGAAATCGCCCGGGTGCTCCAGCCCGGGGGTATTTACTTCCTGGAGGAGTTTTACCCCCAGTTTTATCAGAACTTCCTGGCCCGGCGGATATTTCTCCACCCGGAACATGACCGTTTTTACAGCCACGACCTGCAACAAGCCCTGGCCGAGTCGGGCTTTGCGCTTCAGGGCCGCCTGGAACAAAAGATGCTGGGCATCCTGGCGGTGGCCGTCAAGCAGAATTTGCCGTAAGGGGGGGTAGGGGCGGTTCGCGAACCGCCCCTACGAAACGAGCACGGTATATAGCGTTTGCCATAAATTCCTTCCGGTTGGAGGTTCTTAAATCCCCCTATCCCCCTTTTTCAAAGGAAGACTTTTAAAGCAATTCCTTGTAGTTCCCCCCCTTTGGAAAAGGGGGGTTAGGGGGGATTTTGGTTTTTGAGCATGTGCCATAACAAAAGAAATTTTGGCAAACGCTATAATTTTTTCAACAGGAGGAAAGCACCGTGAAGATCACCGTCACCCCCGGCCGCAAAATCATCGGCAGGCTGGCCAAAGGCGAGGACCTGCTGGCGGCCCTGACTAACTGCGCCCGGGAGCAGGGCATCACCCTGGGAGAGGTGCAGGCCATCGGTGCAGTGAGCCAGGCCCGGGTAGGCTACTATAATCAGACAGAGCGGAAGTATTATTTCCTCGACCTGGCGCGCCCTTTGGAGATCATCGCCCTGACGGGCAATATTTCCCTGAAGGACGGCGAGCCCATGATCCATGCCCACGTCACCCTGAGCGACAGCGACGGCCGGGCTTTTGGGGGGCATTTGGCCGAAGGCACCCTGGTCTTTGCCTGCGAATTCGCCATCCAGGAGTACCGGTCCGCCACGGCCCTGGTGCGGCAGATGGATGATCCCACCGGGCTGTTCCTGTGGCCCCCGGAGTAAAGGGGGGTTCCGGGGAAGGCCGGCTTAGTACCGTGGTTCATACATGCGGTAACGCATTTCTTACGCCGTGAAGATCACTTTCCCCTCACCCCAGACACATCTTCCGGGCCTCCTCCATCAGGCTCTCCCGGAACTTGGGATGGGCCAGTTTGACGATCTCATTGGCCCGCTCGCAGGTGGATTTGCCCATCAAATTGACTGCCCCGTACTCGGTGACCAGGTAATGGGTGTCCATCCGGGGCGTGGTGGTCACCGTGCCCGCGGCGAAGCGGGGCACCACCCGGGAAACCTCGCCCTGGTGGGTGGTGGAGTAAAAGGCGATGATGGATTTTCCCCCCTTGGAGTCAAAGGCTCCCCGCACATAATCCAGCTGCCCGCCGGTGCCGCTGAATTCGAAGCCCATTAAATATTCCGAATTGCACTGCCCCAGCAGGTCCACTTCCAGGGTGGAGTTGATGGAGATCATATTGTCGTTGGCGGCGATGACTGCGGGGTTATTGGTATAGGAGACGGGGTAGCTCTCCATGCTGGGGTTGTCATGGATGAATTCGTACAACTCCCGGTCGCCCAGGGCGTTGGTGAAGATGTGCTTCCGGGGATGGCGGTTTTTGCGGCGGCCGGTGATCACCCCTTTTTTGATCAGGTGCACCATCCCCGGAACCAGCAGTTCCGTGTGAATGCCCAGATCCTGATGTCCCTCCAGATAGCGGCAGACGGCGTTGGGGATGCTCCCCAGACCCAGCTGAATCGTGGCCCCGTCCGGCACCATGACGGCAATATGCTTCCCGATGATCTCGGCTTCGGGCTTGGGCGGCGCGGGGATGAGTTCCGCCAGGGGGGCGTTATGCTCCACGATGGCGTCCACCTCGGAGACGTGGAGCAAAGAATCCCCGAAGACCCGGGGCATGTGGCGGTTGACTTCGACGATCAGCCGTCGACAGTGCCGGGCCGCGGTGGTGATGTAATCGTTGATGGTCCCGAAGCTGAAAAAGCCGGCCCGATCCATGGGGGAGACGGTGGTGACCGTAACGTCCACCTCCATGAAATCCCGGATCAACCGGGGGATCTGATGGAACTGGTTGGGGACGAACAAATGCTGGCCGGTCCTCACCTGGTCCCGGTCGGCCCCGGTGACGAACCAGCAGTGGTTGTGAATCAGACCCGCCAGGTCGGGAGACAGGATGGTGGCGGCGGCGTTGGCCATGGGCAGGAAAGAGAAGACGTTGAGATCCTTGAGGTCCCCTTGCCGCACCCGCTGGGCGATGGCGGCCAGAAGCGCCGGAGGTTCGCCGTTGGCCATGCCGTGCACGATGGTGGCCGAATCCCGAATCGGCTTCACCGCCTGATCCGGGGTGGTAAGCTTGCGCCGGTATGCTTCCCGATACATTATCGTTCCTCCTGCCTGCTGAGCAAATTGGCAAACCTGAACGCTGAGATGATAATCGGCTAGCGGCGGGATTTAGTCAACTGTATCGAAGGGCCCTGACCACGGTGGGGGCGGGATTGCCCCTGAGGCCGGTCAGGACGGCGGTGGCTGGGGGATGAATGCCTGGGGGAACTTGGGCCGGACCGGCCCGGGCTCAGAGCTTAATCTTCCGGGACCACCCAGGAGATCTTTTGTTTATTGATGATTATTACCTTTTCCGGTTTGTTTTCCATGAGAGCATCGAAAACCACGACAAAAGGATTTTTCCCTTTAGTAAAAATGTCACTGATTCTCCGGTAATAGGTGCCCTGATCCTCACGATGTTTATCATATAAGCCGTCAAAGTCACGGGCAGGTTCTGAAAGCAGGTTGATCTTCCCTTTAATGAGAGACCCATCGTCAAGTTTGAGGGTCACTTTTCTTTCTTCGGCGACACGGCTTTCCGGGACCGGGTTATCTAGGCCCTCCCACAAGTTCTCGGCTCTCTCCGGCAATATCTTTTTCGACCGTTTCATAGGACCTCCTCCGTCCGGCCAGCCTCCGGCACCAAATACCTAAGAGAGAAGTGCCAGGGTTTCACACCTCGCCCTTTTGAACCAAGCTTATCGGTTTGACCGGGAGGATCAATGGGGGTAATTACTGATTTTGCCGCAGAAATTTCCTGATAACGACCCTTGACCCCCAATCGGGGCAAGGTAATGAGCCTGGGGAATCAGCTCGCCGCCGCCGGAGACTGGCGGGGGATAGTTCTCCGGGAAGGCCGCCGCTTCCGATCAGGGGAACTGTTCGCAGTTTTCCCGTTCGCCGCAATCCCGGCAACCGGCCTCACACCGCCAAAAGGTCGCACAACTTCCCAGAACCACGCCCAGGATAAGACAGAGCACATACCACATTTCAGGCCTCCTCCGGTTGCTGCCGGTGACCGGCGCCCTCTCGGGACCCAGGGGTTCAGGTCTCATGGCCACGACGCCTGACCGGCTGGTTACTCCCCTCAGGGTATTTATAAAGGGAAACTATTACCGGTTAATGTCAGTTCGGTTAATATTTGGTTAATTTTACTAAATCCGGTTGTAACGGTTGCAGTTCATCGCCCATCGCACCGGGAAATCACTTCCCAAAGCCGGGTATTTGTGGCATACTGAAGGATAATAAGCTGTTGCAACATAACCAACTAATTTCATTAGATAAATACAAATTCCCGTCTGAATTTGGCGTTATGTATACGTTATGATTAGAGGATAAAAACCCATGAGAAAAACCTATATCTTAGACACCAATGTTTTACTGCACGACCCTGATTCGTTATTTTCTTTTGAAGACAATGCCATAGTTTTGCCCTTATCGGTAATTGAAGAGTTAGACCGTATTAAAAGAAGAAGCGATGAAGTTGGCAGAAACGCCAGAGAAGTATCCAGAAAATTAGACGAATTAAGAGTAAGGGGACGGTTGGCGGAAGGAGTTGGACTTGCCAATGGCGGGTCGGTTCGCATTGAAATCAACGGCAGCCAACCGGACAATCAGCCCTATGGTATCGATTTAAATACCACGGACAACCGGATTCTGGCCTTAGCCTATGCGCTTATGAACCATGGTCAGACCCCCGTCATTCTGGTCACCAAAGATTTAAACCTGCGCATCAAAGCTGATGTCTTGGGGTTGGCCGCGGAAGATTTCACCAGCGACAAGGTGGATTACCATCAGTTGTACAGCGGCGTCACCGAACTCTACCTCTCCTATGAAGAAATCGACCGGTTTTACCGGGAGGGGTATCTGGATTACCGCAATGGCGATCTTCATTCCCACCAGTTCTGCATCCTCAAAATAGACGAATCATCGTCGAAGTCGGCCCTGGCCCGATACTCCCACCACCGGCTCCAAAAGCTTACGCAGGACGGCAAGGCGGTCTATGGCATCAAGGCGCTGAACAAGGAGCAGAAGTTCGCTCTGGACCTGCTGCTGGATGAGACGATCCAGGTGGTGACCCTGGTGGGCAAGGCCGGCACCGGCAAGACCATCATGGCCCTGGCCGCGGGCCTGGAAAAGGTCCTGGAAGGAGGCGGCCGCTATAACCGCATCCTCATCACCCGGCCCATCGTGCCCCTGGGCAACGATCTCGGCTACCTGCCCGGCGACAAGGAAGATAAGATCAGGCCCTGGATGCAGCCCATTTACGACAACCTGGAATACCTGTGCAACGAGCATATTCAACCCAACGGCTGCATCGATTATCTGCTCGCCAACGGCAAGATCGAATTGGAGGCCCTGACGTATATCCGGGGCCGGAGCATCCCGAAACAGTTCATCATCTGTGATGAGAGTCAAAACCTGAGTCCCCACGTGATCAAGACCATCCTTACCCGGGTGGGGCGGGGCAGCAAGATCATCTTCACCGGCGACCCGGAGCAGATCGACCACCCGTATCTGGACGCCTCTTCCAACGGCCTCAGTTACCTGGTGGAAAAGATCAAAGGCGAAGAATTATCCGGGCACATCACCCTGATCAAGGGCGAGAGGTCCGGGATCGCCGAATTGGGCGCCAGACTGCTGTAATAGCGCCCCCAGAGCCGCCGACACCTCCCTTTACCTTATCTGACCACACCCACTGCGCTTCCCCACCAGCTCTCAGGGGAGAGTTGGGTATCGACCGCCGGCACCCAAACCGGGGCGCCTTCCCCCCACCATTGGCGAGTCCCCTTGACATGGAGTTCCTGGCACCTACTTTATTTCATAACGCCAGACCATGAACAGGAGGTTTTGATGGTTACCCTTGAAGATGCCAGAAAAGTCATTGCCGCGGCCGAGAGCAAGGCCGCGGCCCTCGGCCAGCCCATGAACATTGCGGTAGCCGACGCCGGGGGCAATTTAGTGGCGCACGTGCGCATGGATGGGGCCTGGATCGGCAGTATTGATATTTCCATTAAAAAGGCCTTTACCTCCCGGGCCTTCGACATTGCCACCAAGGACCTGGCGCAACACTCCCAGTCGGGTGGCCAGTTCTTCGGGATTCATGCGTCCAACGACGGTCGCATCATGATTTTTGCCGGGGGAGTTCCCCTCAAGCGAGACGGCCGGGTGGTGGGCGCCATCGGCGTCAGCGGCGGGTCGGGCGAACAGGATCATGCCGTAGCGGAAGCGGGCGCCAGCGCCTTCAAATGAAGACCTTGAAAGAGAGGCCCCCATGCCGGCCGACCTCATCCTGCCTAACGCCGGGATTGGCCGGGATGGGGTGGCCCCAGGTGTACGTAGCCCTTTAATCTTTCCGGATCATTCCCGGTCCAGGACTCAGAGCAAGGAGATAAGTCATGATAAAAGGATATGCCGCAACTGAACCGGGGGGAACGCTGCAGCCCTTCGAATTTGATCCCGGCCCCCTGGGAGAAAACCAGGTTGAGATCAAGGTCGAGTATTGCGGGTTATGTCACAGCGATCTCAGTATGTTGGACAACGAGTGGGGTGTCAGCCAATATCCCTTGGTGGCCGGACACGAGATTATCGGCACTGTCGCGGCCCTGGGCCCCTACGCCAAGGGTTTTACGGTGGGGCAACGGGTCGGGGTGGGATGGTTTGCCGACTCCTGCCTGACCTGCGAATGGTGCAGATCCGGGAATCATCACCTGTGCGCCTCCGCAGTGGGGACCATAGTCGGCCGCCATGGGGGCTTTGCCGACCGGGTCCGGGCCAACGCCGCCTGGGTCATCCCTTTCCCTGACCAGCTCGACCCCCAAACCGCCGCTCCCCTCATGTGCGGTGGCATCACCGTCTTCAACCCGTTGCTGCTGTTGCAGGTGAAGCCCACGGCCCGAGTGGGAATCGTCGGCATCGGCGGGCTCGGCCATATGGCCTTGAAATTTGCCCATGCCTGGGGCTGCGAGGTGACGGCCTTCTCCAGCACCCCGGACAAAGAGGCTGAGGCCAAGGGGTTCGGCGCCGATCACTTCATCAACTCCCGTGACCCCAAGGCCATAGCCCAGGCGGCCAACTCCTTTGATTTTATCCTGTCGACGGTGAATGTGCCGTTGGATTGGCCGGCCTACATTGCCGCCTTGCGCCCCCAAGGCCATCTGCACCTGGTGGGCGTGGTGACCCAGCCGCTATCCTTGCCGCTTTTTCCCTTGCTGGCCGGCCAGAAATCCCTCTCCTCCAGTCCGACGGGCAGTCCGGCGGCGATTGCGACGATGCTGGACTTTGCCGCCCGCCACCATATTCAGCCCACGGTTGAGTCCTATCGATTCAGTGAAATTAATGAGGCCCTGGAGAAATTACGGCATGGCAAACCGAGGTACCGGATAGTCCTAAGACCCTGAAGTTCAGACCCGGCCCCGAGGCCGCCTACGTGACCGGAGCCAGTCTCAGCATCGACGGAGGATTTGCCGCGTAATTCCGCCAGCCTCTCAACCGGGGGTTGCGCCTTGCCTGCAAAGCATATCAGGAGGGCCTTCGTCAAACCCGCCAAAGGGTGACCCAGGCGCAGCTCGGGGAAAATTTAAGCCGGTATGAAGAAAATCCTGTGGAAACCGCCGCGGCTGCGCATCGGTGCGGGAGCCGAGGGAGAACGGCACGCCACCTGGCTGGAGCTGTTTTATGACCTGCTCTTCGCCGCGGTGGTGGCCCAGCTGACCTTCGAACTCAGTCAGGACCTCTCCGGCTTCGGGGTCCTCACTTTTGTGGCGTTGTGCGTCCCGGTCTGGTGGGCCTGGGTGGGCCAATCTTTCTATGCCACGCGGTTTGACACCGACGATCTGGGACACCGCCTGTTCATCATCGCCCAGATGTTTGCGGTCGCGGCCATGGCAGTGAATGTGCATGCCGGCTTGGGCCGCGGTTCAGCCGGCTTCGCCCTGTCGTACGCCGCGGTGCGCTTCCTCCTGGTGGGAGAATACCTGGGCGCCCATGTCTTTGTGCCGGACGCCCGGGCCTTGACCAGGCGCTATGGGCTGGGCTTTGGCCTGGCTGCGGCCATCTGGTTGGTGTCGGCCTGGGTCCCGGCTCCGGCCCGCTTTTACCTGTGGGGACTCGGTCTGTTGATTGATTTCGCCACCCCTCTGAGCGCCGGGAAGCTCCACGCCCAATTGGCGCCTCACGCCACCCACCTGCCGGAACGCTTTGCCCTCTTCATTCTCATCGTCCTGGGGGAGGCCATCGCCGGGGTGGTGATGGGCTTGACGACACATCCCTGGAGTGCCCAGTCCGGGCTTACCGCGGCCTTGGGGTTGAGTATCGCCTTTAGCCTCTGGTGGGTCTATTTCGACAATATTGACGGCGCCGCCATCCGCGCCGCCCGGGCCCAGGGCCGCATCTGGCTTTACCAGGGCTGGCTTTATGTCCACCTGCCCCTGGTCATGGGCCTGGCGGCCAGCGCCGTGGGCGTGGAGTATGCGGTAGCCAGCCCCCAGGATCTGGTTTTGCCGCCGGGAGAGCGCTGGCTCGTCTGTGGCGCCACGGCCCTGGTTTTATTATCCGTCGGCTGTATCCAACTCTGCATCGACGCCAGCCGGGGTGAAATCCAGAAAACCCGCCTGGCCTTTCGGTTCGGGGGTGCGGCCGCGGTGTTGGTCCTTGGCGCCCTGGGCGCAATGTCCCCCCCAATCTCCTGGGTTTGCTGGCCTTGGTGGGCGTCCTCCAGGTGACGCAGGAACTCTTCCTCTGATAGGGGCCCTGGGCCTGATCACCCCCCATTTACCGGTTATCCCGGTAAGACAATCCCAGAAAAAAAGACAAGGGCGGCTCGGGAGATGATACCGTTGTCGTCCGTGGCCTAATCGTGGATCAGCGTGCTCCGGGGGGCCTCGACGCAGCCGACGCCCCGGGCCGGCCTGGGGGCTAACCTTGCCGCGCACCTGGTGCCGGTGAGTTCCGGGTCTTCCAGGATTTCCAGCCCTCCCATGGGAACCCTTCCCACAAATTAATGAAAAATTAATCACACCCAAACCCTATTTTCACAAACTTACGTTACTATGCCGACATCCGATTTCCCCTCCAGACGCGGCTGGGTGGATGGAACTTTCTGAATTTAGGGACTTTCTTTTCACCCAGCCCTTTCTCTGGCAGGCGACGTGCGGGCCGATCGATCCACGCGGGCAATGAACCAAAGGGAGGGCGATCTTATGGAAAGCCAGGTTTGCCCCAGATGTGATGGTTCCGAAATATTGACCGAACTATGTCCATTGTGTCAGGGACAGTCTGCAAAGTATCCGGGCGGCTGTCCGTTTTGCGAGGATTTGGGCTGGGTAGACACCGAATGTCCCCAGTGTGACGGCACCGGGAGAGTTAAGCCCGAGGATTGAGGAACGAAGTATGGCAGAACTATTGGTCAGCGTGGCACTGACTATGTGCATCTTGGCGTTCATGATTGCGGCTTACAAGAAAGGCTGGTAAGGAGCACAACGAAGCCTGCGATCTTTTATATTCCTGAAATCATCAGGCTCGACCCGGCATACCAGGCATGGCGCTTCCAAGTCCCCAAGATGCTGGCAGCAGCCCGGGATAGGGTGGAATAAACCAGTGATTGGCTCCAGCAAAGGTGCGCGGGGAAGCCTTGGGAAAATTGACCCAGGCCTTAGACAGGGAGGAGACCATGGATTTGACGGGAATAGGTGAAGAGAAGCTCAGGGCCGTTTTTAGAGAGCTCGTTAAGCATATTGAACCCCAGTCTTACATGATCAAAGAAGAAGTTAAGCCGCAGCGCAACCGGCTCTTGGTCCGCTTTACCAATGGGTTTGGTTTGGAAATTCTGCAATTCCTTGACGAAGAACCGCCTCGTTTTGTCGTGATGGTCCTCAGGTTTCTCGGACCGGGAACCGCCGATTATAAACCGGCCCAATACATTCCCATCCCGGAGGCCCATTGGCTCCGGCGACCAGAGGAAATTCTGGCTCTTGGTCATCTGGTAGCAGGTTTGTCCGCTAAAGGGGCCGTTTTTCAGGAGCGGGAACACCCGGTGCATCAAAAGGTCGCGTAAGGATTCCGTGGACAGTTTCAACATGAGCCTGGGCAGCGGCACTATCAAAGCAGCGAAGCCAGAGGTTGATCCCCGTGCCTGACATTTTCCGGGGTGGAGGCCAGGGGTGCATCTGTTTTTGAAGCTGTATACAGCAACCAATAGTAAAAAGAAGAATAACTAGTGGTGATTTTTAAGAAGAACCTTAAGCTGTATGTTTTGAGCGCCTTGCTGACCTTGTCGCTGGAGGTGCCCTATTCCGGGCTGGCTGGGGCCCAGTTAGGGCCCAAACCGGCGGGCCGGTGGCTGGCCGGGGATTTTCACAACCATACCACTTTGACCGACGGCTCCCATTCCCTGTACGAAGACTTCGCCCAGGCCAGCCGGTTCCGCCTGGACTGGTGGGCCAACTCCGAGCACGGCGGCGCCTTTTCCCGGAACGCTGATAAGCAATATTTCGACACCCTGACCCCGCCCTGCACCTTCTTGGGGGATAATGCCGGGTTGCATGGTACCCACAAAAAAATGTGGCGCTGGCAGGCTCTGCTGCAATTTTCCTACCCGCTCCTGGACCAGCTGCGGCGCCAATACCGGGATAAGACCATCATCCAGGGGTTCGAGTGGAACGTGCCGGGGCATGAGCACTGCAGTGTGGGCCTCGTTGACGTGTCGGCCGACCCAGGCAGCCATCTCCCCATCGCCCAGTTCGAGTATCTCTTTGACGCTAAAGACCAGGACCTCACCGGCGGCAAAGCCGCGCCGTTCAACTTTGAAGACCCGGCCACCAACGGCGTGACCAAAAACCGGGTGAATAACCACGCCAAGGCGCTGCAGGCAGTCAGCTGGCTGCAACAGCATTACGGTAAGAAAAGCTGGACGGTGTTGGCCCACGTCGAGCGCCAGAGCCTTTATAAAATCAATGATTTCCGGGAATTCAACAACGCGGCCCCGGATGTCGCCTTCGGCTTTGAAGGCATTCCCGGGCATCAGAAGGCCCCTAACCGTGGTGAGTACGGCAACACCGACCCCAGGAAAAATAGAGCCGATGGCAAGCAGACTTACGGCGGGGCCGGCATCTACAGCGCCAGGGTGGGCGGCCTGTGGGACGCCCTGCTCGCCGAAGGCCGGCACTGGTGGCTGTTTGCCAATTCTGACTTCCACCAGACCGATAACGACTTCTGGCCCGGAGAATATTGCAAAAACTGGACCTTCGTGGCGGATCAGAACCTGGACGGCCGGTACTCAGGCCAGGAAATCGCCGACGCCCTCAGAAACGGCAACACCTTCTGTGTGCAAGGTGACCTGATAAATGCCTTGCAGTTCTCGGCCCAGCAGGAAGACCAGGCAGCCACCATGGGCCAAACCCTCGAGGCCCGGGCGGGCAGGAACGCCACGCTCACCATCAGGTTCAAGAGCCCCAAGTCCAACAATCGCGGCGCCACCCCCCGGGTGGACCACATCGACCTCATAGCCGGCTCGGTGACGGGAATGATCTCTCCCACCCTGCCGGATGGCGCCGTGAACCCCGCTTATTCCCAGATAGACTCCGACGCCAGGGTCATCGCCCGGTTTACCAGCCGGAACTGGGAAGTGGACGAGGACGGCTGGACGGTCATCCACTACCCTGTGAAGGTTGGTAAGGACAGGTTTTTCAGGATTCGCGGGACCAACCAGTCTCTGGCTAACGGCCAGCTAGACCGGAGCAATGGTAATCTTGACCCCCTGGCAGATCCCCTGGGCCTCAATACCGAGGCCGAAGCCTGGGCCGACCTTTGGTTCTATTCCAACCCCATCTTCGTAAATACTGTGGGTGCGCAGAACTAGAAACGGGCTTACCGGGAACAAAGGGGCCAGGGGCATGCAGTCCTTGGCCCTTCACTATGCTGCGACAATGAACATTGATCCGACGCTTCGTCACCAAAGGCAGCGGCATCGAAGGGGACTCCCGGATCGGTTGCCTGGCTTTTTGCATGCTTGTTAAGCTTGAAAAAATCGGATAAAAAAGGAGCACTACTATCCATGGATGTTGACGGGGCGGTGAAACTTATGGCCAAAGAAACTATTCTGGTGGTGGAGGATGAAGAGGATATCCGGGAGCTGCTCAAGTATAACCTGGAAAAAGAGGGGTACCAGGTTTACGGAGCGGCCACGGGAGAAGAAGCCTTGCAGGCCGTCCGGGCCCGCCGGCCCGATCTTATCTTATTGGACCTGATGCTCCCTGGTATCGATGGCCTGGAAGTCTGCCGCCGCATCAGAGGCGGGGTCCAAACCCAACACCTGCCGATCATCATGCTCACTGCCAAGGGGGAAGAGGCGGATATCGTCACGGGTTTGGAACTGGGCGCGGACGACTATATCGTCAAGCCCTTCAGTCCCCGGGTACTCCTGGCCCGCCTGCGGGCCGCGCTGAGACGCCGCAGCCAACCGCTCCCGCCGGAAACCGAGCCCTTAACGACCAACGAGCTGGTCATTCACCCCGGCCGTCATGAGGTGTTGCTCAAAGGACAGGCCATCCCACTCACCGTGACTGAGTTTCGCCTCCTGCACCTGCTGGTGCGCAAACCAGGGTGGGTCTTTACCAGGACCCATATTGTCAATGAGATCCACGGAGAGGATTACCCGGTGTCAGACCGTTCCATCGATGTGCAAATCGTCAGCCTCCGGAAAAAATTAGGGGAGTTCGGCAGCCAGATAGAGACCATCCGGGGCATAGGATACCGTTTTAAGGAATAGCCATGACGCGCATAAAACTGGTATGGCGACTCTTTCCCGCCTTCATCCTGATTGGCGTGATCTGCCTGGTGGCCGGTACGTGGTACACGGCCAGTTCCTGGAGAACGTTTTACCTGAAGGAGACTGCCGGGGACCTGGAGAACCGGGCCCGCCTGATGGAAATCTACCTGCAGGATGTACCCCAAGTTCCTGACGCCAAGCAGATCAATGAAATATGCCGGAGATTAGGCAAACTTACCTCGACCCGCCTGACGGTTATTCTCGCCTCGGGGAAAGTGCTGGGGGACTCGGAAGAAGACCCCGGGCGCATGGATAATCACGCCGACCGCCCGGAAGTTCGGGAGGCCATGCAGGGGCGGGTGGGCGTTTCGACCCGCTTCAGCTTCACCCTGGGCCATAACATGATGTATGTGGCCGTGCCTTGGAAACAGAAAGACCAGTCCCTGGGAGTGGTCCGGGCCTCCCTACCCATGAAAGCCATTGCCGGGGCCATCAGGGCCCTTTACGTGAAAGTTGCCTTAGGGGGCCTGGGGATGGCTATCCTGTTGGTGTTCCTGGCCTTTTTCATTGCCCGGCGCATTAGCGGCCCTTTGAACGATCTCCAGCGAGGCGCGATGCGTTTTGCCCAAGGGGACCTGGACCGGAAGTTGCCGATCCCCCATACGCATGAACTGGCCAGTCTGGCCGAAGCCTTGAACTATATGGCGGACCAACTGCAAAGCCAAATCCAGTCTCTCTCCCGGCAGGGAAAAGAGCAGGAAGCCATCCTCTCCAGCATGACCGAAGGGGTGCTGGCCCTGGATGCCGAGGGACGGTTGCTGACCATCAATAGCGCCGGGGTCGAGATGCTCCACCTCGATCCGGCTACGGTCGACAACCTGCCGGTTCAAGAAGCCATCCAGGACAGCGGTCTGAAATGGTTCATTAACCGCACGTTGTCTACCCCCCAGCCGATTGAAGGAGAAGTGGAGATCAAGGGCGACGGCCGGAAAATCTTCAAGGCCCACGGCACCTCCCTGCGAGACTCCGAGGGAATTTCCCTGGGGACCCTGATCGTCCTGCACGATATCACCCAACTGCGGCAACTGGAGAATACCCGGCGGGATTTCGTGGCCAACGTGTCCCATGAACTGAAAACCCCCATAACCTCCATCAAAGGATTTGTGGAGACCCTGTTGGCGGGAGCGCTCAAAGAGCCGGACAACGCGGAAAACTTCTTAAAGATCATTGCCAAGCAGACCGACCGTCTCAACGAGATCATCGACGATCTGCTCACCCTGTCGCGCATCGAGCAAGATGCGGAACGCCGGCAGATATTCTTGAACGGGCAAAAAATCATGGGAGTCCTGCAAAGGGCCATCCAGGTGTGCGAGACCAAAGCGGCAGAAAAGAAGATCACTCTAGGGCTGAATTGTCCCGAAGACCTCCGGGCCCAAATTAACCCGCCCTTGCTGGAACAAGCCCTCGTGAACCTGGTGGGCAACGCCGTCAAATTCAGCGAGCCGGGCCGGGCGGTCCAGGTGGAAGCCCTGCGGGAGGGACCCCAGGTAGTTATCCGGGTAAGGGACCAGGGCCCGGGCATCCCCCCGGAACACCTGCCCCGGATCTTTGAGCGGTTTTACCGGATTGATGCCGGCCGCAGCCGCAAGATCGGTGGCTCGGGTCTGGGGTTGGCCATTGTCAAACATATTGCCCTGGCCCATGGAGGACGGGTGACCGTGACGAGCTCTCCAGGTCAGGAGACCGTCTTTTCCCTGCATGTACAAGCCGATTAAGCTCCAGGATTCCAAGGCTCGCCTGGAGGCAAAAATTACCGAAATATTAACCTGGCCCTAACCAAACATTAATATTTAGTGACTATACTCCTCTTTAAGTCATATTTCAGTCTCTTAGACAAAAGGGAGTAAAAACATGAGAAAAATTTTGGTACTTTTCGGTAGCGGCATTATCCGTGCTGGCCCTGGTAACCATGTGTCAGGCCGAGGCCATATCCATCAATGGCGCCGGGGCTTCCTTCCCCTACCCGGTCTATTCCCAGTGGGCCCATAAATACCACGAATTAAACGGTGTGAAGATCAACTATCAATCCATCGGCTCCGGCGGCGGCATCGCCCAGACGAAGGCCAAAACCGTGGATTTCGGGGCCACCGATGAGCCCATGAAGCCGCCGGAATTGGAAAAAATCGGCCTGGTACAGTTTCCCACCGTGATGGGCGGCGTCGTACCGGTGCTCAATATCCCGGGGATTGAATCAGGAAAACTCAAGTTGGACGGCGCCACCCTGGCGGCCATCTTCATGGGAAAAATCAACAAATGGGATGATGCGGCCATCAAAAAGCTCAATCCCGACCTGAAACTGCCTTCCCAGGCTATCACCGTGGCGCACCGCACCGACGGCTCGGGCACCACGTTCATCTTCACCAGCTATTTGGCGGCGGTTTCTCCGGAATTCAAGGCGAAAGTGGGCGCCGGCAAGGCCGTCAAGTGGCCGTCGGCCAACAGCATCGGCGGCAAAGGCAACGAAGGCGTGGCCGGACAGGTCAAGGCGGTCAGCGGCTCCATCGGTTATGTGGAATACGCTTACGCCTTCCAGAACAAGATTCCCTACGCGATGCTGAAAAACCAGGCTGGCAAATTTGTGTCCCCCAGCATTGAATCCTTCCAGGCCGCCGCGGCCAATGCCGACTGGAGCAAGGCCCCCAAAGGCTTCTCCCTGATGCTGAACAATCAACCGGGGGAGACCAGCTGGCCCATCGTGGGCGCTACTTACATCATGGTGTATAAAAATTATGCCGATGCCAACAAAGGCAAGGCCATCCTCAAGTTCTTTGACTGGGGCTATAAGCACGGGGCCGACATGGCCAAGCAACTGCATTACGTGCCCCTGCCGGATAATGTCGTCAAGCTGGTGGAAGCCGAATGGGCTAAGGAAGTTCAATCCGGCGGCAAACCCCTCTGGCCTTAACCGACCCCAAATAACCACAATCGAGGGAGGCGGGGCTGGTCAGCCCGCCTCTCTTGCCCTCTGACAGATACCGCATGATGCTTAATCCGGTTCAACAAAAGGACCCTGAAAACGTGCCGCCTGCAACGCTCACCGTCGTCAAAGGCCGCCAGGTCAAGACCTCCCCGGGAGGCGACCGGACCTTCCGCTGGCTGACCTTCCTCTGTTCGCTGCTCGTGCCTCTGGTAATGCTGGCCATCGGGCTTGATTTGATCCGCTCTTCCTGGCCGGCGATCAAGCAATTCGGCTTGGGCTTTTTCTTTTCCACGGAATGGAACCCGGTGCTCCAGGAATTCGGGGCGTTCAGCAGCATCTTCGGCACCCTGGTCTCCACCCTCATCGCCATGGTCATTGCCGTGCCCCTGAGCCTGGCCATCGCCCTCTTCCTGGTAGAGTTGGCCCCGCCCCGGATCAGCCGCACCGTGGGCACCTTGATCGAGCTTTTGGCCGCGGTGCCCAGCATCATTTACGGCATGTGGGGGCTCTTTATCTTCGCCCCTTTCATGGCCCACTATGTCCAGCCTTTTTTGGGGAAGACGCTGGGTTTTCTCCCCCTCTTTCAAGGCCCCCCCATGGGGATTGGCATGCTCACCGCCGGGATCATCCTGGCCTTCATGGTGCTGCCCTTCATCAGCGCCATCACCCGGGACGTGTTTCAACTGGTGCCTCCGGTCGTCAAGGAATCGGCCTTCGGCATGGGAGCCACTACCTGGGAGGTGACCTATAAGGTTACCATCCCGTACGGCCTGGTGGGGATAATCGGCGCGGTGTTCATGGGCCTGGGAAGGGCCCTGGGTGAGACCATGGCGGTTACCTTTGTCATCGGCAACGCCCACCGCCTTTCCGCCTCCCTGTTTGCCCCCGGCAACACCATCGCCTCCACCCTGGCCAATGAATTCAGTGAAGCCACCGAACCGCTCTATATCGGTTCTTTGGTGGCCTTGGGGTTGGTGCTCTATCTCATCACCTATCTGGTGCAGGTGGTGGCCCAGATGATGCTGCGCCGCATGTACCGCGCCTGGAGCGTGGGGTTATGAAACTGCGGCCGGCTACCGGGCGCCGCCTCACCAACCTGGCGGTGAGCATCTGGGCCGGGGCTTCGGCGCTCCTGGGAATCCTGATCCTGTTCTGGATCCTTTACGTGGTCTTGGCCCGGGGCCTGGGAGCCATCAATCTGGCGTTCTTCACCCAGTTGCCCACCCCCCCCGGGATCATGGGCGGGGGACTGGCCAATGCCATCGTCGGGACCCTGGTGCTCACCGCGGTGGCCACGTTCATTGCCGTTCCGGTGGGGCTGATGGCCGGAATTTATTTAGCCGAATTCAGTGCCGACTCCAAAGTGGCCGACTACAGCCGTTTTTCCGCCAACGTCCTCATGGGCATGCCTTCCATCATCGTGGGGATCTTTGCCTATACCCTGGTAGTGGTGCCCCTGGGCCATTTTTCCGGTTACGCCGGGGCCCTGGCCCTGGCTATCCTGATGCTGCCGGTGATCACCCGCACCACCGAAGATATGCTGCGGCTGGTGCCCAACACCTTGCGGGAATCAGCCCTGGCTCTCGGGGCGCCCCGGTGGAAAGTCACTTTGGCCATCGTGTTCCGGGCCGCCAAGAGCGGGCTGATTACCGGCATCCTCCTGGCCGTGGCCCGGGTAAGCGGAGAGACCGCGCCTTTGCTGTTTACCGCCCTCAACAGCCCCTACTGGTTTGGCTCCCTTGGCGAACCCACCCCCAATCTCACCGTCACCATTTTCAATTACGCCATGTCGCCTTATCCGGACTGGCAACAGAAGGCCTGGGGGGCCTCGCTGCTGATTACCGTCAGCGTCCTCCTCTTAACTGTCTCGGCCCGCTTTTTGTTGCGGGAAAGAAAAGTCTGACCCCCCGGAGAACCGGACCATGACCGACCTCTATCAGTCTACCCCCATAATGCCTGCTTATCACGATACCTCCTCGCCGGCGCCCAAGATTTCCGCCCGCAATCTGAATTTCTTCTATGGTTCGCAGCAGGCGTTGTTCGGGAATAACCTGGACATCGCTTCCCAGCGGGTGACGGCCATCATTGGTCCCTCCGGGTGCGGCAAATCCACCCACATCCGGATTTACAACCGCATTTTTGAACTGTATCCTGACTATCGGGCCGAAGGAGAGGTGTGGTTGGATGGCCGAAATATCCTAGGCCCCGGTCAGGACCTGATGGAACTGCGACGCCGACTGGGTATGGTCTTCCAGCGGCCTATCCCCTTCCCCTTAAGTATTTACGATAATATTTCTTTTGGGTTACAGCAGCATTATCGTCTGGGCAAAGGCGAGACCGCCGACTGGGTGGAAGAGGCCTTGCGGGGGGCGGCGTTGTGGGATGAAGTGAAAGATGTGCTTCATCGGCCGGGGACCTCGCTGTCAGGGGGGCAGCAGCAGCGCCTGTGCATCGCCCGGGCCATTGTGGTCAAGCCGGAGGTCCTGCTCATGGACGAACCCTGCTCGGCCATCGACCCGGTGGGCACGGCCAAGGTGGAAGAATTGATTGTGGAGCTGAAATCACGATACACGATTGCCATTGTCACGCATAATATGCAGCAAGCCGCCCGCATCTCCGATTACACCGCCTTCTTTTATCGCGGCCACATCCTTGACTTCGGGGCAACTGAAGATATCTTCAATAAGTACTCCCTGTTGGAAGATATCCCTCGGAAAGAACACCTGGACGCCCTCTTGGCATCTGAACGGCCCTCCGGGGCAACGTTATCGTGACGAGGGCGCAAGACAAATAATTTTCCCTGAAACCGCCAGTCCTTAGGCTGAGAAAAACTTATAGCCACCATGCAAATGGCAGAAAAACTCCCCATCACCGAGCCACCAGCAGAAGGTCCTCGAGAATCCGAAGCTTGTCTGGCGCGTCTGGGCTTGACCAGTAAAGTTGCCACTCGTCACCTCAATTTTTTCTATGGTGACAACCAGGCCTTGTTCGACAACAACCTCGATATCGCCGAGCATCGGGTGACCGCCATCATCGGCCCTTCCGGATGCGGAAAATCCACCCATCTCCGGATTTACAACCGGATTTTTGAGCTCTACCGCGACCAACGGGCCACCGGTGAAGTTCTGCTGGATGGCGCCAATATCATCGACCCCCACTATGACATCATGGAACTGCGGCGCAAGATCGGCATGATCTTCCAGAAGCCCACCCCCTTTCCCATGAGTGTCTTCGATAATGTGGCCTACGGCCTGAAGCTGCATTACTCCATGAAAAAAAGCGAAATGGCGGACCGGGTGGAAGAAGCCCTGAGCCGGGCCGCTTTGTGGGGCGAAGTGAAAGATTTTCTCCACCGCCCGGGCACCGCGCTTTCCGGGGGCCAGCAACAAAGGTTATGCATCGCCCGGGCCCTGGCCGTGGAACCGGAAGTCTTGCTCATGGACGAACCCACCTCCGCCATCGACCCCATCGCCACCGCCAAGATCGAGGAACTGGTCAACAGCCTCAAAGCCAGCTATTCCCTGGTCATTGTCACCCACAACATGCAGCAGGCCGCCCGGATCTCCGATTTCACCGCCTTCTTCTTCCAGGGACACATCATCGAGTTTGGCGAAACCCAGCAAATCTTTACCAACCCCGCGCAAAAGAAGACGGAAGAGTATATCACCGGTCGGTTCGGTTGATGCTGCGTTGGTTGGCGCGGTAAGCAAAATTCACTGTTGCCCCCATAAATTCTTCTCACCCGCATAAGCCCTTGCAGCCTTAATCCCCTGGCAAGCAGTCATTTTGAACCAATTATTCGTACTTATAAAATCAAGAGATAATGTTTGCGGGTGATAATCCTTATCAAATTCAGTTTCTTGGCAGTACACCGGAAAGGGGGAATAGGGAGCCCAATGCCTATTTATGGTTACCGCTGCCTGGATTGCGGCAGTTGGGATCGAAGAGTGGCCGGCCTCGATGATGAAGCCGCCATGTGCATCAAGTGTGAGGGATTGATGCTGCGGGTGGCTGACAATATTCTGGGAGCCTATTTTGAGGAGATCCCCGACCTTCGGCAAGAGGTGATGGCAGAAGAGGGGGTTAAGGGCCGGAGGGCATCGGGTTAGCGCCAGAAGAGGCGATCAAGAAGATCAGCCTGGAACTTCCTCAAATCTTGCGCACGTATTGTCCGGCGCCATCCAGCCGGCGCGCTTTGCGCCGGATAAAAGGCGAAACAGGCACAACCCCGGGGCCGGAGAAAGCGGCTTTCCTTGTCTGACCTGGTGCGGCGGGATCACGACGCCGGGATCGACCGGGGCGCCGCCAGACTGGCCGGGAAAGCAATGCCCAAGACGCCTGACGCCCCCGCCATGGCATGTTCTCCGGGTTTAGGTAATGCCGGATGGCATGCAGGACGAATCTGAGAAAGGGGGCGGGGGAATTTTTCGTTTTTTTCGTCAAGGCTTGCCCCGGCCCGCCCCTCAAATTTACGCAAATCTCCGGTGTGGGCACGATTCGGGGACGAAAAAAAGGGCCCTTCCGCACCCGGAAAGGCCCATGAAATCTTGAAATAAATTGGTGGAGGCGGCGGGAGTCGAACCCGCGTCCGCCAATAGTCCCTGGAAGCTTCTACATGCTTAGCCGGCGTTTTAGTTTCGCCCCTCAAGACTTCCGCTGGCAGAATTCTTAGAGACTATCCCGCTATAGTTTTCGTCCGCCAACCCGCAGGCGTTTTTGGCGGCTTTGCCAGGATATCGTCATCTCAGGGCCCTCTCCCGGCATCGAGCCCCAGATGCTAGCCTTAAGCGGCTAGAGCGTAGCCGTAGTTGTCGGCACTTATGGTTTTCCTACCCGTTTAACGAGCGGACAGGACCTCGGCATGCAACTTACAGTTCTCTATTTACGTCGAAGCCGTTACGCCCCCTTGCCTTAATTATAAGCATTCTTTGGGTTTCCGCAAGTCCCCCCGGCCTGGCCAGGCGGAGAGGCGGCCCCGGGAAAGCCGGGCCGGGCCTGGTCCGGAGGGGCCGTCAGCGGTTCTGCCGGAGTTTGTGGGCGGCCCCCATCAGGCGGTAGACCGAGGCGCCGGAGATGGCCGCGATGTCCTCGGTGGGCAGATACCCGGGGATAGTTGCATCGAAAAGGATGGTGACCTCGGGAGGAAATTCCTCGTCTCCCCCCACAAGACATGGGTAATGGGCACCCGGGGAAAGGCCAGGTACCGGGCCGCGGTATCACCCAGGGACAAGGGTTCTCCCCCCAGGGTTGCCGCCACCTCGGCGTAGAGCGCCAGATCGTTGCCGAAGGTTTCCCGCAACGGCGTTTGGGCCCGGGAGACGAAGGCGGACCAGTAGAAACCGCCTTCCGGGACCTGGCGGAAATCAATGGTCTGGCCGGTGAGGGGGTCTCCCGAGGCGTTGAGCAGGTAGTGGAGGATGAGGCCCTGCTCCGGGAGGGAAATCTCCCCGGCGCCGTCGCCCGGGGTGACACTGACCTCCGGCCAGGTGATGCGCCGGGCCTGCCCGAAATAGGGCACGATGAGGCCCTCCTGTGCCCCCTCGACAAAGTGTTGGGCGCCGGTGCGGTTCTCCAGGCGCTTGGGATTTATCTCCTTCAATTCCGCCACGGCCAGAGCGATGGCCGTTTTATAATCATCGATGCGGGGCATGCCGCCTCCTTCATGATCTCGGACCGGGCCGGACCGGCCGGCGGGCCCAGTCCGGGGGCCTATAGGGTTTGCCAAAAGTTCTTTCCTCTTAGCCCCTCTCCCCCAGCAGGGTGAGGGGGGATAAGAACAAACTTTGGGCAACGGATATAAAAGGCCGCCCGGATTCGTCCGGTGCAGCCGCGTTCAACCGGGGTTCAGCTCTTGGCCGACTGCTGATTCAACTGCCCCTTGATGGCGTCGTAGCAAGGATCACAGATGGTGTGGGTCATCCGGGGCATGGAGTGGTGGCCAAAGAGGTCCAGGGGCTCGATGGCCGCCTCGATCTCTTCCCAGCCCCGTCCCGGGATATGTATTTTCTTACACCAGCTGCAGATTTTCAAGAATTCCCCGGATCTATCCCGGGATGCGTCCAGGAGGTCCAGGGGTTGACGCCATTCCTCCCGGAGTATGTGGGAATTAAACTGGATGACACCCCCGGGTAACCCGGTAAGTTGCATTTCCATAAACCGGCGGCAATCGGGAGAGTCACACCGGAAGGGAAATTTGACCGGGGACTCGCCGGCCCGGACCCGGCCGAAAATCTGTTTATAGAGATAGACGGTTTCCTGTTCCTGAATAAAATGCCAGATGGGCTGATTGAGGACTGCGGCAGCCGTCAATTGGGGCGCAGTATTTTCTCGGGCGAACGCCAGCCACGCGTCGTTGACGTTGACGAGCTTATCGGCGGCGTCGATGCTCCAGATGAAGCTGCGCTGATCGGATCGGTTTTCCATAGTCCCTTGATTGCGGTCATCGCGCAGGCTGCCAGTCATTGAACCGGCCGGTGACTTCTTCATGACCCGTGCCAAGTCTCTGGAGAGATACCCGCATGAGTTAAGTTTATCATAATTAAACCATAGCCGATAAATTTCTGTTGACACCGGGACATGAATATTTTAGGTTAAAAAAAGTCGAGGAAATTCATAAAATGCAATCCAGCTGGCCCCGGACCCCGAAGTTTTATTTTAGCTATTATTTTACCGGGCCAGGAGTGCGCCTCGACTTTTAAAAGAATGTAGGCACAGGAAAAAAAATCTTTTAAAAGCCGTGGCGCAGGCGAGGCGACCACGGCTTTTTTTATCGGCGGCCGTGGGGACTCAGGGCCTTCGAGCACTGCGGTGAGGGAGGAGCAAGTGGTCGGCAAACAGATTCGCATGGAACGCATCATGAACCGGGACACGGGGCGCACCGTGATCGTCCCCATGGATCACGGCGTCACGGTTGGCCCCATTGAAGGCCTCATCGACATGAAGACCACCGTCAATGCGGTGGCCAGCGGCGGGGCCAACGCCATTCTCATCCACAAGGGGCTGGTGTCCAGCGGCCATCGCCGCCGGGGCAAGGACGTGGGGCTGATCATTCACCTGTCGGCCTCCACCGCCCTGTCACCCCATCCCAACGCCAAGACCCTGGTGTGCACCGTGGAGGAGGCCATCAAGCTGGGGGCGGACGCCCTCTCCATTCACGTCAACGTGGGCAACGGCTCCGATCAGGAGATGCTGTCCGACCTGGGCCGGGTGTCCCGGGAAGCCCGGGAATGGGGCATGCCGCTGTTGGCCATGATGTACCCCCGGGGCGAGAAGATCAAAGATGAATACGACCCCCAGGTGATCATGCACGTGTCCCGGTTGGGGGCGGAACTGGGGGCGGACCTCGTCAAGGTCTCGTACACCGGTTCGGTGGAGTCGTTCCGCAAGGTGGTGGCCGGCTGCCCGGTGCCGGTGGTCATTGCCGGCGGCCCCAAAATGAATTCGGACCGGGACATCCTGGAAATGGTCCAGGGGGCCATCGAGGCCGGGGGGGCCGGCGTCTCCATCGGGCGCAATGTCTTCCAACACCGTAACCCCAGCCGCATGGTGGGGGCCATCAGCATGATCGTCAATGAAAATTCCGGCGTTGACGAGGCCCTGTCCTTCCTCACGGCTGTGTGAGAAAGGACGCCATCATGAAAAAACTATGGGTCAGAGTTGACCCCTGGGATAAGAAGCTCGTGACCACTGCCCTGGAGAGCGGGGCGGACGCAGTGTGGGTCCCCCAGGGCCGAACCGAAGAGGTTAAGGCCCTGGGGCTCATCACCGTGGTGGCGCCGGACGGCGACCTGGTGCCGGGCCAGGACGTCCAGGAAATGGCGATCTCCGGCACCGCGGATGAGGCTGAAGTCATCCGCCTGGCCCTTCAGGGACCGGTAGTGGTGCATACCCCCGACTGGACCATCATTCCTTTGGAAAACCTGGTGGCCCAGAGTCGCAACATCTTCGTGGAGGTCAGCGATGAGGATGGGGCCCGCACCGCCCTGGGGGTTCTGGAAACGGGGGTGGACGGTCTGGTGGTCACCAATGCGTCGCCGGCCATGATCAAAAATATCGCCCGCCTGGTAAAAGAGGCCTCGCCGCCGGTGACCTTGACCACCGCCAGAATCACCCGCCTGCAGTCCCTGGGCATGGGCGACCGGGTCTGCGTCGACACCTGCAGCAACCTGGGTTTGGGGGAAGGGATGCTGGTGGGCAACTCCTCGGGGGGCCTCTTCCTGGTGCATGCCGAATCCCTGGAGAACCCTTACGTCGCCCCCCGGCCCTTCCGGGTCAACGCCGGGCCCGTGCACGCCTATATCCGGGTCACCGGGGACAAGACCAGGTACCTGGGGGAGCTCGCGGCCGGGGACCAGGTCCTGGTCGTCAACCACCAGGGGCGCACCACCCCGGCGGTGGTGGGCCGGGTCAAGGTGGAGCGCCGCCCCTTGATGCTGGTGGCCGCCGACGCGGGCGGCCGTGAGGTGAATACCATTTTACAGAACGCCGAGACCATCCGGCTCACCCGCGCCAGCGGCGAGGCCGTGTCCATTGTGACGTTACAACCTGGGGATGAAGTGCTGGTAGCCCTGGAAGAGACGGGCCGCCACTTCGGCCACAAAATCCAGGAAACCATCCTGGAGAAATGACTATGACGGAAAAAGAAATCATCAGAAACCAGATCGATACCCTGGACCAGGACCTCCTGAACCTGCTGAACCAGCGCCAGACTCTGGCCCAGGCCATCGGCCGCATCAAGGGCCGGGAAGGCCGGGGCACTTTGGATTTTCAGCGGGAAGAAGAAGTCCTGGCCCACCTCATGCACCTGAACCCGGGCCCGCTGAGCCCCTCGGCCCTGCGCAACATCTTCCGGGAGATCATCTCCGCGGCCCGGGAGGTCCAGATTCCTTTCGGGGTGGCGTTCCTGGGGCCCGAGGCCACCTTTTCCCACCTGGCGGCCCTGAAAAAGTTCGGCCGGGCCACCCGCTTCGGCCCCATGACCACCATCCAGGAGGTCTTTGCCGAAGTGGAGAAAGGCAAGTTCCAGTACGGGGTGGTGCCCATCGAGAATTCCACCGAGGGCATCGTCAACATCTCCATGGACCTGTTTGCCGAGACCTCGGTGAAGATCTGCGGCGAGATTTTTCTGGAAGTCTCCCACGACCTGCTGTCCAAATCCGGGCAGCGCAGCGATATCGAGGTCATTTACACCCACCCCCAACCCTTCGCCCAATGCCGCCGCTGGCTGGGGACGCATCTTGGGCGAGATCCCCATCCTGGAGGTGGCCTCCACCGGCGTGGCGGCCCAGAAGGCGGCCAAAAACCCCAACGCCGCGGCCATTGCCAGCGCCTTCGCGGCGCCGCTGTATGACCTGAGGGTGGTGGAGTCCCGCATCGAGGATAACCCGGGCAATGTCACCCACTTTTTTGTCATCGGGGCCGACGCCCCCGGGCCCACCGGCAAGGACAAGACCGCCATCCTGTTTGCGGTGGACAACATCCCCGGGGCCCTCTATAAGACCCTGCGCCCCCTGGCGGATCGGGAACTCAACATGACCCGCATCGTCTCCCGCCCGGCCAAAAACGAGGCCTGGCGCTACCTGTTCTTCGTGGACGTGGACGGCCACACCACCGAACCCCAGGTGGGTCAGGCCCTGGAGGAAGTGGAGGCCATCAGCGCCCACTTCAAACTCCTGGGCTCCTTTCCCCGGGCCGCGGGCGTGGAGAATTTGAGTTGAAAAAGGGTTTTCCATTTTTGGTTTATGTGAAAGACTTGCAAGCAAAGGCATCATTGAGGGATAGAGTCAACTCCTGACCGGGGCAGGATTTCTCCATTATCCGGTGGGGCGGGCCTCCGTGCCCGCCTCTTCGGCAGTTATAGGGCGGCCTGTGGCCGCCGTCATTCGACTGCCTTGAAAGTTATGGGAAATTTGGTGGCACAGGCGTCTCGCCTGTGCAGGATGCAGATGCGCAGTGCGCCCCCTACACGGCTTTCGCTAGGGTGCGTTCTACGCACCACTTGACGGCCGGAAATGGCGGGCAGTGCCCGCCCCGATATTTGAAGGTTACATTCGCGCATGGTTAACAACCGAAAACCGAAAACCGAAAACCGAAAACCGCCTCTCCGCATTTGCGTGCCGGTGGTGGAGCCCACGGTCAACCGGGCCCGGGGCAGATATCAGCGGGCCGCCCGGCAAGGGGCTGTGGACCGAGGTGCGCCTGGATTATCTGGAAGAGCCGACCCCGGACCTACAGAAACTGTTCCGGAGCCTGCCGGGGCCGGTCATCGCCACCAACCGCCTGGCCGCGGAAGGAGGCCGCTGGCAGGGCACTGAGGCGGACCGCCTGGACCGCCTGACGCAAGCCCTGGATCTCGGCGTAACCTGCCTGGACCTGGAACTGGCCGCGGACGCGGGCTTCCGCCGGGAGATTGGGGAACGCCGGGGCAAAACCCGCCTTATTCTCTCCTGGCACGACTTTGCCGGCACCCCGGACGCGGCCCGGCTGGAAATGGTCCTGGAGGAGATGCTGGCCTCTGAGGCGGACGTCGTCAAACTGGTCGCCCTGGCCAATGATCCGGCCGACAACCTGCGGATGCTCTCCCTCATTCCCCGGGCCAGGGCCCAGGGCAAGGACATCATCGCCTTTTGCATGGGGCCCGTGGGCAAATGGTCCCGGATCGCCGCGCCCCTGGTGGGGAGTTGGCTCACTTTCGCCCCCTTCAGCCCGCAAGGGGCCTCGGCCCCGGGGCAGCTCACGGTGAACGACGTGAAGCGGCTCTGGCAAATGCTGAGAAGATAGCTGTCAGCCAAAACCAGGACCATGGAGCCGCAGGCTTTAGGCGTATGCACCATGAAGATAAACAGAATCGGTGGCCCAGGCGTCTCGCCTGTGCGAGCATAATAGGGCGGCCCGTGGCTGCTCATCAACCGGCGGGCATGGCCCGCCCTATAACTACTGCTTACTATGATCAACGGCCAGACAAAAATCTTCGGTATCCTGGGGCGGCCCGGTGGCCCATTCCCTGAGCCCCGCCATGCACAACGCCGCCTATCGCCACCTGGGCGTAAACGCGGTCTATGTGGCCTTCCCGGTCACGGACCTGCCCCAGGCCGTGGCGGGCTTAAGGGGGCTGGGTATCGGCGGGGTGAGCGTCACCATCCCTTTCAAAGAAGAGGTCATTCCCCTGATTGATGAGCTGGACCCCCAGGCCGCCAGGATCGGGGCGGTGAACACCGTGGTTAACCGCAACGGACGGCTGGTGGGCTACAACACCGACTGGCTGGGGGCGATGGCGGCGCTCACGGCCAAAATCAGCCTCAAGGCGCGGCACGTCCTCATCCTCGGGGCCGGCGGGGCCTCCCGGGCCATCGCTTTGGCATTATCCAGGCCGGGGGCCGGGTGAGCCTGACCGATGTGGACCAGGCCCGGGCCGCGGCTTTAGTCAACGATTTAGGGGGCGAAACCATCCCCTTGAACACCCTGGGGGATTGCCCCGCCACCATCCTGGTAAACGCCACCCCCGTGGGCATGACCCCGGATGTTGACGGCATTCCCATCGACCCGGACCTGCTGGGCCGCTTCGAGGTGGTCATGGACATCGTCTACCAGCCCCTGGCCACCCGGCTGCTTAAGGAAGCTGCAGGCGCGTGGCTGCGCCACCATCGACGGCCTCCAGATGCTCATCCACCAGGGCGCGGCGCAGTTTGAGTTGTGGACCGGCATGACGGCCCCGGCAGAGGTTATGGCCCAGGCAGCTTATGCCGCTTTGGACAAGAAGTAGCCCGGTCGTAGGGGCGACCCGGTGGGTCGCCTTCGGACGAATTTTCTAAAATATTCCTAAATCACATGACCCAAGAAATCAAACCCTGCCGGCAAGTCCAGGCCACCCTCACCCTGCCCGGGTCCAAGAGCTACACCCACCGGGCCTTGATGGCCGCGGCCCTGGCCGGGGGGGAGAGCGTCCTCACCAATGCCCTGGCCGCCGAAGACACCGAGCTCACGGCCGCCGCCCTGGCCCAGTTGGGCGCGGCCATCGACTGGCAGGTTACGACCATCCGCGTAACGGGCCGGGCCGGCCGCTGGCTGCCGGCGGCGTTGCCGATTTACCTGGGCAACTCCGGCACCTCCATGCGCTTCCTCACCGCGCTCGCCGCCCTGGGAGAAGGAGAGTACCTCTTGACCGGCACCGAGCGCCTCTGCCAGCGGCCCCTGGGGGAGTTGCTCGCGGCCCTGGGCGAGATCGGGGTCCGGGCGGCTTCGGAAAAAGGCGACGGCTGCCCCCCGGTCAGGGTCACCGGCGGCCTCACCGGCGGCCGGGCCCAGCTCTCCGGCTCCATCAGCAGCCAGTACCTCTCGGCCCTGCTGTTCATCGGGCCCCTGGCGCCGAAGGGCCTTAAGATCGACATCACCGGCGAGTTGGTGTCCCGGCCCTACGTGGACCTGACCCTGGAGGTCCTGGGGGACTTCGGGATTTCCTCTTACCGGGAAGGCTACCGCTATTTTGAGCTTCCCGGCGGCCAGTGCTATCTGCCCCAGGACTATGCCATCGAGGCCGACGCCTCCAGCGCCTCGTATTTTTGGGCTGCCGCGGCCTTAACCGGCGGGCGGGCCACCATCACCAACCTGAGCCTCGAATCCAGCCAGGGGGATGCGGCCTTCCCTCGGGTGCTGGAGCGGATGGGCTGCGCCATCGAATCCACCCCGGCGGGGCTAACGGTCCAGGGCGGAGCTTTGCAGGGGGTGACGGTGGACATGGCCACCATGCCGGACCTGGTCCCCACCCTGGCGGTGCTGGCGGCCTTCGCCGCCGGGCGACACCGTCATTACCGGGGTGGCCCACCTGCGCCACAAGGAGTCGGACCGGCTGGCCGCCGTCGCGACGGAGTTGGGCAAGCTGGGCATCGAGGCCCGGGAAACCGCAGACGGCCTGATCATCCGGGGGGGCACGCCTCAGGGCGCGGTCATCCACACCTATAACGACCACCGCATCGCCATGAGCTTCGCGGTGGCCGGCCTCAAGGCCCCGGGGATGACCATCACCGACCCCGGCTGCGTGGCCAAATCATTCCCGGACTTCTGGCAATTTTTCGAAAAGTTTTATATAAAGGGCTAGTCGTTTATACCCTGCCGAATAGATTGAGGATAACCCACAATGGTCAAACGGATAAGAGTCCAAAATTTTTTAAGCCTCAAAGATGTTGCTCTTGATCTTGGTTTGCGCAATTTTCTTGTGGGGCCTAATATGGCTGGGAAAAGCAGTATTATAAGGGCGTTAAAGTTTTTAACAAATGTTAGTTTGACCGGGTTGGCCGAGGCAATAACTAAGGAGGGAGGTTTTTCTGAAATATTGTGGAAGGGCGTTGACGAAGGGAAAATTTCCTTTTCATTAACCGAAGAAATTCTTTTTCCAAACGATAAAAATCCCCGAACTTATGAATATGAAATTTCCTTAATTGGTAATTCAAGCACATCCGCATTTGTTATAGAAAATGAAACACTAAAACGTTGTGATGCGGGTGCAGAATATATTCTTTCGGAATTCAGGTCTGGACAAGGGAAAGGATTACATCCTGATGGTTCAGTCGCCTTTGAGCAAAAAGAAAGGTCAGAAAAATCTTTTTTGGAATATTCGGTTCCGGGCTGGGAAGGAATGGGAGCGAAACAAGTATTTTCAAGATGGCGATTTTATCAATTGATGCCATTTGCCATGAGGCAACAAAATGTAACTGCTAAACAATACTTTTTAAATATCCATGGGGATAATTTATCTGCTTGGCTTCATACATTACAGACAGGTTATCCGGATGAATATAAGCGAATGACTCAGGCAATCCGTGATGTAATTCCTGATGTCACTAGCATAATTACCCCTCCTACGCAAATGGGTACAACATTTGTGCAATTTAAAGAGAAACATTTAAAGAGGCCAGTAAACATATGGGGGGTTTCAGATGGGGCTCTACAATTCTTAGCCCTGCTCTCGTTAATTTTTGCGCCAGAAGAGCTAGGCGCACCCCTCTTCTGCATTGAAGAACCGGAGACACACTTACACCCTCAATTAATCGACTCCTTGGTAGAAATTTTATTACAAAGACAACAAGAAGCAGCTGAAAAGGCCTCCCAGATTATTGTGACTACACATCATCCTTATCTTATTGATAAACTATCAATAGACGATTTAATTGCTGTTTATAAAAAAGACGGTTCTACTAAATGTATCCGGGGCGCTGATAAAAAGAAATTAAAAATACTCCTGGAGCAAGGCGACTTATCACTAAGTGATTTGTGGTATTCCGGTGCTCTGGGAGAGGAGTAATGTATAAATTAGGAATAGTCGCTGAAGGCCTTCCTAATACAGATGTTATAATAATATCTGAATTGATTAAAAAGATATTTTCTGGTGACCCTGATTTATGCCTTTATCCCGGTAGAGATAAGCCTAATGTGATCAAAAAATATCGCGATTGGTTGGAAGACTGCCGCAAGAAAAATATTGACAAGGCATTAGTAATTGTAGATCAGGACTTATCTTGTATAAAGATTATCGTCGAGAAGATGCAGAAAAAAATAGAAGGCAGGCAATATAGATTTCCAGTTAAATTTCATATCATCGAAAGAATGCTGGAGACATGGCTTTTATCCGATGAAGTAGCTATTTCAGCAGTGGTAGGGAAAAATGTCCCGCGAGTAAATGGAAACCTTGAGGATATAATAAATCCAAAGGCCAAATTAAAACAAATTCTGTCTCGAGCCAAAGCTACTTATACTCCTGAAACATTGCGCAGAATTGCCGAGGAATCAGACATTGAGCGCATTGCCTACCGTTGTCCTGGTTTCCAGCGTTTTAGGCGGTCAGTCCTCGATTGTTGATCCCGCTTTTCGTTGACCTATGCCTCTCTCCCTGACCACCCGAGCCCTGCTCATCCTGGCCTTTCTGAATCTCCTGGATTACCTGGACCGGTATCTCATGGCCTCCCTGGGCCCCCTGGTGAAGGCTGACCTTGGTTTAAACAACACCGCCTTTGGGTTTTTGGGGACCGCCTTCATGCTGGTGTACTTCCTGGCTTCGCCCCTGTTCGGCTACCTGGGGGACCGCCGGGGCCGCCTCCGCCTCATGGCCGGCGGGGCGGTATTGTGGAGCCTGGCCACCAGCCTGACCTTCTGGGTGCCCTCCTATCCCTTTTTGGTGGCGACCCGGGGCCTGGTGGGGGTGGGAGAGGCCTCCTTCGGCACCCTGGCCCCGGCTTACCTGGCGGACATCCTGCCCCTGGGGCGCCGGGCCCGGGCCCTGGGGCTGTTTTACCTGGCGCTGCCCATGGGCGCGGCCCTGGCCTACCTGGTGGGGGGCCTGGTGGGCAGCCACTGGGGCTGGCGCCCGGCCTTTCTCCTGGCGGGGCTCCCGGGCCTGGTCATGGCGGGACTGGTTTACCGTCTCCGTGAGGTCCGAAGCGAACCCACACCGGCTCCTCAGCCTCCCCCGGCCCGGTGGTCCCCCCTGGCGGCGTCCTGGCATCTCTTCAAGGTGCCCACCCTGCGGCGGGTAACCCTGGGCTACGGCATGGTGACCTTTGCCCTGGGGGGGCTGGCCTTATGGATGCCGATTTATCTCCATGAGGTTAAAGGGCTCAGCCTGGCCCAGGCCAATCAACTGCTGGCGATCTCCGTAGCCGTGGGGGGAGGGCTGGGGACCCTGACCGGCGGATTGTTAGGGTCTCGCCTGCTCACCTACACCCTGGGAGCCCCCCTGTGGGTGAGTGGCCTGGGAGTCGTGCTGGCTCTGCCTCTGGCGGCCGTGGCCATCTTTGTCGCCGCCCCGGCGTTCTATATTCCGGCCCTGGCGGGGGCGATTTTTCTCCTGTTCCTCAACCCCGGGGTGCTCACCGCGGTGGTGGTGAGCGTCGCGGGCCCCTGGCGCCGGGCCCAGGCCGTGGCCCTGAATATCGTGGTCATTCACCTGGTGGGGGACGTGCCTTCCCCCCTTCTCATCGGCTGGGTTTCGGACCTGGGCAGCCTCAAATGGGGCGTCTCCCTCACCTTGATAGCCCTGGCCGCCGGGGCAGTGTTGATCTTATCGGCGCTGCCCCACTTTAAAAATGATTTGGCCGCGGCCGGGGAGATTGATCTTCAGGTTGAGTCCCCCGCCGGATAAGGTTCGGGGCGGAACCAAAGTCCAGACGGCAGGAGCCGCCCCTGCCGGCCGGTTGCGCCCTGGGGGCCATGGTGGCAGGATAATCATCGGGGGGCATCGGCATAAGGTTTTGGATCGCAAGAGATTAATGCCCCCGATGCCGCAAAGCCGCGTAGCCCAAGCCCGGCAGCGGGCCCCGGGCCGAGTGCAGGCATTTTCTTATTGACTCGGCCATATCAACTTGTTATATTTTACGGACGTCAATGACGCGGGGTGGAGCAGTCTGGAAGCTCGTCGGGCTCATAACCCGAAGGTCGCAGGTTCAAATCCTGCCCCCGCTACCAAATTAAATCAAGGGCTTAGGCAAAACCTAAGCCCTTGAACTTTTTAGTTCCCCAACACTATCCCCAACATACCTTTGGTAAATTGTAGTAATACGCAGCAGGCAAGGCCATGCAGAGATTAAATTTTCTTCGGTCTTTTACCTGACAGTGCGCCTTCTAACTGTGACCATGCCAATCTTTTCTAATTTTCACCCGCGTCAGGACCGTTTGCCGGCCCAATTTCAAAAGCTGACTTCCTCCCCTGGCACTTACCCCTCATCCAGGGGCCCATACTCAAATTGGCCCCGATTGAGTGTCTTCTACAGGGAGGGCCAAATTAAATTTGTAGACGCCAAGCTGATGGGCTCTTCTGCCTTGAAGGAGAAACATAGTCCGGTGTGGATTCCAGGTCAACGTCGCGAGCTTCTTCTCCAATCCACTAATTCCCCTCCATCAACCACCCGTGTTGTCCGATCCCTATAACCCTTCCAATCCCACATATGCGGGTTTCATGCAGGTTTCAAGACTTTGCCAGCGTTCACTGCAGCTTCCAGTGGCTTGGCATAAGAATGAATACTCTACGTCTTATCCCAGGTAGCATTTCCGGGTGCATGAAGCTACTCCAGTTTCCCTTCATAAACCTGCCTTAATCGACCGCAGAACGCTCTCGAGAGGCATACCCTGTGGGGTACCCCAGGAGCAGGTGCTGATCGTTCAAATTTGGGGCTTGGGAGGGCACGTTAACAAGGGAATTTCACCTCTCCCGACGCAGGTAGAGGTATGCGATTTTTCTGCTGCCAAGAGGGGTGCCTGATCTAAGTGCGGAACCATGACCGTATGACTGGTTTCTATAAGGCGATCATACATGCAACTTACTGGAATTTTTGAGAAGCTTTGCTATTGGCGAGGTAGCGAAGATCGGGGCTGGCTCGGCCCCGGAAAATTTCTTGATTATATTCAGTTAACCGGATACAAAGATGCATATCATGCCAGGGATTTTTTTTTAGTTTCCCTGAATAAATCTTTATGCAAGGGAGACTTATTCATATGTCTCAGGATTGTTGTCAGCCCGCGGTCACGACCATGATTCTGGCCTGTTCGGGAGGTTCCAATGTCGGACAATTGTCCAACCAGGCGGCGGTGGAACTCACCCAGGAAGGCTTCGGCAAGCTTTCTTGCCTGGCCGGGGTAGGTGCCCATTTGAGCGGCTTTGTCCAATCGGCCAGAGATATCAGCGAATTGGTAGTCATTGATGGCTGTGAGGTCGGGTGCGCCAAAGGCGTGCTGGAGCAGGCGGATGTGCCGTTGCGGGCCTACCTGGTGATCACCGATCTGGATATTGACAAAAATAAGGACATGAATCTCAAACGGGACGAAATTGACCGGGTCAAGCAGGCGGTACGCCGGCTCCAGGCTGATGCTGGTGAACCAGCCCAGTCCGGGGGACCGGGGACGGCAACCTGTGGCTGCCGGCAGACCTGAGGGCGCGGAAGAACTTTTTCAAATCCCGATACGGATTAGCTCATAAAAATGCGGCAGGGAGGGGGCTCTATGCTGAAGGAAAACACTGTCATCACCCTCCATCCGGAAGATATGTTCCGGCTCCATGCCATCTTGCTGGATGAAGACAGAGACGCGGCCCTGGATTTCCTATCCGCCGTGATCAAGAAGAAGGCGGATGCCGCCAGTAAGCCCCATTGCCGCCCGGTCTTTGAACTGGAACGGGGCAAGACCCCGGAATTTATCACCAACAGGCTTGGATATAAGGAGACAGAAAAATGATGAAAAAATTGGGTTTAGGTCTCTTAATCGGGGGACTTTTCTTTATTTACGGATGCTGAGGCGGAGCCCAGGGACTGCGGTCGAGTAGCCCCCAGTTACAGGTTCCGGCGGATTCACAGATAGACCACCGGGTTCCCGGCACTCCGGTGTGCTCCCAGAAAATTGCCGGCTGAGAGGGGGCCGGAATTTATCACCGACCGGCTCGCTGCGGAAAAGGGTCGATGCAATAAATCAGGAGGTTCCCCATGATCCGAACAATTCTCTGGCCCACCGATTTATCCAAGAACTCGCTGAAATCCGCCAAACACGTGGTGTCGCTGGCGGAAAAGTACCAGGCAAAAATCATTATGCTGTATGTGGCAACGGACTTAACTTCCCTCTATGGCGGTTATGCCCACAGCCCCGGCGAACATCATCTCCAACATTTTCAGGAATGGGAGTTGCAACAGGCCAAGAGCAAGATGCAACACCTCTGTGAGACCGAACTGAAAGCCTGCCCGAATATGGAGATACGGTTGGTCCAGGGCGACGCCGCCAGCGAAATTCTCAAGGCAGTTAAGGCAGAAAAAGCCGACCTGGTGGTCATCACCACCCATGGCCTCAGCCATGACAAAATGGAAAAGAAAAGCCCGCTCTTTGGCAGCGTGGCAGAAAAAATCATTCGCACTTCCCCGGTGCCGGTGCACCTGGTGAATCCGTTTGGGGAATAACCACACCGCCTGGAAATGAAGTTCGCCGAAGTCTTTGGTTAATTCAAGCCAGGGGACGGTGATGAGGTTCATTGCCTCCCCCGATCAGCACCTGGAAATCCTGCGGCAATTCATGTTTGCGGAGGGATGAAGATGTCACCGGAGAACAAAGGAACTCCCGAGATCCTGACCATTGCCCCGGAAGAATTTCAGCAGATGCAGAGCGCCGTGCTGGACGGCGACGGGGGTGAGGCTTTGCGCCTCCTGAAGAAATTTGTCAAACGCCTGAAGGAGCAGAAAAACCGGGGCTTGAAGTCGCACTTGGGATAGAGCCGCCCCGGTTCGCCTGCTCCACAGCGGGATGTTGAGGTTATACTTTGGGCTGAACGAGGACCAGCAATCCCTCCTCCCGGCCCCCGGCCTGCCATTCCCGCCCATAAAGCCAACCCGCCACCCCCAAAAGCAGGGCGTCTTCAGGATGGACTCCAACCCCACTTGGCGCTGGAAGAGAAGGCCGCAGCCGCAATCAATTTTCAAGCCCCGGGTTATGGTGATGAGTAGCACGGCGATAAACAGCAGCGATTGGCCCAAGATCAGCAGGAGGGCGCTGCGCCGGAGAATGCCTCCCGCCGGGAATGGGTTGGAGAACCGGCGGTTTCGCAGGAGACACCCCAGGATCAAGGAAAACCCGGAAATCATCTCCACCCATGGCAGGGTTGCGGTCACCAATCCCACCAGGCCTGAGGGCAGCAGTTGATAGGCCAGGATGGATTCGGCGAACTCATAGGGGGCCAGGTGCTTCTGGACGCCCGCATAGATGAAAAGCCCGCCCAGAATTATACCCACCCCCGAGGAAACGAACCGCATAACCGAGACCGACAAATTTTCCCCCTTCTCTTGTTATCGACTGGTATCCGCCGGGTAGCCGGCTTCGTCCCAGGCCCGGAAGCCCCCGGTAAAGGCCATCACCCGGGTAAAACCGGCTGCACGCAGCTTTTTAGTTAGCTTGAGGGCGTCGTCGCAGCTTTCCTGGCTACAGTAAATCACCAATTCTTGTGTTTTAGCCATTTTCATCAGTTCCGAAGATGGAAGCTCCGGCCACGTTTCTGGAGGAACATTTACGGCCCCCTGCACGTGTAATTCTTGATATTCTTCGGACTTGCGGGCATCTACGAAGAGGGCTCGCTTTTCTTGCCAGATCTGGTAAGCCTGCGCCAGATCTAAAGTTCTTACTCCCTGGAATTGCACTTCCCGCCGTTCCTGGCGCTTCTGGTCAAGCAGCGCGGTCAGATTTCCTCTCAAGGACGCCTGCACCAGGGGCCAATGGAACATGAACCCCAGAATCACGGCCAGACCCAGAAAGCCGATTGCCCAGGCCAGTTCCTGGCGCCACGTTATCGAGTCATCACCTGCTGCTCCTTTGCCGTTGGATCTTGCTGACTTATGAAGATTCTCATGAACCCGCCGACACCTCAGCAGTTTGGGGCATTAAACAACAAAATAACGGACAGGAGCAATCCTCGCCCTCAATTTGAACGGTGTTATGCACCAGACCAAAATTTTTGCACAACAACTCGTTGATAGCGCCGACCAATTTGTCCCGATCCCGGTGATCATCCGCCACCGCATGCATACTGAGGGAATGAATGCCCGTGGAGATGGTCCAGATATGGAGGTCATGAACCTGGATGATACCGGGAATTTTCTCCAAGGCCGCCTGCAACCCACCATGATCGATATGACGTGGGGTTGCTTCCATCAATATTTCCGCGGTTTCCCGGATTATTTGCCAGCTGCCACCCACGATCAAGAGGCCGATAAAGATGCTCACTGCCGGATCGAACCAATACCAGCCCTTGAACAGCATGACCAGGGCCGCGCTGATGGCCGCCAAAGACCCCAACCCGTCGGCTATTACGTGCATAAAGGCCGAACGGAGGTTGATGGACTTGTCATGGGAAGAGAACAGGACGGCGGCACAGAGAAGATTTACCAGCAAGCCGATGGCGGCAATAATAAGCATGGCCTGGGACTTAACCGGCGGCGGGCTGGCAAGGCGCTGGCAGGCCTCATAAATGATCAACCCGGCGATGCCCCACAGGACCAGACCGTTGATGAGGGCTGCCAGGATTTCCAAACGATGGTAGCCGAAAGTTTTTTCCGGGGTCGGGGTTTTCAGGGCGAAGGCGATGGCGATCAAACTGAGACCCAAGGCCCCCACGTCGCTCAACATATGCCCCGCGTCTCCGAGCAAGGCTAAACTATTGGTCCAGAAGCCGCCCGCCAACTCAACAACAAAGAAAATTGCCGTTAGTCCCAGACTGATGGCAAGTTGCCGCCGTCCCTGAAGTTTTGAGCAATGATGGCCGGCGTGATGGTGATTATGCGTCACTGAACTTCCTCCTCCTGTAAATATTTACTTTCTCACTGCGATTCATTCTTATAGCTAATGGCGGCGCAATCTGTCCCTGGAGAACCAGCGGCCGGTCGCGTGGTCAGCACATAAAGGCATGGCATCAGGAACAGGGCCACGAACAGGCCCAGGGCGAGGCCACCGATGGCTCCGGCGGCCATGGGCTGGAGCATCTCGCCGCCTTCTTCCAGGTTCAGAGCCAACGGCATGAAGCCAAAGATGATGGCCAGGGCGATCATCATCCGGGGCCTTAGGCGGATTTTGGCGGCTTCTATAACTGCGTCCAGGGGTGACAGATTTCGCTCCCGCTGCAAATCATCCGCAAACGTAATGAGGAGCACCCCTTCGTTGATGGTGGCGGCCACCACGATGAGAACGCCGATGATCACCGTCGCACCCACGGGAAACCCGGTCAGGATTAGAGCATACACCATGCCGGCCAGGGAGAAGGGCACGGAGCAGAGAATCAGGGCCGGCAGCCGCAGGCTGTTGAACTCTACCGCATGGACCACGAAGGCGAAAAACAGGGCAAAGGCCAGAATGAGCAGTGCTGCCTTTTGCATGTCGGCCATCATCTGGGCCTGGCCACCATAGGAGACTTCGTAGCCCACCGGCAGCTTCATTTTGCTGACGGCCTCCTTGAGGTCGCTTAAAGCCTGCCCCACGCTCACCCCGGCGGCGTCACCCCGGACGATGACCTCTTTCACCTGGTCCTCCCGGACGATTTCTACCGGCCCCACGGCCGGGATCACCCGGGCCACGTCTTTCAGCCGCAAATAGCCACCCTGAGCGCAGTTCAACACCAGGTTCTCCACCTCTTGTTTGGAGGTGAAGTGTTGTTCGGGAATCATCACCCGAATATTGTAAAAATAATCGCCTTCCCGGTAGCGGGTAGCCACTGCGCCACTGATCAAGGAGCGCACCGTGGTGGCCACATCCACCACGGAAACCCCCAGTTCCGCAGCCCTGACCCGGTCCACGTCCACCTGATATTCGGGCTTGGTCATGTCCATGGACACGTAGACGTTGTTAAAATGGGCCAGTTTGTTCATGGATTCCGAGGTCTTGCGGGCCAAACCATAGAGCTTGTCCAATTCCTGGCCCTTGATCTTGGCTTCGATGTCCGCCTCTCCCAGTTTGCGGATGCCCTTCACCGGCATCTGCATGACCATGACCTTGGCCCCCGGCATGGAGATAGGGGCCAGGTTTTTTTTCAACTGCGCGATGTAAGCTTTAGTGCCGATTTTCCGGGCGTGCCGGGGCACCAACTGGATATCCAACTGGCCTTCGTTGGCGATTTCATAGGTGGCCAGGCCCCAAACCTTGCCGCCCGCCATGGTGACGTAGCTTTCGACCCGAGGATCACCCTGAAGTTTCGCTTCCACCCGGCTCAAGATCTTGCTGGTTTCGGTGAGGGCCGCGCCGGTGGGCAGCTTGACCTTCACCATGACCCGGCCGTCGTCCATGCGGGGCAGGAACTCGCTCCCCAGCCAGGGGAAGAGGGCCACGGCCCCCAGGAAGATCAGGATGAAACCTCCGAAGACCAGCTTCCGATAGCGGAGGGACAGTTCAAGGACCCAGACATAGCCCGCGGTCATGATGCGAAACCACCTGAGGAAGCAGCTTTCCCGGTGACCGTCCTTTTCCCGGCCCACGATGATGGAGGTGAGCATGGGGGTGAGAGTGACTGCCAGGGCCAAGCTCACCAAAAACACCCCGGCGACGACCAGGATGAGCTCCCGGAAGAGGAGACTGGTGAGGCCCGGCACCAGCAAAAAGGGGAGAAGCAGGGCCAGGGAAGAGAGGGTGGATGCCAGGATGGGCACCCACACCTCCCCGGTACCCCGCTCCGCCAGAGAGACCCCGTCCTCTTCCGGATGCGCCTGGCGAAGGCGGGTGATGTTTTCCAGCACCACGATGGAGTTGTCCAGGACCACGCCGATGGCCACCACCAGGCCACCCAGAGAAAAAATATTGAGGGAGAATCCCATGAGCTTCATCAGGGCAAAATTAATAATCAAGGTAATGGGGAGCACCAACAGCATCACCAGGGCATGGCGCCAGCTTCCCAGAAACAGGTAAATGATGAGGAGGACCAGGATCGAGGCCTCGACCGCGGCATTGCGCACCCCTTTCAAGGCGGCGATAACATAGTCAGCCTGGTTTTCCACCATTCCCATACGGATGCCGGCCGGAATGGCGGGTTTAAGTTGCTCGAGCCGCTGGTTTACCGCCCGGGCTACTCCCACGGTATTGGCGTCCGCCTGCTTGAGTACGCTCAACTTGACAGTGGGCGTGCCCCCCTGGCGCGTGACTACCCGGACCTCCTCGTGGGCGTCCTCTACCTGGGCGACATCCTTGAGGTAGATCTTGCCGGAGGCGGCGTTAGCCAGCACCACGTTGCGAATGTCGTTTAGGGAGCGGTATTCGCCCATGGTGCGGGCGATGAACTCCCGGCGCCCCACGGTTACCCGGCCGCCGAACTGTTCAATGTTCTCCTCCTGAAGCCGCTTGGTAACCCCCGTCAGGGTAAGGGCATATTTCTCCACCGCGTTGGGGTCCATGTGCACCCTAATTTCCCGCTTGAGGCCGCCGACGATATCGGTGCCTGCCACCCCGGGAACTGCTTGCAGTTGATACTGCAGCCAGTTTTCCGTCCAGGTGCGCAACTTGGTCAGGTCCCAGCGGTCCGAGCTGATGGTGAGCTGCACCACCGGCAGCTGGGAAGGATCGGCTTTCATGACCAGGGGCGGGTCGATGTCCTTGGGGAGCTGCCGGGCTGCCCGGGCCATAGCCGCCAAGGCGTCCTGGTAGGCCACGTCCACGTTGACCCCATACTTGAAGTTAGCCAGGAGGGTGTACATGCCTTCAATGGAGGAGGACTCCAGGTAGTCCAGGCTGTCCACCATGGCCATCTGACGCTCCAGGGGGTCGGCAATGTTGGTGCCGATCTCTTCCGGCGTAGCACCCCGCCACCAGATGTGGACCTTGATCAGGGGATACGTTATGTCGGGGAGAAAATTCACCGGCAGCAGCATAAAGCTGTAGATTCCCAGAACTACCAAGGCTACAGTGATGACGCCGGTGGCGATGCGCCGCCTTACGGCGTAGGTGGTGACTTTCATTTGCCTGCCCCTCCCTGGACCTTCACTGCCATGCCGTCCTTGAGCTTTTCATTGCCGGCGGTGATTACCATCTCTCCGGGTTGAACGCCGGAAACGACCTGCACCCGCCCGCCCGCCTCGAGACCGGTTTGCACCACCCGGCGTTGAGCTTTGCCGTCTTTGAGGACATAAAGCTACCTTCTCGCCATTGGGCAGGACCAGCACCGCATCGCCGGGAACGACCACGGCGTCGGTTCGGTCTGCTAGCCCAACCTGGAGACGGGCGAACATGCCCGGGATGAGGGCCACCGGGTAATCCAGTTTCACTTCCGCCGTGCGGGTGCGCATCCGGGTGTCCAGATCCGGGTACACCAGGCTGATTTTCCCCTCAAAGGTCTTGCCCGGATAGGCGTCCAGTTGGACCTTCACCGGCATACCCTTGAAGACCTGGGTGGACTGGGCCTCAGGGACGGCCAGACGGATCACCAGGCTGTTGGGGTCGTACATTTCCACCAAGGGAGCCCGAGGGGCCACAAAATCCCCATCCTTGACCAGCACCTTGGAGATCACTCCATCCCAGGGGGCTGCCACCGAATAGTCGCCGGCGCTCTCCCGGGCCTTGGCCATGAGTGCCCGGGCACCCTCATATTTAGCCCGGGCGGTGTCAAGCTGAGAGCCTGGGATGGCGCCGCTCTGCACCAGAATTTTGGTACGGTTCAGCTCGGCTGCCTGCTCTTTCACGGACTCCGCCATCGCGGTCACCTGTGCCGCGGCCGCGCCGGATCGTCCGATGGTGAGCACCCGCTCCCCCCGTTTCACCAGGTCCCCTTCCCGGACCCGGCAATTCTGGATGGGGCCTTCGCCGGGAGAGGCCAGGCGCGCCTGGCGGGTGGGAGTTGCCGTGCCTGTCAGCTCCAGGGTGCGGGAGATGGGAGCCACTTGCGCCTTCTGGACAGCCACCACGGGGATCGGTTTGGCCTTTTGCGCCTCATCTTTCCCTTTTTCCTGACCACATGCCTGCCAGGCGCTCAAAAAGATTATTGCCGCAGCTAACAGGCTTGCCAGAACCAAAACCGGCTTTTTCATGAAAGATTCCCCCCCACTGCCAGTTTGAGCCGGGCCAGGGCGGTGTAAAAGTCCGCCAGGACGCGGTAATACGTGGTTTCGGTCAGCAACAGGGCCGTCTGCGCATCCAGCACATCGGTGATGACGCCGGCCCCCAGGTTGTATTTCAAGGTCTCGATGCGCAAGCTTTCCCGGGCCTGTTCGATGGCCTTGGCCGTGGCCCTGACCCGCTCACTGCTGGAGTCCACGTCCAGGATGGCGGTCTCCACCTCCTGGCGAACTTGCAGGTTGAGTTTGCGCAGCCGCTCCTGGGCCGCAGCCAGGGCGGCAATCTCTTCCCTAACCTTGGCTTCAATGCGGCCGCCTTCAAACAGCGGCAGGGTGAGGGTCACGCCAACGCTGCCGTCGTCATCGTAAAATGGGCCTCGGTCTGAGGGGTGCAAGGCGTTCCGGTCGTCATTGACTCCATATACGCCGGTGCCCCTATAGCCATAAGCCCCTACCAGGTTGACGTTGGGATAATGTCCGGCCCGGGCCGCGTCCACCCTCCGGGCCTGGCTTTCCAGCCGCTCTTTCGCCGCCGTGAAATCCGGGCGCTGCTCCAACGCCTTGGGCACCAGTTGGTCCGGCCGGTAGCTCACTTTCTCAAAAATGAGTTTGCCCGCAAATTTCAACTTCGCCTTATCGAAATCCAGGCCCATCAGGTTGGCCAGGAGGCGCTTTTGAATCTCCAGGAGGTTGGTCTCTTTCTCCAGGCTCTGTTCCAGGTCGGCCACCCGCACCTCGGTGCGCAGCAGGTCCACCCGGGCCGCCTTGGCTACTTCCACCATCTTTGCCATCTTCTGTCGCTGCTCCTGCATGGCCTGCAGGGAAAACTTCACCGAGTCGATCACTCTTTCCTGGCTGAGAATGGCGTAAAAGGTGCTGGAGACGTTATAGACCAGCTCATCCCGGGTCCGGGAGAGCCGGTTGGTTTCCGCCAGGCGGAACAGTTCCGCGGCCTTGATTTCATTGATGATGCGCCCACCGGTGAACAGCGGCAGCTTCAGAATGACATTCCCCAGGCTTTGCTGTTTGGTGAACAGCCTTCTTTGATTGTTGTACCGGGCTTCATACAGCGGCCGGGAGTTGAGGTATTTGGTATATCCCCCCTCGTAAGTTAACGTGGGCCAGCGGGCCGCTTTGGCCTGATCCAGTTTGGCCCCCGCCGCCGAGACGTCCCAGAGGGTGGCAGCCACTTCCGGATTGTTCTTCAAGGCGATGTCCAGAGAGCGCTCCAGGGTCAAAGCCTCCGGGGCAACCTCCTTCTTGGCCGGAATGGGCTGAGACGGCGCCGGCGCCGCTATCCGGGTGGCCTCAGTAACCGGCACCGGGCTGAAAGGTTCGGTGGGTTGTACCAGGACGCAGCCGGGCAGGATGAGGGCATACAGGATCACCAAGATCACCGTGACATACAAGACCTTTTACCTCCCCCTGTGAAAATCGCTCGTACTTGTACAATATCAACCCGCTCTATTCAGGGACCGCAGGGCTCGGCAGCCTGGGGCGCCCCAGCCCGCATGCCTTTCTTCCACCGGGGAGACTGTCGGCCTTTGCCACCTTGGACGTTTGACATGCGACGCTCCAAGAAAGTAACGAACGCGGCTTTCTGCTCCGGTTTCAGGTGTTCCTGAAAGGCCAGGGAGAACCGCAGCACCTCCTCTTCCAACTTCCCCTGGAGCACGCTCACCTCCTTCACCTTCTCTTGAATGCCCGGCCAGGCCGCCGCTCCCTCTTTGATCATTTCAAACAATTCAAATCTTTTTTGGGCCAATTCGGCGCGCAGGTCCCGCACCCGGCCCCGATGTTCGGGGAGCAAGGCCTCCAATACTCGGCGCTGCTCCGTCTCCAGGTTCAGGGTTCTCCAGATTTCCCGAAGTGACTGTGGCTGGGGGGTTTGAACGGTCATAGATTCCCGCTGGCCCTGGAAGTGCAGGTAGCCGAAGGCGGCCAGCCCCCCGAGATTGAGGGCCAGGGAAAAGACCAGCAAGCAGATCCAAAAATTACGTTTCATGTGCGGCTCACTTGAGGAGGGCCCCGGGTTTCGGTCCGTCGCCGCTTTCCCCGGCAGCGCTATGACCCTCATTGTCACTTTCTTCCGTGATGGTTTTCCGCGTTAAGGATTTTTGGAAAATTGCCGCAAATCGCCTGGATTTACCGAGACCAAGTGAGTGAATGTTGTTCTGCACCTGACCCTGCTGGTCCCATTTCTCCCTGCGCGCCATAGCGCCCTCCCCGGCCTGCACCGGCATCTTTCACCTCGGGACTGATCAAGAAGGGAAAAAGGAGGAGAGCTGCGGTCAGCAACACAAACACAAAAGCGATCTGCCGCCTTTGCCTGGAGGTGGCCACCAGCCTGGCGAATAAACCCGGAATCATATTCCAGTGCAGAAGGATATGCAGCACCAACAGGGCCAACAACAAGAATCCCAGGTAAAGATGGATGGCGCCCCAGTCATGCCGGTCCAGGCCGAGAAGAGCAAGGTCCACCCTGCGCCCATATTTGATCGTGCTTTCCCGTCCGGGAAGTAAGACGTACTTCATCAGGAAGCCCAACCCGGCAATGGCCGTCATGCCGAGGAACATCAGGGCGGCGATGGCAAAATTGAGCTTAGCTTTATTCATGAAATTTGCCTTATTGTCTGGGGTCGATGGGTGTCACAGCAGAAGCCATTTTCCGGGAGGCTGAGCGCACGTGCCAATCCTCCCCCACCGCCCAGGCCGGCCGGCCGCTGGCTTGCCTGAGTTTCATGGTGCGGTCGCCGGTCACCTCCATGGCCACAATGAAGGGCTTTCCCGGGATGGAAACCAAGGAGCCGGTGACCGTCACCCGGTCTTTGGGAGCGATGTTGAGCCCCTGTTTTGCCATGTAGCCTTCGGGCGCCAGGATCGCGGTCACCTGCCCTTGCGAAGTCTTAAGCAGGGCGTGGACGCAATAATCTTTGCCATTCCCGGAGAAGGTGTGCTCCACCCGCACAACTTCGCCGGAGACGGTTCCAACGGTCCCAGGGTTGAACAAGGTGCTGTAATGGAGACGCCTGCCGCTCTGGGCCCAGGATGACGATACCGTGAGCACCAGGCTTAGAAGCCCAATAGCTGCAAGGCCTAAGGAGTCAAGTTTTTTCATGGTGGCTTCACCTGTCCATCCTGATAATGCGGTTAATCGGTTTCCTGCATATACGACAACCCCAAAATGCAAAACCGGCGCTACGGGGTAAATTTTCTTCAGGGGACCAGAACGCTGGATCTGGGTCCTTGTGGCGACCAGCGTTCTGGGGGCTGACAACAAACTATGAGGGTCGAGGTGCGTTTCTTCTGGCGGACCAAGCCGGTATTGGCAGACTGATGAGAACGATAACCTGCCTTGTAATACGGCTCTTTGGGCCAAACGGAAGAGTGAATTTCTTCCCGAGGGCTTTCCCATTGGGGGGTTACTTTGGCCCCTTGCTCACTGACACCGGATTGAACGGAAAGGCCGATTTTATCCTGTTCTCCTCGGGTTGCCGGAGTTGCCGCGAGGGGTAATCCCTCCGGTGCCGATGCAGCTCCCAGACGTTTGTTTTCTCTTAAGCCTACCTCATTAACTTCTGGAGTCACCAGGAGAGGAAAGGCCAGGAGGACCAGGGAGAGGAGCAAAAAGGCCGGAGCGCTCCCTTTCCTGAGGGTAGGATCGGAAATGATCCTGGCAAAGAGACCACGGATCATCTTCCAGTGCAGAATGACGTGCAACAATAGGAGAGATAGCAGCAGGAAGGCCAGGTACAAGTGCACCGCCCCCCAAGCGTGACGGTCCAGCCCCAGCCAGGTCAGCTCCATCTGGCGGCCGTATTGCGCCCACGCTATGCGGCCGGGGATGAGGACATATTTGATCAGCAAACCCAAACCTGCAAGGGCCATCATGGTAAGAAACATCAAGGCATCGATGAAAAAATTCAGTTTGGTTTTATCCATGGTTCGACCCTTTCTCGTAAGGGTTCGGGGAGCAGTTTATGCCCCCCGATCCACGATCGCTTCCCCGGTTAGCGGTTTTGCCGACCCTGGCCGGCCCAGGCCGGAACTCCGGCTGCATCCCGCAGCTTCAGGACCTGGCCGCCTTTTTTCACTTCCCCGGCAATGATGGTCGGCTGCCCTTCATAGGTGATCCGGGAGCCGGTAACTTCCACCTTGTCACCGGGGGCAAAGGTCATCCCTTGTTTCTCCATGTACCAGCTGGGCCCCAGGTGGACCGAAATCGCCTCTTTTTCGGTTTTCAGGGTAAAATGCACCCCATACGACATCCTTTTCCCGGGGGTGAATTTGTCCACGCTCACCACCTCGCCGCTGAGGGTTTCTACGGTTTTCGGATTATATATCCGGCTGTAAGCATCGCCGGCGCCCCAACCGCGGCCCTGGCCGCCTCCCGGCCCCATGCCGGGCTGGGCCGACGCCGCCGTGGCGCCCAGGACCAGGGTGAGGATACCAATCAGGCTGATAAACCTACCGAATTTCTTCATGGTGCTTTCCTCCTTAAATCAGTTGGTTATGGTAAGGGTGACATGATTCCATCTTTAATATTGTCTTCCACCCCGTTACCCTTCTCCTAACCCAGCCGGCTGGGAGAAGGTGGGGGAGGGGAAAGAAGAAGGGGGCGGCCACCTCTCCCCTCATTTACTTATCACCGGTCCCCGGACCGGCCGTCCGGGCCGGGTTCCTTAATTTTTCTTGACTGTTAGGCTGATCCCCGTGGATCGCATGTTTAAGAAGATGGTCTCCAGGTTTGGATTGGTGGTGATGGCCTTGATGAACTGGGGGTCGGGCTTGGGTTTCCTCATGTTATCCGCCAGGATCAATCCACCCGGACGTACCAGGGGCAGAAGCTGGTTGAGATACTCCAGGTTGCCCCCCTCCGCATCCATAAAAAGTATATCGATGGGCTCCTTCAGTTGGGCGACCGTATGGTGGGCATCGCCCTCAACCACCGTAACCAGGTTCTCCACCCCGGCCCGTTTGAAGTTCGCTCTGGCTAACACAGCCTGTTCATGGTCTACTTCATGCGTAACCAGCTTGCCTCCCGTGGTTTTAAGGCCCAGGCACAGCCAGATGGCCGAGTAGCCGTTCCCGGTGCCGATCTCCACGATATTCTTGGCCTGCGTGGATTCGGCCAGAATCCGCAGTAACCTCCCGTGCATATCATCCGTGACCGGCCCCTCCCTTATGTCATCAAGGACCCTTATTATCCTCATCTCTGAATCGTTTTTGGCCAAGATGTCCCGGCCGCCGCATTGGGCCGAGGCCAGGTTGACCGCCCCCAGGCTCAGCCCCAAGGCCGCCAACAGAAGCATAATTACCCAAGTTTTTCTCAGAGATTGTTTGTTCATGCTACCTCTCCTGTCGTACTCAAATATCCGGGTATCCGGTTGTCATCATATATAACCCCTATATCATCCAAATCCGGCGCGATCAAGGATGTTTTTTTCTCGGAAAGCTAATTTCTGAGATATGCTCCCACAATGCCTCGAATTTTTTATTTGACAATAAACGGTTATCCGGTTATTAGATAGGTATGAAAAAGGAAGCCCAACTCTTTAAATCCCTGGCTGATGAGACCCGCCTCAAGATGCTCTGGCTGCTGATGGGCCGGGAGGAACTCTGCGTCTGCGATATCATGGGGGTCTTGGGTACCACTCAATCCAAGGCTTCCCGGCACCTGCGCTACCTCTATCATCTGGGCTGGGTCACCGACCGTCGGGAAGGGGTGTGGATGAATTACCGGCTGAGCGTCGCCCCCGGCAGCCCGGAAGATAAACAGCTTAAATTGCTGGCGGAGATTCTCAGTTCCAATCCGGAGGCTCTGGCGCTGCGGGACCGATTGGAGCAATGGCTGGCGGCCAAGGGACAGAGCAAGGACGGCGCCGCCGCGTGCCAATGCTCCTGAGCTTATTTCCCAGGTCTTTTTCTAACCAGTTTTTTATCTTGACTTACCCGGTTATCCGGTTATAAAGTAGTTTTATGAGAGCAGAGGCACGATTCTTCAAATCCTTGTCGGACGAGACCCGGTTGAAAATTCTCTGGCTTTTGTCAGGGACCGAAGAGCTCTGTGTCTGCGATATCATTGACGTCCTGGGCATCACCCAGTCCAAGGCCTCCCGGCACCTGCGCCATCTCTATCGCCTTGGCTGGGTCACGGACCGCCGGGACGGTCTGTGGATGAACTACCGCTTAGCCGTAACCCCCAACAGCCCGAGAGAGAAGCTGCTCAAACTCCTGGAGGAAATATTGGCGCCTCAGCCAGAAGCCCGGGCCTTGCGGGGACAACTGGCACATATCCTGGAAGCCAAAGAGGGCTCCCTGTGCGCCAAGAGGCTGAAGCCGGATAGGCAGAGGTCGCCCCGAAGCCTGTCTGAACCTAAAATTTTTTTGACCTATGACACTTAATAAATCGGTTATACGGATATCCAAGAGATAGGAGCAGTTATGACCGCCGGAGTTGTCAAACGTCTGGGTTTTGTGGAGCGCTTCCTGACCCTGTGGATCTTCCTGACCATGGCTGCCGGGGTTGGCCTCGGTTATTTCCTGCCCGGCTTTACCAAGTTTTTGACTGTCTTCCAGGTGGGGACCACCAACATTCCCATCGCCATCGGCCTCATTTTGATGATGTACCCACCCCTGGCCAAGGTGCGCTACGAAGAACTCCCCCAGGTCTTCAAAAACTTCAAGGTCCTGGCCCTGTCCCTGGTCCAGAATTGGGTGATCGGCCCCATCCTCATGTTCCTGCTGGCCATCACCTTTCTCCGGGGCTACCCGGAGTACATGGTAGGCCTGATCATCATCGGGCTGGCCCGGTGCATCGCCATGGTCATCGTCTGGAACGACCTGGCCCAGGGCGACACGGAATACTGCGCCGGCTTGGTGGCCTTCAATTCCATCTTCCAGATGCTCTTTTTCTCGGTCTACGCCTATATCTTTGTCACGGTACTGCCCGCCTGGCTGGGGGTCGCCTCGGGCCTGGAGGTCAAGGTCACCATTCTCCAGGTGGCGCAAAGCGTGTTGATCTACCTGGGCATCCCCTTTTTCGGCGGCATGTTTACCCGCTTCATCCTGGTCAGACGCAAGGGGATCGAATGGTATGAAACAAAATTCATGCCCAAAATCAGCCCTATCACCCTGATCGCCCTTTTGTTCACCATTGTGGTGATGTTCTCCCTGAAGGGCGAGTATATCGTTGAACTCCCCCTGGACGTGGTGCGCATCGCCATACCCCTGACGATCTATTTCTTCATCATGTTCTTTGTGACGTTTTACATGTCGGCCAAGGCCGGGGCCGGGTATCGCATTTCCACCACCCTGTCGTTTACTGCCGCCAGCAACAACTTCGAGTTGGCCATCGCGGTGGCCGTGGCGGTCTTCGGCCTGCAGTCGGGCCAGGCCTTTGCCGCGGTTATCGGCCCCCTGGTGGAGGTGCCGGTGCTCATCAGTCTGGTGGGCGTGGCCCTCAGGTTCAGACAGAAATATTTCACTCCCGTATGCTGTGCGGCTTGCGGCGTCGAGGCGACTGACGCCGCGCTCCTGAAGGGGCGTCGCCAGGATCAGGACTCGTACGTCTGTCCGGCGTGCGCCCAGAAACACCGGGGGAATACCCATGTTTAAGACTATTGTGCTGGCCACCGACCTGTCCCCGGCCTGGAATGAGATCGTGGCCTGCGCCGGAGAATTTAAGGCCCTGGGGTGTGAACAGGTGATCCTGACGCATGTAATCAGCGTCAGGTTCATGGCGGGGATGGAAGGTATCCTCCAGTCCACCGCCCGGCCTAAATTGGTCGAGCAGCAGCAACAATTGGAGGCCCAGGGGCTGCACGTGACCGTAGAGATACCCATGGGCCTGCCGGCCGATTCTTTGAACGAGATCGCCTGCCGCTATGGCGCCGACCTCATCGTGGTGGGCTCCCACGGCCAATCCCTCTGGCGGGAAGGGGTGCTGGGGTGCTTCACCTGTGCGGTGCTGCATAATACCCGCTACCCCGTGTTATTGCTCAATGTGAGGCTAACAACCCCGGGAGAGCCGGGCTCGTGCCAAATCTCCCACAGCAAGGTGCTTCGCCATGTGCTCTTGCCCACGGACTTTTCGGAAATCTCGTCCCGGGCCCTGGAGTATGTGGAGCGCCTGGCGGCCAAGGGCTTAACCCGGGTCACGGTGCTCAACGCCCTGGACGTGCCCGCAGGATACGCGGCCTATCCCCCGGGTTACCAGGAGATTGCCGAGGGGGCGGCCCGGGACCTGTTGGAGCAATGGCAGCAACGCCTCCTGGACGCGGGGATCCCCCAGGTCCACGACCACTTCGATCCCGGGCATCCCCTGCCCGCCATTCTCGGGGTCCTGGAAACCGGGGATATCTCGTTAATCGTCATGGGCACCCAGGGCAAGGGTTTTATCAAGGAGATTTTCCTGGGCAGCGTGGCCCATAATGTTTCCCGGTTGGCGGCATGCCCGGTGCTCTTGATCCCGCCCGTATCGCGGTAATTACGGGGGCATGCTTGAGGAGAATTTTTGGTTTCAGACAAAAAGTTCAGCCGGGCGCGCCGGTTTTACCTCCGGCAATGGTTTTATATTTTATAAACCGGATACCCGGTTATTAAGTCAGCTTGTCTGGCTTCAATTACGGCACTAAAGGAAGGGACCCATGAAATTGTTACGTGGAACTTTGATCGGTTTGTTTTGCCTGGTGGCAGGTTTCTTGTTGGTCGGGCAACCGGCACCGACCCAGGCGCAGGGTGCGGCTCCGGCCAAGGGCAAGCCCGCGGTCTACGATTTCGGCGCCAAGTACTGCGTCCCCTGCAAGGAGATGCAAAAGGTCGTGGCGGAGTTGAAGCCTCAGTATGGCGACCAGGTGGAATTTCGCATGGTGTATTCGGATGAAGAAATGCCCCTGTTTAAGAAATATAAGATCGTGGCCATCCCCACTCAGGTCTTTTTCGATGCCTCCGGCAAAGTGGTGGACCAGCATATCGGCGCCTTGCCCAAGGAAGAGCTCATCAAGAAACTGAAGGAATTGAAGTTCATCGCTAATTGAGGAGATCATCCATGGCATGGAGTGAAACTTTGGGGCAGGTCATGCAGACCCGTCCCATCCTGGCCTACGGCGCCAGCTATCTGGGCGGAGTGGTGGCCACCGCCAGTCCCTGCATCCTGGCCAGTATCCCTTTGGTCATCGGCTTCGTCGGCGGCTATGCCGGGGGCAACAAAAAGCAGGCATTTTTCTATTCCCTCGTCTTTGTGCTTGGGGCTGGCCGTGGTCATGTCGATCCTGGGCGCCATGGCGGCCCTCATGGGCACCATGTTCGGGGACGTGGGGGTTTACTGGTATTTCGTGGTGTCGGTCATCCTCATGGTCATGGGCCTGCAGTTGTCCGGCCTGATTCATCTCAAGCTGGGCGGGGCCTCCCAGAAATTCCTGCCCCAGCGGACCGGCCTGGTCGGCGCCTTGATCTTAGGGGGGCTGTTCGGCCTGGTCCTCTCGCCCTGCGCCTCCCCGGTGCTGGCGGTGATCCTGACCCTGGCCGCGGTCAAGGGCGAGGTGGCTTACGGCAGTTCGCTGCTCTTCGCCTACGCCCTGGGGCAGGGCACCCTGATCATCCTGGCCGGCACTTTTACCGGGGTGATCGAAAGTTTCCTGCAATCCAAAGGGGCCAGGTTCGGCACCATCATGCAACGGGTGGCCGGATTTTTGATCTTCCTGGTGGGGGCCTATATTTTTATCCAGGGGATACGCGCCTGGTAATTTTTGTTGATGAGGCAAGGTGTTAACCATGGATAACCGAAATCCACAAGAGCCGGCGGTGACGGCGGAAATTGCCCACGAGGCGACCGAACCATCGGTCAATCTTCTTGCCAGGATGAAAGCGCCCATCGCTGCTATGCCGGCCAGGCAAATCCTCAAACTGATCTTCCTGGGTCTGGGGCTCCTGGCCTGGTATCCGCTATACAGCCGACTGGACCCCTTTTCCCGGTGGGTGGCCTATGACGTGTTCCGCATCGCCACCGGCACCCACCTGGGCGACGCCGTGTCCTTTTTCTGCCTGGATGTTCCCAAGGTCTTCATGTTGTTGATCCTGGTGATCTTCGGGGTCGGCATCCTGCGCTCCTTTTTCAACCCTGAGCGCACCAGGACCATTTTGGCGGGCAAACGGGAGCTTCTAGGGGACGTGCTGGCGGCGTTCTTGGGGGTGCTAACGCCTTTCTGCTCCTGTTCGGCGGTGCCGCTCTTTATCGGCTTTGTGGAAGCGGGCATCCCCATCGGCGTCACCTTCGCCTTCCTGATTTCGGCCCCCATGGTGAACGAGATCGCCCTGGTGCTGCTCTTCGGCCTCTTCGGCTGGCAGATCGCCCTGATCTACATGTCCATGGGGCTGCTCATCGCCATCCTTACCGGCATCATTATCGGGCGGCTGAATATGGAGCGCCAGGTGGAAGACTGGGTCTATGAGATTCGCATGGGCCAAACCCCGGCTCAGCTTCAGCAATTGAGCTGGATGGGCCGGGTCGATTATGGGCTCTACCAGGTTAAGGAAATCGTGGGGCGAGTCTGGCTCTATATAGTGTTAGGGATCGGCGCCGGCGCCGCCATCCACGGCTACGTTCCCGAAGGCTTTATTGCGTCCATCATGGGCAAGCAGGCCTGGTGGTCGGTGCCGGCCGCGGTTCTTCTCGGTGCGCCGCTCTACTCCAATGCCGCCGGCATCATCCCCGTGGTCCAGGCCTTGTTGGAAAAAGGCGCCGCCCTGGGCACCGTGTTGGCCTTCATGATGTCCATCATCGCCCTGTCCTTTCCGGAAGTCGTCATCCTCCGGAAGGTCTTGAAGCCCAAGCTGATCGCGGTGTTCGTCGGGGTAGTTGCCCTGGGGATTATCAGCGTCGGCTTCTTATTCAACGCCATTATGTAATGGCGGGATTGAAGGAGTAGGAGCATGAATGACCAGAAACTGAAGGAGGTCATCAAGGACCGTTACGGCAAGATCGCCCGGGGGGAAACCACTTTTTGCTGTCCCTCCTGCGGGCCGACGACTACCGACCAGTGCCTGGCCGTGGGCTATACCGCCGAGGATTTGCACCTGGTCCCCGAACTGGCCGTTCTGGGGGTGGGCTGCGGCAACCCCACCGCCCTGGCGGACCTCAAGGCGGGCGAAACGGTCCTGGACCTGGGCTCCGGCGCCGGGATCGACGTCTTCCTGGCAGCCAAAAAAGTTGGAGCAGGCGGCCGGGTCATCGGCGTGGATATGACCGAGGACATGGTAGCCCGGGGACGCCAACTGGCCCGGGAGCACGACTTCGGCAACGTGGAGTTCCGCCAGGGCGATATCGAGCATCTCCCCGTGGATTCGGCCACCGTGGACGTCGTCATCAGCAATTGCGTGATCAACCTGACTCCGGACAAGCTGGCGAGCTTTACAAGAGATCCATCGGGTCTTGAGGCCCGGCGGGCGCATCCTGATTGCCGACCTGGTCACCGCCGGCGAACTGCCGCCGGACGTGCGGGCCAGCGCCGCGGCCTGGGCCGACTGCCTGGCCGGGGCCATGGCCAGGGAGGCTTACCTGGAAACCATCCGCCGCGCCGGTTTTGCAGAAGTGAGCGCAGTTTCCGAGTCTCCCTATGAAGCCCCAGGGATGGACGCGCGGTTGCGCGGCAAAATCCTCAGCGTCAAAGTCCAGGCCTGGAAGCGCTAGGGCAGACGAAAAAAACCGGAGGACAAGTCGAGCTTTGGTCACTGATATTGCTATCCAGGTCAACGGGATGGTGCAAAAGGGCGGTTTCACCTGAATGGGCTGCCCCGACGCCGTGCGCGCTGAACTGCTCAAGGTCACCGGCGTCCTGGAGGCAACCTATCAACCAGGGCCGGACCGGTTCGCGGTGCGCTATGAATCCGTCCTGGTGGGGCTGGAGAAAATCCTGGCCACCGTGTCCCTGGCGGGCGCCATGATGGGAAAAGTTTACGTGCCGGAGGTCGTGCCCTCATCTTCAGAACCGTGATCTTCATGGGAAGGGCTTGGATGATGGCCAATGATAGTTTACCCAAAAAATTAACCGGGGGAGGAGTCATGAGAAAAGGCAAATTCGGGGTTATAATTATCGTAGTTCTGGCCATCCTGGGGGCGGCGGCGCTGGCCCAGGCCGTACCGGCCAAGGTGAGTCAGGTAGTGTATATTACCAGGACCAAGGCCTGCGGCTGCAGCGCCAAGGCCGTCCAGGCTGCGGACGCCTTGGTGAACCGGACTTTCACCGGGCCGCGCCAGGCGTTGCTGAAGCGCATAGATTACGACACCGACCGGCAAGCCGCGGTGCCTTATATCGGTGAGTACCGCCTCATCCGGCTGCCGGCCCTGATCTTCCTGGACGCCCAGCACCACATGCTCTGGATGGCCGTGGGTGAGGTAGCGAAAGAGGACGTAGCCGCAAAGCTCTCCCAATTCGGGGGTTGAACCACTTACAAAGGAGATGAAATTCCATGAAAAAATTACAGGTTTTGGGCCCGGGTTGCCCCAAATGCGTGGAGTTGGCCAAGCGCACGACCGCGGCGGCCGAAGCGCTCGGCGGGGACTATGAGGTGGAAAAGGTCAGCGAGCTGAGCAAGATCATGGCCTTCGGCATCTTTACCACCCCGGCCCTGGTGGTGGACGGCGAGGTCAAGGTGGTGGGCCAGGTGCCCAGCGTGGACGAAATCAAGAAAATGATCGGCTAACGGAGATACCAAGGAGGCCAAAAGTTTTTTCCGTTAATGCGCCTACCGCCAGAACCTCAATCCCCCCTGACCCGGGTCAGGGGGGATTTTATAAGAGGTTGATATCCCGGTAAATCCCCCTTTTTTCAAAGGGGAGCTGAAGATCGCGGGTATCCGAGGTATGGCTCGTATGTTGCCATAAAATGAAAGAAGGCTTGGTGGCAGGATCTCTCCATGGCCGTTGAACTCTACCTGAAGACCCCTCATGAAAAACGCCGGCCGCCGCCGGGGATGGCCGCGGTCATCCACCTCAGTGAGCCGGGTCGGCCCGGCTATCCCCTGCACCACAATCTTTCCCGGCTCCCGGCAACTCCCGGGCCGCCGGGTCAGGCGGTTACGGCCTTCCTGTCGGCGGCCCTGGGAGTATGGGCCGCGGACAAATTTCTACCCCGCCGGGCCGCCCCCGATGCCTGGACCCGGAAAATCACGCTTAACCTTCCTGTCAGCCCGGGCTGGCTGCCCCTGGCCCCGAGCCTGGAGCGCCTCCTCAATTTTCTCACCGGGGACGACTGGAACTTGAAACTCCGGGAAGCTTCCCTGGACCTGGGCCTGAATGGAGAGTGGCCCCACCCCTGGCGCCCGGACGGGGTGATGCTGTTCTCCGGGGGGCTGGACTCCCTGATTGGGGCCCTGGATCGATTGGAGGCCGGGGAGCGCCTGCTCCTGGTGAGCCACTACGATTTCGGGCAGCTGGCGGGCATCCAGCAGTCCCTGGCCGCGGCGCTCCTCGGCCATTACGGCCCCGGGCAGGTTCACCACCTGGGGCTCAGGGTGCAGTTTCCCCAAGCCCCGGAGCTGTCCACGCGGAGCCGGTCGCTCCTCTACCTGGCCCTGGGGCTGGCCGCCGCAGCCAGCTTCGGGGCCGCCACCCCCCTGATCATTCCGGAAAACGGCTGGATCAGCCTTAATCCGCCCCTGACGACCAACCGCCTGGGCAGTTGCAGCACCCGGACCACCCACCCCTTTTTTCTGGAGCAGCTCACGGGTCTCTGGCAGGAGGCGGGGCTGGCCAATCCCCTGGTCAACCCCTACAACCACCTCACCAAGGGCGAGATGGTGCGGGGTTGCCGCAACCGGGACCTCCTGGGGCAACTCTTCGGGATGAGCCTCTCCTGCGCCCGGCCCGTGGTCTCCCGCTGGCAAGGGGGGGCCGCCGGCGCCTGCGGCTATTGCTATCCCTGCCTGATGCGCCGGGCCGCGCTCCACACCCTGGGGTGGGACCGGGGCGAGGATTACCGCCGGGACGTGCTGTCGGACCCTGAGGCCCTGGCTCACCGGGTCCGGGGCCAGGACCTCCGGGCCGTGCTCCTGGCGTTAAAGACCTGGAAGGAGGCGCCGTTCGAGATGGAGGCCCGCCTCATGGTGGGAGGCGCCCCCGAGACGTTTATGGCGCGCCTGGTCGCCGCCCGCCGGGTGCTGGACCGGGGGTTTGGGGAAATCGCCGGCTGGTTCCGGGCCAAGGGGCTGGAGTGGGTGCAGAGGTATGGGAGTTGAGGAAAGGTTACACGTTAAGCCAAAGCCTGGTCACCCGCAGGGGGAAAAATTTTTATCATAGCGAGACGCGTTCAAAGAGCCGGTTTGGTAGCCGCAGGCTTTAGCCTGCGCCTGCACAGGCTGGAAAGCCGGTACCACCCTTCGACTGCAATCTGGTGTCAGGCGTAAAGGTAGGCGGTCACCAGGAGCCAGAGGCCGAAGCCGACAAGTATGGCGATGGTGGTAATTGCCATGAATTTAATGTGCTTATGTTCTATCATGTCTTTTCTCCTTTGATGGGGGTCTGGCGAGTTCCAAACAGGTGTAGGGCCCCGGCGCCCGGCCCGGGCCGGCCCAGGCTAAAGCCTGGGGCTACCAGCAACATCTCCTTAAACACCATGCGGTGTCAGTCGTCTGCGTGGGGCTCTCCGCAGGGCCAACGGAAGGCCAGGGGGAGCAGCTCCCTGAGGTTCGCCAGTCGGGTGCGGCCAGCGGTATTGGCCGCAAGCACCAGGCAATCCGGATTGAACTCGGCCAACACCTGGCGGCACAGGCCGCAGGGGGCGACGGGCTCGGGGGTGTCGGCGATGACCGCCAGGGCGGTCAAGTCGCGGTGGCCTGCGGCCACGGCCCGAAAGATCGCCACCCGCTCGGCGCAGATCGTGGCCCCCAAAGAGGCGTTCTCGATGTTGCAGCCGGAAAAGATCTCTCCATTCGCAGTCAGGACCGCGGCCCCCACCGTGAACCGTGAATAGGGGGCGTAGGCGTGTTCCCGGGCGCGCCGGGCCTGGTCCAGGAGGTGTTGCCGCACATCTTCATCCAGCATGGCGAACCCTTTGATACCGGGCAGGACTAGTTGGGCGGACGGTTCAGAGCGGACAAGCAGGTCCGCCCCTACGGGTCCGCCAGGACCCCGCCCGCCCCTAGCCCCCCAGGGAAACGGCCAGGGCCGTGGTCAGTTTCACCACGTCCTGGTTGGTCTTGCGCAGATGCCGGGACAGGAGCTGGGCCAGACGCAGGAGCAGTTTTACCCCCATGGCGGGGTTATAGGTAATCAATTCCAGGAAATCCTCTTGGTGCAGTTCCAGCAGGGAGCAATCGGTGGAGGCGGTCACCGTGGCCGACCGGGTTTCGCTTTCCAGCAGCGCCATCTCTCCGAAATAGACCCCATTTTCCGCCTTCAGGCGGATCATCACCCGCTCTTTGGGGGTGTCTTCATCCAGCACCAGGGTGAGCTGTTTGGTGATCTCCACTTCCCCGACGGTCATGATGAACAGGCTATCCCCGGGCTCGCCTTCCTGAATGATGACCTCCTGGGCCGCAAACTCCCGGAGGCTGGTATGTTCCAGCACCTGATGGATTTCACCTTCTTCCAGGTCCTGAAAGAGATAGATTTTTTGCAGGAAGGCGGCATCCATTAGTAGAAACTCGGTCTCTGGGGGGCGATGACCACGGCAAACTGGTGAGGGCCCAGGGTCAGGGTGGTGGGGGGATTGATCTGGCAATCCACTTTGGTGCGCCCCAAAAGATGGGTCATCTTGGTCTCGGCGAACTTGCGCCGGATGAAGTCATCAATGGCCGACGGCTCTTCGGACAACAAATCCTCGAGGCTCAGGTTGCGGCCCTCGGTGTAGATGCCGATGAGAATGCCCTGGTTCTGCTCCTGGAGGTAGGCGGATAATTCCCCCAGGGGACGCCCATGGAACCGGCTGGGGATTTCCACATCCCATAAGCCCTGTCCATCCCCCATGAGCAAGGCCGTGTAGATGCGGAACAGGGCCGGGGATGCGATGGCCCCCGCCAAGAGCGAGCTGTCGTATTGTCCCCGGATCAATACCTCCTCGGCCCCGGCCCGCTCAAGGTAGGCGCGGTTTTCCGGCCGCAGCAACTCCCCCATGATGCGAATTTTGGCGTGGAGGGCCTTCAAGGTGAGGGCGGTGAACAGGGTGCGTTGATCCACCTGGGCCGCGGTCTCCCCCGGTTGCCGGTCGGCCAGGATGATGGCCTTGATAGCGCCGTGGACATTGGCCTTCAGGAGGATATCTTCCCGGGAATAGTCTCCCCGGAGATAGAAAATCTCGTGTTGGGGGTATCTTTCTTTGACGGCGTCCATCTGCTCCGGCGGGGCTTTGTTGATCAGAACCACCGGAACGGTGGGGGACAGGCGTCTGAGCAGCTGGTCCAACAAGGCCTCGGCGTCTTCCGGCCACCCCAGGATCAGGATATGCTGCGTAGATTTAACGGCTTCCAAACCTTTCTCCTGGCGAAACTTGCGTTCAATGAAGACCGAGGCCACGGTGGCGGTCACGAGAGACAGGCTGAGAAAGCCTATAACCATAAGGGCGACGCCCACCACCCGGCCCAGGAGGGTGACGGGAACCACGTCCCCATACCCCACGGTGGTCAGGGTGACCATGCCCCACCACAAGGCCCGCCCGAACCGGGTCCACCACGGCCCTTCGGCGGGTTCAAACAGGCTGAACCCGATGGATGCCACCAGCAGGATCACCAACAGGGCCAGGATCAGGCCAAAGACCCGTTCCCGTTGCAGCGTCCGGATTAAGGAGGCGAAGGAACTTTTAATTACGACTCCTCAGGCTGAATGGTTCAGCCACATCTCCATCAATGGTAAACGGCTGAGCCTGGGCCAAGCGGCCCCGGGGCACCCAGGCCCCCGCGTCCCGGCTTTAGGCCAGACCCGCCCCGGTTAAGCGGGGCGATGACAACCCTGGCACTTTATGGGACCGGCCTGCCGTCCCTGTTGTCGCAGCCGCAGATGGCAGCCTTTACATTGGCGATGATAGGCGTTCTTCACATCCAGGCGGCGGGCCTCCGGCCTCAGACCGTGGCAGGCCTGGCACTTTGCCACCGGCTGGCCTTTCTGCCAGACGTTGCGCCTGCCCTGGTAATCGTGATGGCATTGGGTGCAGGCCACTTCCCGGGCTTCATGCACCCGGTGGCTGAACTGCACCGGCGGCTTATGCCGTGAACCCGGAAAAGGGACATACAGGAGACTGACCGCCGGGGGCTCGGTGAGTGCGCCGCCATGGGCCCCCAGGAGGCTCATCACCCCCAAAATCAGTCCTGCCACATAGGCTAAACGGCAGCCTCCCTTCAACGCCATGTCAATCCTGATAGTAGGAGGCGCGGGAGGTATCGGATTCCCAAACGTCGACCCGGCGGACCTTCACGCCGTCGCTATTAAAAATGGCCCCCAGGCGCTCGTACAGGTAGCAGGCCAGATTCTCCGACGAAGGGTTGCGGTCCTGAAACGCGGCCAGTTCATTCAAATATTTATGGTCGATCTCTTCCAGCACCTGTTTGGTCCGGGCCTTGACCACGCCAAAATCCATCAGCAGCCCGGCCTGGTCCAGCGCCTGCCCCACCAGGAACACCTCTACCTTCCAGTTGTGGCCGTGGAGACCCTCGCATTTTCCATTGAAGTTTTCCAGCCGGTGTGCGGCGGCAAACTGGGTGACGATTTTTACTTCATACATGTTATTTCGGGCTCCCTTTGAGGGTACGGACCCTGGTCTCCATACGGGCGATAAAGTTTTTTACGTCGCTCTGCAAGCTTGCCAGTTCTTGGTGGCGCTTGGCCATAATATTCTTGAATTCCTGCAGCCAAAAATCCAGGAGCGCCAGCTCCCGCTGCCGAAGTTCTTCTTCTACCCGATTTTTCAATTGTTTGATGAGAGCTTCGTCCATAGTACCCCTATTATTGACTACCCCAAAAGCGCCATCCTGTCAATTATTCGGCTGATCATCGGAAAATAATTAGGGAAAAAACCACCTCGCCCTGGGCGGTGTTACCCGCTTTGGCCCCCGCAGCATTGTCCGGGGAGGGGGCTAACGTTTGAAATACCGGATCGGCCAGTGATGTTGGTGAGCCTGGCGCTTCAAGCGCCAGGAAGGGTTGATCGCCACCGGGTGCCCGATGGCACGAAGCAGATAGGAATCCTGGATATGGTCCCCGTAGGCGTACGCCTGGGATAAATCAAGGCCATGGGCTCGGGACAGCTCCTGAAGCAGCCGCAATTTATCGGGTCCCCGGGGGTGAAGGCCGGCAATCGCTCCGGTAAATCGACCGTTCTGGCGCTGCAATTCCGTGGCGATGAGCCAATCCGCCCCCAACTCCTCCTGTAGCGGTATCAAGAGCAGGGACAGAGAACCGCTCAACAGGGCAATGGCGTGGCCCTGGGCCTGATGCTCCAGGACGCAGGCCAGTGCCGTGGGGCTCACCCGGGGTGCGATGTCTTCCCGGTAGCACCGTTGGGCCAGGCTGACCACGTCCTCCACCGGCAGCCCCGCGAGGTAACTTTTGTCCTGGAACCGGATCCGGGGCCAGCAGACTGCCTGACCCAGGTAGGCCAGGGCCCGGGGCACGCTGAGCAGGCCCCGCCGCACCAGGCACCGGAAAAAGAATCGCTCGGTGTAACCCTGAACCAGAGTCTGGTCCACATCGAAAATAGCAACCACCCGGTTCATAAGGTCCTCCGGCGGCGGGGGGCTGGCCGCGTCGCCAGGATCAGGCTAGGTTTTGTCGGCCCCGAAAAGGATGCGGCCATCCTGGATTACCGGGAGTCCCCGAATGAGGCAGAGCGCCGTAGTAAAGAAGATAAGACCCTGATTCACTGGATGCAAGGTTATGAGCAGGCCCGGGTCCTTGATGGCCAGGGCCCAGGTGAGGTAGAGGAGACCGAAGATCACCCCCTTGGCCAAGCCGTAAAGGGCTCGCATGAAACGGGAACCTACCAGGAAGCGCCCCAGGGGCGAGTGCATCATCCCGAAACCCGATTTCCCCCTGGAGAGGGCCACGCCCCGGATGCCGTCCACCACGAAGGAGCGGATTAAAAAAACTATGGGGACCCACAGAGGTACCAGTCCCAGGTACGTGAAGGTGATCCAGAGGACATTTTCCACGGACCGGTCCAAGGCGATGTCCAGCACCGCCCCGAGTTCGGTGGCTTCGTCCCGCAGCCGGGCCACGTAGCCGTCAAACCAATCCAGGAGAAACAGGATGATCAGCAGCCCCAGGCCAATAAGCCGCACCCCGAAACTGGGGACAAACAGAAGGCCCACCACGAGCAACAACAGCGGCAGCCGGGCCAGGGTGATGAGATTAGCCAGGGACATTTCAGGGTTCCCTCGTCAGGGGGGCGGTTAGGAAGAAAGTACCAGAATGAACCGGTTCTTTCAAATTTATCTCAACGGGTGCGCAACTTGGACCGGCCCCGGCTCAACGCTCACTGGCGCAGCATTGGCTACCTTTATGCATGAAAGCCCTTGTCGGAATGGGTTTAAAACCCGCACTGAGGAATGACCTTCACGGTAAGGCCTGAGCCTAAAAAATCGGTCCTTGACGGCAACCCGGTATTACCGCGGCTCGGGGGGTGCGGCCCTGACCCGAAAGGGCTTTTTTGTCCACTAGTTTTGTGTTATGGTGAATTTGTCTGATTATCAGGCAATTCCCCCAGCCAAGGTGGCCTCCAGATGACCTACAACGGTTCGGATCATCCTGAGACCCACGAGATGATCGGGCAGAGATATCTGATCGTGCGCCAGCTCCGGGAAGAACCCTGGGGCGGGGTGTGGCTGGCCCAAGACAATCTCCTGAGGACTGAGGTCGCCCTGAAGCTCCTGGCCCGGGACGCCCCGGAGTGGGCCGGAGCCCGGGACATGTTCGAACATGCGGCGATCCTGGGACTGAAACTGCGCCATCCCCAGATCCTGGGGGTTTTCCACGTCGACAAGGCCGAAAAATTCCTCTACCTGGTCCAGGAGGCCTTTCCCGGCGAGAGCTTGATGGCCCAATTGGTCCGGCAAGAGCGCTTCAGCCTGCCCCAGGCGCTGCACCTGTTGGAACTCCTGGGTCAGGCCCTGGCCTTCGCCCATCAGCAGGGGGAAGTGCACCAGTGCCTCAGCCCCCTCAATATCCTGCTCAAGGGGGATGACCTCCGCCTGGCCAATTTCGCCTTCGCCCCGGCCTATGACGATCAGCCGCAGCACCTGGAGCTCAGGGCGTATGCGCCGCCGGAGGTCCTGCACGGGGACCGGCTGACGCCGGCCGGCAACGTGTTTTCTTTGGGAGTCCTGGGGTTTCGGCTGGTGGCCGGCAGTCTGCCCTATCCCCTGACCTTTGATGAGCCCTTTCCCTATCGTCTGGAGTACCCCCCGGCTGACCTGGAGGAGATTCCCGTTCCCCTCCAGAACGTGCTGCTGCGGTGCCTGACAGAGGACCCCGAGGAGCGGCTGCCCCATGCCGGCGCCTTGGTCAGCCAATTGCGCCAGGCCCGGGAACTCATGCACGGGGTTGCCAAGGAATCCGGAGCCTGGAGGCCGGGAAAATCCCAGGGCCGCTGGCAGCCCCTGGCTCAGGCGGGGCCACGGTTGAAAAAAGTCTGGGAGCGCAGCTTGCCTCAGGCCCAAAAGGCCAGGGATGCGGCCTTGACCCACTTAAACGCCCTCAAGCTGGTGCCCCGGCGCCTGCTCTGGGGGGCGGGTCTGGCCATCCTGGCGGTGGTCCTCATCATTATCGGGGTCAAGGCCGGTTTCCAGCCGGTGTCGAAGCCTCAACCCGCCACGGTGGCGGCGCCGGCCGCTCTGCCGCCGGTGGGCGGGGGGCCGCCCCTGGTGGGGACCGGCGAGGCCGGGGCCACCTTGGGACCGGTCCCCGGGGCCAGGCCGGCCCCGGGCCAGCCGCCGGGTCTGGCCACCCCGAAGGCTAAAGAACACCGCTATCTCGTGGTGGCTGCCACCTACACCACCATGAAGCAGGCCGAGGCCCTCCAGCGGCGCCTCCGGGCCAAACACATCGGCGCCTTCGTCAAGATCCGGAAGACCGGGACCAAGATCCGGTACCAGGTCCGGGTGGGTCCCCTTACCGGCGCCAAGGCTGCTGAAGACACGGCCAAGCGCATCAGGACCCAGGAAAAAATCACCCCAAAAATCGTGAAGCTGGCGCCTAAAAACGCCGGTTCCCATAATGTCAGGAGGCCATCCCGATGAAACCCCCAGTTATGACCACTTCTTTCGCGGGGCTGGGCCCCCGGCGCCAGGGCAAGGTGCGAGACATTTACGACCTGGGGGACCAATTGCTCCTGGTGGCCACGGACCGCATCTCCGCCTTCGACGTGGTGATGGCCGAACCCATCCCCGATAAGGGCCGTATCCTTACCCGGTTGTCCGCCTTCTGGTTCCGGCACCTGGCGGACCTGACCCCCAACCACCTGGTGAGCCTCAAGGTGGAGGAGTTTCCCTCGGCCTGCCGGCCGTTTGGGGACCTGCTCGAAGGCCGCGCCATGCTGGTGCGCAAGTGCAAGCCCCTGCCGGTGGAATGCATCGTCCGGGGTTATTTGTCCGGTTCAGGTTGGGCGGAGTACCGGCAATCAGGCGCCATCGGCGGCCTGCCCCTGCCCCCGGGGCTGGTGGAGTCCCAGAAGCTGCCGGAGCCCATCTTTACGCCCTCTACCAAGGCCGAGTTGGGAACCCACGACGAAAACATCGATTTTGCCACCATGGCGAGCCAGATCGGGGCGGCGCTGGCGGCAAAGGTCAGGGACCTGAGCCTGGCGATCTACCGCCGGGCCCTGGCCTGGGCCGAACCCCGGGGCATCATCATCGCCGACACCAAGTTCGAGTTCGGCCTGGCCGAGGGCGCTGACGACAAACTTCTGCTCATCGACGAGGTCCTGACCCCGGACTCCTCCCGGTTCTGGCCCCAGGAGGACTACCGGCCCGGCGGCCCCCAGAAGAGCTATGACAAGCAGTATCTCCGGGATTATCTGGAATCCCTGGGCTGGAACAAGCAGCCCCCGCCGCCGCCCTTGCCCGCCGACGTCGTCGCCAACACCCGGGCCCGTTACCTCCAGGCGCTGGAGGTCCTTACCGGCGAAAAATTGGACTAAAAGCCGGGCAAGCCTGGTTCAACCGGCCCCGCCGTTCCCTCCGGCCAAGAGGGATTGACCTTGATAAATCAGTGAAGTCTTCCTCTCGATCTATTTTCAAGGGTTTCTTATTCGGCGCCGCAGTAGGAGTGGTGGCGGGGCACCCGCTGTTTATGGCGGCCCACCACTTGAATGAATATTTTGCCCGGCAGACCCCCCTGGCGCTGAGCCAGACGATGCTGCACAGCTTTTCCTACCATGCCTGGCCCCTGATCCTGTTCTTTGCCGTTATCGGCGGCGCCGTGGGGGCGCTGTTGGCCCGGCAGCACCACCGCGTGGAAGTGCACCGACTCGCCTATCAGGCACGGCTGCGAGCCCTGGCTGCGGAAATCTCCCTGGCGGAGGAGCGGGAACGCCGCCGTCTGGCCACCGAACTCCACGAACACGTTGGCCAGATTCTGGCTGTGGCTCAAATCAAAATGGGCGCCCTGTCGGCGGAAGTCAAATCACCTGCCGGCCTGGCGGCGTTGCAGGAGGCCCGGGAGCATGTGGATGCGTCCATCCGGTACATCCGGTCCTTGACCGGCGAGCTCAGTCCCCCGGTGCTCTACGATCTCGGATTTGCCCCGGCGGTGGTGTGGCTGGCCCGGCAGATCCACGACCAGCAGGGGATCGAAGTGGAGTTGCGGCAGCACCCCATCGCCTGGCCCCCCTGCGATGACAGTCAGATCCTGTTATTCATCATCTTGCGAGACTTGCTGACTTATGTGGCCAAAGAGACCCGGCCCCGGGTGATCAAGATTCTCATGCAGACGGAAGGGAAGGACCTGCGCCTCCAGGTGGAGCATGACGGCGCCGGGGCCGGGGATACCGGCGGCGACCCTCCCGTCTTTGCCCTGTTCAGCCTCCGGGAGCGGCTGGATCGGATCGGCGGGACCGTGGCGGTGGAAGCGCCGCCGGGCCGGGACACGGTGATTACCCTGATAGTGCCCTTACGCCGCGATCTCCCTTAGTACGGGACTGCCTATAGCGATTGCCAAAGGTTTTTCCGACCCTTGAAATCCACAAATCCCCCCTGACCCCCCTTTAATAAAGGAGGGGAACTATAAGGAATTTCCAATAAAGTCCCCCTTTGTAAAAGGGGGATTTAGGGGGATTTGAGAACCTCCAAGGGGAAAGAATTTATGGCAAAAGCTATAAGTGCGCTGACGCCAGGGTGAGGGGGAAGTGATCTCCTCGAAAGGGAAAAATAGGCTCCCGTATTGAGGAACAAAGGTACTGAGGCCGGAGGGGCAGGGAAGGATTCATAATTCCCGGGGCGGACCGAACGGTCCGCCCCGTCGTGCTTTGGGCCTCAATTTACCAGCCGCTGCCCCCGCCGCCGCCGCCCCCGCCGCCGGAAAACCCGCCGCCGCCGCTCCCCGAGGACGAGCCCGGGGGGGATGAGGATGACGAGATGGCGCTGGCAAAGGAACTGCCCAGGGTATCGGTGAAGCGGGAGGTGTGGAAGCTGTCCCAGGAACTGCCGGAATACCAGATGGGGGAGTAGGGCTGGGTCGCGGTCCCCGCCTGGGCCAGCACCTCGGCGAACTGCTCGCTCCAGGCATTCTCCACATCCAGGGCCAGGGCGAAGGGCAGGTATTTTTCGAAGAGCGCCGGCGTCTTTTCCGGGGGATTGAGGAGGTTGAGCCGCTCTTTTTCCGCCACCGACAGGTAGAGTTTAAAACCCTCGATCTGGTCCATGATCTTGCGGCCTGCCAGGGTGGGGGCCTTGAGCAGGTGGTAGAACAAGGCGTTGAGGAAGGCCATGGCGGCCAGGATGAGGGCCCCGGGGATGGACAGGGCCGAGCCCAACATCACGAGTCCGGCGATCTCACCCGCAAAAAAGGGCAGGGCAAACAGGGTGGTGAGCAGGGCGGTTCCCACTTTCCTCAGGCCGCCGCCCCGGACCGCCAGCCAACTCTTGTAGGCCGTGACCGCCAGAAAATAGCAGGCCACCGTCCAGATGGTCAGCCACAGGGCCCCAAACCCCGCGGCGGCGCGGTCCCGGGACATCAGGATGACCAGGACCGCGGCCAGGATGGTGATGGCGACCCCGGGCCCCAGATAGCCCGAGTTGGTGACGAAGTAGATCTTTTCCAGTTCCATCCGCAGGTTTTTTTTCAGGGCGTCGATGGCGCCCTTGATTATCGTGTGGTTTTTGTTTTCCAGCTTAACCGACCCGCCCCGGGGGAAGAGTTGGGCGGTGACCAGTTGCTCGCCCCGGGACAGGGCTTCCTTGGCTGCATCCCGGCGGACCAGGGTGTAATCGCCGCCGTCTTCCTGGATCAGCACCCCCCCTTTCACCGCCATGTCCACCACCGCGGCGGCGAAGGCCTTGTCGTCATATCCCATACGGCTGACGAAACGCACCCCCGCGGGTGAAAAACCGGCCGGCGGGGCGAACAGGGGAATGATGGTGCCTTTGGCCGGGTCCCGGCCCACCCGGAACCAGGCCCAGAGATAGAACCCCAGGAGCACCATCAGCCAGATAAAGCCGATGGCCGTGGCGACGTTGTCCCTGAGGAAGAAGCCCATGCGCTCCTGGCTCGGAGGGCTCGTGCACCACGCCCTTGGGCCAGGCCACTGCTACGGTCAGGCCCTGCCTGGGGGCCAGCCCCCGGGTGGTCTTGAAGACAATGTCGTGGTCCCCGGTTTGCACCGTAAAATCCTGGCCCCGCCCCCCCTGATAGCCGGTATAGGCCGCATACTTCAGGATTTTGGCCCCCGGGGGCAGATCGATGACGGCTTCGGCCCGGTCGATGGCAAAGGTCCAGCCGTTGCCGGTGACGTTCCAGTAGAGCTCGTCAAAATCCTTGAAGAAGCCCAGCTCCCGGTCGACCCGGTACCTGATGGTGTAGGTGTATTCCCCGGGCCTGAGAAACACGTCTTTCTTGCCGATGTAGATCTTAATGCCATTGGCGGCGCGCCGGGTGTGGTAGGGCTCGGGCCGGCCGTCCCGCAGGACTTCCTCCAGTTGAAAGCCCACCGTGATGGTGTTGCCCAGCCGGTCCCGGTAGGTGGTGGGAAAATCCCGGATGATGCCCCGCTTGATCTCCCGGCGGTCGGCCTGCACCGTGATGTCCTCGGTGACGGTCATGGAGGCGTCGGCATGGACCTTGATGAGGCTCTTGAAATTGAGGATGCGCTCGGATTGGGCCGATACGGGGGCGGCCCCGGCCAGAAAGACCAGGATGGCGAGGGCCGTAAGGGTCAGGAGATAGGCGCGGCGCTTCATAGGTGTGTACCTGTCAATTCTATCCTAGAGAGTTTGCCATAAATTCCTTCCGTTTGGAGGTTTCCAAATCCCCCTAAATCCCCCTTTTTCAAAGGGGGACTTTAACAGCAACTCCTTGTAGTGCCCCCCCTTTTTTAAAAGGGGGGCAGGGGCGATTATAAGGCTTCCCCTATCGGAAAAACTTTTGACAATCACTCTAATATTCCTGTAGGGGCGCACCTGTGGGTGCGCCCGGCTCGAGGGCGGACACGCAGGTCCGCCCCTACCAAATTTGATGGGAAGTTAAGCTCTTTTTCGGTCCCATTTAGGGAAAAGACACCTTGGGCACGGCCCGTTCGGCGGCGTCCCCGATCTCGAAATATTCCACCGTGGTGAAGTGGAAGGCCGAGGCCAGCAGGTTGCTGGGAAAAGACTGGATCAGGATGTTGAAGTTCCGGGCGGCCCCGTTGTAATAGCGCCGGGCCAACTGGACCTGGTCCTCGATGTCGGCCAGGGATTTTTGCAGGTCCAGGAAATTCTGGGACGCCTTCAAATCGGGATAGTTTTCCGCCACCGCAAAGAGGTTGGCCAGGGCTGCGCCCATGGCCCCTTCCGCCTTGGCCTTCTCCCCCACGCTCTGGGCCGCCTGGCTCTTGGCCCGAAGCTCCGTCACCTGGTCCAGGACGCCCCGCTCGTGGCCCATGTAGCCCTTCACCGATTCAATCAGATTGGGGATGAGGTCGTTGCGCCGCTTCAGCTGGACGTCGATGCCGCTCCAGCCCTCGGCCACCATATTCTTGTTGGTCACCAGCTTGTTGTAAATCGTCACGGCCCCGAGCAACAGGACCACCACCACGCCCAGGAGAATGTAGCCGGTCATTTATGCCCCCCTCATTTCTTTGCCGTTATGGTAGCACCAGTAGCCTTAACGTGACGGAGATAAGATGAATGCCAAGCGGTGCTCCCCAACCTGGAGCCTTTGCCCTAGCCCGCTTTATCCATGAACTTTTCAAAATATTACATAACCTACTAAATTATAACAGTAAATTAAATTACCCTGAAAAGTAGAGTGTTTTTTGCACAGGCTGGAAAGCCTGTGCCACCAAGGTCTTTGCTGCCTGGCGAATTATCCGGGATAGAAGTCATTTCAAAACCGATTTTAGGCGTCATTTTGTCTCAACCAGAGGAGCTTGAGTGGAAAAGAATCACCCCCCTTTTCTCAAGGGAGGTTAGGGGGGATTTGCAGGCTTCCCGTAACGGAAAAAACTTTTGGCACTGACTATAGCTTATGTCCATGATCGGTTTCCCGTTCACGTAAAATAAATTTCTTCAGCATTTTTCCTGGCAATTTTTTCCTGGATAGGGTCGGGGAGTAACCTGAGGAGGCTATTAAAGCGGGCCATGGTTTTGCCGAAGAGATCAAAGTGCCCGCATAAATCTGTGCCGATCATGACGCGGTCGGAAAACTCCTGGACCAGATGAGCCCATTTCTGGTGGGCGGCAGGTTGGTGAGCCACGATTTCATCGTAAAATATCCAGGAGAAATCTACAAAAAGCCCGGGGTGGCGCCGGAGCATGCCGTCCACCATCGGGAAATAATCCTTGTGGGGAATGCGCCGGGAATAACCGCAATGGGCCCAGATAAACCGCAACTTCGGAAATTTGTGCAGCACCTCCTCAATTTCAGGCAAATATTCGAAATGGGGGGCATGCATCACCGCGGTGCAGTTGTGATGGATTAACACCGGGAGATCCTTTTCGGCACAAAAAGCATAGACGTCAAACAGCGCCGGATGGTTAACCCGGGCCCTCTCGCCCTCGGTCAGGGCGGTGAGATCATCGTGTCTGAGCAGCAATTCCCCGACACCCCGCCAAAAAGGATATTTGCGGAACATAGAGTCGACGTAATCAATGGCCAGAAAGTCAGTGGGGTTGAAGCCGCACAGCAAAGGGGCGAACTTTGCCCTCGCCGGAGAAGCCAATTGTAAATATTCAGAGGCGACTATTTCATCGGTAGCGGCAAAATAATAGCATCTGGCGTCATCGCTCAGATAATAATCGGGCCTTTCCGGCTCCGAGATCGACCATTTTTTCCTTACCGGCAGGCCGCAGATGACGCTCTTCTCCACGTTGGCTTTGGGCATGGCATCCAGCAGGACCTGAAGGCCGTCGGTTTGCTGGAGAAAATTGACGATATGCAGGTGGGCATCGATGGCCGGAACCCCTATCCGCTCATCGGTCATCTGGGCGATTTTTTCTTTAAAGGCGTGGCTAAAGCTCATGGTTTATTTTTCTGCTTTCTCGTCTCCAAGCTCCGGCCTGTTGACGCACATGGGCCCCAGGTTTCTTGGAGCAACCAGGGGCATGATTAACCTATCGGCCGCACCCGATATTTCCTCTCGTTTTTTCTCGTTCCCAAGTTGCACTTGGGAACGAGGGTAACGGAACAGTTTTGTGATTTCGCAGTGCACACCCCACACTTCAGGGCGACCCAGCGGGTCGCCCCTACTTACGGGATTAGGGGTGTGGGAGAGGGGGTAAGGGCCACTCTACGAAGTACCCTTAGCCCCCTCCCCCACAATCATCCGTCTTTCTCCGCCCTCTACCCCTTCGCCTTTTGGGCCACGACCTCATAGACCTGCTCCAGGGCGGCGGGGATTTTATCTTTATCCGGGCCGCCGGCCTGGGCCATGTCGGGGCGGCCGCCGCCGCTGCCGCCGATGGCCGGGGCGATGGCCTTGATGATCTCCCCGGCGGGGAAGCGCTTGGTCAGGTCCTTACTGACCAGGGCGATGAGCATGGCCTTGTCGCCCGCGGCGCTCCCCAGGACCACGATGCCGCTTTTGAGCTTGTCCTGGAATTTCACCGCAAAATCCCGCAGGGTCTTGGGGTCGGCGGCGTCCACCGGCAGCGCCAGGACCGCGACGCCCTCCACCTGGCGCACCTGGCCCATGAGGTCTTTGGCCTGGGTTGCGGCCAGGCGGCCCTTGAGGGCCTCCAGGTCTTTTTCCAGCTTCTTCTGTTGGGCCAGCAGCTTTTCCAGGCGGGCCACCAGGTCCCCCCGGCTGCCTTTCACCAGGCCCGCGGCCTGGTCCAGCTCCCGGGCCTGCTCCTGGGTGAGTTTTACCGCCTCGACGCCGCATACCGCCTCGATGCGCCGGATGCCCGCGGCGATGGAGGTCTCGGTGGTAATTTTGCACAGGCCCAGGTCCCCGGTGCGCTCCACGTGGGTGCCGCCGCAGAGTTCCTGGCTGACCTCGGGGATGGCCACCACCCGGACGTGATCGCCGTATTTTTCCTCGAACAGGGCGGTGGCCCCGCTCTCCAGGGCCTGGTCCATGGACATCTGGTCGGTGTGCACCGGCAGGTTGGCGGCCACGGCCTGGTTCAGGTCCAGTTCGATGGCCTCCAGCTCACCGGGGCTGATGGCCTGGTAGTGGGTGAAGTCGAAGCGCAGGCGCTCCGGGTCCACCATGGAGCCGGACTGCTTGACGTGGTCGCCCAGGTGGCGCCGCAGCACCGCCTGGAGGAGATGGGTGGCGGTGTGGTGGGCCATGATGCGCCGGCGCCGGGCCGCGTCCACCACCAGGTGCGCCGGGTCGTTGACATGGACCACCCCGGCTCTCCACCTTGCCCTGGTGGACGATGAGGTCGTTGGGGAGCTTCTGGGTGGCGGTCACCCGGACGCGCCAGCCGTCGCCCGGAGATAACGCCGGTGTCTCCCACCTGGCCGCCGGATTCGCCGTAGAAGGGAGTGGCTTTGGCAACCACCTCCACCTCCTCGCCGGCCTCGGCCTGGGCATTGTGCCCGGCCTCGACGATGAGGGCCAGGATGTCGCTGTCGCCTTCCAGGGCGTCGTAGCCCAGGAATTTGGTGGCCGGCCACTCCGCCAGCTCCTGGTAGACCTGGGGGAGATCCTCACCCGGGCCGCCTTTCCAGGACTGCCGGGAGGCCTCCCGCTGCGCCTGCATGTGGGCTTCGAAGCCTTCCAGGTCCAGCACCAGGCCCTCCTCCCGGAGGGTGTCCTGGACCAGGTCCAGGGGAAAGCCGTAAGTGTCATAGAGCTTGAAGGCCACCTCGCCGGGCAGGATCTTCTCGCTGTGGGCCTTGAGGGAGGCCAGTTCTTCGCTCAACAGCTTCAGGCCATGGTCCAGGGTATCGGAAAACCGCTCTTCCTCGCCGATTACCACCCGGGTCATGATCTGGTGCATGGCCACCAGTTCGGGATAAATGTCGCCCATGAGTTCCACTACCCCGTCGCAGACCCGGGACAGGAACGGGGTGGGCAGGTTCAGGAGCCGCCCGAAGCGGATGGCCCGGCGCATGATGCGCCGCAGCACGTAGCCCCGGCCTTCGTTGGACGGCAGCACCCCGTCGGCGATCAGAAAAGCGGTGGCCCGGGAATGGTCGGCGATGACCCGGAAGGGCACGTTCTGCTGTTTCGCTGGCGCCATAGGCCTGGCCGGCCAGAGCTTCGACCCCGGCGATCACCGGCCGCAGCAGGTCGCAGTCGAAATTGCTCTTGACCCCCTGGATGACGGCGCAGAGGCGCTCCAGGCCCATGCCGGTGTCGATGCTGGGTTTGGGCAGGGGGGTGAGGACACCGTCGGCGGTGCGATTATACTGCATGAAGACCAGGTTCCAAATTTCCAGGTACCGGTCGCATTCGCACCTGCCGATGCCGCAGTTTGGGCCGCAGGACATGGCTTCGCCCTGGTCGATGAGGATCTCGGAGCAGGGGCCGCAGGGCCCGGTATCGCCCATGGCCCAAAAATTGTCCTTTTCCCCCATGCCGATGATGCGGGAAGGCGGCAGCCCGGAGATTTTTTCCCAGAGGCGGGCCGCGTTCTTCGTCCTCGTGGAAGACGGTGGCCCACAATTTATCCGCTGGCAGTTTATAGTGTTGGGTCAGGAGCTCCCAGGCCATCTCGATGGCCCCTTCCTTGAAATAATCGCCGAAGGAGAAGTTCCCCAGCATTTCGAAGAAGGTGTGGTGCCGGGCGGTGAAGCCGACGTTTTCCAGGTCGTTGTGCTTGCCGCCGGCCCGGACGCACTTCTGGGAACTGGCGGCCCGGCTGTAAGCCCGGGGGTCTTCTCCCAGGAACACCTTTTTAAACTGCACCATGCCCGCGTTGGTGAACAGCAGGGTGGGGTCCCCGGCGGGCACCAGGGGGGAACTGACTACCCGGGTGTGGCCCTGGGATTCGAAGAAGCGTAAAAAGGTTTCCCGGATCTCGCGGCTGGTCATGTCCTACTCCTGTGGCGGGGTTTTTGCCTCTTCGGGCAGCAAACCGTGGAAAGCCCGGATCTGTTGCTCCAGGTCGTTGGCCAGTTCCTGATGGTCCTTCAGATAAGTCTTGGCATTTTCCCGGCCCTGGGCGATGCGCTCGGAGCCGTGGCTGTACCAGGCGCCGCTCTTGGCTATGAGCCCCTGGGCCGCGGCCAGATCCAGGAGGTCCCCTTCCCGGGAGATACCCTGGCCGTAGATGATGTCGAATTCCGCCTCTCTAAAGGGCGCCGCCAGCTTGTTTTTCACCACCTTGACCCGGGCGTGGACCCCGATAACTTCGTCAGACTGCTTGATGGTGGCCATCTTGCGGATGTCCAGGCGCATGGAGGCGTAGAACTTCAGGGCGTTGCCGCCGGTGGTGGTCTCGGGGTTGCCGAACATCACCCCGATCTTGTGGCGGATCTGGTTGATGAAAATCACCGTGGTCATGGACTTGCTGATGGCCGAGGTGAGTTTGCGCAGGGCCTGGGACATGAGCCGGGCCTGGGAGCCCATCTGGGCGTCCCCCATATCCCCTTCGATCTCGGAACGGGGCACCAGCGCGGCCACCGAATCCACCACCGCCACGTCGATGGCATTGCTGCGCACCAGGATCTCGGTGATTTCCATGGCCTGTTCCCCGGAATCGGGCTGGGAGATGAGCAGGTCCTCGGTTTTGACCCCCAGCTTCCGGGCGTAGGTCACGTCCAGGGCGTGTTCGGCGTCGATAAAGGCCGCCACGCCGCCCCGGCGCTGGGCCTCGGCGATGACGTGCAGGGCCAGGGTGGTTTTCCCGGAGGATTCCGGGCCGTAGATCTCCACCACCCGGCCCCGGGGGATGCCGCCGATCCCCAAGGCCAGGTCCAGGGAGAGGCAGCCGGTGGGGATCACCGCCACGTCCATTTTTTCCTCGGCCCCCAGGCGCATGATGGCGCCCTTGCCGTAATTCTTCTCAATCTGCCCCAACGCCTGGTCCAGGGCCTTGGTGCGGTCTGCCGAACCTTGATCGCTCATATTTTTTCCTTTTTCATTGGGTATTATTGAAATTGGTAGCCGCAGGCTTTAGCCTGCGCTTGGTTCCATTAGACAATTCCCACCAGGATGTCATCCAATTCACAGCCGCTAGCGCGGTTCTCGTTCCCAAGCTCCTGCTTGGGGACGCCCTCTGTCCCGAAGCTCCTGCTTCGGGGTGCAGCCCACATAGGGCGTGCCGTGCACGCCGGTTGGTCTTCGGCGGCCACGGGCCGCCCTATGATTTCTGTTTTGTAGGGGGGCACCTTCGTGTGCCCCCTTGTCAGGGCGGCCCCTTAGGTCCGCCCCTAACATGGTCATCCCAAGGGAATCACCTTCAACGGCGTGTACTTCGACCCTTGAGGCGACAAGACGCTCTGGAACAGGATCAACTCCTTGACCTCAACGGGCGGCCAGTCCAGGGGCGGCATTTTGGCCAGCAGCGCAGGCCGTAGGGTGCGTCTCACGCACCATTTATGCCTTTCTCGGAAATGCTGACCTGATGGTGCGTGAGACGCACCCTACGAAACCTTTATTCCTGGGCCGTCAGTTCTTCCCAGAAGGCTCTCGGGGAAATAATCCTTAGTTGCCCGATGTTCTTGAGGCTTTGCAACTCGTGATCACCGGTAACCAGAACCTCTGCCCTGGCGCCGATGGCCGCGGCGACGATTTCCGCGTCATCCTGGTCCTGGATGGGGAGGTCCGGCAGGTCTCCAGGCTCGGCCACGATGGCATCCTGGACGATAAGTTCAAGGTATTCCGCGATCAACGGTTCCGGGACGCCGAACTTCATGGCCAAGATGCGCGGCACCTCCTGAAGAACCCTGGCACAGGTGACGAGTTCATGGGCCGCCAATACCGCACGGAAGACGTCGGCGCACAGCCCCCGGGTCGCAACCGCGCTGACGATGACGTTAGTGTCCAGGAGAACCCTCACGAAACTTCCCGGAACACGTCCTCATCGGTGAGATAGCCCCGCGCCTCGGCGAAAGGCATAATCTTCCTGCGCAGGGCTTCGAACTGACTGACCCGGAGTTGGCGGCGCAGCGCCTCCCGGGCAATCTCACTCCGATTCTTGCCCGATTGCTTCGCCGCCTTCGTCAGGAGCTTATCCAACTCCTCGTCCAGCCTGATGGTCAATGTATTCGTCTTCATGTCTTACAATGTATTACATTAACCTGTCTTTGTCAAACCTTTTCTCTTGGTTCACAAGCACCAGCATTTTTCGGCGGCCACGGGCCGCCCTATGATTTCTGTTTTGTAGGGGGGCACCTGCGTGTGCCCCCTTTTTAGGGCGGACACCCAGGTCCGCCCCTACAGGGTTAGCCCAACGGAATCACCTTCAACGGCGTGTACTTCGACCCTTGAGGCGACAAGACGCTCTGAAACAGGATCAACTCCTTGACCTCAAAGGGCGCCCAGTCCAGGGGCGGCATTTTGGCCAGCATCTTGGCCAGCCGGTCCCGGTTCGCCGGGGACTTCACCCGGCCCAGGGTGAGGTGCGGGTTGAAGGCCCGGCCCTCCGGCAGATAGCCCAGGGTGGTGAAGGCCTTCTCCAACCGGTAGAAGAGCTGCGTCAGGGGCACCACGTCGCCCCCCAGCCCCAGCCACACCACCCGGGGGGCTTGGGGGACGGAAAGGCCCCGACGCCGGTGGCCTGAAGCTGCAACGGCGCCGCCTCGGCCGCGGCCTGGCGGGCCGCCAGGGCCAGGGCATCGATTTCGTCCTCCGGGACGTTGCCGAAGAATTTCAGGGTCAGGTGAATGTTCCCCACCTGCACCCAGCGCACGTCGGCGTGGCTCCGTTTGAGCTCCCCCTGGACCTGGGCCAGGCCGGGGCGGAGGGCGTCGGGCAACTCGATGGCCAGAAAAGCGCGGATCATTTTTCAGTCTTCAGTAGGGTGCGTCTTACGCACCAATTAAACGCCTTGGATTTCGCAATACCATTAATGGTGCGTGAAACGCACCCTACGAAAAACTTTGCCTCGTTCCCAGGCTGTGCCTGGGAACGCCTTAACGCTTTCATCGGCCAAGCTTAGCTTGGCAGTTCATCGTCGTTCCTCAGTGCAACTTGGGAACGAGTGGAGTCAGCTGATAGCTAACGGCTAACAGCTGACTACTCTTTCAGCTCCCTCCGCAACAGGTCCAGGGCGGTCTCGGCGGTGAGGATTTTGATCTCCTCCCGGTTGCCGTAAAATTGATAGTGGCAGACCTCTTCCTCCTGGTCGGCGGCCAGGGCGATGTACACGGTGCCCACGGGTTTTTCAGGACTGCCGCCGCTGGGACCGGCGATACCGGTCACCGCCAGGCCGACGGTGGCGTGAAAGGCCGCCCTGACCCCTTGGGCCATGGCCCGGGCCGTCTCCGGGCTCACCGCCCCGTGCCGGGCCAGGACCGCGGCCGGCACCCCCAGCAGGTCGCATTTAGCGTCGTTGCTGTAGCTCACCACGCCGCCCAGGAAATAGTCCGAGGCCCCGGGCACGCCGGTGAGGCGATGCCCGATGAGGCCTCCCGTACAAGACTCCGCCACCGCCAGGGTGAGCTTCCGGGCTTTAAGGTAGCGGCCCACCAGTTCCTCCAGGGTCACGGTTTCGGGCCCCACCAGGTGTTCGCCCACCGCCTCGGCCAAAATCCCCGTAAGGCTGTCCAGGATGGCCTCGAGGGTCTCCCGGTCCGCTCCCCGCACCGTCAGGCTCAGGTGGGTTTCGGGGAACTTGGGGTAAAACCCCACCCTCACCCCGGCATCAAAATCGGGCAGCCGGGAGATGACCTCCTCCAACTGGCCCTCGGCAATCCCGAAAAAGCGCAGGGTGCGCCGGGCCCAGGCCTCCCCCGGGCCGGCCCAGGCCACCAGGCTGGGCAGGACGATACCGTCAAACAGGGTCCGCATTTCCTGGGGCACCCCGGGGAGAAAGAAGAGGCGCACTCCCTGGTGGGTCAAGGCAAAGCCGCAGGCCATGCCGCCGGGGTCCAAAAGCTGGGCCCCCTCCGGGATCAGGGCCAGGCTGGCATAGCGCTCCGCCCAGGGGATCTGGCGCTCCCCCAGACACCGGCGGATGCGTTCCAACAGACCGGCATGGATCACCAGGCGCCGGTCCAGAGCCAGGGCCGCGGCCGGGACGGTGACATCGTCTTCGGTGGGCCCCAGGCCGCCGGTGATGATGATAAACCGGGACCGGCCCAGCCCCGCCTCCAGGACCTCCCGGATCAGGGGCGATTCGTCCCCCACCGTGGTGAGGCGCGTCGCGGTCAGCCCGGCCTCGTGGAGCCGCCGGATGATGTACCCGGCATTGGAGTCGGCAATCTGGCCGGTAATCAACTCGGTGCCGGTGGTGATGATCTCGCCTTGTATCATAGCAGTTGCCAGTGGTCAGTGGTCAGCGGTCAGTAAAAAGGCAGTTGTCCATCTGACAACTGAAAACTGGCACTGACTACTAATCCTCCCTTAGCCCCTCCCCCAAAAAATCATGACTCCTTCCAACACCAGCCGGCCGATTACTCCCGCGGCGACGTCGTCGGCCATTACTTCCAGGCCCCCTTTACCTCCCTCGCCGAACCAGCGGATGGGGAACGGTTTCAGGATGTCCAGGGTCCGGAAGATGACCAGGCCCAGGACCGCGTGCTCCCAGGTCGGGGAGACGCCGGCCAGGGTGATGAACAGGCCCGCAACTTCGTCCACCACGATGGACCCGTGGTCCGTCCGCCCCAACATCTCCTGGGCCGGGCCCGCCACCCCAAGGCCCAGGATGACCAGGGCCGCCACCGTCAGACCGTAGACCCAGGGGCCGGTCTGGGCGCAATAATACCACAGCGGCAGGGCCGCCAGGGTGCCCCAGGTGCCGGGCATGAAGGGGAGGAACCCAACCCCGCCCCAGGTAGCCAGGGCCAGGATCAGGATACGGTAACCACGGTTTTCTGCCCCCACCGGCTTAAACCTCTAACAGCTTAGAAATATATGGATTCACCGCGCTTGTCAATAATTCCCCCTCCCCGGCGGTTTTTTCCTGGTTGGGGCCGGAGTCGGCAGGTATTTCACCATTTTTAAAGATTTAGGGGTTATAAAATGTTGATAATTTAACTATAATTATCAAATGCAGTCGGAATCCTCAGGGCCTCCTCAGACCCCACCCCACATCATTCCCCGGCCCGAACATACCGTCTCCCGGCGAGACATCGACGTGGAGGCCCTGAAAGTTCTTTACCGCCTCCACCATTCCGGCTACACCGCCTACCTGGTGGGGGGCGGCGTCCGGGACTTGCTCCTGGGCAAGAAGCCCAAGGACTTCGACGTGGTGACCGACGCCCGGCCCGGGGAACTACGGAAACTCTTCCGAAACAGCCGCATCATCGGCCGGCGTTTCCGGCTGGTCCAGGTCTTTTTCAAAGGCGGGCACATCGTCGAGGTCTCCACCTTCCGGTGCCGGTCCGAATTCGAAGAATTAGTGGAGCATGACGGCAGCCCCCCGAAAGATACTACCTACGGCACTCCGGCGGAGGATGCCCAGCGCCGGGACCTGACCATCAACGGCCTGTTTTACAACATCGGCGACTTTTCCCTGGTGGACTACGTGGGAGGCATGGAGGACCTGGAGGCCCGGCGCATCCGGGTTATCGGGGAGCCCTCCGTGCGCTTCGAGCGGGACCCGGTGCGCATGCTCCGGGTGCTGCGCCACGCCGCCCGCATCGGCTTCACCATCGACGCCGCGGCCTGGGAGGAAATCCTGGTCAAGGGCCACCTCATCCGTACCTGCCCCCCGGCCCGGGTGCGGGATGAACTCCTGAAGGATTTCCACAGCGGCCAGGCCCTGCCCTTCTTTGAGCTGATGCTGGACTCAAAGCTGTTCTATGCCATCTTCCCGGCCTGGGCCGGAAGGCTGGGGGAGGCGGGGGAGAGCCGCCTGCTGGACCTGATCGGCCGGCTGGACCTCATGGTCCAAAACAGCTACCCGGTGTCCGACAGCCTGCTCTGGGCCGTATTTCTCACCGCCTTTTTCGAGCCGGAGCTTAAGCCCCGGGAATTCAAGGAACTGCGGGAGTTCATTCAGGAGCGGATCAAGGCGGCCCTGGGGGGCATCGAGTTCCCCCGGGCCCGGCAGGACGAGGTCTCCCAGATGCTGGCCCTGGAGGCGCGGGTGGCGCCTCTCCTGGCCAAAGGCCAGCCCATCCCGGTCCGCCTGACCCGGCTGAGCCTCTATCCCGCCACCTGGCTGCTCCATCAGATCAGAACCGCGCCGGAAGCGGAACTGCTGGAACGCTGTGACCCCGAGGCCATGCCCGCGCCGCCCCCCCCGGCTAAACGCCGCCGCCAAAGGCGCCGCCGGCCCCGGGGCGGGAGAAAAGGAAAAGACACGAAGGGAACTGGCGAAGGAGGCTTAGGGCACTGAATAACCAACACCGAAACTATTTATAAAGGTTAATAAAATTGCAATCATGAGATTAGAGAAGCAGCATGATTATCAATTTAGCAAGAGAGTATAGCCGATTTAAACTTAATCATTTAAAGCATGAAGTAATCATATATATTGCCAGCTTGTTGTTAATGATATGGTTTATGTTTCAAATGGTACGGCTGGCTATTTTTAAATATTATACCATCGATGAATTTCAATATGCACATGCATCATGGCTTGTCTCCAAAGGAAATGTTCCATTTAGAGATTTTTTCGACCATCATTTTCCCTTGATATATCAATTATTGGCTCTCCCATTTTGTTATCTCAACAACAATCCTGCCAACACAATCTATCTTAGAATCATTATGGTTCTATTTGTACTAATTATAGTTATATCTATATATATAATTAATGCCAAGAGTGATTATTTGAGTGGGATAATAGCGCCACTGCTTTTACTTGCAGTGGCTACGTTTTCTGGCAGGGCCACTGAAATTAGGCCCGACACAGTTGCTTTTTCGTTATTTATTGCAGCAATTGCACTCCTTTATTTTATTAAAAAACCTGCATCGAAAGGTTTTTTGGTTGGGTTGCTTATTATATTTTCGCTCTGGGGGTCACAAAAGGTCTTTTATTATGGCCTAGTATTTTTGATTGGATTTATTATCGATGTAATTTGGAACAGAAGGCATGGCAATGAGAATTATCTTCTGGGCAAACCATCAATGGTTGTGCTGGGAAGTCTAACTGGTTTAGTTCCCATTTTTCTCTATCTTACCGTTACTCAATCTTGGTCAGAATGGTATTTTTGGTGTATCAAATGGGCCTTTATCCATCAGCAGGAATATCAAGGGTTTTCCTGGACACAATATTTTATCCCCTTTTTGTTTGATTATTGGTGGCTTTTTCCGTTTGCTTTTATAGGAGTTGTCTACACTATTGACAATATCATTAAAAAATCCAATTATCCTTGGGGGAATCCGGATTTAATTTTGCTGGGAGCTTTGTTAACTTCTTTTATTAGTTATGCTATTCAGACTGCGCCATTTAGTTATAGCCTTATCCCATTCGTGGCAATTTTGGCCACATTTTCGGCGCGTGGTGTGGCTTGGGCTTTTCGAGCATGTTGGAAATGGTATGCGAAAAAAATGACGGGGGCCTTAGCACTGTATGTGGCGTTATGTATATTTATATTATTATCTTTAATAAATTCTAATGTAAAAATTAGTAACTTGATTGCATTAGATAACTCATATCAAGAAGAGATATTCACCAAAATAAATGATCTCACCAACCAAGACGATACTATCTATGATAACTCTGGCGGTTATGTAACCAGACCCCATGTTTATTATTTTTTTTATACAGATTCTTTATTGAGGCATAAGTTAAAAAATTATATAGCACAGCAGGTGCCACAAGCACTCCTGAAATCGCGATGTGTCATGGTACTACAGGATATAAGGTTTCAGGGACTCCCCGAGAGCTTGAAAAAATTTATTGACAATCATTTTCAGCCTTATAACGGAGATATAAGGCTTTGGGGCCAAAAGTACCAGATTTACCCACCGCAAACTTTGGAAAGTGAATTTTATGCCATTAAAAATGGCAAATATTTTATTCAACCATTGTCTGCGTTAGAAGAGGGTGATTTTTATATTGACGGTAAAAAAATTACAAAACCCTTCTTTGTATTGGAAGAGGGACATAGAAAGATTCGTTATATTGGAAAAGCCAAAGAATTCTTTATCCTCTGGTTACCCAAGAATAATCAGCCTTATTATCCCCGGTTCAACCTCCCAGCGAATTTTTCAAAGTTGCTGTGACCCAAGCCATTGGTCTATTCCAGCGTCACCCGCTTGAACCGGCGTTTGCCCACCTTTAAGAGGTAGGTTTTCCCCGCAGCCAAGGCCAGGTTGACATCCGCCACCTTCTCGCCGTCCACCTGGACGCCGCCCTGGGTGATGAGTCGCCGGGCCTCGGAGGTGCCGCCCGCCAGACCCGCGTCCACCATCAAGCGGGCCAGCCACAGGTTCGGCTCGGATATGGTCAGGGTGACCGCCTCGATCTCCTCGGGTGCTTCTCTCTCCCGCAGGACCCGAATAAACTCCTGGGCTTCATGGTCCGCCGCGGCCTGGCTGTGGTAGCGGGCCACCATGGCCTTGGCCAAATCTTCCTTCACCTGGCGCGGGTGCTTGGCCCCGGAGGCCAGGTCATCTTTCAGCCTGGCCAACTCACCGGGGGTGATGTCGGTCAACAGGGCATAGTAGCGCATCATCAAGTCATCGGAGATGGACATGAGCTTGCCGAATATCTCTTTGGCCGGCTCGTCGATCCCCACGTAGTTGGACAGGGACTTGCTCATCTTCTGGACCCCGTCCAGGCCCTCCAACAGGGGCATGGTGATCACCACCTGGGGCTGTTGTCCGTACTCCCGCTGCAAATCCCGCCCCACCAGGAGGTTGAAAGTCTGGTCGGTGCCTCCCAACTCCACGTCGGCTTCCAGCGCCACGGAATCATAGCCCTGGATCAGGGGGTAGAGGAACTCGTGGATGCTGATGGGGGTCTGGGTGGTGTAGCGCTTATGAAAATCCTCCCGCTCCAGCATCCGGGCCACGGTGTGCCGGGCCGCCAGGCGAATGAGGTCCTGGGCCTGCATGGGCTTCATCCAGCGGCTGTTGAAGTCGACGATGGTCTTGGCCGGGTCCAGCACCTTGAAGATCTGGCGCTCGTAGGTGGCGGCGTTGGCCTTGACCTGCTCCTCGGTCAGGGGCGGCCGGGTCTCGCTCTTCCCCGAGGGGTCGCCGATCAGGCCGGTGAAGTCGCCGATGAGAAAAATCACCTGGTGCCCCAGGTCCTGGAAATTTTTGAGCTTTTGAATGAGCACGGTGTGGCCCAGGTGCAAATCCGGGGCGGTGGGGTCGAACCCGGCCTTGACCCGGAGCGGCGTCCCCGTGGCCCGGGCCTTCTCCAGGCGGGCGGCCAGTTCCTCTTCCCGGATGATTTCCTGGCACCCCTGCCTGATGATGGCCATCTGTTCCGATACGGGTTTCACGAAGTTAACTCTCCAATACTAGTGTTTTGTCCCGGAAATATCTTGCAAAAGTTCTCACCAATTATTCCCCTCCCCTGGTGGGAGGGGGGGAGGGGGAGGGGGAAAAACCTCTTCCCTGGATAATTGCAATTTATGGCATGAGCGACCCATCATTATAGGATGGAGGCGGGCCCGGAGGCCCGCCCCCTGAGTCTTTAATAGGGCGGGCCGTGCCCGCCAGCGTTATGGCGTTCAGGGTGCGTTTTACGCACCAATAATGGTGCGCAGGGCGCACCCTACGTCTGACCACTGACTACTGACAACTGGCAACCGCCTCTAAAACCCCAGCCAGCGGACTTCCCGGTCTTTCCGGGGCGGCGGCGGCGGTTCTTTGGCGGAGTAGCCGATGGGGGTGATGGCCAGGAGCTGCTTGTCCTCTTTCCCCAGCACCTTCAAAATTTCTTTTTCCAGGTAATTGGCGCCGGTCATCCAGCAGGTGCCCAGGCCTTCGGCGTGGGCCGCCAGGATTAGGTTTTGGAACAGGGCGGCGCCGCTCTGAATGTTGGCCATCTGCATACCGGGGTCGGGATCCTTGGTGATGGTCACCGCGATGACCACCGGGGCGCCCCCCAGGTTCTTGAAAAACTTCATCACGAATCCCCGCCCTTTTTCCGGGACGCCGGCTTTTTCCAATTCCGGGAGGAGATACTTGGTGGCCTTGCTGGCCAGTTCCACGAAGTCGTCCCGGACCTTGCCGGCCATGACCGTGATCTCCCAGGCCTGGGCGTTGACCCCGGAGGGGGCCCAGAGGGCCGCCTCGATCACCCGCTCCAGGGTTTCCTTGGGCGGTATCTCGGGTTTGTACATCCGGTGGCTGCGGCGTTGATGAATGGCTTCGTAAATGTCCATGATTACCTCCTTTAGGTTATGGCTCCCTTGCCCTCAGGCGGGCGAGCAGGTGAACGAGATTTTCCCGGCCAGGGTTTGATGCACGGGACAGGATTGGGCGGCCTGAATCAACTCCCAGCGCTGCTCCTCGGCCAAATGGCCTTTCAGCTCCAGGGCATAGCGAAAAACGACCTCTCCGGGGTTCTGGCGCTCCATGGTCACCTCGGTCACCACGCCGGTGAGGGGGATATTATGGGTTTGGGCATATACCCTGATCCAGATGTTGAGGCAGCTGGCCAAAGCCGCCTCCAGGAGCTCATGGGGGCCAAAGCCGGCGTCAGCGCCGCCTTTTTCCACCGGCGCGTCGGCATGGCCCTCATGCTTGCCGTTGGTAAACCAGGTGTCAAATGGGGCTTTCTTACTGAAGCAGGTTATCAAATTGCGCTCCTTCCGTTGGGATTATTATCTGCCGGTCACCGGCCAGCGGCGCCAGGCCGGCCGCCCGGCTCAAGCTCTGATACCAGGCGGCTTCTTGCCGCCGGCCTCGCTTGTCGCACCCCTGGGCGTAGATGGCGCCCTTGGCGGCCAGGGTGCGGCGGGCCGCCCGGGCGCAAGGCTCAGGCAGGTCCGGGTCCTGAAGCAGCTTGACCAGGGCCCGGATGCGGAACCGGTCCAGACCCCATTGGCCGGAGAGCTGGTCCGGGTGCCCGCCCCGCTTGATAATCAGGGGCGTCGTCCACCAGGCCCACTTCGTAGCGCCAGGTGAGGCGCAGCCAGAGGTCGTAGTCTTCCGCGGCGGGGAGGGTCTCATCGAAGGCGCCGTGGTCCTGAAAGAGCCGCCGGTGAACCATCACCGCCGAAGGGCTGATCATGCAGCGCTCCAGCGAGGGCAGAAAGATCCTGCCTGCCACTTTGCGGTGACGCAGGGGTTTATTCACCCTGACCCCCCGGCGCACCCAGGTCTCGTCGGTCTGGCACAGGCAGAGGCTCGGCCGGGTGGTGAGATAGGCCATCTGCCGGGCCAGTTTGTCCGGCAGCCACAGGTCGTCCGAGTCCAGAAAGGCCAGCCACTGCCCCCGGGCCGCGTTGATGCCGGTATTGCGGGCGGCGCTCACCCCCCGGCGGTGGGGATGGCGCCGCGCCCGGATCTCCCCACAGTCGGACAAAACCTCCCAGGTGCCGTCGGTCCCGCCGTCATCCACCACCACGATCTCGAAGTCCCGAAAGGTTTGGGCTTTAACCGAGGCCAGGGCTTCGGCCACCAGGGCGGCTCGGTTGTAGGTGGGGATGATGACGCTGACCAGGGGTGCCATACGGCCAAGCGTATCAAAAATGGTGCAAGATTAAAAGGTTCGGAGGCTGACTGATGTACCAAACCCGAGACCTCTGCTAAAGTCCCCTAACCTGTCATTCTGAGGGAGCGGAGCGACCGAAGAATCTCATAACTACAAGAAAATACGAGATCCTTCGCTCCGCTCAGGATGACAAAATGGCTTGGCGCGGAGGTCTCAAACCCCATATGACGATAACATTTTAGGCAGGGGAGATGAAGGGGGGTGATGCGTACCGCCACGACCCGGCCCCGGCTGGGTGGGCCCGGGGAGGCCGGGTCCCGGGGCAGGATATCTGCGGCCACTGCTGGTCCGTGATGCCAGTCCCCCAACAAACCCATGTATTTTTCAAAAATATTGGACTATCATAGTCCCCATCAGCAGGGCCGGGTCATGGGCGGGCTTAAGATCGGGAAAGCGGCGCGCCCCATCAGTTCGGAACGGCGCCCCCTGGTTGAGGTGGCTCCGGCAAAATAGCGGCTTGAGGTGAATCGATGCAGATCAGTTTTCATGGCGCAGTCCAGACGGTAACCGGGTCTCAGCATTTGATCAGGGTGGATGGCAAAAGTGTCCTTCTCGATTGCGGCCTGTATCAGGGCAAGCGCGACGAGGCCCGCAGCCGCAACCGGAATTTCCTCTTTGATGCCGCCGGCCTAGATGCCGTAGTGCTGTCTCACGCCCACATTGATCATTCGGGTAATCTGCCTAACCTGGTGAAACAAGGGTTCCGGGGCAAGATTATCTGCACCACGGCGACGGCTGACCTCTGCGGCGCCATGCTCCTCGACAGCGGCCATATTCAAGAGGAAGACGTCCGATATGTCAACCGCCAGCGGCGCAAACATGGCGAGTCCCCGGTGGAGCCGATCTACACCCGGGCCGACGCGGCCGAGGCGCTGCAGTATTTTGAGGGGATCGAGTATGAGCGGCCATACCCGCTGTGGCCCGGCGTCACCTGTACGCTCTACGATGCCGGCCATATGCTGGGCTCGGCCATCGTGGCCCTCGATTTCCCGTCCGGGAAAGGCGGCCCCGCCCGGCGCCTGGTCTTTACCGGTGACCTGGGCCGGCCCAACGTGCCCCTGTTGCGCGACCCCACTCGGCTCAAGGCGGCCGACATCCTGCTTATCGAGAGCACTTACGGCAGCCGCACGCACCCCCCCATCGAAGAGTCGGCGGGGGCCCTCAAAGAGATCATCGGGCGCACCAGTAAACGCGGCGGCAAGGTCATTATTCCGGCCTTTGCCGTGGAGCGCACCCAGCTCCTCGTCTATCTCTTGAACAAGCTCTCTAACCAGGGCGAGTTGCCGGATATCCCCATCTATGTGGACAGCCCTCTGGCGGTTAATGTCACCGATATTTTTCGCCGGCATACGGCATATTTCGACGCCGAAACCCAGGACTACCTGCGGCATGAAGACCCCGACGGCGATATTTTCGGGTTCCGGCAATTACGGTACATCCGCGACGTGGAGGAGTCCAAACGGCTCCACAGCCTGCACGGCCCCTGCGTAATCATCAGCGCCTCCGGCATGGCCGAGGCCGGGCGGATCCAGCACCATTTAAAAAACAATATCGAGGATTCCCGCAATACCATTCTGATAGTCGGCTGGCAGGCCCCCAACACCCTGGGCCGCCGCCTGGTGGAACAGGCCCCGGTGGTCAGGATCTTCGGGACGGAATACCACCGGGAAGCCGAAGTGGTGACGCTGAACGGCTTTTCCAATCATGCCGATCAGCCGGGTCTCCTGGGTTGGGCCCGGGCTTTCGCGCCGTCCCCGGCGCACACCTTTGTGGTGCACGGCGATCCGGACGCGGCCGCCGAACTCGCCACCCGTCTGCGCCAGGATTTGGGTTTCCGGGAGGTGATGATCCCGGCCCTCCACCAGACGGTGGAAGTTTAGACAAAAAGGCTGGTCTCAGATACCTTTCCCATAAGTCAGACATAATTTCCCAGGGAATTTCCGAGACATTTCCCCTCTCCCCCCTTGGGGCTAAGCATTACCCATAAGTGGCGAAGTGGTTGATTCAACAAGTTTTTGGTGGCACAGGTTTTCAACCTGTGCGAGGGATTTTCGCACAGCCTGGAAAGGCTGTGCCACCAAGCAGAAAAACTTATGGGTTAAGGATAAGCCCCTTGGGGGGAGAGGGGGTTTTGCCTGCTAGCGCTTTCAGGCTGCGGCACCTCTGCTTAAAGCCCTGCCGCTCTATTTTTCATTTTATCGCGTTTGCCAGAAGAGGCTCTTGCGAAACTCCTTCTTGACCACCGTTGTCATTCTGAGTGAAGCGAAGAATCTCGTATCTTTAGGAGGTTGAGATCCTTCACTCCGTTCAGGATGACATAAAAACGGTTTTGCAAGAGGCTCCACCCCTGCCCCCAAATAATCATATTGATCATGAGCAGGGTACTTGCAATTTTTGTTTGTCATGTACATAATTTAGTGCAAGGATCCTGTCTCATGGCAATCCGCCCCTGGTGCCGTTATGGTCGCCCCTGATCTGGATATCTTACCGGAGTTCCACGTTCCCAAAATTTCACATTTTGCAGTGCGGAAGGAGGGGGTATGATGCGTCTACTGCCGATATTCCTGGGGTTTCTGCTCTTGGCTGGCAATGGGACCACCGCCTGGGCGGCGAGCGCCAAGGCCGCGGCGTTGCGGCAGGCCAACGGCCTGACCGCGTTCACCCCGCCGGAAAAATTCCTGGCGGGAAATTTCGTGGCCGATGAAATGAACCCGGGGTTCATTTTCGGGACAGTGAAATCCTTTGTCGCCTCCCGGAAATGCCCCACGACCTGGCTCATCGAGTCCGGGGCTAAGAATCGCCCGGCCGGGGCCAGCGCCCAGGCCCCCCTGGCGGAGTACACCCTCTACCTGGAGGAGGACTGCCCGGACCAGGTGGTGTACTACGTTTTCATCGACCAGAGTGGCTTGACGCCCCAGCAATGGATCGAGTGGCGGGAAAAATTCCACAAGAGCAAGGCCGGAGAGGAGTTTGCCACGGCCAAAACCAAACTGGATACCGCCTGCACCGCGGGGTGCGGCGTTGGGGCCGAACTGCGGTTCATCCAGAAGAACGGGGAACTCCTGGCCCAATCCCCCGAAAAAGTCCTGATGCATGATCTCAAATTTGCCCCGATCTATGATCTGAACCTGGGTAAGAAGCTTTCTCACTAGGCGGGCCGCTTCGGAAGATTTATGGCACGGCGAAAGGAAAAGGTGGGCGCCGCCCAGAAACTGACCGGTTACGGCATTCTGGCCCTGCTGGGCCTGATCGCCGTCGGGCTTCTGGTCGTCCAGTCCCGATTCAACCCCGCGGTGATCGTGGCCCTGCACGCCCCTGAGCTGAAGGCCCGGCCCCGGGCCGCAGCCGGTCAGGCCCTGGCCGCCACCGCGGCGCTGCTCCCCGAGGTCGAAGGGTTCACCCCCCTTACCCCCGTCCAGAGCTACGGTCCGGAAACCCTCTCCGACAAGATCGACGGCAAGGCCGAGCTTTACCTATCCGCGGGCTTCAAGGAAATGTCCTGCCGCAGCTTCGGCCTCAAGGGCGGAGGCGAGACACATGTGGACGTCTATCTCTACGATATGGGGTCGGCCCCCAATGCCTTTGCCGTGTTCAGCGGCCAACGCCGTGCCGGTTCCCCCAACAGCGCCCTGACCGCCAATGCCTACACCACGGCCAATGCCCTGTTCTTCACCCAGGGGAAGTATTACGTGGAGATCGTCGCCGACCGGGCCGCGGCGACGCTGCAAAAGTCCCTGGAGGCTTACGCCGCGGCGCTCCTGGCCAAGCTTCCCGCCGTGGGCGAAACCAAGGACGCGGCGGCGCTTTTTCCCAAGGAAGGCCTGGCCCGGGACACCGTGCGCCTCTGTTCTGCCGACGTTTTTGGTTGTGAAAGCCTGAAAAATATGCTCACCGGGGAATACAGCCTGAAGGCCGGCAAGGCCACGGGGTTTATCGCCCAACGGGACACCCCGGCCCAGGCCCGGGCGGAGGCCAAACGCTACCTGGATTTTCTGACCGCCAACGGCTACCAGAAGGTCCAGGCTCCGGGCCCCACCGGTGACCTCTCAGTGTTCGCCCTGGATAACTCCTTTGAAATAGTCTTTGTCGAAGGGCGGACTTTGGCCGGGGTGCACGACGCTACTTCCCTGGCCGCCGCCCTGGAACTGGCCGCCAAACTGCGCACCGCGCTCAAGGGGAAGCCGTGACGCGACCCACGGATGAAGAACGGAAACGAGTCTGACGCGAGGGGTGGCGGTTCTTTCCCCCCCCTTTTGTAAAGGGGGGTAGGGGGGATTTTATAACCGGCTGAAATCCCCCTAAATCCCCCTTTAAAAAGGGGGACTTTAACAGCTGGAGCACAAAGCAGGGGCAGAAAATTGTCAGCCAAATTACCGGACGCCAAACCGGAAACTGCCGAAATGAACCGCCGGGATTTCCTCAAGCGGGTGGGGTACGCCTCGGTCCTGGCCCTGGGAACCTGCGGCCTGGGCCTGGCCCTGTATGACCCCAAAGGCCCCGCCCCGGGCCAGGGTCAGAAGCCGTTGACCGGCTTGGGGGATTTCATCCCTAAGGCCCTGGCGGCGGGGCCGGGGAAAATGGCCATCGTCCGGGGCATGGACCGGAAGGTGATGGTGGAGCAGGGAGTGAAGGCCCTGGGCGGGATGGAGTCCTTCATCAGTAAGGGCGACCGGGTGCTCATCAAGGTCAACGCCGCGTTCGCCACCTCGCCCTCCCTGGGGGCCACCACCAACCCGGAGACCCTGGCGGCGGTGGCCGGCCTGTGCTTCAAGGCCGGGGCGGCCCAGGTGCTGGTGACGGACAACCCCATCAACAATCCCGACAGCTGCTTCGAGATCACCGGGCTGGCCGCGGCGGCCCGGACCATTGGGGCCCGGATCATCGCGCCCCGGCCGGCCCTGTTTGCTCCCCTCAGCCTGCCCGGGGGCAAGCTGCTCCAGCATTGGCCGGTCCTGGCCGGGGCTTTTACGGGCGTGTCCAAGGTCATTGTGGTGAGCCCGGTCAAAGACCACCAACGCGCCGGGGCCTCCATGACCCTCAAGAATTTCTACGGCTTTCTGGGGGGGCGGCGCAACGTCTTCCACCAGGACATCAACGGCATCATCACCGAGCTGTCCCAGTTGCTCAAGCCCACCCTGTGCGTCCTGGACGGCACGGTGAGCATGATGACCAACGGCCCCACGGGGGGCTCGCTGTCGGATCTGAAGGACACCGGCACCATGGTGGTTTCCACCGACCCCGTGGCTGCCGACGCGGTGGGCCTGGGACTTTTGGGGCGCACCCTGGCCGACGTGCCCTACATTCTCATGGCCGAGAAAGCCGGGGCGGGAACCGCCGACTATAAGAAGCTCAACCCGGTGCTGATTAATACCGGTGCTTAAGCTGCGGCGCCATAACATGGTCCCTGCTTTTCCCCTCTCCCCCAATGAGGGAGAGGATCAGGGGGAGGGGGAAGTAATCTTCCCGGAGCCGGAGATAACCTTGATCCCTCGTTCTCTCGTCCCCAAGTTTAACTTGGGAACGAGAGAAACCATAAAGGCTAAATCCCCCCTGACCCCCCTGGGTCAAAGGGGGGGACTTGCTGACATCCTTGAAGAAGTCCCCCTTTGAAAAAGGGGGATTTAGGGGGATTTGCCAACGGATTATATAAAGCTGATGAAGCCGATTTCTTACTCCGGCTGCTAAATTAGGACCACATCTCATGCGCATCGTCACCGTCCGCCGCATCAGCCAGGTCTTCTTCCTGATCGTCTTCCTGTGGTTCTGCGTCACGGCCACCCTGGGAGCCGCCTGGTGGCAGCTGCGCGGCTGGCCCATCAACTGGCTCCTGGACCTGGACCCCCTGACCTCCCTGGCCACGGTCCTGGCCACCGGCACGCTCTTTGCGGCCCTGGCCTGGTCCCTGGTGGCCATTGTCCTGACCCTGGTGGTGGGCCGGTTCTTCTGCGGTTTTGCCTGCCCCCTGGGCACGATCAACCAGGCCACCGGCTGGCTGGCGCGCCGGGGGCAAAGCCCGGCCGGCCGGGTGGAGGCCAATCGCCACCGCCGGCTGCAATCCCTGAAATACTACCTCCTGGCCTTTTTGCTGGCCCTGGCCTTCATGGGCTCGGTGCAGACCGGGCTCATCGACCCCTTGCCCCTGGTGCACCGCAGCGTCAACCTGGCCCTGGCCCCCCTGGCCGACAACCGCCTGGGCTGGCTCAGCGACGAGCCGCGTTTTTACGCCTCGGCCTGGCTGCTGGGGGCGGTGTTCCTGACCGTGGTGGGTCTGAACCTGGTCCTGCCCCGGTTCTTCTGCCGTTTCATCTGCCCTCTGGGGGCGCTGTTCGGTCTGTTAAGCCGCTTTTCCCCCTGGCGCATCGGCAAGACCGCGGACAAGTGCGGCGATTGCCAAATTTGCGAGCAGTACTGTGAAGGGGCCTGCCGTCCCTCGGCGACCATCATCACCGGCGAGTGCGTCATGTGCATGAACTGCCTGCACCGCTGCCCCGCCAACCGGGTCACCTTTGCCAACAAACCCTCGGCGGCCGGGGAGGTCGGGTTGCCGGACCTGTCCCGGCGCGGTTTTATCGTGGCCGGGTCCGGGCTGCTCCTGGCCTCCATGTGGGACGTCGGCGGGCTGGCCGGGGCGAACCGCGACGCCGGCCTCATCCGTCCCCCCGGGGCCCTGGACGAAGCGGCTTTTTGGCCCGGTGCATCCGGTGCGGCCAGTGCATGCGCATCTGCCCCGGCAACATCATCCAGCCCGCCCTGTTCGAGGCCGGGTTGCAGGGCCTGTGGACCCCGGCGGTCAACTACCGCATCGGCCGCAGCGGCTGCCAGCCCAACTGCATCGCCTGCGGCCAGGTCTGCCCCACCGCGGCCATCCGCCCCCTAAGCCTGGACGAGAAGCAAGGCCTGGGCAAGTTCGCCGATCAGGGGCCGATCCGCATGGGCACGGCCTTTGTGGACCGGGGCCGTTGCCTGCCCTGGGCCATGGACCGGCCCTGTCTGGTCTGTCAGGAGTTGTGCCCCGTAAGCCCCAAGGCCATCTTCGTCCGCACCACCTACGAGACCATCCGGGGCGGCCAGGCGGTGCCGGCCGGGATTCAGGGGCAAGCGGTGGAGCTGGCGACGGCCATCCCCACCGGCCTTAACCTGGCCAGCGGCGATTATTACCTCAGGGCCGCCGGACAGCCCGACGCCGCGCTGCGGCGCATCACCGCCACGGCCGGCGCCGGGCTGACCCTGGAGAGTCCCCTGGCCGCCGACGGCCTCCCGGCCAAAGACGCCCGGGTGGATATCGTGGTGCGCCTGTCCCGCCCGTTCGTGGACGCGGCCAGGTGCATCGGCTGCGGCATGTGCGAGCATGAATGCCCGGTATCGGGCCAGCGGGCCATCCGGGTGTTCAGTGAAAACGAGTCCCGTTCCGGCCCGGGGCGGATGCTGATTTAGGGTGCGGCGTCGGGTATGATGTTTCCCCGCCTCGTTCCCAAGCTGCGTTTGGGCTCCAAATTTCGTTCCCAAGTGCAACTTGGGAACGAGAAGAAAGCCACGGTTTTTATCCCCACTTTAAGAAAGGGGGACTTAAAAATCGCATGTATGGTTGGGTCAATCTGTATTAACCAATTGCCTAAGAGGTGTCTACCATGAGCAAGAAGATTGAAGCTAACGGCGTTACACGCCGGGATTTCATCAAGACCGCGGGACTGGCCGGGATCGCCGTGGCCGGGGCCGGGGTGCCCGGGGCCCTGGCCGCGCCGGAGGCGCCGGCTGCCGCGGCCCCGGCCGGGGCCACGCCCAAACGTAAGCTGGGCAAGACCGGGGTGGAGGTGTCCATCCTGGACCTGGGGGGCATGTTCGACACCATCAACAACCAACTGCTCCTTAAGCAGGCGCTGAAATGGGGCGTCACCTACTGGGACACGGCCGAGTCCTATGGCAACGGCCTGAGCGAGGAGGGCTATGGCCGTTTCTTCGGCCGCAACCCCGAGGCCAGGAAAGAGATCTTCCTGGTCACCAAGCTCACGACCAAGGCCGGCAACTTCACCGAGCGCCTGGATAAGAGCTTGAAAAGGCTGCAGACGGACCATGTGGACCTGTTCTTCATCCATAATGTCGGCGACATCGACGAAATGACCCCGGCAATTAAGAAGTGGGCCGCAGAGATGAAGAAGGCCGGTAAATTCAAATTCTTCGGCTTCAGCACCCACACCAACATGGCGGATTGCCTGGCAGGCGCCGCCAAGCTGGACTGGATCGACGCGGTGATGTTCACCTACAACTTCCGGGTCATGAACGACCCCAAGTTGAAAGCCGCCATGGACGCCTGCGAGAAGGCCGGGATCGGCATGGTGGCCATGAAAAGCCAGGCCGGCGGGCCGGGCGCACCCAAGATCCCCAGCAAGGCCAAGCTGGAGATGGCCGACCGCTTTCTGAAACGGGGTTTCACCGACAAGCAGGCCAAGCTCAAAGTGATCTGGGAGAACCCCCAGATCGCCAGCCTCTGCTCCCAGATGCCCAACCTGACCATCCTGATGGCCAACGTGGCCGCGGCCCGGGACCAGGTCAAACTGGCCCGGGAAGAGTTCGAATCCCTGCACCAGTATGCCCTGGAGACCCAGGCGGGCTATTGCGCCGGCTGCGGCCACCTCTGCCAGGCGGCCCTGGGCGGGGCCGTGCCCGTGAACGAGGTCATGCGCTCCCTCATGTACCACCGCTATTACGGTGAGCCGGAGCTGGCCCGGGAGACCTTTGCCGGGCTGCCCGAGGAAATTCGCCGGCGGTTGACCGAGGTGGACTACTCCCGGGCGGAGCAGGCCTGCCCCCAGAGGCTGGCCATCGCCCAACTCATGCGCCAGGCGGCGGAAATATTGGCCTGACTCCCTGCGTCGTGACCAACGCCGGAACTCAACCAGGGGGTGACCAATAACTCATTGATCATCCCCCGTTTTCGGTTTAAAGGGTGTGCGAAAGGTACTCTCCTCTTATCCCCTCTCCCCCCGGCGGGAGGAGAGGGTCCGGGTGCGGGGGGATGAGAAAAAACTTGTGGCAACGGGCATAAGCGGCTGGGGAAACCGTTTCGGGGCCGGGACGGGGCGGTTCGATACCGGCGCTTTCCCGGGGTAGTGGCGCGGGCCGGCAATGGAGACGGTGGGACGCACACCTTGACAAAAGAAATAATAGTCTAACCTTTATATCAAGAAAAAATATCAAGAAATAAATTGCTGTTAAACTGAGAGAGACACCAAGAGAAGACTGACCGGCTGGCATCACGGCTTCGGGGGCAAAGTCATCCTGGCCCTGGTTACACCCATCGGCCTGGGGGCCAACCGGCCCCCAAAGATAAATTCGTTCTGATGCTCCGGCTCTACTGGCCGGTGGAGCCTCCCAAGGCCTCCATCATCGACGGCACCTGGAAGCCGCCGGCGGTGAAGCAGGCGCCGTAAGATAACTCAGACGGTTGTCGTCCCGGCGGATTTTATGATCATCAACCACTGGCCGATAATGGGTTATGGGGCACAATGCGGCACTATCGGATTCCGGGGTCGCCAAGGCCTCGCCTCAGGCACGTGAGGCCGCCAAAAATCAGGAAAAGGAGATAACGTATGCGTAAAACGACGGTTGGGTGGATCAGCGCGGCAGGACTCATCATTCTCAGCCTGGTCCTGGGGGGGTGCGCCGCCGTGCAGCAGGCCGAGCAGGCCGAAACAGCCCAGCAAACCAAGAGTGCGGAACAGCTGCTCTCGGCCGCGGGGTTTAAACAGATTTTCCCCGCTACGCCTAAGCTGAAAGCCCGTTTGCAGGCCATGCCCCAGAAACAGATTTTCATGGCGAGCCGGGGATCGAAGCTGTTCTACGTGTATGCTGATGCCGCGGGCTGCGGCTGCCTCTATGCCGGCAACCAGCAGCAATACCAGGCATATCAGCGACTGGCGGCCCAGTACAACCTGGCGGCGATGCAGTACCAGGCGGCCGAGATGAATCAAGCCGCCGCGGCCTGGGACTGGGGCGAATGGGGCGAAGCAGGCCCGTGGTATTGATTTAGCCCGGTAGCGGCCAAGATTTGTCTGCAGGTATGGGGGGCAGGCCCAGGCTTACCCCCTGAGCAGGAGAGCCTTGGGCAGGGGCCCGGGGCTCTATCAGGCCGGCCGGTTTCCCTTGGACCGATTGGTGAAGTTCTATGAGTTCCGGGAGATCAACCGGGCCAGCGCCGATGCCGAGCGGGGCGACACCATCAAGCCGGTGCTGCGCATCAGCCCGGTCTAACCTTGCACCGCCAAATTATCTGTCCGCTTGGGCAGGGCCTTGACCGCGGCCGTGACGGTTTCCGGGAGAGCCTGATCCTGCAGCGGGGAGGCCTGCAAATCTACTGTGACCCGCAGGGCTTTCAATCCCTGAGCCCCTTGCAGGTCCTCCAACTCCACATCCTCCGTTCCAGCCTTAAGCATGCCGGAGGCCTGGAGGTAATCGATATATTCCAGGTACTCCGCGCCCTCCTGTTTTTGGGAGTACACAATGGCAATCTTGCCCGGTTGCGTAAGCCGCTCGGACTTGCCTTTGATAACCGCCTTGTCAATCCGTTTCTTGATGATCTCATGGCGGATATCGTAAGCCCCCGCCACTTCGAAGTGCCGCTCATCAGGACTGAAGAAGATGGAGAGCGGTGAATCCTGGACCAAAATAAGGTGCGTAGTCTCCAGGGGCACCGCCAGGCTGCCTTTGATTTCCTCGGTGCGGCGCACCACCTCACAGGTAACCATAAGCTGCCAGAGGCGCAGGTTTTTCAGATACATGGGACAGAAATTACCGTCCTCCACCATGCTGGCGCCGATATATATGGTGTGTTCCACCCCGTCGGTCTTAAGTTTTTCAAAATAGTGGGGGAAATATTCCTGCGCCTTGGCTTCCTCCTCCTCCAGATACGCCGCGATAGTCTCATTAATAAGCTTGAGACTGTCCTCAAAGTCTCGCCGGCTCCGGTATATCGTCTGCATCTGAGGATCCAGAGCGGCCCGGTAAGAGGCTATCTTTTCGGCCACCGGGGCGCCGAAGCCTGCCACATGGTCAAAAATGGGTTCGATCGACTGTTGGATGAACATCGGCTTGGTGATCTCGTCCCCCGCATTCAGGCCAACCTTCAGGGCTTTAACCTGCTGGTCGACGCGATGGCTGTAGGCCGCCAGGATCGGCAAGGGCCGGTGGGCATAGGCAAGCCGCAGGATTTCTTGGGCCAGGCGGAAGTGTTCGACGAGATCGGCCTGGATGGCGGCGTTGCGATGATCACTGGACATCCGGATATCCGAAACGCCGAACAGGGGATAGACTTGATGGAAGACAATGGGTTCCAGCCCGGAAACTCCTTCGTCCTTATGCTGGATATGGTGCAGGGCGGCCTGCTGAAAGCGCCATTCCACCGAGGGGTGGATCGCGGTGAACTCTTCCTTGATGACCCCTTGAATCTTTTGGTTCAGTTGTTCCAGGCTGCGATTCAAGGCCACGGCAAACAACGGCAGCACCTGGTCCAGGTTGGCCGTGTTCAGGGCGTTCAACGCCCCGGCCCGGGTTGACTTGAGCATCAAGGTTCCCAGGAGCCTATCCTGGTAGGTAAGGGGGGCGACATAGAGGCTACGGCACCCTTGCTCAAGCAGGCGCTCTTCCAGGGGCGTGCTTTTAGGATAATACTGCAGATCTTCGATGATCAGAGGTTCGCTTCGCCTCATCGCCTGGGAGAGGATTGATCCTTGGAAATCACTTCTTTGGTAATGCTGCGCATACTCCAGGACGCAGCACGTTTCCGGCTGTTTATGGGCAATCGGTAAGATGAGAATCTGTTCACCCCGGATGGCGGCCAAGACCAGGGCCAGGTCTTTCTCCTGCAAATAGATCTGCAATTTTTCCCTGAGGCCGTCAAAACCATCCTGCTGAAAAATCGCTTCCTTTTCGAACAGATCCGCCTGGAGGGCCGATAATATCTCCCGAGCCGTCACATCTACAGCCTTGAACACGCCAAGACCGTGAAATTCAAAGTTCTCCGGGGGTATCAGCTCCATCCATAGTTTCAGGTTAGTAACGTTAGCCAGAAGCCGGTTCCGGTCTGCTTCCGTCAAACTCCTGGGTTCTCCAATCGCTCTGATTTCCAGGAATTTGGGGTCTAGGACGATATTAAAGAACCGATCCATGCCGGTTTTGGGGCATCGGGCTTTGGCAATCAGGGGATGATCCCAGGTGAGGTCGATGCCGTAATATTTATTCAGGATAAGAACATACGCCTTGAGGGTCCGGCCCCATTGCCACTCTTGGGGGTCAATGTTTAATTGTGGCGTAAAACCCGGTCCTGCCATCCTGAACATGGTCTTGAAGGCCGGGGTGGCATAAAAGCTGGTAAACTGGAAGGGCACGAAGGCGGCGGCGCAATCAGTCTCCCAAAACGCCGGCGGGAACACCACGGTCATCAGCAGATCAATGAATTCCCGGTGATTTTCCAGGATGGAGAGGTCCTCGATGGGTTCCCTGAGCTCAGGGGTGTTCTCCAACTTTTGCCGGATAACCGGCCCCAAGGAACTCATGCCACATTTGCCTTCAGCCAATAAGCCTTCCCAGAAATCCAGCAGTGGCTTCAGGCTCAGTCTACTTTTGAAAGGAAATTTCACCTGGCGCGGTCGCATTGTGTCCTCTTTAGAGAATTCAATTTATCTAATAATAATTAATCACTTGAAAGAATACATTCAAGAGGCCAAGACCCTGGGGAGCCTGTCCGGGAGATCGTTGCCGAATGTTTTGACAAAATGAGTATTTTGAATGATATAGTAGATTAAATAGGGAGAACCCATTTACTGTGGCTGCCATCGATATTCCTCCTTTAGTAAAGAGCTTGCGAAAGCGGTTGGGGTTGACCCAGGAGCAGTTCGCCGCCGAAGTCGGGGTTACCTTCAGCACGGTAAACCAGTGGGAAAATGGCCGCCGGCGTCCTCAGCCGTTTCTCTTGACCCGGCTCCGGGAAATGGAGGCTGCCTCGGGCGAAGCCTTGACCAAGGGAGAGGCCCAGGCTTTCCAGCAGAGGTGGCAAGCCGTCAATGCCGCCGAAAAGGATGAGCTGGCCTCCACGCCGATAGCCGACAAATTCCGCCAGGCAGCGGCGCTCCTGGCCTCGGCCGTAACGCTCGGATGGAACCGGGCCGAGGGAGAGGAATTGGTCCGTGAACGTTGGGCCCGGCTGCGCCAGGAGCATCATGGTTGACCCCACCGAACTGGCGCCCCTGCTGGCGGTTATGCGGGACCTGGTGGCCTGGTGGAAGGCCGGGAAGGTTCCGGGAGTGGTTATCGGCGGCCTGGCGGCTTCCCTTTTGGGCCGGCCCCGGCTAACCCGGGACGTGGACGCACTCGTGCTGGTGGAGGAGGGCAACTGGGGTGAGTTTATGGCCGCAGGAGTGGGGCATGGTTTCAGCTTACGGCGTGATGATGCCCTGGCCTTTGCCCGGGAAGCCCGGGTCCTCCTCATGCGTCACCAGGAAAGTGGTATAGATGTCGATATTGTCTTCGGGTCGCTCCCCTTCGAGAAAAGGGCCGTAGCCGAGGCCACCTGGATGGACCTGGGCGGCGTCCAGATCCCCCTGCCGCTTCCGGAGGACCTGATCATCATGAAGGCAGTGGCCCATCGTCCCCAGGACCTGGCCGACATTGAGGCTGTGCTGGCGGCTCACTCGAAGCTTAACCTCCGGCGGGTGCGGCGGTGGGTACGAGAATTTGCCGCCGCCTTGTCGATGCCGGAAATTCTTAATGACCTTGAGGTGTTGCTTTCTGAGTGGAAGAAGAAGAAAACATAAAGGCGTCAGATCAGTCTATCCTCTTGTCCCCCCCTCACCCCTGCTGGGGGGAAAGGCGACAAGAGGAAAGAACTTTGGGCAAACGCTACAAACGCTATAAGAGTAACTATGAGGCGCCAGCGCGGTCAAAGATGACGCAACGGGGCGGAGGTCAGGATGCACAGTCATATCCTTGATAAATTTTTTAAGCCGGAATCAATTGCCATTGTGGGAGCCAGTGCCAAGGAGAACAGCATCGGCCGCATCCTCATAGAGAATTTGCAAAAGGACGGCTTTCCGGGGCGCATTTATCCCATCAACCCCAACCATACAGAAATCTTGGGGATTAAGGCTTTTCCGTCGATCACGGCCGCGCCTGCCGGCATCGATCTTGCCATCGTGGCCGTTCCCATCAAAGGGGTGCCGGAGATCATGCGGGAGTGCGGCCGGGCCAAAGTTCCCGGGGTGATCATTATCTCCGCCGGCGGCAAGGAAGTGGGCCAAGAGGGGGAGAAGATCGAAGCCGAGATCCATGCGGCGGCCCAGGCCGGCGGTATTCGCTATCTCGGGCCCAACTGCATGGGGATTCTGTGCCCTCACGCCCACCTCAACGCCAGTTTTGCGGCGCATTCGGTGCGACCCGGGAGCGTGGCCCTGCTCTCCCAGAGCGGGGCCATCTGCAGTGCGATCCTGGATATGGCCGAGGATCAGAATATCGGCTTCAGCCATTTCGTCAGCATCGGTTCCATGGCGGACCTCGATTTTGCCGAAATGATCGACTATTTAGGCAACGTTGACCAGGTGCGCAGCATCCTCATTTACATGGAAAGCCTGACGCACCACCGCCAGTTCATGAGCGCCGCCCGTTCGGTGTCCCGGGTGAAACCCATCATCGTGGTGAAGTCCGGCCGGAGCGAAGCGGCCGCCCGGGCCGCAACCTCGCATACCGGCGCCCTGGCCGGCAAAGACGAAGCTTATAATGCGGCGTTCCGGCGGGCCGGCATCATTCGGGTGGACACCATCGCCCAGCTCTTTAACTGCGCCGAGGCTTTGGGCAAAATGAGCCGTCCCCTGGGGGGGGACCTGGCCATCATTACCAATGCCGGCGGGCCGGGGGTGATGGCGGTGGACGCCTTCAGCAAGTGGGAGTTGGAGCCGGCGGTCTTGAGCCCCGAAACCGTGGGGAGTCTCGACCAGGTGTTGCCGCCGTTTTGGAGCCGGAGCAATCCGGTGGATATCCTGGGGGATGCGCCGCCGGAGCGGTATTTAGCGGCGGTGCAGGGCGTCCTGGCCGCTCCGGAAGTCGCCGGCGTGCTGGTCCTCCTTTCCCCCCAGGCCATGACCGACCCCACTGCCGTGGCCCAGACCCTGGCCCCGGAGATCAAAAAACAGGCCAAGCCCGTCTTTGCCGTCTGGATGGGGGCCAATGACGTGGCCCCGGGGATTCGGTTGTTAAATGAGGCCGGCATCCCGACGTACGAGACCGTCGAGGAAGCGGTGGATACCTTCATGGAGATGTACTCCTACACCCGTAACCTGGAACTGCTCCAGGAAACGCCACCCCGGCTCCCTGCTGATCTGAAGGTGAACACGAAGCAGGTCCGGACCTTTATCGACGAGTTCTTCAAGCGCCAAACGCTGCTGCTGACTGAAGTGGAAGCCAAGGCGATTCTCTCGGCTTATGGCATTCCGGTAAATCCCACCGTGACTGCGTCAACCGCCGCGGCCGCGGCCGCCGCAGCCAAAAAGCTCGGGTTTCCGGTGGTGGCGAAGATTCACTCTCCGGAAATTTCTCATAAGTCGGATGTGGATGGGGTGCAGGCCTTTCTCAAGAGTGAAGAAGAAGTGGCGGCCGCTTTTGAGGACATGGTGAACCGGGCCCGGGCTGCCAGGCCTGAGGCCAGGATCTTTGGCGTAACCATTCAGACCCAGGTGGAAAAATCGCCCCTGGAACTGATTTTAGGGTCCAAGAGAGACCCTCAGTTCGGACCGTTGCTGGTTTTCGGCCTGGGCGGGGTTCTGACCGAAGTCCTCCACGAATCGTCCGTGGATCTTCCTCCCCTTAATCTGCTGCTGGCCCGGCGGCTTATGGAGCGGACCCGCTTCTATAAGGTTCTTCAGGGCTACCGTAACATCCCGCCCGCGCATCTGGACCTTCTGGAAGAGGTTTTGGTGCGCCTCTCCCAGCTCGTGGCGGACTTCCCGGAGATAGTGGAACTGGACATTAACCCCCTGCTGATCAGCAATGGCCGCCCGGTTTGTGTGGATGCCAGGATTCTCCTGGAACCGAGCACCGTGCCGGCCCCCCGCCACCTGATCATCGCCCCCTACCCCAACCAATACGAAAGCGACTGGCTCCTGGAAGACGGGATGCCCCTGTTGCTGCGGCCCATGAAACCGGAAGACGAATCCCTGGTGGCCGAGTTCCTCAGCAACTGTTCGGAAGATACCGTTTATTTTCGCTACTTCAAGCTGATCAAGAAGTGGACCCATGAAATGCTCATCCGCTTCACCCAAAACGATTACGACCGCGAGCTGGGCCTGATGGCCATCGGCCTGCCGCCGGGTCCCGAGGTCATGATGGGAGTCAGCCGCATGGTCATGGCCGCGGACCGGTCCACCGCGGAATTCGCCGTGATCGTCGCGGACCCCTGGCAGGGCAAGGGCCTGGGTGAAAAACTCATCGAGCGGGTTATTGAGATTGCCCGGGACAACGGGGTCAAGATGCTCTCTGGTGATGTTCTGGCCACCAACCTGCCTATGCTGGGCCTCATGAAGAAAACGGGCTTCAGCATCAAGGCCTTCGATGACGGGGTGAGGCGCGTGGAGATGTCCCTGGTCGCGGATTAAGGCCAGGGTTTGGCAAGATAGAGCGCGGCCGTGAGCGCCAAGGCAACGTCTCAAAACGTGAGCGCGGCGTTGAGGGAGAGGGGCGGGCTGATCTAACCCACCCCTCACGCGGTTAGACCTGCTACTTATTGCTGGGCTTTTCTTTGGGGCCGCCCTTCGGTTTGTCTTTCTTGGGCTTTTTGGCTTCCTTCTTGCCTTTATCCTTCTTACCTTTGTCTCCCATCGCGTTCTCCTTTAATTATTCGACTTTTCAGTCTGGTCAGGACGAAGGATAGTGAAGCACTTATAGCGTTTGCCATAAAGATAGGATAGCACAAATCCATCTTAACGCCGCAAAACAAAAATGGCCAACCGGCTGGGGCAGGAGATGGCGAATTCGGGGGAAACCGTCGCGGCTATTTCCTTTTAGGGGTCAATGCTGCGTTTGACTGCGCCCCGCGGGCAGGCTCACCTCAACATAGTGTTCTTGATGGTCGTCAACCAGGGGAATCGTGTTATCGGGTTGGTCGACGCCGTCAACGATCACCTGCGCCTCGCCATTTTCGGCCGGCGAGCGCTGGACTATGATGTGGTAAACCGTCTCCCGATAGCGGTAATGCATGGTGAAGCGCGGCCAATCCGCCGGGAGGCATGGCGTGAACCGCAGCTTATCCACCTCGAGCCTCAGCCCCAGGAGTGATTCCACGATCAGCCGGTACATCCAGCCGGCAGACCCGGTATACCACGTCCAGCCACCGCGGCCAATATGCGGCGAGAGGGCATAGACGTCGGCCGCCATGACGTAGGGTTCAACTTTATAGATGGCCATCGCCTCGGGAGATCCGGCATGGTGCAACGGGTTGATCATGGCCAGGAGTTCCCAGGCCCGGGCCTGGTCGCCCAAGGCCGCAAAGGCCATGGCCGCCCAAATCGCCGCGTGGGTGTATTGCCCGCCGTTCTCCCTCACCCCGGGGACGTAGCCTTTGATGTAGCCGGGATTTAACGTCGACTTGTCAAACGGCGGATCTAACAGCTGGATGAGCGCCGGCTCCCGGCGCACGAGACGCTGATCCATAGCTTCCATGCCCAGGCGGGCCCGGACCGCCTCTCCCGCACCGGAGAGAACGGACCAGCTCTGGGAAATCGAATCGATCCGGCACTCGGGGTTGAGCGCCGACCCCAGCGGTGAGCCGTCATCGAAGTAGGCGCGGCGATACCACTCGCCGTCCCAGCCATGCGCTTCGATATTGCGGCGCAGCCCGGCCGCCTCTGTTTCGCAACGCTCGGCGAAGGAGATGTCGCCCCGGGAGCGGGCAACTTTCGTGAACTGCATAAGCACTTCATAAAAGAAAAAGCCCAACCAGACGCTTTCACCCTTGCCGTGTGCGCCCACCAGGTTCATGCCGTCATTCCAGTCACCGGAGCCCATGAGCGGCAAGCCGTGCTCGCCGAATCTGAGGCCCCTCAGGATGGCTCGCACACAGTGGTCATACAAACTGGCCGCTTTTTGAGACCAACTGGGCAAATCGTAATACGAGTCCTCCTCGGCGTTTACTGGGCGGCCCTGGACGAAGTGAACCGGCTCAGCCAACACGCCGGTGTCCCCGGTGTTCAAGACGTAGCGGCACGTCGCCAACGGCAGCCAGAGGTAATCATCGGAGCAATGGGTGCGCACGCCCCGGCCCAGGGGGGGGTGCCACCAATGCTGCACATCTCCTTCCGGGAACTGGCGTGAGGCGCACAGGAGCAGGTGCTCCCGCACCAGGTGCGGCTCGGCGTAGATCAGCGCCATGACGTCCTGCAACTGATCCCGGAAACCGAAGGCGCCCCCTGATTGGTAAAAGCCGCTGCGCGCCCAAACGCGGCAGGCCAGAGTCTGGTATAACAGCCAGCCGTTCGTGAGCACGTTGAGGGATGGGTCGGGGGTTTCCACCTGCACCGCGCCCAGAGTATGATTCCAATAATGCCAGACCGCATCGAGAGCCTCACGGGCGGCAGTTGGTCCCCGGAAGCGGCGCGCCAGGTCTCTGGCTGCATCGATGCCGCGCCCGGCGCCGAGGGTGAAGACGATCTCACGCTCTTGGCCGTCGGCCAGCTCGAAGGGAACCTGAATCGCGGCACAGGGGTCCAAAGCGGTCCCCACCTTGCCGGAGAGCCGCGACCGGGTCATGGCCGCGGGACTGCGAAGCGTGCCGTTACGCCCCAGGAATTCGGTCCGGTCGCCGCTTATGGTCCGAATCTCCGCATCCACCTCGAAGAAGGCGACTCGATCGGCGAACTCCGTGTTATAAGGATTGCGGGCGAAGAGCGCCCCGCTCTTCGGGTCAACTTCCGTGCACACGTGCATGGCGGATTTCGACCGCTGATCTCCCATAACCCATGCCAGGTAACCCGTAACGGAGAGGCGGCGCGACCGGCCCGAGACGTTCCGCACTTTGAGCACCGTGAACTTAATCGGTGTATCCAGGGCCACGTAAACCCACACCTCAGAGCTGATGCCATCCTCGGTGTGCTCGAAAACACTGTAACCGAATCCGTGGCGGCTGGCGTAAGGCGTCACGCCGCGGCTGGGCAGCGGCATGGGGGACCAGAAGTGGCCGGTCTCTTCATCACGGATATAGAAGGCTTCTCCGCTCGCATCGCCCACGGGATCGTTCTCCCAGGGAGTGAGGCGGAACTCGTGGGCATTCTCGCTCCAGGTATAGGCGCCGCCGCTCTCCGAGATGACGGTGCCGAAGTGCGGGTTGGCCAGCACATTTACCCAGGGCGCCGGAGTCTCCTGCCCGGGAGCGGTCGTAATGACGTACTCGCGTCCGTCCGGGGTGAATCCGCCCAGCCCATTGAAGAACATCAGATCACGGCGGGACAATGCAGCCGTTCCCGGGGATTCGGCGCGGTGGGTTCGGGTCGGCGTCAGGGGCGGTACGGTCACTTCCACCTGGCCCCGACGGTTGAGCTGGTCCCCCAGCGCCCCCCGGCTATCGCTGATGATGGCCCGGGCCACCGTTTGGAACAGAATGCGGTCCTCCTCCGATATCTGGTCCCCAGATCTTACGAAAATGCCGCCTGGCCGGTCTATCTCGCTGGCCTCGACCCCGGCGGCAATGAGTCCGATGACCTGGTCGTGGAGAAGTTGCCGGTAACCGGCGTGATCTTCATTCCAGATCACCAGGTCAACCGCCAATCCTTTTAAGCGCCAGTAGGCATGGGCCTGTATGAGTTGACGCACCAGGTCGATATTGGCCGGATCTTCAATCTGCAGCAGCACGATGGGCAAATCCCCGGAAATGGAGTAACCCCAGAGACCGGATTGCCCCCGGCGGTTTTTGATGAGGACACCGGGGTCGGCTCGCAGCGTCGCATTGGCATAGATTACCGAGCTCGCCAGGCGACAGTAGAGCTGAGCATCTGCCTCTGAGGCGTTGATCTGCCGCAAAACCACCTGGTTATGCGGCCAGGCCAGATCAAAGACGCGGTCCGCCAGACGCCGGTCCTGGTATTTCTCTACCAGGCCCAGGCACGCCTCGCGAGTTTCGCCGATGCCGGAGACCACATTGACCGTTACCGAGGCTCCCGGATCGAGCCTGAGGCGGTACCGGATGGCGACAATCGGGTCCAACACTGAGCCCTCGGCGCCCGAGAGCCCCTCTGGACCGCGCATCGCCTCTGGATCAGCGACGGTCCCGCCCCGGCCGATGAACCGCATGCGGTCAGTCTCGTAGGAAATCTCACCGATCTCCGCCCCATGCACCGCCATCAGGTGAAACATCCAGAGCGCCCGCTCGTCGAGGGAGCGGGGCCGGCGTGTGCAGAGGATGGCGTGCCGGGGGCGGATAATCTCGGACTGCACAAAGAGATTGCTGAACGCCGGATGCAGTGCATCCGCGGCTGGCGGCGCCAGGACTACTTCGGCGTAACTCGTGACGTCGATCTCTCTTGTGGTCCGGGCGCGATTGGTAATGGTGATGCGGCGCAACTCGATATCGTCTTCGGGGGAAACCACGATCTCGGTATAGGCGTCAAAGTCTTGTTGGCGGCAACGGAACTCGGCTCGCCCTTCCGAGAAGATGGCCTCAAAATTCCCGGATCGCTTCAGGGTCGGCTGATAGGCGGTGGACCAGAACTCCCCGCTCGTCACGTCCCGGAGGTAACAGAACGTGCCCCAGTTGTCGCAGGTACTGTCTTCGCGCCAACGGGTGACCGCGATATCCTTCCAGCGGCTGTAACCGCCGCCGGCGTTGGTGATCATCACATGATACCTGCCATTCGACAACAACTGCACTTCCGGTATCGGTGTATCGGGGCTGTTGAAAACCCGCACCGGGGTCTCCGCATCACTGGAGGTCGGCTGTGGGCCGGTGATCTCTTCGGTGTGCACATAAAAAGTCGTGGCTTTGGGAATCCGCTCCTGGAGCAACAACAAGGTCGACTGGAACAACGGGTCCGATTCGAAGCGCTGCTGCATCGGCCGGTCCAGGAGCAGATAGGCCAGGGAGAGGAGGCTCATGCCCTGGTGATGGGCCATGAAGGACCGAACCACGGCGCTGGATTTGCCCCGGGGCAGGCGCGACGGCGTGTAGTCGATGGCTTCATAGAAGCCGAATTTCCCTTCAAACCCTGCCGCGGTCAGGTGCTCGAGATTCGAGCAGGCCGCCTCGGGCGCCACCATCAACGCCAGTGCCGAGGCATACGGGGCGATGACCAGGTCCTCGGCCAGGCCGCGCTTGAGTCCCAGGCCGGGCACGCCGAAGGCGCGGTACTGGTAGTTGAGATGAATATCGATGGCATTGTAACCGGATTCTGAAATGCCCCACGGCACCCCGCGCTTTTTGCCATACTCGATCTGCCTCGCCACCGCCACTTTACAGGTCTGGTCGAGCAGCGTGTGTTCGTAGGTCGGCATTACCAGGAGCGGCATGAGGTATTCGAACATCGACCCGCTCCACGACAGGAGCAGCGATTCTCCCCCCACGGTGGTGAGGAGACGTCCCAGGGCAAACCAGCTATCCTGGGGCAACTCACCTTGGGCAATCGCCACGAACGTGGGAAATCTCGCTTCCGAAGCCAGCAGATCGTAGTAACTCGAGTCCAGCCGACGCTCGCTCACATTGTAGCCGATAGCCATTAAGTGACGCGCCTTGTCGAACAGGAAATCATACTCCATACGGGCGAATTCGCTCGATTGCCGGGCCAGCTCTTCAATAGCCGCAATCCTGGCGCCGGCCCGGCGGCTGGCCTCCGTGATGAGGCCTTGAAGCTTATCAAACCGGGCGCACTCCTCGGGCGTTACCGCCAAAGCGAGTTGAGGCGCGATGGCCGGCAGCAGATTCACCTCAAGCCTGGCCAATTGGCGGAGCGTCGGATTCCCGTCGATACCCGGGAACTCGCTGAGATTGCCCGGCGAAGCCGGCAACGAGGTCCATGGCGCCAGAAAGGTCAACTCATCGAGTCCATCCCGGCACTGCCGTGACAGGATATCCGTCCACCACCGCACCTGGCTCTCGGGATCGGCATCGAGGCTGCGGACCATCACCTCGGCGGACGCCGCCAGCCCCTCGAGGCACAGCCGCACCGCCGCCAGCGTAGTTGGCGGGGCCGCGGCTGCTGACGCCAGATCTTTTTGCAGTTGGGCCAGCGGGGCCAGAGCGGCTCCTGCCGCCGCGTCCACAATAATCTTGAGGGTGTGAATCAGTCCGTCAAACCAGCGTCCCCCCAGGATCGGCTGATCGGGAAGGGCGAGCAGACCGGCCCGCAAGGTCAGCAGATGCCCCGCCAGGTTGCCGCTGTCCACGGTGGAAATGTAGATGGGCAACAAAGGCTGCAGAGACTGCGTGTCGTACCAGTTGTAGAAGTGGCCCCGGTGCCGCTCCAAAGCTGCCATGGTGTGGAGCGTGTTCGCCGTGCGTTCGACAAGTCGTCCGGCTGAAATGTAGCCGAAGTCGTAGGCGGATAAATTCGCCAGGAGCGCCAGCCCCATGTTGGTCGGCGAGGTGCGGTGCGCCACCCTGGCCACGGGATGCTCCTGATAGTTATCGGGCGGCAGCCAATGATCTTCCGGGCCGACGAAGGTCTCGAAAAACGCCCAGGTCTTTCGGGCAATCTTCTGGAGGAAGAGGGTTTGGTCTGCCGTCAACCTGGCGGCGCGGCGCAGGAGCGGTCGACTGATCCACCAGGCGATAGCCGGCGAAGCCAACCAGAGGCCCAGTATGGGCCCAGCCGTCAATAACACGGCTGGCCTCGCACACGCGAGGTAGATTACCGCGGCCACAGAGACAAAGGGGCCGATCCACATCGTTTGATAGGAGCCGACCAGATCCCCGCGGCCGGGGCGATCGGAATCGCCCGACGGATTCCATTCAAGAAGCCGCTTGTGGGTAATCAGCAGCCGGACGCTCGTGCGGATGATCGCATCCAGACTGAAAAATGCCTCATAGGGGAGACACACCAGCGTAAAGGCGGCCTGGGCCAGGTGCCGGACGGTCGAGCGCCCTATGCCAGTGAGGTGCTGGCCCAGAAGCACATCGCCCGGCTTCCGAAACATATCCAGAAGAGAGCTCATCAAAGAAGGAATCAGGATGATCCCGATCACCGACAAGGTCCAAAACCAGGCTGATGGCAGGACCGTCCAGCCCAGGAGCAACAGGAGCGTCAACGCCGGGGCCACGAGACTGCGGCGCAGGTTGTCGAAAATCTTCCATCGGGATAGACCCGAGAGCGGATTCTTCTGAAGGTGTGGGCCAGGGCCGGGAACCCCCGGCAGCAGCCACCGCGCAATAAGCCAATCCCCGCGGATCCAACGGTACCGGCGGCTTACGTCGGCGCTATAGCGCGAGGGGTATTCCTCGTAGAGCTGCACATCGCTCAACAACCCGGCCCGGGCGTAACACCCTTCCAGAAGATCGTGGCTGAGAATCCGGTTTTCGGGGAAGCGCCCGTGGAGCGCCTGCTCGAACGCATCGACCTCGTAGATGCCCTTGCCGATGAACGAGCCTTCCTGGAACAGATCCTGGTAAACATCGGAAACGGCCTGGGTATACGGATCGATGCCCGGATCACTCCCCCAGAGTTGCGCATAACGCGACCGGTTCGTGCCGGGCAGGCTCACGGCCACGCGGGGCTGCAGGATGCCGTAGCCCTTGCAGCACCAGCTGCTGGTCCGCGTCGTAAGTGCGCCCGGTTCAAGGGGTGCGCCATGGCTCCCACCAGCTGCCAGGCCGAGTCCCGGGGCAGTTGCGTGTCGGTATCCAGGGTGATCACGTACTTCACGCCCGATAAGGCTGCAGTCGCCCCGACGATGAGCGAGAAACACTCCCTGGAGCCCCCGCGCAACAAGGAATTCAGTTCCGCGAGCTTGCCCCGCTTGCGCTCGTAACCCATCCAAATCCGCTCCCGGGGATTCCAGCGGCGAGGGCGATGGAACAGGAAAAAAATATCGCCTTTGGCGTTCCGGTACTTTTTGTTCAACGCTTCGATGCCCTGCCGGGCCAGCCTCAGCAGCGACTCGTCTTCCGGCAGGGTTTCTGCGTCCGCATCCCGAAAATCAGTCAGCAGACCGAAGTGCAGGTTTTCGTCCCGGTTTGCCAGGAACCGGACTTCAAGCGCCTCGATCAGAGCCGTGATATTCTGGGGGCTCGTGAGCATGGTCGGCACCACCGCCAGGGTCCTCGAGTCCACGGGAATTCCGGCGGAAAAGTCCAGGCGCGGCAGTGGGTGCGGCGTCACCAGCAACGTCGCCAGCCAGTTCACCAGGGCGATTGCCAGATGACTGGCGCCTAGAAGCGAGAGGATGGCGATCAGCGCCAGCGGCCAACCGGATACCCCCCCGGCATGGGCCTGCGCCAGGAAGCCGCCGGCAATGATTACCGAAAGCAGCGTGATCGGACCCCCATACAGCAGCAAAGGGAACCGGCAGGTCACACTGCACACCGTCTCCAAGAAGGAGCGGCGCCTGGCCACGGCCGCCTCGAGCTGCGTTAATCCCGCATCGATCAGATAAAAGCCGACATGGGCCGTGCGGTCGTCGCCGTTCCTGGCCGCGCCCTCGTGCGCCAATTGGATCGCCTGGAGCGCGATCTCGCTTTCGGAGTGCGGGCTGGTCTTGGCGATTTTCTCCACGACATGTCGGTAGCGGTCACGGGTGGCAAAATTCATCGTGCCATAGACGCCGTGAGGATCCGTACGCAGGGTCTGCTCGACCACGCTCAGCGTCTCGACGAAGGAGCGCCAGTCCATCGCCCCCAGGAAACGGAGGCTGCCGATACTATTGCTCATGGAGACCTGATCCGCGGCTTGTTGTTGGTTCTCTGCCTGTACCAACTTCTTGATCGTCCACCCGCTTTCGGCAAGTCGCTGCTCGATCCAGGTGAGGGGCAAGGCCAGGGCGGGGCCCTGCCCCTGCAACCGGCGCGTCAGTTCCGCCACGAACGAGCTCACCATCGGCGGGTTCGACCGCGCCATGTCGGCGATCACCAGGATCAGGCTCTTGGGGTCGGTCTCGGCGATCTCCGTCATCTGGTCCGCCCAGTAATCGGCATGGTTTTGGTCGGTCCGGTCGGCGGCAATCCGGGCGGCCACGCGCCGCAGGTTCTCGATCAGAGCCAGGCGCAGCATGATGGGGATGGCCCACAATTCCCCCAACTTCAGGGGTATGACGGTCTGGTAGGCGGCAACGAAACTGCTGAGACTTTCCGGGTCCACCCGTCCATCGCCGTGTGAGATCGTCTCCAGCGCCAGGTCATACACCCGGGGCAGCCCGGCCGACGGACCATTCAGCAGGCGAGGGAGTTCCCGGCTGTAACCTTTGGGCAAATGCCTCTTGGCGGTGCGAATCTGTTCTTCGATCAGATAAAAGTTGTCGAGCAGCCATTCCCCGGCCGGCGTCATTCGGCGATTGGCCTTGACCGCCTCCGTCAACAGGCCGCGGACCCCAATGAGGAGGTCTTCATTCTCTGCCAGCCGTGTCAGCAGCCGGTCCCGGGGACGTTCCGGGCTCAGCTGGTGCAAGCCCGCCAGGATCTTGCCATGCTGCTCCATCTGCTCGGCGCTGAACAACTCCGATCGCAACGGCAGGTCGTCGCCGGCATACTTCCGCCCCAAGTCCCCTCCCGGAAGGTAAGACCTCAGCCGAAGCAAGGGCTCACGAGGGCTCTCGCTGCTCAACACCATGCTTAAGGTCTCCTTTTGACCTGAGCTACTCGGCCAGCTCAACCGAAATCCGAGGTAAGACGATTAAATTGGGGTGCAAGGCGGCTGCTATGAATCCCTCAGACTACGTGCCGCAAGTCCACCGGCCTCGAGAGATCTCCTGAGGGGAGTATTGCCACAACCTTTTGAATTATCTTCTTTTTATAGGTGATTGTCCAGTGGAGTGAAAGGGGCAGGTCTTGGCGCCTGAGCCGCGGCAATGAGATAGACTGGCTGGATAGAGTGGCAGTCGTCAAACGGCCTTACCTTAGGCTGACGCTCGGAGTCACCCATGAATCAACCAGGCAAACTCCATTTCCCCTAATTTTATGCTAATCTTAACTTTGACATAAAATTATAGTTTTGTCATTAATAAAAAAGAGTCCAATGAGAAACCAACCGCTATGAGAATATATTTATTACATGGCAAATACTTTAAGTTATCTATGATTTAATGATTTTTTTGATCTTGTTTATTATTTTCACAAGCTCAAGAATATCTGCTGCAATCATTCCATTCTTCCATTATGCCAATTATGACTTCAACTCTTTAATTTTACGAGCAGGTCCAATGTTAATTTTATTAGTCTGGCATTGATTAATTTTCTTGTAGAATAGAAAAAGTTTATCAGGTCAGCATGAAAGCCGGGCCACAAGTCCTGGACAATGATCGGACGGGTTGCCCAGTCTCCCCGGCCGATTTTTTTACCTGACTGCTGTGCGCCCTGCTTTTTGGCGGGTATAGCTTTGCAGCATCGAGAAGATATGAATACGAAATTTTACGTGGGCAATATGGCCAACGTGACCACCGAACCACCGCGCGAGGCTTTTTGGGGCGAGGCCGGCGAAGTGCCTGGGGTGAGAGGCCCTCAAGGAGTTAGGTGAGCCGGAGAAAGTTGTGCTGAAAGCTGCCAAGCAGGACGCGGTCGGTACGAAGGCAGGGTAGCGGGCAAGCTTTTTATGCGCTCATCACGATGGTCCGGAAAGGTTTCGCCATCCAGAGCATATCGGCAATTTTTAAGGCAGGGGTGATAAGCGCTGATCGTGCCAAGATTGAGAAACTTTCGTAGCGCCGATTTTCGCGTTTCCGTTGGCAAACCATCTCTAGAGCTTGAATTGAATCCCATCCTCACTTAAAACTTGGTACAATCACTGGAGGCAGGGCGGCAGAAGTCATGGCAGCCTTGGTTGTTTGGGTGATCCTGAGGGCGGCAAGGGAGAGAGTTTATGAAAAAGGTGGCCTGCATCGGTAAGAAAGAGACTTCACCGGAAGAGCAAAATTTACTCATCAAGATCGGCGGTTGGCTGGCTCTCCAAGGCTTAACCGTCTCCAGTGGCAATGCCGCCGGCAGCGAGCGGTTCTTTGCCCTGGGGGCTAGTATGGTGAACCCTCGTTTGGTGGAGCTGCATCTCCCCTGGGAGGGCTACAACCCTGAGTTCATTTTCCTGTTGAACCAGGTGATTGTGGAGCCCGACACGCATGAGCGCCAGATGCTGGTCAGAAAGCTGCATCCGAAGGCGGAAACCCTCAACGACCGAACGGTCAGGTTGCACTGCCGCAATATCGGCATCATCGAAGGCAGCGAGTTTGTCATTGCCCTGCCCGACTGGGACAAGCCCGAGGGCGGGGGCACCGGCATGGGCGTCAAGGTGGCCGAGCACTTCGGCATCCGTATCTTTGATCTCAGTAAAGAGGAAGACCGGCAACGTATCCTGGCCAAGATTGAAAATGAACCTTAACCCCTAACTCTCTATCACCCAGTCATCGAGCCTCTGGCCGTATCACCGAACGCCTCAACACTCCATATCCAGAGCATATCGACTCTTTTCTGCCTGATGGCCTCCGCTCTTGGGCATTTCACCACCACCTCGCGAAACTCCGTCGATGCGGATCAAATCCAGGCCTTACGCCCTATCCAGAACTTTACCCCTTGGGTCAGAAAGAAATAGCCGAGCACGGTCAGAGCCAGCAGGGGCCACTAGAGGGAGGGCCGGGGCTTGACGCCCGGGGTGGTGGCGGCGAGATGGGCAACCACCTGCCGGTCATCATGATAATCGTGGTGGTGCCAATCACCGCCCAACTTGCCCGGCTTTGCCCCAACGCTAACTTAAGTTCCGGGATAATCCATGGGGGCAGGCCAAAGGCATATTTTGGGCTTTTCCGACCCGTTGTTGACGCAGGGGTTGGCAATAAAAGCCAGGGGTTAGGCTGATGCGGCCTAACCCCTGGTTATTGAGTAAGTTTATAATTCCCCTGTCAACCGGCTAAGTTAGCCGCAGGAGTCGCAGCCGGAGGAGCAGGAGGAAGGCGTACAGGAGCACCCTTCCTGGGGCTGGCTGGGGGTGTCGCTGATGCCCACGATCTTGATATCGAACGAGAGCGTCTGCCCGGCCAACGGATGGTTGAAATCCACCACAAATTTCTCGGGTTCGATGCTCAAGACCGTCCCGGATACAGGGCCGTGGGGGCTGGAGAACCGCAGCTGCTGGCCCACCTCAACCGGATTCCCTTCCAACATCGAGGCGGGAAAATCCCGCTTGAGATCCTCCCGGGGTTCGCCATAAGCCTGGTCCGGGGTGAGAACCACTTTTTTCTCTTCATTGAGGGCCATATCGATAACCGAATCATTGAAGCCCTGGATAATTCCCCCGCCGCCCACCTGAAACTCCAGGGGGGGGCGGCCGTCGCTGCTGTCAAAGACCGAGCCGTCTTCCAGGGTGCCGGTGTAATGCAATTGGACAAAATCGCCATTTTTAACTTTGCTCATAACTTCTCCTAGTGGTCTGGTGGCAACAGATGTCACGCCTGCTGCGCCAGTTGCTTGATGGTTACTAAGGCGGCGACTCCTTTCAGGGGCGGCCGCCACGCCGTCGGGTCAAACTGTTGCTGCGGTTTGCCCCGCGCCTGAACCGCTGAGATCGTGGTATTCCGGCCTCGGGGTGGCCGCCAATAGTCAGCCGCCACCGCCTTAAGGCTCCGCTACGCTAAAGCTTCGTCATGAGGGACCCTTTGTCCCTGCCGCCATTCCGAATTCGACTTTCTGGCCCTCATCCCGGGTGCGAAAGCCCTCGCCCGAAATTTTACGGTGGTGGACGAAGACCTCGGGCCGCCCGTTCCGGGAAATAAAACCGTAGCCCTTGGGTTCTCTGCACCAGGTAACCTCGCCGCATACCCGCAGGGAACTGTAACTTCCAAAGATTCGGGCTCAAGGTCAGCTTCAGCGTTGCCTGAAAACTATAAAGGGAACGACCGGAAAGCGTTCCCCTCATGGAAAGGCTTGCAGGCCCCCTAGCCTGGTTTCTTATTAAATTTTATAAAATATTTCCCCGTTGTCAAACAGTTAGTCGCAAGATGGTTCCGGTCAGGCGGGCCAGGGGCGGCTATGGCGCCTCCTGGAAAAGATTGGCGGAAGTGCATGGCAATCGAACCCAAAGAATAGTTACAGTTGAAGATAAAATTCTCATAGGTTAGCGCCGCCAATTTGCGCTTTGGTGCCAAGTTGGTGCCGCACCTGCTCGTGGCGGTTCCAGCCCTGGACCAGGGGCCCGGTTTCCAGATGGGCGTAGCGCTCGGTAGATTGGGGATCTTTATGCCCCAAGAAAGCCCCGATTAAATGCTGAGGAGTTCCGGAATTGAGAGCTTGGGAAGCAAAGCTATAGCGGGTAGCCACCTGGCCCGCAGAAAGCCTCAGAGAAGCCCGCAACCACAGGCACTGCACCCGTTGAACCTCGGCCTTGGTCTTGGCTGGCTTCAAGTTCATCCCCAACTTCTCAAGAGCACCTTCAGCCACGTGTCTATTCTGCCAAAAATGGAGAAAGCAAGGGGTCCCGGCCCAAACTGCTGGACCATGCAAAGTTTCTTAAATAGTCTTATAAATTGTTGACAAATTTATAGGTTAATGGTTAAATTTTAAAAAATGCGGTAGATAAAATACTGCCATTCAATCCCCAGCAGGGGGCATCACTATGCTGACGTAAAAAGTCGGGTTTCCGAAAGAGGGGCCCGGCTTTTATTTTTATCGAGGTAATGAGCATGACTGCCTCCTCCTCGCTTCCCCCACCTCAAACTTTTCTTTCTTTTTGTCTTCCTTGTGAACCAGTTTATCACAAAAAAATCAAAGAACTTGGTTATCAAAACCCTGTCTTACCCGGATCAATATCCCCCCAGGGTGAGGTCTTGAAATGCGTTCAGCATATCATTGATGGGAAATATCCAAACTCTAAAAGGCTAAGGATTTAAGATCTGACTGGATATGGCCCGTCCATTCATTCAGATACATAAAGATAATTAATTACAAGGAGAATACGTATGTCAAACGGAGATAAAGCGGTTGAAGTCGCCGAACGACAGGACCGTGCCACCATCGCCAGGCGGATTGTTTACGGATCCACCATAGGTTTGATGCTTCTGGCAGCAATGGTCATTATTGCCGTTGCCCTCACCAGCACCTCGCACCTCCGAGAGACAACCCAAATGGTCTTTACCGCCATCTTACCGCTTATCGGAACTTGGGTCGGGACGATACTGGCCTACTACTTTTCTAAAGATAACTTTCAGGCAGCAAGTCAGTCCTTTATTAATACAGTCAAAGAGTTAACCCCGGATGAGAAGCTTCGCAGCATCCCGGTCCGGAAAGCCATGTTGCCGGTAAGCTCTATAAAGGCCGTACGGTTGTCCGCCGGCCAGAGCGAAAAGGATATAAAACTCGAGATTTTGAAAGACTTTCTGGTGGGCGTGGTCACCCGCATTCCTATCCTGGACGACAAGGGTGTCACCCGGTACGTGATCCATCAGAGCATGCTCTACAAGTTCCTCGCCGAAGAAAGCCTTGCTAAGGGGCAGGGATTCCAATTGAACACCACGACTCTGGAAGATTTCCTGAACTTCAATGGGATGAAGGATTACGTTAGCAAGACATTGGCCTTTGTGGCTCTAGATCAAAATCTTGCAGACGCAAAAGCCATCATGGAGGGTGTAAAGGATTGTCAAGATGTTTTCGTTACGGAACACGGTAAACCTGATGAACCGGTTATGGGTTGGCTGACCAACATTGAAATTGCCAAGAACGCCAAAGTGTAGGCATCGCTCCTCCAACTCCTCAATCCTGCTTCGATGAGGAGGTGTCTTTATGGAACAGAAACTTTTTCAACACAATTCCCAACCCCACTGTGGCCCGTCAGGGGAGAACGGAGGCGAATGAAATGGCAAATGCAGATTCAACTCCGGCATTTGATTGGATTTTCGAGCCCCAGCCTGGAACAGACGCCGTCGGCCAGAGCGAACCATCTGCTGCCCAAAAGGTTGCGCATGAGATTGTCACGGCCGGCGAGACCTTGAGCCGCTCTCGTTTTATCGCTGGCCTAAAACTCAATTTCCCAGAACGTATCGGTCGTCTCCTTCGCCTCCGGCAGTTGGCCATCGACGCCGAACGCCAAGGCAGATACGTCCGCGCCGATTTCCTCTGGCAAGAAGCTCACTTGCAACTTGGTAAAGTCGTCAAAGCAGGTGCGGATTGGCAGCAGCTCATAACCGAAGTATCCGATCGGCTTGGCCTGTCTGGTGCCGTTTCTCTCGACCAGATCCGCCGCCACTTTGTCCAGGAACTCTTTTTAAATGTACATTGGGCTTTCTACAATGGGCTTCGGTCGTTGGGCACATCACCAGAGCCATCGCATCGCTGTTTCGTTCACCTCAACTATATCTATAAGCTTAAGCGTGACTGCGCTGAGCTTTGTTTTCACGACGATTCGGCTTTCGTCACCAATACCAAACGGGAAATTGCTGCTCTTCGGGATGCCAAACAATGGGAAAACGCCTATTGGCGCGCAAAATTAGACTTGGTCGAGCGCTTTCCAGATGAGGAGGAGTACGTTAATCTCGCAGCAGACCTTCAATTCTCTGCGACTCTCGAAAGCCTCAGCGGCGATGACTCTGGAACGGCGTCCACCAGAGATGCAGAGACGATTCACGAGGGAATTCTGCGTCTTGATACCTTGCGCTCTTATGCTCCGTACAGCCTGTTTGTTCTCGATCTACTCGGCGATTTGCATCACCTTTGCGCCGTGAAGTTGGCGAATGCCGGAAAGCTGTCAACAGCCCTGCTTGAAGTAGAAACCGCGGTTGTATTAAATCCCGGCTCTGAAAAGTTTTGGAGTTCACGTGAACAAATCATCAAGCTGATGACCGATCTCCAAGAGGACGTATCAAAGGTACTCGAAGAAATCAAAGCTGCCCCCAACACCACTCTCACCCCGGAGGGAGTGCGGATGCACCAGGAGGCAGCCATTGGCTTTTCCCTCATAAACGAGTTTGCGGAATCGGAAGCTTCCGCCCAACTGCAGCACGACAGACAAAAAGCACTGGCGTTCACGATCTGGACAGAAATGGGCTTCGACAAGCCCACGGTGGAAGATCCGCGCCCCCTCAACCTTTTCACCGCCTTGGGAAAAGTTGCCGAACAGAAACCAGAATCCGAGTCGCAGATCAGCACTCTTTGGATGCAGATCGCCGCCGAAGATCCCGCACTTGCCGCACTCGACGCCAACACCGTTACCTCCTTTCTGGCCAACCGGCTGCTCAGGGATGCAACCAAAGCAGAACTCTCTCCGGCGCCCCAGGCGGAACCTCAGTCTGAAGCCAGCCAGGCCTCCCTGCCCATGATCGTCCCGGAAACTGATAAGAAGAGGTTCAGCTTGGAACCGTTCATGCTCTGGCTGTTCAGCCGCCAGGCGAAGTGGGTCAAAGCCGAACTTGCGCTTGCCCTGGTCCTGATCTGCTGCGCTGCAGTCCTTGGCATTCGAGAGCCCAGCCACCGCAACGCGCGCGATGCCGCTTATCAAGCTATTATCCAGGCCTCCGCTCAGGGCGATCATATTACCATCATTGAGAAATCAGAACAGTTTTTGAGTAATGGCGTGTTGGCGCCTGATCCACGCCAGCAAGAGGTTGAAGCGCTCTATAGCGAAGCGTTGGTACGTTGGTCCTTCGCCCAGGACCCTAAGTCCGATGCCGCCCGGCTTCATTTTAAGCGGTTCCGGAAACTCGTCGCGGTTCGCCAACCAGACTAGTAAGGAGAAGCAGAGATGAACCTCAAAAGGATCGTCGCTACGCTCAGCACCTTGGTCATCCTGGTAGCCGTCGTTGTCATGGTAAAGTTATTAAGCCCGATCGCCAAACCAGTGGCTGCGACGCTTCAATTCGTTGGTTTTCCGGTTGACCAGGTCCGCGCCATCGACTTTGATGCCAACCTCGACGAGCTTCAGGCCGGCTGGCGAGAGGAAAACTCCCGCACCAAAAACGGCAAGATTTCCCGTCGCGATCTCCTTGATCAATACCGGGATTGGCTGCTGATCTCGATTATCTCTTCGCTCAACCTGCCTCTGGATAGCCTCAACCAGGTGCTCTACGATATACCGGTGGCGCGCAATGACCACCTGCGGCGCGTTGCCACTATCGAATCAGGGGAAACCCGTTCCGCCCTCGTCGGGACAGGTGAGGTCATTGCCCTCATTCCGGCGGGAACCCCGGCGCGCCCCGATCAACTGGCCCACATTGCTGATAGAGAGCGCAAGAATTTGGGCAGTATCCCCGCGGTTGTGCATATCTTCGAATACCAAATCATCCCTGACGAGCAGTTTGCCCGGGTAACCCGCCGCCAATCCCTTGAAGGCAAGGCCCTCTTCACCGCAACCTACGGCTACCGGGAACAGACCATCACCTCACTCGCTGACTTCCGTGCCTTCATGAGCCAGATCGATGATATCACCTATGCCCGGAAGGATGGTTCCGCTCTTGTGCTGGGAGGGCGGAAACTTCTGAGCCGCCCGTATCGCCACATCCGGGTCGAGGATGTGGCCACCGTCTGGAAATCAGAAAACGATTCCTCCGGCAAGCGGACCGGCAGCGGGTTCTCTCGACCCTCGGATGGACTTCGAGAAGATGGGCGCCTATCTGAACGAATTGTTGTTAGTCCGCAAAAACGCCGAAAAAATTTTCGGTAAGGAGGCCCTCCAAGCTTTTATCCATGGCGACAAAATCGAGGCCTTAATTAAAGGCTGCCAAGCCCGAGGCCTCGGCAAAGAGCTGTGCATTGAGTTGGAAACTCAGTTTATTCTTTCCATATTGTTGGACGAGAACGCTTTTAAAAAGGCTCGGGAGGCCATCGCTGCGAAGGATGAAAGGGCCTTAAGTCAAGCGTTATTACATGGCTTCCAGGCCAGCGGTATCCCAGGAGATAAATCCTCCCCCCTCGTTCGCGATATTTTCTGGAAGGGACTGATTCAGGCAGCCCGGTATGACGGTCGACTCCAAGGCACCGAAACCGGCATGGTCCTGTTCTATACCGATCTGCTCATGAAGCTGTGGGCACTGGACTTCACCAATGCTGCCCCAGGTCGATCGATGGCTTCCCATTCAATCCAGACATAATTGTCCCAGTCAACTATAACCAGGAATTTCGTGACCTGGGCGAAACCAGATTATGGCTCGGTTCCCTCGACAGCGGTTTTCAGATAGGCCAACATAAAGGCTCGATATCATTTGCACGCAACGCTACCCGCGTCTTCGCCGTGCCCCATGATTTCCTCACCAACGCCGATCACCGTACCGAAGCCGAGCCCAACTACGTAACCCGTATATTCATCGCCTGGTGGAACGACCACTTTGAAGAGGTCGCCCGCCACGAACCGGAGTATGAACGTCTTAACGAGATCATGAAGTGGAGCCAACTTATCGGCTGGCTCAACACGGAAGGTAATGGCAGCCTGCTCGGTTTCCTCAAAAACGTTCCTGACGAAAAGCCGCAACAGTTCCCTGACTGGGCCCGCAAGCATCCGGAACTGACGTTCCGGAACTGGGACGCCATCAGTTTCCTGCCCCAAGGCTATGCCGGCACTTCAACCGAAGCGCTTCCCATCCTCCATACTCCTTCCGGCCGTCTGATTATTTGGAGGGGGGGTGTCTCTCTGGCCCGCCGCGAAGCCCTGGCCTTCCGCGCCTCATTGACCCAAAAGGTCCCCGCCTCGGCTCGCCGGGGAGCTGTTGACTTTGCCGAGTCCGGCGTCGGTGAGATCCAAATGCTCAACAAGAGTAAATTCATTTTTAAGCCGGTGGAGGGTAATGTCACCAAGATTATCGCCCATACCGGCCCCAAAGTCCGTTTACGCGGCATTTTCGGGGAAATCAAAAACACTCATTTCGAAACTGTCATTGAACGGACCCCGCATCGCTTTGTCCTCCAAACCAGGGCCGCGGGCGCGGAGGTCGGCGAACTGCGAATCTCCCCCAGTACCCAGGGCTTCAAAATCGGCTGGCGCAGTCGCGATGTTGACTGGGCTCAAACCGCGGCCCGCCGGCTTAGCATTGCGCGTGATGATAAGGTCCTCCAAATACTCCAATCCGACCCGGCGGTAAAATCAGTGATCTTAGTGCCTGGGAAGGGTATCTCGGTTGAACTGAGCGGCAGCGGCCGTTGGATCAGGTTCACGGCGGGCTCCAGAGACAGCCAGGTAATTTCCCCAGGGTGCCAGGCTCGCATCGCCGAAGCGGACCCCAAAGCTTTTTCCATCGACGTGGCCTGGACGAAAACGTTCGAGGTCCCGGCAGACCTCCCTGGCGAAAGCTTCATCAGGATAAAGCCGGCCTCGGCAGTTACCGAAGCACCCATCGTTGAATTCGGCGCCCGCGGCCCCCCGGAAGGCGTCCCCCTCACGAATTTCACTATCGGTGGTAAACGGTTACCCGGCCATATCGACCCCAAAACCGGCTCTTACTACATCCGGTACCGGGATCTCCCCCCGGATTTGCACGGGAACCCCGGGCGACTCGCGGAGTTGGGAGCAGGCGGAGGCGGTGGATTCTCAGATACCGCCCGGCTGCAGCAAATCCTGGGGAAACGCGACTACTTCAAGGCGGCCCGCGAGGTCGCTGCTGATCCGGATAAATTCCGGGTCCGATTTAAGGCCTTCTTAGGCGAACAGCTCAAGCAAAATGACGCCTATCTGGCCCGCGGCCAGTTTGATCTGGCCTCACGTCAAATGGACGACTTGATTTTCTTCTATGGGAAACACCCGGATTTCATGGCCAGAAAGGGATTAGCAGAACTGAGCGCCGGCAAGCCGGAGCGAGCCATTGCCAGTCTTCAAGAGGCGGATTTAACTCCGATGCGTGAGTACAACGCCTTCTTCGATGAAGTCAACCTGCGTATCCGAGGTTCCATCGGCAACAAACCCATCCAGGAAAATCTCCATCACCTTGCCGCGATTTCCGACTGGCGCAACTACCGCCTCCAGTTTAAGCCCGCAGGGGATCTCCGGCCGGTTGTGAAGGGGAAACAAATCACTTTCGAGTATCGAACCAGAGAGCTTCCCACAGGCAAGACCGCTGATCTCGAAACCTTGCTGCTCCACCCGGATAGGCCGGTCTATATCCCGGATGGCGCCGGGATCAACAATCTCGACTGGAATCCTTCCGTGCAGGCCAGCCTACGCCAGTCCATCTCCGCCGGAAAGGTCTCCATCCATGAAATTGACCTGGTTGACCTGGCCCATTTTCGGCCCACTGTGGCCTTCGGATCCAAGCCCACGGTTACCCTTCGCCTGGCAAACCACGAATATCATGCTCAACAATCGTTCCGCTATACGCCCGTAATCGCGATTTTACCAACATCAGCGGGGCAAGATGACGAGAAGAAGCGGCGCCAGCGGTTAGCCTACATCGTGGTAACCCGCGCCTCGCACTGAGTAAGGCTGATCGGTGTCGTGATGGATATTACTGCTGTGCGGACGGCCTTTCACCGTGCCGAAGACCAGTTTCAGCGTGGCGACTTTGAAGGCGCCTTTCAGAGCTATCGCGATCTGATGGTGGCCCGCCTGCAAGCGGGCGTCGGCGCCCAAAGTCCAGCCACGGGCCTTGACGTCGTCGCCCTGGAACGGCTCTCCGACCTCGCGGTCCTGTATGGGTTTTACACCCCGGCTGTGAATCTGCTGCAAGCCGTGCGTGCTTGGTACGCGGCCAGCTCAAATCTCTATTGCGCCGACTTCACAGCTCTCAAACTCGCCTCTGTTTATCGTGCTCAGGGATTGATTCGCGACGCCTACGCAATCCTGCTGAATCTCCACGGCGCACCCGGGAACATTGACGATCTCGAGTTCACGGAGTCGGCCCTCAAAAAATGGGAATCGGGCCATGGCTGGACCGGCGCTCCGGACGAAATATCCCTCATGTTTTCACGTCTTTATCTGGAAATGGCGCACATCCACCTCGCGAACGGTCAGTATCGCTGCGCCCTAACCGCCGCGGCGCGCGGCCTCCAGCACGGTCAAGGTGAAATTAGCCTTCAAGCCAAACCGGCCTTCCATCTAGTCATCGCCACGGCAAACCTCGAATCCGGCGATCTGCTGGGGGCTTATTCCGAGCTGGATAACCTTGAGGCTCAGCTTGACCAACAGCCCAATCCAGCCCTTGCGGTGCAGCGGGATGAGTTGCTCGGTAAGTTGCATCTTCTCCAGGGTGAGTTGGGCTTGGCTAAGGAAAGCTTCGAACGGGTAATTAAGACCTGCCAGCAGGGATCTTTCCCATTAGCCGAATTGAACGCTTCCCTCAATCTGGCCAGCATCCTCATAATACTCAATCAAACCCAGCAGGCCACCCGGTTGATTCAGCGCGTCAAGACCGCGGTCGAGACCAACAATCATGCACGTCTGCAAATCCGGGCGGAGCTTCTGGAATATCTTGCTTCCGGACGGGCCCGTTCTTTCCTGGACGGTATCTCCATTGGCCCGTCCGTTCTCCAGATGTGGGGCGGCGAGGAGAGCCCGCCTATTCCCCTTGCCGCAGAGACCTCTGGCTGGCCCTCCCCCATGGACATCCCGGCTTGTCAAAGCTATCTGGCGTCGTTCGAGGATCGCACCCTCGGGTTCCATTTTCTCCTGGACCGCTCAGACTGGGCCACAGCCGAAATCTATTTGGATGAACTGAACGCCGCGTTTGGCGAAACCGATTCAATCCTCATTCACACCCTGCTCGATGCCCTGCGCTCCAACCTCCTCTATTATCAAAACGAAATCGATAAGGCCTATAGCGGATTCTCGCGGGTCCGCGATGCGTTTATTGATATGCAGGCCACCGGCCTCCTTTGGCAGGTGTATCGTTCCCTGTCCTGGTGCGAGACCCGGGCTGGTCACCAAGAGGCGGCGGCCCTCCTACGGGCACAGACTGATGACGTGCTCAACCGACTCACTCTGACCCTGCCTCCCCCTGAACGCGCCATCTACCAGCTGAACAAATGGACGGTTGAAGAGGAGTTTCTCGCCGGGGAATTTGTGCGCCTGGCCGCGGTTCGCCAACAAGCCCAAAATTCGGGAATCCTGCGTCGCCTGATCCTTAAGTGGAAATTAACCCGCGATCTCCTTCGGTTTCTGGGTTATCTCGATCGTTATCAGTCCGAAATCGGGGCGCGTGTGGCTGGCGCTCGCCCGGCACCTTTGTGGAACCGCTTTGCGGTTTTCCGGTGGATGGTCGCCCATGGGCGGAAACGCACCACGTTCCGCTTTGTGGTTCTCCCGGATCAAGTGATTGTCATACATGTTCGAGCTCTTTCCATTGACTTCGCGATCGCCGCGCTCAGCCGTATTCAGCTCCGGGATGCGGTGCGCCACTGGCATGAGTCAGTGCTCGAGGGAGCCACCGGCCAAATGTTGTCAGATATCCTTGATCCGCTTGCTTATGCCCTGACTCTCCCCGCCTTTCTCAGCACACTGCCCCCCCGCATACGGCAAATCCGCTTTATGCCGGATGATGTCTTGCATGGGTTGCCGTTCTCTGCTTTGCCCTATGGTGGACAATATCTTGTCGAGCGCTTTTCAATTTCCGTAGAATACATTATGAGCGGGGTTCATTCCTCCGCCCCAAAGAAGGGCGAAGCTTTGGTTGCTGCCGTTCTAAAGGGCACGGAAGATTACCCGCCCATCAAAGTCGCCCTGGAAGAAGCGACCGCGGTGAGTGACCATTTCAGCACCCATGGCATAGCTTCCCGCAACGAGTTTGATCCCACTTCTGACTCACTCATTCGCCTGCTTCCGGAATCCCGCTTTTTCCACATCGTCTGTCATGGCAGGTTCCGAGTAGATGCACCTGATCAATCCGGGTTCGTGCTGATACAGGGAAATCAAGAAGAATTTCTCACGTTGCGGCAATTGCATACGCTCGATCTTCGGAGAGTGGAGCAGGCGGTGCTGGCGTCGTGCTGGTCCGCGGATAACTTTCTTTTGCCAGGGCGCTGGGTCATAAGTTTACCCCAGACTCTCCGGGCCGCAGGAGTGCGTAGCGTTGTGGCGAATCTGTGGGAAGTCGATGACCGGCTTGCGCCGATGTTCCTGGCGCGTTATTATGATCGGCTTGTATCGCTCTCTCGCGCTGAGGCGCTTCGCCAAACCCAACTCGATTGTTTGCACGGACTCGCTGTCGGCTTCGATGTGTCGAACCCGATCCACTGGTCCGGTTATTCTCTCTACGGCGCTACCAACCGGGTCCGGTTGCCTTCGCAAAAGTTAAACAAATTAAAGCGCCTCTGGGCTGGACAGCAGGGGCGCGACACGTGCTAAAGTATTCTCTGTTGATGTATCCTGGGGAGAAAATCTATGGCTGAAATTTCTGAGGTGGTGCGAGTGTTCATCAGTAGCAAACAGAAAGAATTTCAACGTGAACGCTTAGGGATGGAGCAGGTAATCCGGAAGTTACCGCTGCTTGCCGCCGATCTTGCCGAGGACTGGTCTCCGGAACGCGAGACGGTGAAGGACACATTCTTGAATCGCGTCCGCCGCGCTCCCATTTATGTAGGCTTGTTTGGCTGCATTTACAGTTCCCCGACCTGTCTGGAATACGAAACCGCCCTGGAGAATTCCCGCCGGGAAATACTTATCTACGTCAGGGAATGTCAAGACCGAGAACCACGTCTCGCCGACTTTATAGACCGGCTCGAAAGTCCCGAACACGGACACACCATAAAGCCATTCCAGGATTGGGGCGAACTCAAACCTTACTTCGAAAGACATCTCTGGAATGCCGTCGAGAGAATGATCGACCATTATCTTCGGCTGGCTGAGCCCGAACCGGCAACCCGAGGCCAGAAATCCATCATGGCCCGCCGGTGGCACGAGACTCGCTCCAGTCTTTTGAGTCTCGGTCTGCCCGAGGCCCATAAACCTGAGCAGGCAGCGGTCTGGGCCCAACGGCTCCAAGCAATGCTCCAGTTCAATCCACTGAGCGCTTAGCCCGATGGTCAATGGCTTCCGAGCCAGGTAAAAAAACTTACGCACCAGCTTATCGGCTCAGGTCAGTTTACCGCCCGCTTGCCAAAAGATGGCTGCCTGTAAAGGGTTGAGCGCCGCCCGGGCCACCTTCATGAATTCAGATTTAGATTTGTAGGTGAAGTGGCCTTCGTCCATATAAGCCCCGGCCATATAAATTGGCATCACAACCTACTCACCAAAGAAAAAGGAGGCCAAAAAATTTGACCTCCATTCTCGCAAATCGTTGGCGGAAGTGCATGGGAATCGAACCCACCTACCGCCTTCAGCAGACGGCACACCGGATTTGAAGTCCGGGGGCCCCACCAGTGAACCTCGCACTTCCCCTTACAGCAAATGTAAATATATCATAAGCCCGAAGGCAAAGGAAGACCACCCGGACCCGATGGATGGGACCCAAGATCCATCCAGGCTCACGGGCCCTTGATCCCTTCTGTCAGCCGTTGGAACCGCGACTGGACGGCAGGCGGGACCAGGGTGAAATGGATCAGGTAACGCCGGGCTGACTCATCAAGAGGACGCATCACCTTGGCGTACAGCTCCGACGCCGCGTCCCCGGTCTCGGCCTCCACCCGCAGCATGATGTTGGCATACGACTCAAGTGGGTCGGCGACCTCGATGATCGCCCGCCGGGTGGAGAGGGAGAGAAAAGTACCCGGATGCATCTTGTCGTCAAGTTGTTTGCCGGCCAGACTTACGAAGGAGAAGGCCATGGGTTCGGCAAGGGTTATGAAGCTCGCCGCCTCTTCCGTGAGCAAGAGCTCCGGGTGGTCTTCGTGGCCCAGCAACATACGACATCTCAGGGCCTTTTCCATGCCCTTGCCCCGGACCTTGACCTCATCACCGAGGATAAGTCCACGATCAACGGCGCCAATCAGGGTAGGGGAGACGAGCACCTGCCCGCCAACGGTGAAGGTCTCAATACGAGCCGTCAGGTTGACCGGCTGACCTATGACCCCGTACTTCGACCGCTTAGCCGAGCCGATATTGCCCACCACCGTTTCGCCGGTATGGAGAGCAATCCCCATCTCGATTTCGGGCCAACCTTTTTGAAAATTATATTCGTTTACCTCCTGCATCACCTTCTGCATCTCGAGGGCACAGCAGACCGCACGTTGGGCCGCATCCGGCGTCGCCACGGGGGCACCAAACACCACCAGGATGGCGTCCCCGATGATGTCATCGATGGTGCCGCCGCGTCGTTGGATTATCTCGATCATGCGGGAAAGGTAATGGTTAAGCAGGGCGACAACCTGGGTGGCCTCAAGGCGCTCCGCCAGGGCGGTGAACCCCCGGAGGTCGGACATCAGGAGGGTAACCTGGCGCTTCTCTCCCCCGAGCTTGAGCCCTTCGGGCAGGTCGAGGAGCACATCCACGATGTCGTCGCCGGTATAACGGCCAAAGGTCTCCCGGATGAACTTATTGCGATGCTCAAGCTGCTGGTTCAGGTCGACCAGTTGGGCCCGGGACTCCTTAAGCTGCTCGGTCATGGTGTTGAAGGCGATGGAGAAATCCCCCATGAAATCAACCCGCTGCTCCAGATCCCCCCCAGCGATCTGCTGGGTCTTCCAGGTAAGGTGTTTGAGATTCGATTGGAGGGCCTTGAAGGAATGGGTCACGGCCAGGCGGCTTGCCAGGGGCCGGAGGTCCAATTCTCCCTGGGCGACCTGGGCCATGGCTTCGGTGAACATGGCGAACTCCACCAGGAAGCGGTTCACATAGGTAAGAAGCTGGCGAATCTCGTTGTCCGGGAGGTCATCCGGTATCGGGATGGGTTCAGGGACTTTCCCGGCGCGCAGATAATGGAACGTTGCGGTAATCTCATCAATAAGCTTCTCTTCAACCTCGATCATCTGAGAACCTTATTTGGGGTCAACCGTGAAACGGCAGACCCTCCCCCCGGTGCCCCAGCAGTCGACTTCCTTGACGTGAAAGTCCTTTCCCGAGTAGGCCAGCAGGAGGCCGGCAATAAATCCCTCATCATACGTGCAGATCTCCTCGGAGCATACGGGAATCCCCGAGCAATCCAGGTCTTCTGCTACGGTTACCACAAAAGAGCCCTTGTCGTAATCGGCCGATTCGACCCGGAAAATCCCGATGCCGAGTTCCTTCATGGTGCGCTGGAGCTCGGCAAACAGGCCATCCATGTCCTTCTTCTCGGCAAGGACGTTTTTGCAGTACTCTTCCCCGGCTTTCTTCCCGGCCTCGAAAACAATCCTGTTGGCCTCCTCGACCCCAAAATCCCGGATGAGAATGTCCCGCAGGGTAAACTGCATCAGACGATACACGGCCACGTGGACCATGGGGCCGAGATTGGGGCGGCCGTTTTCGATATCGCCCAACATGCTCCATTCGAATTGGGTTTCTTCCCGTTCTTCTTTGAACATTTTCCCTTCTCCCTCCAGAGAGTTTTCTGGTGTCAGGGGCCGAGATAAGCTTGCGTGCTTTTGGCCCCTATCCCTTTGGTCTTTGAGCCGAGGCGCGGCGCGGTCGTTGCCGCCGCACCATAAGGCTGGGCGTCCCTGGTGGGAGTGCCCGTTCGCGTGATAATGGCTTGTGGCCAATGTCCGCATAAATCCCGCTGCTCCAGCCCTACTGGTTGGGATCAGCAACCACGCAGTAACTCACGTCCGTGCCCTGATAGCAGGGCTGGTAATAGTTACTGCCGTCATAATAGTAGGTCTGGCCCGCCACGGACAGGGCTGCGGCCCTGGCCGGCAAAGTCGCCACCACCGCGCCCACCGCAACGCCGGCGGCTACGGCTCCATAGCCGGGGCGATAGCCGGGACCATAGTAGGGAGCGCGGTGATAAGTCCCCCCTCTGGGCCCGACCGCCGCGGCCCCGCCGTAGGGGCCCCTGGCAGCCACGCCGCCCCGGGGACCTTCAGCTACGGCGCCGCCCCGGGGACCGACCGCCACGCCACCGCCCCGGGGTCCTCTGGCATAGCCGCCGCCCCCGCGGAAGCTGCCCCCGCTAAAGCCGCCCCGGGCCTGGGCCTCGAGACAAAGACCGGTCAGACTAATCGCGAGCATCACTGCGAAAAAGCTCCAAAAAGGAGACCTCAGTTTTAGCAGTTTCATCACTTACCTCCTTTCTTCCCCGGCTTGGGCTTGTGGCCTGGGCCGGTTTTGACCGGGATAAACTTGATCTTTTGCGCCCCCTCCGGGGGGGTAAAGACAAACAGGTTGTCCTGCAACTGGGGGGCGAGATTCCAGTCGTAAAGATAAGCCATCCATTCGGGGGAACCGGGCGCCTTCTTGGCAACCATCACGACCTTGCGGGGTAACGGTTTATCCCCGGCTTCGATCCAGATCTGCACATGGGCCATCTTCCCGTCAAAGGCCAGATGATGGCAGGGAACTCCCCGGACCTTGTGCAAACCGACATAGATTGCGTTTTTGACGCGTTTGTTCATGACTTCCCAAAGGTTAGGGCTGGCCAGGTCGGTCAATGCCACCCGGACCCCAAACTCTCGGTTCGCCTTCGAGAGGGCGCTTTCGATATCCGGGGGCACCGGGAGGACGCCATAGACGTTGTGGTCTTTATCGTACAGGGTGATGGTCTTGCCGTCGAAGTAGAACTGCTTGTCCACCAGGTCGCCCTCGGCGTTGACCCGGAGGTGGTCAGGCCGCCGGACAAAGGTCTCCATATCGATGCCATATTGCAGTTTTTTGCCGCCCTGGTAGACCTGGTCGTCGACGACCTCGGCCTTGTAGGTGAACTGCTGCTGGGCTTTGAGGAAATCACACATCTTGTGCAGCACCTGGAGGGGCTCGGGGGCCGGCGTCGGCGCCTTTTCCGCCTGGGGGGCCGGCACCGCCGCCTTTTCCGCCTGAGGTGGCGCGGCTTTAGGCTGTTGGACGGTTTGGGCCTGGCCCACCGCCCCCCACAGCATGGTTGCCAGGAAAAGTGCCGCAACCGTCGCAATCAAGGGTCTTTTCTTCATGGTTGCCTCCTTGTCTGATAAACATATAGGTAAGCACTGCCGGGAAACAGGTCAACCGGGCTGGCAGGAACAGAACGCGGCCGGGCAGAGGCGCCCGCCCTTTTCCGGCTTGCCCGGACCGAGAGAGCTTCCATCTGTCGCGGCCCGCACCAGGTCGAGGGGTCCCGGATGGCTTTGCATAAAGGGGGCCGGGCGACTCCGGGGCCATCCCTGGTCATTCCGGGGAGCCGTGTCCTCCCGGGGCTCAGGCCTAGCCTGCTTTATTCATGAACTTTTCGAAATATTGCATAACCTACTAAAATATAACAGTAAATTAAATAACCCTGAAAAGCAGAGTGTTTTTTGCACAGGCTGGAAAGCCTGTGCCACCAAGTTCTTTGCTGTCTGGCGAATTATCCAGCCTGCGTTCCGGCCGGGGTAAATCTCCGGCAAAAAAACCGCCCCCTCCCAGGGGGATGGAAGAGGGGGCGGGGTATAAGGTTAGGCTTTGCGTTTGAAGTTATTGGGTTGCAGGCGGTACCTGGGTTTTGGGTTGATAGGCGCGACCGCCGCCCCGGGAACCCCGGCCCCCGGCGTTGCCCTGGGGGTTGGGGCACCAGGCGCCCTGGCCGCCTTGACCGGCCTGGCCGCCCTGGTAGACGGGACACGTGTTATTTCCGGCGCCCTGGCCCTGGCCGCAGCCCCAGCCCTGGCCCTGGCCCCGTCCTTTGCCGCGCCCTTGCCCTTGGGCCAGGGTCGGCACCGCCCAGATCATGACCACCGCCAGGGCGAGTGCTACGCTGATCGTCAGCCATCTATGACTTTTCATGGTAATTCTCCTTTTTGCTTGCTCTATAGATTCCGCTTTTTTATCCGCTGATTAGTTACCGGGATGAACCTAAGGCCTTTCCCGGCGCCCCATACCGGGGCCCATACCGGGCCGCCGGCGCCCGCCGGGGCCACAGGCCCCTTCCGGGCCACAGCCCAGGCGGGTTTGCAAAAGCGTCAAAAAAGCGGCGTGTTGTTCGGGATTCAGGTTCTTCTTGAACTCCAGCATAAACCGCGCCATCTCTTCTTCCAGGCTTCCTTGCAGGACGCTGATCTCCTGGACCTTGGCCTGAATGGCGCTCCAGGGGGTCGCATCCGTCTTGATCAGCTCAAAAAGCTCCTGGCGCTTTTGGCTCAATTCCCGCCTGATGGCCTTTACCTTCTTATGGTGCTCCGGGAACAGGCGGCGCAGGGTCTGGCGCTGGGAGTCGTCCAGCTTGAGTTCCCGCCACAACGATTTCGGGACCACAGGCGGTGGCGGGGGACCGACGGCCGCCTGTTGGTGGTCCTGGTAGCGCAGGTAGGCGATGGTGCCGATGGTCCCCAGGTTCAGCGCCAGGGAAAATATTACCAGGTAGAGGAGCCAATCTCGCTTCACGGTTGGTTACCATTCCCTTCTTCGGGCTGGTAAGAGGCCACCACCGCGCCCAGGGACCCCTGGGGGAAGTCATGGAAGACCTCCAGGCTGGCCACTTCCGCCCCGGCCTCGCTGGGGGCCGTGGTGCTATAAAAACTCCGGGCCACCGTGCCGCCCAGGGCGATGCCCAGGACCAGGCAGGCGGCCAGGGCCGCGGACTGCCACCCTTGCCGCCGGCGGGGCCGCCTGACCCGATCCGCCACCTTCGAAGCCAGCCCCATGGGCACCGGCGCCGCCAGGTTGCCGAGCGCGGCGTCCAGGGCCCTCAGCTGCCGCCATTCGCGCCGGCAGGCCTCGCAGCCTTCCAGGTGCGCGGTCAGAACGGCCTCGGCGTCAGCATCCAGCTCCTGGTCCAGCCAGGCGGATAATTGGTCTTTTGCTGCTTTGCATTCCATGGCGGTTTGTGGTCCCGAAGAATTTTGTTCTTTACTCATTTAAACACCATACGTGAGGATATCCGGCGCGCCAAGCACAATTATTTCCCTTTTTCTCTGGTGGGCGAGCCGGAAGACCCTGAGCCCGGACGAGCAGGGCGATGACGAGCTTTGCACCCCGGGAGCCCCGGGGTCGCAGACCGGTCCGGGCCCCCCAATTTCTTTCTGCCTTGACGCGGCTGTCGGCCATGATTATTTTTCAACCAAACGCACCATCGTCAACTGCCTCTAGCGGGGTCAAGGGAGGAACCATGCTATCACAACTGCCGGCGGATTTTACCAAAGTCGCCAAGTCGCACCTCAACCAGGAAATTCTCCGGGCGGCCATCATCGCCGAGTTGGATGCCATCAACTTTTACGAGCAGATGGCGGCTCTCACCGATGATAAGGACATTCGGGCCGTCCTCCTGGATATCGCCCGGGAAGAAAAAACCCACGTGGGGGAATTCCAGACCATGCTGCTGCGCTTCGACGCCGAACAGGTCAAGGAAATGGAACACGCCCATAAGGAGATCAAGGAACTCACCGGCAAGTAAACCGGTGGCCGCCAGTCATTAACCCACGCCATCCCCCTGAATTCAGGGGGATTTTTTCTGCTTCCCGGGTCCCCTGGTTTCCCGGCTGCCCCTGACCGGGGCCTTGGGGGCAGAGGCCAAATTTTTGAAAAACGCCACAGACCCCGCCGCCTCATAAATAGTCCTGCAGGGCCTTTTTCAAGAACTGCCGGGCCCGCTTCAGCAGGCCGTCCACCGCCTGGGGGGAAAGGCCCATTTCGTCGCCGATTTCCTGGTAAGAGAGCCCGGCGAAGCGCTTCAGGACCAGGGCCCGGCGCTGGTTTTCCGGGAGGGCGTCCAGGAGCTGCTCCAGCCGGCGGCTCAGGTCTTGCTCCTCCAGGGCCTCAAGGGGCGTGGCCCCGGTATCGGCCGGGCTGGGAGCGCCTTCCTGGTCCAGGGATTCGTGGGGGTGCCGCCGGCGCAGGAGGTTCAGGCAGTGGTTGGCGGTGATGCGGTGGAGCCAGGCGCTCACCGTCGCCTGGGGCTCGAAGCGGTGGGCATGCTCATAGACCTTGAGAAAGACCTCCTGCAAGGCGTCTTCGGCCTCCAGGGGGTCTTTCAGCAAGCGATAGGCCACCTGGTAGAGACGGCCCTGGTGGCGCCGGATAAGCTCCGCCAGGGCGGCCTGGTCCCCCCGGGCCACCCTTCGGAGCACAGCATAATCCAGGTCGGTGGGCTCGGAGGTCAAAACAGAGTAAGGAGGATGAGGTCGTCCTTCTTGCAAGCCCGGAGCTTTTCCATGTGGCGCAGCGGCGCGAACTCCCGGCGCAGGTCGTCTTCGTTCAGGCCCAGGTGGGCGGCGGCCTCGAGCATGGGCACCTCACCTTTTCCCTTCACCAAGTCATAGAGCTTTTGCTGGAGCGGGCTCAAAGCATGCCCTCCCGGCAGGTCCTTGAGGCTTTTGGCCGTGTGCACCGCCCAGGGGTCGCAGACCTTGGTGGGGCTCATGGCATCCAGGTAACAGTCTTCGCAGAGCATCTGGCCCTGGTATTCCCGGGCCTCGGCGGGATCATAGGCGTCGCCGCATTTGGCGCAAGTCTTATCCGACATTCGGCGTGATCTCCTTAACTTTTAGAGTGCCGACTCCGCCAGGAGTTAAGGCGCCTCCCCCGGAGTTTTTCCCTTTTGCCGACCGGCGGCCGCCAAAGTGGTAGGGGCGGTGCGCTCACCGCCCCTAACGCCCCTCCCACCCGGAGCCTCCCTGGGGGGAGGGCGGATTGGCGGGACCGGCTGCAAGGATGAGGGATTATTCCCTAGATTTCGTAGGTCCCTTCCATCTCCAGGACAAATTCGCCGTGCTTGTCAGAAGGCTTGACGACAAAGGTGCCGGACCCCTTGAGGGAGCCCAACTTGCCGATACCTTTGTAAACTTCCCATTTACCCGTGGTCGTGGCGCCCTTCTTTTCCCCCTGGAAGCGGGAGTAAACCGCGCCGTTCTGGTAGATGGTGGTGGCATAACCCGTCATCGGCCCGTCGCCTTTGACGCGATCGTGGAAGCCAACGCTGCGGCGGGAGACAAATTCTCCGGCCACCCCGGGGGTGTAATTGACGGGCTCACCTTCCATCTCGGTGAGCATCAGGCCGTGGTCCGGAACATCGCCCACCGCAAGCATTTCCCGGCGAGTGACGAAAATCTTAAAGCTGGCCTTGCGCTGCATGGTGTTGCCTCCTTTAGCATTGAGGGGTTATGGATGCAAGCAGAGGTCTCGCTCCTGGTTGCCTTAGATGTTAGATATCAATTCGTTCAATTCAAGTACGTTGTTCTGAATAAAATCACGCCGGGGCTCCACCTTATCCCCCATGAGGATGGTGAAGATCTTGTCCGCCGCCGCCGCATCGTCGATGTTGACTTTCAGCAGGGTCCGGGTCTCGGGGTCCATAGTGGTTTCCCAGAGCTGGTCCGGATTCATTTCCCCCAGGCCTTTGAAGCGCTGAATATTAATGCCCTTCTGCCCTTCCTCCATGATGAAGGTCACCAGTTCGCCCAGGCTAGAAAATTCCCAGGTGCTGTCCTTGCCCTCCAGGCGATGGGGCGGGTCCTTGAAGTCCGCCATGCCCGCTTGTCCAGCCGCACCAGGGCTTGAAAATCGCTGCTGCCCATCAGGTCCCAGTCCAGGCGCATCTCGTTGACATCCCGCTCCGGCGAGGTGACGATGATGGCCCAGGACTGATGCTCTTCATCAAATTCCGAAAGCGTGGCCGTCCAGTTTTCGTGGCACTCAAGGCCGCGCACCAGGCTGTCCAGCCGCTTCTCCTGGCGCAGGCTCTCTTTGGAGACCATGTCGTGGGCCAGGAGCAGGTGCACCACTTCCCGGCCCAGGCCCCGTTTTTCGAAACGGCTCAAGTATTCCTGAAAGGCAATGACCTTTTCCAGGGCCTGGGACAGAGGGGCGCCTTCCAGCGTCCGCTGGGGGCCCAGGCGCAGGCGCTTCTTTTCGATGCCCCGGGCCAGCAGATATTTTTTGAACTCGCCGTCGTCCTTGAGATAGGTCTTCTCGTTGCCCCGGGTCAGGCGGTACAGAGGCGGCTGGGCGATATAGAGGTAGCCGCCTTCCACCAGGGGGGCCATCTGCCGGTAGAAAAAGGTCAGCAGCAGCGTCCGGATGTGGGCCCCGTCCACGTCCGCGTCGGTCATGATGATGACCTTGTGGTAGCGCAGGTCATCCATGTTGACGATTTCCTGGGAGAGGTCGGAGCCCAGGGACGAAATCAGGGTGCGAACCTCCGAGTTCTCCAGCATCCTCTCGAAGCGGGCCTTCTCGACGTTGATGATCTTGCCCTTCAGGGGCAGGATGGCCTGGAAGCGCCGGTCCCGGGCCTGCTTGGCGGAACCGCCGGCGGAGTCGCCCTCCACCAGGTAGATCTCCCGCCGGGCCGGGTCCCGTTCCTGACAGTCGGCCAGCTTGCCCGGCAGGGTCATATCTCCCAAAGCGCCTTTCTTGCGCACCAGGTCCCGGGCCCGGCGGGCCGCTTCCCGGGCCCGGGCCGCCTCCAGGAGCTTGGTGAGGATGTGCCTGGCCACCGCGGGATTTTCCCCCATGAAGGTCAGGAGGTGCTCATAGAGCATATTTTCCACCAGGCCCTTGACTTCACTGTTGCCCAGCTTGGTCTTGGTCTGGCCTTCGAACTGGGGGTGGGGCAGCTTGACGCTGATCACCGCGATGAGCCCCTCCCGGATGTCCTCACCCTGGAGGTGGCCGTTCTTGAGATTCTTGGGCAGGTCGCTGGCGCCCATGTACTGATTGATGGCCCGGGTGAGCCCGGCCTTGAAGCCGGAGAGATGCGAGCCGCCTTCCCGGGTGTTGATGTTGTTGGCAAAGGAGAAGATCTGCTCGTTGTAGGTGTCGTTATACTGGCAGGCGATCTCCATCTGGATGCCGCCCTTGCTCCCGGATAGATAGATCGGGGCCGGATGGATGGGGGTCTTGTTGCGGTTAAGATACTGGACGAAGGAGACGATACCGCCTTCGTAGTGAAATTCGTTCTTGCGGCCCGAGAGCTCGTCCAGCAGATTGATGCGCACCCCGCCGTTGAGGAAGGAAAGCTCCCGGAGGCGCTGGGCCAGTATGTCGTAGCTGAAATTGATGTCCGCGAAAATTTGTCCGTCGGGGAGAAAAGTCACCATGGTGCCCCGGCGCTTGGTCTTACCGGTGACGGTCAAGGGCGTCGGCGGTCTTGCCCCGCTCGTAGCGCTGGTGATAGACCTTGCCGTCCCGGCGGATCTCCACCTCCAGGTAGGCGGATAGGGCGTTGACCACCGAAACGCCGACGCCGTGGAGGCCGCCGGAGACTTTATAGGCGCCGGAATCGAACTTGCCGCCGGCGTGGAGGCGGGTCATGACTACCTCCACCGCGGGGAGATTTTCGCCGGGGTGCAGGTCCACGGGAATGCCCCGGCCGTTGTCTTCTACGGTGACGCTGTTATCCGAATGGACGATGACCTTGATTTCATCGCAAAAGCCGCCCATGGCCTCGTCGATGGCGTTGTCCACCACTTCGTAGACCAGGTGGTGGAGGCCTTCGGGGCCGGTATTGCCGATGTACATGGACGGCCGTTCCCGCACCGGCTCCAGGCCCTTGAGGACCTGAATCTTGTCGGCGTCGTACTCGGCGTTTCTTTTCCCTTCACCGGAAAGCACTGGGCTATCGCTATCTACCTTTGCATCTTTTTCAGGCAAAGGGTTACTCCTCTAAAAAATTTAATCATTCTGGGGGAATCTTTAAGGTTCCCCGGATCAAATCATTCATGGTCTGGGGCGCCGCCAGGCTCTGGCAGAGCAATTCCTTGACCCCCCGTTTGAAGTGGTCCCGCTCCGCCGGTCGATGGGTCCCCATCACGATATTTATATCAGGAAACTCACGTTTTATCAATGCCGTATAGGCCTTGAGAAAAGGACAGAGGGTCACCATACAGAAGGACAGATGCAGGGCATCCAGGCGGAATTCGGCCACCGCCCGGACTCGTTTGAGAATCTTTTCCGGCGCCGCCAGCGTGGGGCAGCCGGCGCAATTAATGATGCCGATTAAATCCAGCGGTTCATCCTGAGGGTACGGCTCGAAAAACCCCCGGCGTTTGCGCATATCCGCCCAGACAGACCACGGAGGCGCAGTTACTGTCCTGGGTGCAGTTGGAACAGGTGAGAATCGCGATACGGGCCATGAGGTAGTCTCCGTTTGGCAGGATAGCGGGTGGGCGGTGCCCGCCTGCGTTTCTCAAGGGCGCGGCTTTGGACTCCTTAACCCGGGGCACGACCTTGACCTCGAACCGCACTTCGCCGTAGCCGGAGCATTCGACCCCCACGTCCAGGCAGCGCACCTGGTGCATGAAATGAAACTGGTTGGGGTCCAGGCCTTCGCTCAGGCGCTCGTTGATCAGGGCCACCGGCACCGCCAACTGGGATATGGCGTAAACACAGAGTCTGGGCGGACAGAACTTGGTGATGAAATTGCCGTCCACGTCCAGGATAAAGGTATCGCCCGCCTGATACCCGGAATTGCAGTTCCGGGCCCGGACCACCTCGACCTGGAGGGAATAGCGGGCCGCGGCCCGGCCCAGCCGCTCCATCTGCCGCAGCCGGGGGTCTCCGGGCTGGAATTGCTCCAGGTCCGCCTCGGTGTAACCGACCTTGGCGCCGAAACGCTTGAGGGCTTTGTTATCTTCCATGCGGCTCTCTTATCAGGGCAGTTTTTTATGGGTCTTAGCGCCACCGATAAAGCATGAAAAGTTTGGTGGGGTGGGTCTCCGTGCCCGCCATAATCGTGAAGCTATGGTGCGTAGGACGCACCCTACAGGCTCTAATTTTTCCGATATCGGTCTTTCTTTACCGGAAACCGAAAACTGAAAACCGTCTTTACAGGCTCATGGGCATGATGATGCTGAGGTAGTGGGGGTCAACCTGGTCCACCAGGCAGCAGGGGCGGTCCTTTTCGTTGACCTGGAGGATTACCATGTCGCTGGCATGGCGTTCAAGGGCTCCAGGAAGTACCGGGCGTTGAAGCCGATCTCCATGGGCAGCGCCCCGGCGTCCCCCTGTTCCATGAGCAGGCCCACCACTTCCCGGCCTTCACCCACCTCCGGGTTGTTGAAGGTGACTTCCAGGTGGTCCGGCATGAGCTTCAAGATCACGCCTTTAAAGCGCTCGGTGGACAACAGGGCAATCCGCCGGATGGTGTCGAACAAGATGCGGCGGTTGATGGCGAACCGGTAGGCGAAGCTCTCGGGGATGATGCGGCGGTAGTCGGGGAATTTCTTGTCCGTAAGCAGCCGGATGAAGAGGTAGCGGTCGTCCGCTTTCAGGGCCAGGCTCTGTTTGCCCAGGCCCAGGGAGACCTTTTCTTCCTCGGCCAGGAAGCGGATCACTTCCGCCATGCCTTTCCGGGGGATGAGGATGCCTTTCGCCATGGCGAACTGGCCCGACAGGGGCAGGGGGCGCTCGATGAAGGTGAGGCGGTGGCCGTCAGTGGAGATCAGGCGGAGCCAGTAATCCAGTTCAGGCTCAACCCCTTCCTCCGGCGTGTACTCCACCTCCGGTCCGCCTTTGGGAATACCCACCCGCTCCCAAAAGATGCTGGAGAGATGGTACTGGAGATCGTCGGCGGAGACGGAAAAGATGGTCTTTTCGATCATCTCTTTGACCATGCCGCTCTCCACCTGGACCAGTTCCTGGTCGGTGATCTCCGGCACCGGGGGGAATTGGTCCGCCGGTAGCCCATGGAGCTGGTACCGGGCATCCCCCACCTGGATCTTCAGGTTGGAAGCCTCCGTGCCCTGAGTTCCAGGGTCTCTCCCGGCAGCTCCTTGATCAGGTTGAAAAAGTAGTGGGCCTGGACCGTGAGGGCCCCATGTTCTTGCACTTCCGCCGGGTAGAAGCCCCGGAAGCTCACCTCCAGGTCGGTGGCGGAAATGACCACCCGGTTTTCATCGGTTTGCAGGAGAAAATTAGCCAGGATGGGCATGGTGCCCCGGCGGTCCACCACTCCCAGGGTCCGCCCCACTCCCTTCAACAAGGTTTCCCGATCAATGGACAGGCGCATATTGGTTTTCTCCTAAAAGATTAGAAATCTAGTCGTTTTAATAAGGGACCGGCGATTGGTCGATAAGTAAGGCAAGAGCTTATTTTTCCTCATACTTTTATCTACAGAGAATCGTTCCTACCTGGCTGCGGGCGCCGGGTTATCCCTAGCCGCCTCCGGGCCGGCCCCGGGGCCTTGTCGAAAAGTGAGTCAGTTGGACATATTTTCTTCACGGTGCGGTTGACAACAAAATCATAATGATTAAATAAAATAGATTGGAGGTGACCCAGTGGGTCGCCCTTTTTTTTCTGGTTCCCAAGTTCAACTTGGGAACCAGAAGAACAGTTGAACTGGGGAACCGGACCAGGGCACGGGCTCAACTCCCTCCTCATACTCCCGCCGCGCCAATCTCACTTACACACGGCTCCCTGGCTCCCTGAGCTCACTTGGCGGCTGTAGCGGGACAGGTAACCCTGTTTGATCTTGGGCTCCGGGGGCTGCCAGGCTTGCCGGCGCTGGGCCAGCTCGGCCTCGTCCACCAGCAGGGTCAGGGTTTTGGCCGGGATATCGATCTTGATCCGGTCGCCTTCTTGGACCAGGGCAATGGGACCGCCCTCCGCGGCCTCAGGGGAGATGTGGCCGATGGCCGCGCCCCGGGTGCCGCCGCTGAAGCGGCCGTCGGTCAACAGGGCCACTTCCTTGTCCAGGCCCATGCCGGCGATGGCCGAGGTGGGGGTGAGCATCTCCCGCATGCCGGGGCCGCCCTTGGGTCCTTCATAGCGGATGACCACGATGTCGCCGGAGATGATCCTTCCGGCTAAAATGGCCTGGGTGGCCGCTTCCTCGGACTCAAAGACCCGGGCCCGGCCTTCGTTCACCAGCATCTGGGGGTCCACCGCGGATTGCTTCACCACCCCGCCGTCCGGGGCCAGGTTGCCCCGGAGGATGGCAATGCCTCCCTGGGCGTGGTAGGGATTGGCCAGGGGACGGATGACCTGCTCGTCCAGGACCCGGACCGGCGCCAGGTTGTCCGCCACAGTGGCGCCGGTGGCGGTGATGGGCGAGCCATCCACCAGGCCGGCCTCCATGAGGACGGCCATGACCGCGGGGACCCCGCCGGCGGCGTCCAGATCCTCCATGTGGTGGGACCCGCCGGGGCTCATGGAGCACAGGTGGGGGGTCTTGACGCTGATTTCGTTGAACAGGTCCAGGGACAGGTCGATCCCGGCTTCCCGGGCGATGGCCGGCACGTGGAGCACGGTGTTGGTGGAGCAGCCCAGGGCCATGTCCACCGCCATGGCGTTTTTAAAGGCCGTGAGGCTGGCGATCTGCCGGGGCAGGATTTGCTTTAAGACCAACTCCATGATCTTCATGCCGGCTTCCTTGGCCAGGCGGTAGCGCGCCGCGTGCACCGCCGGGATGGTGCCGTTGCCGGGCAGCGCCAGGCCCAGGGCCTCGCTCAGGCAGTTCATGGAATTGGCGGTGAACATGCCGGCGCAGGAGCCGCAGCCGGGGCAGGCGCACTCGGAGAGCTCTTGGAGCTCGGCTTCGTCGATCTTGCCGCCCTTCACCGCCCCTACCCCTTCGAAGACCGTGATCAGGTCCACGGCTTTGCCCTTATAGCGGCCCGCCAGCATGGGCCCGCCGGAAATCAGGATGGCGGGGATGTTGAGGCGCAGGGCCGCCATGAGCATGCCGGGGATGATTTTGTCGCAGTTGGCCACCAGGATGAGGCCGTCCACGGGGTGGGCGGTGGCCATGATCTCGATGGAGTCGGCAATGATCTCCCGGGAAGGCAGGGAATATTTCATGCCGGCGTGGTGCATGGCCAGGCCGTCGCAGACCCCGATGACCCCGAACTCCAGGGGGGTGCCGCCATTGAGGCGCACTCCCGGCCTTGGCCGCCTGGGTAATCTTGTCCAGGTGGATGTGCCCGGGGATAAATTCGTTATAGGAATTGGCCACGCCGATTATGGGCTGGTCGATCTCCCGGTCGGTCAATCCCATGGCCTTGAGGAGGGACCGGTGGGGATATTTTTCCAGGCCTTGCTTCATCAGGTCACTGCGCATGCAACTACTCCTTTAGGGGGTATCGGAATTATCAGGCCCAGGCCCGGGTTCGCCGGCGGGCTGGGCTTCCGGGGTCTTCTCCTCGGATGCGCTCTCGGTCTGGGGCTCGACTTTCCCGGACTCGGGTGCGGGTGCAGGTTTCTTTCTGGACCGGCCGGAGCCCCGTCGGGGCCGGCCGGTTTTTTTCGGGGTCGGGGCCGGTTGGGGTTCGCCGGAGGCTTCAGGCCCGGGTTCGCTGCCGGGCTGGACTTCCGGAGTTTTCTCCTCGGGTGCGCTCTCGGTCTGGGACTCGACTTTCCCGGACTCGGGTGCGGGTGCAGGTTTCTTTCTGGACCGGCCGGAGCCCCGCCGGGGCCGGCCGGTTTTTTTCGGCGGAGCCGCCGGTTGCGGGTTCGCCGGCTTTGGGGGGCTCAGGCGAGGTTTGGGGTTCGGCTGCCGGTCTGGCCTCGGGGGCGGGTTTGCCCTCCGTTGACTCCCGCTTGATATATTCCACCAGGATTTCTTCGGGCCCCAGGCCTTCTTTGGGGACCACCACGATCTTGAGTTGGTAATGCTCTTCCAGGTTATGGATGTCTTTACGTTTCTTGTTGAGCAGGAAATTGCTGACTTCCAGGGGCACCGCGGCCCGGACCTCCTGGATCTGGCCTTGGGCCACCTGGGTGGAGATTTGCCGAAGGAGGCTCAGGCTCAGGGTATCCACCCGTTTAATGCGGCCCCGGCCCTGGCAGGCAGGACAAGGCGTATAGGCGCTGACCTCGGCGGTGGGGCGCAGACGCTGGCGGGAGAGTTCCAGCAAGCCGAACTTCGACAACGTTCCCCACGGTGACCCGGGCCTTGTCCTTTTTCAGGCTTTGCTTGAGGGCCTGCTCCACTTGCTTCTGGTGCTTTTTGTCCTTCATGTCAATGAAGTCGATGACCACCAGGCCGCCCAGGTCCCGGAGGCGGAGCTGCCGGGCGACCTCGTCGGCGGCCTCCAGGTTGGTCTTCAAAGCCGTGTCTTCAATTTCCTTCTGGCTGGTGCAGCGCCCGGAGTTGACGTCGATGGAGACCAGGGCCTCGGTGGGGTTGATGACGATGGTGCCGCCGGATTTCAGGGGCACGCGCTCCGAGTAGATGCGGTCGATCTGGTCTTCCAGTTGGAAGCGGGTGAAGATGGGGAGGTTGTCTTTATAGAGTTTCAGGGTGTGGACGTGCCGGGGGGACATTTCCAGGATAAAGGTGCGCAGCGTCTGGAAGACATCCACATTGTCCACCAGGATGGTGGTGATATCCGGGGAAAAATAGTCCCTGACGGTCCGGGTGATGAGGTCCAGGTCCCGGTGCAGCAGGCACGGGGCGGGCTGGCCCACCGCGACCTGGTTGAGAGTCTCCCAGAGCTTCAAAAGATATTTCATATCCTTGGCCAGTTCCTGGGTCTTGGCGGTCTCGCCGGCGGTGCGGACGATCAGGCCCATCTCCGGCGGCAGCCCCAGTTTTTGGGCCAATTCTTTGAGGCGGTGGCGCTCTTCTTCCTTTTCGATCTTGCGGGAAACCCCCAGGTGGGTCTGCTGGGGCAGAAGCACCAAACGGCGTCCGGGCAGAGAGATATAGGTGCTGAGGTAGGCGCCCTTGGTGGCGGACTCCTCTTTGTAGACCTGGACGATGAGCTCCTGGCCTTTGCGCAGCACCCGCTGAATCTTGGTCTGGGCCCGATTCTGGGGTTTTTCCTGGTAATAGTCGGGATGCACTTCCGACAGGGGCAGGAAACCGTGGCGCTCCCCGCCGTAGTTGACAAAGGAGGCCTGGAGGCTGGGCTCGATATTGACCACGATGCCTTTGTAAATATTGGCCTTGGTGGGTTCCCGGGAAGCGGACTCCAGGGCCAGTTCTTCAATATGGCCTTCCTCGACAATGGCGACACGAAAAATCTCCGGGTCGGCGGCGTTAACAAACATCTTACGTGGTGGGCTCATGATTACCCCTGATGGCACCGTTGGGCGAATTCCTTAAACCCGGGCTGGCAATCCTGGGCATACATGCGATTAATCGCCAGGGGCAAGGCCGCGGGACTTTTTAAATTGCGGATGGGGCGCATCTCCTGGCGGCGGAAGAATGCGGTTTTCACCAAAAAATTGATATCTCCCTGGACCGGCTGGAAATAGAGGAACCCTTCCTTGACGGCGATGGGCATGGGCAGGCCTTGTTCCTTGAGGCGGCCCCAACACACCCAGGGACGGGGATAATGATTGAAATTGCGGTTCAAGAACTTGATGTCGCGGTTCTCGATGTCGCCCAACTGAAAGCTTTCAATCATCACGTCCCGCCCGAGCTCCGGGTCCCAGGCCAGCATCCCGCCCTTCTGAGGTTTGGCGGGGTTGTTGGCACTCACTTCCATGACCATGTTGTACCCCTGGTCCCCCAGCTGCAGGGCCAATCCCAAGCCGTGGAAATCCAGGGAACCGGTCAGATAGTCCAGGTCCTCGATATTATAAGAAATTTTATCGGCAAACCCCTGGAGCCAGTCGGCGATCTCTTGCCGGGAGTGAACCCTCTTGTCCCAGGGATGGGCCCCCACCAGGGTGAAAAGCTGGCGCGACGCGGTCTGCTGCATCACCATCTGCCCGTGGTTGTGAAGGCGGCGGGGGCTGTCGACATCATAGAAAAAATCGCCGCCCTTGAGGTTGAGGCCGTGAAAGCTCTCCTGCACCATGAAATAGACCTGGGTGGGGTTGAAGCCGAAAAAGTGCCACTGGTAAAAATCTTTTTCGACGTGGGCCAACATTTCCCGGCCCACGACCATCAGCAGGTGCTGACGCCCGAGCACCTCCCGGGGAGATGCCCCCAGGTCCCGGGCCAGGTTTTGCAGGTCAAAGGCCAGTTGGAGCATGTGGCGGGCCCCCAGGGACAGCGGCAGGAGCTCCTGGGGGAGGCAGTCCAGTTGTGCCGCCACTTCCCGGGGGGCAATCACCCGGCCGGCTTCCTGGCTCATGAGGTGGGCGGTGCGCTCGACGGTGATCTCCCGGGAGATGGTGAGGAAATATTTGGAACCCAGCATCAACCGGGTGCCCTCACCCGCGGCGGCATGTTCGAAGAGAATTTCTCCCCGCAGCACTGCGGCCCGGGCCCGGGCCAGTCCTTCCGAGTGCTCGTCATGTTCATCAAGCACCAGGATTTGCCGGGGTTCCGAGAGGCGCTCCAGACGGGGGTAGCGGTTGAGTTCCTTTTCCCTGGCGGCAATTTCGGCCAGGGAGGAGAACTGGCTTAAATTCTCTTGGGCCTGGGCCACGCAGGAGTTGATATAGGGTTCAAGAGCGCCGGGAGCGATTTCGGCTTTGGTCGCTTGGGGCATGCAAGACCTTGTAATATTGCGTAATTAAAGAAATAAATTATCATGGGTGCCTAAGATTGTCAAGGGACAATGCGCCGTCGGGCGGGCATGGAGCCGGGGAGAGAGCAAGAGATGCTGTAAAAAAAGCCGTATTCAGGAGAGGCCGGTAAATGAGGCGAGGGGCCTTTCTCCGCCGCCGCCCCACCGGGTTGAGATCTCGGGTAATCCTCCAGGGAATACCCGGCCACATTTCCCACCATACGCCGTTGGCGGTTTGGGAGCGGGCGCCTTCCAGCCGATCCACCCCCCTGGCGCAAGGGGAGGGGGTGGAGCGGGCCAGGATAGGCAATTGAGACTTCTGCGCAAAGCCATTTTGTCATCCTGAGCGGAGCAAAGGATCTCGTATTTTCTTGTAGTTATGAGATTCTTCGGTCGCTCCACTCCCTCAGAATGACAGGTTAGGGGACTTTCGCAGAGCTCTCTCATTGCCATGGGGAGACATATTTTTCGCCCCAGCCGGACCCTCCTCCAGCCAGGGAGAGGGAACCTGAGATCGGCCGGGATTGCCGGGGCCCTTATGCTTCGGTCTTATCCCGAAACACCAGGACCGGGCGGGTAGACAGCCGCACCAGGTTAAGGGCCTCGTCACTGATCATCTTCAGATACTTAGGCCGCTTGTGTCCATAGGCCCCCAGGACCAGCAGGTCATAGCGTTCCACGGCCACCGCCTTGAGGATTTCGTCCACAAAGTCGCCCTGGGCCAATTTTTTGCTGGGGGTATAGCCGTATTTCTTTAAGGTGTCCTCCCCGGTGAGCAGACAGGCCTCGGCGAATTCGGGGGTTTCGCCCAACGCGGTTTCCTGGACGTGGAGTATGGTGATTTCCGGTTTATGCTTGGCAAAGAGCGGGGCGATGAATTCCAGGGCGCCCTGGTCGCATTGGGACCCCCGGTAGGCCACCAGGATTTTCTGGACCGGCCGGAAATTGCGCATGAGCAGCACCGGTTGCAGGGCATGGTGAAGAATCTTGGCATGCACCGAGCCCAGTAAAAACCCCCGGAACGTGGAGCGGCCCTGGGAGCCCAGCACGATCAGGTCGTACATGCCTTCATTGGCGGTGTTCAGGATCTCGTCGGCGGGATCGCCCACGGCCACCAGGGGCTCGCAAGGCACTTTACCCCCCAGGCAGATCTCGCAGGCCTCAAAAATTTCCTCCACGGTTGTTGCCGCCTCGGATTCGATGGACTTTTCCACATCCTCCCGGGTAGTGAAGGGGGCATAAGAGCTTTCGGCTACGGAGTCGACTAAATTGGGTTTGACATAGAGGGCGTCAACGTCCGCCTCGAAATGTTCCAGCAAATGGCAGGTGTAGCGCAGGGCCTGCTGCGACTCTTCGCTTTTATCCACCGCGACCAGGATTTTCATAGGTATCACCTCGTTCGTATACTGAAGCCTCCGGAACCGTAGCCGGCTTTCCGGATTATATAGCGTTTGCCAAAAATTTCTCCTGTTTGCTGCTTTTTAAATCCCCCTAAATCCCCCTTTTTCAAAGGGGGACTTTCGAAGCGATTTCGCTAAGTTCCCCCCTTTGAAAAAGGGGGGTTAGGGGGGATTTAGGCTCTTGGAGCAGGTTATAACGGAAAAAACTTTTGGCATTCCCTATCGCCCCAGGCTTAAGATTAACGCATCACCAAAACCGACGTCTGGCACTTGCTCACAAAGCGTCCGGCCCAATCCCGGGGATAGAACCGGTCCAGCAGGGATTTCTTGCCCATAAACAGGGCCAGGAGATCCTGCTGCAATTCTTTGTCGATGAAGTTTTCAAAGTCGGCAATCTCGGTTAAGCGGGTGCTCACTTTGATCTGGCGATCCTCGTAATAATCGCCGATCTCGATAAGCCGCCGGTACACGTCCTTTTTCATGTCGCCTCCCTGGGAAAGCCCGATCAACTCCAGTTGGGCCCCGTGAATCGTGGCCATCTGGTTGATCATCTCCAGGGAATCCTGGCTGATGTAGCTCTGGTCCAGGCAGGCCAGGATGCGGCTGATGGGCTGGTCTTCTTTGACCAGGAGCACGGAACAGCCGGCATCGTTGATCACTTTCTGGGGCACCGGGGCCGAGCCTTGCCAGATGCACTGCGCCCCCTTGGTGCACCCCAGCACGATGAGGTCGCTTTCTTCATCCCGGGCTTCCGCCAGGATTTCCTGGGCTTCATTGCCCAGCCTCAGGCGGACCTTCACGTCTTTTTTAGCCCCTCGAGCCACCAGCAGCTCTTCCCACTGGCCGCCCTTCATTTGCAGCCACTCAAACCGCGGCGCTCCCACGGCAAAGGGTGAGCCCTCGCCCCCGGCGCTGGTCAAAAAGTTATCCCGGTACCCGTGTAAGGCCTGGGCCAGGGGATGGTCCTCGCCGGGTTTGGCAGAGGTTTCACCGGGGGCTACCGACAGCAGGGTCACGTCGGCCCAGGTGTTGGTGGCCAACCGGATTACTTCATTAAGCGCATAGGCGCTGTAAGGATTTTCATCTCCGGCAAATAAAATCTTCATGGTCCTTCCCCTCCCTTTGATTGACGAAATCCGCAGTGGACCTCGGAGCCAGTCGGGTCAATCCCCCAAGGCTTTCTTGACCGATTGTTTCAATTCCTCGATTTTCACCGGCTTCGGGAAAAAGTCGTAAATGCGCTCCCGGATGGCCTCGATGGTGGCATCCAGGGTGGCATAGGCCGTGAGCATAATCACCCGGGTGGTCGGATAGAGCCGGTTCACTTCTTTCAAGATATCCATACCGCTGACGTTTTCCATTTTCAGGTCGGTGATCACCAGATCGTAAGAATGCGCCCGGATGGCCTCCAGGGCCAGCTCACTGTCGGTAAAGGTGTCCACCTCATAGCCTTCGGCCTGCAAGATCTTTTTCGCCATGTCACCCACGATTTTTTCATCATCGATCACGATAATTTTCTTGGCCATGGTTACTCCCCTTTATCTTTGCCCTGAGCAGGTATCTTGATAATAAACGTGGTGCCCTGGCCCTCTTGGCTTTCCACCGAGATTTCCCCGTGATGCTGCCGGATGATGCCGTAGCTCACAGATAATCCCAGGCCGGTGCCTTTGGTGCTCTTAGTGGTAAAAAACGGATCGAAAATATTGGGCAGAATCTCCTTTTTGATGCCGGTGCCGGTATCCCTCACGGTCAGGACAACCATGTCGTGCTCCGGGTCATAGGACGCCGCGATGAATAATTCGCCCCCGCCTTCCATGGCCTGAATGGCGTTAATAAACAGATTGACCAGCACCTGTTGGATCTGGGGCGGGTCCACGGAAATCATGGGCAGAGAGTCGGCGATGGTGATCGTATGTCTGACCTTGGAGATTTTTAACTGGTTGGCCACCAGCCCCAGGCTGCGCTGCACGAGGTCCCCAACCTGGATGTCCTTTAATTCTTGCTTTTTTTGGCGGGAGAAATCCAGGAGATTTTCCACAATTTTTTTAATACGCTCGCTTTGGGTATAAACATCTTCCATGTAATTTTTTTTGTCCTCATCGCCCAACAGGTCGTAAAGACTAATGTAGGTCTGGGCGATGAGCGAAATATTGTTCAAAGGATTCCCCAGTTCATGGGCCACGCCGGAGATCAGGACCCCCAGGGATGCCAGCTTCCCGGACTGCATCAGCTCCTGCTCCCGTTTTTCCAGTTCCCGGGCCATATCGGTGATGGCCTGGACGGCCACCTGAATTTCGTTATTGGGGGTGATGGTCCGGACGGCCACCTCGTGGAAGCGGCCTTCGGAGACCATTTTGATCATTTTTTCCATGATGGCAATCTCTTGAATGATAAACCGGAAAAAGTACCTCCAAAGAACGACCTGGACGATGAAAATGATCCCCAGGGAGATAATGAGCATAATAAGGTTATAGCTGACGATATAACTGACGGTCTTGCGTTCCCGGGCCAGGAGGGTGGAGGATTGTTGGGTAAGTTCATGGCCCAGCTTTCTGATTTCCGCCTCGGCTGGCGGGGGAACCCGTTTATTGTGGAGAGCTTGCTGAACCAATTCCAAATAATGTCTGAGATTATGCAGCAAACTGGCGTATTCCTGGCCGCTTAAGCCATGTAAACCGGACACCAGGTAATACCGTGAAGCCTGGAGCACATCATACCGGTTTTTGCCGATTTGCAGTAATTCATCCAGGGAGCCCTGGTCCTGGTAAAGAAAGTAATTTTTTTCAGCCTTGCGCATTTCCAAAAAGGAAATATTAACATCATCAATGATTTCAATGGCCTGTAATTTGGTTAAGACCGCCTTGAAGGATAAATAGCCGAACCCGCAGATCAGACAGATGACGATGGCTTGAATGACCGCGGCGATGATGATTCTTTTGCGTATGGTGATCGCGGTTCGGAACAACGGTCCTCCCTTTACGGGCTAGGTGAACGAACTGAATTTATGGGACCGGATGGACTCCTCCACCCGCTTTTCCACGGCTTCCGGGGCCAGCTCCTTCTCGAGGCGGGGCATCATCTTGCGCTCGACCCGGTAGGATTTGACGAACAGTTTGATGGCCATGCCGATGCTCAGCACCCCCACCCCGGTAATGACCGCGTCAATGGCGGACCAGGGCCCGAGGCCGAAGAGCCGGGTGAAGAAGGTGCCCAGGGCGATGAAGCCCAGGCCGGTGCGCAGGTAAGAGAGCTCGGTGCGTTGCTTGGCCAACAGGGTGCGAAATTGGGCCAGGTTGGTCCGGGATTGGGCCAGGCCGGTCCGGGCGCCGCTCATGCGAGTGCGGATTTCCGCCAGCTTGTTGCGCATCTCGGCCCATTCGGTCCGGGACTGGGACCAGTTGGTCCGGGATTCGGCCAGGCCGGTCCTTTTCTGGGCCAGGTCGGTGCGGCCCTGGGCCAACTCGGTCCTCTGATTGGCCAATTGGGTCCGGTCACCGGCCAGTCTGGTCCGGTCGTCGGCCAATTCCGTGCGCCGGGTGGAGAGGGCGGTGCGCTCCTGGGCCCAGGTGGTGCGATTTGAGGCTAACTCCGTCCGGGTCCCCGCCAGTTTGGTGCGGCCCTCGGCCAGTTCAGTTCTTTTCCCGGCTAATTGGGTGCGGCCTTCAGCCAGGTCGGTCCTTTTATTGGCCAAATTGGTCCGCCCCTCGGCCAATTCGGTGCGCTTGTTGGCTAGACCGGTGCGGTCGTTGGCGAGTTTAGTGCGGCCCTCGGCCAGGTCGGTGCGCTTGTGCGCCAGGGCAGTGCGTTCTTCGGCCAGCTTCGTTCGGAACTGGGACAAGGCGGTCCGGTCCTCGGCCAGATGTTCCCGGCGGTCGGCCCATTCCTCCATGGCCTTGATGAGCTCTTCACCCTGAAGGGAAGAGATATGTTTTATCGTTATCGTCAGGCATGTTGCAGTCCTTAGTCGGAAAAAAACCGCCTCCCGGGCTCGCCGCCGGGCTCAATACGGCACCAGCATCAAAGGGTTTTTTACCTGGGCCAGCCACTGCAAGCGGATATCATCTTTTTTCACCGCCCGGGGCAGGGGCACGGCCACCAGGCCGTAGTCCTTAAACGTGGACGGAGCCGGCCCCCCGGAGGACCAGTCAGCCACTTCTTTTACCTCCAGGGTACACCCCGCGGCCTCCATGGCGGCCATAACTTTCCGGGCCTCCTGCCGCAGGGCGTCGCCGGGACCGCCGTAACCTTCCTGGGGCGGCAGGGCCAGGTGCAACGGGATGGAGCATCCGGCCCAGAGTTTCTGCATGGCCGACAGCGCTAGCCGGGCGCCGGCCAGATCCGGGCACACCACCATGGCCTGGTGGACCTTCCGCAATCCCCTCAGCCAGATGAGGGGGCAGGCGAGCTTCTGGTAGAACTTGGCGTGCAGGCGCCTCTGGATGTTAGCCGGGGTGAAGGGATAGGGCGCCCCTTCCACGTATAAATCGAAGGCCTCCTGGCTCTCGATCTTGACCAGTTCGTAATCGCGATCGCCGTAGATTACCCGGGGTTGTTGGAGCATGGGGCAGGTTTCCTGCTCGGAGGCCAGCATTTCATGGATCTCCTCCTTGCCCATTTCGACGATCTCCCGTTCCCAGGTATGCCGGACCCAACCCGTGCCCGTAACCGGCACTTCCGGCGGCGGCGCCTTGACATAGACCGGGTACAGCTCCATGGGAATGAGGTTGCCCAGGTCACAGGCATAGCGGATGGCAAAACTGGAGGCCAGGTCCACTTCGATGGCTACCAGGGTTTTCAGCATAGAGACTTCCCCCTTAATCAGTATGAGGTGTGGCAAACAGGAGTGCCCGGGCCGACGCCGGCTCCCTTCAGGCTCCCGCCCCGCGAATCTTGGCCGCCGCCCGGGTCACCACGTCCTGGATCTCGCTCAATTTGAACGGCTTGGCGATGAAATCGAAGACGCCCTTTTGGAATGACTGCTTGGCGGTTTCCATGGTGGCGAACCCCGTGATGACAATCACTTCGGTTTCCGGGCGCTGCTTTTTGACTTCCTCCAGAAAGCGCATACCGTCGACCTCTTTCATCTTCAGGTCCGTGATGACGATGTCGTAGGCGGACTGTTGAACCTGATGCATGGCCTCGACGCTTTGGGTGAAGGTGTCCACTTCGAATCCCAACTTTTCCAACGCCGGCTGCAGGCGTTTGCAGACAATGGGTTCATCGTCCAGGACCAGTACCCTGAGCTTATTTTCCGACATAACTTCCTCCTTCCGGGGGCTTCTCCCTTAACCGGGAGTTTTGGTGAAAAAAGGCCTCCACAAAATCCGGAACGTCTTCGTCGCTGCGCAGCTGAATATCCAGCTGGCGGGTGAACCCGATCAACCGGCCCAGGAGTTGGAGACGCTGCTCCATATCTTCCCGGGGCAGATGGAGCACCTTGGCCACGACCAGATCGCCCTTGGTGTCCACCTTGAAGTGGAATTGAGACAAGATCTTTTCCAGGAGTTGGGCCCGCCGGGATCGGCGGGTGAGGTCGGTAACCCCGCCCACAAAGCGGAAATAGATGTGGTTGCGGGGGGCCTCGGTCTCCATGCGGGCGTCCACCAGGTTAAAGTGGTAGCCCAACCGCAGGTGCAGATTGAGGTAGTTTTCGCTGATCACCGCCAGGTTGAAGCCCGAAACGGTGCTGCCGCCGGAGGTAAAAGCTCCGGTCTTGGAGATGCTGGACATCATCCCCTGGAAATCCACCGGCACGGGTTCGGTGCTCCAGACCCCGGGACCGGACAGACCCTCCCACAGGGCCCGCATGGGCCAGGACCGGATGTGCTCCGGCAGGAGCTTGGTGCCCTGGGCCTCGGGGGCGATGCCGCCGCCCAGGTCCAGAACCTTCAGGCCCAGGGGGATGTCGGAGACCAGGGTGAAGATCCTGACCCCCTTGAAACGCTTGACAAACCGGGGCAGGTCCATCAATTCTTCCACGGCCTTCTCGTGGATGAACCGGATGACGTCGTGGACGGATTGGCAACCCCCGGGGGTAAAATTCGGGTCCTGGGGATCGAGCAAATGGAGCGGGGCGATGCGGGCCAAAATCCGCCGGAGCAGCCGAAATTCCGGGGCGTCCTCAAAGGCCATGGACTGGACCAGTTCATACTGAATCAGTTCTTTGACCCGGCCCTCGTAGATGGTCCGCTGCTTGGTATCCACGGTAACTTTCATGCCGGCCGCCAGGATCTCCATGGCGCCCTCCACCCCCACCAGGGTGGGCACCCGGAATTCCCGGGCGATGGTGGCCAGGTGCCCGGCGGCGGAACCCCGCTCCGTGACGATGGCCGCCGCCTTGGGCACAATGCGGGCCAGCCACGGGGCCGTATATTTGGTCACCAGGACAGCTTCTTCGGGAAAGTGGTCCATGTCCGCATCGGTGCTGACGTGGGCCACGACGCCGGCGCCCACCCCGGCATGGGCCACCACGCCGACGTCCTGGGTCAGGACGGGGTAGAGGGCGCAGGACTCGCAAATATCCTGCCGCAGGGGGACCTTGGGCTTGGGGACCTGCAAGGCCCGGGCTTGCAGGACCCAACAGTTACCCGCCTGATCTATGGCGCATTCGATCTCCTGGGGGCGCTTGAAGTAGCGCTCCAGAATCAGGGCCCAACGCCCCAGGGCTTCAACGGTGGCCTCGGAGAGAGTCTCCCGGCCCTGGTCCTCCGGCGGGACCGGCACTTCCTCCTCACCCCCGCCGGTCATGGCCTGAAACAGTTTTTCTTTCTGGGCGATTTCCTGGGACCGGATGCGGTGGGGAAAATCCCGCTCCACCACGTAGCGGTCCGTGGGGCCCTTACCCTCCACCACGGTGCGCCCCAGGCCCCAGGAGGCAAAAATGACCAGGCAGTCGCTTTCCTGGCCGCTTACGTCCAGGGTGTGTATGACCCCACTGGCCCGGCTGGGGATCATCTCCTGGCACAGCACCGCCATGGCCGCCTCTTCCCCCAGCATCCCCATCTTCTCCCGGTAAACCAGGGCCTCGGGGGAATAGAGACTGGCCAGGACCTGCTTATAGGCCTTGATGACTCCCCGGGCCGGGACGTGCAGCAGGCTCTCATGGAGGCCGGCAAAAGACAGTTCCCCGTCTTCGCCGTAGGCGCTGCTGCGGACGCCCCAGTCCCCGCCGCCCTTCTCGGCCTGGCGCTTTATTTCTCCGGCCACTTCGTGGGGCACCACGCCCGCCAGGATGCTGTACTGGATCTGGCGTGAGACCTGGCGTGCGTCGTGCTCCCCCGCCACCCAACTCTCCAGCAGGGCGTGGATCCGCTCCTCCAGGTGGTTGTGCTCCAGGAAGAGCCGGTAAGCCCGGGTGGTGATGATGAAGCCGCCCGGCACCGGCAGGTCCAGGTTCTGGATCGCCACCGCCAGGTTGGCGGCTTTACCGCCGATGAGTTCGGGGCGGTCCTGGGAAGCTTCGGCCAGGCCGATCACCAGGGGCATTTCCTTGGAGAGGATCAGCCGTCCCCGGAGTTCGGCCCCCAGGGGGATGAAGATGTGGTCGATGGTCTGGTACAGATCCAGATAACGGTTCGAGGTGATGAGATTCAAGCCTTTCACCATACGCAGCAGCAGCGTCTGGATTTCTTCGGTGGTGTCTATCAGGTACTTGCGGTCAAAGATATATTCCCCGCCGGATTTTTCTCCCAGGTCGGCAATCCTTTCCATGACCCGCTGATGGTCCTGCAGCAGCTCCTGGAAATGTTCAAAAATCTCCGGAAAGGCCACCAGGTCCGGTTTGGGCCGGTGCATCCGCTTCCAGAGATTTTGGACAACTTGCCACATGGGGTCTAATCCTTAATCCGGCTGCAACCGCCGGCGGGATGCACTGTTGGTGTCCTTTTGCCCCTCCCCCTCTCCCGGTGGGAGGGGGTTGGGGAATAGAGAACCCCGTCCAAACTATACACACGGAAAGCGGCCCGGGCAACCTCGGCCTAACCCGAAAATGCTGCCGGGCGCGCCCTCAATGCCCGCCCCCGCCCTTGAAGAGGAAGCCCATGGCAAACCCGACGACAATGGCCAGGACCACCGCCAGCACCCCGTAGGCGACCCCGTGCTGATAGGCCAGCTGGGCCATCAGGGCCGGGAAACCCACCAGCTCAACCGTGAAGTCGGTGCAGGTATTGCTCACCGCCTTGCCGTTGGCGATCACCGACAGGCAGATCTTGTAAGTGCCGGGTCTGGTATTGGTGGGCAAGGGAAAACTGGCGGTCACCGCGCTTACTCCCCCGGCCGCGGCCGCAACTTTGAGGGCCCCGGGCCGGGAGGAGTAAATCTGTTCGCTTTCCTTGAGTTCGAGAAATTGCTTCAGGAACTCCTGGCGCTCCTGGGGTTCGATTTTGCCGCTGAAGACAATGCGCTTCTCCAGGGCTCGATAGCCCCAGGTGGCATCCGCCGGCGCGGCCGTGAGCAATTCCTTGGCGCTGCTCATGACCAGGTAAAGGGAGGGCGCGTCCTCGACCTTGATTTCCCCCACGTTCATCCACAGGGGCCCCCGGCGGCCTTTGCGCATGAGGTGTTCCTCGGCGCTGGTGCCCATTACCTCCAGGACCGCCTGAGCCCCGGCCGGGATGGTTCCCGAGACCGTCACGGTCTGGCCGTTAAAGAAGGTGCCGATTTGCACCGTGGGGGGCGAGATCTTGAGCCCCGGTTCTGCGGCCCGGGCCGGCAACGTGCCAACCAGCAACAACCCCAACCCCAACCACGCGACCTTGCGGCTTAACTGGACCAGGTCTTTCATCTCAGTGCCCGCCTTTATGCGCCAGCAGGAGATGAGGCGGCAGCACCAGGCTCATCAGCATCTGGACCATCACCAGCAAGACGATGGAAGCCAGGAGAATCTTGAGCTGGTCGGCCTTGAGGCGCTTGCTCAGGCGCACCCCGAACTGAGCCCCCACGGTGGAGCCCAGGAGCAGGATAATGGCCAGGATCAGGTCTACGGTATGGTTGGAGGCGGACTGCATGATGGTGACGTTGATGCAGGTAAAGAGGATTTGCACCAGGCTGGTGCCCACCACCACGTGCATGGGCATGCGCAGCATATAGACCATCACCGGCACCATGATGAAGCCCCCGCCCACGCCCATGATGGCCGCCAGGATCCCCACGAACACCCCGAGGACGAGGGGCAGCAGGGGGGAGAGGACCACGCCCGATTTCTCGAATTTCGTCTGGTAGGGCAGGGCCTGGATCATGCGGTTGTAGAGGGAGACCTTGGCGGGGGCTTCCACCCGCTTGGTTTCCACCGGCTTTTTCCGCATGCTCTGGAGGCTCTCGGCAAACATGTAGAAACCGATGACGCCCAGCATGATGACGTAGGTGATCTTGATGACGAAGTCGGCGTTGCCCATGGCCCGGAGCAGCTTGATGAATTGCACCCCCAGGGTGCCCCCGAGGACGCCGCCGATGATGAGGTAAAGCCCCATCTTGAAGTCCACGTTCCCCAGGCGGTAGTGGGCATAGGAAGCGGAGGTGGAGGCCGCGACAATCTGGTTGGAGTCCGAGGCCGCGGCCACCGTGGACGGGATCCCGACCATGATCAGCAGCGGCGTCATGAGAAAGCCGCCCCCGACCCCGAACAGCCCGGAGAGAAAGCCCACGGCGCCCCCCAGGCCAAAAAGAATCAAGATGTTGATGCTGTTACCAGCCAGTGGTAGATACAGGTTCCAGGACATGTGCCGCTCTCCCCTCCTTCTCGTGGCGTTAAAGATTCGTCAGGCGGGTGACTTTTCCCTGGCCGCGCACCAGGAGAATTTCCCCGCCGATTTGCTCGTGCAGACTTTTCAAGGCCGCGGCGCAGCCGGGGTACTTTTCCCGGCTGGCACCCTCCGGCCAACCCATGACGATGAACTGCAAGGAACTCTGGGCCCGGGCGAAGGCCAGGACTTCATCGCAGAAGGCCCCGGCCGCCAGGAAGATCTCCAGGCTCACCCCTTCCTGCTGGCAGCGCTCCCGGACCTTTCCCAGCCACAGGCTCTGCTCTTCGGCCAGGCCCCCCAGGGAAATGTCGCCGGGGTCAGCGGGGTCGCCGGCCCGGGGGGGAAACACCGCCATGAGCACCAGGGACAATTTCAGGCGCGCCGCCAACTGCACTGCATAAGAGGCGGCCCGGGAATCCGGCGTCTCCAGGTCGATAGCTAAGAGTACCCGTTTGTTCATGTCCCAAAAGAGCAATGCACCAATCGGGCCAAAGGGATTAAGATTATAAAAACAACTAGATAGCCAAACAGGCGAAAGAGCGGTGTTTCATAATGGAAAAGCGGTGGCGGGGCAAAACCCCGGAAAGCCGGGAAACTGCGGGGTTTGGGCGCATTTCATTTTGAAACCGACCTGGTGAAACACGCCATGACGGGGAGCCGGGGGTCAGGTCTTGGACAGGCCGTACTTTTTCATCTTGCGCCACAGGGTGGTCCGGGGCAGGTCCAGGATGCGGGCGCTCTCGCCGATCTGGTTATTGGTGAAGGCCAGCACTTTTTGGATATAGTCCCGCTCCTGGTCCTCGAGGCTGGGCCAGCCGCCGTTGCTGTTGGGGGCCAGTTCCTGGAGGTCCGGAGGCAGGTCCGCCAGGGTCACCGTGTCGCCATCCGCCAGGGCCACGGCCCGTTCGATGATGTTCTGCAGTTCCCGGACATTGCCGGGGTAGGAATAGGCCCGGAGCACCGCCCGGGCGGCTTTGTCGATGCCGGCAATCCGCTTGGCGAACTTGTGGCTGAAGAGGTTCAAGAAGTACTGGATCAGGAGGGGAATGTCTTCCGGGCGTTCCATGAGGCTGGGCAGGGTGATTTGCACCACGTTGAGGCGGAAGAAGAGGTCTTCCCGGAAGCGGCCCTCGGCCACGGCCCGTTTCAGATCTTTATTGGTGGCCGCAATAAACCTGAGGTCCAGTTGCAGGGGCCGGTTGCCCCCCACCCGGGTAATCTGGTTTTCCTGGATGACCCGGAGGAGTTTGCCCTGCATGGACAGGGGCATATCCCCGATTTCGTCCATGAAGGCCGTGCCCCGGTGGGCCGTTTCCAGGATGCCGATCTTGGTGGCGATGGCCCCGGTGAAGGCGCCCCGCTCATAGCCGAACAGTTCGCTGGCGATGAGCTCCTCGGTAAAACCGCCGCAGTTGAAGGCCACGAAGGGCCTGATGCTCCGGGCGCTTTCCCGGTGGATGAGGCGGGCCACCAGCTCCTTGCCGGTGCCGCTCTCCCCCTGGATGATGACGTTGCAATCCAGGGGCGCGACTTTCCGGCTGATCTGGAAGACCTCCTGCATTTTCGGGCTGACCCCGATCATCTCCCCCCAGCCGTCCAGGGGTTCCAGCCGGGCCTTGAGCTGCCGGTTTTCGGTGATCAGGCGCCGGTGCTCCAGGGCCCGGCGGGCCAGGTTGCGGATTTCCTCCAGTTTCAAGGGCTTGGCCACATAATGAAAGGCGCCCTTCTTGATGGCCCCGATGGCCGCATCCAGGGAAGCCTGGCCGGTTATCAGGATGACCTCGATTTCGGGCCGCCGGGCTTTGGCCTGCTGCAATACTTCCATGCCGTTGAGCCCGGGGAGCACCACATCCAAAAAGACCAGGTCAAAATTGGCCAGGTCCAGGTCCAGGAGAAAGGTCTCCCCCGAACCATAGGTCTTGACGCTATGACCGTCTTTTTCCAGGGCCCCCTGGAGCCTTTTCTGGACGATGACTTCATCATCAACGATGGCGATGTTCATGGTACTCCCGATTCCGGTCCGCCACCGGTTATGTCTCTCTCTGGAGGGGCAGCGTCACGGTAAAGGTGGCCCCCGCACCTTTGCTGCTCTTGACCTCGATATGGCCGCCGTGTTTCTCGACAATGCCGTAAGTCACCGACAGGCCCAGGCCGGTGCCCCGCCCCACCTGCTTGGTGGTGTAAAAGGGATCAAAGATCTGGGAGAGGTGCCCCGGGTCGATGCCCACCCCGGTGTCCGTCACGTCAATGACCATCCAGTGGCCGTCGGCGGACGGGTGGGCGCCGATCTGGAGGGTGCCCCCGTCCAGCATGGCCTGGATGGCGTTGATGAACAGATTGAGAAAAACCTGTTGCAGACTTTTCTTTTCGCCCCGGATGGGGGGCAGGCCGGCGGGGAAATCCTGTTCCACATTGATGCCCGACAGGGTCAGCTGGTTGCGCACCAGCTTCAGGGTATCCTGGACGACCGTGGCGATGGACAGGGCCTCAAATTCCGGGCGCTCGGCCCGGGAAAAATCCAGGAGACCCTTGACGATCTCCGAGGCCCGCTCGGACTGGGTCAGGATATCCTGGATCAACCCCATGGCCTCCTCCTGGGCCAGGTCGCGAAAATCCTCCTTCAGGGACTCGGCGGTGAGCACGATGTTATTAATGGGGTTGTTCAACTCATGGGCGATCCCCGAGGTCAGGGTGCCCACCGCGGCGATTTTTCGGGACTGCACCAGTTGCTCCTGATGCTCTTCCAACTCGTGAATCATGCGGTTGAAGGCCCGGAACAGGGCAAAGAATTCCTCCGAGGAGGATTCCGGCTCCGGGAGCGGGGTGAAATCGCCGTGGGCGATTTTGTCCATGGCCTGCTGCATCTGCAACAGCGGCTGCACCAGCATGCGGGAGAGGTAGAAGGCCACCACGATCCCCAGGGCCAGGAACACCACCACCGAAATGATAAAGAGCATCATGGCCCGCTGAAACAGCCGGTCGATCTGGCGGCGTTCTTCTTTCTCCCATTTTTCGGTAATATTCAACAGTTCCTGACCCTGGCGGCGCAAGGACTCTTCCAGGGGGGTGAACGTCTGGTTTTCCAAGGCCACGCCTTCCCGGGGCGCCTTGGCTTTAATCTGGACCAAAATTTCCTTATAGTTAGCCAGGCTGTGGGAAAACTCATTTTGCTCCGGGTGGGTTTTCCAGCGCAGGACCTCGGATTCATGACTGTGGTAAATATCCTGGGCGTGGGTTAAATAAGTTTCGGCTTCATTGAGGCTGGCCACCTGCCGGTAAAGGAAAAAGTTTTTCTCCACCCGGCGCAGCTCCAGGATGGTTGTGAAACAGGTCGTCGGTGAGTTCCAGAAGCCGCAGGCGGTGGCCGATTTCCCGGTGGACCTGGAAGCTGAACACCGAGAAAATCAACACCGACAGCAGGCTGAACAGGAAGGCCAAAATAATCTTGCGTCGGATCTTAAAGGTGGCTTTTTGCATATTCTGGATAGCTCAGAGGGAATTTAACCGCCGCATACGCATTTTTCATCATAACAAGAACTTGCCCGGGATTAAAGCAGAGAAGTGAAGCGCCGGGCCGCCGGGATCAGACAGGGGGAAAAATCCCCGCCCCGGGTGGGCAGACGTTGGTTCGGCATCAAAAAAGAAGGGCGGGTTGTCCCCGCCCCAGTGCTTGGCCCCCGCTTGGTTTAGTGCGGACTAGGGGCTAAGTGCCGTCTTGCCGGGTTTGCTGCAGTTTTTCCAGGGCCCGCTGCAGGTTGGTTTGAGCTTCCTGGTAGAAGGTGGGCCTGAGTTCCAGGGCTCGCTGGAAGCATTTGGCGGCTTCCTCGTAATGCCCATCCATGAAGTAGAACACCCCGATATTGTTATAGGCCTGGGCTTCGTCCCCTCCCTTCATGAAGGCCTCCAGGGCCTGGGGATACTGCTTCTGGGCCGCCAGGGCCTGTCCCAGCAGTTGGTTGACCTTTGGGTTCTTCGGGGCCAGGGTTTGGGCCTGCTTGAGGGTGACCACGGCATGGGGATAATCTTTCAGCTGCTGGTAGGCCCGGGCCAGGGCGATTTGCGAGGATAACAGGCGAGGGTCCAACCTGATGGCCATGCTCAGCGGCTGAATGGCGCGTTCGGGCCGGCCGGACTCCAGGAAGGCGACTCCCAGAAGGTGATAAGTCTTGGCTCGGCGGGAGTCCCGGGCCAAAACAAACTGAAATTCGTTGATGGCCAACGGGTATTGTTTGTTTTGGAGGTGGACCAGCCCCATGGCTTCGTGGGCCTTGAGCATCTCCGGCTGGTGCACCAGGACCAGGGCCAGTTCTTTCTGGGCGGCATCGAGCTTCCCGGCCAGGAGAAAAAGGACCCCCACTTTGTAGTGCAGGTCATAGCGCTCCGGGTGCTCCTGGAGGATTTGCATATAACTGATCAACGATTTGTTGAAGTCCCGGTTTTTCAAAGCAATATCGCCCAGGGACTCCAGGCGTTCATCGGGAATCGGTTCCGCGGGCTTGGGCTTCTGGTCGCCCCATTGGGGGTGGGCGGCCTGGAATTGTTCCGACTGACCCGGGGTCAGGCCCTGCAGGGTGGGAATCTGTTGGGATTTCTTGGAACACTGGCTTGCCAGCAACGGCAAGGTCAATACCAAAACGGCAGCGGCCAGCCGCCGGAGAGGAGGCAACACGGGCATCATGTATCCTCGCCAACCAGCCGCGCCATCAGTTGCGGGCGTTCGAGCAGATCGGCGCCTAAGAGGATCTTGATGTCCATACCCTTTTTAAGCTTTAGGCTGGGTTCCAGTTCGGCTCCCGGGAAAATCGTGCGTCCTACCGCCCGGGCGACTCTTTCCGCCCCGGGCCGATAATAAACTATGGTCTTGGCCGCGCCGAAATCCACGTGATTGCCGATCTTGGCCACCGTGAACCCCTCCTGGCGGAGCAGGGAGCGGGTCTCATGGGCCAGATTTTTGGTCCAGGTGCCATTTCTGACCTCGATGGCCGTGTTCACCCGTTCGTCAACGGTCAGGTTGGCGGTCCCCGAAGAGGTGAGGGGCTGGGCCTTCGCTTCTTCTTTGGCCTTGGGCGGCAAGGGCTGCTGCCCCGGCGCGGCCTTGGGCTGGCTTTTCTCCCGAGGTTCCTGGCGGGCGGGGGCAGGCTGTTTCGCCTCGGTCTTGGCGGCCAAGATTTTGTTGGCGGCGGAAGGCAGGGCCGGGGGCGCGTCGTGGTTCAAGCGCGCCATGAAGGGTGGATTTTCCAGGAGATCGTATCCCAGCAACACCTTGATATCCGTATGCTTGTTAAGCTTCAGGCTCGGCGCCAGTTCAGCTGCCGGGAAAAGCGCACGGCCCACCGCCCGGGCGACTCTTTCCGCCCCGGGCCGATAATAAACTATAGTCGTGGCCGCGCCGAAATCCACGTGATTGCCGATCTTGGCTACCGTGAACCCTTCCTGGCGGAGCAGGGAGCGGGTCTCATGGGCCAGATTTTTGGTCCAGGTGCCGTTCCTGACCTCGATGGCCGTGTCCACCCGTTCGGCGACGGTCAGGGGGGCAGCCTTGACGGCAGATCCCGGCGTCTCAGCCGCTAGGACCTGCTTGGGAGCGGCAGCCGGCTTCCGGGCCTTGTGCTCCGGCCCGGCGTTGACCGCGACTGGTGTCAGGGCCGAAGGTTTTGTGGCCAACGGTTTGGCAGTTTCTTGAGGGGCAACCGGCTGAGTCGGGGTATGAACCTTGGCTGGAACCGGGGTAGCCAAACGGGCCACGGCCGCTTTTGGCGCGGGGACTGGGGTTACCCGGGCCGCGGGAGGAGCGGGTTCGGACTTCCGGGCATACACGGCCCGGTCAGGCATCCCCAGAGCCGCCAGGGCCTCGCCGATCTTGGCGTTAGCCGCGGCGGCGCCTTCGGTTTCCTGCCAGAGCCGCCGGGCCTCGTCCTGGCGGCCGAGACGGCAATACAAGAGCCCCAGATTATTGCGGGCCGCGACATTGCCGGGATCACGGGCCAGGGTTTTCCGGAAGCACGTCTCGGCCTCCTGCCAACGGCCTTCGGTATAATAAGAGAAACAAAAATTATTGGCCATGGCGGGATGGGACCCGCGCCTGGTGAGGGTCTCCTGGTAAACCTGGCGGGCGGCCTCGAATTTCCCCAGCTCCTCATAGTTCTGGGCCAGGAGATCGGCGATCTGGAGATTGTCAGGATTTTGACGGTGGGCGAGCTCCAATTCCTTGAGGCCCAATTCGGGCTGCCCCATCAACTTGTAGTAATGCGCATTCTGCGCCAACCGGGAGGCGTCCCCGGGAGATTGACGCACGTTGGCAAGGAAAGAACCGGAGGGGTCTTCCATCCTGGTATAGCCCGACCCAGGGCCGGTGCAGCCAACCACCCCCAAAAACCAGGCACCCAAAAAGGCCAGCACCGCCAGACCGGCCAACGTATAGCCTCGAGAGGACCGGGGGCCGTGAGCCCGAGCCCCTGCGGCTGCACCCGGTTTTTGCTCTCCCCCATGAACCATGTTGTTCTCCCTCTATGACAACTTTTGAGCGCGCCTCGCTCCCCTTGGCTGGGGAGCGAGTGCGGTTTATTGACTCATCTTCATTTCCAAGACCTTCTTCTCTTCGGCTTTAAAGCTCTTGTCGTATTTTTCCATTTCGCCGGCCGCGGCCTGGGGCGGGAGCCCCACCGCGGGCTTCGGGTTGAAGCCGGCCCGGGGGTTCACCACCTGCTGGGCGATGTTGCTCCGCACCGAATTACCGTAATCCATCTCCAGGGCACTGGGCGGGTAGCACCCGGCCAGCATCAGGAGCGCCAGCCCCAGGGCCAGGCGCTTCCAGGCTTGAAGAGTTTTCATTTTCTTGGTGTCCATGGCTCTCTCTCCGGCGCCGGGCGCCTATTTCAGGGACTGGTGGCCGAATCCCGTCGGCAGCGGCGCCGCCGGTGCGGGTGTGGACGCGGGCGCCGGACCCGGTTTCTGCCGGCCCTGCTCCAACCCCAGCAGGTAGACGTCGACGTCATTAGGATCGATCCACTTATCCGTAGGCAACCGGGCCGCTCCCGGCGGCATGGGCTTCACCAGGTGAGGGGTCACCAGGGCCACCAACTCCGTCAGGTTCTTCTGATATTCAGTGGAGCGGAACAAGACCCCCAGAACCGGGATATCCCCCAGTAACGGAAACTTGGTGATGATATTCCGGGATTGGTCCTGCAGCAGCCCGGCGATGGCGAAGGTCTGGCCATCGTTCACCTCCACGTGGGTGTCCATCTCCCGCATGCGCAGGGCCGGCACCACATAACCGCCCGTCAGGGTGAAGGACACCCCCAGGGAGGTATCCAGCTCGCTGACGATGGGGTGCACCTGCACCGCGATCTTGCTGTCGTTCAGCACCGTGGGGGTAAAGTCCAGCTGCACGCCGTACTTCTTGTATTCGATGGTGATGGTGGAGGCCCCGCCGACGCCGCTCTGGGGCACCGGGATGGGATACTCGCCCCCGGCCAGGAAGGAGGCCTTTTTGCCGCTGGTGGTCACCAGGTTGGGTTCGGCCAGGACCCGGCCGAGATTCTGCTGCTTCAACAGGTCCATGAAGACGGTCCACAGGGTCCCGGCCGCAGTCCAGCCGCCCATGGCCGTGAGCGCGGTGCCGAGCCCCTGGGTGAAGGAGGTGGTGGAGGCGGAGCCGGAGCCGGTGAACTGGCGCACCAGACCGGTGACGCCAGCCAGGCTGTTGATCTGGTTCACCCCGAAATTGCCTTGGGGGGCCAGGGCGTTGAAGTTGACGCCGATGCGCTCGGCGATCAACCGGTTGATCTCCGCCACCCGCACTTCCAGCATCACCTGCTGCACGCCACCCACGTGCATGACGTTCACCACCTTGTCCTTCTTACCCCCGGCATAGGGCAGGGCCAGGGCCAGGGCGGTGCTCTGGGCCACCGGCCCCGAGACCTCCCCGGACAGGACGATGGAGTCCCCCGCGGCTTCGGCCCCGATCTTCTCCTTGGGCAGGATCTGGTGGAGCTTCTCTTTTAACAGGGTGAGGTCGGCTTCCACCGTGACGGTGGCGGAGGTGAAGCGGGACTTGCCCCACATGCTGATATTGGTTACCCCCGGGGCCAGGGCGTTGATGTAGATTTCCCGCTCACTGATGAGAATAAGGTCGGCGATATCCGGATCGGCTACCGAGATGCGGGTGAGGCTGAACGGTGTCCGCAATACCTTGGAGCGCCCCACCTTGAGACGGAGTACCTGGTTGATCTCCTGGTTTCTTACCCGGTCTAACAGTTGCGCCCCCTGGACCGGCACCGCACCCAGAAGACCGAGGATTATCCCCCACCACAGCCACATCCACCTTCGGGATGGCCTTTTCACAATTACATCCCCCCTTGTGCCTCGAAAGCTCTCCCCTTCTTTCAAGCCACATAATATCAAAAACAATAGTATTTTTTTGTATGTTAGAGGTTGCATTCTATTTGTCAACTATTTTTTTATGTAGGAGCAGATAAAAATAAAAAGAACCAGGGGATTCTTTCAATTTTTAACCAGTATGGCGATCGACTTGCCTGAGATTGCTAATTCCGGTAAGCCGGAGGTGCACAGAAAACTGAGTAATCCGGATCTGTGTGTCCGCGGCGCAAGGCGATACAAAAAGGCATAACGGAGGATGTCGTAATAGCTTGAGAGACAGGATGAAATTCTCCCTCCACATGGCGGCGCTAAGTAATGATAACCGCCCGAGGTTCTGGGGGCGATGCTGGCGAAACAGTTGCTCCAAAAAACATGATATGTTTTATTGAAAATATGTAACGATTAAATCGCCGCACCAGGCCGCTCATCCTTAAAAGAAAGTTCATTAGCCACGGCCAGGCATTCCCGCCTGAGGGCGAAGGACCTCTATGGCAAGGTTAAAATAACAAACCGGTTCTTATAACCGCGTTGCCTGACAAAGGACTTTTCTTGGACCCTTGCATGTCGTTAAGACCGACTGGCGGGGGCCTTATTTTAGCAGGCAGTCGCCGGTGATGGGCGGAAGCCGACGCCACCGGCAAAGACGAGGTTCCTCGCCGGCACGCACGGATTTTCTTTTGAAACCAAAGGTAATTATTTAATAAAATTATTAAGTTAATCAGCTGCAAGCCCGATCTATAAAGAGTAGACGAAGGGGAAGGATTGTAGTATAGTACAACATTTCAAATTTTCAGTTAGGTTTGGCGATGGCGCGAGGCATACTAATCTTTTCGGGGCTCGGCTTGACCGGGTTATTGTTGTTTCTGGTTTCTGGTCCCCTGGGAGAACTTCGTCCGGGGATGGCCCCAGGCCGCTCCTGCTTCCGGCTGGCCAAACCCACTCCCGTAGCCCCCAATGCCGTGGCAGAGGATACGGTTGGCAGACAGGGGTCCCCGGCTTTCATGGCCCCCGCTGGGATGGAACCGAAGCATCCTGGCGAGACCACGCCGGAAATGGTCAAGGAAAAAACCGGTCAGTCGTCCCGGTTGCCGGCCCAGATTACCAACCTGGTCAAACGCCAAAAGCTGGAAATCGTGATTGAGAAATACGCCCGAAAATATGGGGTGGACAAAGAACTGGTGTGGGCCGTTATTCGCCAGGAGTCGGGATTCAATTCCCGGGCCGTCTCCCCCAAAGGCGCCATGGGACTGATGCAGTTAATGCCGGGGACTGCGGCCATGCTGGGGGTATCCGACGCTTTTGATGTCGAGCAAAACGTTGCCGGTGGCATTAAATATCTGGAACGGTGTCTCAACCAATTTAACCAGGATGTTCCCCTGGCCCTGGCCGCATATAATGCCGGGCCGGATAATGTGGTGAAATACCAGGGTTGCCCGCCGTTTCCTGAGACTCGGCAGTATGTTGCGAGCATTCTGAAGGCATATGGGGGGGAGCCGATTCGGGGAGACCTGAAAAACCTCGGCTTAATCCCGGTGATGGACGAAGATGTACCCGAGCCCGTGGGCCCCCGGGGACTAGCCTGGAGGGTCCCTGGCCCCAAATGGAGAATTGCGGCACCACAATGCAAGCTTGGCTCTCCCCGCTGGAAAACGACCCTGCTGCCTTTCTGAGGCATGGGGAGCGTGCCTCTTTTGGCGGGCAGGCTTTCTGTCGACCACCAAGGGCTCTATGACTTGTTAAGCGAATGCGCAATCAGGCGCATAACTCTTTCTTAAATAAAAGGTTCGAGGATATCATGGAGAAAAAACAGTTTTCCCGGCGGAATATAATGGTCTGGATATTGGCCCTGCTGGTGGCAGTCTCTTTCTGTGCCTGCAGCAGCATGGAGGAGAAACGGGATAAATTCCAGGCCTCCGGGCAGGCATTATTCAAAAAGGGCGACTATGTCAGGGCTCGCCTGCAATTCCAGAACGCCTTGCAGATTGACCCCAAATTCGCTACCGCCTACCTGTGGCTGGGCAAAACGGAACTCACTCTGAAAAATCCCCAGGGGGCATATGGGGCCTTAAATCAAGCCGTGGAACTTAAACCCGATCTGGCAGAGGCCCAAATACTGCTGGGGAATCTCCTCCTGATGGCCAAGCAACTGGACAAGGCCAAGGAAAAAGCCGAGCTTGTCCTCAAGCAGGATCCCAAGAATAGCGATGCCTTAATGCTGTCCGCTTCCTTGGCCATGGTCCAGTCACAGCCCCAGAAAGCCTTGGAAGTGCTGGCAGGAGTGCGCCGGCTGGACCCCGGCAAGGTCTCGGCCTATTACCTGGCGGCCTCGATCCTGACAAAAGAGAAAAAACCGGCAGAAGCTGCGGCCATCCTGGAGCAGGGCATTAAGGTCAACCCCAAAGCCATAAACCTCTATATCGCCAGAGCCGGCCTGGCTGACAACCAAAAGCAGTTCGAGGCCGGAGAGTCGTTCCTGCTGAAAGCCATCGACCTGGAACCCAAGAACACCGGCCTCTATAACCAATTAGTCCGCCACTACGCGCTGGCCGGACAACGGGATAAAGCCGAGGCGGCTCTCCGCAAGAGCGTCAGCCTGGCGCCCGACAGCGAGAAGCAGGTTATCCTGCTGGCTCGTTTCCTGGTCAGTCAGGGGCGGCGCCAGGAAGCGGAGTCAACCCTCAAGGATTTTATTAAGGGGCATCCGGACAACTACCCGGCCCGCTTCGGCTTGGCAGAACTTTATGCGGCCCTGCGGCGGCCTGGACAGGCCACCCAGGTGCTGGAGGAAATCATCAAACTGGACCCCGACGGACCGAAAGGGGTAAAAGCCAAAAATGACCTGGCTCGTCTTAGATTGGCCCAGAACCATGTTGATGCGGCCGAGAAGCTGGTAAATGAAGTCTTAAAGGACCACCCCAAGGACATGGGGGCCACCGAAATCCGGGGGATCATCGCCCTGAACAAAAAAGACGGCTTGACCGCGGTGAATAGCTTCCGTCTCTTGGCCCAGGACCGTCCCAAATCCCCAGAGGTCTGGTTGCTCCTGGCCAGGGCCAATCTGTTGAACAAGGAAGTGGGACTGGCCAAGGAAAATGCCAAAAAAGCGCTGGAGATCAAACCGGACTTTCTACAGGCCAGGAAATTCCTGTATGGCATCTTTCTGGAGTCCAAGGACTATGACGGCGCTATCGCTACTATCCAGGGTTATCTGCGAGTCAACGGCAAAGATATGTTTAACCTGATCACCCTGGGGGAGGTCTATGCCCTTAAAGGTGATGATGCCCAGGCCAAGGCCACCTTCCAGAAAATTATTGCTCTGGAGCCCAAGAACCCCCAGGGCTATTATCAAATGGCGCGGCTGGGGTTAAAGAACAAGAAGATGGATGACAGCGCTCCAGTACGCTAACAAAGCCGTGCAGGAACAACCGGACTTTCTGCCCGCCTTGCAACTCGAGGTGCGCATCTACATGGAGCAAAAGCACCCGGAAACGGCCTTGGCGGTAGTCCGCCAGACTTTGGCTCGCAGTCCTAAAAATCCGTACCTGCAACAGATGTTGGGCGAACTGCTGTTGGTCCAGAAGCAGCCCCAGGCGGCCGTCGCCCCATTGGAAGAAGCCCTGACCCTGAATCCCCGCCAGGTATCTGCCCTGCAACTGCTAGCCCTGGCCTACCGGCAAATGCCCAATTCAGATAAGGCCCTGGAGCAGTTGGAAGCGAAGGCGGCCGACCCCAAGTCTTCCCCCATCCTTTCCCTGGTGTTAGCCACGGTCTATGAGCAGCAGAAAAAGTTTAATAAGGCTATTGATCTTTATAACAGCTTGCTGGCCCGGAACCTCTTTGCCTCCCTGGCTCGCAACAATCTGGCCTACCTGCTGGCGGAACACCAGCCCACGGCGGACAACCTGGCCCGGGCTCAGAAGCTCTCATCCGAAACCCTGGAAGATACACCCCGAAGAACCCAGCTTTTTAGACACCATGGGCTGGATCCTGTGTAAACAGGGACAATACGCCCAGGCCAAGACCTACCTGGAAAAGGCGTCGGAGCACGCCCCCGGTCAACCTGCCACGCTGTACCATTTGGCCTGGTGTGAAGCCAAACTGGGAGACACGGCCGCGGCTCGGGCAGCTCTCCAAAAGGCGCTGGAGAGCAAGACCAAATTTATGGAGCGGGACGCGGCCCAAAAGCTGCTGGACAGTCTCCCTGCGGGGGGAAATAGTTCAGATCTTGGCCAGCCACCGGTGGGAAGAACCCGGTTGCCGATAAGGCCGGGGGGCTGGTGAAAAACGTGCCGAGGCCCTGAAGGGTCATCCTGAGGGCAGGGAAGAATCTCGTAAACCTGGTAGAGGTAAGCCTCCCGGACCACAGGCTACCTGTGAGTCAGTACCACGAGGTCCGTTCATTAAGGAAGAAAACACCCATGGTTGATGCTTCCACCATTCCTCTCTATGGCGTAATTCTGGCCGGCGGCTGGGGGACCCGGTTTTGGCCCCTGAGCCGCTCCCAGTACCCCAAGCAGGTCCTGCGCCTGCTGGGCTCCGAATCCATGCTCCAAACCACCGTGGAACGGCTGCTCCCCCGGATTCCCCGGCAACCGCCTGGCGGTGGTGACCAGCGCCGGCCAGGCCGAACTTATCCACCAGGAATTGCACGGCAAGGGCTGGGACGAGGTCCGCATCTGGATTGAACCCGAGGGCCGGAATACCGCGGCGGCAGTGGGGCTGGCCGCGGTTTACCTGGAAGAGGAGTCCGAGGAGGCCCTCATGGCGGTGTTCCCGGCCGATCATTTCATCCGGGACCAGGCCAGTCTGCTCCGGGCCCTGGACCTGGGCGCGGTCTGGGCCCAGGCCGGCTACCTGGTGACCTTCGGCATCCCCCCCACCCGTCCGGAGACGGGTTATGGCTACATCAAACAGGGGGCTCCTTTGGATGACCAGGGGAGGGTTTACCGGACCGACCGGTTTATCGAAAAGCCCCCCCTGGACCGGGCCCAGGAGTTTGTGGCCGCAGGGGGTTACTACTGGAATAGCGGCATCTTTGTCTTTCGCCGGGATGTCTTGCTGGCCGCCTTTTCCCGATATCTGCCGGACCTGTACCGGCAACTGGCCCGGCTCCAGGTCAAGGAGAACCGGCCACCCCTTGCCGAAGTTTATCAACAGTGCCCCAGCGTCTCTTTGGATCACGGCATCCTCGAGAAGGCCGACAACGTGGCGGTGGTGCCGGTGGAGATGGGGTGGAACGACGTGGGGACCTGGGAAGCCCTGCATGAGCTTTTCCCCCGGGATGAGCGGGCTAACGTGCGCCTGGGCCGGGTGCAGGACCAGGGGAGCGATAACTGCATCTTCATTGCCCAAAACCGTCTGGTGGCCACTATCGGTTTAGAGCGGATTATCGTGGTGGATACCCCGGATGCCACCCTGGTCTGCCATCGGGACCGGGCCCAGGAGGTCAAAGAACTGGTAACGGAGTTGCACCGGCAACAGATGGTGGAGTCGGTGCAGCACACTACGGTGGAGCGTCCCTGGGGCCGCTATGTCGTCATGGACGAGGGGCCGAGTTTTAAGGTCAAACGGATCGTGGTGGACCCGGGGAAAAAGCTCAGTCTCCAGGTGCACCAGCACCGGGCGGAACACTGGGTGGTGGTTTCGGGCACCGCCCGGGTCACCATCGGCCAGGAGATCATCCTGGTGGGGAGCAACCAGAGCGTCTACATCCCCCAAAAGACCCCGCACCGCCTGGAAAACCCCACGGTGGAACCCATCCAGCTCATCGAGGTCCAGACCGGGGCCTACCTGGAAGAAGACGATATCCAGCGCCTGGAGGATGACTACTGGCACCCGGATAAGATCTAAAGAGCAAGAGGGCAGCGAGGAAGAACCAAAAGACCCTCACGAGGCAGCTCACCTTGCCTTAAGCAGGGCCTCCTGTATAACGTCAATGATCCGGCCGGCAATGCTTGCGGCCGGCAGTCCCGATTCCATCACCAGGCGCAGCCTATCTGAAGCGGCAAAACCTCCGTGCTTCCTTCGGTCAATTCTTTCATCAACCAGGGATGATCACCGCCTCATCTTCAGGGAGCCCTTGAGAAAGGCCATTCCCTAAATCCAAAGTGCACCACCATGTTTAATTTTCCCGCCAGGACGTTCAGCAATCCTTACCCCCTCTTCAAACAAAACAATAAAGCTTATTAAGACTAACTTATTTAAGTCATTAAGAAATTCAAGATGATATTCCAAATGGTACGGTATTTGCTTTTATAAACAGAATAATTCACAAACAGTCGCGGCTTGGCTGGCGGTTACGAAGGATGAAACTAGGGGAATTTGTTGAGCAGATTGGTGAAGCCCCCCACATTTCGCTTATGGTGAGGTTTGGTGATGAAAGATAAGGCAAATGATCCTCAGAGCTTCGTCAAGATGGAGGAGGCCCGGAGGTTGATGGACCAGGGTCATTATCAGGAGTCCCTGGTTCTGGCGTTGGAGGGGCTGTTACTAGAATTGGACAATCTGCGGAGTTCCCTCCTGGCCTTGCAGGCGGTGACCGGGTCGGAATTGTCGCCCCCGGCCCCGAGCGACGGGGAAGATCCACGCTACCCCGAGCCTTACTGGCTCCCGGCAGTCAAATCGCGGGTCTTGCATTGAAGGACAGGTTCTCCCTCTCTGCCGGGCAGCGCTGGTCAAAGTCTGCCGGGTAAAGTTCCTGGAGGATGGCCCGTGGCCGCCATGATGGGCGCGGAAGACACAGCCTCCTCTGATAGGGCAAGCCCTTTAACCAATTTGACCTTTTCATAGGTACGGGTGAGCCAAAAGCCCCGCGCGCCTCATGCCCCATCCCCGCCCGGGGGATGGCGCAGCCCTCCCGCCTCAGGCAACCCGGCCCCGGGAATTTGCCTCTTACGAAGAGATTTGATAAAGTGGGAAGGCCTGACGACCCTGCCGGGACGGAAGGCCTAATTTCTTTTCAGGAACTTGTCTATTGTCTCCTGATCTCGATAAACTCCGTATTGAGCGCCCGGGGGCGGAACGCCCGGCGGCGAAAGCCTCCCGGACCCGCGTGATCATTATTATCCTGGGCCTGGTCCTGCTGGGCCTTGCCGGGCTCTACCTGTGGGGCCCCCTCCAGGCGGCTCAGGAGGTCACGACCACGGTGGTGGCCCGCCTCTACCCGGCCCAGGCCTACACGGTCCTGAACGCCAGCGGCTACGTGGTGGCCCAGCGCAAGGCCGCGGTTTCCTCCAAGAGCACCGGCCGCCTGGCCTTCCTGGGGGTGGAGGAAGGCAGCCGGGTCAAGAAGGGCCAGGTCCTGGCCTCCCTTGAGAATGAGGATTTGATCGCCGCCCGGGACCAGGCTAAGGCTCAGGTGAAGCAGGCCGAAGCCGACCTGGGCACCGCCCGGGCCGAGGCGGTGGACGCCGGCCTCCAATATCGCCGTTATAAAACCCTGGTGACTCAAGACCTCATTGCCAAGCAGGACTTTGACACTGCCGACGCCCGGGAGAAAAAGGCCCAGGCCGGAGTGGCTGCGGCCCAGGCCCGGATCAAGGTGGCCCAGGCCGGGCTGGCCAATGCCCAGGCGGCCCTGGAATACACCTACATCCGGGCCCCGTTCAACGGGGTGGTGACCACGAAATATGCCGAGGTGGGGGAAGTGGTGGCCCCCTTCGGGGCCGCGGTCAATGCCCGGGCCGCAGTGGTGACCATGGCCGACCTCAACTCCCTGATGGTGGAAGTGGATGTGGCGGAGTCCAACCTGGACAAGGTGCACCTGGGACAACCCTGTGAAATTTCCCTGGACGCCATTCCCGACCGGCGTTTTGCCGGCGAGGTCCACATGATTGTCCCCACCGCCGACCGGACCAAGGCCACGGTGCTTACCAAGGTGAAATTTCTGGAAAAAGACGACCGCATCCTGCCGGAAATGAGCGCCAAGGTGGCCTTCCTCTCCCAGGCCCTGGACCCGGCGGCGCGCCAGGCCCGGCTGATCATTCCCAAGGGCGCGCTCATCACCCGGGATGGCCGCTCCTACAGTTTTCTGGTGACCGGCAACCGGGTGAAGTTGGTTCCGGTTACCCTGGGACTCACCATGAACGACCTGCTGGAGGTCGCCGGCGGCCTCAAGGAAGGGGACCGGGTGGTCCTGAACCCGCCCGCCTCTCTGAAGGACGGCGCCCGGGTGAAAGTCAAAGAGTCATGAACGGGAATGCGGTCCTCGCCCCGGCCCCGGTGGTTTCGATCTCCCACCTGAATAAATCCTATCGCCGGGGCAGCCAGGTGCTGCCGGTCCTGCAGGACATCAGCCTGACCATTCTATCCGGGGAATTTTTAGCCCTCATGGGTCCTTCCGGATCCGGGAAAACCACCTTACTCAACCTCATTGCCGGGTTGGACCGCCCGGACTCCGGCCACCTCACGGTGCACGGCATCAGCCTCCCGGAACTCACCGAGTCCCAGCTGGCGGATTGGCGGGCTGCCAACGTGGGCTTCGTCTTCCAGTTTTATCAGCTCATCCCGGTGCTCACGGCCTTTGAAAACGTGGAGCTGCCCCTGCTGCTCACCCAATTGTCCCGGCGGGAGAGAAAGGAGCACGTGGACCTGGTCCTGGAACTGGTGAACCTGGGGGACCGTCAGAACCACTACCCGGGCCAGCTCTCCGGCGGCCAGCAGCAGCGGGTGGCCATCGCCCGGGCCCTGGTCACCGACCCCACCCTCATCGCCGCGGATGAGCCCACCGGCGACCTGGACGGGAAATCCGCCGGGGAAATCATGGACCTGTTGACCCGGCTCAACGAAGACTTTCAGAAAACCATCATCATCGTCACCCACGACCCCGAGGCCGCGCACCACGCCGGCCGCATCCGCCGCCTTATCAAGGGACAGCTGCTGAACGAAAATGAGGCGCAGCCGGATTAGCAGGGGTCGGGCGCAGCGCTTATCGGCGCGGGATTCTCTCCATGGACATTACCGCCCCCATTCCGAAAAATGCCCGGGGCCGCTTCTATCATATCGACTGCGCCCCCGGGGAACTGGCGCCCTATATCCTGACCTGCGGCGACCCGGAGCGGGTTCAGCGGATTGCCCGCCGCCTCACCCGGGTGGATATGCGCCGGAAAAACCGGGAGTTTCTCACCTATACCGGCATCTATCGGGACATCCCGGTCTCGGTCATAGCCACCGGCATCGGCGCCCCGGCCAGCGCCATCGCCATCGTGGAAGCGGCCAACTGCGTCTCGCCCGTGACCTTTATCCGCCTGGGCACCTGCGGGGCGCTCCAGGAGGATATCGAGGTGGGGGACCTGGTCATCACCGAGTCGGCCCGGCGGGATGAAAATACCACCCAGGCTTACGCCCCGGCGGAGCTCGTCCCCCGGGCCGCGCCGGAAATCGCCGGGGCCCTGGTCCAGGCGGCGGAAGTCTTAGGAGTGCGGCATCACCGGGGCCTCACCTGCACCACGGCGGATTTCTACGCCGGCCAGGGCCGGGAGGCCCCGGGGTTTCCCACCCTCGACCCTGACAAAGTGGCCCGCCTCAGCCAGGCCGGGGTCCTCAACCTGGAGATGGAGATGTCGGCCTACCTGACCCTGGCCGCGGTGGCAACCGTCCCCATCCGGGCCGGGGGCGTCTGCCTGGTCGTCAATAACCGGGTGACCAGCCAGGGGCTCCTTGGGGCCCAGGCCCGGCATAGAGCCGGCCGGCGCCTCATCGCTGTGGGGCTGCGAGCCTTGGAAATACTGGCGGCGCATGATCTTCAAGCTGAAGCTCCATGAGCTGACCACTGACCACCGGGAGCTGGCAACTGTGCTCAAACTCACCTGGCGCAATACCATCCGGCACCCGTTACGGGCCGGGCTCACCATCTGCGGCATGGCGGTGGCGGTGCTGGCCTTTGCGCTTGCTCCGCACCGTGGTGGCGGCCTGGTATGCCGGGGTGAACGCCGCCTCCCCGGCCCGCCTGGTGAGCCGGAACGCCATCTCCCTGGTCTTTCCCCTGCCCATGGCCTATCTGCCCAAGATCCAGGCCATTCCGGGCATTGCCGGGGTGGCTTACGGCTGCTGGTTCGGCGGCAACTACATCGACGAGCGGCACTTCTTCCCCAAGTTTGCCGTGGACGTCCGCCGCTACTTCTCCATCTACCCCGAATACGTCATCCCCGAGAACCAGAAGCTGGCCTTTTTCCAGGACCGCCGGGGCGCGGCGGTGGGCCGGACCCTGGCGGCCCGCTACGGCTGGAAGCTGGGGGACCCCGTCGTCATCAAGGGCACGATTTACCCCGGCGAGTGGCAGTTCATCATCCGGGCCATCTACACCGGGGCCGAACCCAACACCGACGAATCCCGGTTTTTTTTCCATTGGGATTACCTGAATGAGTCTTTGAAGAAGAGCGCCTCCAGCCGGGCCGATAACGTGGGGTGGTTTCTCATCAAGGTGGCCCGCCCGGACCTGGCCCCCCGAGTGGCGGCCCAGGTGGATGCCTTGTTCAAGAACAGCCTGGCCGAGACCCTGACCGAAACCGAACAGGCCTTCGCCCTGGGGTTTGTCTCCATGACCGAGGCCATTCTCCTGGCCATCCAGGTGGTGTCCTGGGTGGTAATCGGCGTTATCCTGGTGGTGCTGGCCAACACCATGGCCATGAGCGCCCGGGAACGACAGGGGGAGTATGCCGTTCTCAAGACCATGGGCTTCAAGGCCCGGCACCTGGCCGTTCTCATCTTCGGGGAATCCCTGATCCTGGCCCTGGCCGGGGGCCTGGTGGGGGAGGCTCTGACCTTCCCGGCGGTGCATTTCTTTAAGACCCAACTGGGCCAGTATTTCCGGGTCTTTCCCCTCACCCGGGCCACCCTGGTCCTGGGGCTGGCGGTGGCCCTGGGGGTGGGCCTCCTGGCCGCCGTGCTCCCGGCCTGGCGGGCCGGCCGGGTGAGCATCGCCGCGGCCTTGAGGAAGGTCGGGTGAATATTGGAGGAAGGGGCTGGGGGCTTTTTCGTAGGTGGCCCCGACCCCTTCCCCCAAACCTTTATCCTCAACCCCTTAAGTTCGGCTGAGGGGGACTTTATAAGCAATTCCTTATTGTTCCCCCCTTTACTAAAGGGGGGTTAGGGGGGATTTGTGGATTGCAGGGATCGGGAGAAACTTTTGGCAAGCGCTATAAAAGCCCGTGCCACAATAAAAAACAAAAAACTGGCCACTGACTACTGACCACTGATGCTCAAACTGACCTGGCGCAATACCATCCGGCACCCGTTGCGGGCCGCGCTCACCATCCTGGGGATGGCGGTGGCGGTATTGGCCTTTTGTCTGCTGCGCACCGTGGTGGCCGCCTGGTACGCCGGGGTGGACGCCTCCTCGCCGGTGCGCCTGGTGACGCGGAACTCCGTGTCCCTCATGTTCCCCCTGCCCCTGGCCTATCTCCCCAAGATCCAGGCCGTGCCCGGCATTGTCCGGGTGGCCTACGCCTACTGGTTCGAAGGCGTCTATATCGACAAGCGCCACTTTTTCCCCCAGTTCGCGGCCTCCCTCCCCGGCTACCTGGACGCCTACCCGGAGTATCTCATCCCCGAAGACCAGAAGCTGGCCCTCATACAAGACCGCCGGGGCGCCGCGGCCGGGCAGAAGCTCGCGGCCCGGTACGGCTGGCGCATCGGTGATGCCATCGTCCTCAAGGGCACCTATTTCCCCGGGGAATACCGCCTGGTGCTCCGGGCGATCTATAAGGGGCTGACCCCCAGCGCCGATGAAACCCTGCTGTTTTTTCACTGGGATTACCTCAATGAGACCTTGAAGAAAATTGCCCCGGACCTGGCCGACAAGGTGGGGTGGTTCCTGGTCCAGGTGGCCCGGCCGGACCTGGCGGCGCCGGTGTCCGGGAAAATCGACACTGCCTTTAAAAACTCCCTGGCCGAGACCTTGACCGAAACCGAGGCCGCCTTCAATCTGAGTTTCGTGGAGATGACCTCGGCCATTCTCCTGGCCATCCAGGCGGTCTCCTGGCTGGTCATCGGGGTGATCCTGGGGGTCCTGGCCAACACCATGGCCATGAACGCCCGGGAACGCTTAGGGGAGTATGCCGCGCTCAAGACCATGGGGTTCAAGCCCCGGCACCTGGCGGGCCTCATCATGGGGGAGTCCCTCATCCTGTCCCTTATGGGGGGCCTCCTGGGCCTGGCTTTGAGCTTCCCGGCGGTGAAACTCTTTCCCCCGGAAGTGACCCAGTATTTCCCCGCCATGGTGGTGAGCCGGGAGACCGGCGAGCTGGGCATCGCGGTCTCCCTGGGGGTGGGGGTCCTGGCGGGGATCATCCCGGCCTGGCAGGCCTCGAGGGTGCGGATCGCCGCGGCGTTGAGGAAGGTGGGGTAAATCTTTGAATCATGGTTTGCCAAGCCTGGGGCTTGGAGTCCAGATACAAATTGACTTTCCGCACAAATGTGTGCTATTTTGTTGCGTGCGAGGAGAATTGGCTACAAAAAGAATGCTTCAGATTGTAGATACATCGGAACCATCGGGGGGAAGGTGAGCAATCAACAGCAGGTTATCATTAAAACCTATAGAGGAAACCAAGCGCAGGCGACAACGGCATTCCAAACTGACTCTGCCGAGATGGCAGCCCAAGGTTATTACCCAACTTCACAAACTTGGGCACCCGGATCATATAGTTGTGGCGCATTTTTGTTGGCACTCTTACTTTGCTTTGTTCTCATTGGTATAGTGGTTTTCATTTACATGCTTATCGTAAAACCTGACGGGACGCTAACGGTAACGTATGAGCTCTCGTTCGGTTTCGGTCAGATCAACGATATCTACATCAGTTGAAGAGAAAACCTGCCCCAAGTGCGCAGAGCAGATTAAAGCTGCGGCGTTGGTTTGCCGTTTCTGTGGTCATAATTTCTAATAAAATCCATCAAAGGCCTGTAGGGCGGGAAAGCGCAGCGCATCCCGCCTTTTGTCTCATTCCATCTCCAGACGCCGAACCTCATCATCCGCCCCCCATTCAAGGTTATAAATACCGCTGTGGACATAACGATGGAAGCTTGAATACGGCCAATCCGCCACCTTGGTCACGTGACCGTGCTTTACCGGATTGTAGTGGATATACTCCACGTGACGCTCATAATCACCCTCGTCGCGGCTGACGTGTTCCCAAAAACGCCGCTGCCAAATGCCTCGTTCTCCCTTCTTCACCAAGGGTGGCACAGGCTTTCCAGCCTGTGCAGGCGCAGGCTGAAGCCTGTGGCTACAGAAAATAGCCCTTTGAGCCTAACTTGGTATGACATTTAATCTCCTGGCCCTGAGCGCTTCTCTGTCATCCGTCGCCTCTGTTCTGTCCCCTTGGCCTTTTCATTGCTATGCTTGCCTCGGATTATTCCTATCCTGACTGATTCTTTGCCCCCGGCCAACCATGCCGGCCGCTAGTGTTTGCTATGAATTGCTTCCGTTGGGAGGTTCTCAAATCCCCCTAAATCCCCCTTTTTCAAAGGGGGACTTTAACAGCAATTCCTTGTAGTTCCCCCCCCTTTTTTAAAGGGGGGCAGGGGGGATTATCTAGCTTCCCCTAACGGAAAAAGCTTTTGCAATTGCCGTAAAAATCTTCACAAGGAAAGTGCCACCCATGGATAAACGCTGTACCGTCTGCACTCATCCCGCCCTCCAAGAGATCGACCGCTCTTTGATCGCCGGAGGGTCCCTGCGTTCCCTGGCCGCCCAATATGGGCTTTCCGTCTCGGCGCTATCCCGCCACACCAGGCACCTGCGCCAAGCCCTGGACCACGCCGCGGATGAGGCCCATCACAGCCATCAAGTCGCGCTCCTGGATAAATTGGACCTCTTCGAATTCCGCCTGGAACGCATCTTTCACAAGGCCCAGGAACGCCATGCCCTCCACATTTCCCTCGGCTGTGTCCAGGAAGGCCTCCGCATCTTTACCCTCCGGGAAAGAATCCGCCAATCCGGCTAAGGTAATTTCTCATGCCCCCGTTCCGCATCGCCAGCCCTCCCCATCCGATTTTATCCGGATATTCAGTGAGTTCCACCCGTGCCCTCTCCGCTTCTCTCCGGCGCGCCTCCGGGCTGCATGCGGCGCGAGATGCGGCGCGCCCCCGCCTTTCCGGTACGGCCACCACGCCAAAAGGCCGAAAAACCGGGCAAAAATATGCTCTAAACGCACTGGAAAAAGCTCTTTTCGTTCATTCATCTCTCCCGGATGGAGATTGCCAAGGCCCTGGAAAAGTGGGATAATAGTAGGGAGAGGCTGGGGAAACCTTGACGACAACCTCCTCAGGTCCTCTCCTCAAATAATCTTAAAATTGCCCTATGCCTATACCCATCTCCTACAGCTATCGCAATCTCCTGGCCCGGCGGCTGACGACGTTTTTGACCGCCGCGGGCATGGCGCTGGTGGTGTTTGTCTTTGCGGCGGTGCTGATGCTCTCGGAGGGGTTGCGGCGCACCCTGGTGGCCACCGGCTCTTTTGACAACGTGGTGGTGCTCCGGGCCGGGTCCGAATCCGAGGTCCAGAGCGCCATTGACCGCACCCAGGCTGGGATTATCGGGGCCCAGCCCGAGGTAGCCCTGGATAAGGAGGGCCGCCGCCTGGTGGCGGACGAGGCCATCGTGCTCATCAACCTGCCCAAGCGGGGCAGCGGCAACCCGGCCAACGTCATCATCCGGGGGGTGCAGCCGGTGTCCCCGGAGCTGCGCCGGGAGGTGCGGCTGAGCTGCCGGACGCTGGCTGAAGCCCGGGTCCACCGAGATCGTGGCCGGGGCCCAGATCGCCCGGCGCTTTCAGGGGGCCGGGCTGGGGGAGACCCTGCGCTTCGCCATGCGCCAGTGGCGGGTGGTGGGCGTCATGGACGCGGGCAACACCGGCTTTGCCTCGGAGCTCTGGGGGGACGTGGAGACCCTGCTGGCCGCGTTCCGGCGCACCGCGTTTTCGTCGGTGACCCTGCGCCTCAGGGACCCCGCGGCCTTCGACGCGCTCAAGGCCCGCCTGGAGAAAGACCCCCGCCTGCCGGTCCAGGTGCTCCGGGAAGTGGAATTCTATGAAAACCAGTCCCGGCGCCTGGCCACTTTCATCCGCATCCTGGGCCTGGTGCTTACCGGGATCTTCAGCCTGGGGGCCATATTAGGGGCCATGGTCACCATGTACGCCCAGGTGGGGGCCCGGATCGCCGAGATCGGCACCCTCCGGGCCCTGGGGTTCAAGCGGCATCACATCCTGGCCGCCTTCCTCCTGGAGTCCATGTTCCTGGGGTTCCTGGGATGGCTTTTGGGCCTGGTGCCGGCGGCGCTGTTGAACTTCTTCACCCTCTCTACCATTAACTGGTCGAGCTTCGCGGAAATCACCTTCAAATTCGCCCTGACCCCGGGGATCATGGTCAAAAGTCTGCTGTTCGGCGTGGGCATGGGCCTGTTGGGGGGCTTTCTGCCCTCCCTCAAGGCGGCCCGCCTGCCGCTGTTGGAGGCTTTGCGGGCGGCTTGAGGCGGAAGTCTTAGCCTCGGATCACGTCGCGTTCAGAGGGGTAAGAGAATTTTCCGGATTGGAGGGGAGCTCCTGCGAAAGCGCCCAGCCTGAGGGCGGACACACAGGTCCGCCCCTACACAAGATCAATTACCTGCATGATCGCAGCTCAGTATGAGCCCCGATTGCCACATGCTCTTTTTGGGTTTTCCCCGCGCCACAATTACTCTTTGGCCGGTTCTTCCGAATCTTTCAGGTCTAAGGCCCCGGATTTTTTGAGGGCGGCGATGCCGCCCTGGAGGTTGACGGCATTGCAGAGGCCGGCGGTTTCCAGTTGGCGCAGGGCCTCGTAGGAGCGGACGCCGGAGTTGCAGACCACCAGGAGGCGTTTATCCGGGGGGATTTCCGTGAGGCGGCGGTTTAAGGTCTCCTGGGGGATGTTGAGCCAGCGCTCCCCGAAGAGGTCAACGTAGGGGGCGGCGTTGGCCGCGCCCCGGACATCCAGGCAGATGGTGTCGCCGGCCTTATCGGTCAAAAAGCATTGCTCGAACTCGTCGACCTCCATGGTGCGGTTGTAACCGTCCAGGATATTTTCCAGGGTGTTGGCCACGGCGTTGACGATGTCCAGGGCGGCGGCGAAGGGCGGGGCGTAGGCCACTTCCAGGTTGGAGAGGTCTTCAAGGCTCGCCTTGAAGGGCAAAAGGGCGGCGATGCAGTTGATGCGGCCCACCAGGGCGTCGCCGTTGTGGCTGATCCCCTGGGCCCCCAAGAGGCGCCGGGTTGGTTTATCCACCACCAGGTGGAGGTACATGAGGTCCTGGGTGGGGTAGAAATGGGCCCGGTCGGCCTGGATCACCAGGGCCCCCGCGGCGTCAAAACCTGCCCGGCTGGCCGCGGCGAGATTGAGGCCGGTGCCGGCGATGGCCATATCGAAGGCCTTTAGCGTAAAGGAGCCGACGATGCCGTTGAAGGTGGCGGAGCCCCCGGCCAGATTGGTGCCGATGACCCGGCCCTGACGGTTGGCCAGGGACCCGGAGGGGAAATAGACGGGTTTGCCGGTGATGAGGTGGTGGTTGTCGATACAGTCGCCGCCGGCGTAAATGTCGGGGTCGGAGGTTTGGAGGCGCTGGTTGACCATGATGCCGCCCCCGTCGGAGACCGCGAGGCCCGCCTGCCGGGCCAAGTCAGTATTGGGAACCGCGCCCACCGCGGTGATGACCAGGTCGGCAGGCAAGGTTTCCTGTTCGGTGACCACTTCGAGGGCATGATCGTTCCCAGAATGGGACCGGATTTCCTTGACGGACGCGTCAAAGTGGAGGGTGACGCCTTTATCCCGGAGATGCCTGGCGACCATGCGGGCCAGACCGGGTTCCAGGACGCCGGGGAGGATTTGGGGGGTGACCTCCACCAGGGCGGTCTCGAGGCCCCAGAGGTCGCTGATGGCCTCGGCCATCTCGACGCCGATGGCGCCGGCGCCGATGATGACGGCGCGGCCGACTTCGCCCCGGGCGATCTTGTCCCGGACGGCCATGGCGGCGGGGAGGCCGGAGACGTTCATGACCCCGGGGAGGTCGGCGCCGGGCACGGGCAGGGGGCGGGGGCGGCTGCCCGTGGCCAGGACCAGGTGGTCATACGGGAGATTTTCCTCCCGGCCGGTGGCCAAATCAAGGACCCGCACCTGCCGGTTACCGCGGTCGATGGCCAGGACCCGGGTGCGGGTTTTAACCCGGACGTCTTTGGCGTTTTCAAAAAATTCCGGGGTCCGGAGCATGTGGAAGCTGGTACTCATCAACTCCTTGATATCGCTCAAATCACCCGAGATATAGTAGGGGATGCCGCAACCGCCATAGGAGATATATTCGCCCTGATCCACCATGGTGACTTCGAAGTCGGGGCGGAGGCGTTTCAGGCGGCAGGCCACCTTGGGACCCAGGGCCACGGCCCCGATGATGACGACGCGTTTAGGTTCCATGCGGTTTCCTTAGAATGGCTGAGATGAGGAAGACAGTTCAATAATTCTTGGTGCGCGATGCGCATCCTACGAAGACTCCGGTTCTTGATCTTCCTCCTCGGGCTGAGGGGGAGTTTTGTGGGGACCGTCGCAGGTCAGGGTGTCCGTCCGCCAGAGGCGCTGCATTTGCGTGGCGGCGAGGCGATGTTCGCAGGCCTCGCGGCCGCAGATGGGGCACTCCGGTTCCATGCAGGGGTCGGCATGGATGAGAATATCCGCCTGCCCGCGAAAATAATCGTTGAGGATGGTTTCCAGTTGTTTGACCTCAGCGTGGCTGGCTTCCAGGGAAAGATCCCGGGGCAGGATGAGGTGGAAGTCGATGAAGACGCGGGTACCGGCTCGCCGGGCCCGGAGTTGATGGATGTCGATCCACATGGGGCGGCGTTGTCGGCGATGACCCGGCAGATTTCTTCCAGGAGTTCGGGGTCGGATTTGTCCATAAGGCCGGCCGCAGACTGGTGGACCAGCCGGGCCCCGGTGACGAGAATATTGAGGCCCACCAGAAAAGCCACGGCGCCGTCCAGCCAGTTCCAGCCGGTGAAATATACGCCCACCAGGCCCAGGACGACTCCCACGGTGGTATAGACGTCGGTGAGGACGTGCCTGCCGTCGGCGATGAGGACGATGGATTTGGTGCGCCGGCCCACCATCACCAGAACCAGGCCCAGGATGAGATTAATCAGGGCGGCGCCCAGGATGAGGAGGGTGCCCTTTTCCAGTTTGGGGATGGCCTGGGGGTGGAGGAGACGGGGCCAGGCCTCGTAGAAAATCGCCAGGGCGGCCAGAATAATGAGGGCGCCTTCAAAGCCGGCGGAGAAATATTCGACCTTGCCGTGGCCGTAGGGGTGGTCGGGGTCGGGGCTCTTGGCGGCGATGATGATGCTGCCCATGGCAAAGCTGGCGGCCACCACGTTGATAATGGACTCCAGGGCATCGGAGAGGATGGCGGCGGAGCCGGTGAGATAGTAGGCAGTGAACTTGAGGGCCATCAGGCCCGCGCCGATGAGCAGGGAGGCGGAGATGGCCAGAAGATGATTTCTGAGGTTAGGGTTATTGGGGGAGTTCATGGGTCTGTCAGGGGGCGCGGTGTATCAGGTGTATTTTATAGTTACCTACCATATGTTCACCAAATGGGAAAGCCCCCAAATGGGGGCCAGGATTGGTGGCAATAAACTGTCCGGCAGCGGGATCGATGGCCCTGAAGCCGTCTCGCAGCAGACAACTAGGCATGGAAATGGATAAAAATATTTTCCCGCTCAAAGGTGCCCTTCAAAAAGATTTCCTGGCGATCTTGAGAAAAGAAGGTGTGCAGGTCGAATTCCTCTTCGGGAAACCAATCGGTTTCCAGGACTAAGGCGGCATCTTGTTGCCGGATCTGACGTGGCCTTCGTCCGCCTCTTCCAGGGGCCAGGCGAGATAGAGGCTGAAGCTCAGGGAAGTGGGGGTCCGGGTGATGGTGGCTTTTTTGGCCTCCCAGATTTCATATTTCGGCTCACCGAATCCGGATAACCAATAGAGGGTAATATAGTTGAGGCCGTCAAACATGGGGGATTAGCGCCCTAAGATAGCCGCAATACTCTGGAGCTTGCACCGGGTTCTTCTGGGGAGACCACAAATCACTTACGGCATGGCGGGCACGGAGGCCCGCCCCACTGAAGTTCAGGTTATGGGGCTACTTGCACCGGGCACACTTGAGGGCCATCTGGGCCATTTTGCGGCGGACGAAGGCCAGCTGGCCCTGGAGGGGAATCTCCATGGGGCAGAGGTCGTCGCAGGCCATGAGGCCGATGCAGCCGAAGACGCCTTCGTCGGTACCCACCACGTCGAAGTAGTTGGCCATGGGGCGCTCGTCCCGGGGGTCGATCATGAAGCGGGCGATACGGTTCAGGAAGGCGGCGCCCATGAAGTCGGCCCGCATGTTGGCGGTGGCGCAGGCCCCGATGCAGCAGCCGCACTCGATGCAGCGCTCGGCATCGTAAATCGACTGGGCGGTGGGGTTGTCCATGCGCTCCTCGATGGAGGCGGGATTAAAGACCTTGTCGGTATGAATCCAGGCCTCGGTGCGCACGTTGAGATAGCGGAACCAGACGCCGGTGTCCACCGAGAGGTCGCCCACCAGTTTGAAGACGGGCAGGGGCATGACCGTGATGCGGTCGGGCATATCCTGGGTAAGGGTCTTGCAGGCCAACCCCGGCCGGCCGTTGATGAGCATGGCGCAGGAACCGCAGATGGCCGCCCGGCAGACAAAGTCGAACATCAGGGAGGGGTCCAGCTCCTCCCGGAGGCGGTTCAGGGCGATGAAGAGACTCATGCCCATGGTTTCCTCCAACTGATACTCCTGCATCCGGGGAGGAATCTCCGGGGTGGTGGGGTTGTACCGGAAAACAGAAAAAGTAAGGAGTCGGTCGGCCATTTTAGACATCCTCTGGTTGATTATCTCGGAGCCGCAGGAGATGCTGCGCCGGGCTCAGAATGACAAGCATTTTATGGTTTGGTGCACGCCAGGGCGCACCCTGCATGAAACTAATCGCCCTTTTCTATGGGCATTTCGCCGTAGCCCCGGGAGCCGGGGGGCAGTTCGGTGATGTTCACCGGCTCGTATTGGAGGTCGGGCATGGAGTCGCCGGGTTTCCAGAAGGCCAGGGTGCGTTTCAGCCAGTTGTCGTCGTCCCGGCGGGGGTAGTCCTCCCGGTAGTGGCTGCCTCGGGATTCGGTGCGCTGCAGGGCGCCATAAGAGATGCACAGGGCCAGGCGCAGCATGCCGGGGAGGCGCAGGGCGGCCAACAGTTCCGGGTTGGGCCCCAGGCCGCTGGAGCGCAGCCGGACCTGCTGGGCTCGCTCGTAGAGGTCCTGGAGGGTGGTCACGGCTTCCTGGAGGGCCCCGGCGGTGCGGAAGATGCCCACGTTATTGAGGAGGGTATCTTCCATCCGGTGCCGCAGGGCGAAGGCGTCTTCGGTGCCGTTCTTGCGGCTGCGGAGGTCGGCCAGACGCTGGGCCTGGGCGGCCATGGCGTCTTCCACCAGGAAGAAGGGGAAGATCAGGGGTTGTTCCTTGGCAAAGGCGGCGACCCGCTCTCCCACCGCCATACCGGCGACGATGGTTTCGGCCAGGGAGTTGCCCCCCAGGCGGTTGAAGCCGTGGAGGTCCCAGCAGGCGGCTTCGCCGGCGGCAAAAAGGGCTTTGAGGCCGTAAGCTTCGCCATATTTATTGGTGCGCACCCCGCCCATGGAGTAGTGCTGGGTGGGCCGGACCGGGATGAGGGCTTCCACGCAGTCGATGCCCAGGAAATTTTGGCAAATGGTGTGGACTTCCCGGAGGTTGGTGCAGATGTGGTCGGGGCCCAGGTGGCGGATGTCCAGCCAGAGGTGAGGGCCATAGGGGCTGTCCACCCCGAAGCCCTGGCGGATGTGGTGCAGCATCCAGCGGCTGACCACGTCCCGGGAGGCGATTTCCTTTTTCACCGGCTCATAATCGGGCATGAAGCGGTGGAGGTTTTTGTCCAGGAGGATGCCGCCGTCGCCCCGGCAGCCTTCGGTCACCAGGATATTGGCGGGCACGATGCCGGTGGGATGGAACTGCACCGCCTCCATGTTGCCCAGGGGCACCAGGCCGGTGTCCTGGGCGATGGCCATGCCGGTGCCTTCATTGATGACGGCGTTGGTGGAGGTACCGTAGATGCGGCCGTAGCCGCCGGTGGCGATGACCGTGGCCTTGGCCAGGTAGGGGCGAATCTCGCCGGTGCGCAGATCCATGGTCACGGCGCCGAAACAGGTTTCGCCGTTGTGGATCAGGCTGATGGCCTCGCAGCGATCATGGACCGTCACGCCGAGCTTCACCACCACGGAATCCATGGCGTACTGGAGGACGTGGCCGGTGCCGTCGGAGGCGAAGCAGGTGCGCCACTTGGCGGTGCCGCCGAATTGGCGCTGGGCGATGAGGCCGGCCTTTTCCTGGAGGTCTTCGATTTCGGTGCCGTCGGGCAGAGTGCGTTTGCCGGGGATCACCCGGGACCAGGGGACGCCCCAATGGGAAAGTTGGCGCACGGCCACGGGAGCCAGTTCGCAGAACAGCCGGGCCACTTCCTGGTCGCAGCCCCAGTCGGAGCCCTTGACCGTATCTTCAAAGTGGATGTCGGGATTGTCGCCGTAACCTTGGGCCACGTTGCCCAGGGCCGCCTGCATGCCCCCCTGGGCGGCGGTGCTGTGGGAGCGGCGGGGCGGGACCAGGCTGAGGATGGTGACCTGATGGCCGCTCATGGCGGCTTCGATGGCCACACGTTCGCCGGCCAGGCCGGCCCCAATCACCAGGACGTCAGATATATGTGCGTCGGACCAGTTCATGAGAGACCCTTGGGAATGCTACGGAAATAGAAGACCAGGAGAGTCAGGAACCCCAACCCTACCATACCGATGGTGGCGTAAACCAGATAGTTGGTGAATTTTCGCCGGTGTATCCAGCTCCACTTCACCAGGATACGGTACAGGCCCACCATGGCGTGGATTTCGGCGGCCACGATCAGGAGGACGAAGTTGGAAAAGTAGCCTCCCTGGATCCGGGCGGCGCTGGTGGCCGCGGCGATGGGCCAGGTGACCAGTACGCTCCAGATATGGGAAACGGCCAGGACCAGGACGATCAGGCCGGTGGCGATCTGGACGCCCCAGGCCCAGGTGTCCAGGTGGGCCAGGCGGCGGGAATGCTGCATGTAGACCCGCATTTCCTGGAACTGCCAGGGCGCCTTTCGGAGCGCCACCAACCCGTGGACGAGGATGGCCAGGATGATGAGGGGGATTCCGATGTAGGAGAGATAGTACTCATCCATGCGGGCGGAATCCCGGTTGAAGGCGTCCACGCCAAGAATAATGCTGGAGACCGCGAACATGTGGAACTGGAGGAAGCCGAAGAGCATCAGGCCGGTGGCCAGCTCCAGTAGTTCCATGCGGGCTTCCAGCCGGGGACTTTTCGCCAGAAGTTTTTGTAAGATCACCGGGTCACCTGCTCTGAAAATGTGAAATTTTACGCAAACTCAATTATTGAATATATTTCAGGAAGAAAACATTGTCAAAGATTTTATGGCGCGCCGCTACTCCCGGAGCACTGCTGCAAGTCTAGGCAGACCGGGATGGTTCTGGGAATCAGATGATTTCTGATATTCGTGTACAAAGTTTTCTGACAAAGGAGTGAGGAGGGTCCGCAAAGACCTATGATGCTTTATAGTGTTTGCCAAAATTATTTTCCGATGGTGGCATAATTCTAATCCCCCCCCCTTGAGAAAATGGGGTAACTATAAGGAATTGTTAGCAAAGTCCCCCTTTGAAAAAGGGGGATTTAGGGGGATTTGAGAATCTCCAAGTGGAAAGAATTTATGGCAAACGCTATAGCCGGCCCTGGACCGGCGAGACGCCTGGGCCGCCGGCGGGATTAGCCCGCATGGAAGTAAAAGACGGAGACCAGGATCAGCGCTGCCAGGATGAGGCGGTAGACCGCGAAGGGGATGAAGGTGTGGTTCTTGAGGAAGCGCATGAGGTACTTGATGGTGAGATAGCTGGAGATCACCGCGGCCAGAAAGCCGAGGGTGGCGGGCAACAGGCCGAGGGTCCCGGCGGGCTCGTGGATCCACTTGGGGATGTGGTGGAGGCCGGCGCCGGCGATGATGGGGGTGGACATCAAAAACGAGAAGTGGGCGGCGGAGCGGCGGTTGAAGCCCAAAAACAGGCCGGTGGTCATGGTGATGCCGCTCCGGGAAACGCCGGGCATGATGGCGAAGGCCTGGGAGAGGCCGATGAGCACGGCGTCTTTCAAGGTGATCTGGTCCAGGCGGCGGCGATGCCGGGCCAGGATTTCCCCCAGGATGAGCAGGAGCCCCACGGCGCCCAGGAGAATGGCGATGCGGGCCGGTTCCCGGAAGATGGTTTCGGCCTTTTTCTCCAGCAGGACCCCGGCCAGGGCCCCGGGAATGGTGGCGATGATGAGAAAAAAGAGCATCTTGCGCTCCGGGCGGTTGTACCGGGAGGGGGAGATGAAGGCGTGGGCCATGTCCAGCCAATCCTGGTAGAAGTAGGCCACCAGGGCGACCAGGGTGCCGACATGCAGGAGGATGTCAAAGCCCAGGCCGGCCTGGGCCACATGGAGATATTGCTCCAGGAGAGCCAGGTGGGCGGAACTGGAAATGGGCAAGAATTCGGTGATGCCCTGGACCACGCCGAGCAGAAGGGCCATGAGGGGGTGCATAATGGCGGAATGTATCATGGGGGAGATGGGGGGGCAATCTGAAATAATTTGACGCCGAAAAAAATACCGGATAGTCAGCCCCGGTTCTTCAATCCTGGGAAGTAGCCGGGAGTTAGGGATTTGCTAAGGTGCCACTGGGACTTTCCTCATAGCTAAATTATTGGCTAACATTAAAAATTTATCGTAAAACAATAAAAAACCTTGACCGAATCGCGGCACTTTTATAAGATCAAGGCGTTCTGACAATCTTTGAACCATTTCGAGCCGTCTTCCCCCATAACCGCGGCGACAGGACCATGGGCAGGTGAGGAGGAGGGCAAGATTCGGAACTGCATCGAGCCTGAACGCGCACCTGGCGCGGAGGAGGAAGTGAGCCATGGAGAACACCCAACGCATCATAGCCGTAAGCCGCAAGTTAAGGCTTACCTGTAAGGGGTTGATTATCTGCCTGCCGATACTCTATGGAGTTTTTTGGGCTTTATTCAACCAACTTTATACCATGGGACCGCTGATCCCTCTGCCGGTGCGCGTGGACCATGATCTCCCCGGTCTGACTCGTTTTCTGGCCTTCATGGTCGATATGATTCCCATGGGGGTAATCATTTACGGTCTGCAAAAACTTGAAGGCCTATTCTTGCTTTATGAAAATGGCTTGATATTCACCGAGCAGCACGTGAACTGTTTCCGCAGCCTGGGGCGGGCGCTGATCGTTTGGGTGGGGTGTGATGTGGTGAGAAATTCCTTGTTAAGTGTGGTCTTGACGTTGGATAACCCGCCTGGGCAGAGGGTGATCACCGTGGGATTGGGTTCAGCAGACTTCGCCGCGGTATTTGTGGGCATCGTGGTGCTCATCATCTCCTGGGTGATGGATGAAGGACGAAAGATTCAGGAAGAGCAAGCGCTTATCGTCTAGGGAGTGCTATGACCATCATCATTAATTTGGACGTCATTCTCGCCAAACGGAAGGTTAAATCAAAAGAACTCGCTGAATATGTCGGCATCACTGAGCAGAATCTATCGCTGATTAAGACCGGGAAAGTGAAAGGAATTCGGTTATCGACCTTGAATTCAATTTGCGCATACTTAGGTTGCCAGCCTGGAGATATTCTGGAGTACCGTAAGACTGACTCCTGACTATAGGTTCAGTACAGGATCGCCAGGGATTAAGGCGACTTGGCCACGGTGACGGTGACCGTGGCGGGACGAGAGCGCACCAGGGTGACGCCCTGGGGTAATTCCACGGAGACGTTGAGACGGTGGCGGCCGGGGGCCAGGTTGCGGGTGTCCGCCCAGGGCCTTGAGGTCTTCGGCTTTGAGTTCCTGCACCACGGGCCAGGGGCCCTTAATGGTGATAGTAACCTGGGCCGGGGACACCCGAGCCTCCTGGGGATCGGGCAGGACAGGGATCCCGGGAAAGGTCCGGGTTATGGTTTTGGGGCCGATCTTGATGTCCGCCAGGATGGGGATCGGATCTTTCAGGGCCAGGTGGAGGTTCTTGAAGTCTAAATCCGTGGCGATGACGGTATTTTCCTTGAGGAAGGACAGGTCAATGGGGAGGGTGGGGATAAATCGCAGTTCGGCCAATTCCGGGGCAGGGCCTCTCACGGTCACCATGGCCGGACGGGTGTTGACGCTTACGAGCTCGTAGCCCTCGGCGGGATTATTTTCCAGGACCGGCTTGATGGGCAGGGTCCGGGTGATGGTGTTGGCCAGGGTCAGGCTGATGGGGTTGGGCTGGATGCGGACCACCTGGACCCCCCGGGGAAGAGAGAAGCTGTTGGGGCCGAGAGAAAAGGTGTGACGGCCGCTTTTATACCCGTTCAGGTCCAGGGTTTGGGTGAGGCGGGTCTGGGAGAGATTATTGACAATGGAACGGGGGCCGACCACCCGGACCTGAATGGCCGGGGGCACCTCGTTGGTGGCCATGAGATTCTTGTGCAGGTTGACCAGCTCCAGGGCCATGTTGATCGTGGTCTCGGTGCGTTCCTCACCGCTGACCGTGAACCAGAGGACAATGGCCAGAAGGAGAGAGAAGATTTTCAGGAGCTTATGGCGTCTTAACGTACCTAACCAGCTTATCAATCCAGTTTCCTTTATGGTTAGCCGGAGTTTCCAGCAGGTCCCTGAGGGCCTGACGCAGTTGCAGCCGGGTAAGGTCGCGCCGCAGTTTGCCGCTGTAGGCCAGGGAAATCTGCCCGGAGGTCTCGGAGACCACCAGGGCCAGGGCGTCGCTCTGCTCGGTGACCCCCACCGCGGCCCGATGGCGGGTGCCCAGGGTGGGGTCCAGGTTGGGGTCCCGGGACAGGGGCATCAGACAACCGGCGGCCACGGCCCGGTCCCCCTGGAGAATGACGGCGCCGTCATGGGTGGGGGTGTGGGGCCAGAAGAGGGTCACCAGCAACTCCTTGGTGACCAGGGCGTCCAGCCGGATGGATCGTTCGAGAAAATCGGACAGGCCAATATAGCGCTCCATGACGATGAGGGCGCCGATGCGGCGATTGGCCATGGTGTCGGCGGCATCGCACACCTCTTCAACGGTAAGGGGGGCCTGGAGGCCGCCGGGGGCCAGGGCCTTTTTGCCCATTCGACTGAGAAACCGGCGGATGTCGGCCTGGAAGAGAATGATGACAATGAGCACAAAGCTCTTGACGATGATACCCAGGAGCCATTCCAGGGTAAAAAACTGCAATTGGCGGGCCACCACATAGGCGAGAAACAGGAGAAAGAGCCCAACCAGGACCGGGGTGGCCTGGGTGCCGCGCAGCATCAGCACCACCTGGTAAATGATGATGGCGACCAGGATGATGTCCACACCATCCTGCCAGCGCAGATTGCTTAGAAAATTGCACCATGGTGGGGGCGACGGCGAATCCTTTCCGGAGATGTCAGGGAATCGGGAGGCGAAGGCTTTCGAACCCCGCCGGTCATCTCCAACCTTATGGTTAGAAGGGTTCAGGGCGAAAAACGTTAAGTGCGCATGGCGCCCGGTGCGCACCCGGCATAAGGGTTTGGGGGCAGAGCCCGCAGTGTCCTTAAACCGGATAAGATAATTTATTTTCGGCCACTTCATCATGGTTGCGTTCGTCCCCCGCCGGAGCGCAAACGAATCGCCTCCAGCACGGCCAGGAACTGGCGGGCATAGGCGACGTTGTGGGTGCGGACGATACGGGCGCCGCGCATCACCGCCACGGCCAGGGCCGCCAGGGTGCCGATATCCCGTTCTTCACCGGCGGGGAGGTCCAGGATGCGCCCGATGAAGGCTTTCCGGGAGGCTCCCACCAGCACGGGACAACCCAAATCCAGGAAGACCTCCAGGTGGTTCAGGATTTCCAGGTTGTGTTGTCCGGTTTTGCCGAAACCGATACCGGGGTCCAGGACCAAAAGCTCGGGAGGGAGGCCCCGGGAGACGGCGAAATCCAACCGTTCCCGGAAGAAGTCCCGAAGCTCTCCCAGCAAGTCGTGGTAGTGGGGCTGGAGCTGCATATCCCGGGGATTGCCCTGCATGTGCATCAGGACCACCGGCGCTTGCATCTCGGCGGCCAAGGGGGCCATTTCCGGGTCGAACCGGAGGGCGCTGATGTCATTGATCAGGGTAGCGCCGGCGCTCAGGGCGGCCCGGGCCACTTTCGCCTTATAAGTATCGATGGAGATGGGAACGTTGATTTCGGGGGCCAGGGTCTCGATGACCGGCAACACCCGGCGCAGCTCCTCATCCAGGGGCACGGGATCGGCAAATGGCCGGGTTGATTCACCGCCGATATCCAGGATGTCGGCGCCGGCCACCACCAGGGCCCGGGCCTGGGCCAGAGCGGCGTCCGGGTCGAAAAAGCGGCCGCCGTCGGCAAAGGAGTCGGGGGTAACGTTGAGCACCCCCATGACCAGAGGGCGCGGCGCACTGAGAAGCGCCGCCCAGATATGGCGGCGCTCCGGAATCTCCCTGGGGCCGGCGGCAGGGGTCAGGCCCGACATGGTTACGCCTGCTGGAGGTCGAGTGGGGGTTGGGCCGGGATTTCCGAGGGTTCTTCGGGATTCGAAAAAGAGTCCAATATCCGGTCGATTTCGGGGCTGTCCAGGGTCTCCTTTTCCAGGAGGGCCTGGGCCAGGGCTTCCAGCTGGGCCCGATGGGTGGTCAGCAGGTCTTTGGCCTGAGTGTAGGAGTTGAAGACCAGGTTCTTGATGGCGTGGTCGATGACCCGGGCGGTCTCCTCACTGAAATCTTTGGCCTGGGAGATCTCCCGGCCCAAAAAAATGTGTTCATCCCGCTTGCCGAAGGTAACGGGGCCCAACTCATCGCTCATGCCCCAGTTGCACACCATCTTGCGGGCCAGGTCGGTGGCCCGTTCCAGGTCGTTGCCGGCGCCGGTGGTGAAATGCTGAAAGATCAATTGTTCGGCGGCCCGGCCCCCCAACAGAACCGTCAGGACATCGACGAGATATTCTTTGGGATAGGTGTGCCGTTCATCTATGGGCAGTTGCTGGGTGAGCCCCAAGGCCCGGCCCCGGGGAATGATGGTGACCTTATGGATGGGGTCGGCGCCCGGGGTGCATTTGGCCACCAGGGTATGGCCGGCCTCATGATAGGCGGTGTTCTGGCGTTCCTGCTCAGTCAAAATGAGACTGCGGCGCTCCGTGCCCATGAGGACCTTATCTTTGGCCTCTTCGAAATCGTGCATGGTGACCGACTCACTGCCCCGCCGCGCCGCTAACAAGGCGGCTTCGTTGGCCAGGTTTTCGAGATCGGCGCCGGAAAATCCGGGGGTGCCCCGGGCCAGGATGGACAGGTCCACCGTATCAGCCAGGGGAGTGCGGCGGGTATGGACCTTGAGGATGGATTCCCGCCCCTTGAGATCGGGGATGGGGACCACCACCTGACGGTCGAAGCGGCCGGGCCGCAGCAAGGCCGGGTCCAGGACATCCGGGCGGTTGGTGGCGGCGATGAGGATAACCCCTTCATTGGCCTCAAAGCCGTCCATTTCCACCAGAAGCTGGTTCAGGGTCTGCTCCCGCTCATCGTGGCCGCCGCCTAAACCGGCGCCCCGGTGACGGCCCACGGCGTCAATTTCATCGATGAAGATGATGCACGGGGCGCTCTTCTTGCCCTGGATGAACAGGTCTCGCACCCGGGCGGCCCCCACACCCACGAACATCTCCACGAAATCGGATCCGCTGATACTGAAGAAGGGAACCCCCGCTTCACCGGCGATGGCCCGGGCCAGCAGAGTTTTGCCGGTGCCCGGGGCGCCCACCAGGAGAACCCCTTTGGGGATGCGGCCGCCCAGTCGGGTGAACTTCTTGGGATCTTTAAGGAAATCGATAATTTCCGAGACTTCTTCTTTGGCTTCCTCGATGCCGGCCACATCGGCAAAAGTGATCTTGACGGTATTTTCGGTCATGAGGCGGGCCCGGCTCTTGCCGAAGGACATAGCTTTACCGCCGCCGGACTGCATCTGGCGCATGAAGAAGATCCAGATGCCCACCAGGACCAGCATGGGCAGCCAGGAGACCAGCAGGGTGGTGTACCAGGGAGAATCGTCCTTGGGTTTGGCGGTGATCTGTACCCCTTTCGCCTGGAGCAGCTTGATAAGGTCCGGGTCGGTGGGGGCGTAACTCTTGAAGGCCTTGCCTTCTTTCATGTCACCGCTTTTTTTCATTTCACCGGAGATTTCATCACCTTGCAGGGTAACCTTGAGGACCTGGTTCTCTTTGACCAGTTTGATGAATTCGGTGTAATTGAGGGTGGCCTTACCCCGGGCGTGCTCGACGCTGTTGAAGTAATTGAACAGGAAGATCATTACCAGGGTAATGAGCAGCCACAAGGCGATGTTCTTATAAAATGGGCTCAAACGGTTATTCATCGGGTCCTTAAACGCAGGCAAATGCCATGGTTATGTCAATTATATAGATTTTACCATAGATTAGTTTACGTTTCCCGGGGGAAAAAAGCAAGGTGAATTCGGCGATTGGCTCAATTCAAATGAGAGCAAGGGGCGAGTCCCCAGATCCTGCCTTCTCCCCAGGCTGAAGAGAGATGGCAGGACCCGGGGCGTGGAGGAAGGTTATAAACCCGGGGGGTGAGGCGGGGGGTCTAAAACTTTTCGCCGGGAAACAGACTGGCCAGGCTTTCCCGGGGGATGCGCCAGGGGCCGCCGCCCCACTTGACCCCGGGGATTCGACCGTCTCGAATCATCCGGTAGACGGTGCGGCGGGAGATGACCAGGAGCGCCGCGGCCTCGTCGGGTCGAAAAAAACGCTTTTTTTGCAGTAATTCCATCTTTCAGCCTCCTTGCGGTTTGAGGTTCCTCTTCCTTGAGGGTGGTGGCGAAGGGTTTTTGCAAGGGGCAAGCCAAATTTTCAGATCTGAAAGAATTTCATAGCAATTGTCAAAAGGTTTTCCTGCTCCCGGAAGCCTTATAATCCCCCCTGCCCCCCTTTTAAAAATTGGATAACTGCAAGGAATTGCTGTTAAAGTAACCCTCTGAACAAGGGAGCTTTAGGGGGATTTGAGAACCACCAAACGGAAAGCATTTATGGCAAACGCTAGAGGTGCTGGTTGGGCAATACATGCCCGTGAGACGGCCGCACCTCGGGGACCACGGCCCGCTGGAGCCCAAGGGAGAGTGCGTCCCGGGCGCCTTTAGGGTTGGCATTTTTCCTGCTATACGGCAGGGGCGATGGTTTATGGGGGGCTGCCGTGAAAAGTTTTTTTGGAGGGGCGCAGTAATCACCCGGCCCGTGGTTTGATTGTGCCCGGGAGTCGTGCCAACCGAGCCTGATAACCCCCGTTAATTAAGGGGGCTTTGGGGCGTTACCCCTAAAGATGGCCAAATCCCCCTAGAGGGCTTGCCCCGTGCTTTAGGCCCTTTGTCCTCCCGGGCCGGCACGTCGTCGGCCGGGCCCGCAGATTTATGCATCCTCGTTGTCCTGCCCCAGTCAAGCTTAACAGCCAGAGATTTGCCCCCGGCCCCGGGGCTGGGAAAAAGCCAGTGAATGAGGCGGGGTCTACTGATGCGGCCAAAAGCGGTGTGGACCGTTCGCCCATGTTTATCCTGCCGGCAAGGGGCGGGAGGAGTTCCTGACGGCAGGCCAAAAGCGGGATGTGGGACAGGAGAGGACAGGTGTCTTCCAGGTAGCACGAATCTTGAATTGGGTTGGAGCAGTTTTGCCAGAACAGGGAGGCACAAGAAATGATCCAAGAACGTCTGATAAGACCCAGTGAAGTAGCCCATCGCCTGGCGGTGTCCCGATCCACCGTATACCGCTGGTTTTGGGAAGGAAAGCTCAGGGGCGTCAAGATCACCGGAGGCACGGTGAGGATCCTGGAGAGCGCGGTCACGGATAAGATGGCCGAGGTTTATTAAGGTGAACCGGATTTGCCGGGGCGAGCCCATCCCGGGGCGCCCTTGGAAAATGGGCGTCGGTTCCGCCTGGACCGGGGGTGTGAAGGGGAGGGGTTAAAACGGACCGGCAAGGCGGGGAGAAAGGAGAAGTCAGACGTGGGGGCAGGAATAGTTGACACCGGCTGAAGCAAGGAAGGTGGGCTGAGAGACAACCGTTCCAGGCGTGCTGGAGATTGGACGGCTTATCGCGTATATCCAGGCAACCATGACAGGAAACAAGAAAAGCACCAGGAAGGGAAAACGTGAGCTTCATGGAGAGGACGCCCAATCACTTTACCTGGCGGGGAAGGACCTGGAAGAGATTCGGGAACTGCTGCCGGTAGCCCTGGCAACTCTGAAGCGGTGGCACCAGGAAGAGAGATGGGAAGAAAAACGGCGGCAGGTGCCGGTATCGTCCCGATGGCTGGGAGAGGCCTTGAGGGGGATCTTAAGGGAAAAGGCCGGCCGGCTCATCATGAAAGGCGATCTAAAAGCGCCGGAAGTGGATGAACTGAGCAAGATTGTGACTCTCCTCGACCGGCTGTGCAGCCAGGGATGGGACCTGCGGGCGGCAGCCCTGGAAGTGATGGACCGGTTCATCGAATTTTTGCGAGGCTGGGTGAAAGACCAGGAGGAACTGAAGCAGATTTCGTACCGGGTACAGGAGTTTTTCCGGCAACTGGAAGAAGACTCCTGATCGTCAACACCGGGTTATTTCCACCAATCTCGAAGGTGGAACGAGGCATGGGGCGGACCATGGGAGGCGAGATTGACCTCCAGGCAGGTAAAACCAGAAAGGGTTGGAAAGAGCTGATGAGCGGCAAACAAGCCCAGGGAAGTGCCATGACCTTAAATAAAAAGTTGACCAAAAACGAATTTCGCCAGCGGGCCGATAAGATCCTGATGCGTCTATCGCTGGAAGTGATGCCCTTCTGGGCCGACAGCGAAGAAAAGCAGAGACAACGGCTGGAGCGGGCCGCAGGTGACCCCCTGTATTTCTGCCGCACCTATCTGCCGCACTATTTCGCCCACGGCCCCGCGCCCTTTCACCAGGAACTGGTGCGGCTGCTGGAGCAGCGGAGCGATGCGGTGGTGACGCCCATGGCGGTGGCCGCCCCCCGGGAGTTCGCCAAAACCACGGTGTGCTCCTTTGGCTACGTCCTCCACCAGATCTGTTTCCGGCAGCGGCATTTCATCCTGATCGGCAGCGACACCGAAGACCTGGCCTCGGACCTCACCGGCTACATCTACCTGGAACTGCTTTACAACGAGAGGCTGCACCAGGATTTCGGGGAGTTGGTCAAAAGCAACAAGCCGGTGAACGATTTCGTGACGTTGAACGACATCCGCATAAAATCCCGGGGGCGGGGGCAGCGCCTCAGGGGGCTCAAGCACAAGCAGTGGCGGCCGGACCTGGTCATCCTGGATGACCTGGAGAATGACGCCAACGTCAGGAATCCCGAAATCGTCCAATCTATCCTGGACTGGGTGAAATCCGCCGTCTATCCCGCGGTGGATGCCCGGGGCACCCTGATGATTATCGGCACCATTCTCCGGTGGCACAGCGCCCTGCACGTGATGCTGACCAGTCTCGATGAACCCTACTGCCATTTCCAGCGGCGGCTTTACCGGGCCTACCAGGACGACGGGTCGTCATTGTGGGAGGCCCGGCATCCGGTGGCCCGGCTCAAGCTCCAAAAGCAGTTGATGGGCACCGTGGCCTTCAACCGGGAGAAGATGAATGAACCGGCGCCGGACGGCGGCTTTTTCCAGGAGGACTGGATTCACTACTACCATCCGGACAGCTTGAAAGATCGGGACCTGGTGGTAACGGGATTCTTTGATCCCTCCATGGAGACCGGGGCCACCTCGGATTACAAGGCGTTTGTCACGGTGGGCTGGGACCGGCGGGAAATGGTGATTTACGTGATGGATGCGATCATCCAGAAAACCACTCTGGATCAGATTATGCGGGCCATTTTCAACCGGCACCAGCAATTCGGCTATCAACTGGTGGGGGTGGAAGACAACCTGTTCCAGCGGCTCCTGCTCAAGGAGTTCGACCGGATCGGGGTGGAGCGGGGCCAGTTCCTGCCCTTAAGAGGGGTGACCCACCGCATCGCCAAGGAGACCCGGGTGGCCGGCCTGTCACCGCTGTTAGAGCGGGGCAAGATTCGTTTTATCCGGGGGCATTCGGACCAGGAACTGCTGGTGGAACAGTTGCTTTTCTTCCCTTCCCGGACCTTGCACGACGATGGGCCGGACGCTCTGGAGGGGGCGGTAGGCCTGGCCCGGGACCTGCCGGCGGGAGAGAGGCCGCACTTGAAGCCAGCCAAGCCGCGGCTCTTCCAGAACCGGGGGGCATTTTAGAGCAAGTAAGCAGTGAGCGGCAAGCAGTAAGCAGGTGTGCAGAGACACCACGTTGCCCAAACCTTATGTGAACCCGGCTCACCGGGCGCGGCGAAGGGTTAGGAGAAACTATGGGGCTGAAGGATTTATTCGGGAGACTGTTTAAAGAAACGGTTCGGCCGGAAACCCGGGAGTTGTCGGCGGTGAGCCTGGCAGAACGCTGGAGCACTTACCCCAGTGCGGGGTTGACCCCGAACCGTCTGGCGGGAATCTTCCGGGAAGCGGACCAGGGGAATGTTTATCGCCAGATGGAGCTGTTTGAGGAAATGGAGGAGAAGGACGCCCACCTGACCGCGATCCTCCAGACCCGGAAAATGGCGGTATTGGGCAAGGACTACGAAGTGATGCCCTATGCCGGCACCCCGGAGGATGAAGAGATTGCGGCGCAGGTGGGAGAGATTATCTACGGCATCCCCAACCTGGAGGAGGCCCTCCTGGACCTGCTGGACGCCATCGGCAAAGGGTTCGCCCTGAGCGAGATTTTCTGGGAGGTGACGGGAGGCCAGGCCCGGGTGGCGGAGCTGCGGTGGATTCCCCAGAAAAAGGTGACCTTCGGGGAAGACTGGAAGCCCCGGCTGCTGACGCCGGAGGCCAGCTGGCAAGGGATTATGCCGCCGGTCTGGAAGGTCATTTACCATCGTTACAAGGCCAGGAGCGGCCACGCCACGCGGTCGGGAGTGCTCCGGGTGGTGGGCTGGATGTACCTGCTGAAGAATTTTGCCTTGAAGGATTGGGCGGCATTCAACGAGGTCTTCGGCATGCCCCTCAGGCTGGGTAAGTATGACAACACGGCCTCCCCGGCGGATCGGGAGGCCCTGGTCCAGGCCATCCGGAACCTGGGTTCCGACGCCGCGGGAGTGATCAGCAAATCCACCGAGATCGAATTTGTGGAAGCCGCGTCCCGGTCCGGCGGGGCCAACCCGTACCAGCTCATGGCGGATTTTTGCAACCGGGAGATGTCCAAGGCGGTTTTGGGCCAAACCCTGACGACGGATACGACCGGGTCCACCGGCACCTACGCGGCCGCCAGCGTGCACGCGCAGGTGCGCCGGGATTTGGTGGAGGCCGACGCCCAGGCCCTGGCGACTACCTTGAGAGAGCAATTGCTGCGTCCCCTGGTGGGATTCAACTTCGGCTGGGACAAGCCCGTGCCCTGGTTCCGCTTCAGGTTCGAAGCGGAAGAAGATCTCAAGACCTTATCCGAGGTTTACCGGAACCTGGCGGCCATGGGCGTGCCCCTGGATATGGAGCACGTGGCGGAGCGTTTCGGCATCCCCTTGCCAGGGACCGGCGGGGGGAAAAAGAAGCAGGAGAAATCGGCAGAGTGATGCGAGGCCGCCTATCCCTTTCCTCTCGCGGGGAAAGCAAGGCATCAAAACAGGTAAGGAGGCAGGAGTAGATGAGGATCGGGAAAAATCTCATTATCGCTGGAGTTATCCTGGGGTTGTTGATCGGCTCAATCACGGGGTGCGAAACGCTGAAGAGCGCTTTCTGTTCCCCCACCGCGCAGCAGGTGGCGGACGCGGCTGACTTTGTGGCGAATGCCGACTCAGTCTTGAATTTTATGAGCACCCTGGTCCCCAGCGCCGAGGTGGCGGCGGGCATAGCCGCCATCAAGATTGCCAAAATCGTGTTTGAACAAATCAAGTCCGGCATCTGCGTGCCGGCGGAACAGGAGACGGCCGCCAAGACGGCCATACAGGCCAGCCAGGTGATGGCCATCAAGATGGGATACAAGCCGTGAAAGGACTGGGATGGCGCAAGGAACATGCGGACCCCCGGGATTTACTGCACGGGGATATCGCCGGGGTATCCAGCCGGGTTCAGGCAACGGCGGAAACGCCGGAGGTGGATTTCTTCAAATGGATTCCCCCGATCAAAGACCAGGGCCATCTGGGTTCCTGTGTCGCCCATGGCATCGCCGGCGCCTATGAATTCGACGGCATCAAGACCACCGGCACGTATACCTCCGTGTCTCGCCTTTATCTTTACAAGGCGGCCCGGAGATTAGGCGGCTTCAACGGGGATTCCGGGGCCTATATCCGGGACGGGATGCGGGCGCTGGTAAGACTGGGGGCGCCGCCGGAAGCCCTCTGGCCCTATAAGGAGGAAAGTTTTGACGCCGCGCCTGATTTCGTGGCCACCGGATATGCCCAAAATTTTGCGGCCCTGCGCTATGTCAGACTGAAAGATCTGACCGAGATCAAGGCGTACATCCGGGCCGGCTTCCCGGTGGTCTTCGGTTTCACGGCGTTCCCCTGTATTGACCAGGCTAAAGAAGACGGCTGGGTGCCGTTGCCGAAACCAGGGGATCGGCCGGTGGGGGGGCATGCCGTTTATACCTGCGCCTATTCCAATCTCAAGCAGTCCGGCTATTGGCAAGATCCGCCCGGCGCCATCGGATTTATCAACAGTTGGGGAGATTGGGGAGATCAGGGCAAAGGCTGGCTGCCCTATGAATATTTTTACCAGGGTTTCTGTGATGACTTTTGGGCTTTGATTTCGGCGAGGCACCCGGATGAAAACGACTTTGCCTGATGCCCCCGTGATCATCTACGACGGCGGCAAGAAACAGCGTTGGTCCAAATGGATCATGAGCGGTATGTTCGCGGTCCTCCTGGTCCTGCTCGGGATCTTCCAAGACTGTGGGAACGGGGACGGATTCTGAGGATGCAAAACCGGGAAGATATCGGCGCCTCCTGGCTGGGGATGGCGACTGGTCTCCGGGGCGCCGGGACGATTAAAGCCGCAGCCTGGGGCCGGACTGGGAGCAATGCCTCAAGTTAGCGGAGGGGACCTGGGACGGAAGGCCTGTCGACGGCGCCCCTTGTGCAAACCACAAAGTGAGGAAAGATGACGATGACGTCGAACGCGGTAAGCCAGGACCAGACTCCGGTCCTGCCCGAGTGGATCAGAGTGCTTCCCCGGGGCGCCGTGGAGTTGTCGGACCACCGGGAACCATTCGTGGTGGACAAAGCGTCGCTGCTGTCCATGGCGGCAGATTTCCGGTCCCGGGGAGTGGATCTGGTCATCGATTACGAGCACCAATCCTTGCAGGGGGACCGGGCCCCGGCGGCAGGGTGGATCAAGGACCTGGAGGCCCGGGACGACGGCCTCTGGGCCCGGGTGGATTGGACCCAGCAAGCCCGGGATTACCTGGAGAAGAAAGAGTACCGTTACTTCTCGCCCGTACTGCGGCTGGACCCTGAAACCCGCCGGCCCCTCGCCCTGCTGCACGTGGGCTTGACCAACGTGCCGGCTATCAAGCACCTGCCGCCCCTGGTGGCCAGGTGGGGGGGGAAGCCGCCCCTCCGGGAGCGCCGCGGCCGGCAGAACCGGTGGTCAGGGCCCTGGCGGCCAAAATGGACTCAGTAAAGGAGAAAGGGAAGATGGTGGAACAACTCAAACGCCTGATGGGTATGGAACCCGAGGTGGAAGAGGGGGCGGTATGCGGCAAGGCCCTGGAGGCCTTCCGGGACCTGGCCTCGACCTTGAATCTGCCGGGTGAAGTTTCCGTGGCTCAACTGAAAGGGGCGGTGGAAGCTTTGAAAGCCGGGGCCATGCGCCTGGTCAAAGCCGAGGAGGCGCTGCAGGCCCTCAAGGCTCGCCTGGCGAAGGAGACGGCCGACCGGTGCGTGGAAGAGGCTGTGCAGGCCGGGAAGGTCAGCCCGGCCCAACGCGGTTGGGCGCTGGAATATTGTCGTCGGGACCCGGAAGGTTTCCAGACCTATGCGGACCGGGCCCCGAAGTTGGTGCCCACCGGGGAGGAACTGCAGATCCTCAGGGAGGATCATCATGAGGAGAGAGGGTTACTCCCGGCGGAACTGGCCGTTTGCCGGTCCCTGAACGTTTCCCCGGAAGCCTACCTGAAGGCCAAGGCCCAAATCGGCGTAGTCTCCCCAGAAAGACCCTTCAGGGGGGAGGCCCGGGGTGGCAAGGAGAACCATGGCCAGACTGCCAGTCGCCTCGCCCGGCGCCGACCCTGAAGGCAAGAGCAGCAGGAAGGTTGTCGGCTGAAGGTGATTAACCAATACAAGCGGAGGTAGAAGGATATGTCAGCTTTAACCCGTGATCGGGCTACGCCTTACCGGGAAGGTATTGAAGTGGAATACCTGGTGGCAGCCAACACCAAAATCTACGCCGGTTCCCTGGTATGCGTCAATGCCTCAGGTTATGCGGTGCCGGCGGCGGACACCAGCGGTTATCAGTTCGCCGGGGTGGCGCTGGAACAGGTGGACAACAGCAGCGGCAGTGACGGCGGCATGAATGTGCGGGTGCGGCGGGCCGGGGTTTTCGAGTTCGACGCCGTGTCCATCAGCCAGGCCATGGTGGGAGCGGCCATGTACGCGTCGGATGACCACACCTTTGATGATGCTGCCGGCCCCACCAATGACATCAAGGTGGGCCTGCTGGTCAAATACGTCTCGGCCACTAAAGGCTGGATCGACATCGCCAGGTAACGGAGGGACCTCTCATGATTATCAATATGGAAAGTTTAGCCCGGCTGTACACGGGATTCACCGCGGTGTTCAATGCCGCCTTCCAGGAGACCGAGACCTGGTATGAGCGGGTGGCCATGACGGTGCCGGCCAATACCCGGATTATGGATTACAAGTTTCTCCTGGATTTTCCCATGGTCCGGGAATGGATCGGTGACCGGCAGATCAGCTCTCTGGAGCCCCAGGCCTTCCAGGTGGAAACCAAGGACTGGGAAGCCACCATCGAGGTGGACCGGAATGATATCGAAGACGATCAGCTGGGGTTCTACAATCCCATCGTGGCGGCCCTGGCCCAGGAGGCGCGGAAGCACCCGGAGAAGTTGATTGCCGACCTGATGGTGGGGGGCTTCTCCAAGCCGTGCTATGACGGCCAGAACTTCTTCGCCACCACGCATCCGGTGGGGGCCGGGACCGTCTCCAACTTCGGCGGCGGCGCCGACATCGCCTGGTATCTGCTGGACACCAGCCGGGCGGTCAAACCCTTCATCTTTCAGTTGCGCCGGGACGTCCAACTGGTGCGCATGGACCGGCAGGATGACGAGCACGCCTTCATGCGGAAGAAACTGCGCTATGGCGTGGATTACCGGGGGGCGGCGGCCTACGGCCTGTGGCAGCTGGCCTATGCCTGCAAGGAAACCCTGAACGACACCAACTACGCCGCGGCCCGGGCTGCCATGATGTCGGTTGCCAACGCCGAGGGCCGGCCCCTGGGCATGAAGCCCAACCTGCTGTTAGTGCCCCCGTCCCTGGAGGCCCAGGCCCGGGAGATTCTGCAGGCGCAGTTTATCATCGGCGACCCCACCACCGGCGGCTGCCCGGACCAATGTCTGGCAGGGCACGGCCGACCTCCTGGTGGTGCCGGAATTGGCTTAGAGGTTCGCAGGCGGGGACGCCTCGCTACGGGCGGGACGTCTGCGCCACCGGGCGGGGACGCCCATCCTACCGGGAAGGCGGCGGCACCGCCGCCCTCCCTTTATCCAGATGCGGGGGGAACGACTATGGCCTGGTTTGGCGGCTTTACTTTAGAAACCTACAATCGGATTCCGGGCGATTACGAAGAAATTACCGTGGGAGTCAGCGCGGTGGGATTTTCCAGTTCGAAAATCATGCCGACCACGGGACCTTATGCCCGGTTGAGCGCCCGGGCGGTCCTGGTGACCTCGGAAGATGGCGACATCCGGTTTCGGATTGACAGCGGGCTGCCCAGCACCAGCCTGGGCCACTACTTTACCAACGGCGACACCCTGGTGCTCACCGGCACCCAGGCGATCCAGCAGTTCCGGGGGATCAGGTGCGGCGATACCAACGGGGTATTGAAGGTGACGTATTTTTATTAATGATGGCGTGCTGTCCAGGTCCCGGGGATTGTCCGGACCGTCAGATGAGCTGGGGAATCCTGGTGGCAAGAGGTAACCCCCTATGGATGTGCAGGGGAAGCCGTCCTGAAGAATTATCTGAGGAATCGGCGGCGGCTTCTTCAAAGCCGACATTGAGTTCAGGGGGTCCTGAATCCCCCGAGACTGGATCACTTAAAATAGCCTGAGGTAAAGAGAGATGGCACGAGTAACTGACCAGGTCCGGAAGCGTTATAGACTCCTGGCCATGCAGCGGGACTTAGCGCAGGTCGAGGTGGGCCTGGATGCAGCCACCAAGAAGAAGGTGACTGACGCTCTCAAGGTGGCCAAGAGCAAGGTGAAGGTGGAGGACGTGAAGCATGGCTAAATATCTGCGTGATCCCGACACCGGAGAGGTTTACCTGGAGTCTGACAACCCCCAGGCGTACTGGACGACAGAGGAATGGGCTGCAGAGGTGAAGCGGGTAGCCGGAGAAGTGGAAACCTTGGAAGCCTTGATCGCTCAAGTTCCGAAGCCCAAAGACCAGCCCGACCAAGAGTGCCTTGATTTCTGGAACATGATGATAGCGGGGCCGATGTATGGCGGTGGGATGGCCGATCAATTACAGGCAAAACAGGCCGAACTGGACGAAATGAAGGCGGTTTAACATGCCAGGGACTTTTACCTACGTAGCAGCCACGAATATTGTCACCGTTACCGGGGGCACCTCCGGGTCTCCGGCGGATTTCGCCTCCTTCGTGGCGGCGGATCGGGCCGGGGCCGGGACTTCACTGCTTGCCGCCTGGTCGCCCACCAGTAACACCAAGGCCCTGACCTACCAGCTGCGCCCGGTAGAACTCCTGGCCCTGCTTATCTCCTTCGTGGTGGACGGGAAGACCACCGAGCCCGACTACATTTTTATCACCGGGACGGATGCTTGGGGTGTTGCTCAGACCGAGAGCATTGATATTGGTGCTGGGAATGGCACCTATGTCACAACTAAACGCTTCCGCACCATCACGAATATCGACTGTTCCGACAATGCGGCTGGAGGCGGCACGGTCTGGGATGACGGCGCCGTGGCGGTGACTCAGCCGATATGGGGGGTGATCTGGGACAAGGGGAATAGACAGTATCAGTTGGATGCAATTTTTAATATAGGAGATGCTTCAAGCGCAACATATTTTGCAGCAACTAAAAATGCGATTTATCTATCCCTGACAACCAATTATCAACTCTATGTGCGGAGTAATGCAGTTTGTAGATTCGGTACTCTCATAGATGCAGGAAAGAAATCAACTAAGGATGGATGCTATTTATATTCCAGGGTTGCTGCTTGGGGTTTATACGGAAAATCCGATAACAATGGTAGTTTTTTGTTTTATTCCAGCATATTGGATGCGGAAAACTATACTGCATCAATACTTCTTGGAAGCGGAACCCATAGAGTATGGAATTGCATACAGAATAACAATAATATATATGGTCTAAGCACTACCTCTGATGTCTTTAATACCGTAATAAGTGGTACATATAACGCAGCCAGAGAGATTCATGGAAGTATAGACAAATTAACTATATATGGTTCAGTACTGGGTATTTTTGCTTATGCAGTTAATGGTGCAGCCTACGCCAATTTATTTGTACGTTCAGTAACGCGGCTAGGCAATTCAACTATCTGTTCTGCTGATACGATATTTATTAATCTAGATACTGACAATAAAACATGGACTTATTCTGGCACTTGTACTGGAAAGGTATATTTTAAATACACAATTGATTTTGTTGTTAAAGACAATGATGGGGTGGCTATTGAAGGGGCAACTGTAACTCTTGTTGACAATACTAAATCAGTTGTATTTAGTGAAAATACAATAGCTGGTGGAGTTCTGGCAACTGGTCAAAAAACGGTTATCCACGGTTACTACGACCAGGCACATGGCGACACTTTACAGGAATATGGCCCCCACACTCTCACCATCACCGCCCCTGGTTACCAGACCTACCAGGACGTAATCACCATTGACCGAAAGATGGATTTGGAGGTGGCGCTGGGGCCGGTTCCCCCGCCGGTGTATATGAACGTGCCCAGCGGCGAAATGACGATTGCCGTATCGGCCCCGGAGTCCCTTGAAGTGAGCCTCGAAGCTGGGGAGATCAGCCTGGAATTGAGCGAGAGCCAATAAATTGAGCGTATTCACTTGTCGGCGGCAGCCGGGAAGCAAAGGGAGGCGAGGAGCAGCCGAATGGAAAAAATGGTGATCAAGCAGGGTGAGGCCAAGACCATCACCTTTACCGTGAAGGACGCCCTGGGGGTTGGGGTGGATCTCTCCGGGGCGGCCTTGCTCATGGGCGTGAAGAAATACAAGTCGGAGACGGATTACACTTTTTCCAAGGCCGACCAGGAGTTCGACAAGAGCCAGGCGGCCAGCGGCATCGTTTCGGTAAATCTGAGCGCCGCGGACACCGACCAGCCGGAGGCGACCTACATCGGGGAGCTCAAATGCGCCTGGACCGGGCCGGTGATCAAGAAGAGCGAGGATTTCTTCTTGCAGATCAAGGGGGCGGTGACGGCGTAACGGCTGGGGGGAAGAGGGGAAAAGGCGAAAAGAGCAAGGGGGATAGAAGCGAAGAGGCATAATGCCAGGCTCCCTTTTCTCTACCATCAGCTCAGCGTTTAATTTACTGAAGCAGCACCTTTACATAAAAAACCGAAAACCGGAAAGAGGCGATTATGGCTTATTGTTCCGAGGACGACCTCCTCAAGATGATACCCCAATCAGAACTGGCCGAGTTGACCGCGGAGTCCGGGGAGGTCCCCGACAGCCTTATCATTGTTGATGCCATCAGCAAGGCCGAGGCCGAGATCGACTCCTACCTGGGGGTCAAGTATGTGGTGCCCCTGGCCGCGGCGCCGGCCCAGGTCAAGGCCCTGGCCGTGGACCTGGCCATCTACCACCTTTATTCCCGCCGGAGCGTCGTACCCGTGGTACGGCAGCAGAAATACGATGCCGCGGTGGCCTTCCTGAAACAGGTGGCGGCGGGACAGCTGGCGATTGTGGGGCCGCAAGGCGAACTGCCCACAGTGGCCAAAGAAGTGACCGACGCCACCAGCGCCATCCGGGCTTTTACCCGGGATACCCAGGCGGATTGGTGAGGGGAGGCAGGTTATGGCCAATGATCTCTGGACCACGGTAGAGGATGCGTTGCTGGCCGCCCTGAGGGCGGAGCTGGACGCCCAGGTCGGGACCCTGGCCACTTACCAGGGAGACTGGTTAACCGATCTGCAACGGGAGGACTGGCGCTTTCCGGCGGTTTTGGTGCAGTTGCGCCAGAGCCGGGGGGAACAGGTGACCCTGGCGTCCTATGACCTGAACCTGGAATTTACTGTCCTGGTGGTGGTGAGGCACCTCCGGGGGGAAGCCTCCGGCCGGCGGGACGCCGATGGGGTTTACCAGCTCCTGGCAGGGGTGAGAAAGGCCTTATGGCACCAGGATTTGGGGCTGGAGTTGCAGCCCCTCAGTCTCATCCGGGAAGAGCCGTTATTGAGCAGCCAGGAATTTTCCGTGTACGCGGCCCACTATGGCACCGCCCTGGTGCAGGACCTGTGAAGCTGACGAGGAGAGAGGATTATGACCCGGTCCATCCGGAATTTTTTAGCCACCCATAATCTGCTGGCGGTATCGGCCAGATCAGCAGGAGGTGGCCATGAACACCGAACAGGCATTGGACACCACCTTGCTGGTGGACCTGAACACGGTGCTCAACTACCAGGCGGTGAAAACCCCCAACCGGGAGGAACTCACCGGCAAAGAAGAGGCCGACCGGCTCCATGATTTCGGTGGCAAGGTAGTGGGCGCCCTGTCCTTTTCCCGGGCCCAGCCGCAGCATTTCGGGTTTCTGTTGGGCTACGGTTTAGGCGAGGTGGCGAGCGACCCGGCCGGGTCCACCGGCTATCGTCATACCATCCTGCCCCGGTCCGGGGAGGTGGATGTGGCCCGGTCCAACCCGTCTTTTACCGCGGCCATGCGCTTCGGGCGCCAGGTGATGAAACGGCGCTTCGCGTCCTGTTTCATTGATCAAATCAGGATGGATTTCGCCCGGGACGGTTGGGCCAAGCTCAACGGCACCGTGAAAGGCAGCGGCAAGGTGGTGGACAACACCCAGGTGGAGGAAGTCGCCGGGGCCGACAATGCCACCACCCTGACTCTGGCGGCCAACGGGGTGGCGGGAGAGACTGCCGCGGAGAGATTGAGCAACGTCCAGGCCGTCCAGGTGCTGAATTCCGCCACCCAGGCCTGGGAGGAAGTGGCATATCAGGCCGTGTCCGGGGCGGTCCCGGGGGTCATAGATATTACCTCGCCGGGGGGGAGCGGCACCCCGACCACCTACCGGGTCTATTACCTGCCCGGGGAGAGCGGCTGGATGAACCTGCCGTCCCGGCTGGAGGAGCCCCCATTGAAGGTGAGCCAGTTGGAAGTGACCCTGGGGGGCCGCTGGGATGGCGCCGCCTTCAACGGCGGATATCAACTGGCCACGGAACTCAGAGGCGTCACCTGGACCATGAAAAACAACCTGACGCCGGAATCCACCCCGGGGGCCGGCGGCAATTACGCCAATCGCGCCTTTAGGACCGGGCGGGAACAGAGCCTGAAATTCGACCGGGATTTCCGGGACTTCCTCCTGGCCCAGAACCTGAAAGATAACGACACCCTGGGGGTGCGCTTGCTGGCCACCGGTCCGGAATTTGAGCCGGGACTGAGCTACCAGGTGGAGCTGATCTTTCCCCGGGTGTCGGTGCTGGCCACTACGGTCAAGACGTACCAGCGGCGCCTTTCGGAAGAGGTGGAGTTTGCCGTCCTGGAGGACGACACCTACGGCTCGGTGGTGACTTACGTCCAGAACCAGGTGAGCAGCTACGCGGCCTTAAGAGCTCACGCCAAGGCGCAAAGGCGCAAAGAACGCTGATCACGGAGACAACATGGCGAGAATATTGGGAGAACCGCGCCACACCCTGGCGATTCAGGACCCGGTTTCCGGTTCGGTGGTTACCCTGCACTACCGGGGCCCGACCTCGGAGGAGCGGGTGGCCTACCAGCTTTCCGCTTTTCGCCTCGAAGGCGGTGAACGGCGGTTTTGCCTGGGGGAGACCCGCCTGAAGTTCGGGCTGGAGATCCTCACCGGGTTTGGGGCCGGGGATTTCATCGTCGCGGCGGAGGGGGTGGAGACCACCCTGGACCCGGCCCGGCATGCGGACTGGAAGGAGCGTCTCGCCGAAGATGCCCCGGATCTGGTGTCTTATCTGGCCCAACAGGTTTTTGAAGGCATGCGGGTGGCATCCCGGGGGGAGCCGGAGTGGGACTGAGGCAGGCCCCCGGGGAGGGCCGCCAGGGCTGGCCCCTGGACAGGGAACTGCAGGTGCTGGCCAGCGGACGGCTCTGCGGCCCGGTGGAGCGGCGCCGGTGCCGCACGGAGAGCGGGGCCTTTGCCGACTGGGCCTGCGCCGCCTGTGGCGAGCGGGTCCGTCCGGAAGCCATCTCCCCCTGGACCTGGCACCTGGTGTTCCTGTACCAGTTGAGCCGGGCCGGCTATCCCTTCAAGGCCAACGATCTCAGTTTGGAAACCTGGCTGCTCATGGGGACGGTGCGCCGGGTCTTAGAAGGACCCCAGCGAGGATAACATGGCCACAAGCGGAGTGAAAAGCAGGACGAGTCAGAGAAAACTGGAGGATTATCGCGCCTACCAGGAAGAGATGCTCAAAATCAGCCGGGAATACAGCCAGGGCCGCCTGGCGGTATGGACGGATGAGACCCGGGCCCTCCACGACACCTGGAGCACCTTCACCCAGGAGTGGCAGAGCAACCTGGAGCAGATGACGGCCCTGGCCGGGGGTAAGTTCGAAGAGATGGCCGCCCGGGGCGAGGCCTCGGCCGGACTCGTGGCCCAGAGTTGGCAGAACAGCCTGGCGGAAGTCTCCGGGGCCGTGGAGCAATGGGGCGCCGGCTTCCTCCAGACCATGGGGCAGGTGGCGGCGGCCTGGGGGTCGAGCGTGGGGAGCCGGGGGGGCGCCCAGCAAGGCTGGTCATCGCTCTTGGGCGGGGTCCTGGATTTCGGCGGCTGGTTTCACCAGGGCGGGGTGGTGGAGGCCCACCAGGGGATGGTGATTTCCCCGGGAACCTTGATGGGTGACGAACAGCTCATCATGGCCCAGGCCGGCGAGGGGGTCCTCCCCCGGGAGAGCATGGCCCGCCTGGGGGAGAAGAACTTTGAGGCCCTGAGAACCGGCCGGTTTGACCCCTCCGGGGGCCAAGCCGCGCCCCGCTATGACGTGACCATACAGGTCCAGACTTTGGATGCCTCCGGAGTGGCGGGCCTGGACTGGGACCGGTTGGTGCAGCGGCACCTGCTGCCGGCTCTCAGACAAGAAGCGGATCGGCGCTGGTAATTTTTTTGTAGCCGCAGGTATCAGCCTGCGCCGGCATCGGCAGGAAAGCCTGTGCCACCCGTTGACTGCCAATGGGTACGAGGAGAGGAGATGGCAAACGCCCGGTTGGAATGGACCCCCCTGGGGGGCAGCGGCCAGAGCTATACCTTGCCGGTCAACTTCACCTGGGACTATCAGGAACTGGCCCAGGATGAGACCGACCGGGAACGGGCCGTGGACGGCACCCTGCGGAGTTATCTCCGGGGGCTGAAGCAGCGATGGGTCTTGCAGTTCCAGTTCATCTCCACGGTGCAGAAGGATGTCCTCGCGGCCATCAAACAGTCCCAGGCGGATATCGATTTTTTCCGGGATGGGACCGGGGCCAAGACCTTCACCGGGGTGTGGACCAATGACCTGGATTTCCGGGAAGTGGCTCCCGGGTTATGGTCCGGGAGCATGATGCTGGAAGAGGTGTAGGGGAACGGCGAACGGATCGGCCCATCCCCTGTAGCCTCAGGAGAACCGGGATGTATCAAGTCCCCCTTTGCCAAAGGGGGATTTAGGGGGATTTCAGGGAGTTGATCAAATCCCCCCTAGCCCCCCTTTAAGAAAGGGGGGAATAAGACGACCCTGAATAGAGAGAAACCATGCGCCAAGCTGGAGCGGATTATCTAAGGGAAGAAGCCCGTTGCCGGGGCGCCCGGCCCCGGGTGAAGGCGGTGCTCTCCCCCTATGAGCTGGATTACGGGCTGGCCCCGGGCTCTGGAGAGTTTATCCAGACCGCCTATGGCGGCGAACCAGGGAACCTGGTGATGGGCGACGGCTACCTTACCTCCGGTTCCTGGACCTCCCCGGTCGTCCAAAGTTTCTCGCCTTACCTGGACGAGGCGGTCCCATCCTGGGCAGAGCCGGCAGGACACATGGACGTGGAGATCCGGCTCCGCACCGGGGAGACGCCGGCCGGGGTGGTCCAGGCGATTTTTGCGCCGCTGACCCCGGGGCAGGAATTGTCCCTGGCCCCCTATTTCCAGGTGAAAGTGGACTTTGACGAAACTATCCGGGCCTGGGGGCTGGACGACCCCGGGGAGGCGGATGGATTCACGGCCTATGCGGTGGATCAGGACCCGGACGCCGGTTTTGAGAGTTACGCTTCGGAGGGGCCGGGGTGTCTGGCGGTCTTCAGCCTGGCCGGACGGCTTACCCTGCCGGAGCGGGAAATCATTGATCCGGGCGGGGTGCGGGTGGAGTTGGCCCGGGATTTCAGTGAGCTCAGGACCGGGGATCACGTCCTGGTCCTGGACAACCGGGTGGGGCAATGGTTGAACCGGGCCGAAAATGCCTACCTGAGAGAGGCGGATTGGACCCGGAAGCAGTTGGCTCTTTATCACGGCTGGGAGTTGGCCGACGGCACGGTGGCCTGGCAGTTGCTTTACCAGGGAGTGGTGCAGCGCCTGGCGGGGATGGCTCACGGTTGGCGCCAGCCGCATCGCGTCAACCTGGAAAGTCAGGATGGGGTGGCGGCGGGGCTCAAGCAGAGGATCGGCGCCCCCTCCGACACGGGGGAACGGCGGCCGTTCATGCGGGGCACCTACCTGGCCCAGGGGGAGCTGACCCGGGTCGTTGAGGCATACGTCGGCGAGATCTCCCGGTCCGGCAGCGGCAGCGCCACCGTGCACCTCCTGGGGACCTACCGGGGGGACTATCAACGGGATTATCTCGTGGAAGCACAGACCGGCGGCGAGGTGGGGAGCGCCACCTTCCGTTGGTCCGTTGATCAGGGACAGAGCTGGGAGAAAGCGGGTCTGGTGGCGGACGGGGCGGATAATCCCGCGGGTCTGGATGAGGGCCTGTCGGTCTATTGGGAACCGGGGCTGGGGCCGGACCTGGTGGCGGGGGACCGCTGGACCTTTACGGCGTTTCCCCCGATCTACCACTACCAGGTCTTTGGGGCCCCCTTTGCGGCCATTACCACGGTCTATCTCAGCGGGGAAGAAGACGACGACCGGGTGGCGAAGGACGCGGCCACCGGCCTGATCCAGGTGAGCGGCAAAAACGCCTCGGTTGAGGCCCGGGTGGTCAAGGACACCACCACCCACCCGGTGGACATGGTGGCCGACATTTTGGCCGAAGTCGGTCTCGAGGCGGCCATCCATCAGGATTCCTTTGCCCTGGCCAAGAGCCTCACCCCCGAATACGTCATCGGGATAAGTTTTGAGAACCTCACCGCGGCCCAGGCCATCCGGGAGATCGTCCGGCGCTGCCTCTACGATCTCTGGATCGATTTCGGGGAGATCAAGATCAGGGCGTATTTGGGGGAGGGCTATGGGGCGGGTTTTAAACTCGCCCCGACATCAGCCGTGGCCGTAACCGCGGCACCTGCTCCAAGAACCTAACTCCCCCCGAGCCCCCCTTTGCCAAAGGGGGGAACTTGGCGGAATTCCTTGTGAAGTCTCCCTTTGACCCAGGGGGATTCAGGCAGGAGGGTCCGATGAAGAATTGGCCTACGGTTGTTCAGCCCCCCTCACCCGGACCCTCCCCTCCCGAAGCAGGGGGAGAGGGAGCAGGTGAGGTCCCCGGGTTGAGGAAGCCTAAGGCATTAAATCGGTTCTCCTTTTCCCCCTCTCCCCCAATGAGGAAGAGGGTCCGGGTGAGGGAGCAAAAAGTGGATCAGCGAATCTATACCTTGTGGGACGAGGCATAACGAAAATCCTCCGGTGCAAAAACAAACCGGACACGGCGGGGATTTAGAGGGATTTAAGCAGCCATCCATGGGAAGGAATCGGCGGAAAACGTCATAAATGTTGAACCTTAGCTTTTTTGCCTGAGAGGAATCACCATGGGACGTATTCAATGGACCCGGGCCTCACAGTTTAATTGGGTCTTCGACAATATGGGGGGGACCCCGCTCCAGGAGGCGGTGGCCGGCAACTGGCAACAGGCCGTGGCCACGGTGGCCGAGACGGGCGGCGTGGCCATCACCGCGCCCAACCCCGGGGGCGGCCAGGTCTGCTGGGTGCGGGGAGTATGGCAGGCTGAGACCACGTTCCCCTGGGAAGGTTTTTGGGCCGAGCCCATGGGCGGGGATCTCTCCAACTATTACCCGGGCGGGTCCTATGTCAATGCCGGAGACCTGACCACCATTACCCTGGGGACGGCGCTGCCGGCCGGCACCGTGGTGCAGCTCTACTATATCTATTACACCGGGGAGCAGGCGCTGAAGTATGAACCGCTGAACAATTATCCCTGCGTCCGCCGGGCCTACCGGGCCCGGGACGATTACACCTATGATTTTGCCGTGGACCGGATGCTGGACCTGATGGTCCTGCTGCACCTGGCGGGGCGGGAGCGGGGCCTGGACTATGGGCCGTTGATCCGGTTCCTCTGGGATGCCTTTCGAGAAGCGGGAGGCAGTCCCGGACCCCGCCCCTGATGCATGACGACTTTGAGCGCCAGCAGTGGGACCGGGGAGCGCACCTGCTCTATCGCGATGCCACCGTGGGGGCGGCGGCCTTTCAGACCTTCCAAAGCGAGCTGGCCCCGGGCATGAGCGGCCGGGCGCTCCACGTCAAGGCGGCGCTGCCCACCGCGCGGGGACTCGGCCTGGTTCGGCTACGGGCTGGACTGGTCCCTGGGGGCGGACCCCTTCCAGGCCATGGACCGTCTCACCTTTACCCTGCAAGGGGTCGGCTGGCGCCAGCCATCTGCACAACCTCACCAAGATCGGGGCCGGCAGCGCCACCCTGGTGCTCCTGGGGGACTATGCCAAGCAGGAGAAGCGGCGGTTTGTGGTGGAGATGGAGACCACGGGCGAGGTGGGCGCGGCCACCTTCCGCTGGTCCAAAGACGGCGGGCTCACCTGGGTAGCCAGCGGGTCTGGTGAGCGGGGACCGGCAACACCCGGTGGCCTGGAAGAAGGCCTGGCCGTGGCCTGGGAGGGGGGCGACGGCACCGACCTCGTGGCGGGGGATTACTGGATGTTTTGGGGCGGCGAGCCCGCCATCCACCCCCGGCGCCTCCTGGTGACCCTGAACGACTCCAGCCAGACGGATTCGGACCCCTGGGGGCCCGGACATACGTATATCCACGCCATTCCGGACCGTTTTACCGCGGCCACCGCCTTTGAGGTGCCCTTCGGCCAGTTCTGGCGCCGGGACAACCTCGTCGATGACGGCGACCGGGCCCAGGCCATGTGGGGCAGTTGGTACTCCGCCACCCAGCCGGGCGACATCGACATCACCATCGGCGCCCGGGAAGAGACCGAAATTCTCCTGGGAGAGACCTTTTATACCCAGCGGCAGATCACCTGGGACCTGTCCCCTTATGTCACTGCGTTCGGGGTGTGGGCCGGGATCGATACGGCGCTCTGCAACTCCACCGGCCATGTCAACCTCAACTTTCTCATCAAACCGGTGGTGAGCGGCGTCAGCTCCCTCACCCTCCGGGTCAAAGTCAAAGACGCCCAGGGCAGCTATTTCCACAAGGATGAGACGGTCCAGGTCGACGCCTGGCAGCGGGTGAGCATCGCCCTGGCGGACATGACGCTGGAATCGGGGGTGTCCCCCCTCACCCATCCCCTCCAGGTGGTGGATGTGGGGTGCTCGGGTTCTCCCCCCTCCAACGGGACGTTTTATCTCACCGACCTCAAGTTCGATGAGCACCTGACCTTTGCCGCCGCGGACCGGATCAGGCTGTTGGAATTCAAGATGGAGCAGCAGGGTCTGGTGGAGCACGAGTGGTGGCTGGACGAAGTGGCCCTGAACCTTACGGCTTCGGACCCCTATCCCTACGCGCCCCGGCTGGCTATTTCCCTGACCCCTTACGGCCAGAACCCCTGGCGGGGCCCCACCCCGGTGCATTATGCGCAACCATTGGCGCCCTACCTGGTGGGGGCCCTGGACCACAGCCAGACCTATTTTGACCTGCACCGGGACGCCCAGGAGGAATATACCCGGCGTTACGGCGGGACGCCGGGCCCCATCATCCCGGTCCACACCCGCAATGACGTGGAAAATATCGCCCTGTGCGGCGAGGAGGATTTTCTCCGGTTCTCCTGGTGGCGGCGCTACCGGGATTTCGGCAAAGTGACCGGGTTCTGGCATTTCAACGGCGCCCTCACCGACGCCTCCGGGAGAGACCATACCCTCACCTGGCAGGGCGGCGGCGCCCCGAGCTATGCCGGGGGCATCTGCCAGCCGGGGGCCACCGCGGTGGACCTGGACGGCAGCCACTACCTGAGCCTGAACGACGCCGATCTGAACCTGGGGACGGAGGATTTTACCGTCGAGATGGTCCTCAAACCCGGGGCTCTCACCGACGGGGCGCGCCTGATTAGCAAAATGGCCACGGGGGGACCAGGCTTTGAGGTGTGCCTGGGGTCCGGCGGAACGGTGCAGCTGGTCATCGCCGACGCCGGCGGCACTTCCACCCTGACCCCCAGCCCCGGGCTCAGCCTTAATACGGCTGATTACCACTACCTGGCCGTGGCCGTAGACCGGGACGGACAATTCACCTTTAGCGTCGACGGCGCCCTGGGCGCCGGTGCGGCGGCCCGGCCCGGCAGCCTGGACAACGGAGAGGCCTTCACCGTGGGGCGCCGGTCCGGGACGGCGGCGGATTTTTTCCAGGGCCGGATTGACCTGATCCGGGTTCACCGGGGCCGGGCCTTAAGCGGGGCCGAACTCCAGGACAACTGGCAGATCATCCAGGGGCAGTCGAACGGCTCGGCCTATCCGGAAGTCGGCAGCGGCCTGGGCCAGTACTGGGCCTTCCTGCGCCTGGCGGAATTTTTCTTCCTGACCCATGACGCCGCCGCCGAGGCCATTCTGCTCAATTGGCTCACCTGGATCGACGCCTATGGCGCTCCTGAAGGCAATGGCTGGAAGGTCCCGGCCCAATTCTCGGAGTTCGGTTTCACCTACGGGGCCTATGATCCGGGGCAGACTGCGGCCATCGCCCTGGGGTGCCTCTTCATCTATCTGCGGAACGGCCATGATACTGGCGGCCACCTGGGCCCGGCGACTCCTGGATGACCTCCGGGAAAACCGCCTGGACCCGGGCTTCGGCGGTTATCAGAGCGACTACCATTATGCCTGGCTGAACAGCCTGGTGCTCCGGGCCTTTGGCATGGCGGTTAAGGGCGCGGCCGGCCAGGCCTATGTCTTCCCGACCGTTCCCGATGACCGGGACCATTTCGACGCCCTGATGGCCTGGGTTTTCGCCCACACCGGGGATGAGAAGCCCAACGTCCTCAACGCCGATTTGATCCCTTTTGCTTACAGCGAAGCCGCGGATATCTGGGAATACGTCCCGAACTACCTGGCCATGAGCCAGGTGGGGACCCTGGAGGCGGTGACCTCTATGCTGGGAGCGGCCCTGGAGTACGGCAAGGTAACGGGGGAGTGGACCTGGTGGCAGCGCCTGCTGGACTTTGTCCTGGCGGATCATTTGGTGGCGTTGTCCTCATCCCAGCTGCGCGCCCTCACCCTGACCTATGAGCAGAGCGGCTTAAAGAACCTGGTGCGGGTACTCTACGCCGACTACGACCGGGACAACGATAAGTATGCCGAGGCCCGGGAGGCGGCGGCCATCAGCGCCTGGGGGGAGGCGGCCCTGGACCTGGATTGCCGTTATGGCTCCGGCGTGGTCCTGGAGGACCCCGAGGTGGCCCAGCTCCTGGCTTCCCGGCTCCTGGCCCGGCTGGCGGCGCCCCGGGAACTGGCGGAAGTGTCGACCTGGCTGGAAGGGGTGCGCCTGGAACTGGGAGACACGGTGGCGCTCTCGTCCGACTTTCACGGGTTGGACCAGGAGGAATTTACCGTGCGGGGCAAAGACCTGGACCTGGGGGGGCGCGGGGTCAGCTTGAGCCTGGACCGGCCCCTGAACACCTCCTGGTCCTGGGCCGTGGACGCCCCGGGAAGCGCCGGGGACGCCTGGGCCATCGACGTGGCCAGTTCCTATGATGTCAACTGGGCCTTTCGGGCTGAGGCCGGGTAATTCCGGGGAGAGTCAGCGCCGGGATCGAAGTCATAATCCAAACAGGTAAAGCGAGGTTAATCCATGTCTCTGATCGACCTTCCCCAAACCAAATGGGGCAGCGGCACCGGCCGCCAGGTTATTTTGAAAGGCGATTTCGCCAAGATCGAACAGGCGGTGACCGAGGTCTTCGCATTCACCCGGGGGCCGGGGCTGGAATACGTGGACAGCGCCACCCTTCGGGTCAACGCCACGGCTGACTGCAAGGCCCGGGTGATGTTGTGCGGCTTTCCTTCCCCCCTGGCCCGGGGCCACTGGGTTGACGGGGGCCTGAGCGATGGCCGCTACCGGGAAAACGCCGCCCCGGTGACCCTCAATCTGGCCACCGCCGCCCATCTCTGGGGCGCCGAGAAGTCCAACCAGTGGTATGCCGTCTATGCCCTGGCAGGAGCCAATGACACCATCTTCTCCCTGAAAGCCATGCCGGCAATCCGGGTGGCCTCCCAGGACAGCCAGGTGATTACCCTGAGGAACAACGCCAATGGGGCCAACATCGGTTACGGGTTCACCCTTAACGAACTGGCGGGGGCCGGCCTCCTGATCCTCAGCGGGGCTTCCCGGGGCCTGGTCCGGGCCATCACCGCCAACAATGCGGACAACGGCGACCGGGGGCACCATCACCTATGGCGGCGCGGCCCTGACCCTGGCCCAGGGGGATTGGGGCATGGTCCTGCCGGATGCCAACTTCCGGTACCTGGGCATGGGGTTCAACGATGCCTCCGGCAACCTGGCGCCCTTTTTCCAGGAAGGGGGCCGCACCAGCTACCGCAGCCCCCGGCAGTTGTGCAGCGGGGCCATTAATGGCTACACCCTGATGGACCTGGGCCTGGTGGCGCCGCCCACGGCGTACGTGCTTACAGGGTATGCCGCGGCCGCGGCGGGCTATGACGTGAAGCTGGCCGTGTCCTATGACGGCAGCACCCCGGCCCTGGTGGTCCACGCCAGCCCCGCCGGCCACCGACTTCCAGGGCGAGCGGGGGGCCATCCCCTTTGCCTGCCAGGTATTGGATGGCGGCCGGGTGTATCTGAACAACGACAACACCGCCAACCAGGCGGTCAAGGTGACGGGTTGGAGGGAATGATGAGCCTGGAGGGCAAGAAAACCTATATCACCGCCGTGGTGGTGGCCCTGGCCAGTTTTGCCATGGCTATGGGTTGGCTGACCAAAGAACAGTACCAGTTGATCCTCGGTCTGCTGGGGTCCCTGGGACTGGCGGCGCTGCGGTCCGGGGTAGCCAGGAGCGCCGCGGATCAGACCAGGGAAGCGGCAGCGGCTGAGGCGCGCGTCCGGGCCCGAAGGGGCCAAGTCCGCAGTCGGCTATGGCGCCGGCGGCAACCACTGATTCCGGTTTTCCGGATTTCGTTGGATTACCCCGGCCAGGTGGCAACCCCCTAAATCCACCCCCATCAACGGGGAGGAAAATGCCGGCGACCCCTGCCGGGATTTATTGAGACGAATGCACCGGGGTGAGGCGCTGCATCTGAGCCCCCTTGGGGATTCCGGGAAAAACCATGAATTATCAAGACTTAAGTGAGCACGTGGGGGCGTTGGTTTCTTTGCTGGGCCTTTTCGCCGGGGTGAGTGGCTTTTTGGTGTGGCGCATGTTGGTGCGCATGGAGAAGAAGCTGGACGAGCTGTCGCACCATTTTTTCAGTTGCCGCGAGGAGTTGGGAGACCGCTTTGTCCCCCGCTTCGAGCATGAGGTGGAACACCACGGTATGTGGGAAGCGCTCAATTACCACGGCCATGACCTGCGGGGGAGGGTGGTGCGATGAGCGAAGATCGGGTGGATTGTCTGGTTAACCATCTTCACGTGACCTGCCTCACCCTCATCCGGTTGAAGAAAGTGGCGGTCTATGGTCAGGACCCGGGCTTTTTGGAGCTGCTGGGAGGATATTTACTCCATAGCCGCCAGTTGATGGATCTCATCCGGGACCGGGAGGCGACGGGAGAACCGTACCGGAGGCATTGTTCACCTTCCTGCTGAGGCAGAGGGCGCGGCGCCACCCCGCATAAGGAGGGGGAACCATGATCGAATACCCGTGGATGGCGATTGCCAGAAAGAAGCTTGGTAGCCACGAAATCCCAGGCCCGGGGGCCAACGCCTTTATCGTGGAGTGCCTGGAATCTACGACCATAGGTCGGCCTGACAACCAATCGGACGAAACCCCCTGGTGCTCGGCTTTTGCCAACCGGGTCATGCAACTGGCCGGGTATGACGGCACCAGGAGCGCCTGGGCCAGATCGTGGCTCGATTGGGGCCGGGAGCCCACCGATGCGGAGTTCGGCGAGGGCGTCATCGTGGTCCTGGAGCGTGGCGAAAACTCCGGCCATGTGGGGTTCCTGGAGGATTGGGACGATAACCGGGTAAGACTCCTGGGGGGCAACCAGGGGGATGCCGTTGGTTCCGCCTGGTTCCCCATGAGCCGGGTCCTGGGGTATCGGGTGCCGGCCTGAAAAGTTTGGCGTAGGGTGCGTCTTACGCACCACTTAATGGGCGAAAACGGCGGGCAGTGCCCGCCCTACACCCCTTTTTATGGTTTGCAGGTGGGCCTTGGGCTCATGAAAACCGGCGGCTGACCGCGATTTTCTCTCTCAGGCCGGGTAAGGCGGCAAACCGGCTCCCTTCCTTGACGGGCCGCGGTTTTTCTGATAGGCCATGTGCATGGGAAGGGGCGGCAGTCAATGAACGTGTTAGACCTGGGGATCATTATCCTTCTGGGCCTGGTAACCCTGAGGGGCTATTACCGGGGCCTGTTTCAGGAGGTGGCGGTCCTGGTGGGTGTGGTGGGGGGCGTGGTGGTGGCGGCCCACACCTACCTCCGCCTGGCGGGGTTGCTGCACACCTGGATCACCGACCCCCAGCATGCCCGGTGGGTCGCTTTTGCCGTGGTGTTCGTGGCCGTCTACTGGCTCACCCGGCTGGCGGCCCATTTCATCCAGCGCCTGCTCTACCATCTCTACCTGGATTTCTTCGACCGTCTCCTGGGCGGGGCCTTTGCCCTGGCCAAAGGAGCCTTGCTGATCGGATTCGGCCTGATGTTGCTGGGGGTGGTGATGCCCAAGAACTCCCACCTGTTGAAAGGCTCCGCCGCTGCTCCCCGCCTCACTTCTCTCGCCCACCAAACCTTGGGTTTGCTGCCGCCGGACTTCAAGCAGCGTCTGAACGATTACCTGAAGGAATGGCGCCGGCCCCGGGACGTGCGCCAGGCCCAGGCCGGGACCGGGCTTAATCGAGGGAAGCAGCCCCGGGCCTGAAACCGCGGGCTTATCCAGGACTTGTGGCTCAAGGTTTTACCCTCTTTACCCTCATGCGGGAACCTTTAACCAGTGCACCATTCTGGAGTTGAGCAATATGACCGGTAAAAATGGCGACCCGGGTGCGGCGCTGAATGAATTTGTGGCCATTGTGCGGCGCTTGCGGGGCCCCGGGGGATGCCCCTGGGACGCCCAGCAGACCCCGGAGACCTTAAAGACTTACGTGCTGGAAGAAGCGTATGAATTAATCGAGGCCCTGGACGTCGGCGATCCCCGGATGGTTAAGGAGGAACTGGGGGACCTGCTGCTGCACCTGGTGTTCTTGAGCGACCTCTATCAGGAGCAAGGGACTTTTTCCCTGACGGAAGTTATCGGGGGGATTGCGGCCAAGATGATCCACCGGCACCCCCATGTATTCGGGGACGCCAAGGCCGAGACCCAGGAGGACCTGCGCCGCCTCTGGCAGGAGGCCAAAGCCCGGGAGGGCAAGCCGGCGGCGGTCCCCACTCTGGGCCAGGTCTCCCCGGCCCTGCCGGCCCTGGTCCGGGCCCAGCGTCTGGGGGAGGCCGCCGCCCGCCTGGGTTTCGATTGGCCCGACGTCAAGGGCGCCCTGGACAAAGTCGAGGAGGAATGGCAGGAGCTGCGTGAGGCCCTGGGTCAGCCCGCCACCCCGGCCTGGGAGGAAGAACTGGGGGACCTGCTCTTCTCCCTGGTCAACGTGGCCCGTTTTCTCAACATCGATTCCGAAGGGGCCCTGAGACGCACCATCTTCAAATTCATCAAGCGCTTTAACGTGGTGGAACGCACCCTGGCCAAGGCAGGCAAGACCCCGGAGACTGCCACGCTGGAGGAGATGGACGCCATTTGGGAAGCCTGCAAAAAGGAGAAAGCCTCTTCCCCGTAAAGGCGCGGGTCCAGCCGGACCCCTATCCCGGGAGAGATTTTTCCCCGGGAAGAATCCTTGTCAAGGTTGGGGAAAGGTGATAGATTTAACGAAGTTAAGGGGTTAATGCTCTATGCCAGCCGGCCGGTCCCGGAAAACTTTCCACCTGACCCTGATCATCGTGATCATCGTGGCCGGAGCCGTCCTGTTATCCGCCCTGTTCTACACTTTCTGGCAGCGACTCAATCGCCAGGTCGAAGTTATTCTCCAGGAACAATTCAACCAGCAGCAGTTATTCCTCGCCCGGAAAATCGCCGACAATGTCGAGTCGTATTTCGACTTCCTGGAGAACGCCCTCATGGGCTATGCCGGCTTGTTCCAGACGGCCACACCCGGGGACCAGGAGCTGAATGCCGCCCTGCAAGAAAGGTTTTCCCGGCACCAGCGGTTCGGGATTATCAGCATCCGCCGTTATAATGCGGCCGGGGTCGGTGTGCAGGTCTTCAGCACTTCCCCTAGGCCACCCGCTCCCGGCAGCCTTACCCTGGCGCCCACCTTCCTTGACTGGGCCAAAAATCCGGCTAACCGGGGCCGGCTGTACTTGAGCGAGACCTTCGTCTACCCCAAGGCCCCATGGAAGGGCCGGAGGCTCATGCGGTTCCTGTCGCCGCTTTACTGGCCGGGACCCAACTCGTCTCTGGCGGGTGTCGTGGAATTTCTCATCGACCCCTTCTTTATCTGCAAGAGAGTTACGGCGGATGTCCGGTCCGGTCAGACCGGTTATGCCTGGATCATCGATCAGGACGGCGTCTTTCTGGCCCACTACGAGAAAGATTTTGTCGGCCGGGATGCTATCAAAGTCAGGCTGGAGCGCAATCCCAACATCACCTTCACGGGTCTCCGGGAGATCCAGGCCGACATCCTGGCGGGGAAGGAAGGCACGGGGCAATACACCTCCGGCTGGCACCGCCAGAAACGGGGGCAGATGCCGAAGTTAGCGGCCTATACCCCCATCCGGTTTAACAAGGGGTTGATCACGGGGGTAACCGAGGTGCAAGACCCGGCCCACAACCTTTGGGGGGTCTGCGTGGTGGCCCCGGTGGCGGAAGTATATGGCAGCGTCAGCCAGGTACTGCATCAGGAATTGTTCCTGGTAGGGTCTGTTCTTCATCGTCGTGTTGGGAGGCGCAGGCGGGTTCATCGGCCTGGCTTTTTTCTGGAACAAGAGTCTGAGCCGCCAGGTGGAGTTGAAGACCGAGGAGTTGACGGAGTCCCATGAGCGTCTGCTGCGTTCGGAGCGTTTTGCCGCGGTGGGAGAGGCGGCCGCTTACGTCAGTCATGAAATCAAGAATCCCCTCATGGTCATCGGCGGCCTGGCCAGCCAGGTGGAGCGGCGTCTCCCTGATGACCCGGCGACCCAGGAGAAACTGCGGATTATCCAGAACGAAGTGAAGCGCCTGGAGTCCTTCCTGGGGGAACTGCGGGATTTTCTCCGCCCCGCCCTGCCCAGTAAACAGATAATCGACCTGAACCAGGTGATTCTCGAAGTGCTGGCCTTGATGGAGGAAGCCATCCGGGAAAAAGGGATCAGCCTGGAAAATCGGCTGGATCCCAACCTGCCGCCCGTCGAGGCCGACGCCAATCAGCTCAAACAGGTCCTGCTGAATCTGATCAAGAATGCTCTGGAGGCCACGGAAGATCAAGGCACGATGCTGGTGAGCACCGGGACCAGGGGCGCCCAGGTGTGGTTTTCGGTCCAGGATACGGGCAAGGGGATGTCCGAGGACGTCCAGGAAAAGATCTTTCATCCCTTTTACACCACCAAGGATAAGGGCACCGGCCTGGGGCTGGCGGTGATCAACAAGATTGTCACCGATCACCACGGCACCATTACGGTGGACAGCGTCACCGGAAGCGGCAGTACCTTCACGGTGAGATTGCCGCAAAAAGGTGCTGATGCAGCGTAAGGGCTCCCCCCACCAGGAACCCCCGTCCCAGGAGGATAAAAAACGCCGCCGGGAACGCGTCCTCATCGCCATATCGCTGATCCTGGTAGTGACCATCACCTCCCTGGAAGTCCACTTGGTGCGTCAGGGCGGCCAGCCGGTGACCGGCAGTCTCCTGGCCTTCGGTCTCCTGAATATCAACACCTTCCTCCTGCTCCTGTTCACCTTTCTCATTTTTCGCCATCTGTCCAAGCTCTTCTTGGAAAGGCGCCGCAAAGTATTCGGCTCCCGTCTGCGGACGCGTCTGGTCCTGGCCTTCATTACCTTGACCCTGCTGCCCACCCTCTTTATCTTCGTCATGTCCTGGCAGCTGATGTCCAGCCGGGTGGATTACTCCTGGGACCGCCAGGTGGAGCAGTCCCTGGACCAGGCCCTGGCCGTGAGCCGCACCGTTTCCGGGGAGCTGAAAAGCAAGCTCAAGGCTTGTGGTCAGCTGGTGAGCCTGGAGCTGGCCAAACGAGAGGGCTGGCGGCAGGAAGAGCCGGATTCCCTGGCAGCTTTCCTCAAGCCCCGCCTCCAGGAATTTCAACTAACCGGCCTGGCGATCCTCGATTCCCAAGGGACCGTGATGGCCGAAAGCGCCGCGCCGCACGTACCGCCGTTTCCGGCCCTGGCCTTGCCGGAGATCCAGTCCACCGCCGCTTCCCAGGACAAGATCATCCGGCAGCCCTTCCCCCAGGGCGAACTTCTGACCCTGCCGGTCCCCCTCCGGGACGCGGCCGGCTCCCTGGCAGGTTATGTGGTGGTGCGGGAACTCATTCCCCAATCCCAACTCCTGCAATCCGCCGCCGCGGCCAAGAGCCTTCAGGACCTGCGCCGGCGGCACCTGCTCTTCAGTCCCGTCAGAGTCAGCCATTACCTGACTCTGATCATCGTCACCCTCGTCGCCATGATGGCCGCCATCTGGCTGGCTTTATACATGGCCCGGGAGATTACCACTCCCATTCGCCAGCTGGCCGAAGGCACCGTGAAGGTGGCCGGGGGGGATTATGACATCCACATCCATCAGGAAGGCCGCGATGAAATCGGTTTCCTGGTGCAATCCTTCAACAAGATGACCCACGATTTGCAGCAGAGCCAGGCTCAACTGGCCGCGACCTACCGGCAGTTGAGCGACAGCCACGGCCTGATTTCCCGCCAGAAGCGGGACATGGAAATCCTGCTCAAAAATGTGGCGGCCGGGGTGATCGGCATCGACGCCGCCGGGCGGGTGACCAATATCAACGATTCCGCCGCCCAGATGCTGCGTCTCCAGCGGGAAGAGGTCCTGGGCCAGGACTGCCGGATGCTGCTGCCTCCCGGAGAATTTAACCGCATGGCCGACGTGGTGGCCGCGGCGCGGAAGTCTTCCCGGGGGATGGTGGAGAAGCCTCTGCACCTGGTCTTGCCGGATAAGACCCTCTATCTCCTGGTTAAAACCACGGCGCTCCGGGATGAGGCCGGCCAGGACCTGGGCGTGGTCCTGGTGTTCGAGGACTTGACGGAGTTGGAAAGGGCCCAGCGGCTGGCGGCCTGGCGGGAGGTGGCCCGGCGGATCGCCCACGAAGTCAAGAACCCCCTGACCCCCATCAAGCTGGCGGCCCAGCGCCTGCAGCGCCGCTTTGCCGGCCGCCTGGGCGAGGCTGACTCCATCTTCGACGAATGCACCCAGGTCATCATCAATCAGGCGGATGAGATCAAGACCCTGGTCAATGAATTTTCCCGGTTTGCCCGGCTGCCCCAGTTGACTCCGGCGCCCCAGGACCTCAACCAACTGGTCCGGGAAACCCTGCTGCTTTACCAGGAGGTCCAGCCCCGGGTTACCTTGGAGTTCCATCCGTATCCGGACCTGCCGCCCCTGCTCCTGGACCGGGAGCAGGTCAAAAGGATGCTCCTCAATCTTCTGGATAACGCCCTGGCCTCCATCAAAGGAACGGGAACCATCACGGTCTCCCTGCGGAGAAGTCCGGCTGACGGCCGGGTGGAACTCACCGTGGCCGATACCGGCGTCGGGGTCCCGGATCGGGACAAGATCCGCATCTTCGAACCGTACTTCTCCACCAAGCGGGGTGGCACCGGCCTGGGTCTGGCCATCGTCAACTCCATCGTGGCGGAGCACCAGGGGTTTATCCGGGTGGAAGACAACGTGCCCCGGGGCGCCCGGTTTATTATCGATCTTCCTATGCATAAGGCCGAATATGCCGAATCTGCTGGTAGTTGACGACGAGCCCCAGATCCTCCAGATGATCTCGGGTATCCTTCAGGACGAGGGCTTTGCGGTGATCACCGCCCCGGATGGGGAGGCCGCCCTCAAACTGGTGGGGGAGGAGGCCCCGGACCTGGTGCTTCTGGACATCGCCCTGCCGGGTATGGACGGCCTGGAGGTTCTCCAGGAGCTGAAGCGCCACTATCCCTTGCTGCCGGTGGTGATCATTTCCGCCTACGGCTCGGTGGAAAACGCCGTGAAAGCCACCCGCCTGGGAGCCTATGACTTTATCGAAAAACCGCCCCACGCCGACAAGATCCTGTTAACGGTGCGCAACGGCCTGGAACTGGCCCGCCTGTCCGAGGAGAACCGGCGGCTGCGCCAGTTCGCGGCGCCGGTCCGGGAGATTATCGGCAAGAGCGAGGCCATCCGCAAGCTGCGGGAGACCCTGAACCTGGTGGCCCCCACCAACGCCAGCGTACTCATCACCGGGGAAAACGGCACCGGCAAGGAACTGGTGGCCAGGGCCCTCCATGCCAACAGCCGCCGGTCCTCCCGCGCCTTCGTTGAGGTCAACTGCGCCGCTATTCCCGAAGATCTCATCGAAAGCGAGCTCTTCGGCCACGAGAAGGGCGCCTTTACCGGGGCGACGGACCGCCACCGGGGCAAATTCGACCTGGCCCACGAAGGCACCCTCTTTCTGGACGAAATCGCCGATATGAGCCTCAAGACCCAGGCCAAGATCCTGCGCATCCTGGAGGAGCAGCGCTTTGAGCGGGTGGGGGGGCAAAAGGCCATCCAGGTGGACGTGCGCATCGTGGCCGCCACCAACAAGAACCTGGAAGAAGAGATCGCCAGGGGGACTTTCCGGGAAGACCTCTACCACCGCATCCATGTCGTCCCCCTCATCGTCCCGCCCTTGAGGGAGCGCCGGGAGGACATCCCCCTGCTGGCGGCCCACTTCCTCAAGGAACTGGCCCGGGAAAACGATGCCCCGCCCAAGACGTTCAGCCCCGAGGCCCTGGAACTGCTGGCCGCCCAGCCCTGGCCGGGGAATGTCCGGGAGCTGAAGAACTTCGTCTGGCGCCTGGCCATCCTCACCGCCGGGCCCATCATCGAGGCGGCCGACCTGCCCCTCACCGCCCAGGGCCTTTCCCCGGAAGAGAGCGGCGAAGGCGAATTCATCGACCCGTTTCTCCAGGTGCCGTCCTTTCGGGAGGCCCGGGCCCTGTTTGAAAAACAGTTCCTGCGGCGCAAACTGGAAGAATGCCGGGGCAACGTCAGCATGCTGGCCGAAAAGATCGGCCTGGAACGCTCCCATCTCTACCGCAAACTCAAAACCTACGGTCTGGAACCGAAAAAAGACGGATAGGTCAGACCAGGGACGGCCGGGGTAATGGGCCAGGATCAGACCTTAACGACCTTGTCCCCCTAGGCAGGTATGAGAACATTACGGTATGTTTCAGCGCTGCTGCTCCTGATGGCGTTGGCTCTTCTGGGGTCGGGCGGGATGGCCGGCGCCGCCGGAGGGCCGGAAGGCAGGCCAGAGGCCGGGGCAAGCGCACCCCCCGACACCTTCGGACCCCTCCTCACCGATACTGCGGTCCCGGCGGATAAAGGCACCCTGTACCTGCAGCCCTTCTGGTCTCTCGGTTCGGTGACCGGCGTCTTTAATGCCCATGGCAAGCGAGTCAGCGCCAGGGGCAATTTTCGTTCTTTCGGATACGGTCTGCAGATAACGTATGGCGTCTGGGATAACGTTGAGGTCTTTACGTTTATCCCGGTGAAGGTCAATTGGGCCAATAGGGTGGAACTGGGTCCAGGCGGGGAGCGGTCCGCCTGGTATGCCGGTCTCGGCGACCTCGACCTGACCCTGAAATACCGCCTGGTGAAGGAAGGTCCCGCGGCGCCCACCATAACTGCCGTCTGCGCCACAGATTTCCCCACTGGCCGCTTTAAGAACGTGAACCCTTTCCTTCAGGGGACCGACGCTCTGGGCGCCGGGTCCTACGTCCCCACCGCCGGGGTGAACCTGTCCAAGTGGGTCAAGCCCTTCATTTTTTACGCCAACCTGTATTACTCCCTGCCGACCTCGTTTACCAACCATACCGGAGAACAGCACCCCAGAGATTTTGTCACCGCCAACCTGGCGGCGGAATACCCCGTTACCGAGAAATGGATCGCCCTCCTGGAGTTCACCAGCTATTGGAACGGGGGTCGGTTGTTCGGCCCCAGTTCCAACGTGGCCCCGGCTCACCTGCTTCCGTCCTGCCGGGAATCGAATTCGTGGCTACGGAAAAGTTGGGCTTTTATCTTGGGGTGAACCTCAACCTCCTGGGCAGAAACACCATTGCCCAAGTGACGCCGATCTTCTCGCTGGTGTGGATGGTCCGTTAACGGTCAAACAGGCTTACTTTTTAGACCGGGATAGGGTGGTGGGGGGGGGTGAGAAATGGTCTGTGGCGCTTATCTGCGGTCCGGGCTTACCACAGGAAATTAACGATGATAAACAGCGCCAACCCGGCAATATAGAAGGCTGGATAACCCCAGAGGAGGTAGAGGTCGATTTTCTGGGCCAATTCGGTTCTACCCTTGTCCTCCAGACGTTTGAGGGCGACATTGCAGACCACCGTCAGGGCGGTGACCGCGAAAGCCACCATGAGGATGGTGTCCAGAAAGGTCAGATAGCCCAGCCGGGGCAGATCGGAGCCGATGGTGAAGTTAAAGGCGATGAACACCAGCATATTGGCCCCGGAAATGTCGACCCGCTTGGAATAGTCTTTCAGAAAGAAGGCAACCCAGGCTACGGTAATAATCAGGCAGAGGGGGATGAAGATGCGGAAGATGTAGTAGCTCAGGTGACGTTGAGCCTGAAACTGGAAGGAATACCGGGAGTAGGTGGCGCCGTCCGGCACGGGCATGCTGCCCACCGCCACACTGTGCTCGGTGATATACCATTCCTCTTCGCCCAATTGCTTGCCCAAGCCGGTATATTTCGGCAAAAAGGTAAAGACATAGTCCTCTTCAGGGTCGACGCATTCCATATGGATAAAGAACTTCTGCTTGTCCACCGGGAATTTCCGGAAGTTAAAATCAGGGGCCTGGAACGTGGCGGAAAAACGCTCGTAATATTGCACCAGCCCCGAGGAGAAAACCCAGAAGACCTCTCCCTGGGACCACCGCTTCCCTTGTTGGTTGAAAAAGACGAAACGAGGCCATCGCAGGCCTTTTTGAACCACCAGTTTCTCGAATTCAAGGGGGGTGTAGGACTTGTAACTGCACTGGCAACTGTCAGGGTTGAAGGCGTAGGCCGGATCCTCCCATTCCAGGACCAGGTCTCCCACGGCACCGTAATTTTCGCCTCTTTGGTTCACTTCGCTGATCTGGTCCACATGGATGCCGGCCCGGACCTTAATGGGTTCCCGGATAAGAGGCCGGCCCACGGGCTCACCTTTGCCTTGGAGGACTTCCGGGGCGCCGAGCCCCAGCAGCAACCGGTAAGAGCCGGAGGTGGGCCGTTTGTCCGTCGGGTTGCTGCTGATAGCCACCGAGTAATTCCGGGACTTCTGGGTGAAGGTGTATTGGAGCTGGGCCACATCTTGCGTTTCCGATAAATTGTCCGCCCGGATGATCTTGTCCCCATAATTCTTCAAGACCAGCGCCGGCTTGAGGTTGCCGCTCGTGGTCTGGACCCGGATGTAAAGGGTGGCGCCGGGGTCAATATTCCTCAGCCGGAAATACGTGGACTTATGTTGGGGCGTCAAAACCCCTCGAACTTCCTGGATGCGGATAGGCGATGCGGAGGCTTGATTCAGCCTGGCGATCACCTGGCCGGTGGGGGTGGCCTCGCCGGAGAGCACCCGGGGCGAGTTTAGGCCCACCAGGAGGCGGAAGTCCCCGAAGGTCAGGCCCAGGACCTGGCGACCTGAAGGCTGGCTGGCCCCGGCCACCATAAGCTTGTAATTGCCGTCGGCCGGGACCTTGAATTCCAGGACGGCATCGGACCCCTGGCCGCCGTCGTCGTTCCAGGCCAGGAAAGAGGAGTCCAGCAAACCCCGGAAAGCTTTAAAATGATTTTCCGGAGACTTCTGCAGGATCGTTTTCAGGCGCGCATCAAAAGACTTCAGGTCGAGGTTGGCGTCGGCAATGGCGACTAACGGATCCAGGTTTCCCGAAAGCCGACCCAGGTAAACGGAGAGGGTGTCATTCTTCTTCAGGTTGGGGAGGTCGTAAACCGTCCGCTCACCGGGATCCAGGAAACCGGTCAGGGTCTGAACCTGGGGCAGGCTCGTGGCCAGCCCGGGCGCCGCGCCGAGAACCAGCCAGATACACCAGCCGAATACCAGACCGGCGGAGACCAGACCGATCCGGAACCGGCAGAATGATGCGGTGGCGTCAGTCCCCATCTCGGGTTAACCTCCGGGCTGCTTCAAAAAGTTCCAGGGGCAAAGGTCAACGCTCAAGGTTCGCCCCCCGGCGGTGTCCTGTCCCAGGCCCGGGGAGCTCAGCGCTGTAAGTGCGGGTCTATCCCCGGGTCAACCTTCATCTGGCCCGAATCCCCCGGCGCGAACCCCGGGTTCCACTCGTTGGCAACGGCTTCATGAATCAGGATGACCGGCAGACCGGTACGGGGCGACCGGATGAACACCCAGGAATGATGGAAGGTCCCGATGATCCGCTCGCTGCGGGCGGCCGGGGCCTGCCAGTGCGAGGCTTCCCAGATCATCACATCCGCCGCCTCGGCGCCATCCTCAGTCGGGGTGACGCTAATGGATTCGAAGATGTGCCTCTCATCGAAGAACTGCCGCTTGAGTTCCTTATGGTCCTCCAACCCGGAGATTCCACGCCAGACCTGGCCCCGGAAACGTATCTCAAAGCCCTCTTCTGCCACCAAGGGGAGAAAATCAGCGATGGGGGCATGTTCATCCCACAGGCGTCCCCAGGTGATGATGATTTGGCGGACTTCCGCTTCACTCAGGGGTTTCTTCGTCATCCCTCGTGCCTCGCCGGAAAGGGGTTTCGACCCAAATTCGCCACCAGGGTGGTTACCGATAGTATGCAGCCGCCGCGGCCCGGTCCCATAACGCTTTTGGGCGCCTCCGGACCCGGGATAAATCCCCCAAAGTCTCTCTTATTGAACCTGAATTCTATCGACTGCATGATAGCACAAGATTTGGCGAAAAAAAGTAATTTTGCTGCAGTTATATAAACCTGCCAATCCAGCGGTGGCCAGCGCCCGGCTTGATCAGGAGCAGGGAACCCCGGCCGGCCCGGGTTCACAGCATTAACTCCGGGGTCAACCAGGAAAGGCATTTAAGGGAGAGGCGCGGCCAGAACCGGGCCAGGGGCTCCCGGTAGTAGCGCACCTCTTGTCCATTATCCTCGGTAATCCACACAAGATCATCGTCTCCCAGGAGAGTCACCCGGTAGGTGCGGGCCGGGGATATGCCCTTAACAAAGAGACAGGCCGCCTGGTCGGCCAGTTCGGGGCTGCGGATGACGATGCCGTTCTGGGTGTCGAGCTTCATGGAGCGCGGGTCGAAGTTGAAAGAGCCCACGAACACCGTTTGGCGATCCAGGACGAAGGTTTTGGCGTGCAAGGCGCCCCGGGCCGAGCCGCCGTACTGGAGGGAGGAACCGCCGATCTGAATGCGGGAGGCCCCGCGCCGGATGAGGGAGCCGCCGCCCTGGATGAAGGAGGAGCAGAGCCGGCGGAAATCGCCGCCGAATTGCCTGCGGTCCTGATCGTGCTGGAGCTGCACCAGGGTCGGTTTTATCTCATAGAGTTCCACTCCCATGCGGAGGAGGTCCTGGCGGTAGCGCATATAGCCGATCTGGGCCAGGGGTGCGTCAGAGGAGAGGAAGGAGTTGGTAATGATCTTTATCGTCAGGTTGCGGCCCCGCATCTTCCTGAACAACCGCATCCCGGCCCGGCCGGGCACGAAGTAGGGGGTGACCATAAGCAGCTCGCTCCGGGCCTCCTCGAGAATCCCCTTGAGCTTCCGGGTCATGACAACTGCCTGGCGTGAGTCATTGGGGTCGATGCACTTTAACGTATGGTCCGAGAGGACTTCCGCCTGCCCCCAGACCAGGGGGACCTGGCCGGCGTCGATCTGTTTCGGCAGAGCGCTGGCCTGGACCTTGAGCCAGTAGGTCGATTTTTTTAGACATCCCCCCTGGGTTTCGAGGTCGCGGCGCAAGGCCCGGAGGTCTTCGGCGCCGGGCCGGCGCGGGATGAGGGCGCTGACCGGCACCGCCAGAACGCAGTTCCAATAATCGTCGAACATGGCGCTCACCTTCCGGGCGATTGGTCCCTGGGCCATGATATCAACGTCATAGAAGTTGAATTCATCGCCCGCCCCGAAGTATTCGGCCCCGATATTGCGCCCACCCACGATGGCCACACTGTTGTCGGCGATGAAGGCCTTGTTGTGCATCCGCCCTCTCAGCCGGTTGGGTCCGAAGGCCATCCTGAGGGCCCGGGCCAGAAATGTCCGCCGATGCGTGCCAAAAGGATTGAAGAGCCGCACCTCGATGTTGGGGTGGCTGGCCAGCGTGGCCAGCAGCCAATCCGTCTCGGGCGTCTGGTGCCAATCGTCCAGCAGCAGACGCACCCTCACCCCGCGGTCAGCCGCGGCCAGGAGGCGGTCGTACACAAACTTACCCAAAAGGTCGTCGTGAAAGATGTAGTATTGCAGGTCGAGGGTTTTTTCGGCCCGGTCGATCAAGCGGGCCCGGGCGGCAAAGCCGTCTACACCGGCGGGCAGGAGGTAAAATCCCGAAGTCCCCGGGTGGTTAACCGCCTGGGCCCGGATCTGCTTCCCCAGGCTGGTCCCTTCGGGCCGGTACAGGGCGCTGGAGACCGGGCGCGGATAGTCGTACGGGATGGTGGCGCACCCGTTCAGGAGAAACAGGAGCAGCAAGCCAAGGGGGAGGAGCGCGGCTCTCGCCGCCCGGCGGCGTTCCATCACCATTTTCTCCTGAGCCTGCTGTCTGTGCGCTGCACGTCAGGAATTCCTCTCCGACCGGCAAGACGAATCGTGACCACGATGATTGATGGTTTAAGGTAATGCTGTTTACTTAATAGGCAAAAAGTTTTTTGCCATGCTGAGCGGAAGCATCTCGGATTTTGAGATTCCTCGGTCGCTTGGCTTCCTCAGAATGACATAAGAGACAAGGTTCGCCAAGCTCGCATTGAGTGAACGGTATTGGATTCACCTTTTCTCTCCCGGGAGGCGGTCAATGCCGGCCTGCCTCTTGATCCGGTCGATGTTTAAATTCCGGATCCACCGGGGGAGATTGCTCCAGATCTGGTGAACTCCGAAACCGCCCTCGGTCATCTCCCGGATCGCCTCGTCTTTGCTCCACCCCTGCACCGCGATGCGATAAACGGCAATCACGGTGCCGGTGCGGTCGGCGCCATGCTGGCAGTGCACCAGAACGGGGGCCCGCTTGGGGTCGGTGACTATCTTCAGGAAACGAACCACATCCTCTTCCTCGGGGTGCCAGGGCTTCATGTAGATATGTTCGTAATCCAGCCCGGTCGCGCCGATTTCATCGCGGTCCGAGTGAAACGAACGCAGGTTGAGAATGGTTTTGACCCCCAATTTCTTTAAGTTTTGCATGCCGAGGGGGCTGGGTTGTTCGCCCCGATAGAGCGCCTCGGAAACCCGGTAGAGGTTCGGCACCCCGGGCAGTGTGATCGGTTGCGCCCAGGTTTGGGGCCGATGGGCGATCAAGGGGTCCGCCCCGGCCCCCCAGGCCAGCATGAACACGCCGGCCGCGGCCATGAGGGCGCCCCTCCTGATCGTCATCCACCAGCGCCCGGCGAGGGGGAGAGGCACATAAGCGGCGCCTCCGCCCGGATTAGACCGCGGCCAAGACCAAAAATCACGCATGTCCCTTTCTCCTGGTTCCTGGCTGGCTGCCAGACTCAAGGGCGACAACGGGAACTCTTCGCCTGGCCGAGCGGCCCATCGAGGTCGAAGTCGCCCTGCTTTAATCAAAGAAAGGCGGCAAAATTCCGGGGGTCGACTTTTCGTTGCGCTACGGCCTGGCCGATACGCTGCAGGTCGTCAATATGCTCGACTGAATCGATTTTCTGGACCGCCTCCGGCTGGATGTCCGCCAGGCCTAACGCCGCCAGTCCCTGAGAGGTTAGTTCGGCATTATAGCGCTGGTAGGTGAAAAGTTTGGGGGAAACCGGCCCCTGCTTGCCGATAAGATCGCCGATTTCACAGTCCAGGGGGTCCCCCGCCAGGCACTTGCCGAACACCCGGCAGAGAAAGTCCTGCTCGTTCAGGGCGGCGAACATCAGGGCCAACGGCAGGGAGGCGGAGTGGTACAAGAGGTTCATCTCGCAGGGTTGGAGGTCGGCATTGGCCTTGGGGTTGGTGCCGGTGCCGATGGAAACCAGCAGGATCTGGTCCTCCCCCGCCGGCCAGTTAAGGTTGTAGGGTTCAACGGTAGCCATGAGAAAGGCCTGGAACGCGGGATTGTTGTAAGTGGTGAGGGCCCCATCGATGAAAATGAACTCTTCGGCGCCGACCCGGACGACTTCGGGGGGGAAAAAACACGGCGCCGCCGTACTGGCCCGCACCAACTGCCAGAGCGGGATATTCAGATTGCAGTCAGGGAGCTCTCGTTGATTGAACTTGGCAAAAGGATTATTGGTGACCGGCCAGGGCGAATCCGTGGTGGCATTGCGCATGACCAGCATCACCAGGGTCTTGAACCGGTCACTCCCCAGGGACGTGTCGTCCCCGAACACCTCGTGGAGCTTTCGGGAGAGTTTCGTATCTTCGTATTTGTAGCGGAACCGGCGTAAGACGCTCGCCTGCTCGAACATCTCCCGGCCGGTTTCCAGATAGAAGCTGCGGATTTCGGCCACCGACATACCCAGGGCCAGGGCGGCGCCGATAATCGCCCCGGTACTGGTCCCCGCAATAAAGTCGAAGTAATCCGCCAGCACAAAATCAGCTTGACGTCCTGATTTCTCGCGCAACAGGCCCTCAATTCTGGCCAGTATTTCTAACGTGATGATACCCCGGATGCCTCCCCCATCCAGGGCCAGGATGCGTTTGGGCCCTTTGGCTCTGATCCTTTCCGATAACGTCATGAGCCCCTCCTTCTCCCCCCAAAGCCCCCGGTTATCAAGCCCAAACCCGGGATCAGGCCACAGCCTTGGCGGTGTCTGTCCAAGCTCGCGCCCGGGAACTTTTTCCCCGGGCTTCAGGGCCGCAACGATCAGCTGATTGAGACCGGCTTTTCTCCCCTGATCCACGATAGCACTAATTTCCTAAAGAAATCAATACCCATCCCTTTATCGGGGCTAGCCGGCTCGAGGTCTGGGAGGGGTGCCCTCTCCCGGGCAACCCGATGAGGCGGCAGCCAGGCCTCCTTAACGATGGCAGATATAGCGTTTGCCATAAAATTCTTTCCACTTGGAAATTCTTAAATCCTCCTAAGTTCCCCTTTTTCAAAGGGGGAATTTAGCGGCCATTCCTCATAGTTCCCCCCTTTTCTAAAGGGGGGTAGGGGGGATTAGCATGATGCCCCCATCGGAAACTACTTTTGGCAAACGCTATAGTTGGTTGGCAGAACGCCAGGGCGGTTTTTGGCAGGGGGGTTGAATAATTTAGAGTTGAAGTCGGCCTAAACTTTAGGGGAGAGTCTCGATCCTTCTGCAGAAAAAAACCCTCCACCATAAGAGCTTGGGGAGGGTTGGCGGGGAGGACCCCGACGCTGATCGCCAGGCCTTTTTACCCGGCGCGGTTCAGACCGGTGTGCCCTCTTCGGCCAGGGTCTGGAAATAGATGCGGCGGATGCGCCCGATGCGATTGTTAAAACACAGGCCCAGTTCCATGCAGGCATTATAGAAGGATTCCCGGCTGAATTCCAAGGCCAGCAGCCGGGCCATGGTCTCCTTGCTGAAATCCTGGTGCAGGTCTTTGATCTTCTGGGCGGCTTCCCCCAGGCCCCGCCACAGGGGCAGCAGGATAACGTCCGACTGTTCCTGCAACCGGGCGATTTCGGCCTGGACCACCTGGAGCGTTTGCAAACCGCCGCTCTCGGCCTTTTCCCGGCTGGTTTCCTGAACCACCTCCACTCCCAGGCGCTCCAGGAACTTGATGAGAAAATCCCGGGGACCCTTCTCCCAGGTGCACAGGTTCCATACGTCTCCCGGAATCCCGACTCGCGGCAGGCGTCCTTTCTTGGGCAGCCACTGGCGCAGTTGGTTGCCCCGGGCATAGAGCTGTTCCTGAAGCTGCACGAAATGGTTGTTTCTTTTCAGGGTGGCCTTCCACAAGAGGATGCGGCCAAAGGCCTTCATTTTGGCGAAAAACAGGTCCCGGGCGATGAGGCGCTTAATCACCGAGGTCCAGCTATAAAACTTCTTCATGGCCCGGGTGGTTTCCATCTGGAGTTCAAAAGGTGTGAACTGCCGGGGTTGGAATACGGTGTGGTGGCCGTCGTACTGGCTCCAGTCCCGGCAGATAATCCGGTTCTGGGCCTCCATCTCCTTGTAGAAAGGCGTCCCGGGCAACGGGGTGAGCATCAGGTACTGCAAGGAATCCAGGTCCAACTGCCGGGAAAACCCCACGGTGTCCCGGATCACCTGGAAGTGGTCTTCTTCGGAGCCGAAGACAAACATGCCGTGGACCTTGATGCCGTAATGGTGGAAATTGTTCACGCAGTCTTTGATGCCCTGCACGGTCTGGGACTTGTTGTAAGCCTTTAGGGTGGCGGGGTTGATGGATTCCAGCCCCACGAAGACCACGAAGCAGCCGCTCCTGGCCATGAGTTCCAGGAGTTCCGGGTCCTTGGCGGATTCCACCCGCACCTGGGCGCTCCATTCGATCTTCAGACCCTCGGCGATGATGCGCTCGCACAATTCCTTGGTGCGCTGGCGGTCGGCGGTAAAATTGTCGTCGCAGAAAAAGATATGCCGGGCCTGGAGGCCGTTCTGGCGAATCTCGGCGATAACCCGGTCGATGGAGGTGACCCGGTGCTTGCGCCCGAACATCATGATTACCGAACAGAAGCTGCAGTTGAACGGGCAGCCCCGGGAGGTGGCGATGGAGACCACACCCCGCCGGTTCCGGGCCTTCCAGCCGTGAATCAGCGTGTAATCGGGGATGGGGAGGGAATCCAGGTCCCCCAGGAAAGGGCGCCAGGGGTTTTGGTGGATGGTGTCCCCGTCCCGATAGCAGAGATTGGGGATGTCGGCCAGATTCCCGCCGTTGTTCAGGGCGTTGACCAGCTCCGGCAGGGCCTCGTCACCCTCCCCGCAGATCACGTAATCGGCGTGCTCTAACCCTTCCAGGGGCAGAAAACTGGGGTGGGCCCCGCCCAGGACCACCGGCAGGCCGCGCTCGCGGTAGTAGTCCGCCAGTTCGTAAGTCCGGGGGGCGGTGGAGGAGATGCTGGAGATACACACCAGGTCGGGTTGGAAGTCCAGCTTGCGGTAATTGGGGGCGGACATCTCCTCGATGACCACTTTGACTTCCATCCCCTGCTGCTGCAGGATGGTCCCCAACAACAGCGACCCCAACCGGGGAATGGCCACCAGGCTGAAAATATGCTCCTGGGGAGACCGCGGTTCGATGAACAATACCTTCTGAATGGGCCGGGTCATGTGACACTCCTCCTGGAACTTCACTCCTGACCCCAGGGGCAAAATCCTGATAAAACAAGCCCCTCCCCCGGCTAGTTTCTTGCCGGTGAGCGCCTGGCTGTTTAGGGAAATAAAGATTTTTCTAATGCTACTGTAAGGGCCTGCCCCCCGAATGTCAAATTAATTTTCGGTGAGCGCGGCATAAGGAAAGCATGAAGAAGCAGATTCCCCCAAGCCTGGGGGAATCTGCTTCAGCTGTCGTCTTGACTTTTAAAACTGCGGGCGGTGCTTTAGACGCAACCGGTGGGCTTCGCCAACCCTGCCATCTTACAGGCTCCTTTGCCCGGTCCGGAGGGGAAAAGTTCATAAATGTGTTTCAGTTTGAAGCCGGTTACCTTGGAAAGGATCCGGACCATGGGAGCAATGCCGTTCTTCTTGTAGTAGTCCTGGAGCATGTTGATGACTTTCCAATGCTCGTCGTTGAGCTCAGCGATGCCCTCGGAGTCCTTGACGTACTCCACCCACTCCTGATTCCACTGATCCAGATTTTCCAAAAAGCCGTCTTCATCTACCGTAAAGGTTTTACCTTTGAATTCCACGGTTGCCATGCAGAGATATCCTCCTTCAATATTTTGATCGCCGGGTTTTTAGTTTTCAAACGTATGTCATTGTGAAATTTTTGTCAAGCATTAATAATGCCTCTACCCGCCTGTAACCTATCATTAACATGGAGGCCCGTCGCCGTCAAGAGGCAATCACGGCCGGGGGGGCGTCTTGGGGAAAATCTTCCCCGGATTCATGATGTTATGGGGATCAAAGGCCTCCTTGATCCGCCGCTGCAAAGCCATGGCCGCCGGAGGCAACTCCATCCCCAGGTAGGGGGCCTTGGTAAGACCGACGCCGTGCTCCCCGGACAGGGTGCCGTTCAGCTCACGCACTATGGTGAAAATATCCTCCACCGCCGGGTTCACCATTTCGCGTTCCCCGGGAATCTGGCGGTCATAGAGCACGTTGACGTGGATATTGCCGTCCCCGGCATGGCCGTAGCTCGGGATGATAAGCCCCCGCCGCCGTGAAATTTCTTGTAGCGCCGCGATCAAAGCCGGAATGGCCCCCAGGGGGACGGCCACGTCCTCGCTCACCTTGTGGGGCTTCACCTTCAACAGCGCCGGCGAAATCACCTTCCGGGCCCGCCAGAGGCCCTCGGCCTCCTCCCCGGTCTTGGCCCTGAGCACCGGCTTCGCCCCCTCTTCCCGGCAGAACCGGGCCATCCCGGCCGCCCGGTCTTCCACGTCCCGGGGGTGGCCGTCCACCGCCATGAGCAGCAGGGCCGCGGTGCCCTCCGGCAGCTCAAAGGGCAGCATCTCCCTGACGCAGGACAGCGTCACGTGGTCCATGAATTCCAGGGCGGTGGGGGCCAGCCCCGAGGTCAGGATCAGGCTCACGGTCTCGGCGGCCTGGGCCATGGTGGCAAAGCCCGCCGCCAGGGTCTGGCGGGCCGCAGGCTTGGCCACCAGGCGCAGCGTGATCCGGGTGATTATCCCCAGGGTGCCCTCCGACCCCAAAAACAGGCGGGTGAGATCATAGCCCACCACGCCCTTCATGGTCCGGGTCCCGGCAGTGATGATCTCCCCGGTGGGCAGCACCACCTGAGTCCCAGGACGTAATCCCGGGTGACCCCGTACTGCACCGCCACCGCGCCCCCGGCGCACTCGGCGACGTTGCCGCCGATGGTGCAGAAATCGGCGCTGGCCGGGTCCGGGGGATAGTATAAGCCCTCAAGCTCCACCGCCTGCTTCAGCCGGGTCAGGATAACCCCGGGCTCCACCACCGCCACCAGGTCAGGCCGGCTGATCTCCAGGATGCGGTTCAACCGGGTCAGCACCACGACCACCCCGCCGGCAATGGGCACCGAGCCGCCGGAGCGCCCGGTCCCCGCCCCCCGGGGCACCACCGGGAACCGGTGCTCATGGGCCAGGCGCACGATGGCGGCGATCTCATCCGCCGAGCCGGGAAAGACCACCAGATCCGGCATATGGGCCTGGTCCGTGGAGTCATAGGCATAGCCCCAGCGCTCCTCGGGGCTGGTGAGGAGGTGCTCCGGGCCGACGATGGCGGCGAGCTCTTTAATTATCGCATCTTGCATTTTTGGATTTTCACCCGTAGGGCGGGAAAGTGAAACGCATCCCGCCTTCGGCAATTGGGTTGACCTGACTTATGCCGCACTATTTTTCCGCTTGTGTCCTTATCGGCACGTTCTCTTTCACGGTCATGCGGCTGGAACGCCTCGGAAAACTAAATTATCCTAACTAAAGGCGGGATGCGCTACGCTTTCCCGCCCTACGGGCTGACAGCACCCTATGTGACGGTGCATTCTTTATTTATCTGCACCATTTTCATCAATTGACACACCATATCTTTCCACTCGTATTCGGTTCAGATTGTTTTCCTTTCCAATACGGGAAAGTGCTTGTCTATAATTATCAGCAATTGTTCCTCCGAATTGCAAACAAGCGTTTATATAGGAACTTAGATGTCTGCCCTCTTGCGTTTTAAAGACCTGATAGAAATCATCTATTGAAGCTGCGAGAAGTACCTCTTTATCCGATGTTCCCCACCCGTTTTTTCCGGAAATATGTCGCAGGAACTTCGTCCAAGGTCCTAATTTCCTTTGTCTCGCTTAATGCTAAATTGAATTTACTAATTAGTTCTTTATCATCTATATTGTGAAAAAATGGATAGTTTTCAAGCTTATAAAATTCTGGTTTAGCCTTATTCTTTACGATATATGTATCTATCAACTCGCTCGCTACCTCATCTTTCCCCAAATCTCTGAGCAAACGCACCGTGCCATTAAGATTGACTGGGCTGATGTATTCTGCATTTTCCTTAAGTGCTTTTTCTAATGCATTAACAAGTTCTTCTTCATTATGTGCAAAAGTATCATGAAATAAGTTCCAGGCGTTACTAAATAAGTTTTTAGATTTATCAGCAATAACTCGATCATTTACCTTCTTAGCCTCTTCTAAAAGAGAGTCTTCATCAACATATCCTGTTTCAATAACTTTAGCTAAAACAAGGTCTAACTCATCGATATTAAAGAATCCATAATCATTTAATAAGGCATCCCATTCTTGTTGCTTTAGTGTCTTTTTACCTTCTTGGATATGTGGTATATATATTTCATATCTGGTTTTTATATATTCATAAAATTCTTCATTATTTGAGTAATAACACCACCCGAAAAGTGTCAAAGTTTGAAGAGCTTGATTAAGAATCTCTGGTTCAAAGTTAGATAATAATATATTTACACTCTTGACAGCCCTTTCTATCTTTCTTAGAATTCTTATATTGCTAATGTCTAATTTTATTGAGAGGTCACTAATGCGCTTGCTTAATTCTAAGCCACCAGAAAAAGCGAGAAAAGCTGCTTCGTTAGCATTAGGATTAAATATTACCTCAACATCGATCACTTTCTCTCTAAATTTTTTGTAGTCTTCTTGATCAATTCCCTCCAGCTTGCTATCATTAAATATTATGACAACTTTACAATTCCTTTGATCTTTTAACAATGAAACCAATCCAAGAATATCTTTAGTTTTTAATTGGTCTCCTTTTCTCTCAAAATCATCTAAACATATCAACATATCCTTAACCAGCAAAAATGATGCGGGCCGAATAATCTCTGTCCCATAATTTTTGAAAACTTGGATTTTTTGCAATAAGGAGAAAAGGCTATGAACGGCCTTTATACTGAGTTGTTCTGCCAAATCATTAGCATTTTGTTTTAGGTTGTCTATTGAGATACCCACACCGACTTGAGATTTTTTTACAGTCTGCCCGAAGATCGCAAATTTGAGCTCGTCAAGGCTGGAAATGCCGAACAGCGAAACATATGCATAACGCTGGAATGTATATCTCTGGTCCTGACTATGTCGACTTTATGAATGAATTCCAAAAAAAAGTTTTTCCAACCCCCCATCCCCCTTTAATTGATAATACTTCCGGGGTATCGTTCGCGTAGAAAATCTTCAACAGCCTTTTTAACCTTTTCTAACGACATGCTCCCCTCCATGGAGGATTTGATATCTACAACATATTCTGTTCCGCCAAACTGAAATACCCATGCCGGCCGATGATCAGGTGGTCGTGCACCGTCAGGCCGAGGCCCTGGCTGGCCTGCACCGGGCCCGGGTTGGCTCACCACCAGGCGCCCCTCTGGTTGCAGGGCGCCTGGCTGCTGCGATACGCCAAAACCCCACATCGCGCTCGGGTTTCTCCGGCGCGGGTTCCTTCTGGGGAGGCGCCTGGCGGGCCGAACCTCAGCGGCGCCGGGGCGGGCCGGGGGACAGATACCGGGGCGCCACCCAGCCCACCAGGTTGCTTTGCAGGACCCGCACCTGGGCCCAGCCGCTTTTGCCCACGCCCATCATTTCCACCGCGTCATTGCGATGCAGCGTGGCCAGGACCTGGGATTCCGGCCGGGGATGCAGGTACAGGGGAACACTGCTGGCATTGACATGATAGGTGGGCAACGTTACGGTTTTCCGGTCAGGACTGATACTGAGCCAGTCGCTGGGTATCCAGCCGCTGCCGGCGGGTTTATCCACCAGACGCACTTTGGACCAGCCCGCGGGCGTCCGCTCCAGGATTTCCACCTTGTCGCCCTGGTAAACCGTGAGCAGGACATCGCACCCGGGAGAGGCGCATTCGCGCAAGGGCGCAGAATTGGGAATCACGTAAAAATATCCGGAATAAGCCTGTACCGGGGGGCTGGCCGGCAACAAAATCATCAGACTCATTAAGGCCGGGATAATCCATCTCCTGAGCTTCATGATTCCTCCTTCGGTCTCTTTTTCCCTTTGGCGGTCAGTTCCTGATCCGCGGCCGACGGCATACGCCTCTCATCCTAATTCACCTCACCAGGTAACACAACGATTTAGTGGCGGCCGCCAGGACGACCGCCCCCACCGAACCCAAATTGAGTGGCAGTGGGGCTGGTCCCCGGGGGCGCCGTGCACCTTACTTCTTCTCCCCGGGGCCGGTGGTGTTGACGATGCGGATGGCCGGGGGCACATAATCCGGGGGCAGATAATCCGCCGGCAAGGTGGTCTGGTTGCCGTCCCGAATCTGGGTGTAATGGGGTGACAGGATTTCCACGCCGGATTCGTTGAACTTGTTCTGGATGTTCTGGTGCAGCTCCCCGTAAATGCGAGGCATGATCTCCGGGGCGTCGGTGTAGGCGTTCAGTTCGTAAGTCACATAAAAGTCGTTGAGCCCGGTCTGGAGCACGAAGGGGGGCGGACTCTTGAGGATATGTCGGGTGGCAACGGCCGCGTCAATGAGCAGGGCGTGGATGGTCTCCCAAGGGGTGTCGTAGCCGAGGGTGATGCTGGTGTGAAGGATTAAGCCATCACCCTGCTTGGCCTCGTGGCTCAGATTGGTGACATGACTGTTGAGAATATTGCCGTTGGGGATAGTAATAATCTGATTCTTATAGGTTTTTATGCGGGTGACATACAGCTTGCGTTCCAGCACCACTCCCATGGCATCCCCCACCTTGATCACATCGCCCACCCGAAAGGCCCGGGTGTAGGTCAGGCTGATGCCGGCAACCAGGTTGGCCACGGCGGAAGTCGATCCCAGGGAAAAAAGCACCCCCAGGAAGATGGAGATTCCTTTAAAGGCATTGGAGTTGGAGCCCGGGATAAAGGGATAGGCGATCACCACCACAAAGGCGATGACCAGTATCCGGACAATTTTATAGGTGATCGGGGCGACATCGGCGTCAAGGCCGGGGAGGGTTATTGTGCCTGCCTCCACCTGTTCAAAGATAAACCGGAGCGTTTTAAGGACATACCGGGCGATGAACAGCAGCACTAAGAGGAAGGTAATGGAGGGAATCTGGTCCCACATGGCCCCCCCGATGACTTCGAGGGCGCCAACCAGGCTGTCGTAAAGTTTTACCGCGTACTTATGGGTCCAGGGAAAGAAGCTGAGCCCCAGGTGCAACAGGGTATAAAAGAGAAAAAAGGCCACCAGAAGCCGGAATATCTTGACGGCCCCTACCAGGATGGCCTTGATGCGTGCAGCGGTGAAGAATTCGAAATTGCCGATCTTGATGGCTTGGATTCTCTCGGTGGCCCAGAGAGCCCGATTGATCCGGCGCACCACTCGTACCAGAACCAGGAAGAGCAGGGCGACTAATACTAAAGCTGCCAGGGTTTTGAGGGCCCCAAAAGCCAGGGCGTGGAAACTATGTTCCTGTTGATAGGTCACAACGGCTTGCCGGATCTTGTCGGCATAGTCCCGGGCCAGCTCATTGGCGGGCTTCCCTTCCACCTTGCCCTCAAAGGCCCAGACAGGCATGATAGTCTGGTCCCCCACCATGATATCCGAACTTAACACCGAATCTTCCACAGTGATGGTTTGGGGGTTAAAGGTGGGATCCTCGGCCAGTTTCCTGATCCGGTCGGAAAACAGATGAGCTCTCTTTGCCGTGCTCAAGGCTTTATAATGTACCCGGAGATAGAAAAGCGGTTTACCCCCCAATTCTACGGGGGAGCCCGGTGTTTCGACGACAAAACCGGGGGGCAGTTCGGTGGGGTTCCAGGCCAGCCCCGGACTGCTCAGGCCTATAATCAACAGCGTTACCGACAAGAGCAATCTCAAGTTCCTCATGATCTTTCCGCCTCCAGATAGCTTCGATACTCTTTGTTTTCCGAAGACTATTATACTAAAGGAATGATGGCGAGGGAGGGGGATTCTTGAGGGAGCCGGGATGAATGCGGGCAGATTATGGAAAAAATCTGGCCATAACGTGCCATAAGCTCGTCGGTCAACGAGAATTTTCCTCAGAGCATATTCTGTTCCGCCAAACTGAAGTAGCCGTGGCGGCCGATGATCAGGTGGTCGTGGACGGTCAGGTGCAGGGTCTGCCCGGCCTTGACCAGGGCCCGGGTCAGCTCCCGGTCCGCGGCTGAAGGGGTGAGGTTACCGCTGGGGTGGTTGTGGACCAAAATGAGCCCGGTGGCCTTGTGTTTCAGGGCCAGTTCCAGGACCTTGCGGGGATAGACCACCGTCTGGTTCACCGTGCCTTCCTGGACGATCTCCTCGGCAATGACTTCGTTCTGGCTGTTCAAAAAGACCACCCGGAACTGCTCGTCCAGGAGGCCCCCCATGGAGGCCCGGCAGTAATCCACCAGGTTTTCCAGGGAATTGATCGGCTGGCGCTTGAGGGCCTCGGACTTGAGGGCGTATTCGGAGCAGGCCTTCACCAGGCGGATGAGGATGGCGGCGTACTCCTTGATCCCCGTGACCTCCATGAGGGCCTGGGGGGTGGCGTCCAGGACCTGGGTGAAGGAGCCGAAATGTGCGATTACCCGTTTGGCCAGGGGCTTGACGTCGGAGTAGGGGATGGCGAAGGTCAGGAGCAGTTCCAGGAGCTCATAGTCCTGCAAGGCCCCGGGGCCGCCGTTGAGGAAGCGACCCCTCAGTCGGGCCCGGTGCCCGTAATAATGAGGTTTTGCCGGTTGATCCGCCATCTCCATTTTCTTTTACTCCGACAGAGACCTAAATGCAACCGGGAAAAATTGGCAAGAAGGGCGGACACCCAGGTCCGCCCCTACGGTTATGTTTCATAAAAAAGCCGGGACCAGCGGTCCCGGCTTTCAGCCTTCTTAAGGGGGGGCAGGGGCCGTGGGCCCCTGGTCCCTTCCCCAATACCTCGTTGGTTCCTAGTGCTCCTCTCCGGCGGCGGCGGCTTCGGCCATTTCCCGGCGCATATCCATATCGTAGAGGACCCGCTCCCGGGCCTTGTCGATCCCCAGGGCTTTGCGCTTCAGGTCGATGTGGGCGATCATCTTCTTGGCCATCAGTTCCGGATCCTGTTCGAGGTCCCACTTGCCGCCCAGCTCTTCTTCGATGCCCTTGAAGAGGTAGTCGGTGAGGATCTCCGAGCCGGTGGTGGGCCAGGTCACCCCAAACAGGGTGTACACGCCCGAGGCCACGAAGTACTGGCCGATGGCGATGGCCTTCTCACTCATCCACTCCGGCGCCGCGCCCGCGGCGGGGAGGTCCGAGATGTCGCTGCCCAGGCCCCCGGCCTTGACGCAGGCGGTGGCCGCCATCAGGATCCGGGAGTTATCCACGCAGGACCCCATGTGCAGTACCGGCGGGATACCCACGGTCTCGCAGATCTCGGCCAGGCCCGGCCCGCAGAACTTGGCGGCTTCCGGGCTCAGGAGGCCGTACTTGCCCGCGGCCATGGCGGAGCAGCCGGTGGACAGCACGATGACGTCGTTCTTGATCAGTTCCTTGATCAGGGTCAGATGGGAGCTGTCGTGGGTGGTGCGGCAGTTGTTGCAGCCCACCACGCCGGCCACGCCCCGGATCCGGCCGTTGATGATGTTGTCGTTCAGGGTGTAGTAGGAACCCCGGATGGAGCCGCCCAGCAGGTACTGGATGGTCTCGTAGCTGAAGCCCACCACCGTGGGGGTGTGGACGTTGGGGATCATCACCGGCGATTTCCGGTTGGGGAAGTTGTCGATGGCTTCCCGAACTACCTGGCGGGCGATGTCCAGGGCGTGATGATCGTCAAAGGGGATGTGCATGGTGGCGCCGGTCATCCGGGCCCGGGGGTCGGTGGTGATCAGCTTGGTGTGGTAGCACTTGGCCACGTTGGCCAGGGATTCCATGATACACTGCACGTCCACGATCATGGCATCCACCGCGCCGGTGATGATGGCCAACTCCTGCTGCAGGTAGTTGCCGGCAATGGGAATGCCGTGGCGCATGAGGATCTCGTTGGCCGAGCAGCACATGCCGGCCAGCTGGATGCCCTTGGCGCCCTTGTTCTTGGCGTACTCGAGCAGCTCCGGCTCCTGGGAGGCCACGTAGATCATCTCCGGCAGGACCGGCTCATGGCCGTGGATGATGATGTTGACATGGTCCTCTTTGAGGACGCCCAGGTTGATTTCACCGGCCACCGGCACCGGGCAGCCGAAAATGACGTCCTGGAGGTCGGTGGAGATCATGGACCCGCCCCAACCGTCGGACAGGGCGGTGCGGCTGCACTGGTTGAGGATGTTGTGGTAGTCCTGGTCCACGCCCATGTGGGTGCGGTGCATCAGTTCGACGATCTCGATGTCGCAGCCCCGGGGCACGATGTTGTATTTCCGCCACAGTTCCAGGCGCTTCTTGGGGGCCCGCTTGGTGTTGGTGAGCTCGCCGTCCTGCTGGCCGAACTCCAGCAAAATTTTATCGGCCATTTCCAGGGCGATGGCTTCCTTGGTCCGGGGCTTGGCATCGTCGCCTTCCCCTTCCTTGGTGGCCACGCCCCAATCCTTGGCCAGGCGGTGCAGCTTGGCTACGTCTTTGAGCTCATAGCCCTGGGCCTTGCCCAAAGCCACTTCCTTGAACAGCTTGGCCACGCCCCGGGAATGGTCGTTGTGGGAGGCGGCCCCGCCGCAGACCATGCGGGCAAAGTTCCGAGCCACGATGGTCTCGGCGGTGGCGCCGCACAGACCCGTGCGCTGTTTCTTCTCTTCGCCGGTCTCGCCTTCTTTCTTCTTGGGAGGCGGCACCCGGCAGGGACCCTGGGAGCAGATCCGGCAGCAGGCGCCTTCAGCGCCGATGGGGCAGGGCTTCATGGTCTGGGCCCGGTCAAAAATGGTCTCACAGCCATCCGCCTGCGGCCTTCTTCATCAATTCCCGGCTTGCGGGGTCAACAGATAGTTTTTCAAAATCTAACTCAGCCATATTTATGCCTCCTTAAACCTTGTCCATTAGTGATCTAAACAGTTATATACACATTACCATCTACACATGATCAGGGCAAGGTAAAATGGTACAGAATGATGAAAAAAATAGGGGGTCAGGGAAGGGGCAGACGGACCACCCGAAAGCCGATATAGCCGTCGGCATAAAGGGGCGGGGCGGACTGGCGGGCGGCGGGGCGCAGGTCCCGGGGCCCCGAGAGCCATGAGCCCCCCTTGAGGAGGCGTAAGAGCCCGGGCTTGAACGGGCCGCCGGTGCGCAGGGGCACATAGCGGTCCTGGCACCACTCCGAGACGTTGCCGGCCATATCGAACAGGCCGTAGCCGTTGGCGGGAAAGGAGCCCACCGGCGCGGTAAAGCGAAACCCGGCGGCCCCGGGGAGAGGCGTGTGAAAATTGGCCCGAAACACGCCCCCGGCATCCGGGGCCGCGTCCCCCCAGGGATAGGGCTGGCTCACCAGGCCCCCCCGGGCCGCAACTTCCCACTGGTTTTCCGTGGGGAGTGCCTGGGGCGCGCCGGTAACTTTGGTCAACCACCGGCAGAAGGCCGCGGCATCGTGCCAGGTGACCCCCACCACCGGCTGGTTGGGTCCATTGAGGGTTCGGTCCTGCCAGTAGAGGGGTTTTTTATGGCCGGTGGCTTTGACAAACCGGCCGTACTGGGCGTTGGTGATTTCAGTGACGCTGATATAAAAGGGCTTGAGCTTGACCTTGTGGGAGTCGGCCTCGTCGGCGTAGCGCCCGGTCTCGTTGGGCGGCGACCCCACAAAGTACCAGCCCCCGGGGATGAGCCGGAACCGGATACCCTGGGCCTCCAGAGTGTCCTGGGCCTGGGCGGACCAGACGGGCAGCACCAGCCAGCCCAGCACCAGGAACAGGCATGCCGCTTTTCGCCAGTTAATTTCCCCGCAACTCTCCCGACCCACTTTTTCAAAACCCTTCATAGGGACCATATATAGCAGGTTTTGCTGGCAATTGATAAGGTTCTGGTCAGGGCAGCTATCTGCTAGTCGAGGCTACAGCAGGTGCCCGCTATCATGGGTGCATTGAGTTTGGATTAGAGGGCAGCTGTACATTGTTGCATCATGCAATCATCTGAATTTTCCTGACAAATTTTAGAAAGCCCGCAAAGATGAATAAAGAAAAAAGATATCTTTCCCCTGAATTTTGATCATATTTAACCCTCGGAACCAAGCCTCCTTGCTGCTATGGAGCTTAAAGACCCCAGTCCAGCATCGCCCGAGAATGGTGCGATACACAGTTTTAGAACTTATTTGTAATAAATGAATGGATCACTATACATATTCGTACATTATAGACATGCCAATTAAACTTATTTGCTAAATCTGTGGTCGCTTGGGTGGTTCACTGCAAACCAGGAAGACCCCGTTTAAGGTTATAAGTTAATTATTATAGATAGTTAACGTAATAACCCCTGCTCTGGCATAGTCATTGCTTCTATCCTACAAAAAATCATGGCTATGAAACGCTGACCTGAGGAGAGGGAGAATATGATGTGGACCGTATTGGGTCTTGGTATTATGGTAATATTTGTTGCCGGGATGATTCTTGCCGCCAAATTAACCGATAAGTCTCATGACGGGTCTCAGGAGTTCAGAGGAAATTGCCACAGAGGGGCAATAAATTTGGCAGGCAGAAAAAATCTTTTACCTGGTGCTATCTTTGTCCCCAAAGGGCCAAGGTGAAGATGTGGGGTAACCGACGAGCAGCCAAGACACGCTCCAGCGCCTTTGAAATACCAGCCCGGCTGGCCAAAGATTCAAGGGCCTTTGGCGTCCCAATAGACAGATGATAATGCAAACGACTGCTGGGTTTGGGACTGCCGAGGTTCCGGAAAACCCTGATTTTGACTAACTCTTCGCCCGCATATACTCCAGGCAGGGCCCGTGGTGGCCCTGCCTTTTTTGTTGTCTTATCCAGTCAGGAGATAGAGGAAGATTGATTGCATCAATACCTATCCACTATCAAAACCTGGCGATTAATCACGACATATATTCAATAACCGACGCCGTTACATCTCTACCAACTGCTGGCAGGCAGTGAAATAGATTCCCAGGCGGATAGCCTCCGGCGGCTCAATCCCCTTGGCCTTGGCCGCCATCTCCCGGTAGGCCAGGAGTTGAGGGCGGTACTTTTCGGTCTCCCGGGTGATGAAGGCTTCCCAGTCCTCCCCGGCAGCGGGGCGGGAGGACTTGTAATCCAGGAGCCACCAGTCTTTACCGTCGAAGGCCAGGCGGTCAATGACGCCCCGGCGGATGGCGCCCGGCTGGGGCTGGTCTTCCAGGAGCCACTCGCTGGCCGCCCCGGGGACCTCCGGGGCCAGGAGCGCGGCCAGGAACGGGTCCGCCTGGCAGGCCGCAAGTTCGGCCTCAATTTCCGCCGCCAGGGTAGCGGCTGCCGGCGGGCTCATCCCCTCCTGCCGCAGCGCCGCGGCCAGGGAGACTGCATCCGGCAACGGATTACCCCGGGCCAGGGTGGAGAGGGCCCGGTGCATGATTACGCCCCGGGCTCGGGCCGCGTCGCCATCGGTGCCGGCTTCGGTTTCCGGCCGGGCCGCGGTTGCGTCAGGGTCAGGCGCCAGGCTGGAGGGAAAGCTTACCTGAAAAGGCGCGGCTTCCGGGGAAAAATCCCAGGCCGGGAGCAATTCCCGGAGCGGGCCGGTTTCGCCGGTCAGGGACTGAACCTCGGTTACACGCTCCACGTCCATTTCCGGCCCGGGCCAGCTTACCGGAAATCCCGCCGGCGGCAGGTCTTGTCCGTAGTGTTGCCGCAGCCACGCCAGGGGGCTTTCACCCGATGCCTGCCAATTGCCCGGTTTATCAAGCCGGGCGAGGCCGGACATGACCAGGCGCTGCCGGGCCCGGGTCACCGCCACGTAAAAGACCCGCCGGGCCTCGTCCACCACCCGCTGGTTCTTCAAGTCTCGGAGCAGGAGGTAAAGAGAGCCCTGGTTTTTCTGGGCATACGGACGGGCCAGGGCCAGCCCGTGGACGCCTTCGCCGGGAATCTCCTCCAGGAGGAAGGGGGGAGTGTTGTCTTCGCTCTGCAAGGGCTGCCAATCCAGAAAGGGGAGAAACACCTGGTGAAACTCCAGCCCTTTGGCCCCGTGCACCGTCAAGATCTCCACCTGGGAGGTCTGGGCCCGGGGGTCCGGGGGCTGATACGCCTCCTTGAGGTTGAAGTCGGCCTTGACGAAAGTGGCCTCGGGGAGCCCGGCTTCCGCCCCGGCCAGCAGGTCCAGGTAGGTCCGGGCATTGGCCACTCCCAGGGGGCCTTCCCCGGCGGCGATCCCGGTCCAGGCGCCCGCGGCCCCGAGCCAGTCGGCCAGGATGTCGGCCAGAGGCCGCCGCCCCACCTGGCCCCGGGCTGTTTCCAGGGACTCGCTGAGCCCGGGCAAATCCCCGGGACAGTCACCCTCCCCGGCAACCCGGCGCAATCTCTCGGGCCAGAGCTCTCCCGGAATTTGCGCCACCCGGGCCAGGGTGGCCAGGGGTTGGGGGCCCCAGGGACCCCGGAGGGCCGCGGCCCAGGCCACCTCGTCCTGGGGCCGGGTCAGGGCCCGGGCCAGATTGTGCAAGTGGGCCACGGTGTGGCTCTCGGCCAGCTTCAGGCCCTCCTTGACCCGGACCGCCAGCCCGGCATCGTATAAGGCCTGAAGATACCGGGGCAGATGCTTCCGGGTGAAGAGGAGAATGCCGATTTTTTCATCCGGCCCCAGGGTGGGCAGGGCCTGGGCCACCTCCCGGGCCAGCCAGCGGGCCTCGAGCTCCCGGGCTGAAGGCTCGGTTTCTCCGGTAAAGAGCGCCAGATAAGGGGCGGGTCCCTCCGGCGCCCCGGGGCGGGCCTCGGCCCGATGGAACCGGGCCCCGGCGGTGCCGCTTTTCATGACGGTGGACTCGAACACCTCGTTGGCCCAGGTAATCAGGGTCCGGGTGGCCCGGAAGTTAGTGGTCAGCTGCAAAGGCGTCAGGGGCAGGGGTTCGGCGCCGCCGCAGGGCAATCCTTCCCGGGAGGCGATGAACAGGCGCGGCTTGGCCTGGCGCCAGCCATAGATGGATTGCTTGGGGTCTCCCACCACCATCAGGGTGCGCCCGGCGCCTGGCTGCCAGCCGGCCATCAGACGGCAGAGCAGTTGCATCTGGTTGACGCTGGTGTCCTGGAATTCGTCCACCAGAATATGCTTGAGACGCCAATCCAGGCGGAGCATGACCTCCGTGGGGTCGTCCTCCGCGAGGAGATTCAGGGTTGCCGCCTCCAGGTCCACGAAATCCAGGGCCCCCCTCCGGGCGCAGAGCTGTTCGTACACCCCGAGGGCTTCTCCCACCAGGATGACCAGGTCCTGGAGCGCCGCGGCTTCTTCCGGAGAAGCCCCGGTGGGGGTCAGGTCCCGGCACTGCTTCAAAATCCTGACCACCGGCCCGGGCAAGTCCTGGATCAGGGGAGCACCAGTACTTTTGGTCAAAGCCTTCGGGGAACCCGTCTTTAACCGAGAGTCGCTTGCGGGGGGCTCCCTGCTTGGTGAGGAGAACTGCAGACACGGCTTGCCAGGCGGATAAATCCGCCGGGGCCGCCCCAGGCAGCTCAGGGGGGATGAGGTCGCCATGGTCAGACCCCTGGAGCGCCCGCCAAAACTCTAGCCAAACCTGGCCTAAGGCGCGGTCCCCCAGGCCGGCCCGGAGCCCTTCCAGGGACGGCTGCAGCGCCATTTTAAACCGTTCCTCCAGGAGCTGCCGGTAGGCGGCCGCGTTCCGGCTGACCCGGGCCAGAGCCAGAAAGTCGCCCAGGCTGTCCCGCCGGGACACCAGCCCGGACAGCTCTTGAGCCAGGCGCCGCCAGTCGTTATTGAGGCGCACCAGGCGGCGCACCAGGGCCTGGCGCACCGGGTCCCGGGCGGGGCGGCCGTTCAGGCGCCGGCGCATCTCGTCCAGGGCTTCGACTTTGAGCCACCGGGCCTCGTCTTCTTCCAGCAGGTTGAACGTCAGCGGCGCTCCGGCTTCCTGGGGCGCCAGCTTCAGGAGTTGGGCCCCGAAGCCGTGGAAGGTCATTATGGGGAGGCGCTCCGGGGTCAGCTTGAGCTGCGCTTCATCTCCGTGACGCCGAAAGACCTCGGCCGCCAGTTCCCGGAGCCGAAGCTCCAGGGGAGAGGCATCCGGCCCCGGCTCCTGCCGTTCCCAGAGGAGGGCCATGACCCGGGCGCGCAGCTCCCCGGCGGCCTTCCGGGTAAAGGTCAGGGCCAGCATCTCCTCGGGGGCGTCTACCCGGGCCAGAAGCGTAAGAAACCGGGCCAACAGCACCGAGGTCTTGCCGGAGCCCGCCGGGGCCTCCAGGTGAAAACTCTCCCCAGGACCCAGGGCCTGGTCCCGGATGGCTTGATCAGCGGGCTGAGTCGGTTTTTTAGTGTGATGTTCCATAATTGCGATGATAGACAAAGACCTACGCTTTTTACCCCCCTTGGTAAAAGGGGGGGAGGGGGGATTTTCATTAACCTCCTGAAATCCCCCTAAATCCCCCTTTTTCAAAGGGGGACTTCCAACTCCCATTGGCCAAGTTTTTGGTTTGATTTAAGGCCATGCTGTATACGAAACTCCTGGTCATGGCAGTTCCGTAGGGTTCGCGACATGACTACAATTCCTTTTCCTCGGCTTCCTCGGCCGGCTCCGGGGTAAAGCCGCAGACCAACTCGTAAGGGCAATATTGGCAGGCCCCGTCGTGGGGTATCGTAGGGGCCGGGTTGGGGTCCGGATGGAAATCCCCCGCGGCCAGACAGCGGCCCAGGGCCGTGACCTTCGCCGCAAAGACCCCGGCGGCTTCAACCCACTTCTCGGGCGTCGCGCCGAAATCCTCGTGTTTAAGGTGCTGGGGCCGGGGAGACTTGAGGCCGATAAACCCGGCCCGGAGGTTGGCGGCAGCCGGGCCGCCCGGCACCCGGCCCTGCTCCACGGCCAGAAGGTAGCAGGGCAGCTGGGCCTCGGCCACCTCATCCAACACCTGATTTTTCTTGGGGATTTCCCCGCTCTTATAATCCCAGACCACCAGGTCGGCGGTTTCCGGGTTATAGTCCAGGCGGTCGATGCGGCCGCGCAGGGTAAAGGGCCAGTCCGGGCCCCGGAGGTCATTGAAGGCCACCTCAAAGCCCTGCCAGCGCCAGCCTGCCTCAAAACGCTCCCGTTCCCGGTTCAGCCACTCCCACAGCAAGCCGTTCTCCCCCAGCCAGCGGTCCGCCTCGGCCTGCCAGTGGAGATCGCCGCTGAGGGGGGCCAACACCCGGCGGGCGGCCTCCTGGAGCAGTTCCCGGGCTCGCCCGTGGTCCCAGGCCTGATCTGCCTCGAGGACTTCCTTAAAGGCCGCGGCGAAGCTGGCCAGGATTTCGTGGAGCATCTGGCCCCGCTCCCGGGGGTCGAGACCGGCCTCGATCTCCGGCAGTTCCCGGATTTTCAGCAAGTTTTCCAGCAGAAAGCGGCAGGGGCACGCCAGGGCGGTACTCACCTGGCTCAAGGAGATTTCCCCGGGCAGGGGAAAGGGGTGAGGAGGTTCAGGTCCCGGTGACCCGGCAGGCAGGGCCGGGGCGTGAAACACGGCCTGGACGGCGGGAGACCGCAGCCAGGCGGGATCAGGGCTGGTGAGCACCGCCATTTCGGCCTGGCCCCATTCCCCCGGATACACCGACGTGCTCACCCGTTCCTCCTGGTCCACCATCCGGGGCCGGGTCAGGGTGAGGTGGGGTGCGGCGCCCAACAGATTGTGGAAAAGTTCCGCGGCAAAGTGATGCTGGCTCTGATACGTCCCGCCCAGGACCAGGCGTTTTTCACCGGGAGAGAGCAGGGGGAGGGGCCGGGGCGGGGCCGGCAGGCTCCCGGAGTTCATCCCCAGGCAGAAGACCCGGGAAAAGTCCAAGCCCCGCATCTCCAGGAGGCCCAGGACCTGGATCCCCGCAACCTGGATCCCCGGTCCGGGCAGGATAACCCCCTGGGCCCCGATGGTGAGCCACTCCAGAAACTCCCCGGCGTCCATCACCGCCGCGCCCAGGGCGATCTCAAGTTCGGGGAGGAGGCCGTCAAGGCGTTTCCAGGGCTCCCTGTCGGTCTCACCGAGCCCCCGGGGAAATCCCAGTTCCTGCCAGGCGGCTTTAAGAATGCGGCCCCACTCCCTTGCGGAGGCCGTTGGCCCCTTCAGGGAACGCCAAACCCGGTCCAGCCGGTCCAGCGCCGCGATCTCCGCCTCAGGAGGCCGGGATCGCAGCACCGCCTGGCGCAGCTGGTCCCACCCCTGATCCACCCGCCGCTCCCGGAAGATGCGATCCCAATGGGCCAGGCCGCGGCCTTGGACCTGCACCGCGCCGTAATAAGGGGACAAGAGCAGGGAGACCAGGTCTTCCCGGCGCTCCCGGGCGGCGATGAAGGCCAGGGGCAGCCGCGCCGCGGCAAAGAGGGGGACTTCGGACAGGTTCGGCCCCTGGGAGAAATTGTAGGCCCAGCCGGCGGGCGACTGGGGCGGCCCCAGCAGTTCGGCCAGGACCCGGCGCAATGGCGGGACATAGGTGTCGATGGCCGGGGCGGTGACCGCCAGGCGGTGCAGGGGCAGATCATCCTGCTGGGCCAGTTCCACCAGCTTTGCCGCCACCCAGTGCAGTTCCTGGCCGGGGTCGGGCAGAGCCACCGCCTCCCCCACGTTGGAGGGATCGCCCCGCACCTGGAGATGGACCACCTGGGTGCGGCGGCTGAGCTCCTGAAGCCAGAGGTCTTCCATGGGGGCCGGGGTTTCCAGGCCCGCGACCAGCACCCGGGGGGGGAGTTTGATCCTGCCCAGCCTCAGGGCAATGGTGAGATGAGCCGGGAGTTCCCCGGGGCTCAGCCAGCCTCCGGCCCGCAAGAGCCCGATATAGATGCCCGTAACCCGGCGGCGCCAGGCCACCAGCATTGAGTCATCCGCACCAGCCTTAGGGGGGGCGTCCCCGGCCGCCATCGCATAGCGGCACAGGAGGGTGTGGGCCTCGTCCAGGGCCTGGGCCCAGGCCAGCTCCGGGGTGGGGCCCGGTGGCGGCGGGGCTGTTTTCAGGGCTTGACGCCACAATGCCAGGCGCACCAGGGCCGGGGCCAGGGCTACCGGGGACCACAGTCCCTTAAAGAGCTCGGACCACCAGGCGTTGAGGGTCAAAAGCGCCACCGGTTCCCAGGCGGGCCGGCCGGCCGCCAGCGCCGCCAGGCGTTGCCGGTGCCAGACCTGGTGGGCCAGCCGCTGGTGGGGGATGAGCCCCAGGACCCCGGGGCCGGCGTGCTCCAGCAGGTAGTCCTGGAGGGCGGCGCCGGTGGAGAAAAACTTCGTGGCGCTCACCTCAGCGCTCCTGGGGGCGAGGGCCGGTTACGTTGGGGGAAAAAGGGGAAAACGCGAAAAGGCGAAAAGGATTGGGGGGATTTTTCATCGGGCGGGGCCTGCCCGCCGCAGCTAATATCGGGTTCCACAGATACCTTACAAAAGCTTGGCATCAATAACTCCCCCTCCCCTGGTGGCAGGGGGTTGGGGGGAGGGGGATAGGTTGAAGCAATGCCCGGCAAGTTCACCCCCACCCCCACCCACCCCCATCAAGGGGGAGGGAGAAAAAACCTTCAACCGTTTATAAGACTAGTCCTGGGACGATACATGAGCCGAAATTTTCAAAGGCAAATTGTTGGTGGCGCCGATGTCTTGCCGGTGCTTGGTGCCTGATAGGGCGGCCTGTGGCCGCCATCATTCGGCGTGCACGGCACGCCCTATATTTACTGCATTGCTGCGAAAAAAACTTTTCGAAAGAGCGGGCCCGGCAGCCCGCCTTACCAGCGCCTCAGGCCGGCCGTGCCTGGCCGTGGGAATTCAAAATCTCCCGCAATTCCTCGCCTTCCAGGATCTCTTTCTCCAGGAGGATCTTGGCCGCCTTTTCCAGGACCTCCCGCTCTTTTTCCAGGACCTCCCGGGCCCGCTGGTGGGCCCGGTTCACCAGCGCCGCCACCTCCCGGTCGATTTCCAGGGCCGTGGCTTCGCTGTAATCCTTGGAGCCGGGGGGCATCATGGTGTCCATGAACAGGGGGCGCCGCTCCCGCTCGAAGGTGATGGGCCCGAGTTTTTCGCTCATGCCATACTCCCGGATCATGGAGCGGGCGACGTCCGTGGCCCGGTAAAGGTCGTTCTGGGCCCCGGTGGAAATCTCGTTGAAGGTCAATTCCTCCGCCACCCGGCCGCCCATCATCACGGCCATGCGGTCTTCCAGCTCGGTTTTGGTCATCAGGTAGCGGTCTTCGGTGGGCAGCTGCATGGTGTAGCCCAGGGCGCCGATGCCCCGGGGGATGATGGAGACCCGGTGGACCCGGTCGGTGGTGGGCAGGGCTTCGGCCACCAGGGCATGGCCGGTCTCGTGATAGGCCACGATCTCTTTTTCCTTGGGGTTCATGACCCGGTTGCGCTTTTCCAGGCCGGCCACCACCCGGTCGATGGCGGCCTCAAAGTCGTCCATCTCCACGGATTCCTTGTTTTTCCGGGCCGCCAGCAAGGCCGCTTCGTTGACGATGTTGGCCAAATCCGACCCTACCATGCCGGGGGTGCGGGCCGCCAGGGTGTGGAGGTCGGCTTCCGGGGAGATCTTGATGTTCCGGATATGGATCTGCAAAATATCTTCCCGGCCCTTGAGGGAGGGCCGATCTACCAGGATGTGGCGGTCGAAGCGCCCGGGGCGGATCAGGGCCGGGTCCAGGATCTCCGGGCGGTTGGTGGCGGCCATGATGATCACCCCTTTGCGGGTGTCGAAGCCGTCCATCTCGGACAACATCTGGTTCAAAGTATTTTCCCGCTCCTCCGGGCCCCCCATGGGGGAAAGGCCCCGAGCCTTGCCGATGGCGTCCAGTTCGTCGATGAAGATAATGCAGGGCGCCTTCTCCTGGGCCGTGGCAAAGAGGTCCCTGACCCGGGCGGCGCCCACCCCCACGAACATTTCCACAAAATCGGACCCGGACAGGCTCATAAAGGGCACCCCGGCCTCTCCGGCCACGGCCCGGGCCAACAGGGTCTTGCCGGTGCCCGGGGGACCCACCAGCAGAACGCCCTTGGGGAGGTTGCCTCCCAACACCTGAAATTTGGCCGGGTTCTTCAAGAACTCGATGATTTCCTTCAGTTCCTCTTCGGCTTCTTCCACCCCGGCCACATCCTGGAAGGTGACCTTGGTTTCATCCTGAACATAGACTTTGGCCTTACTCTTGCCCACGGTCATGAGGCCGCCGGCGCCGCTGCCGATCTTCCGGAAGAAGTAGACCCAGATGGCGATGAGGAGCGCAAAGGGGAAGACCCAGGACAGGAGCGACGTGAGCCAGGTTTTTTCCTGGACGGCCCGATAACTGATGTTATTCTTGGCCAGGAGCTTCACCAGGTCGGGGTCTTCCAGCCTCACCGTGGAAAATGTCGGCTTTTTCTTCTCAAACTGCTTGGCCAGGGTCTGGGGCAGGTCGGGTTTTTTTCTCTCTTTGGCCAATTCGTCGATGCCTTTTGGCAAAAGATCACCCGCGATGGTGTCGGTGCTGATGGTCAGGTCATTAACGCCTTTAATCTGGACCAGGTGGCGAAATTCGCTGTAGCTCATCTCCACGGCCTGTTGCACGGTGCTGTAATACTGGAAGATCGACAGCAACAGGATTAAGGCCAGCACGTACCAGACGGCGTAACGGGCCATGGAGGAAGGCGGTTTCTCGGTCATGCTCACCTCATACCTCTATATTACCGGGTAGTTCGCTTCACATAATATAATGATTAAGGCGGGATAAGCAACCCGATCTTCCCGGGGCCTTGCGGATGGGCCGCGTCCTTCTTATGCTAGAGAGAGTGTCCCTTAGCAAGACCACAGGAAATTGCGATTGCCGGGGCGGGGTTAAAACCCGCCCCTACAGGTGATTTGCAGATTTTCCTGAAGCATGAACTGAAAATTTGCCATCCAAGGAGCAAAACATGGAAAACGAATTAAAGAAACTGGATATCGATAACCTCCCCCTGCCCAAGCTGATGGAAGCGCTGCGCCAGGCCGCCAAAAACTGCCAGTGCGAAGGGACCCGGGAAACCGTCTTTACCGCCCGGGGCCGGGATAATATCGTGAATTGTCTGGAGTGCGAACCGATCTATGATGCCCTGGACCTGTTGGAAAAGGCGTTGGCATTGCTGCAACCGGGAAGATAACTCGAGACCTCTGCGCCATGCTCCTGGAGGATAGCCGCCCTCGGCTGTCCAGGCTCTTTTTAGGCGCAGGCGAGGGCGCCGACGCGCCATTGTGAAGAGGCAGGCTAGCGCTGGAGGCTGGTGCCGAGGTTTCAACTTCTTCAGGGGGAAGGGACCGACACCCCAGCACCGGCGGCAACCGCGGTCCGTCCGGCCAGACAAGTCCGGCTGGCAGGACAGCCGCCCCAGGCCGCCTATTCTCCCTGAAATAACGCGGGATATCTCCCTTTTCTGGGAAGCTTGGCGAAATACTCCGCCGCCCGGTTGGTGGCCATGCGGCCCCGGGGGGTGCGCTGTAAGAAACCGCACTGCATCAGGTAGGGTTCGTAGACGTCTTCCAGGGTGTCTTCCTCTTCGCACAGGGCCGCGGCCAGGGTGCCCAGCCCCACCGGCCCGCCGTCGAACTTCTCGAAGATGGTGAGCAGGATCTGGCGGTCCATGCGGTCGAAGCCCAGCTGGTCCACGTCCAGCAGGTTGAGGGCCGGCGTCGGCGCACTCCCGGTCGATGCGGCCGTCCGCCCTGACCTGGGCGTAATCCCGCACCCTTTTCAGGAGCCGGTTGGCGATGCGGGGGGTGCCCCGGGACCGCCGGGAGATCTCCCAGGCCCCGTCGGCATCGATCTCAATCCCCAGCACCTGGGCGGCGCCGGTACGTAATCCGGACCAGGTCCTCCACCCGGTAAAAATCCACCCGGCAGCATCAGGCCGAAGCGGTCCCGCAGGGCCGGGGTGAGCAGTCCGGCCCGGGTGGTGGCCCCCACCAGAGTGAAGTGGGGCAGCTCCATTTCAGGGAGCGGGCCCCCGGACCCTGGCCGATAATCAGGTCCAGGCTGGAAGTCCTCCATGGCCGGGTAGAGGATTTCCTCCACCACCGTGGGCAGGCGGTGGACTTCGTCGATGAACAGGACGTCCCGGGGGGCCAGGTTGGTGAGCAGGGCCGCCAGGTCGCCCGGCCCGCTCCACCACCGGGCCCGAGGTTGACTCGATGCCGCCGCCCATCTCGTGGGCGATGATGTAGGCCAGGGTGGTCTTCCCCAGACCCGGGGGGCCGTGCACCAGGATGTGGTCCACTGCCTCACCCCGGGCCCGGGCCGCCTCCAGGGCAATCTCCAGGTTGCGCCGCAGTTCCTCCTGACCCACGAACTCGGTCAGATCCCGGGGCCGCAACCCCGCCTCCAACCCCAGATCCTCCGTCTGGAGCCGGGGATTGACGATGCGCTCTTCCTGGCTCATATTGGCGCTAATGTACCCCAGCATCAGCAACTTTGCAAGGGAACGGTCCGGCCCTCATCCGGAAAACCTTGGCCCTGAGGCCCGGGTTTGATAGACTGAGCCCGGACCATTGCCCCGAACCGCTAACGTCAACAAGAGAGAGGTGGCGTTATGGAGGAAATAACCGAAGAGCGCAAATCGGCAAAAGTTCGTAATCGCCGGGTACACATGGCCAATGAGAGGACGTTCCTTGCCTGGGTCAGGACCAGTATCGGCATCATGGCATTTGGTTTTGTGGTTGAGAAATTTGCCTTGTTCATTAAAAAGATGGGATATTTCTTTGAAAAATCAAATATTCAAGAAGTTGCTCCCACATCGGTCGGATATTCATCAATATTGGGCATAGTCCTGGTGGCAATGGGTGCAGCCATAGGCCTCTTGGCATTTGTTCGCTATAAAAAAGTGGAAAGAGAAATTGATGAAGATACGTATAAGCCTTCGTTAATACTTGATACTCTTATTGCCTTGGGCATCCTGGTCATCGGGATCTTCTTTGTGGTTTACATGATTCATAGTATTTAAGCGAGTCTCTTTAGGTAATTATGCAACCAGCTATCTTGGCTCAGGGAATCGGTAAGGGCTTCCGCACCGGGCTGTGGGGTCCGGTCAAGGAAGTGCTCCGCCAGGTGGACCTGGCGGTGCCCCCCGGGGCCATCTTCGGGGTGTTGGGGCCCAACGGCGCCGGCAAAACCACGCTCATTTCGATTTTGGCCACCCTGCTGCTGCCGGACACCGGCCGGGCGCAGGTCCTGGGTCTGGACGTGGTCCGGGAGGCGGCCCGTCTCAAGGAGCGCATCAACCTGGCGGCCAGCGGGTCCCATTTCCTCTGGTGTATGACGGTGGTGGATAGTTTAAGGTTCTACGGCCGGCTTTACGGTTTGGGAGGCCGGGCCTTGACAGACAAAGTGGAGACGCTCCTGGAGTTGTTCGGGCTGGCGGAACACCGGGCCGTTACCTTCGAGCGGCTCTCCACCGGCCTCAAGCAGCGTCTCGCCCTGGCCAAGGCCCTGATCAACGACCCGGAACTCCTCTTTCTGGACGAACCCACCTCGGGCCTGGACCAGGAGATGGCGCACCATATCCGGGAGGAGATTCTCCGGCTCAACCGGGAGACCGGGGTCACCATGCTCCTGACGACCCACAACCTAAGGGAGGCCGAGATGCTGTGCACCGAGGTGGCCTTCTTGAAAGGGGGGCAGCTGATCAGCGAAGGCCGCATCCCGGATTTGCAGCGGCGCCTGGGGTTGGGGGACCACCTCAGCCTGATTTTCCAGGACTCCCCGGCGGCGCTGGACTATGACCGCCTGCCCGGGGTGCTCCGCCACACGGTGCAGGACTCCCGGGTAGACCTGGTGTTGGACCGGGGGGAGGAGCGGCTGCCGGCAGTCCTTTCGGCCGTGTACGCCACCGGGAAGAAGCTGTCTCAAGTAGTGGTCAAGCCCGTGGACCTGGAAGAAATCTACCATGAAATTACGCAGTAACTTCAATAAGATCTTAGCCTTCAGCACCCGGAGCACCCTGGTGAACCGGCGCAACGTCTTCGCCATCTTCGAGATGGCGTTCTGGCCCCTCATCGGCGTTTTTTCCGTGGGTCTCCTGACCCGCTTCCTGAGCCTGGAAGGGGAAACGGTGGCCTTTATCCTCATCGGCGCCGTGACCATGAACACCATTCAGATCGCCCAGTTGGACCTGTCTTACGCCCTGCTCTATTCCGTCTGGTCCAAGAGCTTGAAACACGAATTCATTGCCCCGGTGAGCCTGTTCCACATTCTCATCGGCTCGGGGGTGGTGGGGTTGGTCCGGGGCCTGCTGGTCTTTGTGGTCATGGGGTTTTTGAGCGTCTACTTTTTCGACATGGATTTAGGCCGGCCGGGCCCGGCGGGGCTGACCCTCTTTCTCCTGGGCCTGTTCTTGAATGCGGCCATCATCGGCGCCCTGGTCCTGGCCCTGGTGCTGCGTTTCGGCCAGCGGGCCGAAGTGGCGGCCTGGGCCTTTTCCTACCTCATGCTGCTGTTGTGCGGCCTCTACTATCCCGTCAGCGTGCTGCCCCGGGGGGCCCAGTTCCTGGCGCAGCTCATCCCGCTGACCTATTTTCTCGATTATTTCCGGCACTTCTACGGCTTCCCCCTGGCCTCGCCGCACCCCCTGCTTTACGGGTTCGCCCAAAGCGTGTTATATCTTATCCTGAGCTACGGCTTGGTTTCCCTGACGCTCAAATCCGCCTGCAAGCGGGGCACCCTGCTCAGGCTGTCGGATTAATGCCGGTGGGGCGGGCCTCCGTGCCCGCCACCATCCCAACGGTGCGCGGTGCGCACGTATTGGTGGCACAGGCTTTCCAGCCTGTGCGCCGCACCGGCAAGATGCCGGGGCCACATGGAGGCAGATTGCCTGCTTGCAACCCGCAGAGGGGTGGTTCGCCAACGGCCCCTGCATCATAAGCCCAGATACTCTGTCTTTTAACCGAAAACGGAAAACGGTTCTTAAAATGATTGGCGTCTTTGATTCAGGCTTCGGCGGGCTGGTGGTTTTACGAGAATTTTTACAGCTCCTGCCGGAGTATGACTACCTCTACCTGGGGGACAACGCCCGCATCCCCTATGGCACCCGGAGCGACCGGGTGGTGATCCGCTTCACCGAGCAGGCGGTGGATTATCTCTTCCGCCAGGGCTGCCGCCTCATCGTCCTGGCCTGCCACACCGCCTCGGCCCGGGCCTTGCGGCGGCTCCAGCAGGTCTGGCTGCCGGAGCGCTATCCCGGCCACCGGGTCCTGGGGGTGCTGATCCCCACGGTGGAGGAGGCCGTGGCCCGGACCCGCATGAAGCGCATCGGGGTCATCGCCACCGAAGGCACGGTGACCTCCCAATCCTTCGAGTTGGAGCTGAAAAAACTGGACCCGGAGGTGGAGGTCATTCAGCAGGCCTGTCCGCTCCTGGTGCCCATCATCGAGAGCGGCGAGCAGGAGTGGGAAGGCACCAGCCTGATCCTGCGCCGCTACCTGGCCCCCTTTCAGGGCCAGGTGGACACCCTGATCCTGGGCTGCACCCATTATTCCATCCTCAAGGAGCCCATCGGGGCCATCCTGGGCCCCGGCCACGACCTGATCTGCTCCGGCCAGGTCACCGCGGCCAAGCTGGTGGATTACCTGGGGCGCCATCCCGAAATTGAGGCCCGCCTGAGCCGGGGCGGCACCCGCCGTTACCACACCACCGACCTGACGCCGCGTTTTGCCCAGTTGGCCAGCCTGTTCATGGGCCACCCCTTGAGTTCCGAAGTGGTGGAGCTCTGAGCCGGCGAGCCGGGTTCATAAAATCGCGCCAAATTTCCTCCCCCGCATCTTTTTCCCCGGACGGTAGCCTGGACTACAGCACGTTATCCCTGCAATGATTATTATCTAACCAGTGAAAGGGTTGGGGCCGGCGCCCTTCATGTCAATTTGACCACCGGCAACTCGCCCTGGGAGGCCCTCATGCTTCTGGTTATCAACGGCAGTCCCAAGCCCAAGGGAAATTTGCAGCGCCTGCTGGAGAAGATCGCCCAAGATACCGGGCACGACTACGAGATGGTTAATCTGGCCAAGCTGAAGATCATGCCGTGCTTGGGTTGTGTGAAATGCGCCGAAAAGCAGCGCTGCATCCAGCCTGATGATATGGCGCCGCTCTACGACAAGATCGAGGCCGCGGACGCCTTAATCGTGGGGGGCGTGATTTATTTCGGCCATCCCAACGCCTTTACCCACACCTTCCTGGAACGCCTGTTTCCCCTGCGCCACCACGACCCCTCAACCATAGGCAAGCTGGCGGCCGCAGTCTGCGTGGGCGGCGACGAGGCCGAGGCCGGCGTCCGGGAGATTTCCCATCACCTCGGCAGCTACTTCAACCACAATGTGCTCGGTTCCGTGTTCTTCAACAGCGCCACGCCGCCCTGTTTTATCTGCGGCTACGGCACCACCTGCCAGTACGGCGGCCCGGCCCGGTGGATGACGCCGGAAGAGTTCGCCAATTTCAATGAGATAACCCCCGAGATGTTCCAAAACTTTGAGGACCATCCGGAAGTGGTGTCCGCCTGCGAGACGCTTTCCCGCACGTTGAGGGAGGCTCTGGCAAAGCTGCCCCGGCAGGGGACCGGGCGCTCTGGCTGATACGTTACCCATCAAAGGAGGAAACCTATGTATCCGCAAATCCTGGGGATCTCCGGCAGCCCCATCAAGAAGAGCAACACCGACCGCCTGGTCCAGGCGGTGCTGGCGGCCAGCGGCCTGAAAGCCGAATTCGTCAAGCTCAGCACCATCAACGTGCGGCCCTGCATCGCCTGCCTGGGGTGCAAGGCAGACAACATCTGCAAGGTGAAAGACGACTTTCCCGAGCTGGCGGAAAAGGTTCGCCGCGCCGGGGCCCTGGTGGTGGGCGGCTATTGCCCCTATGGCTCCGTGGACGGCTTCACCAAGGCTTTCCTGGAGCGCCTCTTTTCCTTTCGCCACCAGCACGGCCTCAATCGCGGCAAGCTGGCCGCGGTGGTCACCACGGGCATCGGCCGGGGCGCGCCGGGGGTGGCGGAGGCCAATGCACAGATCGCCCATGCCTTGAAAATGGAAGGCATGGAGGTCCTGGGGCAGTTGCAGGCGGTGGGGAACCCCGAATGCCTGGTGTGCGGCTTCGGGGAAAGTTGCCCCATGAGCGCCCTGCCCTGGGTTTTCGGGGAAGATACCGCGGTGACCCCGGAGAAGTTCTGCCGGGTGGAAGACCAGGAGGTCTGGGGCCAGGCCCAGGAGTTGGGCCGGGAGATCGCCGCCCGCCTTAAGGCCCAGTTGGCCATGTGAGGGCCCTGTAGGGTCCAAGGGGTTGGAGGGCCAACTGGCGGTGGAGGGGAGGAGGGTAATGGCAGAATCAAAAATCATAATTGCCTGCCGAGTATTTTATGATGAATTACAGCAATGCCTGCCGTCCGTATCGGACGCCGCGATTATCTGGATTGATGCCGCCCTGCACGCGGATCTTGATCGGCTGGAACAGGCACTAAAGACCGTCCTGGCTGAGACTGAGACCACTCCGGCCGAAGTCCAGATGTTCCTGGGGGTGGGGTGTCACCCGGATATAGTGCAGCTGGCCCGAGCCCACGGAGCCAGGATATCCCCGGTCAAGAACTGCCTGGAGGCCTTTGTTGGCGAAAAATTGGCGGAGTTGGAAAAAGATGGCACGATGGTCATGACTCCCGGCTGGATCAGAGCCTGGCCCGGCATTATGGCCGCCCTGGGGTGGGATGCGGTGGATGTGAGGATGAACCTGGGACGGTATAATCGGATACTGCTATTGGAGCCGGGTATTAATCCCCTTACTGACGACGAAATTCTGTCTTTCTTCGATTTGACCCAGGTGCCTATTGACATCGAGGCACTGCAGTTGGATCATTTTCAGGAAACCCTTGCTGAACTGATGAGTTAGTTTAGCCGGTTAGGGGAAGAACCTGCTCATGCCATGCCTCTGTGAAGAAATAGCAGGGCCTGGGGTGGAAATCAGTCCCACCTGCATCGGGCACCTGTGGGTGTTTGCGAACCTCAAAGCCGAGGAGATGGCCAACCTGGCCCAGGCGGCCCTGCGCAAAACCTTCAAGAAAGGCCAGGTGGTATTTTCCCAGGGAGACCCGGCCAACCAGATGTTTCTCCTTAAAGCCGGGCGGGTGAAGCTGGGCAAGATCACCGCGGAGGGCAACGAAATCACCCTGGACATTCGCAAGGCAGGGGATTTTCTGGGGGAAAGCATGCTCATCGAAGATGCGGATTATCCCCTGACCGCATTGTGCCTGGAAGACTCTCTGACCTGTGGCTTCACCAAGACCGGCTTCGAAAAGCTTATCCTGGAAAACGCCAACATCGGGCTGCAAGTCATCAAAAATTTGAGCAATCGCATCGCCTGGCTGACGGAGCGGGTGGGCAGCTTTTCCCTCACCAACCTGGAGGATCGGCTTTACCAGGTTCTCACCCAGGTGGCCCGGGAGCACGGCGTCGAGAGCCCGCGCGGGTTTTCCATCCAGTTTCCCCTCACCCACGAAGAATTGGGTTTCCTGGTGGGGGCTCATCGGGTCAGCATCACCAAAGCCATGAAGGCGCTTAAGGAGGCGGGCCGTATCCGCCAGGAGGGGAGAACCCTCATTCTGGCGACGCTTTCAGCCGATTAGCCGAAATTACCTCCTGACGTAAACCACTCGGAGTTGCCCAGGACCACCGAGGTTTCCGCCTGGCGGGGCGAAATGGACCAGTAGGTGTTGAGCAAGCGGTATTTCTCCGTCTGGGTGACCAGCTGGAAGTTGTGTCTCTCGTAGAAGCGGATGGCCCACCAGGCCGCGGCCCAGGTACCCACCAGGATGGGGCCGGGGATCTCCTGGAGGAGATAGGCCAGCAGTCGCCCCCCCACCCCCTGGCGCTGGGCCGCCGGGTCCACATAGGCGTGGCGAATCAGGGTGACATCCTTAAGGTCCTGGCGCCCCATCACTCCCACCAGACCCTGTTCCGTCTCGTAGCCCCAGAAGTTGACCCCCGCGGCAATTTCCGCCCGGAGTTCCGCCTCCGGCATGTAGGGCTCCTCCCAGCAATCATCCGGGATCACCCCTTTATAGGCCAGGGCGGCCTGGTTGATGATCGACAGGGCCCGGTCAATTTCATCATCCCGGAGGGGCCGAATCCGGGGATAGGCCTCTTGTAGCGGTGCCAGCGCCGGGGTTGGCTCGGCGCTGGCCGGCCTGGCCGACGCGTTCGACCACAGGAGGCGTTTCGGGCTGGAGCACCGGCTCCGGCGGCTGAGGTGGCGGGGGGTAATGATCCTCCTTAACCCGCTGGCCGCATTTAGGGCAAAAAGTGAAGTTCAGGGGTACGGTTTGCTGGCAGTAGGGGCAGGTGGATTCCGGGGCCGGCGGCAGGGTCGGCTCCGGGGGATAGCGAAAAGGGTTCTCATCCTGATATTGCCGGGTCATCTCCGTGGTGGCCTGGCGCATCTTGGCCACGAACCGTCCCAGGGTGGCGGCGTACTCCGGCAGTTTTTCCGGGCCAAAGAGGATAAACGCCAGGACGGCGAGGATGAGCAGCGTCTCGAGGTCGAGCCCCATGGCACAGACCTGTCGCTTAGGCCTTGCTCATCGGGCTGCCGCAATAGGGGCAGAAGGCAAAGTCTCCACTCACTCCCTTGTGGCACTGGGGGCACGTGGCGGTTTGCGGCGGCGCGGTGGCATTGGGCGGAATCTCGGTCCGGGTCGAAGCGGCGTCAGGGTCCTCGTGAGCGTTTTTGAAGCTCCGGATGGCCTTGCCGATGCTTTCTCCCAGTTCCGGCAGACGCCGGGGCCCGAAGAGCAAGAGGGCGATGGCCAGGATAATGATCAACGTGGTGATGTTGTAACCAAACATGGGGTGCCTCTGCTTGCTAAGGATTTAATATGAATATAGGAAAAAAACCGGCCCGCCGCAAGTACGCACCTAAAGAAAGGGGGCCGGGGCAGGGGGCGCCTCGAAACGGACCTTGAGGTTTTGGGGCCGGGGTTGGCGCCAGGTTGGCCCACGGAAAGACTCTTGAGCGTTATTCTTGCCGACGGTCTCTTTCCGGCGTATTTTTATGGTTAAACTCATCCCGAAAATCTTTATTAACTGATATTATGTGGCAGACTTGCCCGTCGCCATCAAAAAAGAGCCTGGAGGTCTTGGAGGAGTGCGTGAAGGACCGTTTCAGGCTGCGGTTGGGCATCCCGTGTGACCGCTTGTTCTTGAAGGGGGCTCTTATGGCGTTTGCCAAAAGTTCTTTCCTCTTATCCCCTCTCTCCCCAGCGGGGGAGGGTCAGGGTGAGGGGGGCTAAGAACAAACTTTTGGCAACGGGTATAACCTGTCTGCCTGGGGAGCCCCCGGCCGCGCCCCATATTTTATTTAAGGAGTGCTTTGTGATGTCCCTGCGTGTTCGACTGTCCACCCGGATATTTATCCCCCTGCTGGCCACCGCCCTGGCGGTGTTGTTCGTCCTGGCAGGCCTGGCGTTTGACCGGTCCGGCAACCTGGAGGCGGCCGAGCCCGCGCCGAACGGCCCCGCCGTCGCCTCCGTCGCCCCGGCGGCGCCACCGTCAGCTCCGGTCCCCGCTCCGGCCACCCCGGTAGCGCCGTCGCCGGCTCCGGCCGTTGCCCCCGCCGCCCCCGCGGCCCCGTCCCCGGCTCCTGCTGCAGGCCCGGCAACCCCAGCGCCAGCGCCTGCCGTTGCTCCGGCCACCCCGGCCACCCCGGCGCCAGCTCCGGTTGCCGGTCCCCCGGTTGCGGCCCCGGAAACCCCGCCGGCAGCTCCGGCCAAAACCCCAAAAGCGACGAAGGGGAAGAAGGGCAAGAAGGGAAAGAAAGGCGCCAAAACCCCCAAATGGCAACAGTCCGCCCCGCCCGGAAAAATCGCCCCGCCCGGCAAGTACAACGCCGGCGAGGACCCCGAATTTGCCAAACAGCACGGCTGGCCGGTGAAAACCCCGCCGATCCTGCCGGGTTCGATCCTGCCGGCAAAGCGCATCGTCGCCTACTACGGCAATCCGCGCTCCAAAAAGATGGGGGCCCTGGGCGAGTACCCCAAGGACGAGATGCTGCGGCGCCTGAAAGTGGAGGTGGCCAAATGGGAGAAGGCGGACCCCTCCGTGCCGGTCCAGCCCGCCCTGCACCTGGTCGCAGTGGTGGCCCAGGGGGCGCCGGGTAAGAGCGGCAAGTACCGGATGATCCATCCGGACGCGCTGGTCAACGAGGTTTACGGCTGGGCCAAGGAGATAAACGGCATCCTCTTCATTGACATCCAGACCGGCCATTCCGACATCCGCACCATTCTGCCGCGCTTCGAATGGATCCTGAAGAATCCGGACGTGCATCTGGGGATGGACCCGGAGTTCAACTTGATCAAGAGCGGCAGAATACCGTCCACCAAGATCGGCACCTATGACGCCGCGGATGTCAACTATGCCGCCGGCTACCTGGCGGAGCTGGTGAAAAAGTACAATCTCCCGCCCAAGGTGCTCGTCGTGCACCGCTTCACGCGCAACATGGTCACCAATGCCGAAAAGGTCAAGCTCCGCCCCGAGGTGCAGATTGTCATGGACATGGATGGCTGGGGCGCCCCCTGGCTGAAGCGGGATTCCTACCGGGATTACATCGTCGCCCACCCGGTGGAGTATACCGGCTTCAAGCTCTTCTATCACAATGATACCAAGAAGGGCGATCCGCTGATGACGCCCCAGGACGTGCTGAAGCTCAACCCCAAGCCGCTTTACATCCAGTACCAGTAAGAGCGGGGCGCGCCGACGCCGCCGTCAAAAAGGGGAAGACTGCCTGACCCAGGCAGCCTTCCCCGGTTTTTTGCGAGCCCGGAGTGCGGTGGACGCGTCATTCCTCCACTCGGTCGGCAAAGCCGCCGATGGAGTCCAGCTTTTTCAATCCCGGGGGCAGGGCGAACAGCCGGTCCGGGACCTTTGCCTCTTTGATGCTCTTGTATTCCAGGGAAAATTGCCGCTCCCGGCACTCCATCTTGATGGGCAGCCCCAATTTTGGCGCCACCCAGTAGGTCTGTTTTTCCAATCTGCGGCCGATGGGCACGCTGACCTCATATTTTTCGGTGTCGTAGCCGTTCAGCCGCTCTTCCCCCACCCGGTGCTTGCCCAAGGCCCTGGGGGGAATCTGGAGAAACTGCCCCGGGAGCTTGTGCATCAGAGGCAGTTCTATATAGGTTCCCTGGAGGGGGAGGATCACGTAGACCACCTTCAGGTCCGGGCGCACAATGGTGATGGTCTGCCCCCGCTCATCCACAAATTCCTGGCGCATTTTGCCGTCGTGGACATAAATCTTCCCGGGCATGACCTTGGCGGCATCTTTGACCATCATCGTGGCGGAAAACTCCGCCCCCCAGGCCACTCCCGGCATCGCCAGGACCAGCAGCAACCACCAGTACCCCAGTCGCTGGCGCCTCACTTTCCGGGTCCGCTCCATAACGTCACCTCCGTCTCCCTGAACCGCCCCAGGGTTGGATGGCCCGGCACCCGGCGAACCCGGTTCGGCACACTCCGGGGCCGCACCCCACGCCTGGCTGCGGCCATCACCCTGGGGAAAGTCTGCTCCGGGCCCCCGGCGGCAGCCGGCCTTACATTTCCCGGCTGCAGCCCATCCCCTGGCCGGTGAGGAGATGATATTCCTCCCCGGCGCAGGCCAGGCAGACCTTCTGGCCGGCCTGGACCCTGATGCGGGACTCCATCACCCCTTCACCGCAGCGTTCGCACACCTCCGTAGCCAAAATCCGGGCAAAGGCCGGCAGCTGGATGGTGCACGTCTCGATGAGAAACTGCTCGGAGAGGTCCACCTCTTCCAACTCCCGCCGGGCCACCCCCTCCCAGAGGTGGTGGAAGCGGTGGTGGTCCTCAGGGGTGCCCTGGCGCTGCACCACCACTTTCTCGAACAACGGCCCCGCGGCCGGGTAGCGGGCAAACATGCGCTCCCGGAAATCGGGGTGCACCACCAGGCGCACCGCGGTCCCGTCCTGGCGCCGGGCCACGGTGACCGCGGTTTTGCCCCAATCTTTATAGATCAAGGCGTTGTTGCCGAAGGTACAGCCGGTGACCACCTGGATGCCGTCGGTGAAACAGTTGTTGCACTCCACGATGGCGACAATCTCTTCCATGCCGGTGTTCTCCTGGTCCAGGTAGGTCATGGCGTACTGCCCGGCTTTGACCCCCAGGGCCAGGTAGGGGCAGCGGTGCCCGTGAATGGTTTCGGCGTGGCGCAGCAACCCTTCCAGGTCCCGGCTGCGAATCATGGTTTCTAAGGCCCCGCGGGCTGAGGCGTGTTCGTGCATAGTGAGGTTCTCCTGCAGACGCGCCACCGGAGCAGGTGGTTCAGGAACCGGAGGGGCGCTGATTTTATGCTGCGTTTCCATGTGTTTAACAAATTTTTCAGAATTTGTCGATGGTTATCAACCGGGTTGAGGCCAGTTTGCTCCCGGGACCATTTGGTGCTAAGATGGTACCTCATGCAGGTCAAATCAGCCATCCTGTCACTCTTAAGCCTCGAGGCCCTGCAAGAAGTCTGCGGCCATCTGGGCCTGGACCTCGAGGCGCGGACCAAGGCGCCCATGGTGCGCCAGCTCCTGGGCCAGGAGTCCGTTGCCGCGGCAGACCTGCTCCCCTTCTTGACCGAGGCGGAATTACAGGCCGTGTGCGCTGCCTGCGGGGTGCCCGCCACCGGCCGGAAGGCCACCCTGATCAAGAGACTGCTCCAGCAGGCCCGGGGCCCCACCTTTGTGGCCCTGGACTTCGAGACCGCCGACTACTCCCGGGACAGCGCCTGCGCCCTGGGCCTGGTGCGGGTGGAAAACCACCGGATTGTGGAGCGGGCCTATTATCTTATCCGGCCGCCCCGGACGCGCTTTGTCTTTACCTACCTCCACGGCATTACCTGGGAGGACGTGGCTAACCAACCCACCTTCGGCGAATTATGGCCCACCTATAGCCCCATGCTGGAGGGTATTGATTTCCTGGCGGCCCACAACGCCTCGTTTGACCGGTCGGTGTTGCACAAGTGCTGCGAGACCGCGGGGATTAATCCGCCCCGGATTCCCTTCCGCTGCACGGTGCAACTGGCCCGGCAAACCTGGAAGATTTATCCCACCAAACTGGATAACGTCTGCGATCACCTGGGCATTGACCTGAAGCACCATCATGCCGCCTCCGACGCGGAGGCCTGCGCCCTGATCGTCATCGCGGCCCACCGGATTTCCCCAAGGTAAATTATTCACCCTCACGCAGATAATATCTTGTCGAGGGGGACCTGCGTGTCCCCCCAAGAGGGCGGACACACCGGCGCGCCCCCTACGGAACTCTCTTCATCAAGTCACACGCTGAGAGAAACCCTGGTTGCCTGCCATCATTTGTCCGACCCGGGCTCCGGCCGCCACAGGAGGAACGGGGCCCCTTCCCGGTTGAGCCAGCCGCGGCGGACGGCGTAGTCCGGCAAAACCTTGGCCACCTGGCCCCAGAACCGGGGGTTATGTCCCGGCACTTTGAGGTGCGCCAGTTCATGGACCACCACGTAGTCGATGACCGCCGGCGGGCACATGATCAGGCGCCAGTTGAACTTGAGGGTGCCGTCGGGGTGGCATTCCCCCCAACGCCGCTTCCAGCCTTTAAGGACAAGCGGCCCCGGTTTAAGGCCCATCTGAGCCCCAAAAGCGCTCACCCGCTCCTGAAGCAGCCCCAAGGCCTGCTCCCGGTACCAGAGTTGCAGGCGGAACCAAAGATCGCCGGGGTCGGACTGGGGGACCCTGATTTCGTCCCCGTTCAGGGACACGGCGCCCCGGCCCCCCGGGACCGCGGTGAGCCGGAACGGCCGTCCCAGAAAGTAAGCCTCCCCCGCCTTCAGGCGCCCCCAGGCCGCCTGCCGTTCCGCCACCTTGGCTTCGATCCAGGCCCGGTGCTTCTCCAAGGCCAGGGCGAGGCTCTCTTTGGAGGCGCCCCGGGGCAGGGTGACCACCACGTTGCCGGCGGTGGTGACCATGATCCCGATGCTTTTGCGCCGGGGGCTCACGCGGTATTCGATGTTCAGGTCGTTTAGGTCAGGCATATTTTTGGGTGGGGCGGGCCTTGCTGCCCCCATCCTTTCCCCGGTCGATCTCTGCTCATACCGAATCGCAATCAATGGGCGACCTGGGCGTCTCGCCTGGGCTGGCGCAGACGAAAGGTCCGTGACCCTGGGGTTGGTCAATCCCGGGGAGAAAAATCCCCCCTACCCCCCTTGAGAAAAGGGGGGGAAAGACTGCGGCTTCCTTAAAGTCCCCTTTTTGTAAAGGGGGATTTAGGGGGATTTGAAGTTTCACGGTAAAGCCTGCGTCTGCAAATAATTGCCTTTTGATCGCAACTCGATATAAAAAGCCCGGTGCGCAGTGCGCGCCCTACACTTCGCGAGGGTCTGGTGAATTCCTCTTATCGTCGCCTCGCCGCAAAAAGGGGCCAGGGAAACCCCTGACCCCTAAAATTAACTTGGGCTGGCCGATTTTACAACCGGTAGCGCTCCTCCACGATCTTCTCCACTTCCTCTTCCGAGGGCATGGTGTCCCGGTAGCCCGCCATGTACTGGTTCCGGAGCCACCGGAAGAGGCTGACGGTTTCGTTGATCCGGACGATCTCCGGGATGTCGCCACTCTTCACGGTCTTGATGTGCTGGTTGTACTGGCCCAGCATGGAGACCACGTCGTAAAAAGTGGCGGGGTCCCGCTTGATGCCCCGCTTGAAGGATTTGCCCTCCTT
>CAVXZU010000013.1:0-10126 GCA_963766185.1 uncultured delta proteobacterium | reverse complement strand
GTGGCTGTCGGTGGTGTCCTGCCGCAGGCCCAGGAGGCCATAGGAAGCCCGGTATATTTTTTCCGGTTGGGTCCCCTCGAGGCGGATCAGGGTTTCCACCGGGAGGTTGAAGGGGCGGGCGAATTCCAGGCCATGACCGAAGTAGACCCGGATGTCCCAGGGAAGGTCACGTTCCAGGCGCAGCTGGTTGAAAAAGGCCCGGTCGTTAAAACCCGGCAGGTCCCGGCGCCGGGCGCCGCTCTGTTGCACAAAGTCAAAGGAGGAACCGAACACCACGGGATTGGAAAATGATTCCGAGAACAGGTAACCCAGGGAGGAATAGCGGGCAGTCAGGTCCAGGAGCCGGCCGCCGCCCCAGAGGTTCCGGTAGCGCAGGCCCAGCCGGGCCCGGAACTTTTCCTCATCGCCATACCCCAGCCCTCCTTTCAAGGACCGCTTCTTCTTCTCCGCCAGTTCAATCACGATGGGAATGGTGGGTTCCTGGGGGGGGACATGCTCCGGGGTCAGGACCACACTCCTGAACAGATCGGTGGCGTAAAGCTTCCGCTGGGTGTCGAAGAGCTTTTCCTGGTTGAAAAGTTGGCCGGCCTTGAAGGTAAGCTTCTCCAGGATGGCGGCCTCGGGAGTCTCGAGTTTCTCCTCGTCCTTGATCCGCACCGTACCGAAATAACAGAGCGGGCCGGGATTGACGGTGAGGAGAATTTTGGCGGTATTGGTCTTAGGGTTCAGATAGACCTGCCCCTTCACGTTGACCTTGGGGTAGCCGTGGTTGGGCAGATAGTTGAGATAGAGATTTTTGAGGTCGTCGTAGGGTTTTTCGACGAAACGCTCCCCGGGGTTGAGGGGCCATTTCTTCTTCAGTTCCGACAGGTCTATCGGCCCGGTGACGTTGACGTCAATGTCGGTGACCTTGACCCAGGGGCCTTCGTCAATCTTCAGGGTGACATCCACCTCGCCATTCGGGCCGTAGCTGATTTCGGGTTTGATCTTGGTGTGGAAAAAACCCTGGCGGCGGTAATAATTCTTCAGGCGCTCCACGTCGTATTCCAGGTCCTGGGGCCGGAATGGGGGGAGCGAGCCCCAGGGCGGCCAGAAAGACGGCAGTTTTAAGGATAGTTCTTTTTTGAGGTTCTTGACGGTCTCGATTTGGGCCCCGACGATGCGAAGAGAGTGGAGCGTGAGGGCTGGATGGCCGGGACCGGGAGTGGAGGCGGCCAGCGGCGCGGCAGGGGTTGCCTTCTCGGCCGGCTCGGGGGAGGCGGCCTCGGCCCCCAGGCCCCGGGAAACCCCCACGAGGGTCAGCACGAGGAGAAGAAGCAAGAACCAGCTATGGAAAAACCCGGGAACCCGCATCCGCTTCTCAGGCGCTCCTTTACCGTGAAAGACCGAGGGGGAAATCCCCTTCAAGGCAAGGGGATTAGCCTATCGCCTTTGCCAAAAATTCATTCTGCTTGCCGATTTTTAAATCCCCCACAATCCCCCTGTTCCACAGGGGGACTCTGCAACAGCAATTCCTGGTAGTCCTCCCCTGGTGCAAAGGGGGGGCAGGGGGGATTTGGGTGTTGAGACCATGTGCCATAAGGGTAAGGAACTTTTGGCAGGGGCTATACCCTACCCTTGTAGGGGCAGTGGTCCCCGCCTGTGGTTGAACTCCGCACATTTATTGGGCAGGGGAACCCCGCCGGGACGCAAGCACTCAAGTGACGGTATCAGCCCGGGCCCGGCAAGGTGCGGCGCTCGGCTGGGGTAAAGAGACGAATCTCCCCATAAGCGCCGTCGTAACCCCCATTGATGTGGACTTCACCCCGGCGCATCCGGTCAATACCGTGGGCCAGGAGGCTGCCCCCCTCCCGGGCCAGGGCGTCCAGGGGCCGGCGGCGCAGGATCTCCAGTTCGGGCCCCAGGCTGGCCAGGAGTCCGAAGTAAGCCTGGCGCACTTTTTTGCTGGCGGCGTTGACTTGCAGGACTTCGGCCAGGATCCCCGGCAGGCTGATCAAGGACTCAAAAGGGCTGGCCGCGGCCGGGGGAGCCCCGTTCCGGCGGTCGGCCAGGTCCTGGACGCGATGCATCACCCCCTGGGTCAGGGGTTTGCCGCACTCGGGACAGAGCCCGTCCAGGCGCTGGGCTTCGTCCGGTTCCAGCCTGAGGCTGCAATGGCGATGTCCGTCCAGATGGTACTTGCCTTCCTGGGGGAAAAACTCGAGGGTGCCCCCAAAGCCCTCCCGGGTGCGCAGGGCCCGGGCCAGGTCGGGATAAGTCGGGGCGACGTGAAAAATATTGGCCTCCCGGCCCAGCTTCTGGGGGGAGTGGGCGTCGGAATTGGACACCAGTACGAAGCGGTCCAGGCCGGAGACCCGCCAGTTCATGGGCGGGTCCGAAGACAGGCCGGTCTCCACGGCATGGATGTGGGCAGTGCTGGACTCAAAGCACTCCTCCAGGGAGTCGAAGCCGCTTCGGCTTCCTAAAACGGAGAACCAGGGAGTCCAGATGTGGGCCGGGATCACCAGGGAATGGGGATCGATCTCCATGACCAGGTCCAGGACGAACCGGGCGTCCAGGCCCAGAATGGGGCGGCCGTCGGAAGCCACGTTGCCCAGGCGGCCCAGGCGCCGGGAGAGTTCCTGGGCGACGGACAAGTCAGGGAGCACCAGGAGCAGGTGGACCTTGCGCACCTTGCCGGCCTTTTTGTAAATCAGGCTCACTTCACCGGTGATGACGAACTTTACCGGCGCCGCGGCCTCCCAGCCAGGCCCCTCAAGGTTAAGCGGCAGAGCCAGGCCGGGTTTGAGGGTGTACACTCCCGGGGCGGCCGGTTCGAGTTTGGTGGCCAGCTCGGCCAACCACCGGGGGTGGGTGCAATCGCCGGTGCCCACCACCTGCACCCCTTTGTAACGGCCCCAGAGATCCAGGTGCTCCAGGTCGGCGTCCCGGGCGGTGGCGATGGAAAAGTGGGAATGGATATGCAGGTCGGCGATGACTTCCATTGGGGTTAGAATTTATCACAAAACCCGGAGATGCGCTAATCCCAGGTGGCGTTTCTTTGCTTCTTATAGACGCAGGTCCAGGGAGAATCGTTATCGTGATTGACAAAAGTTTTTTCCGCTCCGGGAAGCCTTATAATCCCCCCTGCCCCCCTGTAAAGAAGTTGGAGAACTACAAGGAATTGCTGTTAAAGTCCCCCTTTGACCAAGGGGGATTTAGGGGGATTTGAGAACCTCCAAACGGAAGGAATTTATGGCAAATGCGAGAAGCGTGCCAGCATAAATTAAGATAAGTTCAAAGTTCGGGGGTAAGGTGTTTTCTCCAGGGGAGACTGCGCGCTAGCGGGGGGCGGAGAGTAACCGGGTGGTTTTACCGGAGCCGACCCTCTTGATGCGGCGCCGGGAGTACCGCCTCATTATCATTGAGAGAATTTAGGCTCCGGCAAGGGGCCGAGTTTATCATTTTGAGAAGAACTTTTTCCTTGGGGGCCGGCAGATTTGATTTGGAAGGCAGAGCGGACAGGGGAAGCAGAGGAAAAATTTCATACCACAGAAATAACAAAGCCCCTCCGTAGAGGGGCTTGTCAGTTGGCCCATGACACCCAGACTATAGTGAAGCTTTGGTTTTGGTGTCGGTCGCAGCCCAGATCTGAGGCGTAACTTCCTCAAAATAGGGCTGAAAGACATCCTCGTCCAGGCGCAGCATCAAGCCGCCGCATTGGGTGCAGAGGGCGGTGTGATCATCCAGACCGGCCACCCGCTGATCCCGACCGATACAGTCGACACATTGGTATTCATAAATCGGCATAATCATCTCCCCCTTGTCGTTACATATTGCAACAACTATGCCTAATAATCCGATGTTTACAACTTAATTAGTAATAGGTTAATATCACATAATAATTTGTCAACCCCCTCCCCACCATTTATTTTTGAGTTATAATTTGAAGCAATTTGGTAAGAAGGAATTGTGGCTTTTTTTCCCTAGTGTATGGAATTTCCTCCCACGTAATATCCACGCAGGTTTCTCAAGGAACGAGGAGGTAACTCTACCGTGTTGCGTGACCAGCGGCGTACCAAGATTGTCTGTACCCTGGGCCCGGCCAGTGACGGTGACATCCTGCCCGGCCTGCTGGCGGCGGGCATGAATGTGGCCCGGCTCAATTTTTCCCACGGCACCCATGATGAACATGGCGCCCGGATCAAGCGTCTCCGGGAGTTGGCCGGGGCTGCGGGGCTGCCCCTGGCCATTTTACAGGATCTATCCGGCCCCAAGGTCCGGATCGGCGAGGTGACCGGGGGTGAAGTCAAGGTGCGGGAGGGTGAGGCGTTTTGCCTCAGCGCCGTCCCCCTGAAGGAAGGCCAGGCTGGAGTTATCGTGGATTTACCGCAGGTTATCACCGAAACGCCCCTGGGGGCACCCATACTTTTGGCCGACGGCAACATCGAACTCCGGGTGGAAACCAGGACCGATACGGCCCTCAATTGCCGGGTAGTGGTGGGTGGGGTATTACGCTCCCGAGTGGGGATAAATTTCCCCATGCACACCCTCTCGGTGCCGGCCTTCACCGACAAAGACCGGGAAGACCTGCGCTTCGGCATAGCCCAGGGAGTAGACTTCATCGCCCTGTCCTACGTGCGCACCCGCCAGGATATCCTGGAGGCCAAAGAGTTCATGGGCAGCCTGGGGGCGCGCATCCCCATCATCGCCAAAATCGAAAAGCACGAGGCCCTGAGCCGCCTGGAGGAAATCCTGGACGAGGCCGACGGCCTGATGGTGGCCCGGGGAGACCTGGGGGTGGAGATCCCCCTGGAGCAGGTCCCCATAGTCCAGAAGCGGATCATCAATGCGGCCAACCAGGCGGGCAAGCCGGTCATCACCGCCACCCAGATGCTCCTGTCCATGGTGACCCACTCCCGCCCCAGCCGGGCGGAGGCCACTGACGTGGCCAATGCCATCCTGGATGGCACCGATGCGGTGATGTTGAGCGAAGAGACTGCGGCGGGACAATTCCCGGTGGAAGCGGTGAAGTTTTTGGACCGGGTGAGCCGGGTTACCGAGGCGGATTTTCCTCACGCCGCCTGGCTCCGGGACCGGAATCTCACGGGCCCCCAGGAGATTCCCGCGGCCGTCAGTTATGCGGCCTGCGAGATGGCCCAGGACCTGGAGGCCAAGGCCATTTTGACCAACACCGAATATGGGGGCACCGCCCGCCTCATCAGCCGGTTTCGGCCCGGCACCCCCATTGTGGGGGTGACGTCCCGGGAGGATACCTGGCGCCGGCTGAGCCTGTCCTGGGGCGTGTTCCCCTTGCTGATCGCGCCCATCCGGGACACGGACGAAATGCTCCGGGTGGTGGAGGCCGAGGCCCTCAAGGCCGGACTGCTGAACCACGGCGACCGGGTCATCATCACCACCGGCACCCCCATCGGCACCCGGGGCAGCACCAACCTGATCAAGGCGGACGTCATTTCGTGAGCGCTCAGGGGTCGGCTTTTACCGGGAAAAACCAGATCCCCCTAAATCCCCCTTGGTTAAAGGGGGACTTTAAAATCTCCCTTTGAAAAAGAGGGACAAGGGGAATTATTATTCCCCGTGGTCTCCTGATATCGGTCATGAACGTTTAGCCAGGCGCAAGCTTGTCGCAAGACGACCACAAGGGAGGGCGTCGGCCCGGCGGGGCGGGAAGACGACCCGCTTTTTACAATAATGTTGCCTAAATTGACAAAATAGTAAAAGCATCGTCTCTTGACCCGGGACCCTCTGATTCTTATAGTAAGAGTTGAGTTTTCCAACCTGCCATAACCTTATTCTTTATTCCGCCCATCACCACCGGTCTTTGCATGGAGGACGTCATGGCTGAACCTTTGGGATATTTCACGTTTGTGCTCCATTCCCATCTTCCTTACGTTATCGGCCACGGCCGGTGGCCCCACGGCATGGATTGGCTCAACGAGGCCGCGGCCGAATCGTACATCCCCCTGCTCCAGGCCTTTAACCGGCTGGGGGCCGATGGCCTCCGTTCCGGGGTCACTTTGGGGATCACGCCCATCCTGGCGGAAATGCTGGCATCCGAGGTTTTTCGCCGGGAGTTCAAGGACTACCTGGACCAAAAGATCGAGGCGGCTACCGCTGACCTGGCCACCTTCAAGAAGCTGGGGGATGACCATTTCGCCTCGGTGGCCCAGATGTGGGCCAGCCACTACGGGGAACTGCGGCGGGCTTTCAGCGAGGATTTTGGCGAGGACCTGATCGGGGCGTTCAGGCGGTTGATGGAGGCGGGGGTCCTGGAAATCATCACCTCCGCGGCCACCCACGGCTACCTGCCCCTGTTGGGCCGGGACACCGCGGTCCAGGCCCAGGTGAAGCAGGGGGTGGCCACGTACCGCCGCCACTTCGGCCGGGACCCCCAGGGGTTCTGGCTGCCGGAATGCGCCTACCGGCCCCGTTATCCCTGGTCCCCGCCCCTGAAGGATTGGGCCGGGGAACCGGTGCTGCGCAAAGGGGTGGAGGAGTTCCTGTCGGAGAACGGCCTCAAATATTTCTTTATCGACTCCCACCTCCTGAAAGGGGGCAAAGCCATCGGGGTCTACAAAGACCGGTTCGAGGCCCTGGAGCGCCTGTGGGAGCGTTTTGCGGCCCAGTACCAGGAGCGGCCGGAGGAGGAGGATAAATCCCCTTACCAGGCTTACTTGGTGAGTTCGGCCCCGGAGACCAAGCGGCCGGTGGCCGCCTTCACCCGGGACCCCAAGACCGGGCTCCAGGTGTGGAGCGGGGAGTGGGGCTATCCCGGGGATGGCAACTATCTTGATTTCCATAAGAAGCGTTTCCCCGGCGGCCTGCGCTACTGGCAGGTGACCAGCTCCCAGGCCGATCTGGCCGACAAGCTGCCCTACCATCCCGAATCGGTGTCGGCCCGGGTCAACGACCAGGCGGACCACTTTGTCTCCCTGGTGGTGGGGATCTTGTCGGAGTATAAAGAGAAGGAGGGGCGGCCCGGCATGGTGGTGGCGCCCTACGATACCGAACTCATCGGCCACTGGTGGTTCGAGGGGCCGGAGTGGCTCTACCAGGTGCTCAGGCGGTTCCACGACCACACCCAGGTGAGCCTGAGCCCGGGGGGAGAAATCCTGGCGGCGGCGGCCCCCCGGGCGGTCATTTCCCTGCCGGAGGGCTCCTGGGGCGAAGGGGGCTATCACTGGATCTGGCTCAACGAGATGAACGACTGGACCTGGCGCCACGTCTATGCCGCGGAGGAGGCCATGGAGGAGATGGCCGGGCTCTGGGCCGATGACCCCGACCCGCGCCTCCAAGACCTCTTAAAGCAATGCGGCCGGTCTTTGTTCCTGCTGGAATCCTCGGACTGGCAGTTTTTGATCAGCACCTTCAGCGCCCGGGATTACGCCGAACTCCGGTTGACAACGCACAATGACGATTTTCGCCGCCTGGCGGCCATGACCCGGCGCTACGCCGAGGCGCGCCAGCTGCCTTCGGAGGACTGGAATTTCCTCCACCTCTGCCGGGAGCGGGATGAAGTCTTCCCGGATGTCGATCCCCATTGGTGGGCCAAGGTCCAGTATCCGCCGGTGGAAGTCGGGTGAGCCGCAGCACCACGGTCCCTCAATGCGGTAACGTATTGCTTATACCGTGAAGATCACTTCCCTCTCACCCTGACCCTTTCCTCCATTGGGGAGAGGGGTTGGAGTGAGGGGGCGAGATATGTGTTAAAGCAGGGGGAAGAATATATATTGATTTTAATTAATGCTATTATGCTTGCGGTGAGATGATGCGGCGACAAAAAGAGGCAGCTTTCCGGGTTTAACCCTGGCGAGATGGCTCCCCAGAACCGTTTTTAGCTGTGGTGGCCGAAGCTGCCGCCTAATCTCGGTATCAAGACAGTAAGGACGGAGGCGGCCTTGAATGTTGCAGAAAAGTGGGAAGCGGCCAGGCACCTTTTTCAGACTTTTGTGACGGCCCTGCCCCGCCTGGTGTACCGGTCCAGCTTTTCACTCTTGATAGACCCCAGGGGCGCCCAGAAGTTTTTCCACCAGGTATTAGGAGCCCAAGACCTGGAGGCTAACGACCCAGTCCTGGGCAGTGTCGAGATCACCGAACTGATTCCCGGCGAGGCGGACCCGCAAATTCGCGGCCCGTACCATTTACATCGGAGCAGTGACACCCGGATCCTTTTGGAGTTAGTGACCCTGGCGTATTTGATGCAAGTCCTTCGTCCACGAAGGATATTTGAAATAGGCACTTTTGCAGGCCGGACTACACGCCTGTTGGCATTGAACAGTCCTCAAGATGCGCAGATTTTTACGCTGGACCTTCCAAGAGACCGGGTAACTCACGATATAGGCATCGACTTCCGGAATACACCGGAAGCCGCGAAAATCACCCAACTCCATGGAGATACCCGGACCTTCGATTACTCTCCCTGGCACGGCCAATGCGACTTTATCTGGGTGGACGCCTGCCACGATTACCCATTTGTGGTGCAGGACACTAACGCGGCGCTAAGACTGCGTACGGGGGGCGGGTGGATTGCCTGGCACGATTACCGGCATACCGCCTGGTGGTCTGGCGTGACCCGGCCGGTGCGGGAATTGGCCAAGACCCATCCGGGGATCCGGCATATCCGGGGGACCACCATAGCCGTCTTGCCACCCGATGGGGACGAAAAACTCTTGTCTGACCGCTCCAGGACCGCCCCTTGAAAAATAACATGAACAGTATCCAAATATTGAGGTTGGCCTGGGGCCTGGCCGATACCGGATACTGACGAATCCAGATTCAGGATCCCGTCGGCCCAGTCTTCCAATAGGCCTTTATGCCCCCCAAAACTTCCGGCGGATTGATGCCATCCTGGACTCAGGCATTTGTGGGGCTTTTACCACAATCGCCGAAAAGTTGTGGTTTTTTTACCACTTCCGGGGCCGGGCCGGAACCCGGTCGGGCCCCATAATGCCAAAAAATCAATTATCCCTGCCAGTTAACCTTTTGATGGCAAAAGGCTTCCAACCGTAAAATCCTGGTACAGGCCTTGCACCCTATCCCAGCGAGGGGAGAATGAGCATGTGGCAACAGACGCTGGCGCAGCCTATGACTTTTTCCGGGATCGGCCTTCACTCCGGCCGGCCGGTGAGAGTCAGTATTTATCCGGCTGCCGCCAACCACGGCTTGCGGTTCGTGCGGGCGGACCTGCCAGGCCAGCCGGAGATCCCGGCCCATTACAGCAAGGTGGTGGACTCCCTCCGGGCCACCACGCTGGGGGAAGGGATGGCGACACTGTCTACGGTGGAGCACCTGCTGGCCGCCCTGCGGGGCGCCGGGGTGGACAACGCCCGCATCGCGGTGGAGGGGCCGGAGGTTCCCATCATGGATGGGAGCGCCGGTCCCTTCGCCGTACTTTTGGCCGAGACCGGGCTCAAGAAGCTGCCCTGGCTCCGGGCCTATCTCCGGGTGCACCGTCCCGTGGAACTCCGGGAGGGGGACCAGTGGATGCGGGTGGTCCCGGGCGAGCCCCGGATCACCTACACCATCGATTTCAGCCACCCGCTGATTAAGCGGCAGCGTTTCACCGTGCCCCTGGCCTCCGAGGCCTTTGCCCGGGAGATCGCTACGGCCCGGACTTTCGGTTTCCTGAAGGAAGTGCAATATCTCCAGACCCACGGCCTGGCCCTGGGGGGCTCTCTCGACAACGCCGTGGTCCTGGATGATACCGTGGTCCTGAACCCCGGGGGCTTCCGCTTTCCGGACGAGTGCGTGCGCCACAAGATTTTGGACGCGATGGGGGACCTGGCGCTCCTGGGCCTGCCGCTCTACGGCCGCCTGGAAGTGAGCCGGGGCAGCCACGAATTCCATTTGCGGTTTTTGCAGCACCTGATGGCGCAAGAGGCGTCCTGGCGCGTCTGGGTGCCGTCGCCCCGGACCCGTGAGAAGGCCCAATCCTGGTTTCAACCCAACCTGTGGGAGGGGGCGCCCGCTTAAGATTTCCGACGTGTGGTTTTGGGGGGGGTAGGGCAGGCCGAGGGGCCTGCCCTTTTTTTGTGGGGCAAAAGCCTTCAGCAGTCAGCGGTCCGCTATTTGATTTTCCATAACCTATCTTGAATGTTTAGCGGTCCGACGATAATTGTTGATCAGG
>CAVXZU010000012.1:0-82279 GCA_963766185.1 uncultured delta proteobacterium | reverse complement strand
GCAAAACGTTGCCATTATACTTTGCCAGGACCCGGGCGATCAGTTGGGATTCGAACTTGGCCTTGGCCTCTTTGAGGCTCAGCCCATCGCAATACGGTTCGGGGGCAAGATGGGAAACCACAATGCCTAAATGCTCGGGAGCAATCAAGTGACCGTCCGCCATCACCACGCTGCGGCGGATGCGGTTAGCGAGTTCGCGAATATTTCCCGGCCAGTGGTGGGCCTGGATGGCGGTCATGGCCTCCTTTGAGAATCTCAGATCTTTTTTCCCCACCCGGGAGGAGTACCGTTTCAAGAAGATCGTAGCCATGATCAACAGGTCATCGTCGCGATCCTTCAAGGGGGGCAGCTCGATGCTCAAGACGTCGATGCGATAATAGAGATCCTCCCGGAAGCTGCCCTCGGCGATCGAGGCCGTCAGATCGCAGTTGGTGGCGGAAATGACGCGCAGGTCCGCCTCCCTGGTCTTGTGGCCCCCCACCCGTTCAAAGGTGAATTCCTGGAGGAACCGGAGCAATTTGACCTGGAGTTCCAGGGGAAGTTCCCCCACTTCATCCAAAAAGAGGGTGCCTCCCTGGGCCCGTTCCACCGTGCCGACGGAAGTTCGGTAGGCCCCGGTGAAGGCCCCTTTTTCATGACCGAAAAGCTCGGATTCCAACAGTTCCCTGGGGATGGCGGCACAGTTAATTGCCACGAAAGGCCCGTCGGCCCGCAGGCTCCGTTGATGAATGCTCCTCGCGACCATTTCTTTGCCGGTGCCGCTGGCTCCGGTTATGAGTACCGGCAGATCGGTGGCGGCTATCTTGCGAATCAGGTTGAACACCTGGCGCATGGGTTCGGACACCCCAACCATTTCTTCGGGTTCTCCGGAGTTGACATCACCTAACCAATCCTGGTATCCAATTACATGGAGATCCTGGGGCAATTGGCACCCTGGGCAGACCTTGACGCTACGCCCTTTGATTTCCTTGCCGCAGAACGGGCAGGCCGGGAAGTGGCGGGGCAGGAGAGGCAGCAGGGCATCCCATAACCGGGACCGGGTGTGGTGATCGAGATCAAGAAATTCAACCCCGACCCCGGAAGCGGAGGGGCGGACGAGCCGGGCTAACACTTCTATATTAGGAGACTTTGTGGAAAAAAGGGGAAATTTTAGGTCGATAATAGGGACATGCAGCTTCACTTTCTCCGGCAAGGCGATATGGGCACCGGTGAGACTCAAATCAGTGATCCGGCCTTTAACCGTTTGGCTTGACACATACAGGCTTACCGGTAGATCCACGATAATCCGTGGCGCTCTCCGCATGGTAACCCTCCAATGTAAAAAACCCTTGGGTCAAGCACCATTGATCAGGTATATCGCGAACGGGGGATTACCCGCGTGCTCAACGGTACCAATTGCCCAATTACCTTTTGGTTCGACACCCCCAACCACCCGGATCCAACCTCTCGATAGAAAATATGATGAATGGCGAGAGATCAGTCAAGGATCGTAGTCATTATTAAATAAAAATATAACAATTGTCAACAATTGTTTAATTAAATGTGATTATTTAAAAAACGTGCAGCAATTGTGCCAACTTTTGTAACCAATTGGATTATAAGGTATTTTAGCCAAGTTGGATTTTAGGGGTCTTATTTTTTGTCCGGAAGCGTTCAGATCGTTAGACAGGATGGCTAAGAGAGTGAACAAATGATACGATGCAGCTCATCATCATATAATCTTTATGAGGAGGAAAAATGGGACGGGAAAGTCTTCTGAGCCTGGGGTTAATTGTGCTTTTGGTGGTGGGAGGCTGCGCCACCGGACAGGTTAACGGAAACTCCGCAGACGTGGTGGGAATGCAGGAAGCGCAACTGGTCGCCGAGAAAGGGCGGCCGCAACAGATCATTCCTACGGCCGAGGGTGGGAAGATTTTCGTCTATGAAAATCACCGCATGGATCAGGTGGCGATCATGGGGGGCGGAACCTGGGATAAACCGGAGCAGACGTATTACTGGATAAGTCCCCAGGGTAAGGTGGAAAAGACCAAGTATTATCCTTATGGCAAAAGAAAGTTTCTCTTCAACCCTGATAAGGAATCTGTCCAGGTAGCTGCGGCCCCGGCCCCGGCGCGGCCTCAAGCTCCCTCCCCCCTCCCCCTGGAGGCGGCCGCCAAGAAACCTCTAGAGACCGCGGTTCCGCAACCTGCGGCCCCTCAGAAGACTGAGCCCATCGTTTCCAAGGCGTCCGCAGCGGTTGCGGCTCATAAGGGCATGAAGGAAGCTGCGTGTTTGGAACTGGGCATGAGTAAGGCAGAGGTTACCCGTCTCCTGGGGCTGCCAGAGCGTACGGAGGGGTTTTTGGTTGATGGGAAGCAAGCCGTGATATGGACTTACCGGTTGGGGGACCCGGGCGGCCATCAGGTCTTAACCCCCTTAGTCTTTGAGAATGGCCGCCTCTCAGGTTGGGGAGATGCTTCTTATCAGGCGATTCTGAGAAAAGTCAGAAACCAACCCCGCTAATTCGCCCGATGCAACCCGGTGAGCCCAGGGCCTTTAAAACAAGAAGGTCGTGGGCATCCGCACGAGGATACTGGCATCCGGGGCGTCCTGGGTCAGGCCGATCCCGACCAAGAAGTCCAGGGAGAACCTGGGTGAGACCACGTAAGTGGCCCCGATATTAAACGCAATGGCATTGATGTTGGAGTCCGGTAACGGGTTGCCGTTTTGTGTGGTTCTCCCAAAAATCCTCTGGTTAAGGGCGAAGTTTACCGAGAATTTTTCCTGCAAGGCCAGGACAAAGCCGATGTTGTATTCAAAGCTGTTGCCGATCTTGATGTCACCGAAGTCGATGGGCGGATCACCGGCAGTGCCCACATGGCGAGCGAAGTTGTAATAATAGGCCGCGCTCATGAACAGGATTACCGGATCGGCACTCTTAACCAAGGTCGCGCCCCACACCAGCCCATAGTGGCCAGTTCCGGTGGGAAACGACGTAGTCACCAAACCCAAGCCGGGGACAGTTTCCCTGGTTAAGTCATAAGGATTTTGTCCAGTGGGGAAACTTGCTCCCATACGGAGGATAACATCCGGAACCCACGGCCGCCACTTTCCTTCGCTGATTGCGTGGTAATAGAAATTGGGTTGAATATCACCGAGCCCGTTGTCATCAAAGGTTCTCTGCTCAATTTGCCCGCTTCCGCCAGATGACGGGAAAGCCGATTGATCGTGGCGAAACAGGTAAGGAATTCTGACACTTAGTTCAGCATCCTTGTATCCCAGGCGTACGGTCATGGCAGGGATATAAATATCCCGCTTGATTTTTTCCACCACCAATTGGCCTATCAGGATAGCTTCAAAGATGGTAAAGCCGCTGATGGCGACATTTTGGCCGGAAAAGTGGTCATATTCGAAGGACGGTTCAAGGATCAGACGGAACTTGGAAGGTGCGGTAGTGGTGGTTACGCCTTTATCAGTCAATGCCGTTAATGGACGCGCGGCCTTTTTCTCCTGCTCCCGCTCCGTCCCTACAGTCGGGTTACTTGGTTCGTCGCTCCAGGCCGGTACAGCTGGCGTTAACACGGCCAGACTCAATAGTATAATGATTACTGCTCTCATTTCCCCCCCCCCTCTTTTAAAAAAGAGTTTGCCATCATAATTGCCCCTGCGCCCTCCCAGAAGGCCCCCAAGAAACTTCTCTCCTCCTTACCACGAGGTCAATTGTCAATTATGTTGTATACTCGATCCTAATTTTCTTCCGTTGCGGTGTCAAGGAAATAATAACATTCTTAACGAAGCTGGAGAGCGCGAAGATTATCATGCCAGCTTCGCTCTCCAGACGATAGAATGGGTAAGGCGCTATAATTCCCGGATTTTAAGCCGGTCCCCCCTTCGGGGGCTCGCCGATGGTGGTCAAATGTTAATGGAAATTTAAAATATCTTCGGTGAGGAGTCAAGAATATTCTATCTGACCAGTTCGGCTTTGGGTATCCGGTGGTCTCGAAAGCCATTGAGGCGATGGACGTTTGGCTTGGTCGCGAGAACAGCAAGGCCGAGGCAACAGCCTGATGCCGTTCTGATTGGCTGTAAACCTCACCCCGACAGGGGAACCCGCGAGAATCCTGATGGTTTCCAGACGGCAACTCAGCCTCGAAACAATGCCAGGGGGTTAATGGTGCAGGTCTCTTGCCGGCTTTCCCGGAGGCTGGCCAACCCCCGATTACTTTGTCCCCAGCCTGGAATATGATCTTCTCCCGGGCGTGAATAGCCGCGGTCCCAACTCGGGGAGCTCGCCACAAACCAGTCCTCCGGGTGAATGACGAGCAGCTCCAGGTCATCAGAGGACCGGGAGGCCAGAGGTTCCACCTCCCGGGGACCGGCTTTGCTAAACTGGCAGTTGCCCCAGGACTTGCCGATTCGGCCTGCCCCGGACACCAATGACCCGGCGAAAAGAAAGCAATTGGGCCTCAGGATCTTCAGGAGACTGGGAAGACCAAAAGATTTTGCCGGGGAAAACCGGCGCATATAAGCCATTTTTGCCATGTTGTAGATTATATTTAATAAAATCAGGCAGATGTCCGGCTGCCATTTCAATCCAAATTCTGGTATGATGTTCTAAACGGATATCCCCTCTTGTTAAAATAGTTCAAACTGATTTTAACGGATATGCCTGGCAAACCGCCATCTCTTTGGCAACGATAAACTCAGGCGGTGCCGGCCTCTTCAAAGCGTCAGCCGGATATTTCGGGTTGGAGGGCGCACAGGCTGGTTCTGAGGCCACATTCTCTTTTCAGGAGTTGGTTATGTTAGATAAAGACACTATCCCTAAGAGGGTTGGATCCGGCCCGACCAGGACAATTTCCCGGGAAGGTTATGAGGCGCCACATTCCCGGATGGGAACTTTGGCGGCCCCGGCCCGGGGAGGATGGCGCCGGCGTTTTTGCGGCCGGGCGGCGGTGGCCGGGATGCTGATTCTGGGGTTATTGGTGAGCGCCAACCTCGGCCTAGGGGCCGACTGGTGGCGGCAGGGAGCCGTATGGAAGGAATTTAATCGTGGACAGAGGTTAATGTACCTGAAAGGTTATTCGGCTGGGTTTCTTGCCGGGGCGCAACAGGCGTTCAAGAATCCAGATGGGCTGAAAGATTTTTATAAGAGCCTGGCCCAGACGAGCTATCGCCAGGGGGAAGTTATTATTAGCCAATACCTGAAAGATAACCCCCATAAACGGCATGAACCGTTGGGCAACCTCATATTTGAAGCCTATAGCGAGGCGGCCAAGGGTCGTTCGAAAGCCCCCGAACGGGTTATCGCGGCCAAGAGTGCCCCAAAGCCCCCTGAACCCCCCGTGGCCAAGGATGTCCCTAAGGCTCCTGAGAAAGCCCCCGCGGCTAAGGATGTCCCCAAGGCTGCTGCACAGGTCCCGGCAGCTACGGATGTCTCCAAAAAATTTGCAGAAATCAAACTCGGCGCCACCAAGCAAGCCCAGCCCCCGAAATCTTCAGAGAAGATCGGGGAAGTCAAGAAGGCTGAGGTTCAGGTGAAGGCCGAGGTCAAGGGCCGAGTCAATCCTCCCCCTGCAACCAGCGCCTACACGCCGCCGAGAGAGAGTTTCGAGCGCAAGTCCTTGTTCTTCGCTTTGGCTCAGGAAATGGACCCGTCAAGAATTTTGAGATTGAGCTTCGTGGTAAAATCTCTCAAGGTGAATAATGGTTGGGCGTGGGTTGCCGCCGTGCCTCAGTCCCAGGATGGGGAAATTCAATATTCGCCGGTATATGCGCTCATGCACCAACAAGGTGGTACTTGGCAGGTTGAGGCCCGCACCCAGCCGAAAAATAATAATCCGGATTTCTTAGTCAGCACAGGTTACGTGGAAAGACTTACCAAACGATTTCCTGAAGCCCCGCCCGATATTTTCCCAGGGGGCAAGAGTGTCCCAAAGCCCTCTGGAATCCCAGCGGCAAAGGATGTTTCCAAAGCTCCTGAAAAGGTCCTGGCGCCTAAAGATGTTTCGAAGGCCCCTGAACCGCACCTTGTGGCCAAAAGTGTCCCAAAGCCCTCTGAAATCCCTGCGGCTAGAAATGTTCCCAAACCTCCTGAAAAGGGCCCAGCGGCTCAGAATGTCCCCAAAACCTTCGAAGAAATCACCCTCGGCGCCGCTGAGAAATCCCGGCTCCCGAAATCTTCAGGGGAGATCCAGGCAGCCAAGAAGGGTGAGGTTCAGCCAAAGACCGGAATCAAAGCCCGAGTCACACCTCCGCTTTCAACCAGCGCCTACACACCGCCAAGAGAGAGTGCCGAGCGCAAGGCCCTGTTCGTTACGTTGCGGCAGTACATGGACCCGTCAAAAATGTTGAGAATCAGCTATGTGGTGAAAGATCTCAAGGTGAATAATGGTTGGGCGTGGGTTGCCGCCGTGCCGCAGTCCAGAGATGGGGAAATTCAATATGCGCCGGTATATGCGCTCTTGCACCGGCAGGAGGGTTCTTGGAAGGTAAGGGCCTACACCCGCACGGAAAAAGGCAAGCCGGATCCCTTATCCGGCCCCGGTTACGTGACAAAACTTAAGAAAAGGTTTCCGCAAGCCCCGCCGGATATTTTCCCAGGGGGAGGCGATTGAAGGTGTGTAGGGGAGAGCAGGCGCGGGCAAATCTTTTTTCAGCCCGTTACTGAGACGCGAAGAACCGTTAAGGACGGCCTGGGCCAGGTACTGACTCCCGGCAAACCCACTGGTGTGACCAGGGCAAAAGCAGGCGGCGCACTGGTCTTTAGGAAGAATTAGCCTCAGCGGCCATGAGTGGCGCTTGGGGATAACGGTGGTGAGTGCGCCTGCCGTGGAATCTCCGGGGAGGTCCGGCCCTGGGTTCTCAATCTTGAGGGATCCACAGGGCCGCAAGCGCACCGATGAGTTCTGGCAAGAGATATTATCCTGCCCTGGCTTGATACCTAAGACCTGAGACGAGCCGCATCAGCAATTAGTTCATTTTGTGGTTTCACTTTCTATCGTATTAACTGTTCCCCAACCTACCGGTTTCTTTTTCTCCTGGCTTGTGGTGTCAGTCGAAGCACAGCTCATAAAGGCAAAGAGCCCGAACATCAGACAGGCAAACATTAATGCCTTTTTCATGGGAAAACCCTCCATTTTTTCATAGGTTGGAAGGTGGGTGCCCTGGCCGGAGAAGGCTCGGTTCGTAAGCCAAGTTACCGCCCTTTAGGGCTGTGCCTTGGACCTGCTCAACCGAGGGTCAACCCCTCCATAGGCCAATCCCAACCACCTCTATCATACATAATATAGATTAAAAAAAAATCGAATTCTCGTTATAATTTATTTTCTCCTGGCGGCCGGGTCAGCCGTCCCCCAGGGCCGCGGTGGGTCAGCAAAGCCAGCCCGGTCTCAAAGCTCTCCAGTTCCCCCGAAACATCCAGGGGTTGCGGCCAGGGCCACGTGGGTGTCGCCCCCTCGGACTTATAGTCATTGCCAAAAGAGCCGCTTGCAAAAGTCTTTTTGGGGCAGGCCTGAAGGCGGTGCAAGAGCTTTTGGGCCATGCCGATATTAAAATGACCATGCACTATGCCCACCATAAAGAAGCCGTGGCGGAGCTCAACAACCTGGGCAATGACACAAAATTGACTCAAACTCCCCACCAAAACAAAAAGGCTGACAGCCTCACGTCTGCCAACCTCTTATAATCCCTTCTAATCTCTGGTCGGGACGAGAGGATTTGAACCTCCGACCCCCTGAACCCCATTCAGGTGCGCTACCAGTCTGCGCCACGTCCCGACAACGAAATAATATATCAAGAGGATATTCCCCTGTCAATTGGCCAGGGGTCATTTCTCCGGATGGCCGCGGGTTTTCCCGGTATTCTCCCCTTTGCGCGGAATGAGTCCGGAAAGGGCGTGGAAAAGCGGTTGAGATTTATGGACAAACCTGTTAGTTTTAAAAGGTTACCCCGGAGCCAAACGAAATCTTCACCAAAGCCTGGAACCGGGGAGGCTACCTTGAGGGAAGGGAGAATTTGATGTCCGGCAAAACCACACAGATCCGCAACCTCGCCCTGATCGGCCATAGCGGCTGCGGCAAGACCTCTTTGGCCGAGGCCCTCCTTTTTGGGGCGGGGGCCACCTCCCGGCTGGGAAAAGTCGACGACGGCAGTTCCGTTCTGGATTACGAGCCGGAGGAAATTAAACGTAAGATCACCATCTCCAGCGCCTTTCACCACTATCAGTGGAAAAAGCACACGGTCTACCTGGCCGACACCCCCGGGGATGACAATTTCCTGGCGGATACCCGGGCCGCCCTCCATGTGGCCGACGCCGCGGTGGTGGTGGTGGACGCGGTGGACGGCGTCAAGGTGGGCACCGAAAAGGTCTGGCAGACGGCCAACCGATACAATCTGCCTCGGATGGCCTTCATCAATAAGATGGACCGGGAACGGGCCGATTTTCACCAGGCGCTCAAGGAAATCCGGGAAGTGCTGGAGGTCCAGGCCGTGCCAATCCTGCTGCCCATCGGCCGGGAAGCCGGTTTCAAAGGGGTGGTGGATTTGATCAGCCAAAAGGCCTACCTGGCGCCGGCGGGGGGCGGCAAGCTGGAAGCGAGTCCCATCCCCGACGACCTTAAGGAAGAGGCGGAAGCGCTGCGGAACGATCTGCTTAACTTTGCTGCGGAAAGTGACGATGCCCTGATCGAGAAATTCCTGGAAGAAGGGGAACTGACGCCGGAGGAGATCTACCAGGGACTCCGGGTGGGCACCCTGAAGGGCAGTTTCGTGCCGGTATTATGCGGGGCCAGCCAGAACAGCGGCAGCGCCGCACTCCTGCTGGACGCGATTAATTTTTATCTCCCCGCCCCGGAGGATCGCGGCCCGATCACCGGGCAGCATCCCACCACGGCCGCCGAAGTGGTCTTTGAGGCGGACCCGGATGGCCCCCTGGCAGCGCAGGTCTTCAAGACCGTGGCCGACCCCTATGCCGGCCGCCTGTCCATTTTCCGCATTTACTCCGGCGTCATGGCCGCCGACTCTACGGTCCTCAACGCCACCCGGGCGGTGCCGGAGCGTTTCGGCCAGCTCTTCCTGCTGGAGGGCAAGGCCCAGAAGGCCGTGCCCAACCTGGGCCCCGGGGCCTTCGGCGCAGTGGCCAAGCTCAAAGAGACGGTCACCGGCGACACCCTGACGACGGAGGCCAATCCCCTCCTGCTGCCGGCCATCCCGTCCTCCCGGCCCATGGTTACCTTTGCCCTGGAACCCAAGAAACAGGGGGAAGAGGACAAGGTCTTCTCGTCGTTTTCCAAGCTCATCGAGGAAGACCCCTCCCTGAACCTGACCCGGAACGCCGAAACCAAGGAAATCCTGCTGTCCGGCGTGGGTTCGGTCCATATCGAGGCCACGGCGGAAAAGCTGAAGCGCAAGTTCGGGGTGGAAGTCAATCTGAAACCGCAGAAGGTGCCGTACCGCGAGACCATCAAGGGTACCGTCAAGGTCCAGGGCAAACATAAACGCCAGTCCGGCGGCCGGGGGCAATACGGCGACACCTGGCTGGAACTGGAGCCTTTGCCCAAGGGCAGCGGCTTTGAGTTTGTGGACAAGATCGTGGGGGGCGCCATCCCCAAACAGTACATCCCCTCGGTGGAAAAAGGCATCGCCGAGGCCAAGAATGTCGGCATCCTGGCCGGCTTCCCGGTGGTGGATTTCCGGGTGTCCCTGTATGACGGCTCCTTCCACGACGTGGACTCTTCGGACATGGCCTTTAAAATCGCCGGATCCAAGGGCTTCAAGAAGGGCATGGAACAGGCCAACCCCACTCTGTTGGAACCCATTATGAAGATGGTGGTCACGGTGCCGGAAGAGAACATGGGGGATATCATCGGCGACCTCAACGGGCGCCGGGGCCGGGTCCTGGGAGTGGAAGCCGACGGCCGGCAGCAGGTGGTTACTGCCCACGTGCCCATGACCGAGGTCCTGCTCTATGCCCCGGACCTGATTTCCAAGACCGGGGGCCGGGGCACCTACGAGATGGAGTTCGACCACTACGAAGAGGTCCCGCCCCACCTGGCGGAGAAGATCGTCGCCGAAGCCCGGGCCGCCCAAGAGAAGGAGTAGCCCGGTTGAAAATGGATTTCAGCCGATAACCTGTAGGGGCGGTGCGCCAACCGCCCCTACGCCTTTAAGGGCCGGGTTGACGCTGCAAGGAAGAGAGAGGTTGCCTGAAGCAAAAATGACGGGGCTAAACGCTGGATCAAGCCGGACGCTGTTAGGGCAGAAGGGCCGCATCGCGGCGGTTTCGGTTTCCGAGCGCAAGGGCGAGGTCAAGCACAACGTGGACCAGGCGCGGCTGGTGGTGGATCACGGCCTGGCCGGGGACGCCCACGCCGAAGGCGGCATCCGCCAGGTGAGTCTGCTGGCCCAGTCGAGCATCGACAAGATGGTGGCCGCGGGCGCCAAGGTCAAGGCCGGTGATTTTGCTGAAAATCTCACGGTTGAGGGTCTCGATGTGATGCACCTGCCGGTGGGGACCCGGCTCAGGGTGGGCGAGGCGGTGGAACTGGAAGTCACCCAGATCGGCAAGACCTGCCACAAGGGCTGCGCCATCCGGGAACTGGTGGGCGACTGCGTCATGCCCAAAGAAGGCATTTTTGCCCGGGTGCTGAAAGAGGGCCTGGTGAAGCCGGGCGATACCATCGAGGTAGTTTAATGTTCCGGGTGGGCATCCTGACGGTCAGTGACCGGGGGCACGCCGGGGAGCGGGCCGACACCGCCGGGCCCGAACTGGGCCGGCTGCTGGACTCCCAATGCTTTACGGTTTCCGCCTATGAGATCGTGCCCGACGAGCCGGAGGCCATTGCGGCGATACTTACGGCCTGGAGCGACGACGAGGGCCTGGACCTGATCCTGACCACCGGGGGGACGGGCCTGAGCCCCCGGGATACGACGCCGGAGGCCACCCTGGCCGTGGCCCAACGCCTGGTGCCGGGGATAGCCGAGGCCATGCGGGCCGCGGGTCTGGCCATCACCCCCCACGCCATGCTCTCCCGGGGGGTGGCGGTGATCCGGGGCCGCACCCTGATCATCAACCTGCCCGGCAGCCCCAAGGGAGCCCGGGAAAACCTGGCGGCGGTGGCCGCGGCCCTGCCCCACGCCCTGGAAAAACTCCGGGGCAGCCCGGCGGAGTGCGGGGCGGACTAGCAACGATCTGACCATAATTTGAGGGGAGGACCGGGGGACGCGAGTCCCCCGCCCTCCCCTCAAGCTCCCCCTCCTATCCCCCTATAAGGGGTGAGATTCGGGGAATGGGTGCGCTGTGCGCACCTTTCTTAAGCAGTTGGGGAGGGGTCAGGGGCACGAGCCCCTGGCCCCTCTTCCTTAGAAAAACTCTATGAAGCCGCAGGTTCCTCGGGCTTCTCCGGAGCCTCGGTGGGCTCGGCGGCCGGGGGCGGGGTTTCCACCGCGGGGACCGGTGGGGGTTCCTTGGTCCAGGCGGCCCGGATCTTCTCCCGGGTGGCGGCCACGGCCTGGTAATTCTTGTCCTTGGCCGCTTTTAAATCTTTGGCCTGGTTGACCGCATCGCTCACTTCGCTGACCACCAAGGGGTTGGTCTCGCCCTTTTCCAGGGCCTGGAAAAACTCTTCCCCCACACGGCGCATGGCATTGTTGACTTTCTGCTTCTGCCAGCAGGCCAGGGTGTAGCGGCCCAGGATCAGGCTCCGGCGCAGCGTATTGAGGGCCAGGGTCCTGGCGAACCACCCGACGCACTTGAGTCCCTTGAATCCCTTGGCGGCCAAACCTTGATAATCGACGCTCATGCACACCTCCTTTCCCGATGGCCTGGAACCGGGGAGGGAACACCCGGTGCCGGGAGGCAACCGGAGATATACTCATTGCCGAAAGTTTTTCCTTATCCCCTCCACCGTAAGCCTCTCCACCCGATGGGGGGAGCGGGGCAAAGGGGAAAGGGCTTTCGGCAAAAGCTCTGGTTGTCCGGCCCCAGGCATTTTTGCTTATTCTACTAATATAGGGTGGGGGAGGGGGCGGCGCAATCCCAAAAGCGCCGGAAATGTGGCCCGGTTATTTCGGCGGGTCGGCGTCCCGGTCCCCCAGTTGCGCCAGTTGGTCCCGCAAGGTGCCGGTAATTCCCCGGATATGGCTGCCGGGCCAGTAGACCCGGTGGCAGCGGGGGCATGCGTAGAACCGGACCTGGGTGAGGAAAACATGCTCGGGAACCCGACCCTGGACCAGGTCTCGTTCCAGGGGGGCGAGGGGATCGTTGCAGTGGCGGCAACGGGTCAGGGGTTTGAGGTGGGGCGTCAGGTGCAGGCGCCGGATCACCTCGGTGAGCTGGCCCTCGGGTTCGGGGGCGGCCAGGACCAGGAGGTCGGGCCGCTTGAGACGCTGGCAGGCTGCCTGCCGGGTCAGGATATGGGTCTGGGGCTGGAGGGGCGGCCAGTTCCCGGGTTTATCCGGGGCCAGGCGCAGGAGGGTGGCGTCGAAGCCGCAGAAACGCAGCCACTTGGCCAGGCCGCCCAGGGGCTGATCCACCAGGAATTTCATTATAGAGTAGAAAGCCTTAATTAATGGGAAAAAGACCCCGTTCTCCCGCACCCCGGCCGGGCAGCCCAGAACGCTCAAGGCGGGATGCGCTTCGCTTTCCCGCCCTACGACTCTACGACTCTCGGCAATATGTGCCCGCCGCCACCCGTAGGCCCCCCTGGTTGTCCCCTCTGCGGGTTATTTTCGCCGGTGCCTGGTTTTTGCTGAAAGCTGATGGCTCAAAGCTGACAGCTATTTCCCCAGGGGGACCTGGACCACGCCGGGAGGGGCCGTCAGGGTCAACGAGGTCGGAGTCAGCGGCGGATTGTAATTAAGGTCATGGTAGACCAGGCGCATTTCCATCTTAGGCGCGGGCGTCTTCAGGGTGACTTTTTCGGGCAGGTTGGGGGCCAGGGCGCCGAAGTTGGCCAGTTCGGCGCTAAAGCGCGGTTCCGGCGCGCCGCCGTACCACTCTTCCTGAACGGGGTAGAGACCCTGGGCCGCGACCCAGAGGCGTTCGGTAATGGCGTTGCCCTGGCGCCACTCCAGGCGGTAAAGGCTCGTGGCGGCGTCATAGGAAAAATCCTGGGGCGGTCCCTGGCTCAACGGCAGGGCCCCTAACAGCAGGCGCAGGGCCTGGGGCAGGCTGACGGTGGGGGGAATGAAGGCGGCCAGATTCCGGGGAGTGGCGGGGCCGTAGAAGAATTTGTTTTCCCGGGGGGACAGTACCTTAACCTCGGCGCCGTCGGTGGCGAAGCTCAGGATGGTGCGGCCCAGGAAATCCAGGACATCAACCTTGAGACTGGCGGGCAGTTGGCCCGAGAGCAGGGCCGTGCCGGAATAATTCTGCTGGGGGGACAGGTAGGTGATGCGGCCTTTGGCCCGGAAGGATTTGATCTTTTCCTGGCGGGCCTTAAGAACGGCCAGCAGGTTTTCCTGGGAGATGACCGCCACCGGCGGCCGGGGCGGAAACAGGGTCCGGCAGCCGGCCGAACAGAGGAGCGCCCCCAGGGCGAGGCATAAGAGGATTCGCAGGTTCAAGGGGTCGTTCCTTTCAATAAAAGTTCCACCTGATTGATTTTCTTCCGCAGGGTTGAGGGAGTGGCATTTTCCATTTCCAGGGCCCGGCGGTAGATGCGCAGGGCGTCCCGGTAGCGCTTCATCTTAACATAGGCATCCCCCAGATGCTCGGCCACGGTGCCGTCGTGGGGCATGATGCGATGCGCCCGCTCCAACTCGGTCACCGCCTTGCCGTACTGGCCCTTTTTATATAAGACCCACCCGAGGCTATCAATGATGTGACCGCTGTTGGGCTTGGAGCGCAGGGCCTGGCGGATCAGCTTTTCAGCCTCATCCAGGTCTACCCCGGCTTCGGCGTAGGCGTAGCCGAGGAAATTCTGGGCATCGGCATTATGCGGGTCTATTTCCAGGACTTTCTTGATCTGCTGGATACTTTCGGGGCGTTTATTCTCTTTCTCATAAAGGACTGCCAGGCGGAAATGGATTTCCTGGGGCCGCTCCACCTGCCCCAGCCCGGCGGTGAGGGCCTTGATGGCCAGGTCCCACTGGTTGTCTTCCTCGTAAAAGTAGGATTTGGTAAGATAAATCTCTTCCTGTTGAGGAGCCCGGGCCAGGAGATCACTGAGGATCTGGCGGGCTCGGGCCTTGTCACCCATTTGAAAGGTGAGATAGGCCAGCCTGAGGCGCGCCTGGATAAAATATTCGGATCCCAGGTTTACCAGTTGATACTCGATCGCGGCCGCCTTCATGTCGCCTTTTTCCTCCAGGGCCATGGCGATGAAATAGCGAACCCGTTCCCGCAGACGGGGCACGGTCAAGAGGGGGCGGAGCAGGCGGATGGCGTCGTCCGGGAGTTTTTGCTCGAGGCAGATCAGGGCGATATTGAAGTCAGCGGCGGGGTCATTCCGTTCCAATTCCCTGACCTTGCGAAAGGCCTTCTGGGCATCGCTGTAGCGGTTCATAATCAGGTAGAGGCGGCCGATGCTGGTCCAGACCTTGCTGTTGCGAGGGTAGGAGCGGAGGATGCGGCGGTAGGTGGACAGGGCCCGGCTGTATTGGTGCTCCCGTTCCAGGGTGACCCCCAGGTCGAACATGGCCGGGACGAATTTGGGGTCCATGCTGAGGACTCGTTGGAATTCTTTTTTGGCGTCCGCCAGGCGGCCGGTTTCCAGATAAATGCGCCCCAGGTAGTAGTAACCCACGATGAGGGAGGGATCCAGGCGCAAGAGTTCCTGGACGGTGCGAATGGCCTTGGGATACCGCCGCTGCTGGGCGTAGAGAGTAGCCAGGAAGAGGCGGGCTTCCCGGTTTTTCGGGTCTAAGGTGAGGATGCGCTCATATTCCCGGGTGGCCTCCCCCAACTGGTTGAGGCCCACGTGCAGGCTGGCCAGGAGAAAATATGCCTCTTGCTGCTTGGGATCTAACCGGAGAGATTTCTCGGCGTGGGCCAGGGCTTGCTTGGCATCGCCCTGGCGCTGGTAGAGGGCGGCCAGCTCCATTTCGAGGAACGGAGATTCCGGATCAGCTTTTATGGCCGCCTCATATTCCCGTATGGCCCCCGCGGCGTCATCGGCCACCAGCAGTTGTTGGGCCTTGAGGAAGTGATAGTACGCCAGGCTTTTTGGGCTTTCCGGCGTGGTTTCGGCCCCGGTGCCATTGGGGGCCATCCGCCCCGGGGAGGCGCACCCCATGACCGCCAGGCAGACGGACACCCCCAGGATCCCGGCGAGAACGAGACGGGACCGGGAGGGGCTGATGCACAACTTGGCTTTCATCTGCATGAAGATTTTGCGGCTAAGCAAGGTTGTTCCTCGGCAAGCGGCCCGGGGGGCGGCTAATCCCCCATGGGGGTCTCATAGTCTTTCCAGTCGGCGATTTCATTTTTGAGATAATGGCGCAACCGCTTAATGAGCCGGTCCTCAATTTGACGCACCCGCTCCCGGGAGATTTGGTGACGGGCCCCAATCTCCTGGAGGGTCATGGGCTTTTCCGCCAGCAGGCGCAAGTCTAAGATATCCAGTTCCTTGTCGTTGAGTTCGGTGCGAAACTCCGCCAGCTTCTGGCGGAACAGGTTTTTCAGTTCCGCATCGGCCAACAATTCTTCCACCTGGGGCTCGGAGGACGGCAGGAAATTCTTGTGATTTTCATCGGAGCCGTCCTTCAAGGGTGCGTCCAGGGAAAGCTCCCAGGCGCCCAGGCGCTGGTCCATCTCGATGACCTCCTCCTCCCGCACGTTCAAGACCTCCGCCAGGAGTTTGGGGCCCGGCTCAAACCCCTGGGACCGGAGCTTCTCTTTTTCCCGTTTCAGGTTGTAAAAGAGTTTGCGTTGAGACTGCGTGGTGCCGATCTTCACCAGCTTCCAGTTGTCCATGATGAATTTGAGAATGTAGGCCTTGATCCAGAAGGAAGCATAATAGGAGAGCTTGATGCCCCGGTAGGGGTCGAATTTCCGGATGGCATGCATGAGACCGATATTGCCTTCCTGGATCAGGTCCAGCAGGTTTTTCATCCAGTATTTCTGGAACTCCAGGGCAATCTTGATCACCAACCTCAGGTTACTGGTGATCAGGCGGGAGCCGGCTTCCTGGTCGCCGGTCTCATGGTAGTGGGTCGTGAGGGCTTTTTCATCCTCCGGGGTGAGGAGGGCAAAGTGGTTGGCCTCGCGGATATAGCGCTGCACCAGGTCGAGATCGCTGGGAATCGGCAGAGAGACCTCGGGTGCTTCGACCTCGGCTGCGATCTCGGGTTCGAGAATCTCCGGCAGCTCTTCCGGAAAATCGGCCACCTTCCTGTCAAGCTGATCGTTCAAAGGCATCCTTCCTGGGGTTTATGGGTTTACCAGACCAGGCGGACCGGGATGCGTCGCTGGGCCAGATAGTCTTTAATTTCTTTAATGGTATACGTGCCGTAATGGACCATGGAAGCAATGAGGGCCGCGTCCGCCCGACCCTGGGTGAGCACCTGGTGGAGGTGCTCGGGGACGCCGGCGCCACCTGAGGCAATCACCGGGATGGGCACGGCTTCGGAGATCATCCGGGTCAGGTTCAGTTCATAACCCGCCTGAGTGCCGTCGGCATCGATGGAGTTGAGGCAGATTTCCCCAGCCCCCAACCGCACCGCCTCCCGGGCCCACCAGAGGGCGTCGATCCCCATGGGGGTGCGGCCCCCGTGGATCACCATTTCATAACCCGAGGGTATGGTGGGGGAGGGGGTGACCTTTTTCACATCCATGCCCAAGACGATGCATTGGCTGCCGAAGGCCTGGGCCCCGGCGGTGATCAGCCCGGGTTCCAGGATGGCGGCACTGTTGACGCTCACCTTTTCAGCCCCGGCCAACAGGACATCCCGCATGTCGTTGAGGTTCCGGATGCCGCCGCCCACCGAAAAGGGGATGAGGATCTCGGCGGCCACCCGGCGGACCACGTCGATCATGATGTTCCGGCGGTCACTGGAGGCGGTGATGTCGTAAAAGACCAGTTCGTCGGCCCCGGCTTCATAGTAGAGCCGGGCCATGGCCACGGGGTCCCCGATATCGACATTGTCCCTGAATTTAATGCCCTTGGTGGTCCGGCCGTCCCGGACGTCCAGACAGGGAATAATCCGCTTACTCAGCATAGGAGCCGTCCCAGGCCAGGAAATTCTCCAGGATCTGAAGTCCGAAACGCCCGCTTTTTTCCGGGTGAAACTGGGTGGCCACCAAGTTTTGCCAGCCAATGGCGCTGGGAAATTCAATGCCATGGTCCGTCACTCCCAGCACCATGGTCGTTTGGGCGGGGTCGGGATAGTAGCTGTGGACAAAATAGTATTCGGCGCCCTCGGGCAAGCCCCTGAATACCGGGTGGGTTCGGAGAAAGCGCACCTGGTTCCAGCCCATGTGGGGGATTTTCAGGCCCTGGCTCCGGGGGAGGGCCCGGGTGCGGCCGGGTAACAGACCCAGGCAGGCGGCCTCATTCTCTTCACTGTGCTCCAGAATGATTTGGGCTCCCAGGCAGATGCCCAGGATGGGGATACCCCGAGCCAAACTCTGGCGCAGGGCCTGATCCAGACCCAGTTCCCGGAGCGTGGCCATGGCCTTGCCCGCTGCTCCCACCCCGGGGAAAATGACACGGGTGGCCTGGGCCACCAGCGCCGGGTCCTGGGTCACCGTACCCTCCACCCCGAGGGCTTTGAGAGACCGGACTACGCTGGTGAGATTTCCAGCTTGATAATCAATAATGACAGTCACGGATTCCTTAGAAATGGAGAGATAATGCCTGCATCATAAAATTTATCAATCCAGGGGCCCTGAGTCAACATGATTATCCCTAACTGACCGGCCTTTGTTTTTCCTTGACTTTAAGCAAGAATAAACACTAGAATCATTAAACTTTAAAGGGTGTCAAGGGGGGGCGGAGAAAATGAACGGGGGCCGCAGTAAGCACAAGAGATGGAGGCTGGGGTTTGTCATCGTTCTCTTAACCGTAGGTTTCCTGATACCGGCGCCGACGCCGGTTATGGCGTTGCAAACCAACCTGGCCGTCGGCTGCACCATCCTCGGGCTGCTGGCGACGCCGCTTATCGCCTATGGCGTCTACGAAAATCTCCCCTCGCGCCAAGGTAAGGAGCGGCTGCTCAACGGTGAATTTTACGCCGGGGGCTTCCTGGGGGTGGCATTTACTCCCAGCCAGGACCTCAAGTATTCAAACGGGTTCACCCTGAACCCGGGAGGCGGCCCGCTGTCGTCCGCGAGTTCAGCCACGCTGTTCAGCAATCAATTCAGCAATTCTTTGACCGGGGGCTTGAAACTGGGGTATTTTACCCACACCGTGCCCTACGTGGGATTCGAAGTCGAGTCCATGGTCAACAACAGTTACGTGAACCGCCGCACCCTGTCGACCAGCCGTCCCATCCAGGGGTATACCCAGGCTGCGGTCCCCAATGACTTCTGGGTTAATTGGACCACGGCCCTGCATATCGTCGGGCGCTACGGTTTTCTCCCGGATAAGGAGGTGCCCTTTGGGCGCTTGCAGCCTTATGTGGGGATCGGTCCCGCCTTTATCGTCTTGTATGAAGAGGTGGACTCGGCGAAAAATTTCGGCCTCGATGTGATGGCGGGGGTGCGTTACATGTTTACCAAACACATCGGCGGCTTCGTGGAATACAAATTTAACCGCCAATGGGCCGTGGAAATTGAATCCCATCCCTTCTACCTGCCTAACGGCACCCAGGGACGGGGCATGGCGACCTTCGATTTCGACTGCCACAAGGTGGTGGCGGGGGTGGCCTACCACTGGTAGGCCAACGACCTGTTGGTCAAGTCGATCAGGCGGCCTCCGGGCCGCCTTTTTTGTGGGAACAGCTTTTAGCCATCAGCCCTCAGCTTTCAGCTCCAGTGTTTGCCAAAAGTATTTTCCGGTGGCGGCATCATTCAAATCCCCCCTAACCCCCCTTGAGAAAAGGGGGGAACTCTAAGGAATTGCTGCTAAAGTCCAACTTTGAAAAAGGGGGATTTAGGGTGATTTAAGAATCTCTAAGTGGAAAGAATTTATGGCAAACGCTAGAACGCATTTTCTGGAAGTTGAGATCCTGCATGCCGTTTCGAATGCCGAATAACCTGTTTTTGGCAGAGCTTCCCGTAACGTCATCTCCCCTCGGGGGAGAAAATTGCGGTGAGGGGGGCGAAGCAGCCGCAAGAAATCGTTTTCACCATGCCTGGTTTTGCCTCGCCGTTAAGGGCTAATTGCTAATACCCGGATGGGTGTGTTATCTTAAACCGTAAATTTCAGACTCAGGTTGAGATATGAAACTCGTGACGGCATCAGAGATGCGGGAGTTGGACCGCCGGGCCATCCAGGATCTTGGCATCCCCTCCCTGGTCCTCATGGAGAATGCCGGGCGGACGACCTACCGGATTCTCCGGCGGGAATTTCCCGGCCTTCAGGGCGAAGTGGCGGTGCTGGCCGGACGGGGCAATAATGGCGGGGACGGTTTCGTGGTGGCCCGCTACCTGGCCAACGCCGGCATCCCGGTGGCCGTTTTCCTCCTGGGGTCCCGGGACCGGGTGAGCGGGGACGCCCGGGTCAACCTGGAGATCCTGGCCCACCTGGGGATCGCGGTGGCGGAGGTCCTCACCGAAGCCGACCTGAACCCGGTCATCCACCGGTTGGCCAAGGCCGGCCTCATCGTGGACGCCCTGTTGGGCACCGGCCTCAATGCCCCGGTGCAGGAGTTGATGGCCGCCTTGATCGAGGGGATCAACCATCTAAGGGCGCCGGTGTTGGCGGTGGATATTCCCACGGGGCTGTCCGCCGACACCGGGGAAGTGCTGGGCGCGGCCCTGAAGGCCCAGGTTACCGTGACCTACGGCTGGCCCAAGCTCGGCCAGGTGCTGCCGCCGGGCCGGGATTACGTGGGCCGCCTCTGGCAGGCGGATATCGGCATTCCCCCGATTCTCGCCGAGGAGGTGAAGGTTTCGCTGGCCGAAGCCGGGGAAATGCGGGCCTTGCTGCCGCCCCGTCCTGTCGGCAGCCACAAGGGCACCTTCGGGCACCTGCTCGTCCTGGCCGGGTCCGTGGGCAAGACCGGGGCGGCAACCCTGACATCCGGGGCGGCGCTCCGAGCCGGGGCCGGGCTGGTGACCCTGGGGGTCCCCGCCAGTCTCAACGACATCCTGGAGGTGAAGCTCACCGAGGCCATGACCCTGCCCCTGCCCGAGGCGGCGGGGGCCCGGGTCCTGGGTCGGGCGGCCTGGGAGCCCATTGCGGCGTTCCTTAACGGAAACCACGGAAAATTCACCCTGGCCCTGGGGCCGGGGATCGGGACTCACCCGGAGACCAGGGAACTGGTGGCCCGGCTGGTGCGTGACCTCGCCTGGCCCATGGTCATCGACGCCGACGGCATCAACAACCTGGCAGGGGATGACGCCGGGCTCCAGGCGGCGCTGGCGCCCCGGATTCTGACCCCCCACCCGGGAGAAATGGCGCGGCTGGTGGGGCTTACCACCCCGGCAGTGCAGGCCCGGCGCCTGGACCTGGCCCGGGAAACCGCGGCCAGACTCGGGGTCATCCTGGTGTTGAAAGGGGCCCAGACGGTGGTGGCCGCCCCGGATGGCCGGGCCAGTCTCAATGCCACGGGGAATCCGGCCCTGGCCAGCGGCGGCACCGGAGACGTGCTCACCGGACTCATCGGCGGTTTTCTGGCCCAGGGCCTGGCTCCCTGGGACGCGGCCCGCCTGGGGGTCTACCTCCACGGTTTGGCCGCCGATTTTTTTGTCAGCCACCACGGGCAACGGGGCATGATCGCCGGTGACTTGTTGGCCGTCTTGCCCCCAATGCTGGCAGAATTCAGCCAGGGGACGATACCCCCGGCAGAGGGAGATATATGCTTTACGCGCGTGATATCATGACCACGGAGGTCCTCACGGTCAGCCCGGAGACCTCTATTGCGGATTTGTCCAAGACCCTGGAGAATCGCCAGATCGGCGGTGTGCCGGTGGTGGATAAGGGCGGCCGCCTGGTGGGGGTCATCACCCAGAGCGACCTGGTGGACCGGGCCCGGGACCTGGAAATGCCTCCAGCCATTAATATCCTGGACTTCCATATTTACCTCCAGATTCCTTCGCATTTAATCCAGCGAGTGGAAAAGCTGCTGGGCACCACGGTGGGCGATTGCATGACCAAGGACCCCGTGACCGCGGCCCCGGACACCCCGGTCCCCCAGATCGCCGGGCTCATGGCCAAGCAAAATGTCCACACCATCCCGGTGGTGAAGGGGGACAAGATTGTGGGCGTCATCGGCAAGATGGACCTGGTCCGGGCCATGGCCCAGGAACCCGAAAAGTGAGGCGGGGTGACGCCGTTAAAGAAAAATCCCCCCTACCCCCCTTTACGAAAGGGGGGGTAGGGGAAGTCCCCCTTTTTTAAAGGGGGATTTTGATGTTTCGGTTTCTGCCCTGACAGGCAAGATATTATCCGCTAAAGGTTATCTCTCTATGAGGCCGTTCCAAAGGGTCACCCGCAGTCCCGAGGAGACCCGGGCCCTGGCGGCCCGGTTGGGGGACCGGTTGGCCCCGGGGGATGTGGTGGCCTTAAACGGCGAATTGGGCAGCGGCAAGACCGAGTTCGTCCACGGCCTGGCCCAGGGGCTTGGGGTGCCGCCCCACCTGGTGGCCAGCCCCAGCTACACCCTGGTACACGAGTATCCGGGGCGGGTTCCTCTGGTCCACCTGGACCTCTACCGCCTGGAAGACCTGCCGGCTTCGCTGCTCCCGGACCTGGAAGAATATCTCTGCGGGCCCCAGGTGGTGGCGGCGGAATGGGCCCGGCGGCTGGCCCCGCTTCTCCCCGGGGATTATTTGGCAGTGGACCTGGAGATCCTGGGGGAAAATGAGCGGCAACTCACCTTCACCGGCCACGGGGAGCGGAGCTGGGAACTGGTGCGGGGGCTGGCGAAACGAGGCTGATACCGAATAGCGGGCGATAGGACCACGAATTGTCAGGGGCGCGCCTGTGTGGGCGCCCTTGAGGGGAGACACGCAGGTCCCCCCCTATGAGAAGCATGCTTTTCATGGCGTATTGGCATTAAATTGCTTGGGTATGAGAATAATTTTAGGAAGGTGGTAGGGTGCGCCCTGCGCACCACTCGGATATGATCATGCCGGGGCCGAGGTCCACTGCACCGGTCCTTGTGTATAGCATGCCTATGAACAGCCGAGGGCGGCTGTTCTACATCGATTTAAAAAGGTTTTTAGGAGACCTACATGGCCAAGCTAAGTTCCCGGCGCCGCTCGGCGCTGGACAATCCCGAGGAAATGTTAAACCTGGCGCAGCGCCTGTTGGAGCGGGTGAAGCCCTATGCCAAATGGCTGGTGCTGGCCGGGGTGGTGATCGCGGTGGGGCTGGGGGCCTGGGGGGTGACCGCCAGGATGGAGGCCAGCCGGCAGGAAAAGGCCGCCGCGGCCCTGGCCCAGGTGACCCCCAAGGTGGACCTCAAGGTCCCGGCCATCACCGCGGCCCAGGACCTGGAGAAATTCGTCAAGGAATATAGCGGCACCCCGGCGGCCCGGGAAGCGCAGCTCATGCGGGCCAACCTCCTCTACCGGCTGCAGTTGTACAACGAGGCCGCCAAGGCCTACGAATCCCTCCTGGACGGACGGGACCCGGGTTGGGACACCCTGGTGAACGAAAGTCTCAGTTATTGCTACGAAGGCATGGGCAACTTCAAAAAGGCGGCCGCGGTGCTGAAACCGCTGGCGGAGCAAGTCGCCGGCCCTATGAAGGTCGAGGTGCTGCGCCGGCTGGCCGGGCTCTATGAGCAGGCCAAGGAACCCAAAGAAGCCGCGGTCTACTGGCGCAAGCTGTTGGATCAGCGGCCGGACGCCGCGATGGTGCCGTACCTCCAGGAAAGACTGGCCGCGGCGGAGGCCGGCAGCAAGAAAAAGCCATAGCGGCAGATTATCGGGAATGGTAAAAGTTTTTGCCGTTACGGCTCCTGCTCCAAAAACCTAAATCCCCCCTAACCCCCCTTTTTCAAAGGGGGGAACTTATTGGAATTCCTTTGCAAGTCTCCCTTTGAACAAGGGGGATTCAGGGGGATTTACCCACCGGGAATCGGTAGGATTTTCTGGTCACAACTCTATAGACTGGTCCGGCCTCGGTGAACCTGGAGACCGGAAGGGGAGGGCAGGCGCCCCGGCCGGCCCATGAACCGCCAGGGCGGCGGTTCGGCATCATTGGGGCAACCTATTTATTATCTGCCGCCAGTTTGGTCTTTGACCAGGCTGATATTTAACTGCACCAGGGGCGCCAGGTCCTGGTTGCCGTAAACCGCCTCCAGGGGCCGGAAGGCCAGGCAGAGGCCCTGCATGTCGCACACCTTATTCACCTGCAACTTATAGCCCTGGGCCCGGGGCAGGGCCTGGGAAAGGTAGGCCAGGGCTTCCGGGAACTTGTTCTCTTTGACCTTGATGGCCCCCAGATTATTCAGGGCCAGAGGGTTGCCGGGGTCCTGCTTGAGGATCTGCTCGTAGATTTTCTGGGCCTGGGCCAGTTTGCCCGCCTCCAACAAATCGTAGCTTTTTACCAGCATCCCGGTGAGGCCGGCGTCAGCCTGGGCCCGGACCGGCCCGGCCAGGGCCAGAGAGAGAGCCGCCACCATGAGGACTAGCTGCCAGGATTTCCGTTTCATGCCTTACCCCCGGTTGATGGAGATGATTGTACCATAGCGGCGTCCTGCCGGGATGTCAATGCCGGGTGGAGTTTGGCTCGTTGCCAAAACCTTCTTCGTATCCCCCTCACCCTAGCCCTCTCCCCCCGGTGGGTGGAGAGGGGAGAAGCGGAAAGAACTTTTGTCAAACCCTATAATATCAAGTTGCGATCAAACGGGTAATTTCTTTGTAGCCGCAGGCTGAACCGTGAAAACTCAAATCCCCCTCAATCCCCCTTTACAAAAGGGGGACTTTTAGAAAGCCGCGGTCTTTTCCCCCCTTTTCTAAAGGGGGGTCAGGGGGGATTTTCATCCCCGGGAGAAACTAACCAAGTGGTCATGAACCTTTAGCTGCTCCTGTACAGGTGATACGCCTGTGCCAATGATTCTTACCTCCATGACGGCAACTTGGTATAAGTCGGCCACCTGGAGGGCACTTCTCTCCCCGACCGCAAAAAAAGGCCCCCGGAGGGGGGCCTAGGAGCTCCTAGTGGGCGGCAGTTAAGCGTTAATTATCTCAAGCCCTTCCCCGGCACGGGGCCCGCAGTCATGTAGCCTTTGACCATTTCGATGTTCATCTTGATCAAGGGCTCGAGGTCCTGATTACCGGTGCCCGAAGCCACGGGTTTGAAGGCCAGGCAGATGTTGCCCACGGAGCACACCCGGTTAACCTGTACCATGTAGCCTTTGGCTTTGGCCAGGGCCTGGTTCAGGTAAGTATCGGCCTTGTCAAATTTCTTTTCCGACACCATGATGGAGGCCTTGTTGTTCAGGGCCAGGGGATTGCCGGGATCTTTGGCCAGGATCTTGTCCAGGATCGCATCGGCTTTCTTGTACTGTTTCTTTTCGATCTGATCATAGGAAGCCATCAGGGCTTTGGTGACATCAAGGGGCGCCTCAGCCTTCTTGGCCGCAAAAGCTACCCCCGCTCCACACAGAGCCAGGGCCACTACGATAGCAATAACTTTGACCCACGTCCGTTTCATATTCTCCCTCCCTTAGGATAATGATGCCTTGACGATCAATGGTTGCCGCCCTGCTCACATAAGATAAGTAATTCCCGCCTGATTGTCAAAATATTTTGCGGAAAAACCTGATAGATTTCATTAATTACCCTATTTTTTAGGGGCTCAGGGATGTTTTACAGCCCCCGGCGGCGGTACGCCCGGGACCTGAGTTCCCCCATGGCGAAAATTCCACGCCCCCGGAGAGGCAACCCCTGCTCGCGGGCGCCTGGAGGGCATTGAGAGCGTTTGCGGGTCCGGGTTCCCGGTTTATTCCTTCAAGCGGGGGTCGATGGCCTCCTGGATGCCTTCCCCCAGGAGATTGTAGCTCATCACCGTGATGAGAATGGCCAGGCCGGGAAACACGGAGAGCCACCAGGCGATCTCGATGTTGTCTTTGCCGGCGGTGAGGATGTTGCCCCAGCTGGGGGTGGGGGGCTGGACCCCGAGACCCAGGAAACTCAGGGCGCTCTCGGTGAGGATGGCGCCGGCCACCCCCAAGGTGGCGGAGACCATCACCGGGGCCAGGGCGTTGGGCAGCATGTGGCGGAGGATCAGGCGGATGTCGCCGGCCCCCAGGGCCCGGGCCGCGGTGACGAATTCCCGTTCCCGCAGGGAGAGAAACTCGGCCCGGACCAGGCGGGCCACTCCCATCCACCCGGTGAGGCCGATGACCGCCATAATGTTCCAGATGCTGGGCTCCAGCAGGGCAATTACGGCCAGGATCAGGAAGAAGGCGGGAAAACAGAGCATCAGGTCCACCAGGCGCATGAGGGCTGAATCCACCCAGCCGCCGTAATATCCCGCCAGGGCCCCGATGAACAGACCGATGATGGTGGCCAGGCCCACCGCCACAAACCCCACCTTGAGGGAGACCCGGGAACCGAAGATGATGCGGGAGAGGACGTCCCGGCCCAGGGTGTCGGTGCCGAGGTAGTGGGCCGGGCTGGGGGGCATGAGCACCTGTTTGAGGTCGATGAGATTGGGGTCGTAGGGCGCGATCCAGGGGGCGAAGATGGAGACCACAAACAGCCCCAGGACCAGGGCCAGGCCGGCCATGGCCATGCGGTTGCGCTTCAGGCGCGTCCAGAATTCACGTTGTCTCATAGAAGCCGGTTTTGGGTTTTGAAGTTTTGGGAAAGTGCAATAAACCGGAGCACTTCCTCATGGGGCTTTGTCTCGACCGATACCCATTTACGACCCACTGGGCGAAGCAGAGCTTCGCCGGAAATTTGCGTTCCCAAGCTGGAGCTTGGGAACGAGAGGGGGGGGTTCGGTTTGCAGTTTTCAGTATAAGAGACATAAAAAAAATACCTTGATGCCGCACGGTTCATCAAGACTTTTCGTTGACGATTGATGCCTTTTTCAGGCGGATTTCCCTGATCAATCTGGTCTTTATAAGAAAAATACGGTGACCCGGCCACCGGAAACTGAAAACTAAAAACCGAAAACCTTCATCCTCACCCCGTCCGGATGCGGGGGTCCACCAGGGCATAGCCCACGTCCGCCAGCATGTTGCCCACCAGGGTCAGCACCGCGCCGATGACCAGTTCCCCCATCACCAGGGGATAGTCCCGGGCCATCACCGCGCCGTAGAATAACTGGCCCATGCCGGGGATGGCGAAGATGGACTCGAAGATGACGCTGCCGCCGATGAGGCCCGGCACGCTCAGCCCCAGGATGGTGATCACCGGCAGCAGGGCATTTCTGAGGGCGTGTTTGAAGATCACCACCCGCTCCGGCAGCCCCTTGGCCCGGGCCGTGGTGATATAATCCTGGCGGATGACTTCCAGCATGTTGGCCCGCATGTACCGGGACATGCCGGCCAGGCCGCCGAAGGCGGCCACCAGCACCGGCAGGGTCACGTGGGCGCCCAGGTCCTGCACCTTCCGCCAGAAGGAAAATTGACTGAAGTTGAGGGAGGTGAGGCCCGAGATGGGCAGCCAATCCAGATAGACCCCGAAAAACATAATGAGGAGCAGGGCCAGCCAGAAGGTGGGCATGGCGAACCCGAAAAAGACGAAAAGGGTGGTGGCCTGGTCAAACCACGAATGGGCCCGGTAAGCGGCGATCACCCCGATGGGAATGGACACGCACCAAGATGATGATCAGGCTCATGAGGTTGAGGCCCAGGGTGATGCCGATGCGCTCCTTGATTTTGTCCCACACCGGCCGCCGGTCCGGGGAGAAGGAGCGGCCGAAGTCCAGGTGGACCAGCCGGGAGAGCCAGTCGGTGTATTGCACCCGAAGGGGCTGGTCCAGCCCGTAGAGCTCCCGGAGGCGCTTCTGGGCTTCCAGGGAGGCCTTGGGATTCATGGTGGTCTGCATGTCGGTGGGGGTGCCCGGGGCCAGGTGAATGACCATGAAAGAAATCAGAGTGATCCCCAGGAGCATGGGGACCATCAGACCCAGACGTTTCAGGATATAGAGCCACATGGGTTTTGCCGGTGCAGGACCTTCCGTCCCGCTCCCGGTAAATTAGCTTAATTGGGCCGGCGATGCAAGGAGAGGTATCGGGAAAGACGCCAGGGGGATCAGCGGGCGGCGGCCCGGGGGACAATTCAACTTTATTATGACCTCATGCAACACTTTACTGGCTTCCATAACTCTATAGGGCTTGGGGATAATCGCGCTGAACCCGTATTTACGGAATTCAGCCATGACGGGATCATCGGAATAGCCGCTGGAAGCTATGGCTTTTACCTGAGGATCGATGTAAGCAGTTGGGCAATGGCTTCTTTGCCGCCCATGCCGCCTGGAACGGTTAGGTCTAATATCACTGCATCAAATTGTTTTCCAGATCTATACGCTTCTGTAAATATATTTATAGCTTCTGAACCGTCTTTGGCAAGGTCTGTCTCATATCCGAGATATGACTATCATCTTTGCCTATGACTTCTCTTACCAGATCTTCATCATCCATGATTAAAATTTTACCTTTTCCCCTAAATAACTCTGTTTTTACTTCAGGATTATCGATGACCGTTCGGTCTGAGGCGGGGAGATAGAGCGTAAAAGTTGTCCCTACCCCTAATTTTGATTTCGCCGTTATGTGGCCATGATGATTCTTAATAATAGAATAGGTCGTGGCCAGGCCTAAGCCGCTCCCCTTTGCTTTGGTGGTGAAGTAGGGGTCAAACATTTTGGCGAGGTAAGCCGGCGGAATGCCGCTCCCCTGGTCATGAAGAGAGATTTTGACATATCTGGCCGGGTGCCAGGGGCATATCACTATCCGGCCGCTATCACCAGATTTTCTGCGTAAATCTTGATTGTCCCTCCCAGGGGCATGGCCTGGATGGCATTGAGGATGAGATTCTGGAAGACTTGATTGATTTGGCCGATATCGACCTCCACGGCCCAGAGGTTTTCCTGCAGAAAAAATTCACTGCGCACCGCGGAGCCTCTACAGGCAAAAGTGGAGCATTCCCTGATGAGTTGTTCAATGGCGACGAGTCCCTTAAGCGGCGCCCCACCCTTGGCAAAGGTGAGCAACTGCCCGGACAGATTCTGGGCCTGAAAACAAGCCTTTTCCGCCTCGGTCAATATTTCCCGGCCAACAGATTCCGTCGGCAGGTCCAGCATGGCCAGGTTAATATTGCCGAGGATCACGGTGAGGATATTGTTAAAGTCGTGGGCGATGCCTCCGGCCAAAACCCCTAATGATTCCATCTTGCTGAACATCAGGCGGTCTTCTTCGAAAATTTTCCGCTCGGTGATATCGAAAAACACGCCGCTGATGTAATCGATATTGCGGTTTTTATCACAGATTATTTGTCCTTTTTCCTGGATCCAGAGGATGCCGCCGTCTTTTTCATGATGCGGTATTCCCTGGCGTAGGACTGATTCGTTCTGAGAGCCCGGATGAAGGCGTCTTTCACGATGGACAAATCCTCCGACCGGATAACTTCGGACCATTTCAGTCTCCGGGAATCGAACTCGGCCTTGCTGTAGTCGGTGAGAGCCTCGATCTTGTCGTCAAAGAAATCAATGGCCCAATCGGCATAGCCCTTGAAAACCAGGGCCGGCAATTTGCCGACCAATGATCGGTACTTCTCTTCGCTCTCCAGCAGCGACTCCTCGGCCTCCTGGCGACTATCGAGAATAAATATTTTAACCGACCAATAGAGGGAGAAGGTCAGGAAGTATCCGCAGATTAAGACTAAGAAGGTGGTCAATAACAAGGGGCGGAGAGACCGGATAATTTCCAATTTCGCCACGGCCTGGCCGGAGTCATAGAGGTTATGAGAGCGCATGATAGAAGGAGAATCGACTTGATCCTTGTGCTCTGCAACCAGAGCGTTATTCAGGTCGACAATGCGGCGAATCTCGTTGTGGGTTTTGATGAGGCGACGCGACAGAAAATCCTGGAGCCTGATCTGTTCAAAACGCCAAAAATCGGGGTTGGCGTGGATTATCTGTGAAGCGAACAGCGCATTGGCCTCGGCCTCAGTCCGCAAGGTGGTGTCTAAATTTAAGTAGCCGATAAAAAAGTAAGAAGATGATAACAATAGGGGTATGACAATCGCCAGGGCCAACGCAATGCGGTGGGCGGTTTTAGGGGACCGGCTTCTCATGGCTGCTTCGCATCAACAAACTGACCGTTTCCTAAGAGAATGGCCCGCCCCTCGGCTGAGGTGAGAAATGCCAGGAAGGCTTTGACCAAGGGGGTGGGGTGAGGTCCGGTAACCACGGAAAAAGTTCTAAAGAGGGGATACTTGCCGGAGGAAAAGTTGGCCTGGTCCAGCACGATATGATTGATTGCCAGGGGTGTAAGTTCCAGGTCCTCCGAAATAAGCTGGGCCATGGTCATCCACCCTAACCCTCCCCTGGTTTTCACCAGCATCTCGGCGTTATCGTGGTCAGTCACCGCCACGGCCATGCCTTCCCGTGATTGGGCCTGTTGGATCGCGGCATCGATTTCGGGAGACAACCCCCTGACCAGGTGGATGTCGATTTCAACGTCAGGCCTCATGATAACCCGGAGGGGGGTGCCGTCAGGATAACGGTGGATTTCTCCGCTATACAGCGAGGCAATCTGCTTGAGGGTGAAGTTAACCTCGGCGCCTCTATGAGAGGTCACCAGGAGGAGGGGCGTCCGGGCATATTCCGCCACCACCAGGCCATGACCGCGTTCGGCTGCGGTAAGGGGGCGGCTGTTCAACCCCACATCCAAGGCCCCGGCGATAACCGCTTTGATGCCGCCGGAGCTGCCGAGGCTGGGAGGAAACACAAAGCGGACGTCGGGGTGTTTTTTCTGAAAGGCGGCCGCCACCTGGGTGATGGTGGCGACGGCCGCCCCGGTTCCGCCGATCTTCAGGGTCCCCTGATAATCCGCCGCCGGGACCCCGCTGGCGGTTACGGCTAACTGGAGGGCCGCGGCCAGCAACACCGCAATTACATAAGTCAGCCGACGTCCCGCCAAATGCCATTGCCATTGCTGACAATCTCTCACTGTAAGGCCGGATGTGAAAAGCATAGCTGGATTCCTCTATACCCACGTTTACCGACGGGGAGATCGGCATCAACCTCATCAATAAGTAGAATTATCGGTAAATTATCACAAAAACCTAGAAAATAAAATTATCATCTCATTGCCGGCGGGGTTGCCAGGGGCGGTCGCCAGGAATCTAGGCTGGCGACTTATGCACCCCCGGGCCTTTACCCTCCAGGAGAGCAGATACCGGGGCCGATGCCGGTTGACCTGTTTCCGTAAGGTCATAAGTGGGGAGATATTTTAAGATATTCTTCGGATGTATTGTGGGTAAGCTTGAATTTGGGCCAGGCTTTTGACCATCTCTACCACGGCCTGGATGGAGAAAACCCGCTTCTCCAGACCAGGCTTAACGTCAGGTTGTCCAGTTCTTGAGTACCTGCCGGGCCCGATCCACGTATCGGAGCAGGGCCTTCCGGGCGGCGGGGCTCATCGGGCCCTGCGACTCAAAGGGGTTTTCCACTTCCAGGGCCAGGATGCGCAATTCCCGGGGAAACTCCAATCCCAGGCTCTCCGCCTGCCGCAGGACTTCCGGGAGGCCCACGTAAAGGGCCCCGGGCGCGGTGGCCTTCTGAAAATCTTCCCGGCAGAACTCCAGGGTTGTGCCCGGAGGGGCGCTGCCGGTAAAGATGGCATCCAGGAGCAGGGCCCGGTCATAGCCGGCCAGGAGTTCCAGGAGGGCGAGCCCGGTTCCGGGGGCTTCGACGATGTCAACCGCCTCCTTAAACTCTGCCCGCAGAAGGCCGGCTGAAACTGTCCCGATCCCGTCATCCTTCAGGATGTCATTTCCGAGGGCCAGGAGCAGGCAGCGTTTCGGCATCGAACTTCGTCCTATGGTTTTTTCCACCGCCGGAGTCCTGGGAAAACAGGCGGACCCGGGGCCTCCGGCGGTGGATGCGTCGGTTCTACCCGGATCAGCGGCTTGGCAGGCCATGATCATGGGGGAAAATCGGCCGTGGTTAACCGTGCCCCGGATTGAGGCGGTGGGAGGGCCGGTTGCGGGCTCACGGCGGCCCGGGCCGGGCAGTGTCCCCGGGGGCGGCGATGGGGCTGACCCAAAGGCGCCGGGGCGCACAGACGTCCCGGGAGGCCCGGCTCCGCCCTTCATCCCAAGAGAAATTGCAAGATTTGTTCCCGATGCAGCTGGTGAGCCAGGAAATTGACCCGGGCCGGAGCCCACTGCCCCGGCGGCGATAATGACCCGCAGCGGCAGCTCCCCGGAGGGGAAGTCGTATACGGTACAGAGGCCCTTATTGGTGACGGAGCCGGGGGGATTTTTGCCTCACCCGGGAGATAATTCCCCAGCCCGGCTTGGACCGAACCTCGGCCGCCAGCGGCGCCAATACTTGGAAATATTTGAATAAATAACCATGGACCTATGCAGGCTCCGGTTTCCGGGGCCGGCGGGGCAGGGGACCGGGTCAGTCCAGGCAGGTGGCATGGTGGTCCCCGGGGAAGGGGTGGACCTCCAGATGGGCCAGCAGGTTGAGGAGGATGCGGGCGGTGGCGCCCCAAACCACCTCCTGGCCGTCTTGCCAGTAGCACACCCGGGTGGTGCGGCCCTGGAAGACATAGGGGCCGGAGCGCCAGCGCTCCGGGGCGTAAAACTCTTCCAGGGGCAGGTCCAGCAGGCGCTTGACCTCCCGGGGGCTGGGGTGGAAGTCGTAGGGGTGGGGAACGAGCCCCACGAAGGGGGTGATGTGGTAGCCGGTGATGGTGGCTACGGGAGGCAGCGCTCCCAGCACCTCCACCGCCTCGGAGGCCAGGCCGATCTCCTCCTGGGCCTCCCTAAGGGCCGTGGCCAGGAGGTGGGCGTCCTCCGGGTCCCGGACCCCGCCCGGAAAGGCGATCTGGCCCCGGTGATCTTTCACCAGGAGAGTGCGTTGGATGAACAGCACCTGGAGTTGCTCTGCGGCCACAAACAGGGGCACCAGCACCCCGGCGGGCACCAGGTCCGGGTCCGGGTCCAGTCGGGCGGGCTCCGGGGGCAAATAGTCCCTGAGGCGGGCCAGGATTGAGGCGACCATGGTTATTTTTACCACGGCCCCGGAGTCCTGGCAACCGCAAGGCCGGAAGAAAGGCCGGGGTCGTTGAACGCGCGGTACGACATATGCTAAGTTCAAGGTTCAAGGTTCAAAGTTCAAGGGCTGAGGGGCATGAACTTTTCATGATTGACCGGTGAGCAAAGGCCCGGCCCGATCGGGCCGCCAGCCGAGACCCTTAAGGTTGGCGTCTGGCGGAGGGCCCGGCAGACCCCGAGGCTGGGGCTACGGCGCCGGGGTCCGGCCCTGGAGGCAATTGACAAGGGGAACTGAGAACCTTATGTTGAAGGGAGTAAAGTCACCGGTTATGGTGACTGGGGCAGTGACCGACACGTCTCCACGCGAGAGACGGCTAAAAGGGAGATACTCAACATGAAAGTGCAGGAATATATGCTCAAGGCCTTGAAGGACGCGGTGCAGATGGAGGTCGAGGGCCGCCAGTTCTACCTGGAGGCGGCTAAGAAAGTCAAGAGCCCGGGGGTCCGGGAGATCATGGAGTACCTGGCGGAGTCGGAAAAATACCACATTGAAAAATTTAACCAGGTCTACCACAGCCTGGAAAAGGACCCCAGCTGGACCGAGCCCATCGCGGCCTTCAAGCCGCCCCAGCACGAACCGTATGTCTGCGTCATGGCCATGACCAAAGACGAGCAGGGGGCCGGGGGTGACGACGATCTCCAGGCGTTGAAGACCGGCATCAAGATGGAGGAGTGCTCCATCGACTACTACACCAAGCTGGCCAAGGAAACCAACAACCCCCTGGCCCGGCGCTTTTTCATGAGCGTGGCCCACGAAGAGCGGGGCCACTACCTGACCCTGATGGACATGCACAACTACCTGACCCTGCCGGAAGACTGGTTCTACATTACCCAGATGAGCAACGTGGATGGGGCGTGAAAAAGAGGGGAAAAGGGGAAGAGGGAAAAAGGCGAAAAGGGCGAGAGCCGAAATCCAGGGGCTTATCCTTTATTAAACCCTGGCGCCTCCAAACGGGGAAATTCAAGAGAATTGGCCACATAGAGCGATTGCCAAAAGTTTTTTCCGATCCTTGAAATCCACAAATCCCCCTTAACCCTCCTTGAATAAAGGGGGGAACTATAAGGGATTGCTCATAAAGTCCCCCTTTGAACCAGGGGGATTTAGGGGGATTTGAGAACCTCCAAGGGGAAAGAATTTATGGCAAAGGCTAGAGGATAACTGAGGAGAACCAAGAGGCCTTGGAACTGACTGTCATCGGGTCCGGCACGGGGGTGCCCTCCTTGCGCCGGGGCTCGCCGGCCCTGGCCCTCAAGGCCGCGGGGCGGCTCCTGGTCCTGGACCTGGGGTCCGGCACCCTGAGGGCCCTGCTGCGCTACGGCCTCAACTTTTCGGCCATCGACGTCCTGGCCCTGACCCACCTCCATCCCGACCACGTGGGGGACCTGGTCCCCTTTTTGTTCGCCACCCGCTACGCCCTGGGCTACACCCGGCGGGAGCCCTTCAAGCTCCTGGCCGCCCGGGGGTTTGCCCGGTTTCACCAGCGGCTCGGGGAAGCCTTTGCGGGGTGGGTGGAGCCGCCCCCGGGGCTTATGGACCTTAAGGAGCTGGCCCCGGACGGCCCGGATGAGGTGCGGGAGGAAGGCCTGGTGATCAAAAGCGCCCCCACCAATCACACCGAAGGGAGCCTGGCCTACCGGGTGGAGGCCGAGGGCCGGTCCCTGGTCTATTCCGGGGATACGGATTTAAGCGACTCCCTGGTGGAGCTGGCCCGGGGGGCCGACCTCCTGGTGCTGGAGGCCGCCAATCCCTTCAAGGTTCCGGGGCATCTCACCCCCGGAACCGCCGGGCGTCTGGCGGCCCAAGCCGGGGTGGCGCGGCTGCTCCTGACCCACTTCTACCCGCCCTGCGACGAAGTGGACGTGGTGACCCTGGCGGCCCAGGAGTTTGCCGGAGAAATTCTGCGGGCCGAAGACGGCCTGAGTCTCACCGTGTAAGGTTGAGCTATTTGAGAGAAAAATCGGAGGTTTCCCATGGCAAGGCGTCGGTTGTCCCATCTGCTGGCAGTAGCTTTAGGGCTCGTAATCTGTATAAGCCTGGTGTCGTGCAGCAGTTTCAAGATTTCCCAGGAAAACTTTGAAAAAATCCAAACCGGGATGTCCCTGGCGCAAGTGACGGCCATCCTGGGGGAGCCCACGGAATCCAACAGTGTGGACCTGGCCGTGTTTTCCGGCACGGTGTCCAAGTGGAAAGCCGGAGGCATAACCATCACTATTCAGTTCGTCAACGGCAAGGTGGTAGCCAAGCAGTTCTCCAAGGGTGACAAGTAGTCTCCCGGGGAAAAAGCCTCTGGCGGCCGGCTCTTGCCCAACCCAATATAAAAAGGACTAATCCATGTCAATTATCACCATATCCCGGGGTTCCTACAGCCGGGGAAAAGAAGTGGCCGAAAAGGTGGCTGCGGCGCTGGGCTACGAATGCATCTCCCGGGATCTGCTCCTGGAGGCCTCGGAACAATTCAACATCCCGGAGATCAAGCTGGTGCGGGCTATTCACGATGCGCCCTCCATCCTGGAGCGTTTCACCTATGGCAAAGAACGGTACGTGGCGTATATCAAGGCGGCCTTGATGAAGCATGTCCAGCAAGATAACGTGGTCTATCACGGTCTGGCCGGCCATTATTTCCTCCAGGATGTCCCCCATGTGCTCAAGGTGCGGATTGTTGCCGACCTGGAGGACCGGATTGCCGAGGAGATGAAACGGGAAAACATCTCGGCGGCCGAGGCCCGGCATATCTTGAAGAAAGACGATGGCGAGCGCCGCCGCTGGGGTCTCCAGATTTTTGGGGTGGATACCTGGGACCCCATGCTCTATGACCTGGTCATCCACATCAAGTCCATCACGGTGGATGATGCCGTGAACATGATCCGTTGTGCGGTGCAGTTGCCCCACTTCCAAACCACGCCGCCGTCGCAGAAAATTCTCGATGACCAGTCCCTGGCCGCCCGTATCCAGGCAGCCCTGGTGGAGGAGTTTCCCACCGCCAAGGTGAACTCCCGGGAAGGCGAGATTTTCGTGGATATCAAGGGCAATATCACCGAGGAAAAGGAAGTTATCGCCAAGGTAAGGCGCATCGCCAGCAACGTGGCCGGCATCGAAATCAAGTTGCAATGCTTCGTGCATCCTTAAAAAATCACCGAAATCCAGGAGATGGCCGGCACGATGAGTGGACCGCTGCAGGTGAAAGGGGATTGCATCCTGGCCCCATAAGGGGGGAGGGGAGGGCGAGGGGGTGTTAGCCAACGAAGCCACCCCTCACCCCAACCCTCTCCCCTCGCAGGGGAGAGGGGGTTTTCGCTGATAGCGCTCTCAGACTGCGCCGTCTCCGGTTAAAGTCTTGCTGCCCCATTTTTCATTTTAACTCTGCCAGCGCTCTTGCAAAATCTCTGCCGGACACTACGGCCCTAATCTCCCCTTTTCAAAGAGGGGGACTGGAAAGTATTGGTTTTAAGGCCTCCCCTAATCCTCCCCCGTCTATCCGGAGTTCATGCTATTCCTGAGACCCCTGGAAAAGTCTCCAGCGCTATCCTTCCCCGTTAAAATGCCGCGTCGGCGCCCTCGCCTGCGCCTGAACGCGGCGTGGACAGCCGAGGGCGGCTATCCTCCGTGAGACTTTCGCAGCAGTCTCATTTCTTCTGGTACCCGGGTTTTACCCCCTCGGGGAAACAGATTCCGATCATCGCCTGAGGACAAATTGGATAAACGGAGCCGGACTGCCGATAATCTCAGTAGCCGGTGAGCATTGCGGACCGGACGGCAGTATCCGGCCGCGGGTTCAGCCTCGACGGGCGGCGGCTCAGGCCAGGATGCCAGGGCCAGGGAGAGATCAATGGATGCCATGGATAACCGCTACGGAATTGCGTTGGACGGCAGCCCCGGGCCGGAAGCCGAGGGGATAACCGATCTGAGATGGGCCGCGCCTGCGACCATTGAGGATTCAGGTCTGCCGGCGCTATTCCTGAGCCAACTCGCCTTGAAGCACTGCTTCTATATGGATTTCTTCACCCTGGGGGACCTGGCGGCACGTTTGAAGGTGTCGCCCAGCATCATCTCCGAATTGGTGGACTACTTGAAAAAGGCCAGGTGGGTCGAAGTGCGGGGTCCCGACCCCATGGCTCTGGCGGTCAGTTCTCTGAGTCTGGCTAACCGGCATTCCCTGAGTGAGGCGGGGAGAAAGCAGGCGTCGCAGTTGCTGGAATACGATGCCTATACGGGACCGGCCCCGGTGACTCTGAGAGACTACTGGGAGCATGTGACCCGCCAGAGTATCGCGGGGGCCGAGATCACCCCCGACCGCGTCCAACAGGCCTTCGAGGGACTGGTGCTGTCCGCCGATATCCTTGAGCAACTGGGAGTGGCGGCGGTGAGCGGCAAGCCCCTTTTCCTCTATGGCCCCCCGGGAAACGGCAAGACCCTCCTCTCCCAGCGTTTAGGCAGGGTTTGGGAGGATGACATCCTGGTACCCTACGCCATCTTTGTGGACGGCCAGGTAATTCAGGTCTTTGATGAAATCACCCATAAGCGCTCGGAGAAGGCAGTCTTAGAGGGGGAGAGAGTTGATCGCCGGTGGGTGCGGTGCCGCCGCCCCGTGGTGACGGTGGGGGGCGAACTCACCCTGGACATGCTGGACCTGGCTTATAAGCCCACCCTGAAATATTTTGAGGCCCCCCTGCAATTAAAGGCCAATAATGGGGTGTTTATCGTGGACGACTTCGGCCGCCAGCATGTTCCGCCCCAGGAACTGCTCAACCGCTGGATCGTTCCCCTGGAAAATCACCAGGATTTTCTGCGCTTGCGCACCGGCCAGAAATTCGCCATCCCCTTTGACCAGTTCATTATTTTTGCCACTAACCTGGAGCCCCGCTCCCTGGTGGATGATGCCTTTTTGCGGCGCCTGCGCTCCAAGGTCAAGCTGGATTATGTGACCCGGGATCAGTTTGTGGAGATTTTCCGCCTCTACTGCGATCAGTACCATCTGGAGTTCAACCCGGAGGCGGTGGAGTATCTCCTGGGCCGGTACTATGACGACGGCCAACGCCCGCTCATCGCCTGTCATCCCCGGGACCTCCTGGAGCAGGTCATGGATTATTGCCGGTTCCACCGACTGGCTCCTCTCCTCAATCCGGAAAACCTGGATCGAGCCTGCCAAACCTATTTTGTCGCCTGAGGCCGGGGCTGAGCCGCCGGCTGCCGTTATAGGGGTGACCTGGATCCTTCGCGCTCGGCTGTCCAGACGCTCTTCAGGCGCTGGCGAGGGCGCCGACGCGGCATTTTGATGCGGAAGGAGAGCGCCAGAGACTTGCGCAGAGGTCTCGACTTATTCATTGAGGTAATGAAAGGCAAATATGCTGGGATAACCGCCCGGGGCGCGGTCGTAGAGGAGATTGGTGCATCCTGCGGTGAAGGCCGGGCTCCGGTGGAGCTTGGGCCCTGGCCTAGACGTTGAACCGAATTTCGATGAGGTCACCGGGGCGGATGGTATAATCACGGTCCACCAGCTTTACCAGGCCCTTGGCCCGGGCTTCGGCCATGTTGTAGACCTGCATAAAGTCGTGGTAGCTGACAATATCGGCCTTGATGAAACCCCGGGCCAGGTCGGAGTGAATCTTGCCGGCGCAGGTGACGATGTCTGAATCCTGGGGGACCGGCCAGGCATGCACCTCTTTCTTGTCGGCGGTGTAGAAAAAGATGATGCCGGATTTTTTCAGGACCTGGGTAATGGCGTCGTTGATCTCCGGCGCCTCGGCCGCGACCAGCGTGGGCTTTAAACTCAAGGGCGCCAGGGTCTTTAAGAGAACCAGTTCCGCCTCGCTGAACTGGCCGTCGCATAGGGGCACTTCCTGTTCCAGGTACCCCAGGCACTTATCCAGGAGTTCTTGTTCCGCCGCTTCTCCGGTCCGGTCCCGCCGGGCTTCCAGTTTTTCCAGGTCCAGGATAAGGATATCCCAGATTTTCTCCCGGGCGACGAGAAAGGCGTCGCAATGGCTGAAGTCGTCCCGGGTGAATTCAACGTAGAACGGCGTGGTCTTCTTGGGGGATAATTTCTGTTCCAGGGTGATGACGATCTCGTCCTGATACTTTACCTTGCCCTCAGGCAGGTCGAATCCAATGCAGCATATCTTCATTGACTTTCATCTCTCAGATCAGACACCTTCAAAGTTCGAAGTTCAAGGTTCCAAAAGGAATCGGCGGGCCAGGCCCGCCCGTAACTATCGGCTACCTTTACAGAAAAACCGGCAAGGCCTCGTGGACCCTGCCGGCGTGGGGTAGCTGTGTCGGCGCCGCTGGGGGCGGAGCCGGGTGGCTTAGCGGTAGCCGCCGCGACCGCCGCCGCGACCGCCGCCACCGCCACCACCACCGTAGCCGCCGCCGCGACCGCCGCCGCCGCCACCGGTGCGAGCCTGGGGCCTGGCTTCATTGACTGCCAGGACCCGGCCCTCAACCTGGCGACCGTTCAGCATGGAGATAGCTTTGGTCCCTTCCAGTTTGGTTTCCATCTCCACAAAACCGAAGCCCCGGGGTTGGCCGGTCTGGCGGTCGGTGATAATTTTGGCCGAGGCCACATTGCCGGCCTCGGTGAAGAGCTCCTTTAATTCGGTTTCGGTCATTTGCATGGGCAGGTTGCCCACATACAATTTGATTGACACAATCTTCTCCCTCTTAGGCGGCGACACAGTTCCCCTGTCCCGACGGTGTCGCCCGACCCGATCTGGAGGAGATTCCGGTTATTCCTCAATAGTTGCTTCTTCCTGCGCCTTGGGTTCTTCTGGAGTTTCTTCTGCAGTGGCCTGATGCTGGCGCCTTTTCATCTTCTCATCGCTCTTCTGCTTCCGGGCGATTTCCTTGGCGCGTTTTTCCCAGCCATATCGATTGCGGGCCACGGCTTACCTCCTTGGGGTCAATATGGCGGAACTCCGGGGCCTGAGGGCCGCCGGAGTTCCCAGCCTCAAGTGGTTAGCAATTATAGCTTGGTGACGTTTTGCGCCTGGGGTCCTTTTTGACCTTGAACCACCTCGAATTCGACCTCCTGGTCTTCAGCCAGGGTCCGAAAGCCATCACTCTGGATGGCGCTGTGATGCACAAAGACATCGGGGCCGTCCTCTCGGGAAATAAAACCGAATCCCTTGGAATCATTGAACCACTTAACTCTTCCCCTTTCCTTCATGAATGAGGAACCTCCTAAATTTTGTCACACTCATCCCGCCCCAGGAGCAGGACCGCGAGAGCAGCCAGGCAAAAAAAAAGGGAGGGCGATTAGCATACCCTTCCGATCTATGGCCAGGGCCCGCGGCCCTGCCTTCAGTCTGACATGCTATCTACAGGGAAAAATTTACCGTAAGACTCGGATAATGTCAAGTAAAATGAGGGGGAAAGTCCGGATGGCGCCCACCCGGCCCGCCCTTTGCCGAGGCGGCGATGGTGGGAAGTTTACCCGGGTAATTTTTACAAATAATCTGACAAATTACGGTGTCGGGAGAGGGCCGGGTTCGTACCGGCCGAGGGTCAATGGGTCCGGGCCAGCAATTCTTCGGTGATGGCCCAAAAGTAGGTCTTTTCCAGGGAAGGGGGGAAGGTCTCCAGGTTCTCCTGGGCCTTGAGGGTGTAGCTCCGGGCGACGGTGCGGGCATAGTCCAGGGACTCGTACTTGTCGAGGAGGCTCCGGAGTTCCGGGGCCGACTTGGGGGTCAGATCCTGGGCGATAGAGGCCAGGCGCTCCCGATCCGGGGGCGAGGCCTGGGCCAGGGCGTGAATCAGGGGCAGAGTGACCCGGCCTTCCCGCAGATCGGCACAGACCTCCTTGCCCAGCTCCCTTTCGTCCCCGGTGTAATCCAGGATATCGTCCACCACCTGGAAGGTGGTCCCCAGGTTCAACCCCATTTGGGTCAAGGCCTCTTCCTGGTCCGGGGAGACCCCACCCAGGATGGCCCCGATCTGACAGGCGGCGGACATGAGGATGGCAGTCTTGCGGTTGATGACCTCGAAGTATTCGGCTTCGGTAATCTTCAGGTTTCCGGCGTGGATGAGTTGGAGGATCTCGCCTTCGGCCATCATGGTGGTGGCGTTCGACAAAACCTGGAGGATCTTCAATTTATTGGTGGTCACCGCCAGGGACAGGGCTTTGGCCAGGAGAAAGTCACCCACCAGGATCACCGCCTGGTTGCCCCAGATGGTGTTGGCGGTGGACGCCCCCCGGCGCACGCTGGCCGCGTCGATGACATCGTCGTGCAGCAGAGTGGCGGCGTGCAGGTATTCAAAGATGGTGGAAAAACCGTTCAAATGATTGCCCTGGCAGCCGCACATCCGGGCGCTCAGGATGAACAGCAACGGGCGGATGCGCTTGCCGCCGCTGAGCAGGATATGGCGTCCCACCTCGGCAATCAACGGCACGTGGGTCTGGAGATTGGCCGTGAGCGCGGCATTGATGGCGGCCACCTCGGGCGCCAGGTTCTTCAGAATACTTTTATCCGGGCTAACCATTGTGAATAAATTAACTTACTTCGCACGGGAAGTCAATAATTTGGGGAAGCAGCAAGCAGGGTCCTTGCTGTTAACCGTAATGACTAAGATTTGCGCTGACCATCAGCCTACCGGGAACAGACAAAATCTGACGTTGATGGGGGAAGTTTACAACCAGTGGGAAGGTGAGTTCCATAAATAATAACAATCTCCACTATCTATTCTCTATTATTTGAGAGGTGTATAAATAGCGGTGATCGATCCTGCTCATTTAAGTGTCTCGTAAATCTCTTCAAAACGGGGAGCTATCGCCGTAAAGGCCGCTAAAACTTTGGGGGCGAAATGGGCCGGCAGGGTCCGGCCATCCCCCTGCGTAATAATTTTATAGGCGGTTTGGTGGTCAAAGGGAGGCTTATACACCCGGACATTTCTTAAGGCGTCGTATTGGTCAGCCAGCATGGTAATCATGCCTTCGAGGGGAATCTCTTCTCCTTTTAAGCCGTGGGGATAACCGCTGCCGTCCCATCTTTCGTGGTGGGTTAAGGCGATTTTTTTAGCCATGACCAGGCGGGGGTGATCTCCCAGGATTTTGCCCCCAGACGTGGTGTGGCTTTTCATAATAACCCATTCAGCTGCGGAAAGCGGACCCGGTTTCTGCAAGATATCCGGGGGAATATGGATCTTGCCGATATCGTGGGCCTGGGCTTGAATTCTGATGCCTTGGACAAATTTCGCAGGTGCTTGCAACTGTTCTGCCAGAACTGTGGCATACTCCCCCACCCGGACAATATGGTCGCCGGTATCTTCATCATTGGCTTCGGAAGCCCGGGCCAGGGCATGCAACGTATAAACGAAGGCATCCTCCACCGCGACAATCTGGGCGGCGATGGATTTAAAGAAGAGCCTCTCCATGACCAGGTGCTTAATCACGATCACATCATGTTGGTCAACCCGACGTCCATAATTGCAGGCGAATAGACAGAGCGGGGGGTTGACATAGCCGACGACATTGACCACCTTAAGGCCCAAGGTCCCAAGATTATCAATGACTTCCTGTAACTCGGGCGGCACCGGATCACCTTCGTTAAAGCAAAATGTCTTTAACTTATCCCCCTGGATCAGGGCTATGAGCTTCCGGAAGCTCAATTCCTTAAGATCTTGCTGCGTTAACTGACCCCCGGCCAGGTGGAAAAGTTTCCACTGACCGGCCTGATTCTCCGGCATTACCCCTGCCAGGACCAGTTCGGGTCCTTCGAGGGTCCCTTCAGGGCGCCCCATGATTTGATCCACCATGAGATCCAGGCCCGTCATGACGTCAACATTGTAGGGGTCGAAATGCTGGATCATGGTCTCACCCAGGGAACTCAAAAGATTGATATGGCGGTAGGCGGACCGGAGGCCTTCGTTCGTCTCCCGCAGCTTCAGGAGCATCTTGATCCTGGCAAAAACCTCCCCCTGATCAAAGGGCTTGGAAATGAAATCCTCGGCCCCTGACTCGATGCCTTTAATACGGTCTTGTTTGGAATGGAGGGCGGTGAGCATGATGATGGGGATATCCCTCAGCCGTTCATCATCCTTGATGCGGCGACAGACCTCAAACCCATCCATCTCCGGCATTATAATATCCAGGAGCACCAGGTCAATATTATCCTGGTGGATCAGGTCCAGGGCTTCAATACCGCTGGTCGCCGGGATGGTCTCATAGCCCCTGGGAGCCAGCATCGCTTTCAGGAGAGCCACATTCATGGGCACATCATCCACCACCAGTATCCTGGGCTTCTGATTCATGGTAACCATGGCCTCCTTGGCCAAGTTGCTCTATGCAAAGCCGGAAATCACCGGTTGAGACAGGCTTAATAGAGAATCAGCTCCTGTGCTTCTGCATTAACCTGAAGGTGGTCATCTAAAGCTATGCTTCCTCCCCCAAGAGACGTTTCACCAGCTTTGGCAGTTCCCGGGTATCAATGGGCTTGGCCACATATTCGTCACATCCCGCCTGCAGGATTCTTTCTCGATCGCCTTTCATGGCGAAGGAAGTGACGCCGACGATTTTTAGGTCCCGGGTGTCAGGGTCAGCCTTTAGCCGGGTGACCGCCTGGATGCCGTCCATGATCGGCATTTGCATATCCATGAGGATCAGGTCCGGCCTAACCTTTTTGGCCGTCTCGATCCCTGCCGCGCCATCGGCGGCTTCGATAATTTCATAACCATGGTAGGCCAGGAGGTCTTTCATCAAAACCCGATTGACTTCATTGTCTTCCACGATGAGGATCTTCTTGGCCATCAGCTCACTCCGCTACCAGAACTTGTCCGCGCAAGACCTGCTGAACCTGTTCCATAAATGCGTCCTGGCTCACCACGCCTTTTTCAACAATGGCTTTGGCCTTCTCCCGGAGTCGAGCCCTGTTCTCCGCCGACAGGTCCATGGCGGTAAAGACGATTACCGGGATGGCTGCCGTTTCCTCTTTGGATTTTAACGCCTCCAAAACTTCGAAGCCGTTCATCTCCGGCATCAACAAATCCAGAATGATGAGGTCCGGCCTGATTCTTCGAGCCTCTTCCAGCCCCTTTGGGCCGCCCTCAGCTTTCACCACCCTGACGTCTTCGGATTGTAAGGAATTTTTCAGAATCATCAGGGTCTGCGGGGCATCGTCAATGACCAGGACCACCCTTTCATTTCGTTCTGACCAGTGGGAGACGGCAGGGGCCGCGAAAACTGGAGCAGGGCTGTCTGAGGCTTTATGTGGAATAGTGAAGTAAAAGCGGCTGCCCAGGTCCGGTTCGCTCTCGACCCAAATCCGGCCCCCGTGCAGCTCCACCAGGCGCTTGGTCAGGGCCAGGCCCAGACCGGTGCCTTCATGGGTCTTGGTATAAACCGGGGACAGTTGCGTAAATTCCTGAAATATGCGGCCCAAATCCTCCGGCTGGATACCGATGCCGGTATCCGCCACGCAGATCTCCAGCCAGCCGGTTTTAGCCGTGGTTCCGGGGGGAATGGGTGACTGCGCCGGCGGTAACCGGCGGACCGACACCGTTACGCGCCCTCCTGAGGGAGTGAATTTTACCGCATTGCTGAGGAGGTTGTACATGATCTGCTTGAATTTACGTTCATCCAGGACAACCTCACCCTCCGCCTCGGGTTCCACCTCCAGGCCGAGGTTTATCCCATGTTGCAGGGCTTTTTCTCTTAACATGGTGAGTGAGAGGTTCAGCGTCTCTTTGAGGACAAAGGCGGTAAGCTCCAACTCCATTTTGCCGGATTCCACCTTGGCCAGATCCAGGATGTCGTTGATCAGGCGTAACAGATGGCCGCCGCTGCTATCGATATATTCCACATATTCCTTTTGCTTGGGATTGAGGGGGCCGAAAAGTTCATCCCGCAACACTTCGGAAAAGCCGATAATAGAATTCAGAGGAGTTCGCAGTTCATGGGACATGTTAGCCAGGAAATCGGATTTCGTCTTGGAAGCTACGGTCAGTCTATCATTGCTCTCCGCCAACTGGTGCTGGTGCACCTGCATGGCATCGTTGGCCTGTTGTAACTCCCGGCCCAAACGCTGGACGGAGAGGATAAGATCGATGCCCCGGTAGGCGCCAAATCCTCCCAACAGCAGCATGACGGCGCTAAAAATCGTCAGGCTCAACGTTGCTGAGGTAAACGGAGCCATCGCCTCTTTAATCGAACTTTCGGCAATTACCCCCCAACCCCAGGGAGCCGGCCGATAAGCGGCAATGACCGTTTTCCAGCCATGCAGGGCTGTGATCTTCTCTTCCCCGGACAGGCCCTGCCGGAGCTTCCGGATCAGGGGATAAGAAGAAATATCCTCCGACTGTTCTCGTTTTGGGCCAGAGAAATAAATGACTCGACCGTCTCGGTCGATGATGGTAATAGCAACCCTTTTCTTCTCCGTGCGTCCCAGGGCGACTTGAAAGTAATCGGCTTTAGGCTGCATCACCAGAATGCCCAAGATGTGGTTATCCTGGGATTTGATGGGGATGGCCAGGCTAAAAACCAGATTTCTCGGCGCAGCCCTGCGCTGGTAATAATCCGACACGTAAGGGGTCCATTGCCGGGAAACCCCGCGGTACCAGTCCCGAGAGGAGAAATTGCGTCCCAGCAACTCCGGGTCTGGCGGATAGTCGGCCAGAAGGACGCCCTGGGGAGAGGTGATGACGGCGCGCTCGAGAGAGCTGGAAATGGTTAAGAGGGTTTTTAGGTGAGAGGTCAGGCCTGGCTGGTCCTTTTTGAGGATCTCTCCATGTAACAACAGCCTGGAGGCGAAGAGTCTGCCTGTGGTTATATCGTCATCCAGTTTGGCGGTAACGGCGTAGACACAGTCGGCGACATTATCGCGACAGGTTTGGACGAGCAGCGCCTCCAAACTTTGGGCCATGGTAAAGTAGACAAATAACGCCAGGCCGAGTATAGGAACTGCGACCAGCAGTATCCCGCCCAGCACCACCCGCCATTGTTTTTCCAGGAGCCACCCTTTCATAAATCTCCCGATTCGGCGACCAAATCATCCACATAAATAATCAAAGAAAAGATAATCAACTGTGACTATATAACGGGCTATTCTCCTTATTTCTTAAATTAAAGATTGCCTGCGGTTCCCTCAGGTGCCTCTGAGGCAGTGCCTGGTCACTCGGGGGGGGGACGTCACGCGAAGGCTTATCATCCTGAGCCCTGGGCTGCTTTGTGGTTACGCCTATCTCGCCACGAGAAAATTTTCTTATGAATTTCAAAAAGTTGTGGATATGATCTGAAAAGCGGCATTGACTTAATGGGGGGGGATTTCAGGAATCCTCTTGGGCCCGAGGCTATTAGGCCGTGTTCGTAATGCCGGGGCGGGTTTTAAACCCGCCCCTACGTGTGATATCAATAGATTATCTGATTTGTTTGTTTCATTTCAAAGCGGACTTGAGACCTCTGCGAAAGTCTCTATCGCTATCCTTCCGCATCAAAATGAGGCGTCGGCGCCCTCGCCTGCGCCTCATGAGAGTATGGACAGCCGAGGGCGGCTATCCTACATGCGACTCTCGCAGAGGTCTCAACTTGGGAGAATGATGCCGTTATTAAAGATAATTTTTAGGATGAGAGGAAACGGTAGGTTGGGGATGACGCGTGGTCAAGTTTTGCACGCGGCACTTCAACCCTTTTGGCCTTTTCGCCCTTTCCCCTTTTCCCCCTCTTCTATAATCTCCCCCAGCAGGTCGTAGGGCAGGGCCCGGGTGAGGCGCACGGGTTGGATCTCTCCCACCTGGCCGGTGCCGGCGGTGATATAGACCTGGCCGTCGATGTCCGGGGCCTGGCTGGCGAGGCGCCCGGTGAGGAGGTAGTCGCTCTCGGGGCTCACCCCTTCCACCAGGACCTCGGCCACGGACCCCACCAGGGACTTGAGCCGGGCCTTGACGATCCTGGCCTGGAGGGCTTTTAAGAGGCGGGCCCGGCGGCGGGCCTCCCGCCGGGGCACCTTGGGGGCCCAGGTTGCGGCAGGGGTGCCGGCTTCCGGGGAATAGAAGAAAACCCCCAGGTGGTCAAAGCCCACTTCCTGGATCAGGTCGAAGAGGGCCTGGAAGTGGGCCTCGGTCTCGCCGGGAAAACCCGTCATCACGGTGGTGCGGAGCGTCGCCCCGGGGAGGGTCTGGCGTATGCGCCGAACCGTGTCCAGGATGTCCCGGCGGGTATAGCCCCGGCCCATGCGCCGCAACACCTCGTCATGGCCGTGTTGGATGGGGATGTCCAGGTAGGGGACAATCCCGGGGCTGGCGGCCATGGTGTCCAGGAGCTCCGGGGTGATGCGGGCCGGGTGGCCGTAGAGCAGGCGGATCCACCGGAAGCCGTCCAGGGCGGCCACCTCCCGGAGCAGGGCGGCGATGCCGGGGTGGCCGGGCTTATCCCGGCCATAGGCGGTGGTGTCCTGGGCCACCAGGATGAGTTCTTTGACCCCGGCCGCGGCCAGATTCCCGGCCTCCCGCACCAGGGTGTCCAGGGGCCGGCTGCGCATGGGGCCCCTGATCTGGGGGATGAGACAAAAGGTGCAGCCATGGCCGCAGCCTTCGGCGATCTTCAGGTAGGCCAGATGGTGGGGCGTGGCGGGGTAGCGGGCCTCGACCCCGGCATAGGCGTAGGGCGGGGAGCCATGCACCAGGCGAGCGGGGCCGGCGGCCCGGGGCCGGTCCAGGAGGCCGGGCAGGGCGGGGAAGTCGTTTACCCCGATGAACAGGTCGACTTCCGGGAGGTCTTTCGTGAGCTCCGGGCCATAGCGCTGGACCAGGCAGCCGGCCACCACCAGGCGAACCTCCGGCCGGGCTTCCTTCAGACGGGCTAGGTCCAGGATGGTATCCACCGCCTCCTTACAGGCGGGCTCGATGAAGCCGCAGGTGTTGACCAGGAGGAGATCGGCGGCGCCGGGCTCCCCGGTGACCTCCCAGCCGGCGCGGGTGAGCCCCCCCAGCATGATCTCGGTGTCCACCAGGTTCTTGGGGCAGCCCAGGGACACCGCGTAGACCCGTTTTCCGTTTTCCGTTTTCCGTTTTCCGTTAATCAGAACGTATCCTGCACTGTAGGGGCGCCCCGCGGGGTCGCCCTTTTTTGTCTGGTTCCCAAGTTAAACTTGGGAACCATTCCTCAAATATGGGTTTTTAGCCTTTATAGGGCGGCCTGTGGCCGCCAAAAAATCGGCGGGCACAGCCCGCCCTATCAGGTTATTGATCCAAAGAAGCCGAAGCCGTATATATGCCGAATCCAAATAATGGCGCTTCTTCCGTTTTTACCTTTTCATGAATCAGTCGTAATATCTTCTCGACGTCATCGCGTGCCCTTATAGCGTTCTTTTCGGTACAATAATCTTCCCAGATGGCTAAAGGGCGTATAGCGAGAAACTCGTCGAGATATTGTATCGACGTCGCGATTTGTATTTTTTTTAACGGTGACCGTTTTACCATGCGCTAAATTATTACGGAATTTAATGAGCTCGTGAATAGTTTGGTAGGGGCGCTCGTCCTTAAAAAAGACTATTCCCATACTTTCGCAAATTATCTCGAGCTTGCCCTCAGGTGAGAGGACCTCAAGGACATCCCAACATTCAAAGACTTCAGGGCCAATATGATTGAGATAGGCCTCAAAAGAAAAGGCAGTTAACAAAAGGCTCCCCATCCAAAGCCATTTTGAGCCTTTCGGCTCGGCTTGCGCACGCTCTCATAAAACTCTTGAACCATGCCAGAGCTCTGCGTATGTGTGAACATCTCGCTTTTTTGCTACTCGAGCTTGAGGTGGTTTTCGATTTTTCATTGCCCGCCCCGTAGGGTGCGTCCTACGCACCGAGATGGCGCGTGAGACGCGCCCTACGAAAAAACTGCTCACCGCTCACGGCTCACCGATACGAAATCACCGTCGCCGCGTCGATGGCGGCAAACATGATGATCCAAAAGGATAGATGGACTAGAGTGGCATAACGCCGTCGGGCCGGGGTGGTGAGCACCCGATCATCTAAAGCCGTGAGGAAATTATACATGACGGCGCACTCCAGGGCAAAGGGGGGAAACCCCAGGAACCCCAGGACCGGCATCTCGAAGACCTTGGCGAAGCCGATCACCGGCAGGGTGTAGACCCACTTGGCGATGGCAAAGTAATTCCAGGCTTCCCACCAGAGGCCGCAGATCAGGCCCGCGGCCAACAGACCAACATGCTCCCGGCGTTCGCCCGCAATGAAGCGGGCGATGAGGGAGGGGCCGCCCAAAAGCCAGGAGAAGGGGTCCAGGAGGAAGAACATGGCTCCCCAGATCAGGGGGTAGGCGTAGCGGGGAAAGGTTAAGGGCAGGACCAGCAAGGCGACGCCGACCAAAAGGGACGCCGGCTGCCAGGCTCCCGGGTTGCAGGGCCGGGCTTTCAGGTGTCGAAAGGCCCCCAGGGCGTCTAAGACCTGGGCGGTTAAGAGCACCCCGGGGAGCACCGTGGCAAAGGCCAGGATATAGCCGCTCCAGCGGATCCAAAGGGCGGGCTCCATGGCCACATACCCCCAGTTTTTCAGGGCCAGGTTGAAGGCTTCGAAGCTGAGCCAGACGGTCACGGACCAGAAGCACATCCGGAGAAACCTGCGGGGCTGAGTCAGGAGCCAGGACCGGCCCCGGAGCCGGAACAAGAGGCCGTCCAGGAAGGCGATATAGGGATACCAGGCGAAGAAATAGAGATACTGGAGAATGAATTTTTCCCCCTGAACCAGGCCCCAAAGGCCGACGGCCCAGCCGGCCAGGGCCAGAGCGATCTCCAGATTGGCCAGATATCTGAAATGCTTCATGGTTTTTATCTCTCCCGCTCTTTATGATAACCACGGCGAAAACAACTTAAAAGAGGCCAAGGCCGGGAAAATCAGATACAGCCTACGTTTTTTTCTTGCCATGTGCTAAAAATGGTGCTATATGAGACAAATCCCAGGTCTATCGGTCCGCCTCGGGGGAGGAAACGATTTTCATTTATAGACCTGAAGCAGCGCAAACCCGGACCAGCAGGTGAAAGGAGTCTCTATGATATCCTGGCTCATGGGGGTAGTAGTTTGCGTAGCATTGTTGGCGGGATGTGGCGGGGGTCCAAAAGGTGCCTTAGTTAAAGCGGAGCCGGTCCAGCCAGAAATGACCGCTCCCGTAACCGACGACGGTCCTGAAGATGCCACCCTGACCGAAGAGTTGAGCGCCACGCGCCTGGAAGAGCTCTATGCCAAGAGCGGCGTCCCCGGTTGGGACCCCAGCCTGGAACAAGAGTTGAAGAATTGGGAGCATCAGGTCAAATTTGATGTGCCCATCCAGATGAACAAGCAGGTCAGGGCCTACCTGGTCTATTTCTCCACCGAGCGCAAAGCGGTGATCACGCGCTACCTGGCCCGTTCCAGCCGTTATCTGCCCATGATCAAGGAAGTCTTCCAGGAGGCCGGCCTCCCGGAAGATATGGCCTATCTGGCCATGATCGAGAGCGGCTTCAACAACAAAGCCTATTCCCCGGCCGCGGCCTGCGGCATGTGGCAGTTCATCAAAGGCACCGGTCTGCGCTATGGCTTGGCCATCGACGGCTACGTGGATGAGCGCCGGGACCCGGAAAAGGCCACCCGGGCGGCAGCCCAATACCTGCTGGACCTCTATAAGCAGTTCGGTTCGTGGTATCTGGCGGCGGCCTCCTACAACTGCGGCGAGGGCCGGGTGCAGCGGGAACTGAACCAGAGCAATCACAAAAACTTCTGGGAACTCTCGGCCAATCAGTGCCTACCCACCGAGACCAAGAATTACGTGCCCCAGATGATTGCGGCCACCATCATCGCCAAGAACCCGGAAAAGTTCGGGTTCAAAAACGTGCCTTATCTGCCGCCGGTCAAATATGACAAGGTGCCGGTAACCGAGACCACCTCGCTGACGGCCGCGGCGGTGGCAGTGAACGTTCCCGTGGAAGAAGTGGCCGGGCTCAACCCGGAATTGCTCCGGGGCATCACTCCCCCGGATGCGCCGTCTTACAAGCTGAATCTGCCTCCCCACAGCAAAGAGCTGTTCACCAAAAACATTACCATCGCCCGCATCGAGCATCCGGCGGTGGCCTCCCACCCGATCCGGACGGCCAGGAGTTCCAGACCGTCCTATTCCCGGGGCAAGAGCGCCTCGAGCCACCACGCCAGCGTGGCCCACAAGTCCAGCGGCAAGACCCGGAGTTCTGCCCCGGCCCACAAGAAGGCCGCGAGCCGGACCTATGCCAAGCACGAGAAACCGGCCCATCACGCCCCGGCTAAGTCCGGCGGCGCCCGGGTGGTGCAGGCCTCTCTGTTCGGGACGCCGTCTCTGGCCGCCAAGCACGGTGACGCCAAGAAGACCAAGACGGCCCTCATCGGGACCTCCAAGAGCCGGGCCAAAGGGTCGGCCGCCAAAGGCAAGAAATCGAGCCAGACCCGGTTGGCGAAAAAGAGCAACAACGCCGCCAGGAATGGCAGCAGAACCAAGAAGACCAGCCGGTCCAAGGACAAGTATTCCAAGTCTAAGTCCAAGTCCAAGCGTGCCCTCATGGTTTCCGAAGCCCGGTAATCTTACCGGGCTTCGGCCCCGCACCTTCCCCCGCAAAAATTTTTTAAGGCCCCCCTTGCTTTTCCCGGGAGAGTGGTTACAATTAGCCTGTTAATTAGCACTCAAGGTAGATGAGTGCTAATAGGAAAAGCTACCCTTAACTTATGCAAGGAGGAAGTATATGAAAATCAAACCCTTGAATGATCGGGTTCTGGTCAAACGGATGGAAGAGGTTCAGGTCACCAAAGGCGGCATCCTGATTCCCGACACCGCCAAAGAAAAGCCCATTGAGGGCAAAGTCATCGCGGTCGGCCCCGGCAAAATGAGCGATGCCGGCGCCCGCATGGCCCTGCAACTCAAAGAAGGCGACCGGGTGCTCTTCGGCAAGTATGCCGGCACCGAAATCAAGATGGAAGGCGAAGAATATTTGATGATGCGGGAAGAGGACATCCTGGCTGTCATCAACGATTAACCGCAGGTTTTTCCCAGCAACGAACCTTGAATTCCTGTTGTAATCAGTAGCACTTATCCCAAGGAGGACAGTAAGCTTATGTCAGCAAAAGAGATCAAATATGATATCAAGGCCCGTGAGGCCATGCTCCGGGGCGTCAATACCCTGGCGGACGCGGTCAAAGTAACCCTGGGCCCCAAAGGCCGCAACGTGATCCTGGAAAAGGCCTTCGGCGGCCCGGCGATCACCAAGGATGGCGTCACCGTAGCCAAAGAGATCGAACTGGAAGACAAATTCGAGAACATGGGGGCCCAGATGGTGCGGGAAGTGGCCTCCAAGACTTCGGATGTGGCCGGGGACGGCACCACCACCGCCACTATCCTGGCCCAGGCGATCTACCGGGAAGGTTCCCGCCTGGTGGCCGCCGGCACCAACCCCATGGCCATCAAGCGCGGCATTGAGCAGGCCGTCACCGCGGTAGTGTCCGAGCTCCACAAGATTTCCAAACCCACCAAAGACCAGAAAGAGATCGCCCAGGTCGGCACCATCAGCGCCAACAACGACGCCTCCATCGGTAACATCATCGCCGATGCCATGGCCAAGGTGGGCAAAGAAGGCGTCATCACCGTGGAAGAAGCCAAGGGCATGGAGACCAACCTGGAAGTGGTGGAAGGCATGCAGTTCGACCGGGGCTACATCTCTCCCTACTTCGTCACCAACCCCGAGAAGATGGAAGCCGCCCTGGAAGAGCCCTACATCCTCATTCACGAGAAGAAGGTCAGCGCCATGAAAGACCTGCTGCCCGTGCTTGAGACCATCGCCAAGATGGGCAAACCCCTGGTGATCATCGCCGAGGACGTGGACGGCGAAGCCCTGGCCACCCTGGTGGTCAACAAGCTGCGCGGCACCCTCCAGGTGGCCGCAGTGAAGGCCCCCGGCTTCGGCGACCGCCGCAAGGCCATGCTGGAAGATATCGCCATCCTCACCGGCGGCCAGCTGATCTCCGAGGACATGGGCTGGAAGCTGGAGAATGTTACGGTGAAAGAACTGGGCACCGCCCGGAAAGTGAGCCTCGACCGGGACAACACCACCATCATCGATGGCGGCGGCGACCGGGCGGCCATCGAAGGCCGGGTCAAACAGATCCGGGTCCAGATCGATGAGACCACTTCGGACTACGACCGGGAGAAACTCCAGGAGCGGCTGGCCAAATTGGTGGGCGGCGTCGCGGTTATCCGCGTCGGTGCGGCCACTGAAGTGGAAATGAAAGAGAAGAAGGCCCGGGTGGAAGACGCCCTGAACGCGACCCGCGCCGCGGTGGAAGAAGGCATCGTGCCCGGCGGCGGCGTGGCCCTGATGCGGTGCGCCCCGGCTCTGGCGGCGCTGAAGCTGAAGAACCATGACGAAAGTCTGGGCGTCAATATCATCAAGCGGGCTCTGGAAGAGCCCATCCGGCAGATCGCCAACAACGCCGGGTTCGAAGGCTCCGTAGTGGCGGAGCATGTCAAAAACGAGAAAGGCGCCATGGGCTTTAATGCCGAATCCGGCGCATATGAGGACCTGATGGAAGCAGGCGTAATCGACCCCACCAAGGTCACGCGTTACGCCATCCAGAACGCCGCATCAGTGGCGTCTCTGCTTATCACCACCGAAGCCATGATCGCCGAGAAACCCAAGAGAGAAGTCGCCGATGCCCCCCATGGGCGGCGGCGGCATGGGCGGCATGGGCGGCATGGAAGGCATGTACTAAAAAGCAGGGGTCAGGGGTCAGGCGTTATTGGTTAGTGGCCCAGGCTTCCAGCCTGGGGGAAATCCATTTTCCACTCGCCCATACCCCCAATCCCGTAAGAAAAAATGGTAGGGGCGACCCGTCGGGTCGCCCCTTTTTTTGGTGGCATCGGCGTCTCGCGGGTGATCAAATCGTAGCTTCTTTTAGGGTTCATAAAGTTTGATATCCAAGGAATAGGACCCTTTGCTAACTGAGGCTTGGTAGATTTTGACTGGTGATTTGCGCATTCCCACTAAATTGACAACGTAATCTTTATCTTCAGGTGACATCCGCGCGCCCGAAAATCACCCCAACCAGTAGTTCTTCTGGAAAGACCTGTTTTCCAGGGCCATTGTCATGCTCAATGATGCGCCATTCTTTTTCATATTTCCAGTCACAGGCTTTGGTCAATAAAAACGATTCAACCTGTTTTTGGGGGGAATCCGGGAGAAAGACAATAGGATATTCGGTTGAATATTGTACAGGCTGAGCCCGAACGAAAAAAGTGGTGTGTTCTGTAGCCAGGAATTGAAGGCAGAGTCCTGAATGACCTGCGCCGTAATGCGACCAGAGAAGAATATCTCGGTCTGTTGCGGATAGCGAGAGCACACCTAATCGATCCACATCCTGTTGAAGACTGTGTGTTATAGCTTTAATGAAATCGTTGGGATTCATTCGTGCAATATCTTGGGCTATCTTGGCTTTGCGCTGTTCTAGACTGAGGTGGGGTAAGAACCTCTGAATCAGTTCTTCATATATTTGATGGAGTTTATCTAATGGAATTGAAGACTGAAAATGAACTTTGCAATCGAATGGGTCGTTAAACTTAGCAGGGGAAGGAAAGTACAGAACAGAATTGGTGAATATCTGGCTTGTGTACTTGCATTGGTCGCCTTGAAGATGGCGGTAGCGGTATAAGAATTGCGGGCCCTCTTTTGACATGCGAATTTGCACCCCAAAAGCTCATTTATTTAAGATGCGCAGGGCGCACCCTAAGAAGATCGGTTCCCCGCACCGGCGGGACGCCTGTGCCACCAACCAGCACAGGGGGTGGGAGGGGGTGTGGGGGGCTGGAATCACCGGCGAGACGCCTGTGCCACCGGCCCTCGCCCTTCCTCAAAAAATCCTCCCATCCTTCCCGCAAATCGTAGGGGCGGGTTTGAAACCCGCCCCTACAGCCTCACCCCTCCAAGACGATTCCCGCGTAGCCCACGAAGGAATCGCCGGGCATGACGTCGTAGCTGGTGTAGTAGTCGATGAGCGCGGCTTTATGGGCGCCTTCGGCCTTGGCGGCGGCCACGGCGGCCACGGCCCCCCCGGCGCTGCAGGCGCTCTGGTCCTGAAGAGCGGTCTTGAGCATCCCGGCGCCGTCCAGTTTCAGGGCCTGGTCGATGAATTTCTTATCGTTGACTTCTTTCACCCACTTCACCGCTTCGGGGCCGAAGCCCTGGGGGGCGAAGCCGTAGTTGGGGCCATAGTGGGTCAGGTCGGTGGACCCGAAGACCAGGATGCTGACCTTTAGCTCTTTGGCCACCGCGGCCACGGCCTGGCCCAGTTCGATGGCCGCAGCCGAGTGGGGGGCGCGCAGGGCCAGGAGTCTGGCCTGGGGGAAAAAGTATTTGACGAAAGGCAGCTGCACCTCGATGGTGTTATCCCCGGGGGACTCCTCCCGGAGGGTCAGGCGTTTCGCCAGGGGCGGGTAGAACTCCGTGGCCAGGGTGAGGTCGCCCAGGGGGGTCTCCCAGGCGTCGTCCGCGACCAGGAGGGGGGGCGAGTTGCCGCCCAGGTGCCCGCCGAAAACACACACCACCTGCGGTTGGCCGGCCTTGGCGGCCAGGGAAAAAACCCGGGCCGCGGCCTTGCCGGAGAAGTGCCAGCCGGCATGGGGCACGATGCCGCCGTACACGGTGGTCCCCGGGGGCAGGGGCGTCGTCCCGGTGATGAAGTGTTCAATTTCCGCCTTGCAGGCGCTGACGCTGGCAGGGTACCAGCCCACGGGCAACATCCGTTCCCGGGTTCGCATGGTCGCCTCCTTTGATGCGGGGCCGCGCCGCATGGTTGGCGGCGCTCGGGGCAGGGCCGCGCCTGCCGGTTAGCCAAACCTTTGCATGGCGCAGGTTTTTGGTTGTATTAAAGCCGAGGCGCTGCTTGTTGTCAAGGGATAGGCGGGGAGGAGAACCGAGCCGCACATCCCCTAGCCCTCCCCGTGGCCGGAGGGGGTTTTTCGTTTCCCCCCTTGGCTCAAGTGAGGCAGGGGGGCATTGCCGGGGTGTCCAAAGACCAGCCGTGAACCATCAGTTTCCGGCGGCCAGCCGGCGGATTCTTTCCACCAGGCCCAGTTGGGTAAACAAGGTGCTCACCGCGGCCGGGACCAGGTGTTCCCAGGGTTGGTTTTGGGCAATTTTTTGGTGAATCAGGCTGGAGGTGAGCCCCTTTTCGGCCTTGGGCCTGCGCCACAGGACCTCGACGTGCAGCCCCAGGGATTCAAACATCTCGAGCTTCTTCTCCCCCCATTCGTCATAGCTGGTCAGATAGAAGACGGCCTGGAGGGGCACGTAATACTGATAGAGTTCCGGAAAATTGATGGGCAGCGGCACCAGGGAAAAATCCCGGTGGTGGATACCTTGTTCCAGCAGCGCCGCTTTGAGGATCACATAACGCTCGTAATAGGTCAGGGGGTTATCGGCCGGACTGCTGCGATGCGGGTCGGCCGGATCAAACCTGGTCAGGGTGGGGTCCGGGTTGGCAATGCCCACGATCAGGTGGCGGCAGCGGGCTTTAGCCGCCAGGATGTACTTCAAATGGTCATGGTGGAGCACCTGGAACCGGCCGTGCGCCACCCCGATTTCAGCTAACGCGGTCATGCGTCTCAATGCCTCCATGTGCTGGCCGCCGGCAAACCATCTTCCCCCTCACTTGATGGTCAGGGGCTTATATTTACCGGGGAAGAAGGGTTGATCCCAGGGAGAGTCCATGAGGCCGTGGAGCTTGCCCCGATCGAGAAAGTTGAGCACCAGATACATGAGTTCCCGGCCGCGCACGGTGCCCAGGGCGCCGCCGGCGCAACTGACTTCGTCAAGGCGTTTCACGGCATCCCGGCGGGTATAGCGGCCGATCATGCACAGGGGCACGCTCTCTCCGGAGTGGATCATGAGGCCGGCGCTGTTGGTGGAATGGTCCGCGGTGATCACTAAGAGTGTATCGGGATCGGTAACGATTACCTTAAGGGCGAAGGCGAAGGCCTGGTCCAGGTCTTCCAGCACGGCCCGTTTGATACGGGGGTCCTTGGTGTGGGCGGCTTCGTCCGGGGCCTTGGTGTGGACATAGATAAAATCGAAATCGGTGGCCGAAGCGGCCAGTTCCAAGCGCTGGCGTAAGTCCTCTCCGGGCCGGTCCGTGTCGGTCACCCGGTGCCGGGCCATGCCCAGGTACCGGCTCAGGCCGTTGTAGAGGACACCGGAAGTGATGGCCAGGGAGCGCAGGCCCCACTTTTCCGGGAAGGGCTGTACCGGTTTAAACCGACCGGGGCGCTGGGTGGCGACGGCGTTGATGGGGGGGAGTCCCAGTCGCAGTCGCTGGTCGTTCAGGGGGTGCGCCGAGAGGCGGTGGTAGCACCAAGTCAGGTAGCGGTTGAGGGCCGCGGCGGTGTTGCGGGCCGGGACACTCTCCCGGTGGGTGGCAAAGGGCAGCACTTCCATGAGGGGGCGCCCCTCATAAATTGGGTTGGAGTCGGTGATTTCCGCCGCCGCCTCCCCCCGGATGCACACGATCCCCCGGATCCCTTTGGTGGGAATGAACTCCAGTTCCAGGTCTTCATGTCGGAAGTGCCTGATGTCCTCCTGCAAGGCCAAACAGGTCTCCGGGTCGACCTTGGGGTCTTCCACCTCCAGAATCAACCGGCCCCGGTCCTCCCGGACTGAAAAAATCCTGGCCAGGAGCGCAATATCATCTGCACCGATCTGGAGGTTTTCCCCCAAGGCTTCGATGTAGCCGCGACCGGGAAAATCCTGGCGATCGTAGCCGAACAGGAGAAAATGCGCCATTTCGCTGGGCAGGGCCATGCCCAGCCGCCAGGGGTGCAACAGGCCGTTCATTCCCAGGGCCGCCAGGCGGTCCAGATTGGGGGTGCGGGCCTCCTGCAACGGGGTTTTGCCGCCAAACGCGGCCACGCCCCGGTCACCTAAGCCGTCAAGCACCACCAGAATGCATCTCATGGTTCTATCCTGATCCTCCCGGGGGCTTGACCGGTCACGGCGCCGATGGCCGCGGCCTCGATGCCGTGGCCCTGGAGGCAATCCAGAAAGGCCTCAGCCTGGTCCGGGGCCACGGCGAGGAGCAGGCCGCCGTTGGTCTGGGCGTCACTGAACAGGTCCACCAGCAGGGGATCGATACCCGGTGCCACCGTCAGGCTCTTGGTGCAAAAGTTGCGGTTGGCGAAACTGCCGGCCGGCACCAGACCCATGGCGGCATATTCCCTGGCCGCGGCCAGCACCGGCACCTGATGTGCAGAGAAGGTGATCTCGACGTGACTGGCGGTGGCCATTTCCAGGGCGTGACCCAAAAGGCCGAAGCCGGTGATGTCGGTGATGGCGTGCACCGCCAGGCTATCCAGGCAGGCCACGGGCAGCCGGTTCAGGGCCGTCATGACCCGGATGGCCGCGGCCGTAGCCTCCGGCGATGCCAGGCGGCCTTTCATGGCGGTGGCAATGACGCCGGTCCCCAGAGGCTTGGTGAGGACCAGCGCATCGCCCAGCCGGGCCCCGCCGTTGGTGAGGACCTTGTCCGGATGGACCACGCCGGTGACGGAGAGGCCGTATTTCAACTCCGTGTCATCGACGCTATGGCCGCCCACCAGCAGGGCCCCGGCCTCATGAATCTTATCCAGGCCGCCGGTCAGGATAGCCAGGAGCGCTTCCTTGGGCACGGTCTGGCTGGGGTAGCAGACAATGTTGAGGGCCGTCAGGGGCTGCCCGCCCATAGCATAGACGTCGCTTAAGGCATTGGCCGCGGCGATTTGGCCGAAGGTATAGGGATCGTTGACCACGGGGGTAAAAAAATCCACCGTCTGAATCAACGCGATTTCAGGCGTCAGGCGATACACCCCGGCGTCATCCGACGTCTCCATGCCGACCAGCAGGTCGGGATGGGACTGGATGGGCAGAGCCTGCAAAATTTCCTCCAAAACCCCGGGAGGAACTTTAGCAGCTCAGCCGGCGGCTCGGACCTGCTCCATCAAAGGCTTGTAACTTTTGTCGGTCATGTTCCTTCCTGTTAGATGGTTGAATTGTCCTGGCCGTGCGCCTTGGTCCTCACTATACCAGCTTTATTCCGGTTCTCGTACCACCGTTCTCTGCTCTCCCGCCGTTCTGAGCCGGCCTGACGACGCCCCAGGGGGCGGCGCCCCGGGGCATAAAAATTCCCGCACGATTCTGAGGGTTTGCAAGAGAGCGGCTTCTTCCCGCAGCTCCAGGACCCACCAGTCGCACAACGGCAGTTTTTGCAACAGGAGGAGACGCTCCCGGAGATCCGCCAGTTTGTCAGGGGGCACGTGGCCGCTGGAGCATTCTTCATGATAGACATGGGCGTTTAAGAAGCGCTCGGGATGGGGCATAACAAAATCTGCCACCCGAAACCGATGACTGACCACCGAGGGGCTGACTTGCGCGTGGCCTACGTCGATGGTCCCCCAGACGCTGGTGGCCCGGAGGAGCTTTTCGAAGAGTTCCGGACGGCTGGTCCACCCCGAGGCCAGGTTTTCCAGGCAAAGGCGCACCCCCAGGTGGTTGGCGAAACGGACCAGGTCCATCAACCCTTGCACGGTGTGCTCCCAGCAGAGGTCAAGGGTGTGGTCGAGACCCAACCCGATGTGGATGGTAAGGCAGCGGCCCCCCGCTTTGGAAACCAGACGGCAAACCCGGCGCAAGAGCTTTTGCGCCTTTTGAGCTTCGGCCGGATTTTCATTCCCCAGGTCCAGGTTGCTGAAAGGGCAATGATAGCGAACTTCCAGGGGGGTAAGCAGGGAGATTGACTTGACGAAAGCTGATTCAGCCCCCGGGCTGTCCGGCAGATCGTCCTGGAAAAAGCTCCAATCCACCCCGTCAAACCCGTGGGCCAGGGCGAATTCCTTCACGGCTGCCACTTCCGGCAGAAAATTACAGCAAGCAAGTCGCATGCTATGCACCCGGTGGCATCCCTCCGGTAATTTTTCCCCAAAGCTTGGCGCCCGACAGTTTGGCGAGAAACTCCGCGGATTCGCCGTATGTCACTGACGTCAAGGTGAACCTTGGCCCTGGTGGGGCTGAGATGGGCGGGGGGGAGGGTTAAATCCGGAGCGGGCGGGAAGAGAGCATGGGATCGTTGCTTATGCTGCTTCTCCCCGGATGACCCTGCCGGTCCCAGCCGGGGTGTCGTCGAGAGCCTTGCCAAGACCTCGCGAGGCCAGGGTTCAGGATCTGGCGTAACCGGGAAAAATTGGCCGAAGCACCTGGGGTCACCTCCTTTTGCACTATTGGATGAGATTATAAGGCTCTTGAGCGGAAAACACAACGAGCATTTGCCGGCAGGCTTGGAGCCGGCACAAGAGTCCGGGACGATTAAGGTTAAGCCGCGGGCCGTCCTAGGACCGCAGGGTGGCGGTCAGGGCGCCGGGAACCAGGAGCAAATCCAGGGCCGCGAGGATGTCAGGGGCCACCAGGTCGGCTGCCAGGAGGGCCTCCACTGCCGCGCCCTCGGCCTGGAGCACGGCAATCCCCAGGGCCGCTTCCTGAAGCATGAGCCGGTCATTGCGGCCATTGCCCACGGCCACCACGTTGTCGCCCCCCAACCGCCGCACATATTCGGACTTGGCCTGGGCCTGATCTCCCGGAGGAATAACGATCAGGTCGGCGGGAAGATCCGCCACCTGATCCCTGACCGTGCCGAAAGTGTCAGCCGTCAAGATGTGGACTCGTCAGCCGCGGCGCCAGGAGCTCCACCTTTTCTTTCACGCCCTGGATGAGGCGGCCATGGGCGGCGATGGTGCCGTTATAGTCCATGACCAGGTGTTCCAGCCGTAAATCCTTGAAGCCGGGAATCGTTATGCCAATCATCTTATCATCGTCTCCCTCGGCCGGCGGCGTCAGCGCGTCAGCCAGTGGCGGTTGCGCACGGTGAGGCAGGCGTACGGGTAAATCCACTGGAGCAGGAAGAAGGCGTAGTAAGTATAGATGACGCCATAGACGAACTCCAGGTCCCGTTCCAGCCAGAGGTAATAGACCAGGTTGAGCAGGGAGGCCACCCCCAGGGCGGCCAGGAGTTTGATCAGGATCAGGGGGTAGACGATCACCGAAGCCACCAGCAGCCCGAAGAAGAGCAGGGTCAGGGGGTATTCCAGCTGGGCCAGGAAGAATTCCACGATGGGCAGGAGGCGATATTTCTCCCGGTACCGGGTAAACAGGTAGCCCAACTGGACCAGGGACTCCCGGACGTTGCCCCGCTCCCAGCGCAGGTACATCCGGCACACGCCTTGATAGGTCTCGGGGACCAGGGTATAGACCAGGGCGGTCCGCTGATAATAAGTGTAGTGGCCGGACCTGAGGATGAAGTTGGTCAGGGCCCGGTCTTCGCTGTGTTGGCAGGGGGCCCCCAGAAAGGTTTGACGCCGCCAGGCCGGGAGGTGCGGCATCAGGGCGGTGCGCCGGTAGGCCGACAGCGACCCGGGGGTGCAAACCACCGCCCGGTAGAGGGATTGAGAGGCCCGCAGGTAGTCCAGGTTCACGAACCGCACGCCCTGCATCTTGCCCATGAGACTCTGGTTGCGGTTATAGACCTTGACGTTGCCGGCCACCGCCCCGATCAAGCCGTCGGCGAGCAGGGGGGCCACCAGGTGGCGCAGGGCATCCGGGGCGACGATACTGTCGGAATCGATGGTGACGAAGACCTCGCCCCGGCCCCGGGTGAACCCGGCGTAAAGGCCCTCCTTCTTGCCCCGGTTGGCGGCAAAGCGAATGGGCCTCAGGAGGTGGGGGTAGCGGCGCTGGGCTTGCTGAATATAGAACCAGGTGTCATCGGTGGAGCCGTCGTCGATGCAGATGATCTCCAGCCGGCCGGCCGGGTAATCCGAAGCCGCCACCGCGGCGATGGCTTTTTCCACCATGGCCCCTTCATTGTAGGCCGGGATGATGACGGTGAGGCGGGGCAACGGTCCGGCGGCCGGAGGATAGGGCCGGTAGCGGGCCCAGAGGATGGTGCGGCCCAACTGAAAGAGGAGCATCACCAGGGCGTAGCCGGCTCCCAGGGCGGGGAGGAAGGAGGTGTAGGTCTGGCGGCTCAGGAGTTGGGCATAGGCTTGAAAGGAGCCGAACTTGACGGCCAACACCAGGAAAACGATGAGCAGGGCTGGAATCAGCACCTTGAGTCCCGGGTCGATCCGGGGCCAGAAGCGCCGCCCCAGGCGAGGCAGGGGCGAGGCCACCGGGCGGGGCCGCGGCTGCCAGGACAGGGTGGGGGTGCCGTTGGACATGAGGCGCGTCAATCCTCCTGGCCATCTCTATCAAAAAGTTGGGCAATTGGCCAGTAAAAGCGGCCTGGCTGCAACGCGACGGGATTAAATTCCCGAAAACCTCTCAGGTGGGATGGCGCGGCGGTTGAACCGGGTGGGGGTGCAGCGGACAATTTAGCGCCAAGCGCGGTTAAGGGCCGATAGGCGCGGTTATTCTAGACGCAGTGGCGGAGCACGAACTTATACCGCTTTATGCATGCACTTTTCGAAATATTACTTAACATGCTGAAATATAACAGTAATTTAATAACCCTGAAAAGCAGAGTGTTTTTTGCACAGGCTGGAAAGCCTGTGCCACCAAGTCTTTTGTTGTCTGGCGAATTATCCGGGTTATGCCAAGGGGCGATGTGCTATCAGGAGCCTCCCGGCGCATGCATTGCGGCGATAGGGGCAAGGCGGGTATGGCGAGGCGCAATCTTAAGCGACAAACCCAAAGGGCAGGGAAAACCACGCCGATTCATTTGATCTTTATGAGCCAAAAGGATTGGTGCCTGGGGCCGGACTCGAACCGGCACGGCCTTGCGACCGAGGGATTTTAAGGCACATGGGGTAGGTTCTGAGGCCCAGGAAACCCGCATGGTTGGAGCATTGACATTGCACCGAGTGACATAATTTACCCCCCTTTTACTCACAACCTACTCACCGACCTACTCACCATTTCATAGGGTTCAAAATTTAATCGCCAAGTATAAAAATTTTGCCTATACTATAATGCGCTGTCGGCACCGGATATCACTTTTTTCGTCATACCGTTTTGCATCCCAGCAACCAACCTGGCAGCCCCCCCGGATAATCTCCAGTCCAAGAATTTTTCAATAGATTTTCGACCGGGAGAGGGGCCGGGGGAAGGACCGGCTATGGCCAACCCAGGAAGTATCCGCAGCCTTGGTACCACGATCCCCGAAAAAAAGCGTCGCACGCTTTGTGGGGCGAGATCACGGTTCCACCTGGCTGTCAGGGTGGGGGAAGAGATTGGATGCAGTTGGAGGTCTGGGGGGCATTTCGGGGTGCCGGTGCTTCCGGCCGAGGTCGGGGAGGGGAAGGGCGACACCATGCTGGGGCCGATTTCTTCCCGACTGCTCCTTCCGGTGTCAGCCCTATTTCCAAGGGTTGTGATATACGAACGATACGGATAAATTCGCGGAAGGGCGTATTGTAATAAGTTACGCTCACCTTCACTCAGGCTGGAACTGGGGATGGCGCGTCTGATCAAAGAAGAGGCCGGAGTTGCAGCACAGGCCGGCAGAAGGGAGGCGTACAGGGCAGCAACCGTTCCCCTGAGGCACCCTGATTGGACCGGGCTGGCCTGACGCGCACAATCATCACTATCAACCGCGAGCCTATTTTCCCCCACTTCCCCTGTGGTGCCGGCTTAATCTGAACCGGGCATGAAGCTTATCATGCACGGTCATTATTGACTAATTTCCTCAATAGAGTATGGTGAAAGTAGGTTAATTCCCTTCCCTAAGCAGGGGAATCACAGGGAACGCCGCACGAAAGCCACGAACCAGGCCCCTTTTCCCAACCTGGGGTGTGATACCATCTTGTGGGTGGCGGCGGAGAAACTCCATGCTGACATGGTTATTGCATATAAGGAGAGATTCACCGTGGTGGCTGGCACCATAGGCCCAGGGGTCAAAAATACGACAGGATTGGCTTCCTCTCTTCGGCCCGGGGTAGGGCCCTGATGAGCACGAATCCTATCCGCCAGTTGGAATGCGCCATCGTCAAGGGCAAAATCAACAAGATCGCCTGCTGGACGGAAAAATGCCTGAAAGCCGGGTATGCCCCCAAGGCGATTATCACCCAGGCAGTGGTGCAGGCCATGCAGGAGGTGGGAAAAAAGTGGAAGGTCTATGAATACTTCATTCCCAACGTCCTGGTCTCCGCCATGGCCATTAAGTTGTGCATGAATGCCCTGACCCCGCTCCTGAAACAATCTCAGAGTCAACCTCTGGGCAAGGTCATTGCCGGTACGGTGGAAGGGGATATTCACGATATCGGCAAAAATATCCTGGTCATGTTCATGGAGGCGGCCGGGTTTGAAGTTATTGACCTGGGGGTCGATATTCCGCCGGAACGGTTCGTCAAGGTCGTCAGGAAGGAGAAAGCCGACCTCCTGATGCTCTCCTGCTTGTACACCCTCACCATGCATGCCATGGAAGACACGATCATCGCCTTGAAGAAAGCCGGCCTGAAGGGAAAAGTGAAGACCATCGTCGGAGGTTCCCCCATTACCCAGGCCTTCGCCGACAGTATCGGCGCCGACGGCTTTGGCAGGGATGCCATGGACGGGGTCCACAAGGCGAAGGAGTTGGTCAATGGAGGGCAGTAAGAAGAAGCCGCCGCAGCCTCCTGGGAAACCAAAAACGCACGATACGTCCTTTGCTTTCCCCATGGAGAAGAACCTGTTCTTCCGGATTATGGCCTCCTTCCAGGAAGCCACCAAGCTGCAGGTGCGTTTGATTCCCCTCAAGGAAAAAGGGATTCATAATCCCCTGATCCGGTGCTCGCATCCCTTCTGCAAGTTTATCCAAAGCAGTTCCCTGGGACGAAAACGGTGCTTCCGGGAAATCAGGCGGGCCACCAAGATGGCGGCCAAATTGGGGGAGCCCTATATCTTCCAGTGCCATGCAAACATGGTCGAATTTGCCACGGCCATTTATACCATGGGCCAGGAGACGTATTCCCTGGTATGCGGACCCATGTTGCTGCGGAATACGGACCGGTCATTTGAACATGACACCTGGCAAAAAATCGAAGATCTGCCGCTAGACAGAGAGTGGATGGCCCAAGCCATCCCGGGGATTCGGGTGGTGCCGGAGCGGCGGGTTCAGGCCGGGGCAGATTTACTGTTCATGATGGCCAATTATTTTGCCAAAATCGATTGGATCTTCCAGAAACCGCAACGGGAAATCACCGCCCAGCAGGCTCAGCTGGCAGAAGAGCTGCATCTGGAAAAATTCAAACAAAGGTTGGATAAACGGCCCCCCCACAATCGTTATCCCGGGGAAGATTTTTACCGGGAAAAAGAACTGGTGGAGTTGATTAAAAAAGGGGACCGGAAGAAGGCCAAGTGTCTTTTGGACGAACTGCTGGGGACGCTCTTATTTCGAAGCCAGGCCCACCTGGGGATTTTAAAGGCCAGGATTATCGAAATCATTGTCATCATGGCCCGGGCCGCGGTGGAGGCCGGTGCCAACCTGGAAGAGATTTTAGGGTTCAAGTATCATTTTTTCCAGGATATCCATCGGGACGATTCCCAGGAGAACCTTTACTACAGCCTCATGAAAGCCTTCGATCATCTCTTCGAATGCATTTATCAGAATCGCAATATCCGGCACACCCACCTGTTCACCAAAGCCAAGGAATTCATCTGGTCTAATTACAACCAGGAAATCTCCCTCAAGAGGCTGGCCGAAGCTATGGCGGTGAGCCCGTATTATTTAAGCCGTCTCTTTCGCAAGGAGATGGGCATTTCTTTCTCGGAGTATCTGAAAGCCGTGCGGATCTCTATTGCCAAAAAACTTCTCAAAGAGACCACGGCCAATGTCCTGGAGGTCTGCCTGGAAGTCGGTTATCAAGATCCCAGCTACTTTTCCCGGGTTTTCAAAGAGAAGGAAGGGGTTAATCCCAGCGACTACCGCAGAAAGATTATTTAACGTAAATCCCCCAGCTCCCACGCCCACAACGGCAAAATTACCCCCTGAGTTTCCCCCTGCACCACGGCGATATTCTCTGAATCCGGCCCGGCAAGAAAATGCCAACCTGAAGATGTCCGCCCGGAGGGCGGGTTAGGCGATGTGCTCCAGAATGCGGCTGAGGTCGGCGGTGGTCAAGGCCCTGGGGTTATTGTCCAGGCGCTCCGGGTTGACGCCGTCCACGATCTTCTGCCGATCCGCTGCGGTGCGAATCCCCACTGCCGACAGGCGGGTCGCCAGCCCCAGAGACTCGATCAACCCGGTAATTCTTTGACTGGCCGCAGGCGCGTTCCGGCAGCCCAGCAGCCGGGTCAAGGCGGCGATACTCTCGCGAACCTGGCCCAATGTGGCGGGCGGGGTGACATCTGCGGCAGTGACCAGACTGTTGTGGATCAGGATGGGGCCCAGGGTGAGCGCCACGGCGTGACCATGGGGAACACCAAACTGGGAGGTCATGGTGTAGGAGAGCGCGTGGGGGGCGGTGGTTTTGGTGAGGTTGATGGCTTTCCCGGCCAGCAGGGAGGCCAGACACATGTGGTGGCGAACCTGCGGGGACGGCTGATGCACCGCGGCGGGGAGATTTGCCAGGGCCAGTTCCACGGCTTTGCGGGCGTAGGCGCGGGAGGGGCGCGGTGGCCCGGACGCTCCACATGGACTCCACCGCCTGGCAGAAGGCATCCAGGCCGGTGACCGCAGTAATATATGGCGGCAAGCTGTAGGTCAATTCAGGATCGATGAGGGCCGCGACCGGCTGCATGGAGGGATGGGCCAGGGAATATTTCGTCGCACCGCAATAGACCACGGCAAAATGGGTTGCTTCACTGCCGCTGCCGGCGGTGGTGGGTACCGCGATTACCGGAACGCCGATAGTGCGGATCTTTTCTTTGCCCTGGACGATGTCCCGGGGTGAACTGTCCTGTGCCGATAGGACCCCGATAAGTTTGGCCATATCCAGGACGCTGCCGCCCCCTACCGCCAGGATCAGGTCAGGCCGGGAGCGGCGAAATAATCTTAGGCCCGCCTCGACGTCGGCCAGATTCGGGTTGGCGCTGAATTCCTGAAACCGCACCTGGGCCCGCCCTTTCAGCCCCTGACGGACCTTGGCTTCGGCCCCGGAACGGGCGTAGGAATCCCGGCCGGTAACCAGGAAGACCAGGGCCGGATCGTATCTCGCCAGGAGATGGTCCAGAGCCCTGAGGCTGCCGGGCTTAAAAGTGATCAACTGACTCATAACCGGTATCTTCCCGGCGGCCCCCTCCGGCCGGTTCAGCCCCAAGGTGTTTGCCTGCACTCACCGGGGCGCCGGACCTGGTCCGCATCTGGCGGGTTTCAGATCTCAGGGCCGGAATGAGGCGCCGCAGTAAATTTTACCAGAAGCCGGAAGGCGCTGCATAGAGGAATCCCTTGTCCTGCGTGGATATCTCGGTCAAGGGGAGCCCGGCTTCATGCTCTCGTTACATTTTTGGCAAGATACTCCTAATTTTAGCAAAATTGTCTTAGACAAGAAATTTGTTCATCGCATATTGTAGGGGAAAATCCGGATTCGAAAGGAGTGACCGGCAGTCAAATTTTCTCTTTCATGTTTCATGGCCTTGAGATGGGGTTTGCCTTTTCCATGCCGCATCCCGGCCTGTGTCCCTTAAAACAGAGCACGGCCATTGTTTTGCTATCTAACCAGCAATGAATCAGAAAGCAGATTCGGGCCTGATTGGACGTATTCCTCTGGATAAGCCAAGCCGCCAGAAATAATGCTCATCTTGACACTGGTTTTTCACGGTAACCCACAGTTCAACTACCACCTGCAGGAGGTGCCAAAAAGATGTCGGAATTGCAGATGCTGAGCGATTACGTGGAACAGGGTATGGGAACCGAAGCCAAGACCCTGGCCCAAAAGCTGCTGGGGGAAAATGTTAGCCCCAACACCATTATTGCAGAAGGGGTCATGAAAGGCCTGGATGCCATCGGCGACAAATTCGGCCGGTTTGAGGCCTTCGTTCCGGAACTCATGGTTGCGGGCCTGGCAGCCCAAGAGGTTCTTTTGGTCTTGCGTCCCAAGATGACCCAGGGATCGTTGCACAAGACCCTGGGCACCGTGGTCATCGGCACCGTGGAAGGTGACGTGCATGATGTGGGCAAAAACATCGTCGCCATGATGCTGGAGGGCGGCGGTTTCGAGGTTATCGATCTGGGGGTGGACGTTCCCACCGCGAAATTCTTGAAGGAAGTCCAGTACCGGGAGGCGAAAATCCTGGCGCTGTCAGCCCTTTACAGTCCTACCCGGCTGGCCATGAAAGAGGCCATTCAGGCCCTCAAAGATGCCGGCATCCGTGACCAGATCAAAGTCATGGTGGGAGGGGCGCCCATCGATCAGGATTTTTGTGACCTCATCGGGGCGGATGGGTATGCTCCGGACGCGCCCCTGGCGGTAAAGCTGGCCAAGAAGCTTGCGGGAGCATGATGTGGAGATCGCTTCTGGCCACCCTGATTGCTGCAAAGGAGATTGAGGATGAAAGAAGACAAAATCTATCAGGATCGCAGATACAGGATCAATGAACTCCGGGCCAAGCACGAGAAGATGACCCCCCGGGAGAGAGTTACCAAAGCCATCAACTTTGAAGAGCCGGATCGCATTCCCATCGACAACTGGATGGTGGCCGAGATCAAGAAGCGGTGCATGGAATACTGGGGCTGTGATGACGAAGCGGAACTGATGGCATTTTTAGGCGTCGACATCAGGGATAACTATGGTCCCAGTTACGTGGGCCAGGAGTTCAAAACCTATGATGACGGGACGGTGGCGGACCTCTGGGGCGTGCAGCCGCAAAGTCGTGACCTATGGCAAGGGCACCACACATGAGGGGACTTTTAAAGAAGTGGCCTGGTCTCCGCTGGAGCACATGACCACCGTGGAAGAGATCAATGCCTACGAGGGTTGGCCCAGCCCAGACTGGTGGGACTACTCCAAGGTGAAGGAAGAATGCGCTTATTGGCACCCGGAGTATTTCGTGCTCAATAAGGGAGACCGTCTGGACCGAACCGCCCAATTGAAGCCCATGATGTATCTCCGGGGCATCCAGCAGACCTTCATCGATTTAGCCAGGAATCCCCAAATCGTTGAGTGCATCCGTGACCATGTGATCAATTACTTTGTGAATTACAACCCCAAGGTATTCGAGGCCGCCGGCGGCGAGATCGACATGTTCATGATGGGCGACGACATGGGCGGCCAGCGGGGCCCCCTGATCAGCCCGGCGATGTTTAAGAAGTATTTTGCGGCTGGGTTCAGAAAATATTGCGACATCGTCCACAAGTATGGCCTCAAGGCCATGTTCCACACCTGTGGCGACGTCTATCAGCTCATCCCGGTTTTTATTGAAAACGGCCTGGACTGCCTGCAGTCAGTGCAGCCCGAAGCCACCAACATGGACATCAAACGGCTGAAACAGGAGTTCGGCAAGGACCTTTCCTTCCAGGGGGGCATGAGTATTCAGCAGGTCCTGCCTCTCGGGACCCCCGACGACGTCCGGAATATGGTGAAGTACGCCGCGGACAACGCCAAGGCGGGGGGCGGCTATATTTTTGGCACGGCCCACAATATCCAGGCCGATACTGCCATGGAAAACATCACTGCTCTGTTCGAAGCCTATCACGAGTACGGGGTGTATTGAGCCGGCGGTCGGCGTGAGCGATCAACCGTGTTGCTCTCCCTCCCGGGGGAGAGTGACACGGTGTTCATCCCGGAAGAAGCAGCCGGGGTTATGGTGCATAACAAACCGGAGCGTAAATGGAAATTATCGGGGAGAAAATCAACACAAGCATAAAATCCGTGGCCAAGGCGGTTGCCGAACGCGACGCCGCCTTTATCCAAGACCTGGCCCGCCGCCAGGCGGAAGGAGGCGCCACCTACCTGGACGTGAACTCGGGATTGGCTCTCGAGCCGGAAGCAGAGGCGGCGGATTTCGCCTGGCTGGTGCCGTTGATTCAGGGTGTGGTGGATTTGCCTCTGTGCATCGACTCCGCCCGGGTCCAGGCCATCGAAACCGCCTTGCAGCTCCACCGGGGCCGGGCCATGCTGAACTCGGTCAACGGCGACCCCGCCCAGATGGAGGTCATCTTGCCCCTGGTCAAACAGTACCACTGCAAGGTGATCGCTCTCACCTCCAGCAAGGAGAAGGGAATTCCGGCGACCAGCGCCGACCGGATTGAAATCGCCACCAAGATCGCCCAAGAGGCGGAGAAATATGGGATTCCCCTGGAGGATATCTACTTTGACCCGTTGGTGCTGACCCTGTCCACGGACCAGAAAAACGGCCTGATCTTTTTGGAAACCCTGCGGGAAATCAAACGAGTCCTGCCGGGAGCCAAAACGGTATCCGGCTTGAGTAACATCTCCTTCGGTCTGCCAAAACGCCGTCTGATCAATAAGGTCTTTCTGGTATTGGCGCTGGGGTCGGGCATGGACGCAGCGATTATGGATCCCACCGACAAAGAGATGATGGCCACGCTGCGGACCACCGAAACGCTGCTGGGCCAGGACCCCTATTGTGTGCAATACCTCAAGGCCTTTAGGGCCGGCGGGTTGGATTACTAATTTCAAGAAGACGGCTAAGGAGTAGGACGAGGTAATAATTTGGCTGTGGCTAAAAATAATTTATGGAAGGGGGTACTCCAATGCGAAGATGTTGTCTTTTTCTGAGCACCGTGTTGTTCCTGGTCTGGGCCGTCGGCTGTGGCGGCGGTGGACCGGCGTTACCAGAAAAATGGGAAGTCCCCTTGAAGCCTGTCAAAGGCTATAAAGGGGAGGCCAAGGGCACTGCCGTAATCAATACCAAAACCGGCACCGATATCAGCATAAAGGTTACCGGGTTGGACCCCAAGGGCGTCTATTCCGTCTTTTTCGTCAATATCAAAAGCAAGATGTTTGAAGGTATCGGGCCTTTTCCTCATGCTGTGAAGGTCAATGAGAAGGGAGAAGCGAACCTCCAGGCGAAAATGACCAAGAACATTTACCGGAGGTTTACCCGAATTGCCTTTTACGTAAATCCTGGAGACACCCCCATTCAAAATCCCTTGGGGGTAAAAGCCACCTTGGGCGAGCTCGTCAAAACCAAGCTGCCAACACGTGATCTTGGAAGGGAAATTACGATGAGCCCATTCTCTCAAGTTTCAGCCAATAAAGAGAGCACCCAAGGAGGAGATGCATGACTACCTATGATACCTCAAAAATGGACCGCCCCGAAATCCTGTCCCTCTGGCAGCACTGGCAGACCAGGACCTTTGTTACCATCTGGATTACTTACGGGACGTTCTACCTCTGCCGCGCCAACATGTCCTTTGCCCTCCCCGGTTTGGCAGCAGAATTCGGTTACTCCAAAACGCTCCTGGGGTTGCTGGGCACGACTTTATTCATCATGTACTCCATCGGCCAGTTTATTAACGGCCAGCTGGGAGATAAATTCGGGGCCAGGAAACTGGTGTTTGTGGGCATGGTCTGTTCAGCCATCCTGAACATCATTTTCAGTTTTTCCACGGCATTTGTCTTCATGATGGTGGTCTGGGGACTGAACGGTTACTTCCAATCCATGGGATGGTCGCCCCAGGTCAAGACCATGGCCAACTGGTTCACGGTCAAGCAGCGGGGCAAGTGGATGGGGTTGATGGGCTCCTGCTACCAGATCGGCAATGCCTATTCCTGGCTGTTAGCCTCCTTTCTGGCGGCGCACTATAGCTGGCGCACCCTTTTCTGGGTGCCGGCCATCTTGTTGCTCATCTCTTCCATACACTTTGTGATTCGGCTCCGGAATGCACCCGAGGAAATTGGCCTGCCCCCCATCGAACAGCTCAGGAAAATGCTGGACGGGGGCGAGGAGCCGGCTGCTCTCGACCCTGGAGCCGGGCCCGTGTGCGCCGTAAAAAAAGATGAGCATATGGGGTTTGTCTATACCTGCAAGGTGTGCGTCACCAACCCGCGTATCTGGGGCGTGGCCATGGCCTTTTTCTGTCTGGACATCATCCGCTACGGCTTTTTCTATTGGGCCCCGACTTTTCTCATCGAGGCCCAGGGAGCGTCGATCAGCAGCGCCGGCCTCAAGATTGCCGTGCTGCCCCTGGCCGGTTCCGCCGGGGCCATCATCTGCGGTTGGGCCACGGGAAGGTTTTTCCAGAATCGCCGGGCCCCGGTGATCTGTATCTGCCTTTTCGGTCTGGCTATCTTCTCGTATCTCTTTTACATCGCCCCTCCCGGCGCCTGGGTTTGGAGCCTATTCTGCCTGGCCGTGGTAGGCTTCTGCACCTATGGACCCCACGTGCTGATGGTGGGGCACGCGGCCCAGGACTTTGCCGGCCGTAAAGCCGCGGCCTCGGCCGCCGGGCTTCATCGATGGCTTCGGCTACATCGGCGCCGCCATGACCGGGGTCTTCACCGGTTGGCTGGTGGAAAACTATGGCTGGGATGCCGGCTTCTATTACTGGATCATCGCCGCCATAGTGGCCGCCATGATCATGCTGGCCCTCTGGTCGGTTCCGGTGCAAGAGGTTGAATACGACTAGCAGCACCTGACGCCTCACTCATTAATGAACTTAATGCCAAGGGCGGAAGGTGCTTCCGCCCTTTATCTTGCCATACTGCCATGATATCAAGAAAAGTATAATGAAAATTCCGGTCACATTTGCAGCCCGGAACCGCAGTGTCGAGGTCACGCCTGGAACCTCTCTTTTGCAGGCGGCCCGGCAGGCGGGCCTGCCATTGGAGTCCGACTGCGGCGGCAAAGGCCGTTGCGGCAGATGCAAGGTGGTGGCGCCCCGGGGGGTAAGCCCGCTTTCTCCCCTGGAGAGAGAGTGCCTCTCCCGGGACGAAATCAAGGGCAAGGTCCGGCTGGCCTGTCAGGCCCGGGTGGTGGCTTCCTGTTCGGTCTCCTTACCGGCTGCTCCTGCCGGAAAAGAGCATATCCTGGAAGGAGGCATCAGCCGCTCGGTACACTTTCGGCCGCATCTCAGGAAGTTCTTGGTCAACCTCATGGCCAATGACCTCAAAAGACCGATTGCGGTTGCTGAAATCGTCACTGACCTCCTGGGCCGGCAAGGAATCCCACAGGCCACCGTGGGTTTTTCGGCTCTGAAATCAATGTCTTCCTTGTTACCCACAAGCCCTGCCGGCCTAACGGCCTTGGTGGGGAATGGCGAAGTTTTGGGTTTCGAACCCGGTGACACCCGCAGCACTATCTACGGCCTGGCCGTGGATATCGGCACCACCACCGTGGTGGGATACCTGTTTGATCTCCGGGATGGGTCGTTTTTGGGGGTGGACTCGGCCCTGAACCGGCAAGCCGAACACGGCGCCGATGTCATATCCCGGATCGAATATGCCCTCACGGTGCCCCGGGGTCTGAGCGAACTCCAGGAGCAGGTTGTCGGCAGCATCAACGGCATTATTGAGCATCTTTGCGCTGCCGCCGGGATTGCGGCCGCCAACCTGTACCACCTCGTGGTGGTGGGCAACCCCACCATGAACCACCTTTTCCTGGGCCTATCCCCCTGGTTGTTCTCCCGCTCGCCCTACAATCTCCTCACCCCCACCCCCCAGGTGGTGCCGGCGTCCTCGTTGAGCATCAACATGAACCCCGCCGGGCAGGTCAGTACTCTCCCTCTGATTTCGGGTTTTGTCGGCTCGGATACGGTGGGGGTGGTCCTCTCCACCGGTCTGCACCGCAGCAAAACCCCCAAGCTGGCCCTGGATATCGGCACCAATGGCGAGATTGTCCTGACTGACGGCACCGAGATGGTGTCCTGCTCCTGTGCCGCCGGTCCCGCCTTCGAAGGGGCCCAGATTCAATGCGGCATGCGCGGGGCCGGCGGCGCGGTGGACCGGGTTGACTTGGCGGGGGATAACCTCCACTATCACGTTATCGATGAGACGCCCCCCCAGGGCATCTGCGGCTCCGGACTGGTGGACGCGGTGGCGGCCCTCCTGTCGGCAGGACTGATTACCAGCAACGGCAGGTTGTTGACGCCGGAGGAGGTCCCCGACTCGCCCCTGGCCCGGTTTTTGACCAGCCAGAAGTATAATCAATTTGTCCTGGCCCCCCGGACCGCGGCACCGGGCTCCCGGCAGGTGGTGATCACCCAGAAGGATATCCGGGAGTTGCAACTGGCCAAGGCGGCTATGATCGCCGGCATCAGAATTCTCCTGAATAAGCTGGGCCTCGAGGAGAAAGATATCCGGGAAGTCTATCTGGCCGGCGCCTTCGGCAACTATGTCCGGCCCGAAAGCGCCGTGGCCATCGGGTTGCTGCCGCTCTTCCCGAACGCCCGGGTCACCCAGGTGGGAAATGCCGCCGGCAGCGGCGCCAAGATGGCCTTGCTTTCCACCGCCGCGGTTTGGGAGGCCGACAGGATTGCCCGGCGGATCAGTTACGTCGAACTGGCCAAGGAGCCACATTTTCAAACAGAATTCCTCCAAGGAATGGGTTTTCCCTCATGAATGCACGGGAGCTGTTACCCAAGGGCAAGATTTCCGAAGAAACCATGCAAGCCCTGGAACCGGTATTCCAGGGTGAGATCCTTTACAAACAGGAACAATATGGGGAGGCGGAAGCCTGCTACCTGGAGGGCCTGGAGAATTTTCCTCCGGGCAGCGGCGGACGCTTCCTGGTTTATAACAAACTGGGCATCCTCTACGAAAAAACGGGAAGTTGCGCCAGGGCCGTGGAGGTCTATGAGAGCGCCGTGAGGGAGGGTGCGAGCACGCCTTTTACCTTTCAGCACCTGGCCCACCTGCACCTGGACGCCGGCAGGCTCAAGGAAGCCTTGCGCCACTGCGGCCTGGGAATCAAAGCCCTCAAAACGGCCCGGACCAATTTCTTCACGGAAGTCTATTTCTGGCTTATTTTCCAGAAGCTGAAGCGAACTATTAAACGTCGCCAATCCCAGACCTCTCTGCCGCAGAACGGACAACCATGAGTGCTTCCGTACCTGCAACCGGCGCCCAGCGCAATTCTAAATTTGTGACAATCCGCCTGGCGCCCGATAACCTTTTCACCTCTCCCCGGCAGGTGTGCCGCTATGCCGGCGGCAACCGCTATCAGCCCGACGCCGCCAGGCAGGACCTGGCGCAGGCGGCCATCGCCACCGCCGGTAAACTCATTCAGCCGGCCCTGGTTTATGCGCTCCATCCGGTGGCCAGCCGGCTTGCGGATGGCAGGCTCACGCTCCATAATGGCCTGGCGGTGCAATTACCCTTAAACGAAAGAGACCTGGACATCGGATACGTGGCTGCCAGCGTCTGCACCCTCGGCCCGGAGTTGGAGGAGACCTGCCGCCAACTGAACCGGCAGGGGAAGGTTCTCGAGTCCCTCTTTCTTGATGCCGCCGGCGTGGCGCTCCTGGAGGCCCTGGGCGATCGGGCCCATAAACTTCTGGACCAGCGGGCCCGGGCGGATGGCTATGTTGCCGCCTGTCGCTTTGCGCCGGGCTATGGCACTGTGCCGATTTCCGAACAAGCCCTCCTGTTCCGGCTGGTGGTGGCCGGGATCATCGGGGTGAGGTTAAACCGGCATCTGATTATGCATCCTTACAAATCCCTCTCCTTCTTTTCCGCACTGACCCGGGCCGGGAGTTCCCCCAGGCAGGTCTATAAATGCCAGGCCTGCTCCCTGAAGGATTGCCACTTCCGCCGTCAACCGGGTGAAGAACCGGATGATTGCGGCCCCCCGCCTGGTTGAGCCTTTTGGGGGTAAATTACCGGAGAGAAAGATGCCCACACCGGTCTACGTGATCTCGGGGTTTCTGGGAGCCGGGAAATCGACTTTTATCAGCCACATCCTGGAGACGGCCCCGGTCCACCTGAGGGTCCTGGTGCTGGTGAACGAGTTCGGCTCCATTGCCATTGATAAGAGAATCATTCAAACCGATCCGCACAATATCGTTGATCTGTCCGGCGGCTGTATCTGCTGCGGCCTGTTCGCCGAACTCATGGCATCCCTCAGGTTTGCCCTGGACGACTTCAAGGCAGAGGTAATTCTGATCGAATCCACCGGCCTGGCCGTGCCCCGGGAGATTGCCCGCCAGGCTCTCACCCCCGCCTTTGAGGACCGCCTGCAGTTCGGCGGCATCATAACCCTGGTTGATGCCTCCGGCAGCCTCACCGATGCATTCCCCATGGCAGCACAACAGATCAGAGATGCCAATGTGGTTATCCTGAATAAAATTGATCTGGTGGAGGGTCACCGGCTGGCGGTGCGGTCCCAGGAACTGAGCCGTCTGATGCCCGCCGGCAGCACCCTGTTGACCGCCAGTTTTGGCCGGGTTGACTATGAACAGGTCTTCGGGCGGCTTTACGATCACCGTCATCTCGGCCTGATATATGATGGGCCGCAACCGGCGCCCTTGGACTCAACCGCAGGATTTGCCGTTGTATCCCTGGTACGGCACTCGCCGGTCCCGGCAACCAGACTTATGGAGTTTTACGCCGCCCAGGGTGATCGGATCGTCCGGTCCAAGGGTTTTGTGTTAACGGAGAAGGGGGCGCTGCAGGTACAATTCTGCCAGGCTGGCCTGGAAGTAAAGGAGGTGCCGGAGTCAATCCGGAGAACCGAACTCGTCTTGATCGTCAGGGAAGAGGATAAGGCTGGCATCGAAGGTGCATTGAGGCAGGTGTTTACTCCGGCAGTTGCCTGATTAGGGCCAGGAGCCTGTCTGGTTGCCGCCATACCACCCCAGCGGCCACTACTTTCCGGGGCACTTCTGGTCCATCCAACCCCGTCGCCATTTGTCGGTGGTCACTTGCCCCCCGTCACATCAATAAAAGTACCCGTGGAAAAGGAGGCTTCATCCGAGAGCAGCCACAGGATGGCGTACGCGACTTCCTCGGGTTGCCCGCCGCGCTTCAGAGGCACGAATTCCTTCACCCGATCCACCCGTTTGGGTTCGCCCCCGCTGGCGTGGAGCTCGGTATAGATATAAGCGGGCCGCACCCCATTCACCCGGATGCCTTCCCCGGCGACTTCCCGGGCCAGGCCGATGGTCATGGTGTCGATGGCACCCTTGGAAGCGGCATAATCCACGTATTCCCCGGGAGAACCCAGGCGCGCCGCTCCCGATGAGACGTTAACTATAGCGCCGCCGGCGCCGCCGTGCTTGGTGGACATTCGGCGCACCGCTTCCCGGGCGCACATAAAATACCCGGTAATGTTGGTGGTGAAGATGCGGTTCAGGCGCGCCGCGTCCATGTCCTCCAGCCGCATCTGTCGTTCCAGAATGCCGGCGTTGTTGACCAGCGCGGTTACGGGGCCCAACCTTTCATCCACTGTTTCGAACAGTCGTACCACCTCGGATTCTACCGCCACGTCGGCAGCCACGGCCAGGGCATGCCCTCCTGCGGCCTCGATGGCCCTGACCACCGCCTCGGCGGCCTGGTGATTTTGCCGGTAATTGATGCAGACGGTGTAGCCCCTCTGGGCCGCCAGGCGCGCCGTAACCGCGCCGATGCCCCGGCTACCGCCGGTGATAATGATTACCTGCCTCATGGTTGCCCCTTTTTTATTTTCTGTTTTACTGAGGCCGACCCTCTCTGCTTGTAAAGGGAGCCTCGTATCTTTCTTCCCCTCTTGGTCCCGCGACCCGCCTTCGGCTCTTCTCAGCCCACCCCCAACGCCAGCCTCAATCCAGTTTCTTCATCAGGTATATGCGGCGATTCCTCGTACCCTTGCCGGTGGTAGAATTTATGGGCCTCCTGCCGGCGGCTGTGACAATGGAGTTCAATGCGGTCGCAACCCCGTTCCCGGGCGCGTTGTTCGCAGTATGCCTCCAGCCGTCCCCCCACCCCCTTGCTTCTGACGGTTTCGTCGACGCACAGATAGCTGATGCGGGCGAAGGAACCGGCCAGGCCAAGCTGGGGAATAAAATGCAGCGAAATAAAGCCCAGGACCTCACCCTCCACCTCCGCCACCGCCAGGTCCCCATCCGGATGGCCGGTCAACTCCAGGATCTTTTCCCGGATGAATTTCTCGGTCCCGGGGTATCCCAATTGCGCCAGGAGGTCGGCTATTTTGGCAGCGTCAGCTTCGGTCGCCGGCCTGATTTCCATCGTGAATTTTCCTTGCAGTGCTACATGATTGTCAGCAGTCAGGGGGCGCCGGGAGGGAAACTCGGCAGGGGGTGCCCCAACACTTCTGACAGAGAGCAGATCATCAGGTTCCGCCCGGAGGCAGGGAACCGCCACTCCACTTGCGACAAGGCGCCTTCCTCACCCTCATGACTCCCGACGATTATCCTGGGTGGGGCCACAGGGGCCCCCAACTTTGCCGTAAAATAACCCAAAAGTCGTTCCCCCAGGAGCTCCCGGCTTACCTCGAGGAAAAGGAAATTGGGGCCTAATATCAGTAACCAGAAGGCTTCGTCACCCTCCGGGCTTTCTTCCGGCAGGGAGGCATAGCCCTCCAAAATTATTTGCCTGGGGCGGAATTGGCGCCGTGAAAGGCGGAAACTCCAGGATTCTTTTGCCATAAGCCCCCCTGGGTCTTGCCGCTGGACGGTAGAAAATGAAATGAGCAGTTCTTCCAGGATCCAAAGATCATAGTACCAGATTCTTCAAAAGTCCCCAACCGTTGCCTTGTTTACACGTATGGTGTGGGAACAGAAAAATGCTAACTTTTGAGGCCCTTGGCGCAGTCCTGGGCCTGCACCCCAGCTTCGGCCACCTTCTGCGCCGCAGTCTTGCACAGCTCATCGGCGATCCGCAGCTTTCCCTTGTGCGCAGCCAGAGCTTCGGCCACCCCCACCTTCTTGGCTTCTTGCTCCTCCAGAAAGCGGAGAAAAAGAATCCAGGTAAGCTCCAGCACATATTGCATAGCCCTGACGCAGCTGGAGCGCCGCCCCCCACGTCCGCGGCCACCGACATTGCCCAGCGCCCGGGCCGGGACCACGGATGCGGGCTGGAGCCTTTGGGCTCCCCGATTAACGAGGCTCTCGGGGTCGACCCTATCCCGGTGAGAAGAACTCCTTGAAATATCCTTACCTTGGGCGTAGAATGGCACCAACGCGTTTCCTCCCCACCGGCTATGTAACCACCCGACCTCCGGGATCGGCGGGCGCCTGCCGATTCCGGCCGAGGCTCAAGGTGAGCGAGGGCCATTACGATTATGACGACCTCCCCGGGGGAGATGGGATTCTCATCCTTTCCCCCGAGCGGGTGATCCTGTCCGGCCACCCTCCAGGCCGAAAGGCTCTTCAGGAGGAGGTTTGCCCCCGGCCAGCCCCTGCCCCTGTCCGAAATTTTTCCCGAAGCCTATCTGGCCCAGGCCGAATTGGCGTTAAAGGAAACGTTGGAAGCGGGCGTCATGCGCGCCCAGGTCCTGACCCAGATCCGGCTCCCGTCGGAGCAGACGCGGTTCCTGAACTATTCCGTGGCCCCCCTCTCCAGCCCGGACCAGAAAATTATCGGGGCCGTTCTGGCCTTTCATGACGACACCCTCACCAAATCCCGGGCGGCCCGGGACAACCTCGGGCTCGGCGTGGAGTCCGAGGCGGTGTTCGAGCACCTGGACCGGGGGCTGTTCATCGTCAACCCCAGGCGGACCATAACCGCGTTCAACCGCACGGCCCAGGAACTCACCGGCTTGAGCCCGGACGAGGTGGTGGGCCGCTACTGCTGGGAGGTCTTTCAGGCGGACCGCTGCAAAACCGGGTGCGCCCTGAAAGCCACCCTGGAAGACGGCGTCACCCGGAAAGACCAGGAGGTGCGCGTCCGGGATAAAGGGGGACGCTGGGTCAGTCTCCTCATCAGCACCGCCCCCATCCGCAACAAAAGAGCGGCGATTGTCGGCGCCGTGGAGACCTTTCAATCCCTGGGTTTGGCCCTGCCCCGGCGGGAGGTCCGGGCGCTCTTCCCCGGGGAAGTTGAGATCATCGGCCAGAGCCCCCCCCATGAAACGCCTTTTGGCCATGCTGCCCGATGTCGCCCGCTCCGAGGCCACGGTGGTCCTGGAAGGGGAATCCGGGACCGGCAAGGACCTCTTCGCCCAGGCCATCCACCTCCAGAGTCCCCGGGCCCAAGGCCCCTTTGTGGCCTTCAGCTGTTCGGCCCTGGTGGAGACCCTGATGGAATCGGAATTGTTCGGCCACGTCAAGGGAGCCTTTACCGGGGCCATCAGCAATAAGGTGGGCCGCTTTGAATTGGCCAAAAACGGGACCCTGTTCCTGGACGAAATCGGCGAGCTCAAACTGGAATTACAGGTCAAGCTGCTCCGGGTCCTGGAATCCAAAGTCCTGGAACGGGTGGGCAGCTCCCGGGCCATCCCCATGGAAGCCCGGATTATCGCCGCCACCAGCCGCAACCTGATGGAGGAGGTGCGCCGCGGCCGTTTCCGCATGGATCTGCTGTATCGCCTGCGGACGGTCCCCTTCTCGTTACCGGCGCTCCGGGACCGCCAGGAGGATATCCCTCTCCTGGTGAACCACCTCCTGGCCCGGCTCAACCGCAAATACGGCAAAGAAGTGCGGGGGGTCGACCCCAAGGTGATGAGCCTGTTCCAGAACTACGCCTGGCCGGGCAATATCCGGGAATTGGAGCGGGTGCTGGAATATGCCTTTGTCTTCGTCAAGGGCACGGTGATCACCAAAGATCTGCTTCCCGAACTGGAATCCCCCCACCCTCCCCCGGCGCCCTCGGCCCGCCTGCACCGGCAGCGCTACGACAGCGAGCGCCTGCTCATTCAAAAAGCCCTGCACCAGGCCCGGGGCAACCGGGAGGCCGCGGCCCGGGTCCTGGGGATCAGCCGCAGTTCCCTGTGGCGCAAGATGAAGGCCTACGACCTGCTCTAAGCCGGTTGCCCGCCCCAGCCCGAGACGGCCCTCTGTTTCATTCATGTTTCACTAAATAATGAATTAATATAATTAATTAAATTAGTTAAATGTTTCAAGCTATATCACTATTGACACAATATCTCAGGCCCCGAAAAAATTAATTCCATAATTTCAATAAGTTACCCAATTGGCACGTATTTTGCCCTTTAGTGCAGAAAAATTGCATTTTTAAACAACATGGGAGGCCAGGGATGAAAACCGCCAGAAGAGATATTGAAGTTATCCTAGAACTCTATCCCCGTCACCCGCAGCACCTGGTCAACCTCCTTCAGGACGTCCAGGCCGAATACAGCTACATTTCCGAGGAGCACCTCACCCTGATCTGTGATCATCTGGGGGTGCCCCTCACCCAGGCCTGGTCGGTGGCCACCTTCTATAAATCCTTCAGCCTGGAGCCCCGGGGCGAACACGAAATCAAGGTCTGTCTGGGCACCACCTGTCATCTCAAGGGCGGGCAACGTCTGGTCGAGGCCTGTGAACGGAACCTGGGCGTGGCCCGGGGCCAAACCACCGATGACCTCAGGTTCACCCTGGATACGGTGAACTGTCTCGGCTCCTGCGCCCTGGCCCCGGTGGTCATGGTTGACAACGATTATTTAGGCCGGGCCACCATCCGCGGCTTAAAAAAGCGCCTGGAAAAATCTGACGACGAGTCGGGTTGAGGAGGAATTTATGGCTAAGCTCCACAGTGTTGCTGAGTTGGAAAGCCTGCGAGCCCGCCTGCTCGCCGCCCCGGACCGGCCGGTGGTCAGGGTCTGCCTGGGCCCCGGCTGCCTGGCCCAGGGAGCCGATAAAGTCTCCCGGGCCTTCAAGGCGGCCATTCAGGAACGTCACCTCGCCGCGGACGTCAAGCCCCTCATTAAAGAGACCGGCTGCCATGGATTTTGCAGCCAGGGCACCCTGGTTAACCTCTCCCCCATAATCTGTTCTACGTCCAGGTCAAACCCCAGGATGTTCCCGACATCGTCGACCAGACCCTGAAAGAGGGAAAAGTGGTGGAGCGCCTGCTCTACTCCGACAACGGCAACCGCTATCAGTCTGCCGGGGAAGTGCCCTTCTATAAATTACAGCAGAAGGTCATCCTCAAAAATGTGGGGCTCATCGACCCTCTGGATATTGAAGACGCCCTCAAGGCCGGGGCCTACCGCTCCCTGGTCAAGGCCTTGACCCAGAAGTCCACGGACCAGATCATCGATACCGTGACCATCGCCGGCCTGCGGGGCCGGGGCGGGGGCGGCTTCCCCACCGGGTTTAAGTGGCGCAAGGTGGTGGAAAATGCCCGGGAAAACCCGGGGCCGGTCTTCATCGTCGCCAACGGCGACGAAGGCGACCCGGGCGCCTTCATGGACCGGGCCATTATGGAAGGCGACCCCCATGCCGTTCTGGAAGGCATGGCCATCGGGGCCCGGGCCATGGGCGCCGAACAGGGCTACCTCTATGTCAGGGCCGAATATCCTTTTGCGGTGCGGACTCTCAATATCGCCATCGAGCAGGCCCGCGCCCTGGGACTCCTGGGCCGGGATATCCTGGGAACGGGGTTTAACTTCGATGTCCAGATCAACCGCGGCGCCGGCGCCTTTGTCTGCGGCGAGGAGACCGCCCTCCTGGCCTCCATCGAGGGCCGGGTCGGCGAGCCCGTCACCCGGCCGCCCTACCCGGTGGAACAAGGCTTATGGGACCGCCCCACGGTCATCAACAACGTCGAGACCTGGGCCAACGTCCCCCACATTATCGACCTTGGGGCCCAGTGGTATTCCGGCGTCGGCGTACCCCACAGCACCGGCACCAAGATCTTCTCCCTGGTGGGCAAGGTCAAAAACTCCGGCCTGGTGGAAGTGCCCATGGGCATCACCCTGGGGCCATCGTCGAGGAAATCGGCGGCGGTGTCCCCGGTAAGGAACGGTTTAAAGCGGTCCAGACCGGCGGACCCTCCGGCGGCATTATCCCCTATGAGTTCAAGGAACTGCCGCCCGAAGACCTCAAACTGGACAAGGTCGGGCTCCAGCCCCGGGGCTATATGCCCATGGAGCTCAAAAACCTCCCCGTGGACTTCGATTCTCTGGCCCAGGCCGGCTCCATCATGGGCTCCGGCGGCATGATCGTCATGGACGACCGTGATTGCGTGGTGGACGTGGCCCGGTACTTCCTCCGCTTTCTCGAGGAAGAGTCCTGCGGCAAGTGCCTGCC
>CAVXZU010000011.1:0-327952 GCA_963766185.1 uncultured delta proteobacterium | reverse complement strand
AAAGAGGATTACCTGGCCATCGTCACCCTGGGCTTCGGGGTTATCGTGGACCTGATCTTCCTCAACCTGGAGGTCACCGGGGGACCAGACGGCCTGCCGGGGATCCCGCCTCCGGCGTTTTGGGGGCTGAACTTCCGGACGCCCTGGCTCTTCCTGGCCCTGGCCGCCATTACCGTTCTGCTGGTCCTGGCCGCGACGTCCCGCCTGGTGGATTCCTACCACGGTCGGGCCCTCCGGGCCATCCGGGACCACGAAATCACCGCCCAGGTCATGGGGATCAACACCCCGGCCTATAAGGTCATTATTTTCACCCTGGCAGCAAGCCTGGCCGGCCTGGCCGGTTCCCTCTATGCACACTACATCACCTTTATCAACCCCGAGAGCTTCGGCCTCCACACCTCCATTCTCATCCTGGCCATGGTGGTGCTGGGGGGCATGGGGTCCATTGGGGCTCGGTGCTGGGGGCGGTGATCCTGACGATCCTTCCGGAACTGTTGCGCCAGACCCACGCCTACCAGGAACTGATCTACGGCGGGCTCCTGGTGCTCCTGCTCATCTGGCGCCCGGAAGGAATCATGGGCCGAGGCAAATTGAGCCTGAAGTTTTTGAAGCGGGAGGGGTGAAGACGGTTTTCAGTTTTCGGTTTTCGGTCTTCGGTTGGGATGAGAAAGTCGACTTGAGGGTGTTTCTCCGGAATTATTGGAGAGAGTTATGAACGTTGTCTTAGGCTTTGATCCTGGTGGCGAGGGTAATTTCGGGTGGGCAGTTTGCATTGACCAAGATAATGGGCTCCAGGTTTTAGACGCCGGAGTTGCTGATCATGCAAGAGGTGCTTTGGAAAAGTCCCTTAAAGCCCTTCCAAAGGAAGGAATGGTTGTTGGGGCAGGAATCGATGCCCCAATGTTTTGGGTATTCGATGGAAGTCGGGAGGCTGACCGTCGCATACGAGCAATAATTAGGCGTCTCGGAGCACCATCACCGGGAGGTACGGTGCAGCACTTTAACTCATTGCGAGGCGCGTGCGTAATTCAGGGTTTGTTGGTTTTAAAATTGCTCCGTCAATTATATCCTTATCTTCCGGTCACGGAGGCTCATCCCAAAGCATTGCTTTGGTTTATGGATATAGCCAAAAAAGACTTTGGACCGGCAATGGTTAGGCTTAATGATATTAAGGAGATTTATGTGACAAGAGCAGAGATTCGCTCGGAGGATGAGCGAGATGCCGTTCTTGGCGCATTTACGGCGCAGGCAATGGTACGAAATAGGTCTGGGTGGGAAGACTTGCTTGAATTTGAAAGGGACCCCGTTTTGGCTGAGAAGCCCCCGATAAGTTATTGGATGCCAGAGATTAATATTTCTGGTTAGGCGGGAGGTACAGCTGATCTTGCAGCCTTTAACATAACCAGCCTGTTAATAATATGCACCTCCATATAAATAACCGAAAACCGAAAACCGGAAACCGAAAACCGTGCTCACCTTAAAAAGCGTCCAGGCCGGGTATGGCCGTTTGCCGGTGCTCAAGGGCATCTCGGTCCACGTGCGGCCCGGGGAGGTGGTGACCTTGATCGGCGGCAACGGCGCCGGCAAGACCACCACCCTGCGCACCATTTCCGGGCTGCTGCCCCCCCGGAAGGGAGCCATCGAGTTTGCCGGCCATGATCTCACCCGGCTGCCCCCGGAGCGCATCGTGACCCTGGGCCTGGCCCTGGTGCCGGAAGGCCGCCGGGTCTTCCGCACGTTGAGCGTCACCGCCAACCTGGAACTGGGGGCCTATCACCGCCGGGACAAGAGCGAGGTGCGCCGGGACCTGGAGGAGATCCGGGCGCGCTTCCCCATCCTCAAGGAGCGCTCCCACCAGGCCGCGGGCACCCTTTCCGGCGGCGAGCAGCAGATCCTGGCCATCGGCCGGGCCCTCATGGCCCGCCCCCGCCTCTTGATGCTGGACGAGCCTTCCATGGGGCTGGCCCCCCGGATGGTCAGCCAGGTTTACGATATCCTGGCGGAACTGAAGGCCCAGGGCACCACCATCCTCCTGGTGGAACAGAACGCCCGGGCGGCGCTCAAGGTGGCTGATCGGGGCTACGTGCTGGAGACCGGACGCATCATCCTGGACGGCACCGCGGCGGATTTGCGCGAGGACCCGGAAGTGCAGCGGGCCTATTTGGGCAAGGGATACCAGGAAGTGTGGGAATGAAAGAGGGGAAAAAGGGGAAAAGCATTCGGGCGTCTTCCCCGGATAGCTCGTGGCCAGGTTGCACTGGGGAATGACAATGAATGCTCAGCTAAGATTGTGTATCGTCCCAGGATTATCTTGCCGATGGTTACAGGTTTTTTATCCCTCCCCCCTGATGGGGGCGGGCTAAGGTGGGGGTGAAATTGCCCGGCATTGCTGCAACCTATCCCCCTCCCCCCAACCCCCTCCCGCCAGGGGAGGGGAAGTTATTGAGGTCAATATTTTGTAAGGTATCTGTGGGACACGATACTATGCTGATTAAAGGGTTCTTAAGCCTGGCTTGGGAACGAGGCGAAAAAGTAATGCCCGAAAAGCCGGAGACAGGATGCGAAACGGGGATAGCAGAGCTTTGTATTGCTTTTCCCTTTTCGCCTTTTCCCCTTTTCACCTCAGGGGTTGAACATGCTTGAAGTCGACGGCTTGAGTAAATCTTTTGGCGGGGTCCAGGCCCTGACCGACGTCTCGTTTGCGGTGGCCCCGGATGAGATCGTCGGGTTGATCGGCCCCAACGGCGCCGGCAAGACGACCTGCTTCAACCTGATTAACGGCTTGCTGCCCCCCAGCGCTGGCGGCATCCGGCTGGGCGGCGCCGAGTTGGTGGGCCTGCCCCCCTACCGCCGGGCCCGCCTGGGGCTGGCCCGCACCTTTCAGAATATCCAGCTCTTCGGGGGCATGACCGTGCTGGAAAATGTCCTGGCCGGCTACCATCTCCACCAGCAAGTGGGAGTGCTTGCCGCCCTCCTGCCTCTGCCCTCGGTGAGAAGGGCCCAGGCCGAAAATCGCCGCCTGGCCCTCACCTTCCTCGAACTGGTGGGCCTGGCAGGCAAAGAGGCCGAACCTGCCGATGCCCTGGCCTACGGCGACCAGCGGCGCCTGGAAATCGCCCGGGCCCTGGCCCAACAACCGCAGCTCCTGCTTATGGATGAACCCGCCGCCGGTCTCAACCCCCGGGAGACCGAGGACCTCATGGCCCTGATGGAGAAACTCCTGAGCCTGGGCATTACCCTGTTGGTCATCGAACACGACATGACCCTGGTCATGGGCCTGTGCCACCGCATCGTCGTCCTGGACCACGGCCAGGTTATCGCCGCCGGCTTCCCCGGGGACATCCGCCGGGACCCCCGGGTCATCGAGGCTTATTTGGGCCGGGAAGAGGATGATGGTTGATTGATTTTGGGGGAGGGGGCAGAGGGCGCGAGCCCTGTCGCTGACGAAAAACTCCCCCAATCCCCCGTAGGGTTGGGAGGGGGACGTGGAAGGAGGGCAGGAAGCCCTTACGAAAAACGTCCCTGGCCCTCCCCCTACAAAAACCCAAGGAGGAGGCCATGGCAATCTTCGACCAAAATGCGGAGCAGATGGATCGGGAGGAGTTGGCTCAGATGCAGTTGGAGCGGCTCCAGGCCACCCTCACCCGGGTCTACAAGAACGTCACGTTCTACAAGAAGAAGTTCGACGAGATCGGTTTCCTCCCTGAGGATTGCCAGTCCCTGGAGGACCTGGCCCGTCTGCCTTTCACCACCCGCCACGATCTGGCCCGGGCCTATCCCTACGAGATGTTTGCCGTCCCCCTCCGGGAGGTGGTGCGCATCCACTCCTCCACCGGCAGCCCCGGCAACCCCATCGTCATGGGCTACACCAGCCGGGACCTGCGCCACTGGGCCGGGTTGGCCGCCCGCATCCTCACCGCCGCCGGGGTGGACCGGGACGACGTGGTCCAGGTGACCCTGAGCTACAGCCTCTTGACCAGCGCCTTCGGCATCCATTACGGCGTGGAGCTTTTGGGGGCCTCGGTGATCCCCAGCGGGCCGGGGTTCACCGCCCGCCAGGTCCAGGTGATGCGGGACTACCGCACCACCGTCCTGGTCTCCACCCCGTCCTACGCCCTGGTGCTGGCCGACGAAATGGAGGCCCTGGGAGTGGACCCCAAGAACCTCCACCTCAAGCTGGCGCTGTTGGCCGGGGAGCCCTGGACCGAGGCCATGCGGGCCGAAATCGAGAGCCGCCTCTTCTGCACCGCCCTGGACCACTACGCCCTGTCCGAGGTCATGGGTCCCGGGGTGGCCGGGGAGTGCGCCGCCCACCCGCTTTCCGGCATGCACATCAGCGAGGACCACTTCCTGCCCCAGGTCATCGACCCGGCCACGGGGGAGCTTCTCCCCCCGGGGGAACTGGGGGAGCTGGTCATCACCACCCTCACCCGGGAGGCCACCCCCCTGGTGCGCTTCAGGACCGGGGACCTGGTGCGGCTGTTTTACGAGCCCTGCCCCTGCGGCCGGACGCTGGCCCGGATGAGCCGCATCGAGGGCCGGGCCGACGAAGTGGTCATCGTCAAGGGGACCAATATCTTTCCCACCCGGGTGGGCCAGGTCCTGGCCGCCGTCCGGGGGGAGGAGCCGGCCTATCAGCTGGTGGTGGGCCGGGAGGGGCACCTGGACTACCTGGAGGTCAGGGTCGAGGTCCGGGAGGACTTGTTCTGCGACAAGATGACCAAGCAGCGGGAACTTTTGCAGGAGATCGGCCACAAGCTGGCCCAGGGCATCGGGGTCCAGCCCCGGGTAAAACTGGTGGAACCGGGGTCGCTGAATCGCGGCCAGGAGACCTCGCCCCTGGTGATTGATTTACGGTAGGGGGTTTCTTAGCCTGAGATTGTGATAAATTTTCTTTGGACAACGGATTAGCTCAAGGGGGGGAAGAGAGATGGCTCCAGGCTCCAACGACATCCGTTATGTCTGTCTCTCGGATATGCATCTGGGAGCGGAAGGCAGCCTCTTGACCCACATGCCTCCGGGGAGCGCCAAGGCTGATCCCCTGAATGCGAGTCCGGTCCTGCAAGATTTGGTGTATTGCCTGAGAGACCTGATTTTCCGCAATGATGATAAGACTCGCAAGCCCACCTTGATCCTCCTGGGGGATATCCTGGAGCTGGCCCTGGCCAACGCCAATCAGGCCGCCATGGTCTTTGAACGCTTCTTGGACTTTGCCATGGAGCCGGGTTATGAACTCTTCGGAAATATTGTCTATATCCCCGGCAACCACGACCACCACCTGTGGGAAAGCGCCCGGGAGACCCAGTATGTCTTGAATTACCTGGCCAAGACCAAACCGAGAACAGTTCTCGACATTCCCTGGCACACCACCAATATCTTCATGGAAGACGACCCCAATCCGGTGCCGTCATTTTTCTTGAATGCCTTGTTACATCGCTATGAGCATCTCCAAAATTTGACCATTAATACCGCCTATCCAAATTTTGGCCTGATGCAGGGGAATCGCAGCGTACTCTTTCATCACGGGCATTTCATCGAGTCCATCTATCAGCTCATGACCATTTTGCAGAACCTGATCTTCCCCAAGCTGGAAGAGATTCCCCGCAAGGTGTGGGACCTGGAGGCGGAAAACTTTGCCTGGATTGACTTTTTCTGGTCCACCCTGGGGCGCTCCGGAGAAGTGGGCCAGAATGTGGAGATTATCTACGACAAGATGCAGGACGAGGCGCAATTCCGGAAGTTGCTGAACAATCTGGCCGTCAGCCTGGCAGAGAAGTACGACATCACCGGCTGGGGCGACTGGATGGACTCCAAGGTAACCAGGGCGATCATCAATGGCCTGGCAGGCAAGCTGGCCAATCCCGAACGAACCCTGGATGAACAACCCTTGAGCCGGGACGCCGATCAGGGTCTCCAGGACTATGTAAACTGGCCTCTCAAAACCCAACTAGAGGCGGAATGCATTAATCGGCATTGGTATTTTCCCCGGGAGGTTACCTTCGTGTTTGGCCATACGCATAAGCCCTTCGAGGAGGTTCGCAACTTTGGCGCCTACCTGGGGGACGGTGTGCCGGTCTATAATACCGGCGGCTGGGTGGTGGAATCGGTGGACCCGGCCCCCCGGCACGGCGGCGCCGCGGTGCTCCTGAATGAGAACCTTGATGTCGCCTCCCTGCGCCTGTATAACGAGGCTCACGGTCCGGTTAATGTGGAGGTCCATGAAATCCTGGCCCCCGGCCGGGCCAACAGCGCTTTCTTCCGCCGCTTACAGGGACTGGCTCCACCTGACCAGGCGCCCTGGGACCACTTTTCACAGACGGTGGCCGAGGAAGTTCGCCTCCGGGAAGAGAATCTCAAGGCCAAGATTGCTTCTTAAGATTATCTTGGGTAACCCATAGATTTGTTATCATGGGATAGAGAATGCAGTCAATCAAGATACTCGCCATCGGTGGTTTGCTGCTCATGCTGGCGGCGGGGTGCGCCCGGGTGCCGGCGCCGACGGTCAGTCTGGAGCCATCGCTGGGCGAGGCGAAGATCTTTGATTATGACGGCGTTAAGATCAACTATTACGAGGCCGGGCAGGGGCCGCCGGTCATTCTGGTGCACGGCTTCGGGGCCTCGGCCTATGCCTGGCGGTTTCTGGCCCCGGCCTTGGCCCGGGATCACCGGGTTCTGACGATTGATCTCAAGGGGTTCGGCCTGTCGGCCAAGCCCGAGGACGGCAAATATGCCATCCGGGACCAGGCCGACATGGTGGCGGCGTTCATCCGCAGCCGGGACCTGCATGACCTGGTGGTGATCGGCCATTCCATGGGCGGCGGCGTGACCCTCATGGCCTATTTCATGGTGCGTGGGGACGACCCGGCCCGGATCAAAAAACTGGTGCTCATCGACAGCGCCGGCTATCCCCAGAAGATGCCCATGTTTATTTGGCTCGCCAAGGTGCCCGGACTCGGTTCGGTGGGCAGCAAGCTGCTCCCGCCCCGGTTTGCCGCCGCCCGGGTGCTGAGAAAATGTTATTATCATAAAGACCGGGTTACCGACGAGCAGATCGACACCTATGCCTATTACGGCAGTTTGCCCGGGGCCCGGGAGGCGATTGTAGCCACGGCCCAGCAGATCGTGCCGGCGGATGTCGAAACGGTTACCTCCCAATACCACACCATCAGCGTGCCGGTCCTGATTATCTGGGGGGCGGAGGACGAGGTGGTGCCGGTCTCGGTGGCCCATAATTTCAAGCGGGATATCCCGAACTCGGAGCTGGTGATCCTGCCCGAATGCGGCCACATGCCGCCGGAAGAGGCGCCCCAGGAGACCATCCGGCTGATTACGCAGTTCTTAAAAGAATGATGACCAAGAAGAGTTGAGGGTGCGTCCTGGTAACCAGGGAAGGGTCATTGAGATCAGAGAAGGATGATAGAAAGGATGGCGTCATAGGCGTCCCGCCGGTGCCACCAAAGACATGAGCCGTAAATCTGAGAGGGAAAGAGATAACTATGCGACCTTCATGGGATGAATACTTCATGCTCATCGCCAAGCTGGTGAGTACGCGGAGCACCTGCAACTCCCGGCCCACCGGGGCGGTGCTGGTCAAGGACCGGCAGATCCTGGCCACGGGGTACAACGGCTCCATGCCCGGGGCGCCCCACTGCTCGGACCAGGAAATGGCCGACGGCAGTCCCTACTGCCACCGGCGGGCCTTGAACATCGCCGACGTGGACAAGTACAACTACTGCCGGGCCTCCCACGCCGAGGCCAACGCCATCGCCCAGGCGGCCCGCTACGGGGTGGCCATCAAGGGGGCGACCCTCTACGTCACGTTGCAGCCCTGTTTCGTGTGCCTCAAGCTCCTGGCCACGGCCCAGATCAAGGGGGTTTACTTCGAACTGGCCTACGGCTCCGACGATGGGGTCCGGGACGAGTTCTGGAAGAAGGCCATGGCCGAGGCGGGCTTCGAGGTCTTTGCGCCATTAGCCATCACGCCGGAGGCCCTGGAATTCATCCTGCCCAGCCTCACGGGGATGACCTCCAGCCGGCGCCTGGCGGCCACCGCGGCGACGGAGCCTCACTTCGTCGGGGCCATGGAGTCCGAGTAGGGCGGGCGGTCAACGGGGAGTCGTAGGGGCGGGTTTTGAGCAATTATCAAAAGTTTCTGCCGGAAGGCCACATGCTCCAAGAACCAAAATCCCCCCTAACCCCCCTTTTCCAAAGGGGGGAACTTATCGGCATTCCTTTGAAAGTTACCCTTTGAACAAGGGGGACTTGGGGGAACTTTAAAAACCGCCAAGGGGGAAGGATTTTTGGCAAAGACCATAAATCTCGCCTCTGGTGTTGCGATCTAACATTATTTGGCATAAAACAACATCGGTTTTGCAGGCCGGGTGTCGTAAGTCCCCTGGTGTAAATGGTTATTTTGTTTGAATATTAATTACTTAAATAATCACCCCTGACCCCCCTGGAGAAAAGGGGGGAATACCCCCCCTCACGTTAATTGCCAGGTTACATTTGCAGCGTCACACCATGACTTGCCAAGACGCCGTGGCGTGGGGTAAGAAAGTTATTGCAATTTAAGGAAAAACCAGGCATTAATGAGTAAGATGCCGAAATAACACGGTTTACCAACACCTTTATCGGGTTGGGGAAGGGGGCAGGGCCTCAGAGGAAAAAGCCCCTGGCTCCCTTCCCCCAAGCAGACAATCTTTATCACTATGGCCAAAAGCGAGACGCCGAAGAAAAAGACCACGACCCGGAAGCCCAAGGCGGCCCCGGCGCCCAAGCCTGAGCCCGCGGCCGAGGCCACCTGGCAAGGGCGGTTGGGCCAGGAGATGGCGGCCCTGCTGCTGTTGGGGCTGGCGGGGTTTTGCCTCCTGGCCCTGTGGAGCTACACCCGCCTGGATTTCCAGGGGCTCAAGGCCCTGTGGAATGCCGGTGCGGTCCACAACGCCGCGGGCAAGGCCGGGGTCCTGGCGGCCTATTGTCTCCTGGGGCTCCTGGGTCTGGCCGCCTATTGGGTGCCCCTGATCTTCCTGGGCCTGGCCTGGCAGTCCCATAGTGAGGGGCTGGAGGATCTGGGCTGGCTCCAAACCGTCTCGGGCCTGGGAGTGCTGCTGGCCTCGGCGGGGTTGTTGTCCCTGGGGCGGGGCCACAGCGCGCATTACGGCGGCGGCTACCTGGGGAGTTCCCTGGCGGCTATCCTGCTGCCGAGCCTCAACACCCTCGGGGCCGCCCTGGCCCTGGCCCTGGTCCTGCTCATCAGCGTCATGGGGGCCACCCGCCTGTCCTACGTGGGGCTCATGGCCCTTCTGGGCCAGGGGTTGCGGGGGGCCTGGGGCCGGGGGCGGCGGCGCGCCGCAGAAGAGTTGCCGGAGGCGCCTCCGTACCACCCCCGGCGGCCAACCGTGGGGCGGCAGATTGTCACCCGGAGCGAGGGCGAGGCTGAGGTCCCGGTCCTGACGCCGCCGGTTTCGACCTCGCCGACTCCGGCGGCCGAAGCCGCGGGCTCCAAAGCGCGGAAAACCGCGCCCATTCCCGGGGCCTATACCCTGCCAAGCCTGGACCTCCTGGACCCGTCGCCGCCCTGGAACCACCAGGTGCAGGAAAACGCCATGTTGGCCCAGGCCGAGAAGCTGGAGAACACCCTGCGTCATTTCGGGGTGGAGGGCCGGGTGACCGCCATCATGACCGGTCCGGTGGTGAGCCGCTTCGAATACGAGCCCGCGCTGGGGGTCAAGATCAGCAAGATCACCGGGCTGGCGGACGACCTGGCCCTGGCCCTGAAGGCCCTGTCCATCCGCATCGTGGCGCCGGTGCCGGGCAAGGGGGTGCTGGGCATCGAGGTACCCAACCCCAAGCGCCAGGTGGTGGCCTTACGGGAGATTCTGGCAGAGGGGGCTTATCAGAAGTCCACCTCCCGGCTGACCCTGGCCCTGGGCAAAGACATCATGGGCACCCCGGTGGTCACCGACCTGGCCAAGATGCCCCACCTCCTCATCGCCGGGGCCACGGGCAGCGGCAAGAGCGTCGGCCTCAACGCCATGATCCTCAGCATCCTCTTCAAGGCCACCCCGGAAGAGGTGCGCTTCCTGATGGTGGACCCCAAGCGCATCGAGCTGTCGATGTACGAAGGCATCCCCCACCTGCTGCACCCGGTGGTGTTCAACCCCAAGGAGGCCACCACCGCCCTGCACTGGGCCGTGGGGGAGATGGAGCGGCGCTACGCCTTCCTGAGTGATTTGGGCGTACGCAACATCGACGGCTACAACCAAAAGGCCAGGGTCAAGAAGCCGGACCCGCGGATCGAGGAAGGCATCCTGCCCCGGGGCCTGCCCTACCTGGTTATTGTCATCGACGAACTGGCGGACCTGATGCTGGTGTCCTCCCGGGACACGGAAGAGTACCTGATCCGCCTGGCCCAGAAAGCCCGGGCCTCGGGCATCCACCTGATTGTGGCCACCCAGCGGCCCTCGGTGGACGTCATCACCGGCCTCATCAAGGCCAACTTTCCCACCCGGATCTCCTACCAGGTCTCGGCCCGGACCGACTCCCGGGTCATCCTGGACGCCATGGGGGCGGAACGCCTTCTGGGCATGGGGGACCTGCTGTTCATGCCGCCGGGCACCTCCCGCCTGAAGCGCATCCACGGCCCCTACGTCACGGACGAGGAAGTCAGCCGGGTGGCGGAGTACCTGAAGGCCCAGGCGGCGCCGCAGTATGAGGCGGGGATTACCGAGATGCGGGAGCAAGAAGAGGAGGTCGCCGAAAACGGCGAGCGGGACGAGAAGTACACCGACGCGGTGGAGCTGGTGGCCGAGACCCGAAACGCCTCTATCTCCATGCTGCAGCGCCGGCTCCGGGTGGGCTACAACCGGGCGGCCCGCATCATCGAGACCATGGAAAAAGAAGGCCTCATCGGCCCCTCCGACGGCATCAAGGCCCGGGAGGTTTACGTCCCGAGGCGGTGAGGAAAGGAAGTGCTTCGCTACAATCGGTCCCAGGTTCTTCAGGGTTCGTACCGGCCTGGCTGCGGTCAACTGGAATCCGAAAGGCTAGCCGGGTTCCTTTGCCTTCCTCACTCGTTATTTCCAGAGAGCCGCCCATTATGCGCACCCGCTCCTTCATGGCCATCAAGCCAAGGCCGCGACGGGATGGATCGCCGCCTAAAACTTCATCCGGATCGAAGCCTTTGCCGTTGTCTGCCACCATAAAGGCAACCTGATCATCTTCTCGCTTTATAGCGATGGTGAGCCGGGAGGCCTGAGCGTATTTGCCGATGTTGGTCAGGGACTCCTGGAAAATCCGGTAGATGTTGACTTGCGCCTTACGGGGGAAGAGTCCCTTCAGGTCCCCTACCTGGTGCATATCGGTCTCAACATCATAGTGCCGGCTAAATTCCTCGATGGTACGCCTCACCGCCAAGGATAACCCCAAGTCCCTCACCAGCGTGGGGCTCAAGTCCCGGGCCAGGCGCCGGACCTCATCCACCAACCGATCCACCTGGTGCATCATGTCCAGGCATTCTTTCCCGATTTCGGTCTGTTCCTTATCCAGGCTCTTTTCAATGTGAGCGGCCTGGAGTTTCAAGACCAGCAAAGACTGTCCCAGTTCATCGTGCAATCCCCGGGAGATCCGTTCCCGCTCGTGTTCCTGGGCGGTTAAGAGCTGGGACGCCAGGGCGCGGAGGTTGATCTCCGACTCCCGCAATTTCTTCTCCGTCTGTTTGCGTTCGGTAATGTCAATGCCCAGGGATAAGACCAGGCAATCACCATCGGTGCAGAACGGATAATTGTAGACCTCATAGGTGCGGCCATCACGGGAGGAGGTCAACTCAAATTGTTGCGGAACCCGGGTCTTCAGGACCTCGGAGGCCCGACAGGCCTCACACGGTTCGCTTCGGCCCAGAAGGACCTCGTAGCAGGGTTTATCCCCCGGTTCACCGAAGAGCTCGATGCAATGGCGGTTGGCAAATCGGATCTTGTAATCCGTTGCCTTCAGGTGCACAAAAGCGGGCAGGCTGTTCAGCAAGGAAAAGAGCTTTTGCCGTTCGTTCTCCAAGGCTATCTCAGCCTGTTTACGTTCGGTGGCATAGCGGATGGCGCGGCAGCAGCAGCCTGGGGTCAGTCCCATCTTTAAAAAGATAATCCTGTGCCCCTTTCCGGACCGTGATAAGGCCCAGGGTTTCATCGGCCAAGCCGGTCAGGACCACGAAGGGCACGTGCGGGGCCTGCGCCTGCGCCTTGATGAAGGTGTCCAACCCGTGGCTGTCCGGCAGGTCCAAATCCAGCAATACCAGGTCGATTCCTCCCCGGCGCAGGCGTTCCAGCCCCTCGGCAAGCCTGGACACCCACTCGATGGCAAAACCCCGCCCTCCGGCGTCGGCCAGCATCTCCCGAATGAGGCGGGCGTCGCCCGGGTTATCTTCGATCAGCAGGATTTTCATGGGAGACTCTGGCATTCCCTTATCTCGGGGGTAGCTTGACGATGGTCAACCAGAAGTTTTCGATGGACTTCACCACCTCGAGAAACTGGTCGAGGTCCACCGGTTTGGTGATATAGCAGTTGGCGTGGAGGTTATAGCTTTTCACAATGTCCTGTTCGGCCTGGGAGACTGTCAGGATTACCACCGGGATGCGCCTCAGTTCGGGGTCTTCTTTAATCTCGGCCAAGACCTCCCGGCCGTTCATCTTCGGCAGGTTCAGGTCCAGGAGGACCAGGTCCGGGCGGGGAGCCTCGGCATACCGCCCTTCCCGCCGGAGGAACGCCAGGGCTTCTACGCCGTCCTCCACGGTGTGGAAATTGTTCCGGACCTTGCCTTCCTTGAGGGCTTCCACCGTCAAGCGAACGTCGCCGGGATTGTCTTCCACCATCAAAATCTCGATGGGCCGACAGGCCCCCTTGTCAATTTCCTTCATTGCTGTCCTCTTCCGGGATGCTGAAGTAAAAAGTGGAACCTTGACCCGGCTGCGACTCTACCCAGATGCGGCCTCTATGGCGTTCAACGATCTTTTTGCACAGGGCTAAACCGATACCGGTGCCGGGATACTCGGAACGATGATGTAAACGTTGAAAAATCGAAAAAATGCGCTCCTGGTGCTCCGGTGCGATGCCAATGCCGTTATCCTTGATGGCGAAAACCCATTCAGGTCCGCTTTTTTGCGCCGAGACCCGAATTTGGGGAGGCGCCTGGCTGCGAAACTTGATGGCGTTGGCGACCAGGTTCTGGAACAACTGGAGGAGTTGCACTTCATCACCAAGCACCATGGGGAGGGGGTCCTGGGTGATGACCGCGCCGCTCTCCTCTATGGCTCTCATCAGGTTATCCCGGGCCTCTCTAAAGATGGCCTGGCAATCCGCAGGTTTAAACGGTTTGCCCCGGGTTCCGACCCGGGAGTAAGCGAGTAAATCGTTGATGAGTCGCTGCATGCGGGTGGCGCCATCCACCGCGTAACCGATAAACTCGTCGGCGTCCTGGTCGAGTTTGCCCCGGTAGCGTTTCCCCAGGAGTTGGGTAAAGCTCGACACCATCCGCAGCGGCTCCTGCAGGTCATGGGAGGCCACGTAGGCAAACTGCTCCAACTCCGCATTGGAACGCGCCAGTTCTTCGGCGTGGCGGGCCAGCTGCTGTTCCGCCCGCCGCCGCTCGTCCAGCTCCACGGACAGATGGGCGTTGGCATCTCGCAGTTCCTCGGTGCGCCGGGCCACCTGAATTTCCAGGTCATCTTTGGCCTGGCGCAGCGTTTCGGCAGCCCGTTGGATGGTGTGAAATAGGCTTGGGATCGCTAATACCCCGGCCAGCATGAGGGCCGAAATGGCCACCGCGGCGGTATCATCCCAAAGCTCCGGGGAATTAGAGCCGCCGGCCAGCAATTCCCAGAGCGAGATTGACCGCCGGATGGCCATGAGGCAAAAGGCGCTGGAAATCAGGATCCAGGAGACCCGCCCCCCGGTGACTCGGATCAGTCGCAAAGCAAAAAACGCCGCGGTCAGCTGGAGCAGCACTGCCATAGTCTGGAGGACCGCTGAGGCGCCATAGGTCATGTCCATGCTTTTTGTTTGTACTCGGAAACGTCACCAAAGTCCATCTCAAAGAGATCATCCCCAAGGGCCGGTGATATATTGAGGCCAGCTAACCGCCATACCTGACGGAGATAGGTGAAAATTCTCTTTAAACTAATTTGCGTCATAGTGAGATTGAGCTATTGTCAACCTATATGAATTAATTGGTTGACAATTAGATAGGCTTAGGTGATGCTTTTTTGGATGCGATATTCTGATTGGGAAGAGATTTTCCGTCTTACCGGGTCGGCGTTGTGGACCCGGCTGGGGGAGGCCAGCGCGGTTAGGGAGCGGCATTTCGGGTCCCGGGTCAGCTTCTGCGTCATCAGCAACGCCAAGTCCGGCCTGTGTTCCGAGGACTGCGCTTTTTGTTCCCAGTCGGCCCGGGCCAAAAGTCAGGTGGACCACTATCCCCTGCTGTCCCGGGAGGAACTGGTGGCCGCGGCCCAGCAGGCTTATGCGGCGGGGGCCTCGCGTTTTTCCCTGGTGACCGCCGGCCGGGGGGTCGCCTCGCCCCGGGATCAGAGCGCCATGCTGGCGGCGGTGGCCGCCATCAAAGCGGCCGTGCCTATCCGGGTCTGCGCCTCCCTGGGGATTGTGGACCGGGGTTTTCTGATGGAGTTGAAGGCCGCGGGGCTGTACCGTTTTCACCACAACCTGGAAACCGCGGCCTCATTTTTTCCTCGGATTTGCACCACCCACAGCTTTGCCGAACGGGTAGCCACCATCGAAGCGGCCCAGGCGGCCGGGTTGACCGTGTGCGCCGGGGGCATCTTCGGGCTGGGGGAAACCTTGGCCCAGCGGTGGGAAATGGCCCAGGTGCTCAAAACTCTGGGCGTGGACGCCATTCCCCTCAACTTTCTCCACCCCCTGGCCGGCACCCCCCTGGCGGACCGCCCGCTGCTGGACCCCTTGGAGGCCCTGAAGATCGTGTGCGCCTTTCGCCTGACCTTCCCGGAGTGCTCCCTCATCATCTGCGGCGGCCGCCAGGTTACCCTGCGCTCCCTGGCCCCCCTGCTGTTCGCGGCCGGGGCCGATGCCCTGATGACCGGGGACTACCTCACCACCCGGGGCCGCCTGCCCGATGACGACCGGCAGATGCTGGCGGATTTGGGCCTGGAGTTGGTGCAGGAAAACCCCCGACAGGAAGAGCCGACGTGATGCCGGGTTTCTCTATAATAAATCATGGTTTTGTCGGGGTGGATTTAGGTGTTCGCCCACCAGAGGGCCGACACACAGGTCGGCCCCTACGTATGACGGGGATTTTGGCTAAAAAGGACTCGTTTTGCCTCTGATGTTACCCAGCCTCCCTCCCCTCCGGGGGATCTTGATCACCGGCACCGACACCGACGTGGGCAAGACCTGGGTGGCGGCGGGGCTGACTGCGGCGCTCAGGCAGCGGGGGGTTAAGGCGGTTTATTTCAAGCCGGTCCAGAGCGGCTGCCCCCGGGAAGACGGGCGCCTGATCCCCACGGATGCCGACTTTGCCCGGACCCTGGCCGGTTTGACCGAGCCCCTGGAGGTCCTCACCCCCATCGCCCTGGAGCTGCCCCTGGCCCCCGGGGTGGCCGCGGCCCAGGCCGGGGTGGAAATTGACCTGGGGCGCATTGCCGCCGGTCTCACGGACCTGGCGGGGCGCTATGAATTTCTGGTGGTGGAAGGCGCCGGGGGGCTGTACGTGCCCCTGGTCGGCACCCGTTTCCTGGTCCTGGACCTGATCCGGTGGTTGAATCTCCCCCTGGCGGTGGTGGCCAAATCCGGCCTGGGAACCATCAACCATACGGTTCTCACCGTCAAGGCGGCCCAGGCGGCCGGGATCGTCGTGGCCGGGGTCATCCTCAACCGCTACCCGGAGAAGCCGGGGCTGGCGGCGGCCACCAATCCCGGGGTGATCGAGGCCCTCACCGGGGTGCCCATCCTGGGCCGGCTGCCGGAAGTGCCGGACCTCATGAGGGGAGAAGGGCGAGGCGCTTTCCTGGACAGCTTCAAGGAGTGCGTAGAGAAAATTCTTTGCTAAATACCTTGCGGTGCAAGCAGCCGGGAGCATCTCAAAATACTTCCCGCGGAGTGGGCCGATTCTTTTCGTCGCGGATGTTGCAAGGGTGACGAGAAAGTTCCGATTCCTCTGATTATTAAATTATTCTCGGATTACCTGGAACCTATGCAAGTACTGAGCGAATGGCGCATCAAAGTCTATAGCAGGGTTATTGTGGCAGTTTATGTCATCTGTGCCTTGGTCATATTTTTAGGAGGTCCTCTAAGCGGCAAAGGGCTTTATGATATCCAGGGCAAACCCTTGGGAAGCGACTTTTTGGGATTCTTTACGGCGGCCAGTCTAGCCAAAGCCGGTCATGCGACCTGGGCCTATAATTTTGACAAAATGGTTGCCCTGGAGAAATTAATTATCAGCCCCAAGGTCCCACCCATGCCATGGCTTTATCCTCCCACTTTTTTAGTCCTCATTTTGCCGCTTGCCTTTTTTCCTTATCTCCTGGCCATCATGGTGTGGATTATCCCCACCATGGTTGTTTACCTGAAGGTGGTAAAGAAGATTATCCCCCATCCGCTGGCGCTTTGGGTAATCCTCGCCTTTCCCGGGACCTTTCAGAACTTCATTCATTTTCAAAATGGCTTTGTAACCGCAAGCCTTTTGGGCGGCGGGCTGCTCCTCATGGGGCGAAAACCTTTTCTGGGGGGAGCGCTCCTCGGCCTCTTAAGTTTTAAGCCTCATCTGGCGTTCCTTATTCCGGTGGCATTACTGGCAGGTCGGCATTGGCGGAGCCTGGCAGGTGCAGCGGTTTCGGCCAGCGTCTTGGCGTTAATCACTTTGCCGGTATTGGGCTGGGAGACTTGGGTGGCATTCCTGGGGAATTTGCCGCTTGCAGATTGGATGATCAGGCACGGGGTGGCCCCCCCGGCGAAAATGCCTACCGTATTTATTGGGGCCCTCCTGGCTGGGACCGGGTATCCGATCGCCTATGTCTTGCAAGGCATGGTGACGTTGGGGGCCATCATCACGGTATTCTGGGTTTGGTCAAGCAGCGCCACTTTTCCCTTAAAGGCTGCGACGTTAACCCTGGCCGTGCTACTCGCCACTCCTTACGCATTCGAATATGACCTGGCCATCCTGGCTCTCCCGCTGGCATGGCTGGTCTGGGAGGGGCTCACGAGCGGCTGGCTGGCCGGGGAGCAAAGTCTCATCCTCCTCGGTTGGACCATACCGATGCTTGCCCCAATAGTCGCACGCAAGGTGGGCCTTCAAATTGCACCATTCGTTTTTGGGGCCCTCCTCTGGGCAACAGTGCGCCGGATCAATCACTTTCGGGATATCGAGGCCGGATGGAAGAATTAACCAAGGAACTGGCCGCGCTTGAGGCCAAAGCGCTCCGGCGGCGGCTGCGGGTGGTGGACGAAGTGCTCCCCGGCGGCAAGGTCAGGGTGGCGGGGCAGGTCCGCCTCAATTTATCCTCCAACGATTATTTAGGCCTGTCCCAGGACATCCGGATTATCGAGGCGGCCCAGGCGGCGGCGGCCCGGTGGGGGGCGGGGGCCGGGGCCTCCCGCCTGGTGGTGGGGCACCTGGCCCTGCACGAAGCGGTGGAAGCCAGACTGGCCGGTTTCAAGGGCACCGAAGCCGCGGTGATTTTTCCCACCGGCTACATGGCCAACCTGGGAACGATCTCGGCGCTGATGGGGCCGGGGGATGTGATTTTCAGCGACCGGCTTAACCACGCCAGCATCTATGACGGCATCAAGCTGTCCGGGGCCGGCGTTGCAGCGCTTTCCCCACCGGGACCTGAACCGTCTGGAGGAACTGCTGCGTAAGGCCGGGACTGCCCGGCGGCGATTGATCGTCACCGACTCGGTGTTTTCGGTGGACGGGGACGTGGCGCCCCTGGCGGACCTGGCGGCGTTAAAGGCGCGGTACGGGGCCTGGCTCATGGTGGACGAGGCCCACGCCACCGGCGTCCTGGGCGCCAAGGGCGGCGGGCTGGCCGAAGCCCTGGGCCTGACCCGGGAAGTGGATATTCACCTGGGCACCTTTTCCAAGGCCCTGGGCTCCCAGGGAGGTTTCGTGGCCGGGGACCGGCGCCTGGTGGACTACCTCCACAACCGGGCCCGGTCGTTCATCTACTCCACCGCCCTGGCCCCCATGGTGCTGGGGGCGATTGACCGGGCTTTGGAGATTGTGGCCCAGGAACCGGAGCGGCGGCTTTTTCTGCAGCCGGGAGTCCGAGAGTTTCGCCAGGGCCTGCTGGCGGCAGGGCTGGATATTCTCGGGAGTGAAACCCAGATTATTCCGGTGCTGGTGGGGGAGAACGACCGCACCCTGGAGTTCGCGGCGCGTCTCATGGACCAGGGGCTCATGGCGGTGGCTTTACGCCCCCCCACGGTGCCGCCGGGCCGGGCCCGGGTGCGATTTTCTCTGTGCGCGGCCCAGTCCCGGGAGGATCTGCAGCGCGCCCGGGAGGTCATCGTGGCCACGGCCCGGTCCATGGGGTTGGGGTCATGACCACCCTGGTCCTGTTCCACGGCTGGGGCGCCACCGGCCGCGTCTGGGAACGGCAGGCCGGCGGCCTTCGGCCCGGGGATGACGGTCCTGAGGCCCACGGTTCCGGTCTGGGAGGTGGGCTGGTTTGCAGATTTTTTGGGAGGACTGCCGCTTCAAGACTGCCTGTTGGTGGGCTGGTCCCTGGGGGGCATGCTGCTCCTGGAGGCCCTGAGCCGCCTGACGGGCCCGCCCCCGGGGGGGCTGGTCCTGGCGGGGGTGGCCGCGTCTTTTACCCGGCGGGCGGATTATCCCCGGGGACAGCCCCCGGCGGTGGTCCGGGCCATGCGCCGGGCCCTGGCGACAGACCCGGCACGGCTGCTGGCTGAGTTTGCCGAACAGTGTCTGGCTCCCGGGGAGGGGGCGATGCTCTCCCAGGCCCGGGAGGCGTTGGCTTTCCAGGCCGCTCCCGAGACCCTGGCGGCGGGCCTCGATTATTTGCTGAACCGGGACCTGAGACCCCTGCTCGGCCGCCTGCCCGGAGGGGCAGTGGTCATCCAGGGGCAGGAGGACCGGATTGTGGACCCGGCCCAGGGAGAGTTCCTTCGGGACCAGCTTCCCGGGGCCCGGCTGAATCTTCTCCCCGGGGCCGGGCATCTGCCCTTTTTGACCCAGGCCGCGGCTTTTAACGGGATGATAGAGCAATGCTTGAGCACCGCGCACTAAAGATGCCCTTGGCATTGGGACCTGTGTCCTTCCTGGAGGACGACAGGGAAGTCAAGCAAGGCATCAGACGGAATTTTGCCCGGCGGGCGGCCTCGTATGACCGGCACGCCGAGATACAGCGCTTCATGGCCCAGGGGCTGGTGGCACTGGTGGGGGACTCCCTGGCCCGGGCCGGGCGTATCCTCGAGATCGGCTGCGGCACCGGTTATCTTACCGGCCTCCTGCGCCAGGCCAACGAGGGAGCCCGGCTGGTGGCGCTCGACCTGGATGCCGCTTTGGTGGCGGCGGCCCGGCGGCGCCTGGGGCCGGAATCGGGGGTGGCGTGGCTGGTGGCGGACGGGGAGGCCTCTATCCGGGGCTCCTTTGATCTGATCATCGCCAACGCCACCTTCCAGTGGTTCACGCGCCCCGGGGAGACCCTGGCCGCCTACTACCGGAGCCTGGCTCCCGGGGGCGTCCTGGCGTTCTCCACCCTGGGACCCCAAACCTTTCAGGAACTGGCCGAGTCCCTGGACCGGGCCGCCCGGAGCCTGGATATGCCCGGGACCCCGGCGATTCCGGCCCAGGGGTTCGGCGACCGGGAGACCTGGTCCCACCGGCTGCGGGGGGCCGGCTTCCCCCAGGCCAGTTTGGCCCGGGAGATGGTCACCGCTACCTTCCCCTCGGTTAAAGAGTTTCTCAGGGCCCTCCAGGCCACAGGAGCCACCAGCCCCCGGCCCTGTCCCCTGTCCCCCCGCTTGCTGCGGGCCCTGAGCGCGGCGTATCAGGCCGGCTACGGCAGCGACGGCGCCATCCCGGTGAGCTACGAACTTATCTGGGCCGTGGCGCAGAAAGGCTGAGGCCTTTTTGGAGCGGGGCCAAAGCATTGCCGCTCTGACCCTGGCCCTTCCTTTATGCCGATTAGCGCTCCAGGGACAATTATTGCAGGAAGGATTTCGATTTATAGATTATTTCCTGTAACAACGCTCATTTATTCCCCAAACTTTTTTTCCACCAATTTTGCATAGATCCCATTGATCTCCCGGCCCAGGCGCTCCAGGGAGTAGTGCTCCCGGACGTGGTCCCGGGCGTGGGCTCCCAGTTGCCGGGCCCAGGCGGGGTCGGCCAGGAGGCGCTCCAGGGCCTGGGCCAGGGCCTCGGGGTCCCGGGGCGGGATCAACAAACCGGTGTCGCCATCGGTCACGACCTCGGGGAGGCCGCCCACCGCGGTGGCGATCACCGGCCGCCCGGCCGCCATGGCCTCCAAGAGGGCCAGGGACACCCCTTCGCTGTAGCTGGGGAGGACAAAGACGTCCATGGCATTGAGGAGATCGGGGACATCCCGGCGTTGGCCCAGGAAGTGGACGGCATCGGCGAGTTCCAGGTTCTCGGCCAACTGCTGCATCTCGGCAGCCCTCCGGCCGCCCCCGACGATGAGGGCGTGGACGGGATAGCGCTCACGGATGCGGGCCATGGCGGTGAACAGTTCTTTATGGCCCTTGCCCCAGTGGTCCAGGCGGCCCACCAAGCCGATCACCGGCGCATCTTCCGGCAGCCCCAGTTCCCGGCGTACGACGGGACCGGGGCGGGCCGCGTCAAGGGCCGCAACATCCACCCCGTTGGGCACCACCCTGACTGTGGCCGGGTCCAGGCCGATTTCCGACACGAGATATTCTTTAACCCCTTGGGAGACTGCGAGGCTGAGGTCGGTAAAGAGGGCGAGGGTGCGGCAGATAAACCGGCGCTTGCGGTTGAACCGGGTGAAGCCGTGCCAGTGGTCGATAACCATGGGCACCCGCATCAGGGCCGCGGCCAGCCGGGCATAATTTCCCGGGACATAGCTGTTGACGTGGATCAAATGGACGCGGCGGCGATGGATAACCCAGCAGAGCTGGAAGAGGAAGCGGAGCCAGACCCAGCCGTTGAGCCCCGGCATCCGGAAGTCGACGGTGGCCAGGCTCGCGGGGATGACTTTCCCGGTATCCGGCGTCAGGAGGCCGCAGATCACCTGAAAGCGGTCCGGGTCAAGGCGCACCGCGGCCTCCACCAGCACCATTTCGGCGCCGGCGCCGCGCTCCGGTTTGATGATGAACAGGACGGTAGGCCGCTTATCCAACTCCATGAGGATTTTCCGTAGCTGCTTTTGCAGCGCGTGACTCTGAATGGCACAGGAAAAATCCCCCTAAATCCCCCTTTTCCAAAGGGGGACTTTTGCTTCCCCGCCTTCGGAAAGAGGGGGTCAGGGGGAAATTTCTTATTAACCAGAACGGGTGAGAAAAAAAATTCAATCCGCAGGCCTGTTGAGGATGAACCTCACGGCTTCACCAAGGGCTGCAGGCGCTCGCTGATGAGGCGGGCGGCCAAACGCGAGCCCCGGGTGTTGAGATGCACCACGTCGTAAATGTATTTCTGGTCCTGGGGAATCAGGGCGGCCAGATCGATTACCAGGACGCCGTTGGCCTGGCCCACCTCCCGGACGGCCTGGTTGAACCGGGCGTAAAGCTCAATAAACTCACTCACGGGAATCCCGGAATCCGCTTGAAAGCCCTGCATGGCCTTGAGGATCTTGGGGTCGGGATTGGCCCGGTAGCGGTTGAACTGGGTCATGAGCACCGGCGTAATGTGCCGGGCCCGGCAGAGGTTGATGAAGGTGTTCAGGTTCATCTTGAACTCAGCGAGGATGGCAGCCGCGTCCACCGTGAGCTTTTTGCCCCGGATATAGGCAAACTCGTCGTCCTGCTCTTTCACTTTTTTGCCGAAGATTTTATGGCTGAGGATGCGGGTGGCGGCGTGGAGGTTGGGGATATAGAGGTCCCGGGCCAGGGTGGCGAGGGCTTTCAGGCCGGTGAGATTTTTATAGAACGAAAAATTGACGATGGGCGCCCGGGTGGGGTTTTTGCTCCAGTAGGTGCGGTCGTAAATGAGGGCCACCAGGTCGTTGATATTGTGCATCATGACGACGACGTCGGGGCGGAGCGGGATGATCTTGTTCAATAAAATATCCAGGGAATGCAAAGAGTTGTTGCCGCCGACCCCGGAATTAATCGAGGTGATCTTTTTCCCGGTTTTCTGGGCCAGGAGGTTTCCCACCAGGTAAGGGAAGCGGCTCTCTTCGTCCACGTAGATGCAGGCGACGGTGGAGCCGCCCAGAAAGACGAGGGAGAGGTCGGGTTTGTCATAGCGGTTATAGGGGAGCATGAAGCCCCGGGAGTCGGTCCTGACCCGGTAGGGTTTCTGGACCAGGCCGTCCGATTCCCGCACGGCCCGATCCGGGGGGACATCCACCGTGTCGACCCCGGGGAGGATCTCCCTAAGATTGATGTAGCGCCGCTCGGAAAAGAGCACCAGGTTATGGGTGTGGTTGATATAGGCCAGGAGCTTTTCGGTACCGTAGGTGACGGCCAGGATGAGGACCAGGACCAGCCAGACAATGGTCTGTTTAGGGTGGCGTTCAAACCAGTTTCGGGTGGATTGGCCGTGCTGATCTGGCATGGTTTCAGGCTCGGTGAGGGTCCCTTGTCGATAACCAGGGGAGGCGCGGGAGTATGACGCCGGGCCCCGGCGGGTTTATTTGTCTCATTATACAAAAAATTCCCAGATGCGCCGCAGCAGATTTTAAGGCGGCGGGGCCAAAATTCCTCTGACTTTGAGGATATTCGGGGCAAAACACCCCTAGGCCCGATACCGATTCCCCCAGCCGGAGCGATTTAGGGATGCCCGCGGCTCCGGCGGCGGCGGTGGGAGCACCGGGTGGTAAGGCAAATAGACTAATAAAACAAGCAGGTTAAATTAAATATGGGAAAAAGTTGTGTCAATTGCACTATTTGGCACAAATTTAGCTAAATAAGGTTAGACACGTATATAAGGGACTACCCTGCCTGGCTCCTTCGGGTGAGCCAGATTTTTCACGAAAGGAGGTGGCTGCTACCCATCCGCAGAAGGCTTGACTTGAGCGGACTCAAGTTTTCCTAAGGAAGAATTCCGAACCAACGGTAATAAAGGAGGATTCTGAATGTCCGAAGATCTTAAAAAAGAGGTTCAAGAAGCACCGTTACTGTGGCCTCTAAACCCAATTCCCACATTTGAAGAAGTTTATGACCCGAAAATCTGCACCGAGGCTTCCCGGGAGATCTCCACGGTCTTTGAGGGCTGGCTCCATCCCAAGCACGAGATGGCCAAACCCGAGGCCCTGGGCAAGATCCGGGTCCTGGAGTGCGGGCACGGCGGCCTGCAGGTTAACGCCATGCAGGGTGGAGGCTACCTCGGCGAGCTGGGGGCCAACGTCATCATGGTAGAACCCCCGGGCGGCTCGCCCCTCCGGAAGCTGACCGCCTTCGGGCGCAAGCGCTACATGTTCAAAGATGATGTCAACGGCGATCTCTGCGGCGGCACCTTCCTGCACGAGTGCCGCAACAAGCAGTCCATCACCCTGGACCTGACCCAACCGGCCGGCCGGGAAATCCTGAAGAAGCTGGTCGTCCACGCCGACGTCCTCATCGAGAACTATGCCCCCGGGCAGTTTGACGAATGGGGTATCGGCTACCGCCAGCTCTCCCAGATCAACCCCCGCCTGATTTATGTCTGGACCGGGCAGAAAGGCCAGTGGGGCCCCCTGAAGGATCAACCCGGGGAACTCTATCCGTCCTCGCCCTGTTCCTCCGGCTGGTGCCATGCCACCGGGCTGCCCAAGAGCTTCGGCGGCACCCCCATCCGGGCCGGCGAACGGGCTGACGACATCCTGGCCGGCAACCTGACGGCCCACAGCACCATCGCGGCCCTGATCTTCCGGGAGACCTCCGGCAAGGGTCAGTTCATCGAAGTCACCTCGGCTGAGTCCCACCTGAGGATTCATGACTATGCCTGGGGATGGTACGGCATGGACGGTTCCAGTAAGCCCCGTTACGGCAACTGGGACCTGGCCATCAACATCTACTCGGTCAACCCCTGCAAAGACGGCTACATGATGGTGGGCGGCGGCCATGACCGGCTGTGGTACCGCATCTGGAAGACCGTGGGCAAAGACCGCCCCGAGCTGGAAGACATGATCCTGGACGAACCCACCCTGCGGGTGGTTATCGACCGGGTCGGCCACGACCAGCAGGTCAAAACCTGTACCATCCTCACCGACTGGATGAAGGACTGGACCCGGGAAGAATGCCGGGCCAAACTGCTGGAGGAAGAAGTGGCCGCCGGCGGCGTCTCTTTCATCGACGAAGTGGCGGAAGAGCCCCACTACAAATACCGGGGTATGGTGCGGTCCATCGACACGGCCCACTACGGCAAGGTGTTGTTCTGCGGCTCCCTGTTCTACGGCCACCGGACTCCGGGCCGGGTCAAAGACCTGGGCCGTCCCGTGGGCTACGACAACAGCGACATCTACCGCAAGTTCTGCAACTTCGACACCGCCGAGCTGAATAAGCTTTACGGCAAAGGGCTCATCTAATAGAGGGGGTTAGGAAATATGACCGAACACCTGGACAAACTACCCTTTGAGGATTATTGCAAGACTATCTTCAATAAGGACGCGCTTTTTGAGAAACCCGAGGCCCTGAATGGGTACCGGGTGCTGTCCTGCACCCAGTATATCCTGGGCCCCTGCGCCGCGGCTTACTTAGGTGAGCTGGGCGCCGAGGTTATCAAGATCGAGGTACCCCGTTTGGGTGAGCCCATGCGTCACTGCTCGCCTTACAATGAAACCTGGTTCTACCCGGTATCCCGGTGGAACCCGGGCCGGGGCACCTCGCCGGCCTTCCAGGGCGCCAACCACAACGAATACTTTGTCACCCTGGACTACCGCAAACCGGAATCCAAGGAAATCTTCTACAACATGGTGCAGAAGTCCGATGCCATGGTGTGGAACTACCGGCCCGGCACCTTCGACCGCTGGAAGATCGGTTACGGCGCCTGCAAAGAGGTCAATCCCCGGATCGTGTTAGCCTGGTGCGGCGGTTTCGGCGGCTTCGGCCCCGGCCGGAACTGGGCTTCCTACGACATCCTGGGCCAGGCCAAAGGCGGCGTGTTCTCCTTCACCGGCCACCGGGCCGGGAGGGCGTCGGCTGGGTTCCCCAGCAAGCACACCACCTGGATCATGGACTACTCGGTGGGCATGCTGGTCTCCACCGGCATGCTGGCCGGCCTCTACTGGCGGGACACGGTCTCGGGCCTGGGCAACTACTTCGAGTGCTCCCAGGTGCAAGGCTCCACCCGCTACACCGAATACGCCCTGCCCCTGTGGGGCCGCAACGGCATCGTGCGGATGCGCTGGGGCAACTGGGACACCGAGATCTGCGTCAACGGCATCGTCGCCTGCGGCCTCTCTTCCCACCCCCATTCGGACCATCCGGCGGAGAAGGAAGAGGGCTACATCTGCGTTCAGGCTTACACGGACGAGGCTTTCGCCAATCTGATGAACCTCGTTGGCCGCCCCGACCTGGGCAAAAAGTACGCCACCCATGACGATCGGGTGGAAGCCAAGGCCCAGGAAGAGATCTATCCGGCCATCCAGGAGTTCCTGAAAGACAAGACCAAGGAAGAAGCCAACCGCATCTTCACCAGCAAAGGCATCATCTCCCAGCCCCTGCTCACGGTTCTGGAAGCTGCCAACACCGATCACTGGCTGGAGCGGGGCGCCCTGGGCTGGTATGACGACCCGTACTACGGCGACGTCTTCACCCAGAAGGTGCTTTATAAGATGAGCGAGTCCCCGCCACGGCTGAAACACGTGCACCGTCCGGTGGGCTGCGACAATGAGGAAATCTACCAGCGGGTTTGCGGCCTCAGTTCGGACCAGATCCGGGAATTGGAAGCCAAAGAGGTCATTTAACCGGAGCGCGGCGGGTCCGGCACCCTGCCGGCCTGCCTTCGCTACACCTCTAATCAACACGGGAGGAATGACTCGATATGACTGAATTCACAATATCGTTGATGTATGATTGTCCGAAATGCAAGGCCCGGAATTTCCTGGATCCCTACAGCTTCTGGGAATACAAAGGTAATTTCAAATGCGGCGGCTGTGATGAACTCTATTACGCCGAGTGGGAAAACGGCCAGCGGGTCGTAGACCCGGAGAAAGCCAAGGGCAAGGAATTCATCCTGCCGGGCTACGTCGAGACCGAAGACCTGAAGCCCCTGTCCGGGGAAGGCAAGACCTCGGCCCCGCCCTTTGCCAACGTTACCTTCCTGGGCAAGCCCAAGAATTGTGTCACGTCGGCCCGGGGTAGGCTGGTTGCCTGCACGCAGCTCAAACCGGAAGACCTGGATGGGAGCTGCTGGAAACGGATCACGGCCCAGCGCAAGTACGGGAAATCCTGGTAGCCGAGCCGTAACTAAGGAAGATAGGAGGAATCCTCAATATGGCGATTCTCTGTGACGATTGCAAAAACTTCAAATACACCTATGACCCGCAGATATCCAAGGTATGTTTCGGGCACTGCCGGGCCATTGAATATCCTTTCCTGCTGGGCGTTTTCAAGGAAGCGCGGCCGGGCGCCTTCATGGCTCCCACCGACTGCAAGTTCTTCCAAGAAAAGAAGAAAAAGTAGGCTAAGATAACCCTATCCCGGGGCGTCGCCTGGCGGCGCCCCGGTTTTTTTCGGGCCGGCCCCTTGCCTCCCTTTTCCAGGATTTATACACTGAGGTCAACCTTGGTCGGCATATTACCCAAGGAAAGCGGCGATCCGCCGGTTTTCGCGACCCCCGCCTGGTGGCGGGGCCTTGATGACAATCTTTTGTAAGCAGGGACCTGAATGAAAGATTATGAGCTCTATTATTGCGATCAGCGGCTTGAAGAAGCCGAGGTTCTGGAATTCCTGAAGCAGGCCTGGGATGAACTCTACGAACTGGAGTTCGACCACGTCTTCGGGGCCTGGCGGGGGGCGCATTTTGAGCCGGAAACGGACACGGTGCACATCACCTGGGAGAACGTTTATGGAGCGCCCCTGATGATCTCCATTCACCGGGTCACCCGGGCCCTCAGAAAGGACTATCCCCGGGAGGAATTTCTTAAACTGGAGCAGGCCGAAATCGAGCGCCTCCGCAGCCTGCCGCGGAAGCGGAGCTGAGAGCGCCAGGCGCCGGGGCCGGCGGTTCTTCGTCACCAGCAAGACGGAGGCAATGAGAACCAGCGGATGTCTATAGACGGTTATATTGATTATCAGCGCCGGGAATTCTGTAAAGATGTCCAATGCCCGGTCCAGACTGGACCTGGATGGTCAACCACCGGGCTCGGAGGGTTATGAGAAGATACGGCAGACGTGTAAGGCCAATTGCCGCTATACTACGTATCAATTTCACCATTGGTTGATCGATAAAGGTTATTTGCTGGTCCGGCCGAAATAATTTTTCAGAAAATAGGGATAATGCTCAAGGGATAGGAGAACTGTCGATGGATTGGGGAATGGAAAATCGTTTAAGGCAACTTATGCCCAATGGCAAATGTTTTTTTATGCCCATCGATCATGGTTATTTTCAAGGGCCGACCAGGAAGCTGGAGAAGCCGGGAGAGACGGTAAAACCGCTGCTGCCCTATGCGGATGCGCTCTTTGTCACCCGGGGGGTATTGCGGGCGGCGATTGATCCCCTCACCAGTAAACCGATTGTGCTGCGTGTCTCGGGATGTACCAGCATGGTGGGCAAGGATTTGGCCAACGAGGAACTCACCACCTCGATTGCCGAAATTATCCGTTTGAACGCCTCGGCCGTGGGGCTGTCGATCTTTATCGGCAGTGAATATGAAAAAGAGACGCTGAAGAATCTGGCCACCCTGGTCAATATGTGCGAGGATTACGGCATTCCGGTGATGGCGGTAACCGCGGTGGGCCGGGAATTGGACCAACGGGAGGCGCGCTATCTGAAATTGTGCTGCCGCATCGCCGCGGAACTGGGCGCCAGGGTGGTGAAGACGTATTGGTGCCCGGAACATTTCGATCAAGTGGTAAACGGCTGTCCGGTACCGGTGATTATGGCCGGGGGGCCCAAGTGCGAGACCGAACTGGAGGTCCTGGAATTTGTGCATGACGGCATAGATAAGGGGGCGGTGGGGATCAACCTGGGGAGAAATGTCTGGCAGAGTCCGCACCCGGTAGCCATGGCCAAGGCGTTACGGGCCATCGTGCATGACAATGTTTCCGTCAAACAGGCTCACGAGATCTTAAAGCAGACCCGGGAACATAAAGCGAAAACGGCAGCGTAACATGGAAAGTTCAAAGTTCAAGGTTGAGAAAAAAAGCTGTTAATCTTGAACTGTTTTTTACTTTGAACTATTAATTGTTAACCCTTAATTTTGAATTTATCTTAAGACAGATGCTCGTCGCTAAATACTACAACAATAGTGATATTCGCCTGGAGGAACTGCCCACGCCGAAGATCGGGCCGGGGGAGCTTTTGGTCAGGGTCAGGGCCAGCGGCATCTGCGGCACCGATGTGATGGAATGGTACCGGCTTCCCAAGGCTCCACGGATTTTGGGCCACGAGATCGCCGGCGAGGTCGTGGAGTCGAAATCAGACCGCTACCACCCGGGCCAGCGGGTTTTCGTCAGCCATCACGTGCCGTGCAATGACTGCAAATATTGCCGGGAAGACAATCAGACGGCCTGCGACACGCTGCATTCGGGCAATTACGATCCCGGGGGCTACAGTCAATTTGTCCGGGTGCCCAAGATTAACGTGGATTACGGGGTGTATGTATTACCGGACCAGGTTTCCTTTGTCGAAGGGACCATGATCGAACCTTTGGCGTGCGGGGTCAGAGGGCTGGGGTTGATCGATATCCGGTCGCACCACACCGTGCTGATCCTGGGCTGCGGCATCTCCGGCATCCTGAATATTCAGCTGGCCAAGTTGACCGGCGCCCGGGTTATTGCCACCGATATTAACGAGTATCGCTTAAAGAAGGCGGCCGAGTTCGGGGCCGATCACGTGCTGCATGGGTCGCAGGACCTGAATCTCAAGGCGGATCGGGTGATCGTCTGTACCGGGGCTTACGCCGCGGTGGAGCAAGCTTTCCGTTGCGTGGAGAAGAAGGGGGTTATTCTCTTCTTCGCCATTCCCAACCGGGATATCGCCATTCCCATCCCGGACTTTTGGCGCAATGAACTCACGGTGACCTCATCTTACGGCGCCGCCCCGGTGGATCTGGAAGCGGCACTGGACCTCATTGCCACCCAAAAGATCAACGTCAAAGACACCATCACCCAGATATTGCCCCTGGAACAGATCCAGGCTGCCTTTAAAATCGTGGCCGAGGCCCAGGAATCGTTAAAGGTGGTCTTGGAAGTAAACTAAACGGTAACGGCCAAGGCTGGCCTGGACCCATTTTTCTTTAAAACCTGGTATCATCAGACCATCATATTTGATATAAACTCCCCTGATTAGGGTCTACTCCGGCGGAATAGCAGGGGAAAGCCGGGCAACGGACTGCAGGCAGGATAAATTAACCTGAGAGGAGAAATTCCCATGGCCAGTGAAGTCCTGAATTTAACGGCCCAGATTGTCTCATCCCATGCCGCCATGACTGAACTCACCCCCAAGGAATTGGTGAAGGAGATTAAAGAAGTGTATCGGGTCCTGGCGTCTATGGAGGATGAGAATGTCCTGCCGGAGCCCGTGGCCCCGGTCCGGCGGCCCCGGAAACCCCGAGCCGTGAAAATGGTGGAGTCGCCTGAGGCCAAGGCAGTTGAAGATGAGACCAAGCTGCCGGTGGGAGATCCGGATTATCTGGAATTTATGGAGAGCCGGGAAGGGTGAACCGGGCCTGGTGAGATCCTAAAGAATTTTCCCCCTTCGTTCCCAAGTGCAACTTGGGAACGAGGGGATAGAGAATAATTGTGCTCTTGCCGAAAATCTAGTGCGACAACTTCGAACTGGCCAGGCGATTCAAACTGACGCCGGCCTCGGCAGCCTCAAGGACTAGATCACGATGAACTTCGGGAGGAACACGGACCATAAATTTGCCACTGTAGCGTCTGGAGGCAATGGGCTCAAGAGGTTCTTCACCGTGTTCCCGCATATCATGGACTACGCCTGCCACTACCTTCCGTATGCCCTTTAAGGCTGTTTCGGGGGTAAGGGCCAGCCAGCTTAAACTGGGGAACTCGGCGCACAGGCCCACGTACTCCTGGTCATCCTCTGACCAGGTAACCCGGTAGGTGTAGCGATCATCTTTGAGCGCCATTCTCCAACTCCAATCTCTCTATAGCCTTGAGCACTTGCCTTACCTGATAGGCTCTGGCTTTGCCTTTTTTGTTCTGTATGTTCACCCGGGGATCGCCTTGCTATGGGGTCTGGTATACCCTGTGGCTAGTGCCGCCCCGGCGAGCTGTACCGAAGTAGCAGTCACACACCTTGCACAGATCACTGAAACGGACATCCTTGGGATTCCGCCTCATCTGTGCAATAATTTCTTCGTTACCACTCATTTAAATAGTATCAATATTGATATCATTGTCAAGCAAAGTTTGTCCGTAAGCGCCCAATAACCTGAAAGGTCCTATGGCGCCTGCACATAGACCCTGCCCGACCTTACCCGGAAAGAAGCCTTGGAGATTTACCAGGGATTCTCCTCAATCACCCCCGGCCTTATACGCCGCGGCGATGCGCCGCAGTTTCTCGACCTCCGCGTCCGGCAGAGGCGGCACCGATCCCTGGAGCCGGGCCGCCAGGACGACCCGGGCGGTATGTTCCAGCTTCTCCATCTTGTTGTAGGCGTCCATCACGTCCCGGCCCACGGTCATGGCGCCGTGACGAGATAAGAGCAGGGCGTCATATTCCTGGATGTAATCCCGGATGGCCTCGGGGACTTCTTCGGTGCCGGGGGTGGCATAGGCCGTGGTGGGAATCCCCCCCAGGGTAATCACCACTTCGGGCAAGATGGGTTCCAGCAGGGAGATCCCCGCCAGGGTACAGGCCGTGGCGTAGGGCAGATGGGCATGGACCACGGCCGACACATCCGGGCGCAACTCATAGGCTAAAAGGTGCATGCGGATTTCCGAGGTAGGCCGGCCCTCCCCGGCAATCACCCGGCCCGTAAGGTCCACGGCGATCACCTGATAGGCCTCCATGATACCCTTGTTAATCCCGCTGGGGGTGGTGAGCACCCGGTCTCCCAGGCGCACGCTGACATTGCCGTCGGTGGCGGCCAGGTAATTTTTCCGGTGCAGCATCCGGCAGATGCGCACAATGTCCTCTTTGATTTGTTGTTGGGCGTTCATGATTGCCAAGGTGGCTTAAGCCAGTCGCTCTTCAAGATAGGGCTCGCTTTAGAGTAAAGAGATTATGAATTCCGGCCTGAGAAGGAGGGCGCCGGCAGGGCTATTTGGCGGGTTCCCGCATCACTCCCACTTTGAGCATGGCTTTTTCCATCCCGTCCAGAGTTTCCCGGGTCTGCGCCCCCCGGGCCAGGGCGATGAGGGCGCATAAGGCGTCCAGGATCGCTATTTGACAAATGAGGGAGGCAACGGCATCCTCAGGCAGGGTGACCTCCCGGGAAGCCGTGACCAAGACCGGGTTGGCAATCCGGGCCAGAGGAGAAAGGGAATTGTTGGTGATGCAGATGATCCTGGCTTCTCTTTCCCGGGCTATGCCCACGGTTTCCACTATTTCCCGGGTGGTTCCCAGGTTGGAGATGGCCAGCACCACGTCTCCCCGCGACAGCATGGAGGCCGCCATCAACATCAGGTAGAAATCGGTGCAGAGATAGGCTTTGAGCCCCAGCAGGAGAAAGCGGTTGCCGGCGTAGGTTACGGCCGGCCCGGAGCCGCCCACCCCCACCACCATGACCTGTCCAGCGGTGAGGAGAAGTTGGGCCGCTTCCTTCATCGCCTCGATCTCCAAAATTTCCAGAGTATTTTGCAAAGCGACGCCGTTGGTTTGAAAGACTTGGCGCACACTATCGACCTCGTCTTCACCTTCGCCGCCGGCGTCTTCGTGGAAGCGCTGTGACGGGATGACCATTTCCCGGGCCAGGGCGATCTTGAAATCCTGGAACCCTTTAAAGCCCAGGATGCGACAGAATCGCATCACCGTAGCCTCACTGACCGCGGCGACGGCCGCGACTTCGTTCACCGAGGCGTAGATGGCCATCTCAGGTTGCCGGAGAATGACGTCCGCTACCTTGCGCAAGGCAGTTTTTAGGGAGGGATAAAGTCCGCGAAGCCTGATCAAGGTGCCGGTTTGCGGGTCTCTACTGCCGCTGTCAGGGGGCATTATCTCCATAATCGCATCTCCCATGCTTATCAGTATAACTTATCCAAAGAAACCTTAAAATAACTTGGTGAAATAAAGAAAAGATAAGCCTTTAGAGTCTCTGGTAAAACTGGTTGCTGTTATCCTGAAAGAAGTGAAGGATCTCAACCTCCTGAAAATGCGAGATTCTTTGCTCCGCTCAGAATGACAATTTTGGTCAATGAGCAGTTTTGCAAGAGCCTCTTTAGGGCATTAAGATTTTTGCCCGGTTAAGACTCGCGTTCCGCCGGCCGCCGGCTTAGAGCAACCTCCGGACCATTTCCAGGGCTTCCTCCCGGGTCTGGACCAGGCCCTCCCACTGGGCTTCCTCCACTGCGGTGAGCAGTTGCCGGAACCGGGGTCCCGGGGTGAGCCCCAGGCTGATCAAATCTTGGCCGCTGAGCAGCCTGGGGTGGCGTTCTTGCGGTTCCAGGCGTTCTCTTAAGAACTGGTAGGCGGCGTCGGCCAGATCAGCCAACACGGCCTCGGAATCCGCCGGTTTCAGAGGACCCTGTCCCGCCAGGCTGTCAGCCATGGCCAGGGCAAAGAGGCCCGGCAGTTCAGGGCGTGCCGCCCTCACCAGGCGCCCCAGGGCCCGGAAACTCAGCTCCCGCTCCCGGAAGGCGGCCAACAACAGGAACGGACGCATGTGCATCTGGATGAGGCTGGTTACCGTCCTGGTCTCAGCCTGACTGCACCGCAACCTTGAGGCCACCCGGGTGAAAATCTCCAGCCCGACTTTTTCGTGATAGTAAAAAGTGTAGCGGTCCGGGTTGTTGCGGCGCTCCTGGACCCGGGGCTTGCCGGCATCATGGAACAGGGCGGCCAGTTTCAAGAGCACGGTCTTGGGAGACTGGCAGGCATAGCGGACCACCTCCGGCGCCAGCTCCCCAAAATAGGCTTCCGGGTCGGCCAGCACCTCCTCCAGAGCGGCCACGGTCGCCAGGGAATGGCCGTAGACATCCAGGTGGTGGTAGCCATTCTGCTCCACCCCTTTCATGGCGTCCAGCTCGGGAAACACCTGACCCAGAAGCCCCGTCGCCTCCATGGCCCCAAGCACCGGTGCGGCCGACGGCGCCGCCAGGAGCCGGAACAACTCCTGATGCACCCTTTCCCCCGCCACCCGGGGAAATTCCGGGGCGGCGTCGCGGATGGCCGCGGTGGTTTCCGGAGTGATCTGAAAACCATGGGTGGCGGAAAAGCGATAGGCCCGGAGGAGTCGCAGGGGGTCGTCCTGGAAATTTTTCGGGGCCACCATCCTGAGCCGGCCCCAGGCCAGGTCCGGGAGGCCCCCCAAGGGATCAACAAGCCCCGGGGGACCCGGCCCCAGGACGGAGTTCAGGTCCACTGCCAGGGCATTAAGGGTAAAATCCCGGCCCGCCAGATCCCCCTCCAGGGTGGGGGCGCGGAATTCGGCCAGATCCAGGATCTCCCCCTGCCACACCACCCGGGCGGTGCGCTCGGCTTCGTCCAGGAGGACATAGGTCCCACCCAGGGCGCCGGCCAACTCCCGGGCCAGCTCCAGGGTCTGGGCTGAGACCGCCAGATCCAGGTCCTGGGCCGGCCGGTCCAGGGCCAGCTCCCGAACGGAGCCGCCGACCAGGTAGACTTCGAGAGATCGGGCCGCGGCCAATTGCCCCAGGGTCACCAGGGACGGCTGGCTTGCCAGACGGCTCAGGCCCTGGTGCAGGTTGTCCAGGAGAATCCTGGTTGCCAGGGGAACCCTGGCTAGGGTACACTGGTAGCCTGGCCCGGTGGCGTTGATGGGGCAATCTCCTTAAACGATACTGAGAAAGCAGGTGGCGCGCCACCCAGAAGACCGACAGCGACAAGACAGAACGATGAGATTGTGCTTAAATTATACTGACTTGTTCACAAATTTGCAACGTTATTGAACCTGGCCGCTCTCAAAAGGGCAGAGCAAAACCCATCACTTGCTTGCCCTTTTCTATTTTTCCATAAAGGATGGCAAAAGTCCATGGCAGCTCGCCCCGGGAAATCCGTTTTTATCTGTCAAAACTGTGGGTTCCAGGCACCCAAATGGTTGGGGCGCTGCCCCGATTGCGGCACCTGGAGCTCCATGGCCGAAGAGGTGACCCCCTCGGCTCCCGTGCCTGAGGTGCAGCTCCCCCCAGGCGGCGCGCCCCCCAGGCGCTGATCGGGCTTAAAGCGCCCCCGGAGGTCCGCCAGGTGAGCGGCCTGACGGAATTCGACCGCACCCTGGGCGGCAGCGTGGTCTACGGGTCCGTGGTCCTTTTGGGGGGCGACCCCGGCATCGGCAAATCCACCCTGATGCTCCAGGTGCTGGATCGGCTCTGCCGCCAGGGAGATAAGGGCCTTTATATCTCCGGCGAAGAGTCCGAGACCCAGATCAAGCTGCGGGCCGACCGCCTGAAGCTCACTGCCCCGGGGCTCCTGGTGGCCACGGAGACCTGCCTGGAAAATATCCTTCAGGTGGTGGAGGAATGCCGGCCCGCCTTCCTGGCCCTCGATTCCGTTCAGACCCTCTACACCGCCACCTTGCCCGCGGCCCCCGGGTCTTTGACCCAGGTCCGGGAGACCGCCTTCCGCCTGGTGCAGCAGGCCAAACTTACCGGCATCGCCACCTTCCTGATCGGCCACGTCACCAAGGAGGGCGCCATTGCCGGTCCCATGGTGCTGGAGCATCTTGTCGATACGGTGCTCTACCTGGAGGGGGACCGGAGCCACGCCTTCCGGCTGCTGCGTACCGTCAAGAACCGCTTCGGCCCCACCCATGAGCTGGGGATCTTTGAAATGCAGGAGGCGGGGCTGATGGAAGTGACCAATCCCTCGGGACTGTTCATGGCGGAGCGCTCCCGGGAAGTCCCCGGCGCCGCGGTGATTCCCAGCCTGGAGGGGTCGCGGCCCATCCTGGTGGAGGTCCAGGCCCTGGTCTCGCCGTCTTCTCTGGCGCAACCCCGCCGCCAGAGCATGGGCGTGGACCCGGGCCGGGTATCGCTGTTGGTGGCCATCCTGGAAAAGCGGGTGGGGCTGGCTATGGGCTCACAAGACCTGTTCGTCAACGTGGCCGGGGGGGTGCGCCTCACCGAGCCCGCCGCCGACCTGGGGGTGGCCATGGCCCTGGCCTCATCGTTCCTGGACCGGCCGGTGCCCGCCGACACCCTGATCTTCGGGGAAGTGGGGCTCACCGGGGAAGTCCGGGCGGTGAGCGCCCCTGAGATCCGCCTCAAGGAAGGGCACAAGCTGGGCTTCAAGCGCGCCCTCCTGGCCCAACGCCAACAGGAACACCTGGGGGAGTTCCCCGGCCTGGAACTGGTAGGCGTGGAGACCCTGGCCGGGGCGATAAGGAGCATGTTTCCGTGAAAAGCAGTGGCCAGTGGTCAGTAGTCAGTAGTCAGTGATTAGGGAAATGCCGCAGGATTTTGAAATAGAGAAAAAGCTTCGTAGGGCGCGTCTTACGCTCCGGCATTTCTTCACAAAATTGGACAATTCGTGCTATTAAGTCTAGTGGCAAAAATCGTGATATAGATGGGGCGGGGGTTTGCGCAGGCCTCAACACCCAAAACTCTAGACAAAATGATAACGGGCAGAAAACATATAAAAACAGGACCGTAGGCCGGCAAAGCGAAGCACATCCCGCCTTTGATGCTCGATCCCAAGTGAAACTTGAGAACCGGCAGCTTTGGTGATTTTCATTGACAGGAGAACGCCATGGAGATGAAAAATCCGGTTCATCCCGGTCTTCTGGTGAAGGAGTGTCTGGACGATCTGGGCTGGACGGTGGCGGAAGCGGCGGCGGCTCTCCATATTACCCGGCAGCAGCTGCATAACATTGTGGCGGGGCGGAGCGGGGTGACGCCGGACATGGCGATCCGTTTTGAAAAGGCTTTCGGCAGCACGGCGGATACCTGGCTAAGGATGCAGGTGAATTATGATCTGGCCCGGGCGCGCCGGCAGGCCTCGGAAATGGTGATTGAGAGGCTGGCGCCGAAGGTTGCCTAGTTGGAGGGCGGCCACCCAGGTCCGCCCCACAAAAAATACATTACGTGTATGAGCGCAACTTGAGGCCTCTGCGAAAGTCTCTTTCGCTATCCTTCCGCCTCAAAATGTAGCGTAGGCGCCCTCGCCTGCGCCTAAATAGAGTATAGACAGCCGAGGGCGGCTATCCTACATGAGACTTTCGCAGGGGTCCCAACTTGGTATCAGGGGACTTGAGCAGAGGTCTCAGGATGGACAAAACCCATCCCCCCCGTCTTTTCTCCCCCCCCCCATAAAAAACGCCCGGAGGTCGGGTCACCGACTTCCGGGCTGATCCTGACTCCGAGCGATTCCCTGCTCCCTGGCTACTTCTTTTCTTCCGACACCTTCCCCGTGGTCTTGGTGCCGCAGGTGGGGCAGAGGATTTCCACCTCTTCGGGGTTGCCAATGAACTTTTCCCTCATCTTCTCCGGCGGGATAAAGCTTATATCCCCGCAGGCGCATTGCGGGCACTCGGCATGAACCACAACTCTCTTCTTTGTCATGCTGCCTCCTTGATTTACCAGGATGATACCCGGCGGCCCCCCCCGGGAGGGCGGGTGCAGCCGTTATATCTTTATTTATAAGCACGGAACCGCCAAAAGGAAAGGGTTCGGCGCAGATTTAAGCTGAATACAGGAGCCTCCGGCAAAACGGTTTTCAGGTCATCCTGAACGAAGTGAAGGATCTCAACCTTAAAAATGTGAGATTCTTCGCTCCGCTCAGAATGACCATGGTGGTCAATAAGGAGTTTTGCGAGAGCCTCAACTTGAGACCATCCGGAAAATCTCTATTGCTATCCATCCCTGCAAAACTGGAGCGTCGGCGCCCTCGCCTGCGCCTCAATGAGCGCTGGACAGCGGAGGGCGGCTATCCTCCATGAGACTTGCGCAGAGGTCTCAACTTGGTATTAACTCTGGCGGCGTGGCGGTGGGGCCATAAACCCCGGGCCCACCGGGTCTTTGACGGTCTCGGCCAGGATGGCGTCGATGGCGTCCAGGGTCTCCTGATCCAGGCGCCAGCCCATGATCTCGGGCACCGGGTCCATCTGGTGGGGCCGGCGGGCACCCCACAGCGCGATGTGGGAGCCGTGGTCGAGCACCCAGCGCACCGCCAGGTGAAGGACGGCCTTATGGAACCGCTCCCTGGCAATGGCGTCCAGCCGCTGCACCGCGGCCAGGTACTGGTCCAGGCGGGGCGGACTAAATTTTGGGTCTTTATTGCGTAAATCGTCGCCGGTAAACGTGCGGTCGGCAGTCACCGTGCCCGACAATAATCCCCGGCACAAAGCGCCGTAGGTCATCAGATGCAGGTTGTGGCGGTGGCAGAAGGGCATGAGGTCGGCATCGATTTCCCGCTCGAACAGATTGTAGGGCGGTTGGACAATATGCACCGGGCCCCCTTGTTGGAAGGCCTGAATCTGCTCGGGTGAGTAGTTGCTCACGCCCACGGCTTTGATTTTGCCTTCCTGGAGGAACTGGTGCAGGACCCGGGCGGTCTCGGCAAAGGGCTCCAGAGGGTCGGGCCAGTGGACGTAGAGGATATCCACGTAGTCGGTCTGGAGATTTTTCAGAGATGCAGCGAAGTTGCGCTTGAGATAGTCCGGGGAACAATTGCGGAAGACCTTGCCGTCCTGCCAATCGAGGCCGGTCTTGGTAGCAATGAAGACTTTATCCCGGCAATTCTTCTGAGCCAGGGCCTTGCCGACGATTTTCTCGGAGGCGCCAAAGCCGTAAACCGAGGCCGTGTCGATAAGATTGACACCCTGGTCCAGAGCCGCGTGGATAGTATGGATGGACTCCGTCTCGTCGGTGCCGCCCCACATCCAGCCGCCAATGGCCCAGGTTCCCAGGGCGACGCGGGAAACCTGGAAATCGGTTCCCGGAATTTGCGTGTATTCTATGAGGATTACCTCCGCGCTGTATGGCACCCAGTGCCGAGTGTCATCAACAGGAACGTCAGGTCCCAGGCCCCCGGAACCAGGTGCGAGGGGCGGGACCTGACCTGGGATCAGCTGCCTTTACCTGGGCAGACGCCGGCGGAGCATTTTTTCTCCAGGATATGCGCCTCAATTTCCGGGCGGAAATTTTTCAAGGCGCTCATCAAGGGGACCCCGGCGGATTGCCCCAGGGGGCAGAACGAGGCATCTAGTAGAGTAGCCGATAACCGTTCCAGGAAGTCCAGGTCCGCCATCTGACCCTGGCCCTGGCAGATGCGGGTGAGGGTCTGGAGCAGGCGGGGCGTCCCTTCCCGGCAGGGGGTGCACTGGCCGCAGGATTCGTGGGCGAAGAAGATGGCCACGGCCCGGAGGAAGTCCACCACGCAGGTGGAGTCGTCCATGACCAGCATGGTGCCGGAGCCCAGGGCGCCGCCGGCTTTGGAGAGGGAGCCGTAGTCCATGGGCACATCCAGGGACTCGGCGGTCACCAGGCCGGCAGAGGCGCCGCCGGTCTGGCACATCTTGAAGCTCTTACCGGGCCGGAGACCGCCGCCGTAGGTGTCGATCAACTCCCGGAGGGTCATGCCCACCGGGGCTTCGACGATCTGGGGGGTCTTGACGTGGCCGATGATCTGGTAGATCTTGGTGCCCGAGGTGTCCGGGGTGCCCAGGTTTTTATACCAGGCCCCGCCCAGGTTGATGATGGCCGGGACGGAGGCCAGGGTCTCGACGTTGTTCACCACGGTGGGGCGGCCCCAGAGACCCGAGACCCCGGGGAAGGGGGGTTTGAGCCGGGGGTAGCCCCGCTTGCCTTCCACGGATTCGATGAGCGCGGTTTCCTCGCCGCAGATATAGCAGCCGAAGCCGGAGCGCACCTCGATGGTAAAGGAAAAGTCGGTGCCGAAGAGCTTCTCTCCGAGAAAGCCCCGGGCCGTGGCTTGTTGAATGGCGGTTTCCAGGCGGTACTTGGACAGGTAGTATTCTCCCCGGCAATAGATGAAGCCGTGGCTGGCCCCCACCGCGTAGCCGGCAATGGCCATGCCTTCCAGGACTTTATGGGGGTCGCCTTCCATCAGGTAGCGGTCTTTGATGGTGCCCGGCTCCCCTTCGTCGGCATTGCAGACGAGGTATTTGGGAGTGACCGCCAGGGGCCGGGTGAAGGACCACTTCAATCCGGCGGGAAAGCCGGCGCCGCCCCGGCCGCGGATTCCCGAGGTCTTTACTTCTTCGACCACGGCTTCCGGGGTCATGGTGGTCACGGCTTTCTTCAGGGCGCCGTAGCCGCCTTTGTCCAGGTAAGCCTGGATCTCCATGGGATCGATGAGGCCGACATTGTCCATGAGGACCGGTTCGGCGGGGCAATGCTTGTACTTTTGGTAATCCCCGGTGGAGTAGGGCAACTGGCGGAAATCCGGGGCTTTGCCGGCCCGGTAGTCGGCCAGGACCTGGCGGATTTTCTCCCGGGTCAGATTGCCGTGGACCACTTCGTTGATCTGCATGGCCGGGGCCACTTCACAGACCCCCAGGCAGGCCGACAACTCCAGGGTAAATAAGCCATCCCCGGAGGTTTGGCCCACCTGCAGGCCCAGTTCCTCCTGCAAGGCCTGGAGCATGTTCTCGGCGCCGTTGACGTGGCAGGGCGGGGATTGGCACATCCTGACGATGTACTTGCCCTTGGGTTTCCAGGTGAACATGGAATAGAAACTCATGGTGCCGAAGACGTCGCTGCCGGGGACGTTGAGTCCGGCGGCGATGGCCTCTTGGAAGGGAGCCGGCAGGTAACCCATGATCTCCTGGGCTTCCTGGAGGACGGGCATCAGGTTCCCGGGGGTATGCCGGCGGCTGGCGATGACGGCCTCCAGCCGGTCTAAAATTTCCGGGGTGATCTTATCAGTCGGAACATTGGCGCTGGGGCCAGGATTAGTTGTCATGCGAGCCTCCATAAATCGGGTCAAGCCTTTTCGATGTGCACGGCGCAGACTTTGTATTCCGGGATTTTGGCCACCGGGTCCAGGGCGGCGTTGGTGAGTTGATTCACCGCGGCTTCATGGAAGTGGAAGGGAATGAAGATGGTTCCCCGGACGGCCTTGAGGGACACCGTAGCCCGGGCGACCATCTCGCCCCGACGGGTCGTAACCCGCACCGGTTCACCATCCGTGATGCCAAAGTCAATGGCGTCGCCGGCGGCAATTTCCACCAGGCATTCCGGGGCCTTTTCCTCGAGGCCCGGAGCCCGGCGGCTCATGGTGCCGGTATGATACTGGTAGAGCAACCGGCCGGTGGTCAACACCAGGGGATAGTCGGCGTCGGGCATTTCCGCCGGGTCCCGGTGGTCGATGGCGAAGAAGGCCCCTTTGCCCCGGGAAAACTGGCCCCGGTGCAGATAGACGGTGCCGGGGTGTTCCGTGGTGGGGCAGGGCCATTGTAGTCCGCCCTCGGCCTCCAGGCGGGCATAGGTGATGCCGGCATAAGACGGGGTGACCTTGCGAATCTCCTCGAAGATGGCTTCGGGATCGGCATAGTCCATGGGGTAACCCAGGCGCTGGGAAATCCCGGCAATAATCTGCCAATCGGGCCGGGAGTCGCCCAGGGGCGGTATCACCTGGTTTACCGGGGCCACCCGCCGTTCGGTATTGGAGAACGTGCCGGATTTTTCGGCAAAGGTGGCGGCGGGCAAAACCACGTCGGCCAGCTTGGCGGTTTCGGTGAGGAAGATATCTTGTACGACCAGGAAATCCAGCTGCTTCAAGGCCTTGACCAGGTGGTCGGAATCAGGGTCGGAAATGACCGGGTTCTCCCCGACGATATACAGGGCTTTGATTTTGCCCTCAGGGATGGCCGGCACCATGCCGGTCATGGTCAGGCCGACCCAATCCGGCAGGTTTCTCGACCCCCCAGGCCGCCTCCATCTTGGCCCGGGCGTTGGCATCGGTCACCGGTTGATAGCCGGAGAAGACGTTGGGCAGGCCGCCCATGTCGCAGGCCCCCTGGACGTTGTTCTGGCCCCGGAGGGGGTTGACCCCGCCGCCTTCGACCCCGACGTTGCCGCAGAGCATGGCCAGGTTGGCCAGGCTCTTGACGTTGTCGGTGCCGACGGTGTGCTGGGTGATGCCCATGGCTAGACGATGGCTGCGGCCTTGGCCTGGGCATAGAGGCGGGCGGCGAGGCGCAGGTCGGCGGCGGGGACGCCGCTGATCTGTTCCACGTATTCCGGGGTATATTTGGCCACGATTTCCCGGAGGGCCTCGAAGTTTTCCGTACGTTCGTCAATATAGGCCTGGTCCTGCAAATTCTCCTGGATGATGAGGTTCATCAGGCCGTTGAACACCGCGATGTCGGTGCCGGGACGCTGCCGCAGCCACAGGGTGGCGTGCTTCACCAGGTCGATGCGACGGGGTTCGATGACGATGAGGGCCTTATTATTCAGGCGCACCGCCCGCTTGATGCGGGTGGCGATCACCGGATGGGTCTCGGTGGTGTTGGAGCCCGTGACCAGGATACAATCTGAGTTTTCCAGTTCGGCGATGGAGTTGGTCATCGCACCGGAACCGAAAGAGGCGGCCAGCCCGGCCACCGTGGAGCTGTGTCAGAGTCGGGCGCAGTGATCGACGTTATTGCTGCCGATCACGGCGCGCATGAGCTTCTGCATCAGGTAGTTTTCTTCGTTGGTCACCCGGGCCGAGCACCAGCCGCCGATCACCGAGGGGCCGTCTTTATCCCGGATGCCTTGGAGGCGGGAAGCCACCAGGTCCAGGGCTTCGTCCCAGCCGGCCTCCCTAAAGGCGCCATTTTCTTTGATCAAGGGCGTTTTCAACCGGTCGGGATGATCCACGAAGTGCCAGCCGAAGCGTCCCTTGACGCAGAGCTTCCCCTGGTTGGGGATGGCGTCGGCGCCGGTGACTTTGACAATGTGGTTGTCTTTGACGTGGACGTCCACCTGACAGCCGACCCCGCAGTAGGGGCAGGTGGTGCGGACCTGGGTGCGTTCCCAGGGCCGTCCCCGGCCTCTGGCGTGCTTGTCCAGGATGGCGCCCACGGGACAGGCCTGGAGGCACTCCCCGCAGAAGACGCAATCGGAGTTGAAATAGGGATAATCCGACCGGGCGACAATTTTGTTGTGGGCGCCCCGGAAGCCGATGGCGATGGCCTGGTTGACCTGCCGCTCATTGCAGGCCCGGACGCACCGGCCGCACATGACGCACTTGGAAAAATCCCGCACGATCATGCGGTTATCGTCTTCGTAGTAATAGGGGGTATCCGGGGGATTGGCGAAATCGGGAGTGGTCACCTGGTAGCGATAGGCCAGGGCCTGGAGTTCACACTCACCGTTGGCCTCGCAGACCAGGCAATTGTGGTTGCCCGAGCCCAGGAGCAATTCGATGACCATCTTGCGAGCCGCCGCCACCCGGGGGGATTCGGTTAGGACCACCATCCCCGGGGCTGCCTGGGTGGCGCAGGCCGGGAGCAGGGTACGGGCCCCCGCCACCTCCACCACGCAGACCCGGCAGGCTCCCGTGGGCAACGTGTCTTTATAATTACATAAAGTCGGCACCGCGATACCGGCCCCACGGGCGACTTCCAGAATAGTCTGCCCTGTCTCGAACGTCAGAGTCTCGCCGTTAATCGTCAAATTTGACGGAGGCATAATTCCCGTGCCCTCCATTTTTGGGTTCGGCTTGGGCCCATATCGGCTGAAGCTCTTGGGGTTCAGCCTGGCGGGGCGGCCTGGCACTCCCATCATAGGAACCCAGTCAGCCTGTGATATTTTTCTCAATCTATCAGGAGTATGGAAGGAAAATCAAGCAGGAAATGTCCGTCCGGTTAAATAGGCGCCGGTGTAAAAAAAAGTCAGGTGGATTTCATCGTGAAATTTAAAAGAATGGCGCGACCAGGCCCTGGCGCAGTTGACCGGGAACCCCGTGGCCGACCCGGCGATAGGCGTGGCCGGGAATGGGATAAGACGGGAGTCGCAGGCCAGGCTCAGTTGAGTTTCAGGAATGAGGCTGGCGGGGTAGGCAGATTGATCAAGGGGGTTTCTCCAAGATATTCGGCGGCCATGACCCGGTTCCGGCCGGTACGTTTGGCCCGGTAGAGGGCGGCGTCGGCCGACCGGACAAGTTGCCCCCCGGTGTCGCCGTGGTCGGGATAAACGGCCACGCCCAAGGAGAGGGTGGCGGGTCTCAAGCCCGGAAGGTGCTGGTGCATCTCCATGACGGCTTGACGCACGCCTTCGGCCCGCTCCAGGGCAATATCCATTGAGGCCCCGGGGAGGATGAGCAAAAATTCTTCCCCGCCATAACGGCAAGCGATGTCCTCTTCCCGGATATGGCTTTTGAGCAGGGAGCCCAGGGCACTCAGGAGTTCATCCCCGGCACTGTGTCCGAAGGTATCATTGTAATCTTTGAAATGGTCCAGGTCCATCATGATCACCCCCAGGGGGGTATCTTGCCGCTTGACCCGGTTAATCTCCCGTTCCATGGTCACCTCAAGGTAGCGGCGATTGAACAGGCCGGTGAGGGGGTCGCGGATGGCCTGGCTGCGCAGGGTCTCCCGGAGTTTCAAATTGGCCAGGGCCAGGGCCAAATCTTCGGCCACCGTCACGGCCAACTGTTCTTTGACGGCCGTCAGGGCCGGGGTTTGGTTTTTGGGCGGGGGCCCTGGCCGGAGGTGAAACACCCCCAGGGTTTCCCCTTGGGCGATGAGGGGCATGCAGCGGTAGCCGCCCGGGATCTCCTCGGGCACGTGGCGGCAACGCAGGGACTCCTGCTGGTTTTCCAGTTTGTAGAGCCGGCCGCGGCGCACCGCCCAGCATTCATCGGGGGCAAAGACCGTGACCAGTTGGGAGTCATGGCCCCAACTGGCCATGACCTCAAAAAGGTTCCGGGAATTATTGAGCATGTACAGGGCCCCCACATCATTCGGGAAAAGCTTGGGCATGAAATGGGCGATGGCCTTATAAGCTTCATCCGCAGCCTGGCAGGCTTGCAGCATATCCGCCATTTCATTGGCCAAGGTCATGGTGCGGTTGCGCTCCTCGACCTGGGCCACCACCTCATGGAGGCTTTGGTTGGTTTCCTGGAGGGCAGTCTCAACCTGCATGCGTTCGTCAACCTCATGCCGCAGCCGCTGGTTGATGGTGGCCAGATCATCCAGGGTCCGTTTGATTTCACTGCGGTCCCGGGCGACGCAGACACTGCCGATAACTTTTTGGGTCCGGTCGTACAAGAGATTGATGGACAGGGCAAACGGGACCACGCTGCCATCCTTTTTCTTTAGATGAATCTCGTGACCGCGGACCGAGCCGTCCCGGCGCAAGTGGGACAACATTTCTTGCAGTTCATCTTTGTCGGCATAAAGGGCAAACGAAGATTTACCTTCCAGCTCACCGAGAGAATAGCCGAATACCTGCTCGGCAGCTTTATTCCATTGGATAATTCTGCCCTGGGAGTCCACGATGCCGATGGGGTCGGCGGAGTTTGCCAGGATATTTTCGAGGTATTCTTTGGCCTCCTTGACCTCATTTTCGGCCTGACGGCGAGCGGTAACGTCAATCCCGGAGCCGATAACATGGGTAACGCGCCCTGCAGCGTCCTTCAGTGACGTATTGGACCAGGAGATCAGCCGCCGCTGCCCATCTCGGGAAACCCAGTAATTTTCCTGTTCTCCGGGCACAAAATCAGTGAGCAAGCCTGTGAAGATCTTTTGAACCGCATCTATTTCTTCATCAGGGATAAAGAGATCCCAGACCTGTTGGCCTTCGACTTCCGCCAGGGAGTACCCGGATGTTTGTTCACAGGCCCGGTTAAAGCGGACGATACGCCCCTGGGGATCAAGGACCACGACCAGGGCCCCGATCGTATCGAGGAGAGTGGAGATGAAATCCCGTTCGTTTTTCAGTTCGGCATCGGCCCGCTTGCGCGCGGTGATATCCCGGACAAAGACGATCTCCCGGGTATGATCCCCCTGGTAAATGTTGGCCGCAGTGCATTCCACATCAACCAAAGAACCGTCTTTTTTCCGATAACGAGGGCCCGGGCACAGGGCTGGACCGGCTGAACCTTCCCTAGCGCATTCCTTATGAGGTTCCAGGGAATCCAGGACCCGGACCTGGTCGATGTCCATGCCGACGAGTTCTTCCGGGCCGTATCCCAGCCATTGGGCCATAAAGGGATTGGCGCCTATAATCCGCCGGGTTTCCGGGTCAAAGACGAACACCGCTTCGGGAACCGCGGCAAACATGGCCCGGAAACGGGCCTCGGAGGCCTTGACGCGAGCCGCCCCTTCCCGGGTGGACAGGTTGGTGCCGGCAAAGACCAGGGTTAAAAACACCAGGAGGAAAGCCGCGGCAATACCCATGAAGCGATAGTGCAGGATGGTGCTGAAAGGTTCCAGATTCACCAGGGCCCAGCCCGGGGCAATGACTTCGACGAGATGTTGCCGGGTGACCAGATAAGCGTTCCCGTCGAATTGCACTCTGGCCTCGTCAGTCAGGGGTTGGGAAAAGATGGGGGTGAACCTCTCGGTGCCATATTGGGTCTTAAATTCGGCCGGGCGGGTGACCACGATGGGCCACAGGCTGTGATAATCCAAGGCGGGGCGGCTGGCGACAAACACGATGCCCTGGGGGTCGATGAGGAAGGCCGGGTCAAATTCCCTCAGTTCTGCTTGAAAACGATTCAGGGTCGTCTTCAAAACCGCTACCCCGAGGATTTTCCCGGCGGGGTTCTTCACCGGGAAGGAGGCATAAAACCCCCGCTTTTTCGAGGTGACCCCCAGGGCGAAGTAGCGCCCTGCCTGGCCGGCCATGGCTGACTGAAAGTAGGGCCGGAAGCCGTATTTATGTCCCAGGAAGCTGTCCGGGGCGCCACGGTTGGAGGAGGCGATGGTGGTGCCGGAGGCATCCAGGAGATAGGCCACCGAAGCCCCGAAGTATTGTTGATACCGGTCCAGCACGGCGTGGGCTTGGGCCAGGGCCTGGGGGGACCGAGACTCCAGGGCCGGGGCGATCCAGGGGGAGCCGGACATGGTCCTGACCGCTTCTTCGGCTTGCTCCAATTCGAAAGCCAGACGCTGGACGGCGAGTTTATTGTGGGTCAGGCTGCTTTTGCGTACCTGTTGCCCGGCCAGGTCGCCCAGGGATTGGGTCAGGAACCAGCCGCCGACCAGGATCACTACCAGGGCCGCACCCACGCCATACAGGTACCGGGACCGGTAGCGGCGATAATTTATATTGATTGCCGGCCAGGCAACCTGGAAATAACCCGCGATCACGAGGGCGATCCAACAGGCCAGCAGTCCCCGGACCAGTTGGATCGGCAGGCCGGTGAGGCTGGCGAACGTCCCGTAGTTTACCACTGCGGCCGGCCAGAATCCGGCCTGGGGCACCACCACGCCGGTGGCCAGGCCGTAGAGGATAAAACCGGCGCCGCCGGCCAGCAGCCAGGGGCGGGACCGGGGTTGGGCCTCTCCGGCCTCGGCGCAGAGCGCCCACGCGGCCCCCAGGCTGCCCACCAGGCCCAGGCAATAGCGGGTGGTGGCTTGCAAGCCGTTCCAGCCACCCAGAGCCCCCAGGCCGGCGCCCAGGCCCAGGACGACCCAGAGCCACCGCCCCGGTCCCCGGCCCCGCCTTCGGGTCAGGCTGAGACGGCCGAATTCCACCAGGCAGAGGAAAGACAGGGTCAAGATGACCCAACGCAGGGCCCCAAATATCACCCCATCCGACCAGGAGAAGGCCACCAGGTCCAGCCACTCGTTGGCCCCGTGGGTGAAGCCGAAGAGGGCCAGCCAACCCCAGGGCAGCCGCTGGTTGACCACTTGGGAGAGGATATAGGAAACCACCCCCAGGCCGACAAAGGCCAGGCCATAAAAGAAGAAGACGTAATCTATCTGTCCCTGGAAGAAGGTGCTCATGGGGTCAACCTGCTCCTGGGTGAACGGCCAGTGCGGCGCCTTCTCGAACCGGGCTCTCGGCCCTCATTTTCGGGTTACACTGATTTGGCGCCGGCCACTTAGTTGACATTCCAATCATCCTTTGCGCCTATCTTGACATGAATGTAACGGAAGCAAATCCGGATAACTACTGAAAACTGTTGCCGGGATACCTGAGTTTGGCATAGGGAACTCCCCATGGGTGCGACAGTTCCCGGCCATATACCGTGCAACCTATTAAATTTTCAGTAAAAGAAACTCTTTTAGCTTCTTTATCGGCATGAACCTGCGGGTGGTTTAATTCCAGGCCGGAAGGGCGGAGAGGAGGGCAGGGCGGCCGGCAGGGTTTTTGCACTCCGGGCTGTGCGATATCCTTGGCAGAAAAGTCAATAAATTCGCCGGGATATTTATTACGCGGTAAAGATTACTTCCCCTGCACCCTGACCCTCATTGGGGGAGAGGGGAAAAGCTGGAACCGCTTTAAGGCGCTGCCGTTATGAAGCCCGACGACTTAACTACTCCCTCTCCCCCCGCCGGGGGAAGAGGGGCTGAGAGGAAAGAACTTTTGAGCCACTTGTAAAACGATTTTCTGTCCTCCTGAACGAAGTGAAGGATCTCAACCTTATGAAAATACGAAGATTCTTCGCTGCGCTCAGAATGACAATTGCGGTGGATGAGGAGTTTTGCAAGAGCCTCTTTTAGCAATTGCTATAATACCAAAGATGCGCGCCTAGAAGTTAAAAATATCCATGACCTGTAAGGGCGCACCTGCGGGTGCGGCCACCCTGAGGGCGGACACCGGGGTCCGCCCCTGGGTAAAGATAAATTACCGGTATGATCGCAACCTGGTATCACCTGATGCAACCTTCAGGATGGGCCTACCCCTGAGGTTGAACCTGGAACCTTGAAAAGCCAGGATCGGAAACCTGATTGCCGATAATGTTATGGTTATCATGAGTTCCGCTTACGGTGATGTCCGGCGCCGGCCATCATTGCTTACGCCAGGCTTCCCACATGGGCTGGCCGGCCGCATCCCGGAGCAGTAAGACGGAATCGCCCACTATCACCTGAGCCGCGATGAGCCGGGTTTCCCCTTTTTCCTCCAGGCAGACTCCCTTAACCGTCACTTCCTGTCCCGGATTGAGGTCAAATTCCTGGCGCTCCAGATACCACACGGGTCCCAGGTGAACCCGCACCTGGCCGCGGTCTTTGGTATCAATGAGTATGGCCATACCGGGATGCATTTTATCCTGCAGGGTCTCGGTCATAACCCGGCTCACCTTGCCGGTAATGGTCATGGGTCTACAGAGCTTGGTCACCGGGCAGAGGTAGCGGGTGTAGGGGCAGGGGCGAAAGCCCTGGCCGCGGCCCTGGCTCAGAGCCGCGGAGGGAAAGATGAGGGCAGCGACCAAGAGCCCTGACAGGCCGAGGCCGAGAAAATGCAAGCGTTTCATAAGCATTTTCTCCTTATTGCTTGTTTAGAAAGCGTATACCATGGATAACATCGGGGTCAACGCGGTATCGGTGTTTTTCCCGATGAGGTCGATATTCAGTCCCACGGCCAGGGAGAATTTTTCCGTGGCCATGTATTCGATACCGGGCAGCACCGACACCAACGCGGCTGGGGCCAGGTTGGCTTTGTGGCCGAAGAGACGCCCGCCATCCCAAGAGCTGGTGAGTTCCAGGAGGGCGACCCATTTTTTGGTTATGGGATATTCCGCCGCCAGATTCACGGTGATGATGTCCCGGGGATAATTGCGCCTATTCATGGCAAGGGGATCGCCTTCCTCCAGTTCGCCGGTGGCCACACCGTTTTCATCCAGCACCCCCACCAAGGGGCTGCGATCCTCCCGGTTGGTGAACGCGGTCTGCATGGTGTACCAGAGATTGCCGTATAACACGAAAGGCTTGACGTACTTGGAGACGTTCAGGCCGGTGGTAAAGGCATAGGTGCCGCCGCCGATTTCATCGGTCCCCAGGCGCCCGGGATTAAAGTGCCTGAAATGACCGGTGGGGAAATCGGTGGCGAACAGGGCGGTGACCGTGGGCCGGGTCTCGGTCTCCTCGACCAGGCGATACTTGAAGGTCAGGTTGACGTCGCCGATGCCGGTGAAACTGGCGAAGCGCTCCCCATTGGGCCCTGGTTCATCGACGCTGCCGGCCCAATTGTGGCTGAAGGGGACATCAACAAAGACCTCCAGGTTGTTCCACAGGCCGTAAGTGAATTTGTAATCCATGCCAAAACTTCTGAAATTGCCACCCGCCGAGACCCGCCGCCAGTTTTGGGTTAAGCTTTTGGTGACGAAGCTCAGGCCGAAGGTGGGCTGGATGGCGAACAAGCCCTTGTCGATGGGAATGGCGGTGTCGGTGACGATGGGACCGAAGGTGGAAGGACATTCTTCTTTGGGGGGTTCGGGCTGGAAGCCTTCCCCGCGTCCTTCAAATTGAATTTCTCCCTCCACCGGGGCGGGTTTCGAGGATCTCTGATCTTGATTATCCGCTGCAAAGACCGGGTTAAACCATCCGGTGGCCAGCCAACCGCAACAAATTAACGATAAGCAGAAGCACCAGGTTCTTGTAGATATCATATGATGTTCTCCTATCCACGCTGTTCCAGCAATAATTGGGGGTATCTCCCTGGCCTTCAAGCCGCCATAATCGGGGCCAGGGCGGGGAGGGGAATGCCTTGCCGGGGTTTAAGTTTCGGCCCGAAAAAAACAAAAGCCACGAAAACTTAGCGCCGGGGGCGCGACAGCCTTCGTGGCTTTCCATTCAAGGTTATGGTGGTGTGACGATCCGGAGTTCATCCCCGAATTGGCGCGATACTATTTCAAGATAAGGGTCTTGTCAACCTGTTTCATAAGCGTATGGTCAAAAATCTCGGTGACGGAGTCAAAACCTTAAGCCTGGGTCCGGACTCCGGAGTTCTCTACCCGCTCAGGCGGACCGGGGGGTGAACCGGCTGCAGGCCGTTGGGCTTCGCCTGGGCCACCAGAAGTTTGATGTCGCCGTACCCCTTGGTAAACAGGTGGTGCCAGGCATCACTCACTTCATAAAATCCTTGCCTGGAGCCCACCAGCTCCGCCCGGTCGGCAGTGAACCCCATGTTCCGGCAATGGCTCAACAGGTCGAAGCCTTCCGGCAACTCCGCCCCGCCGGTGAGATAGACGATCAGTCCGCTCTTCATAAAATCCTCCTTGACCTTATTTATAGCGTTTGCCATGAATTCCTTCCGTTTGGAGGTTATCAAATCCCCCTAAATCCCCCTTTTTCAAAGGGGGACTTTAACAGTAATTCCTTGCAGTTCCCCCCCTTTTTTAAAGGGGGCAGGGGGGATTATAAGGCTTCCCGGAGCGGAAAAAACTTTTGGCAATTGCTATAAGTTGGTGCGCACCCCGAAGATGGGGGCGACTTGCCCTATAAGCTTTTCAGGGCCTGGTTTAGATGGTCTAAATAGATCGCGATGATGCCATCCTGGTACCCCAGCCCCTTTCTCATCCCCTCGACGCGATAGGCTTTTTGCTGCAGGAGTTCGGATTTCCAGCTTTCCGGGTCGTCGCCCAACATATCCTTGGCCACATGTTCACCGGCCACAAACATGAAGGGCATCAGGACCACGGCGGCAGGATTGGCTTGCTTGACGGCGGCAAAGGCCTCTTCTTTGGCGGGTGTGCCTTCCACGGTGCCCAGAAAGACATTCCGGTGGGGGTAACGGGCCCGCAACAACCGGCTGAAGGCCAGATAGGTGGCGGTCCCTTCGGCACTGGGGCTGCCGTGGGCCATCAGGACCACCGCCGTATGCTTCAGGTCCTTGGGAAAGGTCTGGGCCAGGGTCTGGAGGACCCGCTCCTGATCCTGGGGGCTGCTCAGGAGCGGCTTTCCCAAGGCGACTTTGAGGCCGGGGACCTCCCGGCTGACCTGGACGACCTTCTTGTCCCACTCCTCCCCCGGGACAATGTGGAGGGACTGGATGGCCACCCGGGTATATCCGGCCGCCTTTAATTCCCGCAAGGTCGTGGCCAGGTCATTGAGCTTCCGGCCCTTTTCCTGGGCGACCTTGTGCCGGACTTTATGAGAGGTGAAGGCCCAACGGATTTCATACCCCGGAAAGCGCTCTTTGACTTTGGTCTCAAAATGCTTGTACGTGTCAAAGGCTGCGGTGGTGGTGCCGAAAGCCGCCAAAACAATGGCGGGTTTGGCCGGTGAGGCGGCGTTCAGCGCCCCGGGGGCACTGATCAAACTGATGAACAGCAGCAGGGATAACCACCTAAATTTACTCGGGTTTGCCATGTCGTCCTCCTGTATGCGGTTGAAGGCCAAAAAAAAATCCTTAAGTCACGGAGACTTAAGGATTGCACCCAGCTTCTTGATCCTTAATTGCGCCTGGTGACCCGCTAGACCTCGTAGGGACTCAAGCATTTACCCGGGCAGGTCTTCTGACTTCCGGATCATCCTACTCCCTGCGCCTTCCCATCTCGCTTCAGTGAGACAGTGGCTTGTTGACAGGTTTCGTCCCCGGTTACAGCGGCGGGACCGCGCCGGTTTTTCACCGGCTTCCCTATTATACCCTATGTGGGTACCCGAATATTGATGACCACAATATATATGCAGTGAATGTTGGCTGTCAAGGAAAAAAATGGCCCTGGGCAACGAGGGAAGGGGCGCACTTCCGGGAGGTGGTTTCCCCGGGGGCAGTGGACGGGTTTGGTTCAGGAGCCGGGCTCTCCGGAGGGTGCTGAGGTGCAAGACCCTAAGGCCGCGCCCGGAGGCTGGGGCGTTGAGGTTTTTTTCAGAAGGAGAGGTGGCTGGGGGACTAGGATTCGAACCTAGATCAGCGACGCCAAAGGCCGCTGTCCTGCCATTGGACGATCCCCCAGTATGAGGCCGGCGGAGGCTGGGCCGGTTTGCGGTCCCATCTCAGGAAATTATAATGATTCTTCCCCGGGCCGCGCAAGTATTTTGTCCGTATTAAGTCAATCCAGCGTCGTCATTATCCCGAAAACCCTGTGACTCGGTCTTGGCCGGGTCATGGGCGCATGGCACAAAGAGCTTTACGTTTGGGGGATTATTCATTATACTGCAATGTGAATACTTTCACACTGAGGGAGACTTAATCGTGAGTTTTATTATCGCCATGGCCGGCAAAGGCGGCACCGGCAAGACCACGGTGGCCGGCATGCTGTTGCGCTATCTTTTGGAACACGACAAAAAACCGGTGCTGGCGGTGGACGCCGACGCCAACAGCAATCTCAATGAGGTGTTGGGGGTCGAGGTGGAGAGCTCGGTGGGCGCGGCCCGGGAAGAGATGAAAAAGGGCGGCGGCATGGTGGACATGAGCAAAGACCAGCTCATCGAGATGCGCATCAACCAGTGCCTGGTGGAGGCCGACGGCTTCGACCTCATCGCCATGGGGCAGCCGGAAGGTCCCGGCTGCTACTGCGCTGCCAACAATCTGGTGGCCCACTTCATGGATGTCCTGGCGAAAAATTATCCTTACATCCTGATGGACAACGAAGCGGGCATGGAGCACATGAGCCGCCTGACTACGAACAAGGTGGACCTGCTGGTGCTGGTGAGCGACCCCTCCTGGCGGAGCATCCAGGCGGTGCGGCGTCTCAAGGACCTGGCCCAGGCCCTGAAGGTCGTGGTGGGCCGGGCCGTGCTGATTGTCAACCGGGTGACCAACGGCCTCAGCGAACGGACCCAGGAGGAAATTTCCACCCAGGGCCTGGAACTGGCCGGTTTGATCCCCGAGGATCCCCAGTTGGCCGAGTTCGATAGCCAGGGGCGTCCGACTTTTACTTTGCCAGCCGATTCACCAGCATTAAAAGGGGCTTACGCCATCTTTGACCAGTTATTTACCTAAGTTCAAAATCCACAATCCTGGCAGGCGTGATTTTTTGCTTGACAGGTTGCCTAGATAATTATTATTTTCACAATGTTTATACCTCCGTAGGTTCAACTAAAGTTAAGCTGCCGGCAATTCCGGAAAAATTAAGGAGGGAACTACCTTGGCGTTTGAAATTCCCAAACAGAAGTATTCTGGCGCGATCAAAACAGTTACCATCGGTAAAGGCGATAAAGCCATCACTCTGGGAGGAGAGACCTCCTACCCCTTTTATGTGTTTGAAGGGGTTATGCCCAACAAACCCCGGATTGCCATGGAAGTATGGGATAAAGATCCGGGCGAGGATTGGGCCGCCCCGGCGTATGCAGCCATCAAGGATGTGGCCAAGGACCCCGTGGCCTGGGCCCAGAAGTGCGTCAAGGAATTTGGCGCCGAAGCCATCGGCCTGGTCCTGGTGAGCACTGATCCCAACGGGGACAACGCCACGGCGGAAGCGGCCGCGGCCACGGCCAAGAAGGTGCTGGCCGCCATCGATGTGCCGCTGATCGTCTACGGCACCAGCAACATGGAGAAGGACGCGGAAGTGCTGCCGGTGGTGGCCGAGGCCTGCGCTGACAAGAGCATTACCCTGGGACCGGTGCAAGACAAGAACTACAAGAAGATTGGCGCTGCGGCCCTGGCTTACAACCACTCGGTGTCGGCCAACTCCCCCATCGACGTCAACCTGGCCAAGCAGTTGAACATCCTCCTGGGCCAATTGGGAGTCAAAGACACCCAGATCCTGGTGGATCCCACCACCGGCGGCCTGGGGTACGGCATGGAGTATTCCTATTCCGTGATGGAACGGGACCGCATGGCCGCCCTCACCCAGGAAGATGACAAGTTGCAGCTCCCCATCCTCAACTACGTCGGTCAAGAAGTGTGGAAAGTGAAGGAATGCAAGCAGACCAACGAAGAGGCGCCGCAACTGGGCGACCAGACCAAGCGGGGCATCCTGATGGAAGCCATCACCGCGGTGGATCTGCTCCTGGCCGGCAGCGACCTGCTCATCATGCGCCATCCGGAATCAGTGAAGATGGTTAAACAGGTTATCCAGGAACTGGCCGGCTAAGGCGACGCCGCACCTGGAACAGATAATTCTTGTTTTCTCAGAGCTCTGCCCCTTAAGCCAATCGCGGTACATGTTCAACTTCCGGGCATGGGGCTCTGTTGTCAAGGGGGGCCATGAAGGTCATCCCTAAAAGTAAGAAACTGGAGGAAAATTTAATGGCTGAGTTAGATTTTGAAAAACTATCTGTTGACCCCGCAAGCCGGGAATTGATGAAGAAGGCCGCGGCGGATGGCTGTGAGACCATTTTTGACCGGGCCCAGACCATGAAGCCCTGCCCCATCGGCGCTGAAGGCGCCTGCTGCCGGATCTGCTCCCAGGGTCCCTGCCGGGTGCCGCCTCCCAAGAAGAAAGAAGGCGAGACCGGCGAAGAGAAGAAACAGCGCACGGGTCTGTGCGGCGCCACCGCCGAGACCATCGTGGCCCGGAACTTTGCCCGCATGGTCTGCGGCGGGGCCGCCTCCCACAACGACCATTCCCGGGGCGTGGCCAAGCTGTTCAAGGAAGTGGCTTTGGGCAAGGCCCAGGGCTATGAGCTCAAAGACGTAGCCAAGCTGCACCGCCTGGCCAAGGATTGGGACGTGGCCACCAAGGAAGGGGAAGGCGACGATGCCAAGCCCCGGACCAAGGAAGCCATCGCCCTGGAAATGGCCGATAAAATTTTGCTGGAGTTCGGCCAGCAGGACGGCGAGCTCACCAACACCAAGCGGGCCCCCAAGAAGCGCCTGGAACTGTGGCGGAAATACAACATCGTGCCCCGGGGCTGCGACATCGAGATCGTCGAACTGATGCACCGCACCCACATGGGCGTGGACCAGGACTACCACAACATCCTCAACCAGTGCAGCCGCACCGCCCTGTCCGACGGTTGGGGCGGGTCCATGATCTCCACCGACCTCCAGGACGTCATTTTCGGCTGCCCGGTGCCGGTGGCCGGTGAAATCAACCTGGGCGTCCTCAAAGAGGACCATGTCAACATCATCATCCACGGCCATGAGCCGGTCCTGCCCGAGATGATCTACGTGGCCTCCCAGGAGCCGGAGCTGCTCGAGTACGCCAAGAACAAGGGCGCCAAGGGCATCCAGCTGGCCGGCATGTGCTGCTCGGCCAACGAGATCCTCATGCGCCACGGCATTCCCATTGCCGGCAACTACCTGCAGCAGGAGTTGGCCATCATCACCGGCGCGGTGGACGCCATGATCGTGGACGTGCAGTGCATCATGGAATCCCTGGCCAACGTGGCCAAGTGCTACCACACCAAGCTGATCACCACCGACCCCCGGGCCCGGATGACCGGCGCCACCATGCACATCCCCTTTGACGATCATCACGCCCTGGACATCGCCCGCCAGGTGGTTCGGGAAGCCATCGACAACTTCCCCAACCGGAAATCGCCGGTGATGATCCCCAACGTCCACACCCCCACGGTGGTGGGCTTCAGCTACGAGACCATCCAGTACCTGCTGGGCGGCTCCATCCGGGGCTCCTACTACACCCTGAACGACAACATCATCAACGGCCGGATCCGGGGCGTGGCCGGCGTGGTGGGCTGCAACAACTGCCGCACCACCCACGACAGCTCCCATCTGACCCTGATCAAGGAACTGATCAAGAACGACGTCATCGTGCTGTCCACCGGCTGCTCCGCCATGGCCGCGGGCAAGTACGGCCTGCTGAGCCCGGAAGCCGCCAAGTTCTGCGGGCCGGGTCTGGCCGAGATCTGCGAGACCGTGGGTATCCCGCCGGTACTGCACATGGGGTCCTGCGTGGACAACTCCCGGATCCTGATGGCGGCCACCGCCTGCGTCAAGGCCGGGGGCCTGGGCAGCGACATCTCGGACCTGCCCGCCGCGGGCGCGGCGCCGGAGTGGATGAGTGAGAAGGCCATCGCCATCGGCCAGTACTTCGTGGCCTCGGGCGTGTACACCCTGTTTGGGGTGACCTGGCCCACCACCGGCTCGGAGATCCTCACCGACTACCTCTTCAAGGGCATCGAAGAAGAGCTGGGCGGCAAGTGGGACCTCGAGCAGGATCCGGAACTGATGGCCAAGAAGATGATCGCCCACATCGACCTGAAGCGCAAAGCCCTGGGCATCGACAAGGCCCGGGAGCGGGTCCTCTTCGATATGGATATGCGCCGGGAAATGGCCGAAGCCGCCGCCGCCGGAGAGGAGCACTAGGAACCAACGGGGCCGCCCGGCCAAGAAGGCGGGGCGGTCCTCTGCAGCTAATTTCCTTTAAGAAAAAGGAAGGAGGAAGGCACAGTGTCGAAAATTATCATTTCCGCAGCGATTCGCGGGGCTCATAAGATCGTGGACAAAGCCGCGGCCAAGTTGGATGAGGCCATTCAGAAATATGGGGAGAAGCAGGAAATCGGCTTCCCCAATACCGCATATTATCTCCCCATCATCTACTCGCTGATGGGCACCAAAATCGAGAAGCTCAAAGACGCAGTCCCGGTCATGGAGCGCTGCAAGGCCTTGCTGCCGCCGGTCCCGGCCGAGCACAACTACCTGCCTTACCTTGGACCCGGCCTGGACGCCGGTCTGGCCACCCTGTTCGCCGAGGAAATCGCCGAGGCCATCCGCTACGTGGAAGACCCTGATTTCTATGTGGGCGGCGAAGAAGTCTATAACAAGGGCGACAACAATATCTGGCTCGGCGCGGCGGAAGACACCATCTTCCGGAAACGCGGCGTCGAGTTCGTGGACGGTTCCGCCCCGGGGTTCGCCGCCATCGTCGGCGCCGCCCCCTCGGTGCAGGAAGCCGTGGACCTGGTAACGGAATATCAGAAAAAGAACCTCTACATCTTCTGCGCCGCCCGGTCCATTGACGGCAAGACCTCGGTGCCGGAACAGCTCCTGGAAGGCGGCGTGCAGATCGGCTGGCCCACCCGGATCGTGCCCTTCAGCCCGGACATCGCCGGGGCGGTCTTCGCCCTGGGCTTCGCCAACCGGGCCGCCATGGCCTTCGGCGGCGTCAAGCCCGGCGCGGCCCTGAAGATGCTCCTGTACAACAAGGACCGCATCTTCGCCTTCGTCAATGCCGTGTCCGAGATCTCCGACGAGTGGTACGCCAACGCCGCCGGTTGTATCAACTGGGGCTTCCCGACCATCACCAACCAGGACATCCCCCAGGTGCTGCCCACGGGTATCTGCACCTATGAACACGTAGTCAGCAACGTGCCCATGGCGAGAGTTGGGCCAGAAGTCCATCGAAGTCCGGGGCCTCAAGGTCCAGATCACCGAGATCGACATCCCGGTGAACTTCGGCGCCGCGTTCGAAGGTGAGCGGGTCCGGAAAGACGACCTCTACGCCGAGTGCGGCGGCGGCAAGACCCAGGCGGTGGAGCTGGTCACCAGCAAGCGCATGGAAGAAGTGGAAGACGGCAAGGTGGAAGTCTTCGGCCCGGACCTCCCGGACCTGCCGCAGGACAAAATCCCCATGCGCCTGCCCCTGGCCATCGTGGTGGAAGTGGCCGGCCGGGCCTTCCAGCCCGACTTCGAGCCCATCCTGGAGCGGCAGATTCACCACCTGGTGAACTACGCCCAGGGCGTCATGCACATCGGGCAGCGGGACATCGCCTGGTACCGCATCGGCAAGGCCGCGGTGGAAAAGGGCTTCACCCTGAAACACGTCGGCACCATCCTGCACGCCAAGTTCCATCAGGACTTCGGCGCCATCTTCGACAAGATGCCAGATCAAGATCTACACCGAGAAGGACAAGGTGGACGAGATCACCAAGCAGGCCCGGAAGGTCTACCACGAGCGTGACGCCCGGGTGGAGAACATGCGGGACGAAACCACCGAGACCTACTACTCCTGCACCCTGTGCCAGTCCTTCGCCCCGAACCACGTCTGCGTGGTCAGCCCGGAGCGTACCGGCCTGTGCGGCGCCTACAACTGGATGGACTGCAAGGCCTCCAATGAAATCAACCCCACCGGCCCCAACCAGCCGATTCCGAAGGGCGATGTCCTCGACGAAAAGCTGGGCATGTGGCAGGGAGTCAACGATTTCGTCTTCAAGGCCTCCCGGCAAACGGTGGAGAAATACAACTTCTACAGCCTGGTCTATGATCCCATGACCACCTGCGGCTGCTGCGAAGCCATCTCGGCGGTGCTGCCCATGTGCAACGGCATCATGACGGTCAACCGGGACTATACCGGTGAAACCCCCTGCGGGATGAAGTTCACCACCCTGGCCGGCGTCATCGGCGGCGGCCAAGTTACCCCGGGCTTTGTGGGGCACAGCAAGTACAACGTCGTCCAGCGGAAGTTCGTCAAAGGCGACGGCGGGCTGAAGCGCATCGTGTGGATGCCCAAGATCCTGAAAGATGAACTCCGGGAACAGCTCCTGAAGCGGAGCGAGGAAGAGGGGATGCCCGATCTGCTCGATCGCATTGCCGACGAGACCGTGGGTGTCACCGAAGACGATATCCTGGCCTTCCTGACGGAGAAGAAACACCCGGCTCTGGAAATGGACCCGATTATCGGTTAACCTTAACGGGGCCTGGGGGTGCGCCCCCCAGGCCCTTGCTTGATTTCAGGTCCCGGCGGGATGGGTAACACCCGGTAACTCACCGAGGGCCGCCAGCCATGGATAAGGAGAGAGACAATGGCATTAACTGGAATTGAAATCTTTAAAATGCTCCCGAAAACCAACTGTAAGGAATGCGGCTTTCCCACCTGCCTGGCCTTTGCCATGGGGTTGGCCAGTGGCAAGGCCGAGTTGGATAAATGTCCTTACGTGTCAGATGAGGCCAAAGAAAAACTGGCGGCAGCCTCGGCCCCGCCGATCCGCCCCGTCAAGCTGGCCATGAAGGACGGGGTCAAGACCATCGGCGGCGAGACCGTGATGTTCCGCCACGAAAAGACCTTCTTCAACCCCACCATCATCGCCGGGGTGGTGACCACCGCCACTTCTGACGCCGAGGTGGACAAGAAGCTAGATCAATTTATGAAATTGCAGTTCGACCGGGTGGGTCTCCTGCTCCGGCCGGAAATGATGGTTGTATTTGATTCTGACGGCGACGCCGGGAAGTTTGCCGCCCTGGCTAAGAAGGTTTTGGACAAGACCGACGCGGCGATCATGCTCCGGTCCGACAAAGTCGATGTGTTAAAGGCTGGGGCCGAGGCCGTCAAGGAGCGGAAGCCGCTGCTGGGCAGCGCCACGCCTGAGAACGCTGATGCCTTCGGGGCCCTGGCCAAGGAAATGGGGCTGGCCCTGGTAGCCAAAGCTGAAGGCTATGATGCCCTGGCGGCACTGACCACCAAGCTGACCGGCATGGGCCTTAAAGACCTGGTGCTCGATTCCGGTACCCGGGCCCTGAAACAGGCCCTGCAGGATCAGATCGCCATCCGCCGGGCTCCCCTGACGGCTGGGTTCAAGCCTTTCGGCTTCCCCACCATCACGGTTCCTGCCAAAATGACTGACGATCCCATGATGGAAAAGCTCTACGCGGCGGTATTTATTGCCAAGTACGGCGGAATCGTGGTGGTCAACGACCTGTCCGCTGACGGGATCTTCCCCCTGCTGCTGGAGCGTCTCAACATCTTCACCGACCCGCAGAAGCCCATGATTATTACCCCGGGCATCTACGAGATCGGCACTCCGGACGAGAACTCCCCGGTGGCCGTCACCACTAACTTCGCCCTCACCTACTTCATCGTGTCCGGCGAAATCGAGGCCAGCAAGATTTCCACCTGGCTGCTCATCCAAGACACCGAGGGTCTGTCGGTGATGACCGCCTGGGCCGCGGGAAAATTCTCCGGCGACTCGGTGGCAATGTTCGTGAAAAAGTGTGGGATTACCGATAAGGTTAAGACCCGCACCCTGATCATTCCGGGTTATGCCGCGGGGATCAGCGGCGACCTGGAAGAGGAACTGCCCGATTGGAAGGTTCTCATCGGGCCGCGGGAAGCCTCCCATATCCCGGCCTTGTTGAAAACCCTGTAGTTTTCGTGGGAGCTTCTCAGTTATCCGGGAAGAAAGCCCCAGGGCTTTCTTCCCCACCGACAGCACCTTCAAGAAGGGGGTCACCTGATGGATAAATTTTACCGAATCGGCGAGAACCTGAACGTGGTGACCAAAGTCTATGGTCAAGCGATGAAGGAACGCAATGCCAAACCACTCCAGGAGGTGGCCCTGAAAGAGGCCGAGGCCGGGGTGGATTTTATTGATGTCAATATCGGCCCGGCCCGCAAGGGCGGCGAAGAGATGATGGCGTGGATCGTCAAGATCATCCAGGAAGTGGTGCCCAATGTACCCCTGGCCCTGGACACCTCCAACATCGCCGCCATGGAAGCCGGACTCAAGGTCCATAAAGGCAAGGCGATCATCAACTCCATCATGGCCCGGCCCGAGCGCATGGACGGCATGATGCCCCTGGTGAAGAAGTACGACGCCGACATGATCGGGCTGATGTGGGGCCCCGAAGGCATGCCCCGGGACGAAAACGAGCGCGGCATGCTCACCGCGGAAATCCTGGCCAAGGCGGCGGAATACGATATCGAGAACGAACGCATCTGGTTCGATCCCATCATCGCGCCGTTGAACATCCAGCAGAACCAGCTCATCGCCACCCTGGATTACATGCATATGCTCCAGGATATGGCGCCGGGCTGTAAATCCACCTGCGGCCTGTCCAACTGTTCCAACGGCGTGCCCGATGATTTGCGGCCCATCATCAACCGCACCTACGTCGTCATGCTCCAGCGGAACGGCATGGTCTCCGCCATCGTGGATTCCTTCGACCAGGAACTGGCCGACGTGGTCAGCGGCAAAATGCCGGAAGCCGTGCAAATCGTCTACGACATCATGGACGGCAAATCAGTGGACATCCCGTCCATGTCCAAAACCTTGCAGAACTACGCCAAGACCGCCCGGGTCATCATGGGTCAGGTCTTGTTCTCCGATTCCTGGCTGGAAATCTAAGGACACCGTATTATTATCGCAGCACACGTGTAGGGGCGGGTTTATAACCCGCCCCTTTTTTGTCTTTGGCACAGGCGTCTCGCCTGTGTTGCTGAATACTTGACTTGATACTAATAATTGGTATCATATGAGCATGCAATGGACCGTGATGCTCTCGGGGCAAGCGACGAAACAGATTGATCGTCTGCCACTGGGCGTCCGGAAGAACCTCATCGCCCTGATGCGAGAAATTGAGATATCAGGACCGGTGCGGGGAAACTGGCCAAATTACGGGCCGTTGGGGAAATACCGCCATCGCTGCCACCTTAAGAAAGGCCGTCCTACGTATGTGGCCGTTTGGGAAATAATGGATAAGGCCATCAAAATAGTGGAGGTTATTTATGCAGGCACCCATGAAAGAGCCCCATATTGATGCGGATGTGGTGGAGTTGAAGTTTGTGGGGCCGTCGGGGAAAAAAGTGGAGGCGATTCAGGCACTGCAATCTCTGGGGTTTGTCAACCTGGGAGAGGCGCAGCCCTGGCGTTTGGCCTTTCCGGAATATGATGCAAAATCTTTGCCTGGGGTGGTGCTGGCAGGAGCCCGGGGCAAAGAAGGCATCACTCAGCGGGAGCTGGCCGGGCGCATCGGTCTTCCCCAACGCCATATCTCCGAAATGGAACGGAGCAAGCGCCCCATCGGCAAAGAAATGGCCAAAAAACTGGGGGAAGCCTTGAATGTCGATTACCGGGCGCTGCTTTAATCGGCTCCTCTATGGCAGGGTTAATTCGACGCCAAGACCGCCCGGGTCATCATGGGTCAGGTCTTGTTCTCCGATTCCTGGCTGGAAATCTAAGGACACCGTATTATTATCGCAGCACACGTGTAGGGGCGGGTTTTATATCCGCCCCTTTTTTAATGTAATTCAGATAATGGTAACGTATGAATATACGTAACGCCACCCCATTAATTCTCTCGATTCTGCTCATTGCGCTTATTTGCATGTTAACAGTGTATGGGGTAACGCATCAAACTATCTGGATTAACTCAGTCGTTAATTTTTACGTGGTTTTTGCTTCGGTTTATATGGCCTGGATCTTGATTGAATCGAAAATCTCCAAAGAGGAATTGAACAAAGGGAAGAAGACGTCTGATTATGGCACCTGCGAACTTTATGCCATTGGTCAGGCCGCAGTTTTCCTGTCGGCTTTATGGTTCACTTCGGCCTGGGAATCTCCCAATATATTTCATTTTACAGGGTTCACGATGTTTCTTGTCGGTATTACTTATCGGCTTTGGGCTATTAAGACCCTGGGAAAATATTATTCGCATATTGTCAGGGAGGTTGATGCGCATAAGATTGTTGATTCCGGCCCTTACCGGCACATTCGGCATCCGGCCTATGCCGGCATGATTTTGGCCAACCTGGGTATAGTTATTTTCTTCTTTAATCTCATCACTCTCATACTCTGTTTATCGATTCTTATTCCCGCGATAATTTTACGTATAATAATTGAAGAAAAAACTCTTTTCAGAATTGACGGGTATGGTGAATTCGCTCAGAATCGGCAACGTCTTATTCCGGGTATTTGGTGATCTCCGGGGCTTTTTTCGAGTACTTCACTCCTTCACCACCTCCTCTAAAGCCAGCATCACCTCCGCCACGGCCCGGTCCAGCAGATCCAGGTAGAGTTTGGTGTCATAGCCGTTCAGGGCCTCGAGGAACGGCGCGGCCTGGACGCGGCAGTCCTTGGGGCCGCGTTTGCCCTCCTGATGGACGTAGCGGACCTTCTCCCCGGGCTGGAGGCGGATGCCGGCGGCCTCCAACTGGCGGGCCGCCAGGGCCGTGGGGGTGTCAACCTGGTAATCCGCCACGGGTTGGGACAGGACTCGGGTAATGATCAGATCCTGGGGATTAACGCCCCCCTCCCGGAGGCGCTGGCGAAAGCCCTCGGCCATTTCTAGAAGTACCGGCCGCATGGCCGCCAGGTCTTCGGGCGTTGCGGCCCCGGCCATTTTGGCCAGCAGGGCTTCCTGGGCCCGGCGTACGAAGGGCGGCGTGTCCCGGCGCCGGCACATGAGCCCCCGGACCTTGAGGGAGCCGTCGGCAAAAACTCCGAAGTAGCGCGTCGCTACGGGCCTTTGCGGGTCCTGCTTGGAGGCCATAAAAAAAATCCAGCGGTACACCCCCTCCAGGGCCAGCTTAACGCCGGTGACCCGGAAAACCTCGGCGCACAACTCTTCCAGTTCCGCCTCATACTGGGTCGTCTTGAAAAGGTCATTGAAGGTAGCTGTATGCTTTGCCGCGCAAACTTTAAATCCCCCTAAATCCCCCTTTTCCAAAGGGGGACTTTGAACCCCCCTTTGAAAAAGGGGGGCAGGGGGGATTTTTATTTCGCGGGGATAAGACAAGTGTGATTTGAAAATGTTTAGCTTACGCGGCACAAGCGAGACGCCTGTGCCACCAAAACCATGGTCATTTTCCCATAAACCCGTATCAGCCAACCCCTTCTTTTGCACCCAGAGGCAGTCGGTGAGGCCGTGGAGCACCGTGAAACCCGCGGCCTCGAAGGTCTCCTTGGCGCACAAGAGCTTGTCCCGGCCATAGGCGGTCACGGCCTCGTGGGCCTCGATCCTGCCGAACCGGGCGTTTTTATAGCCCAGGTAGCCGAAGCAGGTGACCAGCATCCACTTCAAGGCGGTCTGGCGCTGTTTGTAGGGCCGGGCCGCTTCAGGCGACAGCTCCTTGGCCCGGGTTTTCAAATCGGCCCTGAGTTGCAAAATGGGCCTCAAGGTCCGGGGCACCAACCCTTCCCGGCGACGGCAGAGGCGGTAACCGGTCTCGGGTACCGGGTTCCGGCTGGAGGAGGGGAGGCTAAGGGCGACCCGCCGGGTCGCCCCTACGGGGATTGATGAAAGGACCTGGGGCAGGCAATGGTCACCCTGTAACAAACTACTGACTACTGGCAACTGACCACTGGCAACTGCTCCGGTGCAGCAGGGGCAATTCACCGTCTCCGGGGAGATATTGTGGATGGCCATGATGGTGGGGTACATGGAGGCGAAGTCCACTTCCGCCACCCGGGTGTGGAGGCCGATGGGCGGCATGAAGGAGAGGCCGCCCTTGTCGATGGTGAGCAGTTCGCCGGCGGTTTTGAAGTGTTCGGGTTCGGCTTTGCGCCAGGGGATGAGGATGCCGTCGGCCAGGGCCTGGGCCAGTTGCATGGAGGTGATCAGGGTCCCGGGGCTGGACCGGGCCGCCTGTTGGAGGGGCATCCGGCCGATCCTGGCGATCTGGACCAGTCCCATGAGGCCCGATTCTCGGTAGTAGAAGGAGTTGCGCCGGTCCAGGTGCCAGCGGCCGGCAAAAGGGGCCGAGGCTCCCTGGTAGACGATGCGGCCATAGGAAAAATAACTGCGGCCGGGCCCAGAGCGCCGGGGGGCCGGGTGCGCTTCCCGGTCCAGGGGGAGGCTCTCGCCAGACTCCCGGCTCCAGCGGCAGAGGGTGGGGATGATCACGTCGTCTCCATAATCGCTCAGCACCAGGTCCGGGTCGGCGCGCCGGAGCCAGGCGGCCAACTCCCGCACCAGGCCCGGCTTATCCAGGGCTTCCAGTTCCAGGGTGCGGGCCTCCCAGCCCACGGCCAGGCCGTTGCCGGCGCCCAGGGGAATGAGATGGTCCCGGGTGAGGGAAAGCGTCAGAGTGGCCAGGGGCGGGACCGAAAACTCCACCGCGAAGGGGTCCTCCAGGAGGTCGAGGCGAAGCAGGCGCCCGTCCCGGGCCTCTACCCCATACCAGGCGCAGGGCCAGTAACGGCGGGAGTAGAGATAGGCGGCGGCAATGTCCAGGTCGCAGTTGTAGCAGGACACCTCACGGGGAAGCGTCCCCAGCCACTGGCGCACCCGGGGAAGAAAGCCATAGGCCTTGACCTCCAGGGCCAGCACCGGGACCTCGAGGCCGGTCCATAAATCCCGGCCCCGGGACGGATAGGCCCGGCGGAGCCAGCCCTTCCGGCCCAGGGCCCGGGCCAGGATTTGCAGCTGCGCCGGGGGCCCGCCCAGAGAGAGACAGTAGGGAAAATCATCCTCCAACCGCAGCCGCCGGCCGGTATCGGTGATAAACCACAAGACCATGCGGTCATGGAGAGGATAGAGATCGAAGAGCCAGCCGGTGGTTTGCATGATTGTTGGTGTGGAGGAAACGTGGGGGGAGGGGCAAAGGCGCGGGCCCTTTCCCTTACGAAAACCCCCTCCCCAATCCCTTTACTGGGGGAATTGAAAGGGCGGTTCGCGAACCGCCCCTACGGCTGCTCCACAGGTGAGTCGACAAGGGCGGACACCCAGGTCCGCCCCTACAGGGGGTTGGGAGTGGTGTTTGAGGGGAGGGCGGAGGAATTTTTCGTCAAGGTTTCACTCGGCATTCCACTCAAAAGTTGTTCGAGACGTTTAAGCTGCTCTTGCAGGGCGACCAGGGCCTTTTGATGCTCCAGGAGCATGGACAGGAGCAGGGATTCCAGGGGCCAGGGGTTCGAGGCGTAGACCCCGGCCTGGAGGTGGAGGCGGGCCAGTTCAAAGAGGCGGTCCAGGTGGACCTGGTCCTCCCGGCGCAAAGCCCGGCGGAACTTCTGCCAGCGCTGCCGCTCGGCTTCCCAGACCTGGCTGTAAGGTAAAACCGTCCGTCCCATGATCAGTTACCAGTAGTCAGTAGTCAGTGGTCAGTAGCCAGTTGTCAGGAGTTTTCGCAATTAATGGCCACGGTTACGAAAAGTTTCCGTAGCACCGATTGATGACCGGCGCGGCGGGCAAGGCCCGCCCTACACGCTGCCTTAAGAAGTTCTTAGCGACGCTGGCATCTTGCCGGTGCGGGTGCACAGGCTGGAAGCCTGTGCCACGAAAACTTGCCGGGGGATGGAAGGGTGGGGGACCCAGGGCAGAGGATCGCGGGCAGGGACACCGGCGCCACTGATTCCCTCGTCCCTCCTCAACTTTTCACCCCCGTCTTGCTTCATCCCGCCATCAGTATGATTAAGGCGGTTACCAGGATCAGCCCCAGGGTTCCCAGGAATTTCAGGATTTCCAGGAGGTAAGTCAGAGAATCCTCCGGGAGGTCCAGGGTTTGGCGCAATTGCCTCAGGCGAGCCGTAACTTTCAGGCCGGGATGGAGGCAGGGGTATTCGGATAGGGATAGGTCCACGTTAAGGTTCTCCTCTCTGAGGTCGGGAGGGGGCGGCGTGACGGGGCCCGCCTCCTGAGGTGCCCGGAGGGCGCGCCGAGACCGCCGGCATTGCCCGGGGGCTGGTGCCGGGGCGGCCCTGGGGGCTTTCCATCTCGACAAAGTAGTCCATCACCGGGGCCAGGAGCCGGCCGAAGTGCCGGTTGGTGGCGGCCCGGGGCAGGAGGGGTTGCAGCAGCAGGAGGGCCGAGCCGGTCTTGATCCGGGCCAGCAGGCTCACCAGGTCCTGAAAGAGGCGGCGGCGTTCGCTCCAGGGCACCTGCTCGTCGTAGAACAGGCTCACCGGTCCCAGGAGCAGCACCAGGCTGCCGGGGGACAGAATCGCCGGGAAGGTTTCGGTGAGGAGGCGCACCAGTTGGTGGGAGGTGAAGGCCCGGGCCACGTGCACCCGGGTCAGGGCCGCCTGGGGCGCCAGACCGCGGCGGGCCGCCTCTCGCACCAAGCCGTACGGGTCAAAGCGGTTGGCCGCGTCCACCACCAGGACCGGCGCTCCCCGGGCCACTCCCCAGGCGGCCGCGGCTGCGGCCAGGGCTCGCAGGTGTCCCCCCCAGAGCAAGACGCCCCGGCCCGGTTGAAGAGGCGTTAGATAGTGGTTTAAGGGGGTCATCCGCGTCTTTTGCCCTCCAGGTTGCGGTAGACGCCCACCACCTTGCCCAGGATCTGGACGTCGGCGGCCTCGGCCGGGGAAAAGCGCAGGGGAGTGAAATCGGGGTTGTCGCCTTTGAGGACCAGGCCCCCGGCTTCTTCGTACACCCGCTTTAAGGTGGCCTCATCGTCGATGAGGGCCACCGCGATTTCGCCCCGGGCTACCCGGGACTGGACCCGGACCATCACCAGGTCGTCGGGCAGGATTACCGGGGCCATGCTCTCTCCGGTGACCCGGAGGAGAAAGGCCTCTTCGCCCCGGACCCAGGACCGGGGCAGGGGCAGGGTCTCTTCCACGTTTTGACTGGCCAGGAGGGGTTGCCCCGCGGCGATGCGGCCCAGGAGCGGCACTTCCACCACCGTTCCGGGGCTCTTGGGGTTCAGGGACAGCCCCCGGGAGAGCCCGGGCTCCCGGTGGAGGTAGCCTTTGCGCTTCAAGGCCTCCAGGTGGTCCGCCGCGGCCCGGGGCTGGATGCCGAAGGCGGCGGCAACCTCCCGCACCGTGGGGGGATAGCCCTGATGTTCGCAGAACTCCTCTACAAAGGCCAGCACGGTCTGCTGTCGGTCGGTTAACGGCTTCATGGTTATAAACTACTATACAAAAGAATACGTGTCAAGAGAATAGTTAAAAAAATTTAAGGGGCAACCTCCGGAAGTTCGAGGTTCACGGTTGAGACCTCTGCGGAAAGGGATTTGGTTATCCGGAGTGAAGCGAAAGCTCTTGTATTTAAAGAGAGTTATGAGATTATTCGGCCGGTCCGCGCCCTCAGAATGACAAGTGGGGGGTACTTTCGCAGAGGTCTCACGTTGGGAGCGTGCCTATCAAGAAACTTCCCCTGGTTAGGGCTGGGCCGAAGCCTCAGGTTTAACGGTTGGTAAGAGGTTGTTTTCCGGTCAAGGGCTTGATATGTTGGGTAACTATGGAACAGCAGCCAACGAGCGCCGTGTCCCGGCGGGCCCGGGAGATCACCCCGTTTCTGGTGATGGACATTCTGGAGCGGGCCCAGGAGTTGGAGCGGGCCGGGGAGTCGGTTATCCACCTGGAGATCGGGGAGCCGGACTACGACACGCCCCAGGTGGTCAAGGAGGCGGCCTACCGGGCCATGGCCGCAGGGGAGACCCAGTACACCCATTCCCAGGGGCTCATGGAGCTCAGGGAGGTTTTGTGCCGGCACTACTGGGACAAGTACCGGGTGTCGGCCCAGCCTTCCCAATTCATCGTCACGTCGGGGACCTCCCCGGCCATGATCCTGATCTTCGGGGCCCTCCTGGACCCCGGGGACGAGGTGCTGCTCCCGGACCTCCATTACGCTTGCTACCCCAACATCCTCAGGCTGGTGGACGCGGCGCCCCGGTACGTGCCGGTCCGGGAAGAGGACGGCTTTCAGATGAACCCGGCGGCCCTGGGCCGGTATCTCACGCCCCGGACCAAGGCGGTGCTTGTCAACTCTCCCGGGAATCCCAGCGGCACCCTGATGCCGGCGGACTGGATGGCCCGCCTGGCGGATTTGGGGCCTTACGTCATTTCCGATGAGATCTACCACGGCCTGGTCTACGAAGGTAAGGAGCACTCCATCCTGGAGTTCACCGACCGCGCCTTTGTCATCAACGGGTTTTCCAAGCTCTACGCCATGACCGGCTGGCGCCTGGGGTATCTCCTGGCGCCCCCGGATTTCATCCGCCCTTTGCAGAAATTGATGCAGAATTTCTTTATTTCGGCCAACCCCTTTGTGCAGCGGGCCGGCATTGCGGCCCTGACCCAGGCCGGGGGCGAGATCGAGGCCATGCGGACCGCGTATGACGCCCGGCGCCGGTTTTTGCTGGCGGGGCTGGCCCGGTTGGGGTTTAAGATTCCCGTTCCTCCCACCGGGGCCTTCTATGTCCTGGTCAATGCCCGCCACCTCTCGGCCGACTCCTACGCCCTGGCCTTCGACATCCTGGAGAAAGCCAAAGTCGGGGTAGCCCCGGGCGTCGATTTCGGCCCCGGGGGCGAAGGCTTTCTCCGCTTCTCCTACGCCAATTCCTTGGAAAATCTGGCCGAGGCCCTGGACCGGCTGGAGAGGTACCTGGCCCAGCGTCGGCCTACCTGATATCAAGTTGCCGTCAAGCAAGTAAGCATCTGCATGGCCGGGAAGGGTTAATCTACCCTGCCCGGTTTTTTCTTTTGTAGTTATTTGGTGTTTATTGCCCAAAGAGTAGGAATAAGCTGACTCAAGTCCTGCTTTTGCAAAGGGGGACTTTGCCGTTTTCGCCCTTTTCTCACGGGGGGGGTGGGGAGGATTTTTAGCAACTCCGGGTCAAAAGCCAAGGAAGCGATGAAAAGCTCGGGTTAACCGGAGCATCTCAACTCTCTTGCTTTTTCAGACCGTCACAGCTTCTTGAGGCGCTGTTGACGCTGGCGGAGCCGCTTGGATAAACGTCGGGCCGGGCCTTTCTTGTGGGTGGACCGGGACGGGGAGCCGGCCCCGGCGTCCGGGTCGTCTGGCCCTGCCGGGTCGTGCAGATGAGACGATTCAAACTGAGCGGCGTTGATCCAGGCCGCCTTGTTCTGCTCGGCGCAGACCTGGATCTCCCGATCGGAGGTGACCACCAGGGCGCGTTCCCGCTCCTGGTGCAGCAAGCGCTTAATCACCTCATCGGCCCGCTCCCCCCGCCGGGAATAAATGATCGCGATGCCCTGATGCCGGTCCCGGCCCTCTTGAAGGTCGCCATGCTGCCAGCCGTCAAACACCACGGTAATCTGGTGATGGGACCGGCGGCGATAATGGGCCAGCAGTTCCAACAAGGCTTCCCGGCCGGTCTGGAGGTCCATGGCATCCAGGAACTGCAACCGGGGTGACTGTCTGATGACGTTGTAACCGTCGACAATAAGGTGCATGGTAATATCCTACTAGAATAATACAATAAAAGACCATCATCCCAAAATATTGTTGTAAATGTGAGGTTTCTTTGCTATAGTGAGCACCTGTTACGTTATATCACCGTAATGGGGGAGGATGTGGATAAAATGCGTAACTTATTTTATTGCGTGTGCGTGGTGCTGCTGTTGGCGGCAGGCGCAGGGTGCGGCGGGGGCCTGGGGAAGCCCGAAGCCGTCACCCTGGACACGCCGCTGCCGGAGTATGAACAACAACAAACCCAACTGACACCGGAACAACAGTATGTTGCCGATGTGTTAACTAAGAATGGTTACGATATTCATCGTGATAAGCCCACGGTCATCGTGGTCCATAAACTCAGCCGCAAACTCACCTGTTACCGGGGCCTGACGCCCCTGAAGACCTACCCCGTGGTTCTGGGGACCAATCCGCGCAACGACAAGTTGTGCCAGGGCGATGCCTGCACCCCGGAAGGGGTGTACCGGGTCCGGGCCAAATACCCCCACTCCAAGTGGGACAGTTTCATCTGGCTGGATTATCCCAACACCCAGAACTGGCTGAAGTTCAGCCGGGCCAAGAAGGCCGGGAAAGTGGCGCCGGATGCGGAGATCGGCGGGGATGTCGGCATCCACGGGACTGAAGACCCTTACCGGAACCTGGCCGGGGAAAACTGGACCCTGGGTTGCATCTCCCTGCTCAATAAAGACCTGGATGAGATCTATCCCCTGGTGAATAGCAGAACCCTGGTAGTCATCAGCAAGCAGTAGCTTTTCATCTTCAGGCGGCGGCCGGTCCCGGGGGGGATGGGCCGCTCCGGGCGCGCTTTGGGGCAGACTTCGGTCTGCCCTTTTTTGTGTCGGCAGGACGGCGCTTATAGCGTTTGCCATACATTCCTTCCGTTGGGAGGTTCTCAAATCCCCCTAAATTCCCCTTGGTCAAAGGGGGACTTTAACAGCGATTCCCTGTAGTTTCCCCCCTTCTTTAAAGGGGGGCAGGGGGGATTATCAGGCTTCCCGAAGCAGAAAAAACTTTTGGCAATCACTATAAATTCTGCTCAGGCGCCCAGGGTTCGAGAACAACGGGGGTACCTGAGGAGATGGGGTGGAAAATATACCGACGAAACGTCGGGGCGCACCTGTGGGTGGGCCCTCATGGGGGACACCTGGGTCCCCTCCTACAAAAATTGTCCATGGGGCGCTAATGGGCCTGAAACCGGGAAAAAGAAGGGCGGTGTGGCCACCGCCCCTCTTAGGACTACTGGTAGTTGCTGCGGCCCCCGGGGGGGCCGGCGTCATTATTTAGGATTCTCCACGGTGAGATAGAGGGTGTGGCCCTGGCGCTTGATCAAGAAGCGGGCCACGCTGTCTTTTTTCACCTTGGCGACGGCCTGCCGATATTCCTTCAGGGAGGTGGCGACCTCGCCGTTCACTTCCAGGATCAGGTCTCCCGCCCGGATGCCGGCATCAGCCGCGGGGCTGCCGGACTCGACGCGGATCACCACCACGCCCTGGTTGTCCCGGAGGCTAAACTGCTGGGCCAGGGCGGGGGTCAGGTCCTGCACCTCCATGCCCAGGGGGGTTTTCTCGGCTGCCCCTTCGGTTTTGGCCGGGGTCTGTTGTTCATCGGTGAGTTCGGTGATGGTCAGGTTCAGGGTCTTTTCCTTGCCCCCGCGCAGGACCTTGAGCACGGCCTTGGACCCCGGGGCCGTTGCCGCCACCATCCGGGGCAATTCATTCATTTCATGGATGGGGTGGCCGTTAAACTCGACGATGATATCTCCCCGGTGGATGCCGGCCTTGGCAGCCGGGGTGCCGGGGTTGACCTGGGCCACCAGGGCGCCTTTCGGTTCGGACATGCCGAAGGATTTGGCCAGATCCGGCGTGACGTTCTGGACCTGGACGCCGATCATGCCCCGCACCACCTTGCCCTTGGATTCCAGTTGGGGAATGACGGACTTGGCGATATTGCTGGGGGTGGCAAACCCGATGCCCTGGCCGGAGGCGATGATCGCGGTGTTGATGCCGACAACCTCCCCCTGGAGATTGAGGAGGGGGCCGCCGCTGTTGCCGGGGTTGATGGAGGCGTCGGTCTGGAGGAAGTTGTCATAGGGACCGGCGCCGATAACCCGGCCCTTGGCGCTGATAATCCCCTGGGTAACCGTATGGCCCAGGCCGAAGGGGTTGCCCACGGCCATGACCCAGTCTCCCACCTGAATGGCGTCGGAATCTCCAAACTTGAGAAACGGTAAATTCGCCGGCGGCTTGACGATCTGGATCAGGGCCAGGTCGGTTTTGGGGTCCCGGCCTTTGACGGTGGCCTGGTATTCCTTACCTCCCACCAGGATGACCTTGATCTTATCCGCGCCTTCCACCACGTGGTTATTGGTCACCACGTAGCCCTTGGAGTCGATGATGAAGCCGGAACCGAGACTGCGAGCTTTGTAGCTCTTGGGCATTTCGCCGAAAAACTTATCGAAGAAATCGCGGAAATCCTTGGGCGTCGCCCTCAGGTAATTCCGGGGCGGGGCCCTGTTTCGGATGCCTGGGGCCTTGGCCGAATAATTCCCGCATCTGGTTCTTGACGATTTTTTCGGCACTGATATTGACCACCGCGCCGGAGACTTCCTTGGCCAGCTTGGCAAAGGTGTCCGGGGCCAGAACGGTGGGGGCGGGGGCCGCGGCGGGGACCTGGGCCTGGGCCCACGAGGGCTGCGGGGCCGGTCCCACCGGGCCTAAGCCCAGCAGGGTCCAAGCTAAAACGAGGCTAATGAGACTGCTTTTCTTCATGCTGCTTCTCCTCTTGCTTCTGCCCGGGCACGGGGCCCGGCAGTGATGTCATGGCAGATTTCTTCCCGACGATCACCAGAAGATAATTTTCCGGTTGGAGATATTTGTCGGCCACTTTCTGGATATCTCCGGGGGTCAGGTGCTGGATGAGTTCAGGATAGCGCCAGGGGTAATCAAGTCCCAGGCCGTAGACTTCCACATATCCCAAGAGCCAGGCCCGCTTGGAGATGGAATCCATTTTCCGGGGAAAGCTGCCGATGAGATAAGATTTAGCATCTTTCAGTTCCTGGTCGGTCACCGGCTGGGTCATGATGCGCCGGAGTTGGGCCACCACCTGGGTGATGGCCTCGCCGGCGGTGGCGTTTTTGGTCTCCAGGGCCACGATGAAAGGACCGGGTTCCAGGCCCGGTTCAAAGGCGCTGTAAACGTTGTAGGCCAGCCCCCGGTTGACCCGGATGTCGTCCATGAGCCGGGAGGCAAAGCCCCCGCCCCCCAGGAGGTAATTCATCACCTGGAAGGCGTAGAAATCCGGGTTTTTGCGGGTGATCCCCAGGTTGCCCAGGATGATGTTGGCCTGGGTAATATCTTTGTTGATCACGACTACCTGGCGTTGATTCAGAGGCGGAATGGCGGGCAGTTTGGCGGCCGGGAGAGGAGCTGCGGGCCAGGCCCCGAAGGTTTTGGTGACCCATTGTTTGGCCTCATCCGGGGTTAAGTCCCCCACCAGACTGAGGACGGCATTATTAGGCCGGTAGTACTGGCGGTGAAAGGCGATCAGGTCCTGGCGGGTAATGGCGGTAAGCCCCTGGGGCGTGCCCATGACCGGATGGTTGTAAGGAAAGGGGCCATAAAGGTCCTTGAAAAAGGCTCGGGACGCCACCACCTTGGGCTCATCCTCGGCGCTGGCCAGGGCCGCCTTAAACTGGTTCTTTTTCAGCAAGACTTCCGCGGCCGGGAAGGTGGGGTTCATCAAGATATCCTGGAGCAGTTCCAGGGCCGGGCCCAGATCCTTTTTCAGCACCGTCAGACTCACGGTGGCGAAATCATTGCCCCCCGAAAATGACAGGCTCGCTCCCATAAAATCCAGTTCCTCGGCAATCTTGGTGGAACTGCGGGATTTGGTGCCGTTGCGGAGCAGGGAGGCCGTGAGGTTGGCCAGGCCTTCCTTGCCCGGGGGGTCTTCCAGGGTCCCGGCCTTAATGAGGAGCTCCAGGGTCACCAGGGGGAGTTCGGTCTGGGGGGAAAACAGCCACACCAGGTCGTTGGGCAGTTTCTGACGGGTTCCCAGGACCCGGGCTTCCGGCGCCGCCAGGGCCGCAGTGCTCCAAAGCAAAACTCCCAAGATCAGCCAAGTAAAACGTTTAAGCAAGGTATTCTCCATGATGATGGCGCCTGCCGGTTAAGCCGAAACCTGACCAAAGGTATTGAGGGATCAACGAATATCTTGTCTCATGTGGGGATGACCGGCAGGGGCCTTAGCGCTCTTGATCGGCACCAGGATCCCCACGGTGAGGCTGTCGGGCACCAGGTATTTTTTCGCCACTTCCCGGATCTGTTCCCGGGTGACCTGTTGTATTTTGGGAACGAAATCTTTGAGCAGGGTCCAGCGGGCCACGGTGGCCGTCCGCCCCAACAGCATGCCCCGATAAAAGATGGAATCCAGGGCCATATAAAAGGAAGCCGCCACCTGGTTTTTGACCTTTTGCAGTTCCTTCTCACCCACCAGGTCGGTTTGCAGTCTTTTGATCTCCTGGTCTATGGCCGCTTCCAACTGGGCTACGGATTTGCCCGGCATGGGTTGGGCGGCCAGGGAGAAGATAAAGGGGTTGGTGGTGTCGAAACTATAGTCCGCCTCGGCCGCCAGGGCCAGTTTTTGCTGGTAGACCAGGTGGTGATAGAGGCGAGAACTGCGCCCCGACGACAGGATGCGGGACAGGAGTTCCAGGGGGTAGGCGTCGGGACTCTCCCAATTGGGCACGTGATAGTTCATTAACAGAGAAGGAAACTGGGCCTCCCGGTGCACCTCCACCCGGCGCGTTCCGAAATGTTTCGGTTCTTTGGCGGTAACCTTGGGAGGCGCAGGCCCGGCCGGCAAGGCGCCGAAGGTTGCTTCGATCTGGGCGAGGGCCTCCTTGGGGTCAATATCGCCCACTACCACCAGGGTGCAGTTGTTGGGGAGATAGTACCGGTGGTAGTAAGTCCGGTAATCATCCAGGGAGATGCTTTCGATATCATGGAGCCAGCCGATCACCGGCCACTGATAAGGGTGGGCCTCAAAGGTGGCGGCCATGGCGGCTTCCTGCATAAAGCTCACCGGGTCGTCTTCGGTGCGCAGGCGCCGTTCTTCGATCACCACCTTCTTTTCGGTTTCAAAGGTCTTTTCGTCGACGTTGACGCCCCGCATGCGGTCGGCTTCCATCTCGAGCCAGTGCCGCAACTGGTCCTTGGGGCCGGTTTCGAAGTAGGCGGTGTAATTCCGGGAGGTAAAGGCGTTATCCGAGCCTCCCACCTTCTGCACTTCCGGGGAGAAATACTTGGGGCCGTACTTGGCCGTACCCTTGAACATCATGTGTTCGCAGAGGTGGGAGATGCCGGTTTTGCCCAGGGCTTCATTCCTGGAGCCCACCCGGTACCACACCTGGAGAGTGATGATGGGGGCCCGGGGCTCCCGCAGGAGCAGCACTTTGAGGCCATTGGCCAGGGTGTGTTCCACCACCTTGTTAAAGAGGTTGGCATCATCCGCCGCTTTAAGGGGGAGAGCGCTCAGCCCGAGCCAGGACACGGTCACCAGGACTATCAGCAGGCATACCTGCCGCCGGCCGGGAGCCCACCAGGCCTGCCGGCGCCCGTCGCCGCCCAATTTCTGTCGTGCAAAAAGAGTCATAGGTTTCTGCCCAGAAGAGTTCAAAGTTCAAAGTTCGGTTAAAAAGGAACAGCTAACGCCCACCATCACCAAGAGTCAGCCACTTTTCAGGCGTTATGGGTGAGCCAGGGTTTTATGTCCAACGGTTTTTATCATCAAGGTTGGGGTCAGGAGAACCATATGCCTCAATATTTAATCACCTAATAAATTAACGTAAATTCTCTTGAAGCGGATTTCAAGGGAGGCGCCACAAGATTATTCCGGTTCGACGGTTTATCCTCCGTCGATCCCGGAAATGGCTGGGGTTTTGGGGCCGGGCGTCCAGACGGCAGCGGCAATCAGACCCGCCAGGACGGCGCCGGACATATCCAGGAGCACATCGTAGACACTGGCTCCCCGGGAAGCGTGAAACCATTGGATCCCCTCATCCATCGAGGCATAGATCAGGCAAAACCCCATAGCCCAGAGGCAGGCGCGCCACGAGCCATAGCCCGCATAGCCCCGAAAAGCCCGGAACCAGAGAAAATACATCAACCCATAAGCCAGAGCATGGCCGGTTTTCCGGAGGCAGAAATTGATCAGATCAATCTGGGCCGGCTTCAGGACCACAACACCGGACAGCAGCCATTGGAGCAAGTGCAAGGTGTTGGTGTCCGAACCCCAATCTCCCGACATGCATATTACGGCCAGGCCCCATAGGATGGGAGGGAGCCAATAATAAAGGAAGTGGGGTTTTCGCCAGATTGGTGGTGCGCTACCCAAAGGTTCGGTTCCTTCACCCCTGCCGGGGTCGACCGGGTACCCCAGTGCCTGCTCTAAAAAAAGTTAGACTCATTTTGGCCAGGTTTTGTTAAGGGAGTGCGGCAAATAATTTTCGCGACCGGATGAGGCAGGCGAAAATTCTCCTGGAATGTTTGCGCCCAATCTTTTCGCCTTAGCGCCTTGGCGTGAAAAATTAATCACGCTAAGACGCAGAGACGCAGAGGGATTCTTTTCAGGACTTAGTTTACCCCGTGGCGGGCACGGAGGCCCGCCCCACCAGTCTTTTCATGTTTTACGGGTGGGGCAAAGGCCCAGGCGCGACTCCTGAAAATATTTTCCAGGCAATGCCTGGTGGTGAACCCGGCCGGTGGTCCGGACCCTGGCCGGCCCGGGGGCTCGGGGCCCACCGCTCCCGGCCTGCGGTTCCGATTATCCCAGGATCGCCTCGACAAAGGCCTCGGGGTCAAAGGGGCGCAAGTCTTCCATGGCTTCTCCCACCCCGATGTATTTCAGGGGTATGCCGGTCTCGTGGACCACCGCCAGGGCCACGCCGCCTTTGGCGGAGCCGTCCATCTTGGTGAGGATGAGGCCCGTGACGCCGACGGCCTCGTGAAACAACCGGGCCTGGCTCAGGGCGTTTTGCCCCGTGGTGGCGTCCAGGATAAGGAGCACTTCATGGGGGGCGCCGGGGATTTTTTTGGCCGCGGTGCGGTTAATCTTTTTTAATTCCTCCATCAGGTTGACCTTGGTGTGGAGGCGCCCGGCAGTATCGACGTAGACCGTGTCCACGCCCCGGGCGGCAGCCGCGGCCAGGCCGTCGAAGACCACGGCGGCCGGGTCGGCCCCGGTCTTCTGTTTGACCACCGCGGCGCCGATGCGCTCGCCCCAGATCTCCAACTGCTCCACCGCGGCGGCCCGGAAGGTGTCCCCGGCCACCAGCAGGGGGGTAAGGCCCTGCTGCCGGTCCTGGTGGGCCAGCTTGGCAATGGTGGTGGTCTTGCCCACGCCGTTGATCCCCACCACCAGCACCACCCAGGGACGGGCGCTGCGGTCCTGGCCGGGCGGGGCTTGCCAGGAGGCCGACCATTTCCGCCTGGAGGGCGGCCTTGAGCTTGTCCACGTCCCCCAGCTCCCGGCGGCGCAATTTGTCCTCGAAGGCCTGGATCAGAAAGAGGCTGGTCTCCACCCCCAGATCGGCGGTAATCAACAATTCCTCAAGGTCTTCCAGGAGCTCGGCATCAACAACTTTGCGCCCCCGGAAGAGGCGATCCAGACCGCCGCCCAGGGCATCCCGGGTCCGGCTCAACCGTTCCCGCAGGCGCCGGAACATGGACCGGCGGGCCGCGGCCTCGGGAACCTCCCCGGTCTCCTCCAGGTCCTCGGGCTCCGGGAGACCGGGCGCCGCTTCCTCCATCGAGACTTCCGGCAGGGGTGCGGCTGCCTCCGGTTCGGGGGCGGCGGGGATGGCCGGGGCCGGTTCGGGTTCCGGAGGGGGAGGGGGTTCCGGCAGGGGCGCCGGGGCGGGGGCGGCGTCAACGGCCTCGGCCCCGGCAGCTTCTGCCTCTGAGGCGAGGGGGGCGGCGTCCTCCGGCTGGGGCTCCCGGCGCCAACGGCGCAGAAAGCCGCGGCGCGCCGGGCCGGCGTCGGTCAAGGCCTCGGAAAGAGCCGGGTCAGGAGCCTCCGGCCCGGGTTCGGGGCTGCGCCGCCTCAGGAGGCGCAGCTTCGGGCTCGGGGGATTCATGTTCCCCGGCGGCCGGCAATCCCCGGCGGCCTCGGAGCCCGGTTCGGTCTCTTCCGGCAGAAAGGCTTCCGCCTCCTCCTCCCGGCTCTCTTCTTCTTTGCCCTTGCGGCGAAACCAGCGGCGCATTGCTAGGCCGTCGTAATCTTCGAGAAATCGGCCATGAGGAGAAAAGTCTGGCTGATACGGAGCAACAGGGCCAGGCGGTTGTGGCGCAGCCCAGCATCCTCGGTCATGACCAGCACCTTTTCAAAAAAGGCGTCCACCGGACCCCGGAGGCTGGCCAAGGCCCGACAGACCTCGGGATAATCCCGGGATTCCAGGGCCTGGGTCACCTGGGACTCCATCAATTTCGTGGACTGATACAGGATGTTCTCTTCCCCATATTGGAAGAGGGCGGGATCAACTTCGGCGGACTCGGCGGTCTGGGCGATATTGATGACCCGTTTAAAGGCCAGGGCCAGGGAGGGAAATTCCGGGCTCTGGCGGACCGCGGCCAGGGCCTGGACCTTGTCCGCGGCGTCCACCACGTCCCGGCCGCCCGCGGCCAACACCGCGGTGATGGTTTCGTGATCAAAGCCTTCCACCAGGAGGAGGTTCTGGAGCCGGGTCAGGAAAAAGTCGCGTACCTCCAGGGCTGTTTCCTCCACGGTGCGGCTGATCTTGTCCTTTAAGAGATCGAGAGCCGCGGCCACGGCCGAGGCCAGGTCCAGGTGCAACTGTTGGCTCCGCAAGATGCGGATGACGGCCAGGGCATGGCGCCTGAGGCCGTAAGGGTCGGCGGTCCCCGTGGGGCTCAGTCCCACCCCGAAGCAGCCGCAGATGGTGTCCAGGCGGTCGGCCAGACCCACCAGGGCGCCCACCTTATCCTGGGGCAGTTCATCATCGGCATGCCGGGGGAGATAGTGGGTGAAGAGGGCCTCGGCCACTTCGGGGGACTCCCCGTCCAACAGGGCGTACTGGCGGCCCATCACCCCCTGGAGGCTGGGGAACTCCCCCACCATTTCCGTGACGATATCGGCTTTGCACAGGGTGGCGGCCCGTTGCACCGCACCCTCCAGGTCCGGGGCCAATTGCCGGGACAGGCTCATCGCCAACTCCCGGAAGCGCTCCATCTTCTCGTAGGAAGTCCCCAGAAGGGAGTGAAACACCACACCTTTCAGGGCGTCCACCCGGTTTTCCAAGGGCGTTTTGGAGTCCTCCTGGAAGAAAAACATGGCGTCGGAAAGACGGGCGCGGATGACGCGCTCATGGCCCTGGCGCACCACGTCCGGGTTTCGGGTCAAGGTGTTGTTCACCGCGATGAAATGGGGCAGCAAGCGGCCGTCGGCCCCCCTTAAAGAGAAATACCGCTGATGCTCCCGCATGGAAGTGATGAGCACCGGGTCGGGGAGGGCCAGAAACTTGTCCTCAAAACTCCCCACGACCACGGAAGGATATTCCACCAGGAAGGTGTTCTCTTCCAGCAGCCCCGGGTTGGCCACCACCTCACCTTTGACCCCGGCTGCGGCCTGGGCCAGCTCCTTGGAAAGCAAGGTCCGGCGCGCCTCCGGGTCCACGATGACCCGGGCCTTTTTGAGGGCCGCCACATAAGACTTGGCATCCGCGACCTCCACGGCTTGAGGCGCCAGGAATCGGTGGCCGCGGGTTTCGCCGCCGCTGGTCACATCGCCCACCTCGAAGTTCACCACCGCGCCCCCGTAGCGGGCCAGGATCCAATGGATGGGCCGGGCAAAGGTAATGGTTCCGGTACCCCAGTGCATGGACTTGGGGAAGCTCAACCCCAGGATAAACCCCGGCAAGAGCTCCGGCAGGCGCTCGGCGGTGGGCCGCCCGGTGGTGCTCTTTTTGACCGCCAGATAGACGCCCCGGGGGGTGTCCACTTCGATGAGGTCAGAGACCGCCACGCCCTGGGCCCGGGCGAACCCGGCGGCCGCGGGCGTGACATTGCCGGCGGCGTCCATGGCTATGGCCTTGGGAGGACCGATAATCTCCTGGGTGACTTCGGCCTGGGCCGCGGCCACCTTTTTGGCCACCAGGGCCAGGCGCCGGGGGGTGCCCCAGGTGAGGATCTCCCCCACCCCGATACGTTCGGCGTCCAGCAGCTTGCGGAAAGAGACAGCCATCTCCTCCAAAACCGGCGGGAGAAAACGGGCCGGGATTTCTTCAGTGCCGATTTCCAACAGCAATTCTTTCGCCATGGCGGTCCTCGTATGGAAGCTGTCAGCTTTCAGCTATCAGCGGTCAGCTTGGGCTTGGCGGTGCGGCGTTTGGCGCAGGAACCTTTGCGGGCCTTCGCCTCAGCCGTTTTAGTGGTCAGGGTTGTCGCTATTAAACTCACGCAGTGGTTTTTTCTCAGCTGCAAGCTATTTTTTCAGCAAGGGAAAGCCCATCTCTTCCCGTTGTTGCAGGTAGCCTTCGGCGCAGAGGCGGGCCAGTTGCCGGACCCGGCCGATGAGGCTGCTGCGCTCGGCCACACTGATGGCCCCCCGGGCATTCAGGAGGTTGAAGGTGTGGGAGCATTTCAGGCAGTAATCGTAAGCCGGGAGCACCAGGTGATGGCCGATGATGCGCAGGGCTTCGGCCTCGTACATGTCGAAGAGGCGGAAGAGCATGTCCACGTCGGCCTGTTCGAAATTATAGATGGAGTGCTCCACTTCGCCCCGGTGGTGGACGTCCCCGTATTTCACGCCCTTGGTCCACTCCAGGTCATAGACGCTGGAGACTCCCTGGATATACATGGCGATGCGCTCGGGACCATAGGTCAACTCGACGCTCACCGGGTTAAGGTCGATGGAGCCGGCCTGCTGGAAATAAGTGAACTGGGTGATTTCCATGCCGTCCAGCCAGACCTCCCAGCCCAGGCCCCAGGCCCCGAGGGTGGGGGACTCCCAGTCGTCTTCCACGAAGCGGATATCATGGTCCAGGGGATCGAGCCCCAGGGTTCTCAAGCTGTCGAGGTAGAGTTCCTGGACATTCTTGGGAGAGGGCTTGAGGATCACCTGGTATTGGTAGTAGTGCTGCAGGCGGTTGGGGTTTTCGCCGTAACGCCCGTCCGTGGGCCTGCGGCTGGGCTCCACATAGGCCACGTTCCAGGGCTCCGGCCCCAGGACCCTCAGCAAGGTGGCGGGGTTGAACGTGCCGGCCCCCACCTCGATGTCGTAAGGTTGTTGGATGACGCAGCCGCGCTCCGCCCAGAAGCGCTGGAGGGTCATCAACAGTTCCTGAAAAGTCATCCCGCCTCTCCTTTAAGAAAAAAATATCTGCAAATTTTAACTGCTTAGAGCCCTAGTTGTCAAGCCTTACAGCGGCCGGGCCCGGCAGAAGAACCGGCCCGGCAACCGGCTTAGGGAAGGCCGCTCTTCCGGGGTTTTGGTCCTGTTGGCCCGGGGCGGGAAGGGTGGGGAAAGTCCGGCTGGAGGGTGACGAGGCAGTCAGGGACAATTTCGCGCTTTTCGGGCCGGAGGCTTTTTCCTCACTTGACGGGGGCGGCATTGCGGGTTATAGAAAATATTACCCTATAGGCGCGTAGCTCAGGGGGAGAGCACTACCTTGACACGGTAGGGGTCCCGGGTTCAAATCCCGGCGTGCCTACCAGTAATTTCAAGGGGTTACGGTTTATGACCGTGGCCCCTTTTTCATCTCTGCTACCATTTTGCTCCTACGTTCCCCAAAAACCGCATTATTGCGGGCCGCGATAATTGGAGGGTCCGGAGAGGGAATTGCCCAGGGTTGTTCTGCCCCCCTCACCCCAAGCCTCTCCCCCCGAAGCGGTATGGTATAACCTACTAAAATATAACAGTAAATTAAATAACCCTGAAAAGCAGAGTGTTTTGGGCACAGGCTGGAAAGCCTGTGCCACCCAGTCCTTTGCTGTCTGGCGACTTATCCGGGTCAGGGGTATTGCCGAGTGAGCCTCTTGCAAAACGGTTTTTCTGTCATCCTGAAAGAAGTGAAGGACCTCAATCTCCTGAAAATGCGAGATTCTTCGCTCCGCTCAGAATGACAATGGTGGTCAATGAGGAGTTTTGCAAGAGGCTCAAGTGGTTAACGAAATCCCCCCCTTGAGGAAAGGGGGATGAATCTTCCCGGACTTAAGCTCCTGCGGCTGGTTCAAAAAGACGCCCAAAATCGGTTTTGCAATGGCTTCTACGTGGCGAAGGTGAACTCTTTCTCAGCAAAAAGTTTTATGCACGTGTCCACGACTTCAGGGTCATAGAGAATTCCCCGGTTCTGGGAAATCTCTTCCAGGGCCTGGTCCAGCCCCACTGCCACGCGGTAGGGCCGGTGGGAGGCCATGGCCTCCACCACGTCGGCCACTGCCAGGATTCTGGCCTCCGGGATAATATCCGGACCCGAGATACCCCGGGGATACCCCGAACCGTTGAGGCGCTCATGGTGCTGGAGAATACCTTCAGCCAGGGGGAAGGGGAAGTCGATGTCTTTAATGATCTCGTAGCCTACCCGGGGGTGGTCTTTGATGAGCGTGAACTCCATGGGACTGATACGGCCCGGCTTGCTGAGAATCTCGGCGGGAATGGCGATTTTGCCGATATCGTGCAGGCAGCCCAGGACTCGCATCCCTTCAACCCGGGCCGGAGAAAACCCCATCTCCAGGGCAATGGCGCTGGCCAACTGGGCCACCCGGCGCTGATGTCCGGCGGTATAAGGATCTCTCATCTCCACGGTGTTGGCCACCGCCAGGACGGTTCCGTCCAGGGCGCTGGTCAATTTTTCCAGGCTGTGCTGCACCTCGGCCTCGGCCCGCTGGCGTTCAACCATTTGCCAGACCACCTCCATCATCAGGGTCAACTGTTTGACGTCGGCGGCGTCATAATCGGTGGCTTTATTGGCCACACCCGCGACCGCGACGATCCGGCCCTGGTGGAAAATGGGGAGGGTGAGAAATTTGTCGAGTTTGACGTGTCCCGGGGGATACCCTTTTTTCAAGGGGAGGGGCTTCTGGAAATCGTTGACCACTATGGGCCCGGCCTGGCGGACGGCCTCGCCCCAGAGGCCGGTTTCTGCCAATTGGTAAATGGTCCGGGGCGCAATCACGGAGCAGGCCGGCATCACGCCCCGGGACCAGGTGTTCAGGGTGAACTGTTGCGTCGCCTCGTCGTAGGAGTAGATATAGCCGATCTGGCTGGAGGTCAGGGCAATGGCCTCTTCCAGGGCATAGTCCAACAGTTCCTGGGTCGAAGGGGAGGAAAATTGGGAAATTCTCAGGAGGCCGGCCAACCTGGCCTCGTTGAGTTTTACTTCCGCTTCGGCCCGTTTACGGTCGGTGATGTCGAAAAAGAAGAGACGGGTTACCTGGAACTGCGGGATGAAATGGATATGAGCCGCAAAAACTGTTCCCTTAACTTCCACTTCGCGATAGAACTGGCTTTCCTCTCCTTCAGCGGTCGCCCGGAGCATCTCTTTCAGGTCGGCGGGCAGGAAATCTTTCTCGTCTTGAAGGCCCAGTTTCCGGACAGCCTCCAGGGTGGCGGGGTTGAGGAAAATGATGTTTCCGGCGTTGTCCACTTCGATTACGGGGTTAGGGTTCAACTGGGGGAACGACGCCAGGCGGGCGATTTCCACACTGGCCCGCTGCCGTTCGGTGATGTCCCGGTTGACGCTGAGAATGAGCCGGCGATCCCCCAGGTCAATGATACGGGCATGGATCTCCACCGGCATTATCGACCCATCTTTCCGGACATGAGCCGATTCAAAGGTTACCTCGCCCCGGGCGTGGAGATCCTGGAGGAACTTTTCCCGGGTGGCGGCATAATCCGGGGCAACGAGAACCCCGATATCTTTTCCCAGGAGTTCTTCTCTCTCATACCCCCGGGTGTGCCAGGCCGCTTCGTTGAGGTAGATAAAATGACCCTCCTGATCATGGAGGAAAATAGAGTCGCTGGCGCCATCCAGCAGGCGTTCTTTTAATTTAAGTTCGATTTCCGCCTGCTTGCGGAGGGTGATATCGCTCATGGTGGTGCGGCAGTAGAGCACCGGGCCCCCGGCACCCGGCACCGCCATGCTCTCGAGGGCGGCATAAAAAGACGGACCCGTGTGGCGCCGGAGTTTGACTTCGCAGGCCTGCCGGCCCTGGTTCTCAAACACCTTCCGGTAGTGGGTGCGGCAAATCTCCCGAGACTCCGGCGCTATCCACCGGAAAGACGACCGGTTGACTAACCGGTGCCGTTCGACGCCCAATAACTGGGCCCCGGCAAGGTTAACTTCGACGATCTCCCCCTTACGGTTCAAGGTGAAGTATCCCACCGGGGCGAAGTCGTAGAGGTCGGCGTACCGGTCCCGGGCCTGGGTGATGCTCTCCTGGGCCCGCTGGAGTTCTTCATTCTGCATCTCCAGTTGCAGTTGATACATTTTCAGGTCGAGCACCAGTTTCTTGACAGCCGCGGGGGAGGTTTTGTCAAACTCACCCCCCTCGGCCGTCAGGAACTTCTCGGCCCGAATCCGCAGGGTATCCGGCGGTTTGGTGCCTAATTTCGTCTCATGAGCAGTGCGTCTCACCCGTGGCGCTCCTGTTCCGGTGATCAAAGTAGGTTCTGTCGGGCTGGAACCAGGTCCGGGGCTCGAAGGTTGAGCGCCTTTTAACCCGCAATTATTAAGAGCCTCTTGCAAAACGGTGGTTCTGTTATCCTGAAAGAAGTAAAGGATCTCAACCTCATAAAAATGCGAGATTCTTCGCTCCGCTCAGAATGACCATTAAGGTCAATGAGCAGTTTTTGCAAGAGCCACCCAGGGAGGTTGATGAGCCGGCCGACAACAACCCCTATGTGCGGTATCGGGTTACACTCGCAATGTGGTTAATTATTTTTCAATCAACGGTCCATGGCTTGGCGGCCGCAACCACGCGAAGCAGACGTGGAATCCCGGCTGCGGGCCGGCAGCAATGGGGGAGCGATTTGGGTGGCATGGTCTCAAGGGCATAAGCCGGCTTGGAGGGCCAGGGGGCAAATGCCGGAGGGCCGGCTGGGAACATCCAGGGGCAACGTGATACTTTGAAAAAAAATGACAAAAAATGTTCCCCCGAAACCGCTTCATATAATACAATCGACAGGGTTTTAAACGAGGGCCTGACCTTTTCCTGGAGAGTCAGGGAGGTCACCGGGCGCCGCCGGGCCGGTCGTTGGGTTCCGGACCGCCGCCCGGCAGCGCCGGGGTTTTTTTCGGGCGAACCTGACAGGGCCCAAGAAATTTTCAGCCTTAGGCCCGTTGCCAAAAGTTTATTCTGATCCCCCCTCACCCTGACCCTCCCTACGCTGGGGGGAGAGGGGATAAGAGGAAAGAACTTTGGGCAAACGCGATAACTTGAGATTTATCAGGATGATATCATGCCCCGTGACTGCCCCAAATGCGGCAAAACCTTAACCAGAATCCAGCGTAAACCCTGGATGCGCCGCATTCCCGGCAGCAAGCGTTACGAGTGCCGTCGATGCGGCTATGATTACCTGCTGATCTTCAACCGCTGGCTGCTCAAGCGCCAGCTAATCCCTTAGCCCGGGGCTGGTTCCCCAGATCCCGGGTCCCGGCGCGCCAGTTCCCGCCTTGGCCCGAAAATATAAAGGAAAACCATGCGGCCCATGGCTATTCGCCCGGAGTGCTATCCCTGCCTGGAGCGGCTGGTGAGGCTGGCGGTGGACCTGGCCACCCCGGACCCGGAGGTGAGGCGCCGGGCCCTGAAGGAGGCCCGGGGCCTCCTGGACCAGGAATTTGGCCCGGACGCCATTCCCGCGGCCATTGCCAACCGGCTGCTCCCGGCTATTTATCACTGCTCCGGGAACCGCGATCCGTTTGCGGCCCGGAAAGCCGCGGCCACTGCCATGGCGGCCCGGATGTACCCGCGTCTGGCCCCGGGTTACGGGGACGACCTGGAATCCCGGCTGCGCCTGGCCGCGGCGGGCAATGCCCTGGATTTTTTCCGGGAAGAAGCGGCCGCGGCCCGGGAGATGGCGGCCCGGGTGGAGTTCGGGACCGAGGCGGCGCCTGAGTTTCGCCAGGAACTGGCCGGCCCTCCCGGCCTGATCCTCTACCTGGCGGACAACGCCGGGGAGCAGTTCTTCGACCGGCCCCTGGTAGCCTCCCTGCGGCAACGGGGGTGGCGGGTGGTCTACGCGGTGAAGGCCGGGCCCATCCAGAACGATCTCACCTTAGCGGACCTGGAGGCCTCGGGCCTGAGAGGCGCCCTGGAGCCGGTGGTGGACACCGGGGCCCGCACCGTGGGGCTGGAGTTGTCCGGGGTCAGCCCCGGTTTCCGGGAGCTTTATGACGCGGCCCGGATTATCATAGCCAAGGGCATGGGCCACTTCGAGACCATGAGTCACCTGGCCGACCCGAGGGTCTGGTTTCTCCTCCAGGCCAAATGTTTACCTGTAGCTCAGGCCCTGGGGGTGGACGTCAACACCTTCGTGTTCGACCGGGGGGCGCGTGCCCTTGACTCCCGGGGCGAAACGGGGTAGTATAAAAAAACTTACAGGCAAAGGGAAGACGGTGCAAATCCGTCGCGGTCCCGCCGCTGTAATTGGGGACGAAACCGGCTGAAGCCACTGGGGTGAAGGATGCCCCGGGAAGGCGCCGGGAGTAGATCGATCCAAGAGCCAGAAGACCTGCCTGTAGGATGGACGGACAGGGCCCGCGTGACACGGGCCGGCCGCCGACTTGAGGACCAAGCAAGACGGGTGCAATCCTCAATTCCCCCCTCAGGGAATTGGGGTTTTTTATTCGGGGGGGAAAGACAGTCCGGCGGGCAGGAGTTGACGCAGTCTCCTTCACGGGGTTTCGGCCCCGCTTCTTATCCACGGCGCCCTGGCGGCCCCGGTTCCGGTGATGGGTGGCGCCATACACCGAAACTGGGGGCGCCAGGATTTTTTTTGCGGCCGTGGCCCTGGCCCGCTTTATTCATGAACTTTTCGAAATATTGGATAACCTACTAAAATATAACAGTAAATTACATAACCCTGAAAAGCCGAGTGTTTTTGGCACAGGCTGGAAAGCCTGTGCCACCCTGTCTATTGCGGTCTGGCGAATTATCCAGGATAGTCCCCTCCCCGGGCCGGCCCTGAATGGCCAGCCGGCCTTTACCAGCGGCCATGGGATGATTAGCATCAACTTCAAGGAGGACTCAGGCGGAGGTCAGCGCCGGTCCAGCAAAAATCACGAGGAGGGCAACGGATGGCGGAGATTACGGTAAAAGGCATGAGTTGCGGCCATTGCGTCGCGGCTATGACCAAGGCTATGGAGAGTCTGCCGGGGGTGAGCAAGGTGGCGGTGGACCTGGGCAGCGGCCGGGTAAGTTACGAGTGCGCCGCCCCCATCCCCCGGGAGGACCTGGACCGGGTGGTCAAGGCGGCGGGTTTCGAATTGGTGTAACCCTGAAGCTCAGGGGGCTGGCAGTTCGGCCCGCCAGAAAATGTGATGGGCCGGGCGCAAGGTGGCGTGAGCCTCAGGGCCCGCCGCCTGGCGGAGGAGGCGGGCAAATTCGGGGGCCGGCAGGGCATGGTGCTGCCGCACGACTTGATAACCCAGGTAGAGGAAAAGGAGGGGCAGGCCGGTCTCCCGGGCGAAGGCCCGGAGGTCTGGCAGCGAGGCGTCACGGCGCAGTTCAAAGACCCAGGCCCGGCCCCCGGGAGCCAGCACCCGGCGCAGCTCCTGGAGCCCGGCCACCGGGCAGGGCCAGATGTGGAAGCTGAAGGTGGCGACGACCTGGCCGAATACCCCGGGGGGAAACGGCAGGCGGCAGGCGTCGGCCACGAGCCACCGGGGCGCCGCCTGGGCAGCCATGGCCCTTTGCCGGGCCCGGCGGATCATGTCGGGGGAGAAATCGAGGCCCCAGAGGCTGAGGTCGGGGCGCAGCCGGGCCAGGTAGCTTAGGAGATAGCCGGGGCCGGTGCCCACATCCAGGAGGCGGGTTCCCCGGGGCAGGCCTCCGGCCAGGTCATTGATGAAAAGCCGGTAGATCAGGCGCATCAGGGAGCCGCGCACCATCCGGACGTAGAGCCAGGGCGGTGGTTCCAGGTGCTCGGTTCGGAGCCGGGAAATCAAAGTCATCGGGGTCCTGCCTCTAGAGCGTTTGCCATAAATTCATTCCACCTGGCTGATTTTTAAATCCCCCTAAATCCCCCTTTTCCAAAGGGGGACTTTAAGAGCAATTCCTTGTAGTTCCCCACCCTTTGTCAAAGGGGGGTGATCCCCCGCTAGGAAAATTGTGCATTGAGGGCTCAGGGGCGCCGGTCAGATCAGGCCGCTGCCCAGGGCGGCGGCAATGGCCAGGAGCATCAGGGCCACGATGATTTGGACCAGGCGCAGGGTTACTTTGGTCAGCAATTGATTCGCCACCCAGGCGCCGGCGAAGGCGCTCAGGACCGCCACGGCGATGAGCAGGCGGTTGTCGGCCAGGTGGAGCCCCGGCAGACTGACCCCATACATGACGATCCGGGGGATATCCACCATCAGGGAGATCACCACCCCGGTAGCGATGAAGCTTTCCTTGGTGAGGCCCGCCTTGATGAGAAAGGCGCTACGGAGGGCCCCCTGGTGGCCCGAGAGACCCCCGAAAAAGCCGCTCACCATCCCGCCCAGGGGGAGATAGCGGGGGGTCAGGGCCAGGGGGCGCGCCGGGGCGCGAGCTCGAACCAGGCAAAGCCCACCATGAGGACCGCCACCACCAGCTTTACCGGCATGACGAAGGCGTCCCGGCCGAAAACCTGGTAATGGAAAAGCGGCTGAAGGTCGGACAGATAGAGGAGCAGCCGGGCCCCGATGAGGGCGGCGAGGATGGCGGGGAGGCCGAATTTCAGGACCACGGCCCAGTCGGCATGGCGGCCCAGGAGCCAGGCTTTGAAGAGATTATTCAGGGCGTGGACCACCGCGGTGAGGGCGATGGCCAGGTCGATGGGAAAGAACAGGGCCATCACCGGCAACAGGAGCGTCCCCAGGCCGAACCCGGAGAACAGGGTCAGAGCTGAGGCCAGGGCTGCGGTACCGCCGATCAGGAGATATTCCATCAATGACTCGTCAACTACCACTCAGGGCGACCCGGACCTCGGGGCCGGGCCGGGGCGGGACCCGGCGGACCACCAGGAACAGGAAAACCGCCAGAATTAAAGGTTCCAAGGGGCACCCCAGTTTTTTCGCCAAAAGAGGCACCGGGATGGGGGTGAGCCAGACCACCGGCAACCAATATTTTTCCCCGGGGCGCCAGCCATGGACCTGACCTTCCCAGGCCATCCAGGCCAGGGGTAAAGACAGGAGAGCCAGATCGTACTCAAAGGCGTAGGGAGTCGCCAGCAAAGCCCCCAGGACCAGGGTCGAGGCCCGGACGGCCAGGGGCGCCTCCCGGCGCCAGACCCAAAAGACGATCACCGCCACCGTGCCGCTGACGATCCCCTGGATAATCCAGGCCGCCGGGAGGCCGCCGCCCAGCAGGCGAACCGCGGCAAAGGGGGTGGACATCCGTGGCCACAGCTCGGAAACTGTGGCCACGAGGTGACTGGCCAAGGGGATGGTTTGCCAAAAGAGGAGCCAGATATTGAGGCCGAACACCAGGGCGCTGAGCAGGGCTAGGCCGGCGACCGCGGCCAGCATGGCCCCCAGGGCCCGCCAGCGGCGGCCTCCCACAAAGGCGACGAGGAGCAGGAAGCCCAAATGGGGCTTGTAACTGATGCTGATTCCCAACAGGAGTCCGGCTAGGAGGGGACAGCCATCCACGGCCAAGAGCCCTCCCCCCATGAGGCCGATGAGCAGAAAGGTCCCCTGGCTGTAAAAGAGATTCAGGGCGTTGCCCGGGAAGGCCAGGGCTAATTTAGGGGTTAAAGGGTCGGGGGCGATGCGGCGCAAAACCGCCAGGGCGCCCCAGAGGGTGCCGCCGAGCCAGCCGGCCAGGGAAATGAGGTAGGGCAGGAGGCCCAGGGGCAGAATGAGCAAGAGGAATGACGGGGGATAGAGCCAGGGAATGATTTGGTGCGGATCGTCCCCGAGGGCGGTCTGCCGCTGGCGCAGCTTGGGGACCTGGTAGACGGCCCCGGGGTCTGGTCCCCCAGCCAGGTTTGAGGCCGACCAGAGCAGGACAAAATCGGAATTCTTGATGCCGCCGGTGTTGGGGCCGAAGTCCCCCAGATGATAGACGGCCAGGACGATATAGGCGATGATCAGGGCCCAGCACAGGAGGCTGAGTCGTTCCCGGGTCAACAGATTAATGTTCATCGCGGCGGTCCCATAGGCTCAGAGGGCGGGAAACAGGGAGCCATCCACCCCGGGCCTCCAACCGGAGTATCGAGATCAGGTATTTTCTCCAAGACGTTAAAGCCGGCCATCCGGCTCACCGGAAATGGCAGGCCACCCGGTGGTCCGGGGCGATCTCCCTGAGGGGCGGGACCGTGTCCCGGCAGAGGGGGAGCTGGGCCTCGGGGCAGCGGGGGTGGAAGGGGCAGCCCGGGGGGACGTTGACCGGGCTGGGGGGCTCGCCCTTGAGGACCGGGGGGTTGAAGGTCCGCTCGGCGGTGGGGCGGGGCACCGCGGCGAGGAGGGCCTCGGTGTAGGGGTGGAGGCGCCCGGCGGCCAGGACCGAACGTTCGGCCATCTCCATGAGGCGGCCCACGTACATCACGGCCACGCGGTTGCTGATCTGGGAGATGACCCCCAGGTCGTGGGAGATAAAGAGATAGGTGAGGCCGTGGCGCTGCTGGAGCTCGGCCAAAAGGTTCAAAATCTGGGCCTGGATGGAAACGTCCAGGGCGCTGACGGGCTCGTCGGCCACGATGAGCCGGGGCTTCAGGGCCAGGGCCCGGGCGATCCCCAGGCGCTGGCGCTGGCCGCCGCTGAATTCGTGGGGATAGCGGTCGACGACGTCAGGGGTGAGCCCCACTTCGGTGAGGAGCTCGGCCACCCAGGCCCGGCGCTCCTTACGTCCGCCCAGGTTGTGGATGACGAAGGGCTCTTCCAGGATCTGGCCGATGGTCATGCGGGGGTTGAGGGAGGAATAGGGGTCCTGGAAGATGATCTGGATTTCCCGGCGCAGCTCCTTCAAGCGCTGGCGGGAGACCCCGGCCAGGTCTTCCCCGGCGAAGACGATGCGGCCCCCGGTGGGAGGCAGCAGGGCCATCACCAGGCGGCCCAGGGTGGACTTGCCGCAGCCGGACTCCCCCACCAGCCCCAGGGTCTCCCCGGGAGTCAGGTCAAAGCTCACTCCGTCCACCGCCTTGAGCACGGGGCCTTGGCCCCAGGCGCCGGCCAGGTGGAAGAAGCAGCTCACGTTCTCGGTGGTCAGCAGTTCAGGCATGTTCATGAGCCCTTGCATTCGAGGTTATGCCGCGGGGCGGCAAAGAAGTTCGGCGGCTGGTGCGCAGTGCACACCCTACTACGACTGGTGCGCAGGGCGCACTCTACTTATTACTAAAAACGGGTTCCCCGGCAATCCACCGGGCCGCCGGCGCGGCCGCGGCCAGACAGACCTGCAGCGCTTCTACCAGATCAAGCACCCCAGCCTGGCAGCCGATGGCCTGGCATCCGGACTGGAGGCCGGCGCGCACCGACAGGGTAATCTCATAACGATGCGAGTAAAATTCATAATCAGTCACCTTTTCAGCCCGAAACTCCCGCTGACACTGGGCCACCGCCAGGGAGTGATGGGATCGGCAGAACAGCGGCCTCACCGGATATGCCGAACAACTCCGGTCCTGGAGCAGGGGGCAGAGGAGCTCGGGCCGGAGAGGGGCAAGCTCCGGCCGGGTTTTCCCGGCCCTGAGTTTGAGGTTCCGCATGATCCTGGCCGACAAGTTCTGTTTTGCGGCCGGGGAGAAATGGTGTTCCACAAAATGCCCCAGGAGCAATGCCTCAGGGGGTAGGAGTTCTACCTGGTTGGAGCAGCAGAAATGACATCCCGGCCCACAGACGATGGGCTGGGGCAGGGATTGGGCCGATTCAAACCGGGAAACCAGCTGGTCTGCCAGGGTAAGAGCACTGGTGGCAATCTCCAGGGCCTGGTCCCCGGTTCGGCCGCCCTGGGCAATATCCACGACCGTCTGGTGCTGCCGGGCCACCAGGCCGGCATCAATGGGGTCAAAGTGCAGCCGGTGATGATAGATGGACAGAATATCTTCAGCCATAATTCCAGCACCGTACCGCATGTCCGGGGCCTATTTCGGCCCAGGGGGGTTCTTCCAGGCAGCGGCCGTGGGCCAGGGGGCAGCGGTCCCGGAAGAGGCAGCCCGGGGGGGGCTCCTTGGGCAGGTGGCCTTCGATGGCCGAGAGGATTTCCCCGGGGGGGTGGCTGAAATCCAGCCGGGGCACGGAATTGAGCAGTCCCACGGTATAGGGGTGGCGGGGCTGGCGGAAGAGTTCCCCGGTGGGGGCCTGCTCCACCATGAGGCCGGCATACATTACCGCCACCCGGTCGGCGGTCTGGGCCACGATCCCCAGGTTGTGGGTGATGAACAACACCGCCAGCCCCAATTCGGCCTTGAGCCGGGCCAGCAGGGCCAGGATCTGGGCCTGGATGGTCACGTCCAGGGCGGTGGTGGGCTCATCGGCGATGAGCAGCTCCGGGTCGCAGGCCAGGGCCATGGCCATCAGGGCCCGCTGGCGCAAGCCGCCGGAGAGCTGGTGCGGGTATTGGCCCAGGCGGTGCAGCGCGTCGGGGAAGCCCACCCGGGTCAGGGCCGCGGCCGCCTCCTGCCAGGCCTCCGGGCCGGACATGCCCCGGTGGAGGCGCAGGGCTTCGGCCACCTGCTCCCCGATGGTGAGGACCGGGTTGAGGGCGGTCATGGGTTCCTGGAAGACCATGGCGATGTGGTTGCCCCGGATCTGGCGCATCCGGGCGTCGGGGCAGCGGCCCAGGTCTTCTCCCTGGAAGCGGATTTCGCCGGTCACCAGAGCCGGGGGGGCCTGGAGGAGCCGCAGGATGGACATGGCGGTGACGGTCTTGCCGCAGCCGGACTCCCCCACCAGGCCCAGGGTTTCGCCGGGGGCCAGGTCGAAGCTCACCCCGGCCACGGCCCTGGTCTGGCCCCGGGCCCCGGTGAAATTGACCGTGAGATCCTTTACCTCCAGCAACGGGGAGGCGGTATGGATACCCCAGCGATTTTCTGCCAACTCGTTCAAAAGGTTACCTTGATGGCCGCAAAGATGGTCGCACGTCGCAGCCCGTGGTGTGAATCAGGATTAAGGCGACCCGGGAAACCCAGATTGTTTGTTACCCCTCTTTACCCAAGGGGGGAAGAGGGGATTTTTATAACAGCCTAAAATCCCTCTAAATCAACCTTTTTCAAAAGGGGACTTAACCTGCCAGGTCCGGCGCCCTCAACCTGCTTTTAGGTCCCTCTTATTATGCAACGCTCCACAAGCCATCCGTCTTGTCCTACCCTGATCAGAGGATTTTCGGTGGAGGATCGGGAGCCCGGCGGTTTAGGGGCCGGGGCGCCGGCTGACCCCAGGATTAGCCCGCCGCCGGAGCCTCGTTGAGGGGCAACTGAATGGTAAAAGTAGTCCCCCGGCCCAGGGTGCTGTCCACCGAGAGAACGCCGCCGTGAGCCTGGATGATGCCCTGGCAGATGGCCAGCCCCAGGCCGGTGCCCTTGTCCTTGGTGGTGAAATAGGGCTGAAAAATATTGGCCGCCACCTCGGGAGACATACCCTCGCCGGTATCGGCGATGGCGACTTCGGCATTAGCTCCTTTCACCCGGCTGGTGATGGTGATCTCACCGCCTTGGGGCATAGCCTCCATGGCGTTTTTTAACAGGTTGATGAGCACCTGGTGTATCTGCTTGCGGTCGAAGGTGACGCGGGGCAAGGGTGTTTCCTCCACCCGGCGCACCGTAACCCGGTGGTCGGCAAAGGTATCATGGAACAGGTCCAGGGCGACGGTGAGGGCAGTGCCAATCTGCCCGGGGCGCTTGTCGGCGGGGGGGCGGCGGACAAATTCCCGCATTTCGGCCACCATCTCTTCCAGCTGGCTCACCTCTTCAGCCATAATGGACAGCTTGTGGCGGGACTTGTCGTCCAGGTCCGGTAACTCGATCAGCTCCCGGGCGAACCCCCCGATGGTGAGCAGGGGGTTTTTGATTTCATCGGCGATATGGGACATGGTACTGCCCACCGCGGCCAGGCGTTCGGTATGGAGCACCCGGTCTTCCATGTCCCGATATTCGGTGATATCCCGAATGATGCCGGTGAAATAGAGGTTGTCCCGAATCTCGGCCACGGAAAAGGAGATGCTGATGGGGAATTCCCGGCCGTCCCGGTGCTGGGCGCTGAGGCGGGCGTGGGTACCGATCATCCGGGCTTCCCGGGTGGCCACATAGCGGCGCACGAAACCCCGGTGTGCGGCCTTATAAGGCGGCGGAATGATGATGGTCAAGTCCTGGCCCAGGGCTTCGGCCCGGGTGTAGCCGAACATCTGCTCGGCGCCCCGGTTGTAACCGAGGATGACGTGGTCCTCGTTGATGGTGACAATGGCGTCGGTGGCGCTGTTGATAATGCCGGAGTTGATTTCCTGCTTCTGACGCAACTCCTGGAACTGGCACACCAGCCCGTTGAGGAAATGGGTGGCTGGGCCGGTAATGAGGCGGTCCAGCTGCTCCGGGGAAAAATCGGGGAGCCCGGCGGTCATAAACTGGCCGTCCAGGATGAGGTCGAAGGCGCCGGGAGCCAAATCGGGCAAGGGGTTCACCTGGCAGCCGGGCGCGACCTCGGATTTGCTGCCGTACAAAACCAACTCCACCGGCGGATAGCCCTCCACGGAGAAGGGCAGCGTCACCGCGTCGCAGATGAATTCCTGGCCGTTTAAGACGATGGCGATGCGGATGGGTTTGGGTGCGCTAGTCATTTTTTTCAGTCAGCAGTGAGCGGTGAGCCGTCAGTAGTGAGCTGTTAGCCGTGAACCGCGGGAGTTTCGGGAACGGACGGCAGAGAGCTCTCGGCAATTCAGCTAACCGGTTATAGCATGTGCCATAAATTCATTCCACTGGCAGATGGGTAAATCCCCGCAAATCCCCCTTTGCCGCCAGGGGACTTTAAAAGCGCTTCCTGGTGGTTCTCCCCTTGGTCGGAGGGGGAGGAAGATGGTGGCTTCTCGCCACGGCACCTCGCATCAGCCGCGGTTTTCTTCCAGGGGGGACGCCCCCAGAGCCGGGGCGGTCTCCCTGAGGGGCAGCTGGATGGTGAAGGTGGCCCCCCGGTCCGGGGCGCTGTCAACCGAGATGCAGCCGCCGTGCTCGGCGATGATGTTCTGGCAGATGGCCAGTCCCAGTCCGGTCTTCTTTTCCTTGGTAGTGAAATAGGGCTGAAAGATATTGTCCGCTACTTCCGGGGACATGCCCACGCCGGTGTCGCTAACGGCGATCTCGACTTTGTCCTCCCGGACCCGGCTGGCAATGGTGATTGCCCCGCCCCCGGGCATGGCCTCCAGGGCGTTTTTAAACAGGTTGACGAGGACCTGGTGTACCTGCTTGGCGTCGAAGGCGACAGGGGGCAACAGCGTTTCCTCCACTCGGCGCACCTGGATATGGTGCTCCGTGAAGGTATTCTGGAACGGTTCCAGGGCCTCTTCAATCACCGCATTGATCTGCCCCGGGCGCTTGACGGTGGGGGGGCGGCGCACAAAATCCCGCATTTCGGCCACCATCTCCTCCAGGTGGCTCACCTCCTCGGCGATGACGGACAATTTCCGGCGGGCCGGGTCGTCAAACCCCGGGGCCCTGAGAAGCTGCCGGGCAAACCCGCCGATGATCAGGAGGGGGTTTTTGATTTCGTGGGCGATATGGGCCACGGTATTGCCCATGGCCGCCAGGCGTTCGGAGGCGAGCACCCGGTCTTCCATGGCCTTGTACTCGGTAATGTCCCGCATGATGGCGGTAAAATACAGGTTGCCCTGAATTTCGGCCACAGAGAAGGAGATGCTCAGGGGAAATTCCTGTCCGTCCCGGCGCCGGGCGTCGAGGCGGCGTTGGCGGCCCAGGACGTGGGCCTCCCGGGTGGCCAGGTAGCGCTGGACATAGCCCTGGTGGACCTGGGTGAAGGGCGGTGGAATAATGAGTTTCAGGTCCTGGCCCAGGGCTTCGGCCCGGGTGTAGCCGAACATCACCTCGGCACCCTGGTTGTAGCCGACGATGATGTGGTTTGCGTCGATGGTGACGAGGGCATCGGTGGCGCTCATGATGATGCCGGAGTTGATCTCCTGCTTCTGGCGCAACTCCTGGAGCTGGCATACCAGGGTTTTCAGGAAACTGGCGGCGGGGCCGGCGACGAGATTGCCCGCCTTTTCCGGTGAGAAATCGGCCATCCCGGCGGTGAGAAACTGGCCGTCCAGGACGAGATCGAAGGCCTCCGGGTGCAAATCCGGCAGGCCGGCCACCGTCAGGCCGGGGGCCGGGGCCTCGGGCGAGCGGCCGTAGAGGACCAGATCCACCGGCGGGTAACCTTCCAGGGAAAAGGGCAGCAAGACGGTATGGCAGGAGAATTCCTGGCCATTTAAGACGATGGCGATGCGAATGGGTTTGGGTTCGTCGGCGGTCATTTAAATGTGGTTATCTTTATCGTGGAGTGTTGTCGCTTAACGGATAGCCATTGGCTTGAGGTCAGGAGCCTCGATTAGAGCGCCAGGGTTCATTTATTTAGGAAAATAAAGAATTCCAGTCCATCCTAATCTGACATGTATAAAGCTGGCCGAGAGTTCACCCACTTATGGATACAACGTTGATTTCCTGTACTCGGGATAGAGGCTTGGTGGGTTTTTCTATGGTAAAAAATACATCTGCTTTTGCTTCAATCGCAGTTTCAGCATGCAAAGCGTCCATGGCGCTAAGCCCATATCGGCAGGCCAATCCTATCGCCTGAGTGGTCGTTGAGGGCGTCGCTCTTACCTGAATCGAAGCACTATCTATGAAGGTTTCCATGAACTGAACCTCTTCGTGAAAACCGTGAAATGTGGGCTTGGGGATCACCTCCAGCTTGAGGTAGTCGCTTATTATGAATTCACGATCTAGATCCTCAATGATCTCCATAGATTTTTGTAAAAGCTCAGCATTCCCCCGCCATGCGGCGATAAGAATATTAGCGTCAACAAATGTTTTGATCTTCGTCATTATGCTACTTCTCCGCGTCGGCGATTTACTTCCTCAATGATCTCATCAGCATCTAATAAGGTAAGCCCCTTGGCAATAGCCTGGTTGCGAAGATCCATCAACTTTTTGCCCAAAGCGGTTCTTGGCCGGTAACTGGGTTCTTCCGTGGAATCTCTCGCGGTAACCCGGCATGCAGGAAAAGAAGATCCGGATGTTTCTCTATATCTATAGTGATGTCCCTGCAGAGGAATCACAGAAGCCGAAGCATCAGGACCATAGGGCAAAAGCAGCATAGCTGTAATTACAGCAGAAGCTGTTAAAATACTATAAGTTCCCTCTGAACCAAGGCGTGCGAATATCTCTTCGGTTACTGACATACAAGCCTCAATATTCGGGTTCAAGATGGTCGATCGTTTCGTCAGTTAAAATATGAAAAAACAGATTCTTATTGAGCTGATGTGCCCTATCAAGTAGGGGGGGGAACTCTACCCAGAATGCGCCCGGTTCTCTCTGGCAGATTGTATCTATATCGAGTAATAGTCCTTCAAAACGTTCTCCTGTTGAAAGAACCGCTTGGGCAGAAGATATGATCTGCACAATTTGTAAGAACCCGTTCTCTCGTAGCTCTGTGCGCAACTGGACATTCTTACTGGTTAGGTCATGAGTTCCCAGCCTAACTACAACTCGCAGAGGCTTAAGAGAAGGACTTTCAGTTAATGGAATAATATCGATATACTTGAGTGAAAACCGTTCTGGTTGAGTAATCAAGGAAGTTTCTTTGAGTATCTCGGCCAGTTCCATGATCTTGGGTTCGAAATTTCCCCATCCCGTATACGGAAAGCGGCAGCTAAGGGATACGACATGCTCGCCAATTTGAATCGAGTATGGGCTGCCTTCTAGTCGAACGGTCGGCACATATCGCAGTTTCGCATCCTGCTGAACAATAGCAGATGGTAGGTCAGCAGCGGGTAAACGCTCAATTTTAGGGAATTCGATTTCTATAGCCTTATAGATCAAGCCGGGCAACAATTCTGCGACAGAATCCCTATCGCTGCTGAATCGAATTTCCCATACCGCCTCTAACAATGGCTCTTTTCTGAGCCGCTTCGGCACAGATTTACCGGTCTCAGTCATACCAAGCTCCGCTCAAAACCATTGTAAGATTTATTACTAACTACTTCCTCTTGAGCACTGCGGTCAATTTACGCCAGCGTTCCCGTCAGAACCTTCTATTCTTCATAGCGTTTGAACACCAGGGCCGCGTTGGTGCCGCCGAATCCGAAGGAATTGGACAGGACATGGCGGATGTCGGCAGAGCGGGCCTCACCCGTGACGATATCCAGCCCGGTACAGGCCGGGTCCAGCTCATCCAGGTTGATGGTGGGGGGCACTTTGCCGTCCCGGATGGACAGCACGGAAAAAATGCTCTCAATGGCGCCGGCGGCGCCCAGGAGGTGGCCGGTCATGGACTTGGTGCCGCTCACCAGCAGGCGGGAGGCCTGATCGCCAAAAATTTCCTTCAAGGCCCAGGATTCGTTGCGATCGCCCACGGGCGTGGCGGTGGCATGGGGGTTGACGTAATCAATATCGGCGCAGGTGACGCCACCGTCTTTCATGGCCTGCTGAATGCAGCGCCGGGCGCCCTCCTTGTCCGGGTCGGTGATATGATGGGCATCACCGGTCATCCCGAAGCCGATGATTTCGGCATAGATATGGGCGTTGCGGGCCAGGGCGTGGTCCAGTTCCTCGAGGATCAGGATGCCGGCGCCTTCGGACATGACAAAACCGGAGCGCTTGAGATCAAAGGGCCGGCTGGCGTCCTCGGGGTTGGCATTGTACCCCGAGGCCAGGGCCCCCATGCGGAAAAAGGCCGAAATCGTCAGGATGGTCACCGCGGCCTCGGTGCCCCCAGCGGCCATGAGCTCCGCTTCCCCCATCTGGATGGAACGGTAGGCCAGGCCGATGGCATGGGCCCCGGCGGCGCAGGCGGTGGACAGGGCCATATTGGGACCCTTGGCTTTAAAGCGGATGGAGACGTTGCCCGCGGCCAGGTTGGGGATCATCTTGGGGACCAGGAAGGGGGAAACCCGGCGCACCCCTTCGGCCACGAGTTTCTTGACCCCTTCCTCCCAGGAGCTGACCCCGCCCATGCCGCTGGCAACGATCACCCCGGCCCGCTCCGGGTCCTCGGTCTCGAGGTTGAGACCCGAGTCGTGCACCGCCTCGACGCTGGCGGCCAGGGCGAACTGGGAAAAGCGATCGGTGTACTTTATTTGTTTCAAGTCTTCCTTGGTGACTTCTTTTTTACGGCTCCGCAAAATTTCTTTCAGATCAAAATTCTCGATCACGCCGCCGATCATGGGGAAATCATCCGGAACGCGGTAGCGCTCTATGAGGTCGGCATTGAAGCGTTTCAGGCGTCTTACCCCGGATTTCCCGGCCAACAGGCGATTCCAGACGGTGGGCACATCAAGCCCCATGGAGGTCACCATGCCCACGCCGGTGATTACCACCCGCCGCATTGTTTTTGTGCACAACATGTATAAAAACCTCTCCCCCGGCCAAGGCGATCTCTTACCCGGGCGCCTCTCGATGGGCAGTGATTGTCGGCCCCCCGAAAGGGCCAAATACATCATTACGTTAATGATTCATTGCCATTGTAAATTACTCGTGTTACTATTGCAACGGGTTTCCGGCCAGTTACCGGGAGCCTGCAGCAGTTGGGATTTCAGGGGCGTGACCCAACCGGTTTTTCCCCCGAATTTCGCATCAACCAGCCACTGACCGATGGATTGCCGGGTAGAGACATACTCCGGGTATCGACTCCATGAACGCCCCCGGCGTTTTACCTGGGGGGGGACCTGGCTAGAAGTGTGCCAGGTCATGGACCAGTGGGTGGCTCCGGGATATCTCTGCTTTAAGGTCAAGGTGGCGGATCGCGCCTATCTCTTAAAATACCATCAAGCCCAGGATACCTGGGAGGTAGAGTTGGCCAGGTCTGCGGCCATTCCCCCGTCCGACGGCGAAAAATAGTCATTTGCTTTTTCAGGGGTTGCAGGGTAAAATTACCTATTTTAGCCGATTCGCCTGAGATATCGTATTAGTTTGGCCGCTCAGCCTATACCCAAAAGAGGATTTCGTATGAAATGCAAAGTGAATCCACGCTATATGGAGCAATTATATTCATTTTATTCGCCGTTCTATGAATATGTTTTTGGCAAGCTCCTGGGCCCCGGCCGCCGCAAGGCTTTTAAATATGTGCCTCGGCAGCCTAACCAGCGGGTCCTGGAGATCGGCGTGGGTCCCGGCTCCACCCTGGATTTTTATCCGCCGCGCACCAAGCTGACGGGAATCGACATTTCCCGGGCCATGATCCAACGGGCCAGGGAAAAGGCCGCCAATATCAACAGCGGCTGCCGCTTCGATTTGCACGTCATGGACGCTACCCACCTGGAATTTCCCGACAATTATTTCGATCTGGTCATGGCGGCGTACGTGATCACCACGGTCCAGGACCCCTATAAGGTCTGCCAGGAGATCCACCGGGTAGTCAAGCCCGGCGGCCAGATCATTGCGGTTAATCACACCCGCTCTCAGAACGGCAGCCTCTGGGGCCGCGTCGAGGACGTGATGGCCCCGGTTTTTGTCCGGATCGGCTTTACCACCGATCTGGACGTCATCCGGGTCATGAAGGACGTGGGCATTGCCGTGCACAATACGGTGCCGTGCAATCTGCTGAATTCCGGCCGGATCATCATGGGCACCAAATCATAAGCAGGACCCGGCGCCGGCCTTCGGGCGGCAGGCGGAGGTTGGGCAAATAATGCATTTTACTCCCGGCTCAAGGGGTTGAGTGCTTTTGTACTCAGGAGAACGCCATGAACATCGATAAAAATTCCTTTGTCACCATTGATTATCTCATCAACCTGAGTGAGGCCGAGACCTATCCCCCGGATGGGAAGGCCGAGGAGATCTCATTCTGCATGGGTGGGGGCGCGATGCCTCCGGGGCTGGAAGAAGCCCTGCTGGGGATGAAAGTAAATGACACGAAAGTGATCAAACTTTCGGCCGAAGAGGCCTACGGCGAACTTGACGAAGAACTGGTCATGGAAGTTCCCCGGTCCGACTTCGGGCCGGAGGTGGAGTTACGCCCGGGCCTGGTATTCGAGACCGAAAACGAAGACGGCCAGGTGGTGTATTTCATCGTGCAAGAGGTGCTGCCGGAAACCGTGCGTATCGACTTCAACCATCCCCTGGCGGGCAAAAACCTGGAAGTTTCCTTTACCATCCGCCAGGTGCGGGAGGCCACCCCTGAGGATCTCAGAGAGCAAGAAGTCTGCACCTGCTCTGAATGCCAGGAAGGAGGCTCCCACCAGCATTAGAGGAGGGCAATGATGACCTTTCCCTGGGCGCAGCACTATGACCCGGGAGTGCCTCTCACGGTGGGGCCGGTCAACACCTCCTTGCCCCGGCTGTTGCTGCAAGCGGCGGAAAAATCCCCCCAAGCTCCGGCTTTCGTGTTTTTCGGCCGGACCACCACGTATGGCGAACTCAACACCCAGACCGCCGGTCTGGCCAGCGCCCTGAAAGATCTGGGTCTGGCCCCCGGGGAACGCCTGGGTATTTTCCTCCCCAACTGCCCCCAACTGGTGATGGCCTACCACGCCGCCCTGAGCCTGGGCGCGGTGGTGGTGATGCTCAATCCCCTCCTGAGCCCCAAAGAACTGGCCCATCAACTGGCGGACTCCGGGGCCCGGCACCTGGTGCTCCTGGACCACTTTCTGCCCCGGCTGGAAGTAATTCGGGCCCAGGTTGATCTGAGCCACATCATCATCACCAGTCTGGCGGAGGCTCTTCCCTGGCCCCTGTCCTGGCTCTATCCCTTCAAGGCCCGGCGGGATGGCCTGGCCACGGGTTTTGCGCCGGGGCCGGACCGCTATGCTTTCCGGGAGTTGCTGAAACATCCCATCGGGCCCGCCCCGCCTCTGCCGGCCCCCGGGGACCTGGCGGTGCTGCAATATACCGGCGGCACCACCGGCACCCCGAAGGCGGCCAGGTTGACCCACGGCAACCTCATGGCCAACGTGGCCCAGATCAACGCCTGGCTGCCCCAGGTGCGGTTCGGCGGCGAACGCCTCATGGGCCTGCTCCCCTTTTCGCACTCCTTCGGGCTCACCGCCTGTCTCAACTGGCCCATGTCCCAGGGGGCCATGATCATCGTGCTTGCCCCGCTTTGAGATCAGCAGCTTTCTCAAGGCCATGCGAGAAATACCGGCCCACCATGCTGCCCGGGGTCCCCACCCTCTTTGTGGCCCTGATCAACGACCCCCGCCTGCCCAAGCTCGACCTGTCCTCGCTCTGGGCCTGTATCAGCGGCTCGGCGCCGTTGCCCCAGGAAGTGCGGGACCGCTTCGAGGCGTTGAGCGGCTGCACCATGATGGAGGGCTACGGTCTGACCGAGGCCGCGCCCATAACCCATTTCAATCCCGTCCGGGGGAAGCGGCCCGCCGGCAGCATGGGCCTCCCCCTGCCCAGCACGCGGGCGAAGGTGGTGGATCAGGAGACCGGCGACCGGGGAACTTCCTCCCGGGGAAGTGGGGGAACTGGCCATCCAGGGGCCCCAGGTCATGGAAGGGTACTGGCGCAATCCTGAAGAGACCGCCCTGGTCCTTAAGGGACGGCTGGCTGCACACGGGGGATTTGGCCCGCATGGATGAAGACGGCTATTTTTATATCGTGGAGCGCAAGAAGGACCTGATCATCGCCGGGGGCTACAAGATCTATCCCCGGGAGGTGGAGGAGGTGCTCTACCAGCACCCGGGGGTGAAGGAGGCCGCGGCCCTGGGAGTGCCCGACGCTTACCGGGGAGAAACGGTGAAAGCGGTGATTGTGCCCCAGGGTGGGGCGGGGCTCACCGCGGCCGACATCGAGGCCCACTGCCGCGGCTTGCTGGCGGTCTACAAGGTCCCCAAGATCATCGAGTTTCGGGCCGAGTTGCCCAAAAGCGCGGTGGGCAAGGTGCTGCGCCGGGAACTCAAGGAAGCCGGGGACGGGGCGGCCCGGCCTCGGACCCGCGTCTTTAATCTTATGGGTCTGCGACGCCTGCTCCGCTACCACTGGCTGAAATTCCTCCGGCTCCAGGAGGACCCCCGGAAACTTGCCTGGGGGATGGCCCTGGGGGTCTTTATCGGCATCACCCCCACCATCCCCTTTCATACGGTGGCCATCCTGTCCCTGGCCGCCCTGCTTGCGGGTCTCCCCGGTTACCGGGTTTATCGGCATCCAGATCGGCAATCCTTTGACCATCGGGCCCATTTATATCGCCTCCTACAAGGTGGGGCAGTTCCTGTTGTATAGCGGCAGGCCCCTGGTATTTCCGGAAACCTTCAGTTATAAGGCCTGGATTGCCGTGCTCTGGCAGGGGGGGGTCGCTTTGCAGGTGGGGGGCGTGGTCCTGGCCATTCCCCCGGCCATCGTGGCTTATTTCTTGACCCTGTGGATCGTCAAGCGCCATCACCGGCGCAAGATGGAAAAGGCTCTCCGTGTCCTTAGACTCTCCCAAAACCCTCCTCAATCGTCTGGGCCTGAGGCCTAAGAAAGCCCTGGGGCAGCATTTCCTGCTCCACCCGCACCAGGCCCGGCGCATTGTCGCGGCCTTGAACCTGACCTATGAGGACACCGTGGTGGAGATCGGCGCCGGTCTGGGGGCCCTCACCGGGTTCCTGGCGCCGGCGGCCCGCCGGGTGATCGCCCTGGAGCGGGACCCGGAGCTGGCCCGGTTTCTGGCCGAAGAGCTCTTGGCCGAGTTCCCCGGGGTTGAGGTCGTCTGTGAGGATGTGCTGAAGTTCGACTTCCCCGGGGCCGCCCGGGAGGCGGGCCGGGCCGTGGCGGTGGTGGGGAACCTGCCCTACCAGATCACCTCACCCCTGCTGTTCACCTTGATTCGGGACCTCCCGGCCATCTCCCAGGCCGTGCTCATGATGCAGCAGGAAGTGGGGGCGCGCCTGACGGCCTCCCCGGGGACCAAGGATTACGGCATCCTGTCGGTCCTGGGACAGTACCATTTCCGGGTGACCCGCCTCTTTGCCCTGTCGCCGGGCAATTTCCATCCCCCGCCCCAGGTGGATTCGGTGGTGCTGCGCCTGGTCCCGGAGCCCCCGAAGCCCGCCGCCCTGGACGCGGCCGTGCTGCACCGCGTGGTCAAGACCGCCTTCGGACACCGGCGCAAGACCTTGAACAACACCCTGGGGTCCGGGGCTGAGGCCTTCGGACTGAGCCCGGAGGTGATGCGCAGCCTGTTGGGGGAGTTGGGCATCGACCTCACGCGCCGGGGGGAAACCCTGAGTGTGGCGGAATTTGTGGAAATCAGCAACCGGGTGGTGCGCTTGCAGAGGCAGGGTTCGTCATAAGCCGGGCAGGAAAGCCGATCCGGCTATCCAGACTTGCAGCTTCAGTTCCCCTGGGAAACAGGGGAATGAGGGGGATTTTGCGGGCTTATCAATCCCCCCTCTCCCTTTAAGAAAGGGGGGAATGAAAGGAACTTCTGTCAAAGTCCCCCTTTTACAAGGGGGAACTTAGGAGGAAATGAGCAAGCCAAGCATCGATAATAATGGTCACTTCTTTGACAACATAATTACCGAATACTCTGGCACCGTTTCCTTCTTCCATGATTGTATGTATCTATCCTGGGCAATTGTCTTGTCAAGTGATTACCCGATGTCAGGAGACTATTGTGGACCCGATTAGTGGGCAGTGTCAAGAAGAGATTTGGGAAATAGTCCTTACATTTGACGATGGCCCGAATCCCAAGACAACTCCCAAACTTTTAGATTTCCTTGGAGAGCATGATATCAAAGTAATCTTTTTCGTGATTGGAAAGAAGCTCTTAACTGAACCCGGGTTATCGATAGTGAGAAGAGCTTACAAAGAAGGGCATATTATTGGTAACCACAGCTTCAGTCACCCGAATCTTGTGAGGATAGCCAAACCTAAAATCCGAGAGGAGGTCTTACGTGCCCATGACATTATCTGCAAATATACTGGTATTTGTAATTTATTTAGACCACCATACGGGTTGTCTAACAGGACAATTAAGCAAATCCTGGATGAGCTTGGATATACGCAAATGTTTTGGACTGTAGATACGATGGATTGGAAATATAATAATGATCACTATTGGGTAGATCATGGAATAAAGCAATTAAAATTCCATAAAAATAATATTATTCTAATGCATGATATTTATCACAACACTGTTGATAATTTTCCATATATAGTTAAACTAATTAAATCTATTCCTAATATCCACTTTTCGGTTCTCAGTAGTAGTGATAAATTATGCTCTCGCAATAATAGGAGGCTTGGATAGAAGAAAAATATCGTTAACTTCTATATCTGCACGCCTTTTAAAAAAATGATAACTATTTTGTAAGCTTATCGTAGCTGCGCCTCAAATTATCTTGCTATTTAAATTATTCCCCTCAATTATGAGTCACTTCGATAGTGGTAGGATATCGTTAAGGGCGAAACAGACTCCTGAAGAGGCTCTAGATGGGGAACTTTTGGTTTTTTATCTCTTTTTTCTCAGGGAGTCAGCATGCCTGCCGGGAGACTCACCTTCCGGCAAACCCCTGGATGAATCAGGGTCAGCCCCTATGAACACCTCAGTCCCCGAACCCCGCACCTATCGCACCCGCATGGCCCGGCCGGGCCTGACGGGGTTTCGCGTCATGATGAAGGAGACCGATCTCTGGGTCCTGGCCGCCGGGGATTTTTCGGCGGAGGTCCGGGACGTGGTTATCCAGGAACGGGCCCAGCTGGAGGCCTACATCGGCGGGCACCCGGACTTTCTCACCACGCTGGCCCCCTGGCCCGCCGACCCTTTCGCCCCGGCGGTGGTCCGGGAGATGATCGAAGCGGCGGCCGCGGCCGGGGTGGGGCCCATGGCCGCGGTGGCCGGGGCCCTGGCGGCCCGGGTGGGGCGGCATCTGGCCCCTTTGAGCCCTGAGGTCATCGTGGAAAACGGCGGGGACGTCTTTCTGGCCATTAAACACCCGGCCACCGTGGCCCTGTTTGCCGGGACCTCCCCCTTGAGCCACCGGGTGGGGCTGAGCCTCGATCCGAGCCTCAGTCCTTTGGGGGTGTGCACCTCCTCGGCCAGCGTGGGGCATTCCTTGAGCTTCGGCCGGGCGGACGCCGCCTGTGTTTTTGCCGAGAGCGCCGCCCTGGCCGATGCCGCGGCCACGGCGATGGGCAACCGGGTCCAGGGCCCCGACAGCATGGCTCCGGCCCTGGCGTGGGTCGCCACCCTCCCGGACATCCTGGGGGCGGTCATCATCGTGGGGGAGAAGTTGGGCGCCTGGGGCCGGGTGGAACTGGTACCCTTAACCTGAAAAGGACCTCCGCCTCGCCCCGATTTCTCTGACGCGGCAAACTGTGATATAGAGCATAAGGAATAAAGGAAAGTTAACGGGTTGCCTGACGGGAGGCCATCGAGGGGTTAGACGCCATGTTGCAACAAGCTGTCAACGGTCTTGAGCAGTTGTGGAACTGGCTGATCTATGAGGCCAGCGTGCACCCGTTCATATTGTTAGGAATCGCGATTATCATCGCATCAGCCTGGTTCATGTATAAAACCGAGGTTAGAACCAAGTAGGGGGCACGGGGCTAACGGAGGCGCCGGCCACCAGCCGCCGGGTGATCCCGCTTACCCGGGGTGGAAGGCGGAGGCGCCACCGCCGCCATAATGTGCTTCCGGGATAACGTCATCAGGACCATCCTTTTTTATGCCGCTTTTTTACTGATCCTCATCCTGTTCTCAGAGGAGTTTGCCCGGGCCCAAAAGTGGCTCCGGGCTCGCCTGCAGCGCTCTCCCCGGTACCGCATCATCGTCTACCCCCTGCTCTTGCTGCTGATCGCCGCCGCCGGGATCATTATCGTCACTTCCCTGATCGAGTTTGCCACCAGCCACACCTTTTCCTACGATTAGAGCTGATTTCTGCCGCGGCGATCTGTCGGCCATTTCCCGGGGAGGCGTCCGGCAGGCTGAGGTGCGGATCCCCTTGGTCAACCGCGGTGATTGCCATAATCCCCCGGCAACCATCTTGCCCCTTCCTGAAGCCGCCTCCGTTGCCAAGATAATATTTTGTTTTTTTAAATTAGAAATCAATGTTTTTATTTATTTAGATAAATCAGGTATTTGGCTTCCTAAAATAAGGTATTTCCGGATGGTCAATTGTGGACAAGTATTTTAACTTCTTCACACAAGTGCCCGGCGACCCCCGGCCTGAGCCGGGAAGCCTGATAGGGAGGGTCCATATTGTGAGGTTGGTGAGATAAACTATGCGCTGCGGATTTATGTCTAAGACAAAGAAGGGTATGCGTGGGGAACACGGCGCAGTCGCGGTGGAGTTTGCCATTATTGTGCCGATTCTGCTGTTACTGGTCTTCGGCATCATCGATTTCGGCCATGCCTGGTACATGAGGCATATGATGTCCGACGCCAGCCGGGAAGGCGCCCGCTATGCCACGCGCTATAAGACCGACGCTACCGGCCACCGTATTCTGCCGCAATCATTGAGTCCCACCGCGGATGATTATATTCTTACCACCTGGGGACTGGCCAGCCGCCTCCCGGCGGATGCCGACCCCAAGGTCAGCCTCAGCGGGGACGCGGCAACCGAAACCAATGCCTCCATGTTGGCAGGGGAGGATTTTATCGTCACGATCACTGCCACGAAAAATTGGTTTGTCCTCGGCAACCTCATTCCAGGTTTGGGCAATAGTCAAACCCTGTCGGTAACCACTACCATGACGTGTGAATAACCAGGAGTGACGAGAGGCGACTTATGAACCAGGTAAGACAAACATTTTTTAAAGACGACTCAGGCGCGGTGGCGATCTTTGTGGCCATCGCCCTGGTGGTGCTCCTGGGGGCCGGCGCCCTGACTGTGGACATCGCCCACATGGTGTCCGTAAAACGGGAATTAGTCAAAGCGGCGGAGGCCGGGGCCTTGTCAGGGGCCCGGGGTCTCTGGCCGAAAGATCTCTCCACTGCGGTCAGCCGGGACCCCGATTGGATTCGCGCCGTCTACAAGGGGTGGACCACTGCGGCTAAGAACAAAGTGGAAGGCGTTAACCTCAGGTTTGGGGAGATTTTTGTGGAGGTGGGGCGCTGGGATTATGCCACCAAAGTGTTTAACGTCGACATCAGCGCCAATGCCAATGCCGTCCGGGTGACCACCCGGAGAAACAACGTCCAGATGATTCTGGCCCAAGTTATCGGACAGGGGCCTAAAGATATGAGCGGTACCGCCATTGCGGTCATGGATTTCGCCACGGCCGTGGGCAAGGGTACCCTCCCCATTGCCGTCAACCAGGACTATGCCCAAAACCCCGGGCAGATCATTTACATCGGCTTTAATCCCGATACCGAGGATAATGGCGGTTGGTTTGCGAAAGCGCCGGACAGCGCCAGCGCCAACACTTTTAAGGATTACATCGACAACGCTTCCTGTCCGCCCCTCAATGTCGGGGATATCATTGACCTGGAAAACGGCGTAGATGCTTCGGCCCTGGAGCACTTAGACACTGCCCTGGAGGAAATGAGCATTGCCTTGGGTGAGAATTCCGATGGCTGGGTAGTGTTTCTGCCGGTGGTGGATACCCCCAAGTTTAATCATGAAGATAAGATTGACTCTTTCGTGCCCGTCAGAATTCTCGAGGTGCAAAAAACCGGCAACCCCAAGTACGTCAAGGCCCAGGTCTTAACCGTGGCGGAAGCGGCTGCGGCCCTGCCTGGAGGCGGCAAGTTCGGCGCCCTGGCCCCGCCCAAGCTGGTGCAATAGGCCCCAGACGCGGCTCGCCCCCGGCCCCGGGGGCGAGCCGTTCCCGCCTCCCACGCCCCGGGGCTTCGCCCTGACTTTTCTCTTCAGCACCCTCCAGATCCGGGTCCGTCCGGCGCCTTGTTTTCCCTGTAGGCCTCTTACCTGAAATTCAGATTTTCCAGACCCCCAAATCGGTAGTTCTCCCGATGGTCCGTCCCGGCCAGCCCGGTAATAATGGGGGCAATTCCAGGGCGGCCCGGGTTGAACCTCAAGCGCCCGGTAACTGCGACGATAGCGGGGGCCTGACCATGAAGGACCGGGGGCGGATCATGAGGCGAGTGACCAAGAATTTTTGGGGCAACGAATCGGGAGGGGTGGCGGTCTTCGTGGCCATCGCCCTGGTGGTGCTCCTGGGGGCCGGCGCCCTGACTGTGGACATCGCCAACATGGTGTCCGTAAAGCGGGAATTAGTCAAAGCGGCGGAAGCCGGGGCCTTGTCAGGGGCCCGGGGTCTCTGGCCGAGCGATCTCTCCAAGGCGACCAGCCGGGACCCCAATTGGATGCACGCGGTCCACATGGGGTTCACCACTGCGGCTAAGAACAAAGTGGAAGGCGTTAACCTCAGGTTTGGAGAGATTTTGGTGGAGGCGGGGCGCTGGAATTACGCCACCAAAACTTTTACTCCCGGGAATAACTCCAGCGCCAACGGCGTCCGGGTGACCACCCGGAGAAACAACATCCAGATGATTCTGGCGCAGGTTCTCGGGCAGGGTCCGAAAAATATAAGCGCCACCGCCATCGCCATCATGGACTTCGCCTCCGCCGTGGGCAAGGGGTGCCTCCCGATAGCCGTCAATTTAGATAAAGCGCTGGCGCCGGGTGATGATGTATACATCGGCTTTAATCCCGATCCCGAGGATAATGGCGGGTGGTTTGCGGTCTGCCCTGACAACGTCAACGCCAGCACTCTGAAGGATTATATTAAAAACGATTCCGTTCCCCCGCTGCATGTCGGGGATACCATTGACCTCCAAAACGGCGTGGTGGATTCGGCCCTTAAGGTGTTAGAGGATAAATTGGCCCTTCACCCCGATGGCTGGGTGGTATTTCTGCCGGTGGTGGATACGCCGAAATTTAATCACACCGATCAAGTCGATTCTTTTGTGGCGGTTGAAATCCCCCCGAATGGGGTGAAAGCCCAAGGGAACCCCAAGTATGTCCATGCCACGATATTAGCCCTGGGGTTAGCGGAAGCGGCCCTGCCCGGCTCCAGTTCCGTAGGGGTAAGCCCCACTGGCGCCCTGGCCCCGCCCAAGCTGGTGCAATAAGGGCGGCATCAGCGCCGCGCCCCTTGCCCTTGGGACCGGGCAGGCGCCAATTTTTGCAAGACGGAGTTTCATCCGGTTGAAGCCGGCTCCCATCCCGCGGGGCTCCTCTGAACTTGAGTCTTCTCACCCGATCCCCCCGCAAATCCCCGCCTTGAGGCGCCCGCCATTTTTCCTGTTCCACTCCCCCGGACTTCGCCTTGACATTGGCATTGGCTAGGTATAATAAAGGACTTGTGAAAATCAAAATCATCTTCATCACCGGCGGGGTGCTATCCTCCTTGGGGAAGGGCGTGGCCGCCGCGGCTATCGGCGCCTTGCTGGAATCCCGGGGGCTGCGCATCACCTTTCAAAAGCTGGACCCCTACATCAACGTGGACCCCGGGACCATGAACCCCTTCCAGCACGGCGAGGTCTACGTCACTGAAGACGGGGCCGAAACCGATCTGGACCTGGGGCATTACGAGCGCTACACCTCGGTCACCCTGGGCCAGGAGCACAACTTCACCTCGGGGCGCATCTATCACAACGTCATCACCAAGGAGCGCCGGGGGGACTATTTGGGCGGCACTGTCCAGGTCATTCCCCACATCACCGACGAAATCAAACAGTCCATCATGGCCATCGCGCCTTCGGCGGATGTGGCCATCATCGAAATCGGCGGCACCGTGGGGGACATCGAGAGCCTGCCCTTCATGGAGGCCATCCGCCAGCTCAAAGGCGACCTGGGCAAAGAGAACGTCTGCTACATCCACCTGACCCTGGTGCCCTTCATCAAGAGCGCCGGGGAGGTCAAGACCAAACCGACCCAGCACAGCGTCAAGGAATTGCGCTCCATCGGCATCCAGCCCGACATCCTCCTGTGCCGCACCGAAAAGGTCCTGAGCGCGGACATCAAGGCCAAGATCGCCCTGTTCTGCAACGTGGAGCCCCAGGCGGTGATCACCGGCCAGGATGTGGACAACATCTACGAGATTCCCCTGCTGTTCCACCAGGAGGGCCTGGATGACCGCCTGGTGGAGACGCTCAATATCTGGACCCGGGCGCCCCGCATGGAGGTTTGGGAAAAGCTGGTGGCCCGGATCAAAAATCCCAAGGACCGGGTGGAGATCGGCATCGTGGGCAAGTACGTCGACCTGAGGGAGTCTTATAAGAGCCTGCACGAAGCCCTGGTGCACGGGGGCCTGGCCAACGAAGTCCAGGTGGGCCTCACCTACATCGACTCGGAACGGGTGGAGCGGGAAGGCCCCGAGGGCCTCCTGAGCCACCTCCACGGCATCCTGGTTCCCGGGGGCTTCGGGGTCAGGGGCGTGGAGGGCAAGATCCTGGCCATCCGCTATGCCCGGGAGCAGCAGATGCCCTACTTCGGCATCTGCTTCGGCATGCAACTGGCGGTCATCGAATTTGCCCGCCACGTGGCCGGAATTGCCGGCGCCACCAGTGAAGAATTTCACCCCGAGGCCGCAGCACCCGGTCATCTACCTGATGCGGGAGTGGTATGACTACCGCACCGACGCCATTATCCGCCGGGACTCGGGCCGCGGACAAAGGCGGCACCATGCGCCTGGGGAGCTACCCCTGCGTCCTGACGGCGGGCTCCCTGGCCGGGGTCGCCTACGACGAGGCCGACATCATGGAACGGCACCGTCACCGCTATGAGTTCAACAACCACTACCGGGAGCAACTGAAGAATGCCGGCCTGGGCATCTCCGGCACCTCCCCCAACGGCGAGTTGGTGGAGATCATCGAGCTCCGGGACCATCCCTGGTTTTTAGGGTGCCAGTTCCACCCGGAATTCAAGTCCCGGCCCCTGAAGCCCCACCCCCTGTTCCGGGACTACATCCGGGCCTGCCTGGAATATAAACTGAGCCAGACTAAGCCGGGCGAGGAGATTTGAAAGAGAGCAATGGCTCTAGAAAAGTCCTCCAATCTGTCATTCTGAAGGAGCGAAGCGACCGAAGAATCTCAAAGTATGAGATTCATTGCCAGGTTTAGAATAATAAAAGCTTAATTTTGCATACCCCGGATAACTTTTCATTGTAATGCCGACAATCATCTAATAAACAATTGCAGTAAAAATATATTGAATATTTATGTCATTCTGAACGAAGCGAAGCGGAGTGAAGAATCTCGGCGGCTAAAGACAGAGATTCTTCGCTTCACTCAGAATGACAAATAATAGTCGTTGGATTGATTTTTTATATGATGATTCACCATTCTTGTTACCCTGAGCCGCAGGCGAAGGGTGTCAATAATCATGGTTCCTCAATATCAATACTTTGTTTACATAATGACTAATAAGTCGGGAACCTTATATACTGGTGTCACTAATAATCTTGAAAGAAGAGTTTATGAACACAAACACCATTTAATTAAGGGATTTACCAATAAATATAAAATTGACAAATTGGTTTATTTTGAAGAGACCAATGATATTTATGCGGCAATCTCACGAGAAAAACAAATTAAAGGATGGCTGCGGAAGAAAAAAATTGCCCTGATTGAATCATTGAATCCAGATTGGAAGGACCTTTCTGCATAATTCTTTGAGATTCTTCGCCGCTTCTGGCGGCTCAGAATGACATAAAATTTAGATAAGAGTGGAAGGATAGAATGGCCAGGAGTAAGGGTTCGCAGTTTGTTCGCTTTTTTAAGCCGATTATGGAAGTCCTGCAAGAGATGGGGGGATCTGGAACAGCGGCTGAGATGATTGATCGGGCTATAGAAAATATGGGGATACCCGAAGCAGAACAAGAAGTGACACTTAAAAACGGGCAATCCCGCGTCCGAAATCAAATTCAATTTGCCAGATTTCATCTGGCATTCGCAGGTTATATTGATTCATCCAAACGTGGCGTTTGGAGTCTCACCGAGAAGGGCTTGTCGATTGATACCAAGACATTTGATGCCCTGGAGACTTTTTAATGAAGTCCAGGAAAAGATATGCAAAGGGGATAAAGAAGCCAAAGAGACCAAAGATACCTCGACGACGAAATTGGTGATGAAGAAATTGAACCACCGGATCACCGAACTTATTTACTCAACCTGATCAAATCACTTGCCGCCTGGCGGATTTGAACGTCTCAGCCAAAGGCTGTTGCGGGAGTCTGGGTTTCAAAAAGTTGAGGTTACGGGGAAGACTGGGGACGGCGGCATAGATGGCGTCGGCATTCTTCAGGTCAATCCCTTCGTGAGCTTCAATGTTCTTTTCCAATGCAAACGTTATCAGGGAGCCGTAACCCCTTCCCAGGTAAGAGATTTCCGCGGGGCCATGATGGGAAGAGCCGACAAGGGCATCATCATTACCACCGGCACATTCACGCTCGAAGCCAAGAAAGAGGCCCGGAGAGATGGTGCGCCTCCCATCGAATTGGTTGACGGAGACACCCTGGTGCAAATGTTTGAACAGCAGCAACTCGGGCTTATACCGAGGACTACTTATGATGTGGACGAGAAATTCTTCGATGATTTTAGGAAATGAACTTCAAACAGTTTATTCCCAATGAAGATGCATTCTAACTTGCCATTCTGAGCGGAGCGAAGAATCTCGCTTTTCGGGTACTGGAGATCCTTCGCTCCGCTCAGGATGACAAAGGTAGGTTACTTTTATCAGAATGAAAGAATTGGCTGACAAAGTACAAATCGCTGATTTCTGGGTAGGTAAAGGCGAGTTAGTGATGATCGCCGGGCCCTGCGTCATTGAGTCCGCGGAGCTTACCCTGGCCGTGGCCCGGACCCTGAAGGGCTACGCCGCCGAACTCAACCTGCCCCTGATCTTCAAGGCCTCCTTTGATAAAGCCAACCGCACCTCCCTGACCTCCTTCCGGGGGCCGGGCCTCGACGCGGGCCTGGAAATTCTGGCCCGGGTGAAAGACGAAGTGGGCCTGCCGGTGATCTCGGACGTCCACCAGGTGGCCGACGTGGAACCCGCGGCCCGGGTCCTGGACGTCCTCCAGATTCCGGCCTTTCTCTGCCGCCAGACCGACCTGCTGGTGGCCGCGGCCGAAACCGGCAAGGCGGTGAATATCAAAAAGGGCCAGTTCATGGCCCCCTGGGACATGGGCCCGGTGGTGGACAAGGTGTTGGCCACGGGCAATCGCCGGGTGCTGCTCACCGAACGGGGCGCCATGTTCGGCTACAACAACCTGGTGGTGGATTTCCGCAGCCTGCCCATCATGCGCAGTCTCGGCTGCCCGGTGGTCCTGGACGTGACCCACAGCGTCCAGTTGCCCGGGGGCCAGGGTTCGTGCTCCGGGGGCCAGAGGGAGTATATCCCGCTGCTGGCCCGGGCCGGGGTGGCCGCGGGGGTGGACGCCCTGTTCATGGAGGTCCATCCTGAACCCGAGACAGGCTCTGTGCGACGGCCCCAATTCCCTGCCGTTATCCCAGGTCCTGCCCCTGTGGCGGCAACTATCGGTGCTCCACCAAGTGCTCCGGGGGCAGGAGCAGGTATAAGATTTCATAAATGCGGTGATGTCACAGACCGCCCCCCCTCACCTTAACCTCCTCCCCACCAGGGGATGGAGGAGTTCTTGGGCTGATATTTGGCACGGTATCTGAAGGACACGACACGAAGCGGTTTTCGACTTTCTCTTTAGGCTCCCCGGTGGGTCCCGGCACTCCGTCCGACAACTTCCAGGAGGTAACCCCATGAACGCTGATCCCCCATCACGCGCCGCCAAGCTGAGCCTCGCGCTGCTCACCGTTATCCTGACCAGCCTCGGCCCGGCGGGGCCGGGCGCCGCCGCCGGCCCGCCGGTGCTTACCCTGCCGAAGGTGGCGGTGGCGGCCTTTGCGGAGGTGCCGCCGTTAAAAACCCTGGAGGTGACCCCGGCCCTCAAAGACTCCGCCACCACGGTGGACCAGGCCGTCAACGCCCAGGGCGTCTTGAAATTGCTGGGGGTCCAACTCAGCGCGGCTCAGAAAACCTTCCTCAACGAGCACAAGTTTCTGCTGATTCCCAAGGGAGCCACCCGGTTCAAAGGGAAAATGGGGGACGGCTGGGAGTGGGACGAAATGTTGGGCATGTTCGACGAGGTGGGGGGGCCGTCACCGGCGGAAATGCGGCTGCCGGAACACGCCCGCCTGGTCACCCCCGACCCCATGCTCCACGCCTTTCATAAATATGTGGAAAACTCCCTGGAATATCTCGAAAGATTCGATCTGGCCCCGCTCCTCCGCCGTTTTTTGCAGCAGGCCCAGGCCCAGGCCCTGAAATACCGGGACCGGTCCAAGGGCAAACTGGCGGAGCGCTATGAACTGGTGGCGGCGCAACTGACGGTGCCCCTGGTCATCCTGGCGAACGCCCAGTGGTCCGTCTCTTATGAGGAGAGGCTCAAGAAGGGCTGGGACGCGCAGGCATTAACCGACAAGCCCGACGTCACCGAAACCGCGGCAGGCGCCTTGCAGCGGCTCAAGAAGTACCAAAAGCGGTTTTCCCCGGCGGTCTTCGGCCGCATGGCCCAGGAGATCAGGAGCATTTATGAGGCCTCAGGAGTGGGGATGTCGCCCCTCTACGGCCAGTATGGCCAAGAGGGTGAGGTGAAAACCGACTACACCCAGTTCACGCCCCGGAGCCACTACGCCAAGACCTCCCTGTTGCGGGCCTACTTCCGGGCCATGATGTACCTGGGGCGCAACAGCTATGGGCTGGGTAAACCCGAGGGCATTGCCGACGCCCTCCTCCTGGCCCACCTCCTGGCGAGCCCCGGCCCCGGCGGGCAGCCCCTGGTCAAGGACTGGGAGAAGCTCATGGAGATCACCAGCTTCTATGCCGGGCCCCCGGATGACATCTGTTACCCGGAGTGGCGCGCCTTCGTGGTCAAGGTCCTGGGCACGGAAAAATTTTCTCCGGCCGAGGCGGTCAACCCCGAGGTCCTGGCCAAAATTGCCCAGCACCTGGAGGAACTCCGGCCTCCCCGGATCCTGTCCGACGTCATCATCAGTCCCAGCGTGCCGGACCGGACCAAGGCAGAGCTGTTGGCCGCCACCCAGGGCTTTCGCATTTTCGGCCAGCGCTTCACCTTCGACGCCTGGGTGTTGAGCCGCCTCAGCGCCGGGCAGGAAAAAGTGGCGGTGCGGCTGCCTTCCAGCCCCTCGGCCCTGTTCGTCCCGGCGGCGTGGGGCGATAACGCGGCCCGGGAGTTTGCCGGCGCCTGGCTCAAACAACATAAGCCGCCCTTTTCGGCAGCCGAGGTGGCCGGGTTTTACGGCCGACTGGATGAGGTAGCCGCGGACCTCAAAAAGGTCAAAGACGCGGAGTGGTACAGCTCCGTGGGGGCCGCCTGGCTGAAACTGCTGGGGACCCTGGCGCAGACTTACGGCCCCGGCTATCCCCGGTACATGCAGGGGAAGCTGTTCCCGGTGAAGCAGTTGGAGACTTGGCTCGGGTCCTACACCGAACTCAAACACGACACCCTGCTTTACGTCAAGCAGGCCTTTGCCGAGGCCGGCGACGGCGGCGAGGAAAAGGCGCCGCCGGTGCCCCGGGGTTTCGTGGAGCCCAACCTGGCCTTCTGGCAGGAACTCCAGCGCCTGGCGGCCTATACCGCGGCCGGGTTCAAGAAGTACGGCCTGTTTCCGGGGGAGCTGGAAGAATTCGGCCGGTTGAATCTTTTTCAAAAACGGGTGGAGTTCTATACCTCCCTGGCGGCCAAGGAACTGAACGGCACCCCCTTAAGCGAGGCGGAATACGAGAAGCTCCGGAGTCAGGGCCTCTCTTTCCTGGCCGCGGCCGTTTGGTCGAGGGGGCGACCCTGGAGGACCAGGAGAGGCGCTCGGCCCTGATCGCCGATATTCACACCGACGCCGTGGCGGGCCAGGTTCTCTATGAAGCCACGGGGGAACCCTACTTCATTCTGGCCCTGGTGGGCAACGACGGGGTAAGCCGCCTCACCGTGGGGGTGGCTTTCAACCACTACGAGTTCACCGGCCCCCTGAGTACCCGTTACACGGATGCGGACTGGCAGGCCAGGGTGTACGCAATCCCGGCCCAGATGCCGGCGAAGAACTTCTGGTATGAGGGCCTGACGGCCAGATAGATAAAAGTCGCCGGGCGCGTCTCAGGGGCCAGGTTGGGGGCGGAGAGCAATTGCTGAAAGTTTTCCGGTTATGATACCTGCTCCGAAAATCGAAATCCCCCCTACCCCCCCTGGAGCAAATGGGGGAACTATAAGGAATTGCTGCTGAAGTATGCATATTAACCAGGGGGATTGAAGAATCTCCGGCAGCATCCTGGCGGCTCCCCGGGAAGGAACGTACCGTATCGGTGATGAACTTGAGGCCTGTTTTCAGGATACGGATAAGTGGATAGAGATGGGTGAGTTGAGCAGAGCAGTCGATTTGATCTTTGAGACCAGCTCACCTGAATCTTTAAGAGTTGGCAGTTTGCCCAACATGAACGCTATCAGCCTCGCACGTCGGGCTCGTATAACCAAAATCTGGCTTAAAGGAGCCCGGCGGTGCGGTCAGATTGGCAGACTGCGCCGGATTGAAATCCGGCCATCTTTAGAAGAAGATCTTGGAGGAGCAAAAAAGCAGACCGAGGGATTGCAAACGCCCTTTATTTTAAAACTATAAAACTGGTCGGGGCGGCGGGATTTGAACCCGCGGCCTCTTGGTCCCAAACCAAGCGCGCTACCAGGTTGCGCCACGCCCCGAGAAAAGCGGGTTGCCGATTTTCCGGATTATCCAAAAGTCCCAAAGGGCAATCTTATCCTAAGCTGCGCTCAAAAAGGCAATTTCCCTGGCGCAAGGGGCGCGTCTTACGCACCAAGCATGGCGCGTGAGACCCGCCCCAGGCATTCTCATGCCTGGGGGAAGCATTGCCGGTACCTGAAAATACTTTTCTGAGAGCAACCCGAGACCTCTGCTCAAGTCTCTGGCGCTATCCTTCCGCCTCAAAATGTAGCGTAGGCGCCCTCGCCTGCGCCTCAAGAGAGTATGGACAGCCGAGGGCGGCTATCCTACCTGAGACTTTCGCAGAGGTTTCAATCCGGTATTACCTTAATTTTGTCATAAAACTGCCAGAGCCGCCAGTTTCCTGCTCTTGGAGCCAGGACCGGAGCAGGGTGTCAAAGGCCGCCAGGGCCCGGGCCCGGTGGCTGATCTTATTTTTGATCTCCGGGCCCAGTTGGGCCATGGTGGCGCCATACTCCGGCACCCAGAAGACCGGGTCGTAGCCGAAGCCGGTATCGCCTTGGGGGGCCAGGGCAATGACCCCGGCGCACTCCCCCCGGGCCCGGAGGACTCGGCCGCCGGGGGTGGCCAGGGCGAGCTCGCAGACGAAATGGGCCCCCCGCTCCCCCCAGGGGACCCCCTGGAGTTCGTCCAGGAGTTTCCCCCAATTGTCGGTATCGGTGGGGGGGCGGGGCGCGGTGCGGTCCTGGGCGTAGCGGGCCGAAAAGACCCCGGGGGCGCCCCCGAGCGCGTCCACCATGAGGCCGGAGTCGTCGGCCAGGGCGGCATGATGGGTGAGGCGGGCCACCTCGATGGCCTTGGCGGCGGCATTCTCGGCAAAGGTGACGCCCTCTTCCGGGATTTCCGGCAGCCCCGGAAAATCCACCAGGCTCAGGAGGGTAACCCCGGAGCCGGTGAGGAGCGCCTGGAACTCCCGGATCTTGCCGGGATTGCGGGTGGCCATCACCAGGGCAGGGAGAGCCATGGGGCCAACACCTCCGCCTGGATCCGGGTGAGTTCCTGGATGGCCACCTGGGCCATCTCCAGCATCTGGGGCAGCCGGGCGGCCGGGAAGGGGCCCCCCTCGCCGGTTAACTGGACCTCCACCAACTCGCCGGTGGCGGTGCCCACGAAATTGGCGTCCACCCGGGCCTGGGAGTCCTCGGCGTAATCGAGGTCCAGGAGCAGGCGCTCTCCCAGGAGCCCGATACTCACCGCGGCCACCTGGTCCCGGAGGGGCAGCGCGGCAACCGCGCCCCGGCGCCGCAAGCCCTCCAGGGCCAGGCCCAGGGCCACAAAGGCCCCGGTAATGCTGGCGGTGCGGGTGCCGCCGTCGGCCTGGATGACGTCGCAGTCGACGGTGACGGTGCGGGGGCCCAGGGCCGCTAAATCAACCACCGCCCGGAGGGACCGGCCGATGAGGCGCTGGATCTCCAGGGTGCGGCCCCCCACCCGGCCCTTCAAGGACTCGCGTTCATTGCGGGGATGGGTGGCCTGGGGCAGCATGGCGTACTCGCCGGTGACCCAGCCGCCCCCGGAGGCGACCCTGAACGGGGGCACCTGGTCGGTGACGGTGGCGGCGCAGATGACCCGGGTGCGGCCCCAGGTGATGAGGCAGGAGCCGTCGGCAAAATCCAGATAGCCCGGGGTAATAGAGATTTCCCGGAGGGTATGGTCGTCGCGCTTGCCGGGCTGCCGCATGCGGTTTCCTTTGACCAGTAATTGAGAGGCCGAGACCACGTTGCCCCGGAGTCCAGGCGGGTCCGGGAAGTTTAAAGTTCAAGGTTCAAAGTTAGGGATGGGTTCCCTATGAACTTTTTCATAAGCCCCGGGTAGGGCACCGGCCCCTGAGGAATAGGCGGTTCACGGCGCCGGGGAGAAGGCGCAGAGGCGAAGCCACGCCGCAATTTTATCACCCTCTTCGCCTCTTGCCCTTTTACCCTTTTCCCCCGCCCTTAAGAGAATGGCGCAAGGTGTCGATGACCATGGTAAAGGTGTCGGCAAAGGAAGTGGGGGAGACGCGCCCCACTTCGATGAATTTGACCACGATTTCCTTGGCCACCTTCAGGAGCAATTCTTCCCGGGGGGTCAGGGGTGGTGGCGATTCTTGGTCCCGGGCCATGGCGGCGCCTCCCTGTGGGGGTGATTTTTTGGTATAGTGGTCAGTAGTCAGTAGTCAGTAGTCAGTGGTCAGGGGTTAGCGCAAAGATAGTCACTGAATGTCAGGGGATCTTTTAGCTCCGGATGTCAGATTGAATCCCAAAATACATTACTTTCAAAAACTGACAACTGGCTACTGCTACTGAAAAAAATTCCCCGCCGGCCAGAAGAAGGCCAATTCCGATGGCCGGCGGGCGGGTAAGAAGAACCGTAACAGCCCTCCTTAAGGCACATGATAAACCAGGCACAGCCCTATGGCAAGGGAGAATCCGTGAGCCGCATCCGTATCCTGGACCCCCAGGTGGCTGCCAAGATCGCCGCCGGGGAAGTCATCATCCGCCCGGCGGCGGCGGTCAAGGAACTGGTGGAAAACGCCCTGGACGCGGGGGCGGCCACCATCACGGTGGTAGTGGAGGAGGGCGGCCGCCGGCTCATCCGGGTGGTGGACGACGGCGTCGGCATGACTCCGGAGGAGATGCCCCTGGCCCTCAGGCGCCACGCCACCAGCAAGCTGGCCGCCGAAGCCGACCTGCTGGGTCTCACCACCCTGGGTTTTCGGGGGGAGGCCTTGCCCTCCATCGCAGCGGTGAGCCGGCTCAGCCTGGTCAGCGCCCCCCCGGGGGCAGGGGCGGGCTTTCGGGTGGTGGCCGAAGCCGGGGAGATTGTGACCGCCTCGCCCTGGGCCGCGCCCCCGGGCACCCAGGTGGAGGTGGCGGAACTCTTTTTCAATACCCCGGCCCGGCAGAAATTCCTGAAAAGCCCCGAGGCGGAGCAGGCCCAGATCCTGGCGGCGCTGCGCCACCTGGCCCTGGGCTACCCCCAGGTCCACTTTTCCCTGAGCACCCCGACCCGGGCCCTGCTGACGGCCCCGGCCGCGGTCCGTCTCCTGGAACGGGTGGCCGCGGTCTTCACCCCGGAACTGGCGGCCCACATGCTCCCCCTGTCCTGGTCCCAGGGGGCCTGGCAGGTGACGGGTCTCACCACCGAGCCGGATTATAACCTGGCCAGCGCCCGCTTTCAGGTCTTCCTGGTGAACGGCCGGGTGGTGGCCGACCGCATCCTGGGGGCGGTCCTTCGGGAGGTCTATGCCGGGCTCCTGCCCCGGGGCCGGCACCCCGCCGCGGTGGTAAATCTGCGCGTGCCCCCCGAGGCCGTGGACGTCAACGTCCATCCCGCCAAGACCGAAATTCGCTTCCACGAGCCGGGCAAGGTCTACCCGCGCCTCCTCATGGCCCTGCGCCAGGCCCTGGGGCCCCTCCACGGGGAGAGTCCCCGGTACCGGGTGACCTGGCAGCCGGAGGCCCCCCCCGGGGCGGCGGAAAGCCCGGCCCCCGGGCTGTTCCCACCAGGGGTGACGAGAAACCTGGCGCCGGGGTGGGCCGGGCCGCCGGCGGCAGATCTCACCGAGGGGACCCTGGCCCCGGGCTCCATGGCCCACCCCGGCCCCCGGTCCTGGCGTTTTCAGGACCTCACGGTCCTGGGTACCCTGGATAAGACCTACATCCTGGCCCAGGGGCCCGACGGGCTCATCCTCATCGACCAGCACGCGGCCCACGAACGGGTCCTCTACGAGGCCCTGAAATCGAAGGGGCCGGAGGCCGCGGCCCAGACCCTGCTCTTTCCCCGGGTGGTGGAGGTAAACCCGGCCCAGGCGGATTGGGTGGCGAATAACCTGGACCAGCTGGCCCAGGCGGGGCTGATGCTGGAAGCCTTTCGGGGGGGCGAGCTTTATGCTCCTGGCCGTGCCGGCGCCCCTGGCCCATGCCGACCTGGAGGCGGTGGTGGCCGAGGCGGTGGAGGCCCTGGCGCCTTCCAAGAGCGGCGCCCGGCCCCAGGAGGTCAGGGAGACGGCCCTCCAGGTCATGGCCTGCCGGGGGGCGGTCAAGGCCGGGGAGGTCCTGGCCCCGGAGGCCATCCACGCCCTGCTGGTCCAGTTGGACGGGATTCCCGTTTCCTCCCACTGCCCCCACGGACGGCCCCTGTGGCGCCTGATGAGCTACCGGGACATCCGCCAGAGCTTCCGGCGGTAAAAAGATGGGGGGAAAAGGGGAAAAGGCGAAAAGGGGGGGAGATTTATCCGGCTCCTGCTTTCCCTTTTTCCCTCTTCACCTTTTCGCCTTTTCCCCCCGAGGTTTATGGCCAGGAGCGAGCTCCGGCCGCCCCTAGGGTTCCATGGAACTAACTATCCCTCAGAGTAAAAATAAACCCCGGGTGGCGGCCCTGGTGGGGGCCACTGCAGTGGGGAAGACCGCGGTGGCCCTGGCCCTGGCGGCGGGCCTGGGGGCCGAGATCGTCAACGCCGACTCCCTCCAGGTCTACCGGGAGCTGGACATCGGCACCGCCAAGCCCAGCCTCGAGGAGCGGGCCCGGGCCCCCCACCACCTCATCGACGTGGCGGACCCCCCGGAGATGTATGACGCGGCTCGCTTCTGCCGGGAAGGCCGGGCCGTCCTGGAGGGCCTGAGGCGCCGGGGGGTGCCGCCGTTGGTGGTGGGGGGCACCGGCCTCTATCTCAAGGCGCTGCTTTCGGGCCTGTTTGCCGAGGGGGAACCGGCCCCGGAGGTCAGGGAGCGGGTGCGCCAGGAGTTGGCGTCATTGGGGCTGGCGGCCCTGTATGCGCGTCTCACCCACCTGGACCCGGCCACCGCGGCGAGGCTCCACCCCCACGACACCTACCGGATTGTCCGGGCCCTGGAGGTGATGGCGGCCACGGGGCGGCCCCTGTCGGAGCTTATCTCCGCCCACCGCTTTCAGGACACGCCCTATGAGGTGTTGAAGCTGGGCCTCGAAATTGACCGGGAGGAGCTCTACCGGAGGATCGAACTCCGGGTGGAGGTCATGCTGGAGCAGGGCTGGCTCGATGAAGTGGAGGGGCTGCTGACCCGCTACCCCCCGACCCTGAAACCCCTCCAGGCCCTGGGTTACCGTCACCTGATCAACTATCTCACCGGGCGCTGGAGTTGGGAGGAGGCCCTGACGCTCCTGACCCGGGACACCCGGCGCTACGCCAAGCGCCAGTTCACCTGGTTCGGCTCCGATCCGGCGGTCCGCTGGTTTCACCCCGACCAGGTGGAGGAGATGGCCGCGGCCCTGGCGGAGTTTTTCGGATGAGTGGTCATGGGAGGATGTTTGGCATTTATAGCGTTTGCCAAAATTATTTTCTGATGGCGGCATCATGCTAATCCCCCCCCCTTGAGAAAAGGGGGGAACTATAAGGAATGGCTGGTAAAGTCCCCCTTTGCCAAAGGGGGATTTAGGGGGATTTAAGAATCTCCAGGTGGAAAGAATTTATGGCAAACGCTAGAGCTTGCCCGCTTAGATTTCAGGTGAGGCCGATTTGAGGGTTGTTGGCTTAATTATTTATTATTACCGATGAAACAACGGAAAATCTTCTCCGCCGCCGGCGGGGATTCCCCGTGAAAACTGTGAAGCTTTAACCACTGCAGAGGCTTAGCCGGCGCCATCCGGATTATTTTCAGGGCGAACCTCAGATTTCCCGGGCGGGGCCGCGAGCCGAGCCGCGGCGAACAAGGCCCACGATATCAGGATGGCGGCAGCGGCGATAATGATTGCGAGTGATTTTCCCTGCCATAAGCCGATAAACCACCGCCTGAAGTCATCCATGATGACACTGAACTTACCGCCGTAGACTTCGAGATTATGCCGGTAGAGCTTGGAATCTCCGGGCATAATCGGATAGATTGTCCCATCCGGAGCTTCGTAACCCGGGGCGCCGGAGGGATGGGCGGCGTGGTGATAGATCAAGGCGGCGCTGCCCAGGCCCGCCAGGAGGATGAGGGCGCCGAGGAGATTAAGCCAGGTGCGGTGAGGGAGGATTTTGCCGGTCATGGGGTCTTTGGCTGCACCGGTATATCCCGGCAACGGTTGATGGCCACAGGGTTAAAAAAGGCAATGCCATTTATGATGGAGGACGGCGCCGGCCATTTCGTCCAGATCGGCCTGGGTCAGGCCGGTCTTGGCTGACCAACCGGGAGACAGGCGCTCCATGACCGCAACGGTAAAAAAGGCCCTGACCTGCCCGGGGTCGCTGAAATATGCACCGGCGTCGAACCCGGTGAGGTCGGAAATCGCGGTCAGCGTTCCGGCGACACAACACATTGTGAGATCCCCTGGGAAATGCCGGCCGGAAGGCGGCCGGGTGAAATTCCCCGACGCTGGTGACAACGTCCTGATTGACAGTATATCAGGCCGGGGCGGGGGATTCAATCGGCGGCCTGAGGCTTAAACCCGGGGAGGATGGGCGCCGGGGCATTTTTAGCGACATCCCCCTTGACATTGCCGGCACTTATAGGATAATATTAAAAATTGCACTACGGGGGATTTAAAACCAACCCAACCGTTACTCCAGAAAAGCTCACCCAAGACCTTGTCGCTGGCCATCCCAAGTCCGTCATGAGGCAGAACACGGCAGTAAAGCCGCGGCTTGACCTCATGCACCTCGAGAGAGCTCCTGCCACACTGCCCCCGCATCTTCCTGGAAGGCGTTAGCTGGTCATCACGCAGTGCAGGCGTAGGGCGTCGAGGCGGCGCCGGGTTGTATGCCCGGGGCTCCGGCCCCTGTGCACTTTTGGGGGTCAGAGGGCCCGGACCGGCAAGAATGGTCTGCCTTGCCCCGGAAACCAGGTCTTATCAAAACCATAGAGGCTCACCCCGGTCGTATCAGGGATAAACACGATACTGTTGTAAGCCTCCAAAACACCGGAGAAAGTTTCCCCGGACTGAGAACAAAAGGAATTTATGGAATTTAACGCATTTGAGTTACACCACCAGGTGGCGGCCGGCATTACGGCGGCCGGCTACAAAACCCCAACGCCGATCCAGGCCGAGGCCATCCCGCTGGTCATGGACGGGCGCGACCTGGTGGGCCTGGCCCACACCGGCACCGGCAAGACCGCGGCCTTTGTGCTGCCCATCCTGCATCGCCTGATGCAAGGGGGGCGCCGGCGCGTCAGGGCCCTGGTCATGGCCCCCACCCGGGAGCTGGCCGAACAGATCCACGAGGCCATCGGCACCCTGGGATGCCAGACCGGGCTCAAGAGCCTGACTATTTATGGCGGAGTCGGGTTCAATCCCCAGGTGGCTAAGCTGAGACGGGGCGTCGAGATTGTGGTGGCCTGTCCGGGCCGCCTGCTGGACCACCTCAATCAGGGCACCGTGGACCTGTCGCACCTGGAAGTGCTCGTCCTGGACGAGTCGGACCGGATGTTCGACATGGGGTTTCTGCCCGATATCCGTAAGATCATCAAGCACATACCCGCAAAACGCCAGACGCTGTTGTTTTCGGCCACCATGCCGGAGGATATTCTCCGCCTGACCCGGGAAGTGCTGAAGGAACCGCTGACGGTGCGGGCTAACACCATCGGACCGGTAAACAGTGTCTCGCATCTGCTCTACCCGGTGGGTCAGCACCTCAAGACCCCGCTGCTGCTGGAGTTGCTGCGCCATACGGATACGGAGTCGGTGCTGATCTTTACCCGCACCAAACACCGGGCCAAGCGTCTGGGGGAGCAGCTGGAAAAGGCCGGGTATCAGGCCGCCTCGATCCAGGGCAACCTGTCGCAGTCGCGGCGGCAGGCCGTGATGCACGGGTTTCGGGACGGCACGTTCCAGATCCTGGTGGCGACTGACATTGCCGCCCGGGGGATCGACGTCACCCAGATTTCCCATGTGATCAATTACGACATGCCGGAAACGGTTGACGCCTATACGCACCGGATCGGCCGGACCGGCCGCAATACCAGGACCGGTGATGCCTTCACCTTTATTACCTCAGCCGATGAGGAAATGGTCCGGAGCATCGAGCGGGTCCTCCGGGCCAAGGTGAAGCGCTGCACCCTGGAGGGTTTTGATTATAAAAAAGCGGCGCCGTCCCGGGATGCGGAGTTTGCCCGGGGTCCGCGCCAGCCTCAGCGCCGCAATGACAAGAAGAAGGTCGTGCCGGGCAAAGTGTATCGTGAAAGTGCCCAGGCGGCCGGCCACAGATAAGGGTTGCATCCGGCTGCCAGGCGTAACGCCGGAGATAGTTTCCGGCGGCCTGGGGCCGCTATCTCCTTCCAGTTTAACGTGATATAATGACTCATTGCCAGAGTGATTATCTCAGGCCGGCCGATCAAGCGGCGGCGGGAAGGAGGTAGGCTGATGAAGGTCATGGCAGTGAACGGCAGCCCCAGAAAAACCTGGAATACGGCCACCCTGCTGAAAAAGGCCCTGAAAGGGGCCGCCTCCCAAGGGGCCGACACCGAACTGGTGCACCTGTATGATCTCAATTTTAAAGGGTGCATCAGCTGCTTTGCCTGCAAAACCCGGGACGGCAAGAGTTATGGCCGGTGCGACGTCAAGGATGAGCTCAAGCCCATCCTGAGAAAAATCGAGGCGGCCGACGCCCTGATTTTGGGCTCCCCCATCTATTTCGGCATCGTTTCCGGAGAGATGCGCTCCTTCATGGAGCGTTTGCTCTTTCCCTTCTTCAGCTATACCGACCCGCCCCAGTCGCTGTTCCCCAAAAAGATCCCGACGGGATTCATCTATACGATGAATATCACCGAAGAGCTGATGCAAGAATGGGGTTACGGGCCGCTGTTCGAGAATAATCAGCGGCTGTTGGAGATGGTCTTCGGGGCGTCGGAGTTGTTCTGCAGTTTTGATACCTACCAGTTTAAGGATTATGCTAAGGTAGTGGCGGACCGTTTTGATCCGGAGAAGAAAGCCCGGAGGCGCCAGGAGGTCTTTCCCCAGGATTGCGAGGCGGCCTGGGCCATGGGGGCCAGGTTGGCCGGGATAACCGGATAGATCATGGTGTGGTGAGATAATTATTGAGATAAAAAGTGTAAAAAGTTGAACTGGAGGGTTAAGAATTGCATAGAATGAAGAGCATGCATCACACCATAAAATGCGGAATTACGTATGGTGCGGTCTTTTTTTTGTCAGCCCTGCTGACGATAGTGATCGGATGTCATAACAGGGCAGAACAAGCTCCCGGCCTCTCGCAACCTACGCAAACTATTGGTCCATCTGTTCCCCCGCCAGGCTCAAGAAGGTTCTACCCTTAATGGCGGGCGGCCGCTAGATACTTTTTCGCTGGAACGGTTGGTAGGGCAGATACCCAGATTTTCTTCTTGCCGCTCACGTTACCCGAAGCCCCTCCCCTCGTTATCCCCAGAAGTGATCCCCTCAGCTGATTTTGTGCACCCTAGCGCCATCAGGCAGTTTGGTCGGATGAAAAGGGGGCGCCATCCGGCGTGGTCATGCTGGCGCCCCCTCCGGCAAAATCCTGGGCGGAGGCTCCTGATGGCGGGGCGGGGGGCTCACCGGTCCAACCATTCGGCTAGTTGGCGGTTTGATGACCCCTGGCATTAATACCCAGTTGCGCTCATTGAAGTAAGAATATCCATGACCTGTGAGGGCGCACCTGCGTGTGCGACCTCAACCCAGGGCGGACACATAGGTCCGCCCCTACGAAAGATACATGACCTGGATGATCGCATCTTGGTATAAGGGGTTTTTGCCGGGGGAACCGGGGAGTTGGAAATTTCCAGGCAGGGCCGATGACGGCCCTGCCTTTTTGGTTTTGGCGGCGGCATCAGCGGAGGAGGATTCGGCGCGAAATAACTTCAATATTCTTGTTTGACATTTGTGCAAATATCCCCTAACGTGGTCACAATATCGAAAGGAGGTGATCACAACTTTACCTGGCTTTAAGGAGTAACATCTTTAATTAGTTAAGAAATCATACTATTTCCCTTTCAGATCTCCACAAACCCATCACGAGGTGAATTATGGGGATTACCCGCCGGACATTTATCAAGGGGTTGGGAAGCGGGATTACCGCTGTGGGCCTCGCGGACGTCGTCCTGACGCGCTCCGGGTGGGCCGGGGTTGTGGCTCCCGCCAAAACCAAAGACACTCAAGTCACTACATCCATCTGTCCCTTCTGCGGCGTGGGCTGCGGCCTCATCGCCAACACCAAAGGCGGCAAACTCATCAATGTCGAAGGTGATCCGGACCACCCCATCAACCAGGGGACCCTGTGCAGCAAAGGCCAGGCGGTCTTCGAAGTGGTCACCAGCCCCCGGCGTTTGAAGAAGGTGCGCTACCGGGCCCCGGGGTCGGACCACTGGGAAGAAAAAAGCCTGGAGTGGGCCATCACCACCCTGGCCCAGCGGGTCAAGGCCACCCGGGACAAGGGGTTTATCACCAAGACCCCCGGGGGGGTAACGGTCAACCGCACCGAAGCCCTGGCTTCCATCGGGGGGGCGGCCATCAACAACGAAGAATGCTACCTGGTCGCCAAGCTCACCCGGGCTCTGGGCATCGTCTATTTAGAGCATCAAGCCCGTCTCTGACACTCGTCCACCGTGGCCTCGTTGGGGCCAACCTTCGGACGAGGCGCCATGACCAACCACTGGAATGATATTGCCAACAGTGACTGCGTCATGATCATCGGCTGCAACCCGGCCGAAAACCATCCGGTCAGTTTCAAATGGATCACCAAGGCCATGGACCAGGGGGCCAAGCTCATCGTGGTGGACCCGCGCTTCACCCGGTCGGCGTCCAAGGCCAATCAGTACGTGCGCCTGAGGCCCGGCACCGACATCGCCTTGATGGCCGGCCTGATCAACTACATCGTCCAGAACAACCTTTATCACAAGGACTATGTGGCTAATTATACCAACGCCGCTTTTCTGGTGAATAAAGACTTCAGTTTTCATGACGGCCTCTTTTCCGGGTTTCAAAAAGACAAGCGCTCCTATGATCCGGCCACCTGGAGCTACGAGGTGGACGCCGAGAAAAAACCGCTCACCGACCCCACCCTGACCAACCCCCAGTGCGTCTTCCAGATTATGAAGCAGTTTTACTCCCGGTACACGCCGGAGTTGGTGGAGCAGGTCACCGGGGTCCCGAAGAAGCAGTTTCTGGCCATGGCGGCCACCTTCGGCGCCACCGGCGCCCCGGGCAAGGCCGGCACGCTGATGTATGCCATGGGGGGCACCCAGCATACCACCGGGGTGGAGATCATCCGGAGCTACACTATTGTCCAGCAGTTGCTGGGGAACATGGGGGTCCCCGGGGGCGGCATCAACGCCCTGAGGGGGGAGAGCAACGTCCAGGGTTCCACGGACATGGCCATCCTGTTCCACATCCTGCCGGGTTATCTGCCGGTGCCGTCGGAGGCCAAAACCCCCACCCTGAAGGACTATATCGCCACCACCCCCAAGGCGGGCTACTGGAAGAACCGTCCCAAGTTCTTCGTCAGCCTCCTCAAGGCTTTCTGGGGCGAGGCGGCGACCCCGGCCAACGACTTCGCCTACGACTACCTGCCCAAGGTGGGCAAGGGCTATCAAAACTCGGGGCTACTCCTGGATTCCGCTGTTCGAGTCCATGGGGGAGGGCGGCGTCAAGGGCCTGATGGTCTGGGGCATGAACCCGGCGATGAGTTCCCCAAACCTGCCCAGGCCTATGAGGCCCTGGCCAAACTGGAATGGCTGGCGGCCTTCGACCTCTGGGAGACGGACACCTCGGTCTTCTGGAAGCGGCCCGGGGCCAAGACCAAGGACATCAAGACCGAGGTCTTTCTCTTCCCGGTGGCGGACTCCATGGAGAAGGAAGGCAGCGTCAGCAACAGCGGCCGCTGGCTCCAGTGGCGCTACCAGGCGGTGAAGGCCCACGGCGACGCCAAGAGCGATCTGTGGTACGCCAACCGGCTGGGACTGGAACTCAAGAAGCTCTATAAGGCCGATCCCAAGGCGGTCTGTCCCGACCCCATCGTCAAGCTCAACTGGAACTACGGCGACGACCCGGACGTCCACCTGGTGGCCAAGGAGATCAACGGCTACACCGTGGCGGACAAAAAGCAGGTGGCCAATTTCACCAAGCTCACCGACGACGGGGCCACCGCCTGCGGCAACTGGATCTATTCCGGGTCCTATCCCGGCCCGGACAAGAAGAACAACCTCATGGCCCGGCGGGACAAAAAGGACCCCAGCGGGTTGGGGGTCTACCCCAACTGGTCCTGGGCCTGGCCGGTAAACCGCCGGATCATTTATAACCGCTGCTCCGTGGACCCCCAGGGCCAGCCCTGGAATAAGGACAAGGCCCTGTTCAAGTGGGACCCGGTGGCCAAGACCTGGGCCAAGTTCGACGTGCCGGATTTCGGCTGGATCAACGGCAAGACCAAGGAGCAGATCCCGCCGGAGGTGTCGGCCAAGACGCCCTTCATCATGCTGCCCGAAGGCAAGAGCCGGATCTTCGTGCCCGGCGGGGCCTGCAAGGAAGGGCCTTTGCCGGAGCACTACGAGGCCCTGGAGTGCCCCTACGTCAATCCGGTGTCGTCCCAGCAGTCCAACCCGGTGATGAAGATATGGAAATCGGAGTTGGACCGGGTGGCCCAGGTCTGCGATCCCAAGTACCCCATCATCGCCACCACCTTCCGGGTGACGGAACACTGGCAGGCCGGGGCCATGACCCGGAACCTCACCTGGCAGGCGGAGATGATGCCCGAGATGTTCGTGGAGATGAGCCCGTCATTGGCCAAGGCCAAGGGGATCAAGGCCGGGGACTGGGTCAGGGTGAAGTCCGTCCGGGGCGAGGTGAAGGCCCGGGCCGATGTCACACCCCGGGTGGCGCCTTTTACCTGCGGCAAGCCGCCCATGCAGAATACCGTGGAGCTGGTGGCCCTGCCCTGGCACTTCGGCTTCGCCGGCCTGATCACCGGCGGCCCCGATCGCAAGCAAAACTACGCCGCCAACCAACTGGCCCCCATGGTGGGGGACGCCAACACCATGATCCCGGAATACAAGGTATTCCTGGTGGATGTGCACAAGGTCTAAGAGGCCGCGAGGAGACTGCCATGAGTAAAGCCATGTTGATCGATACGACCCGCTGTATCGGTTGCCGGGGCTGCCAGGTGGCCTGCAAGAGCTGGCACAACCTGCCAGGCGAACGCACGGTGTTCAGCGAGACCTGGAGCAACCCCAGACATCTGGACAGCAACAACTATACCCGGATTATTTTTCAGGAGGTGACCAAGCCCGACGGGCAGCTGAGCTGGAACTTCATTTCCCGGCGGTGCATGCATTGCAACGACCCGGCCTGCGCCAGCGTCTGCCCGGTGGGGGCCTTGACGAAACTGGCCAACGGACCGGTGGTGTATGATGACGAGCGCTGCATCGGCTGCCGTTACTGCATGATGGCCTGTCCTTTCCAAATTCCGAAGTTCGAGTGGAGTTCGGCGGTGCCGCTGATCCGGAAATGCGACTTCTGCGCCGACCGGATCGATATCGGCCTGGCGCCGTCCTGCGCCACCGTCTGTCCCACCCAGTCCCTGCTGTTCGGCGACCGGGAGGCCCTCATCAAGGAAGCGCACCGCCGCATCGGCGCGCACCCGGGCAAGTATTACCCCGAGGTGTACGGGGAGAAAATCGTCGGGCGGCACGGCCAAGCTCTACCTCACCCCGGTCTCCTTCGAGGCCCTGGGGCTTGACCACCGGGGCTTCCGCACCGACCTGGGGAACGTGCCCTACGGGATCTACGGCCGGGAGTGGATGTCCAAGGTGCCCTTTGTGGCCCTGGGCGTGGGCGGCCTGGCCGTGGGCCTTTTCTATATCAACAAGCGCCGGGCGGAAGTGCAGGAGCGGAAATCTCAGGAAGGCAAGGAGGACTGAGCCATGGCTGAAAAAGTGGAAAAATGGTATCCGGGAGAGGGGAAGGTGACCCCCCTGCGCGCCGTCCTCTATGTCATTCTGATGCTGGGCATCATCGGGGCCGCGATCCGGCTCTTCTTTGGGCTGGGCGCCACCACTAACCTGAACGACGCCTACCCCTGGGGCCTGTGGATCAGCTTTGACGTGCTCTCCGGGGTGGCCCTGGCCGCGGGCGGCTTCACCATGGCCGCGGCCATCTATATCTTCAACCTGAAAAAGTTCGAGCCGCTGCTCAGGCCGGCCAAGCTCTCGGCCTTCATCGGCTACCTGGTGTTCGTCATCGGGCTGTTTTTCGATTTGGGGCAGCCCTGGCGCATCTGGCACCCCATGGTGATGTGGAATCCCCACTCGGTGCTCTTCGAGGTGTCCTGGTGCGTCATGCTCTACACCACGGTCCTGGGGATAGACATCCTGATCATGGCCCTGGAGCGCTGGAAAAAGGATGCGTGGGTGGCGACCCTCCGGAACCTCTACCTGGTCCTGGTGGTGGCCGGGGTCATGCTCTCCACCCTGCACCAATCCTCCCTGGGGGCGCTGTACCTGTTGATGCCGGAAAAGATGTCCGACCTCTGGGCCAGCCGGGCCATTGGGCCGCTGTTTTTCACCAGCGCGGTGATCGGCGGCATGAGCGTGGTGATCCTGGAGAGCCTCATCAGCGCCTGGGCCTATAAGCGCCAGGTCGAGATCAAGATCCTGGCGGCCTTGAGCAAGGGGCTGGGATTGGCGCTGCTGGTCTACTTCGCCATGAAGGTCACCGACCTCTATGCCCGGGGGGCCACGGTCTGGGCCCTGGACAAAGCCCACTTCTTCTTTTACCTGGAACTGTTCGGCACCGTGGCCCTGCCGGCCATCCTGCTCACCTTTTCGGAGGTGCGCAACTCGATTAAGGGCCTTTACTGGGCCGCCGGCCTCTCCGCCTTCGGGGTGGTGTTGAACCGCTTTAACGTCAGCCTCACCAGCTACGGGGGCTACCGGCAATTCAGCTACTTTCCTTCGGCCATCGAGATCATCCTGACCCTGGCCCTGGTGGCCGGGGGCATCCTGATCTTCGATTGGGGCACCCGGAACCTGCCGGTATACCAGTCGGAGCTGTCGGGGGAAGCGAGTTAGGACCCGGAAGGAAGCAGTGGGAAGTGAGCAGTAAGCGGTGAGCAGTGAGCGGCGGTCAGGGGAAGGGCCTGATCCATGACTCCGGGTTACCGGGCCCTGGCCGTAAATTTTCTGCCAGCCCCATAAGGGGCGGGTGGCGGCCCCGGCTTTTAGTCTGGGGCGAAGTGCAAAGTAAAAGTAAGTTTAGGGGCGGTCGGCCGACCGCCCCTTTTCTTTGGCAATGATCCATGAAGGTGAGCATTGCTTTTAATGCAACTTTGTGATAAAAAGAAGGGGCTAAGGAGGTGGAAAAGTATGTTCCAAGTTGGCCAGTTGGCCGTGTACCCGGCCCACGGTGTTGGAGTGATCGAATCGGTCAAAGAACGCGAAGTTTCGGGGAACCAGGAGCCGTTCTACATCATGCGCCTTCTGGACAGCGACATGATCATCATGATCCCCACCGGTAATGCCCGGAATATCGGGCTGCGAGACATTATCGACCATCAGGCAGTTTCCGAAGTCTATGAAATTCTCCGTCATCGTCCCGTTCGCCTGAACAACCAGACCTGGAATCGCCGCTACCGGGACTACATGGATAAAATCAAGACCGGTTCCCCGTTCCGGGTGGCGGAAGTCCTCCGGGACCTGACCCTGCTCAAAACGGAAAAGGATCTCTCCTTCGGGGAGCGGAAGATGCTGGATACTGCCAAGAACCTCCTGGTTAAAGAACTCTCCCTGGTTAACGACATTAATGCAGACGAAATTGAAGCAGAACTCCTGGCGTTGCTGGAAGCCACCGAGTGATCCATCCGACCCGACAGTTTAATCAGCAGGATTGAACCGCCACACCCGTACTAATACCAGTATCATCACGGCAAGGAGTGCCGGAAACATGCTTTCTGTCCGACGTCAACTGCGAATCCCCAACGCGGCGCCGTCGGGAGTCTTTTGTCCTACCTTGATTTTTTCCAAAGAAAGGAGGTGAGAACTCCGTGCTACAAAAGATGGTCACCGGGACCATCCTAGGGAGTATCTGCGCCATCAGCGGCTATCTGATCGCCGATCAAATTCCGAGGTTCGAGCACCTGTGGTGGGCCGGCTATGCCGGCGGCGTGGCGGGTCTGGCGGTGGCTTGGCTGACCCTGGGGCTGGAGCGGGTCATCAAGCGGATACCCCTGAAGACCATTCTCGGCAGCACCCTGGGCCTGTTCGTCGGCCTGGGGATCGGCAAGCTGGCCAGCTACCCTTTCGACAAATACCTTGAACTCCCCAACCTGCAAATTCCTTTATATATTTTTCTTTCAGCAATTTTTGGTTATATCGGCCTGGTTTTGGGGGGCAAGAAAATGTCCGAGGTGAGCACTCCCTACTTCCTGGACCCCGGCGGCAAGACCCCGCGCCATGTGGTGAAAATTCTGGACACCAGCGTCATCATCGACGGCCGCATTGCGGATATTGCCGAAACGGGCTTTGTGGAAGGCACCCTCGTGGTCCCGAAATTTGTTCTGGAAGAGCTGCAGTATGTGGCCGATTCCTCCGACGATCTGAGGCGCACCCGGGGCCGCCGGGGCCTGGACATCCTCAAACGGCTCCAGCAGCAGAATCCCCGCCGGGTGGAATTCATCGAAGACGACATTCCCGGAGCCGCCGGGGTGGACTCCAAACTGGTGGCCCTGGCTCTGAAACTGAGAGGCAAGGTTGTGACCAACGATTTCAACCTGCACAAGGTGGCTGAGCTCCAGGGCATCGAAGTTTTGAACATCAACCAACTGGCCAACGCCATGAAACCCGCGGTCCTGCCCGGGGAGAGCCTGCACGTCCAGATCCTCCGGGAGGGCAAATCCCAGGGCCAGGGGATCGCCTATCTCGACGACGGCACCATGGTGGTGATCGAAAACGCCCGGCGGTTTATCGGCCGGGAAGTGGAGGTGGCGGTCACCAGCGTCCTCCAGACCACCGCGGGGCGCATGATCTTCAGCGAAATCAAGAACGGCGGCGCCCCCCGGAAAGTATGATGAAGCGCGGTCAGCAGTCAGTCTTCAGCTGTTAGCAAAAGAAAACCTGGCCTGAAAAGATTTCTCCTGGGGCCCCCTCCCCTGGCGGGAGGGGGTGAGGGGGAGGGAATCTCGGTTGCGCTCCGTCCAATGAATAAGGCAATTAATCCTCCGATACATCGTGTGCTGATTTTTGCAAACCGACGCCAGTGGCAATGAAACGTTAAGGCAGGTGGTGGAGCCGGGCCAATCGGGTTCCCGCCTGGACCAATTTCTGGCCCAGTCCCTGGGGTGGACCCGGGCCCGGCTGCAAAAGCTGGTGAAATCCGGGCGGGTCCTGGTCAACGGGGAGCCGCGCCCGGCCTCCTACCGGGTGCGGCCGGGGGACGCGGTCCTCGTGAGCGTGCCGCCGCCGGCGCCCAGCCACCTCACCCCCGAAGCCCTGCCCCTGACCATTCTCTTTGAAGACCAGGACCTGTTGGTGGTGAACAAACCCCCGGGGCTGGTGGTCCATCCCGGGGCCGGGCACCATCAGGGGACCCTGCTCAACGCCCTGGTCCACCACTGCCCCGACCTCAAGGACATCGGCGAGGTGAGCCGCCCGGGACTCGTGCACCGGCTGGATAAGGACACCAGCGGCCTCATCGTGGTGGCCAAGACGGCGCTGGCCCACGCCGCTCTGGTGGCCCAGTTCCAGGCCCACACCATTACCAAGATCTATCAGGCCCTGGTCTGGGGGCGCCTGGCGGAGGTGGAAGGGCGGATCGAAAAAGAGGTGGGCCGCCACCCCACGGCCCGCCAGAAGATGAGCGTCCACGCGAGGCGGGGCAAGCGCGCCATAACCTTCTGGCGGGTCGTCCAGGAATTTCCCGGCCCCCTGAGCCGGGTGGAACTCACGCCCCAGACCGGGCGCACCCACCAGCTCAGGGTGCACCTGGCCTCCCTGGGGCACCCGGTCCTGGGGGACGCCACCTACGGCGGCGGGGTGAGCCGGCTCACGGACCACCCCAGGGTTTTGAGCCTCAAACCCCTGGTGCACCGGCAGCTCCTCCACGCCTGGCGCCTGGGGATCGCCCACCCCCGCACGGGAGCCAGAATGGACTGGGAAGCGCCGTTGCCGGAGGATTTTCAGGCGGTGGTGGACAAGTTAGCAACGATGCATGGTTGAACCTCTTAATTTTAGGGTACCCAAGCAGAGCTTGGGAACGAGATCCAAAAACATAGATTAAGTTAGAACCATATCCCCCCAGGGGAGGAAAACCATGAAAATTGAAATTGACGAGTTGATGGCAAAGGTTAAGGATATCGCCGATGGGCCGGATGGCGACTTGCTCCGACGACTGGTTGATATCCTGCATGATCGTTACGATTATGAACCTTTGTCTCCGGAAGAATTGGCCGCGATTCAAGAAGCGGATGAGGCAATTCGGCGAGGCGATAAGAGTTACTTTACCCCTTTAGAGAAATACGAAAGGGAGCGTGGACTTGATCTACCGCGTGAAGTTATCACGACAAGCGGAGAAGACTCTGGAGCGCCTGGACCGAACGACCGAAAATCGGTTACGTGATCGCCTGAAGGAAATTTCCCAGGACCCCTATTCAGTTAGATTAGCCAAACCTCTGATCATGGGAGAAGGGAAATTTTCCTCCCGCGTTGGAGATTGGCGAATTATCTATTTGATTAGTCAGTCAGAAAAGGCTGTTTTGGTTGAAGCAATACATTCCCGACAAAAAGCTTATAAGAAAATAGCGAAGTGAATAGAGGTGGGATTATTCCTCTCTGCACCATGGCGTCTTTGATCGCCCCACCCCGCACCGGGGAGGCGATGACTTGGGAAACACCGCTGCCGGAGGATTTTCAGGGGGTGGTGGATTTTCTCGATACGTTGGTAGAGTAAAGGTGCCCAAGCAGAGCTTGGGCCAAAATCCCGTTCCCAAGCAGGAGATTGGGAACGAGATAAGGGCGGGTACTGCCCGCCATAAATAACCTGAAAAAATGGTACGCAGTGCGCACCCTACACAACTTACGCGCCGCTTTTGGTGCGTGAGACGCACCCTACAAAAACATGCTAAAAATCGCCATTACCGGAGGGGCGGGGACGGGGAAGAGCACCGTGGCCCGGATGTTTAAAGGGCTGGGGGCCGAGGTCCTGGACGCGGACCAGATCGCCCGGGAGGCGGTGGCGGTGGGGGCGCCGGCCTGGGTTGAGCTCCGCCGTGTCTATGGCGCGGAATTTTTTCATGAAAATGGGGAGTTGAACCGATCTAAGTTGTCACAGGTGGTGTTCGCCGACCCGGAGGCCCGGCGCCGGTTGGACGGGCTCATCCATCCCCGGGTGGAGGCGGAGCTTCAGGCCCGGGTGGCGGAGCTGGCCCGCCGGGGTGTGACGTTGGTGCTGGTGGAGGTGCCGCTGTTGTTCGAAACCGGCCGGGAGGCGGCCTTTGACCGGGTCATCGTGGTGGCGGCCCCGGAGGCCGATCAAATCCGGCGCCTGAGGGCCCGGGACCACCGGGGGGAGGCGGAGATCCGGGGGATTCTGGCGGCCCAGTGGCGTCTGGCCGACAAGGTAGCCCGGGGCGACTACGTGGTGGACAATGGGGGGGAACTGAGCCGAACGGAGCAGCAGGTGAAAAACATCTGGGAGGACTTGAAAAATCAGCTTGACAGCGGCGGCTAAAAAGGTTAGCGTCCACCATATCCTGCCTTAAAGCAATCTACTGGCCCAATACAAGCAGCGATGAAGGAAAAAGCCTGTAAATCCCCTTAGCTTGAATTAGAACTTGTCCGCACGCATATTCTGCATTACGGCTCCGGGGCCCTGGCGGCCGCCGGGCAGCCATGGATCATAAAACATCATAGTTGGTACCCTATCAAGTTATCGACAACTAACTCTCTCCCACTATTAGGAATTATAGGTATGCATGATCAAGAGGTCACCATGAATTTATCGGAATTGAAGCACAAGAAGATCAACGACCTGACTTCCCTGGCCCGGGACCTGAGCGTGGAAGGCGCGGCGGGGATGCGCAAGCAGGATCTGATCTTCGCCATCCTCCAGGCCCAGGTGGAGAAGAACGGGGTCATCTCCGGCGGAGGGGTGCTGGAAATCCTGCCGGACGGCTTCGGGTTCCTCCGGGCCCCGGACTACAATTATCTCCCCGGGCCCGACGACATCTATGTTTCGCCCTCCCAGATCCGGCGCTTCAACCTGCGCACCGGGGACACCATCGCCGGGCAGATTCGCCCCCCCAAGGAGGGGGAGCGCTATTTTGCCCTGCTCAAGGTGGAGACGGTCAACTTCGAGGACCCGGCGGTGGCCCGGGACAAGATCCTCTTCGACAACCTGACGCCCCTGTATCCCGACCAGCGTCTCAAGCTGGAGACGGACGCGGACAACTACTCCGCCCGGATCATGGACCTGATGACCCCGATGGGCAAGGGGCAGCGGGGTCTGATCGTTGCCGCCGCCCCGCACCGGCAAGACCATGCTCCTCCAGAACATCGCCAACAGCATCGCCACGCAACCACCCGGAGATCGTGCTCATCGTGCTGCTCATCGACGAGCGGCCGGAAGAAGTGACGGACATGCAGCGCAGCGTCAAGGCCGAGGTGGTCAGTTCCACCTTCGACGAGCCGCCCCAGCGACACATCCAGGTGGCGGAGATGGTCCTGGAAAAGGCCAAGCGGCTGGTGGAGCACAAGCGGGACGTGGTCATCCTGCTGGACTCCATCACCCGCCTGGCCCGGGCCTACAACACGGTGGTGCCGGCCAGCGGCAAGATTCTCTCCGGCGGCGCTGGATGCCAACGCCCTGCAGCGGCCCAAACGGTTTTTCGGGGCCGCCCGGAACATCGAGGAAGGGGGCAGCCTCACCATCATCGCCACCGCCCTGATTGATACCGGCAGCCGCATGGACGAGGTCATCTTCGAGGAATTCAAGGGCACCGGCAACATGGAGATTCATCTGGACCGGAAGCTGGCGGAGAAGCGCATCTTCCCGTCCATCGACATCAACCGCTCCGGCACCCGGAAGGAAGAGCTGCTGCTGGCCGCCGGAGGAGCTCAACCGGATCTGGATCCTGCGGAAGCTCCTGTCGCCGCTCTCCCCGGTGGACAGCATGGAATTCCTGCTGGAAAAACTCCGGGGGACCAAGGACAACGCCGAGTTCATGGCGGCCATGAACCGATAAGCCGCAGCACTTCCGGCAGCAAAGCAAAAGGGCGCACCCGGTGCGCCCTTTGGTTTTATGAGCATAGGTCGTTCTCAGAAAAGTTTTCTCGGGTCCGGAGAATGGTTTACTGAGGCACTCATACCAAATCGCAGCCACACAACGCGGCTTTGTAGAGGGGTACCTGTCTTGGCGCCCAAAATTAAGGGCGGACACACAGGTCCGCCCCTACAGAAAATGGCTGTTGGGCGGGGACTTGAGAGCTCTGGGAAAGTTCCCGAACCTGTCATGCTGAGGGAGTGGAGGGACCGAAGCATCTCATAACCAAACGAGAAGACAATATCCTTCGCTCCCCTCAGGATGACACAATGGCTTGGCGCAAAGGTCTGGAACTTGGTCTTACGGGCCATGAATGGTGCGTAAGACGCACCCTACGGAGGGGAAAGAGCTTTTTGAGCCCGGATTAGAATGAGATCAGGAGAAGGGGAATTCCCCTCCATCGGTTTTTACGAAGGGCTGTCGCCGACCAGCCGGGAGCAAAGGCCTGCGGCTAGTCAATGGCTTAAAACGGGGCTTACCGGGCCCTTACACCCAGGTATTGGGTTTTTTGTTCCAGTTTTTCCGGATTTCTTCTTTATCTTTCTGGGTGGCGCCAAAAGCCCCTTCGCACGCCGCCTCATACTTGTGGATGTCGGAGCGAAAGTCCTTCTTATAAGAGCTGGTGGCCGAATCCTTGCAAAAAATGGTGGGCATGCCGATGAGGCGCTCCACCTCGGCGCCGCAGATTTCGCAGGTGGTGAGGGGCTCGTCGCTCATCTTCTGCTCGACTTCAAAAATATGGCCGTGATCCTTGCACTTATACTCATAGGTGGGCATACTGCACTCCTTTTGGGACTAACCTAATTGCTTGACAGACACTCCCGGGGGCGCTAATTTTAAAGAACCTTCATTTGTTTTTAACAGATTTTTCCCCAAAGGCCAAGCGCGGATTGTTCGCCGAGCGGCTGGCCGGGACTACCCCATAAGTGGCAGCCCTAGAGGTCCGGTCGCCCCGGGCCACCTGATTTGCCTGATCGTCACAGGAGGCTTCTATGAAAATCCCCGCCCTCCAGGCCGTTACCGTAGAAATCCTGGTGGACAATTTTTTCGACGTTTTTGAGCCATCCCGGCCCGGCATCGTGGAACGGGTGGTCCCCGGCCGCCTCAAGAAACCGCTGTTGGCGGCCCACGGCCTGGCTTACCTGGTCACCCTGAACCAGCAAGGCAAGCTCACCCGCATCCTGATGGACGCGGCCAACGCCCCCCTGCCCCTGTTCAACAACCTGGAAGCTTTGGAACATAATGTCGACGAGATTGACGCGGTGGTCCTGAGCCACGGCCACCCGGATCACTACGGGGGGCTGTTCGAATTCCTGGCCAAACGCACCGGCGGCCCCATCCCCGTTTATCTCCATAAGGACGTGTTTCTGCCCAAGCTCCTGATAACGCCCCGGGGCCGTATCGGTCCCTGGGTCCTGGACCTGAACCAGCTGGTGGCCGCGGGGGTTGATCTCCAGGAGAACCTGGGCCCTCAAATGGTCATGGACCAGGTGCTGATCACCGGCACGGTGGAGGCCACCACCGCGTATGAAAAACCGCTGGCCAGCTTCCGGCGCACGGTGGCCGGCCAGGAAGAACACGACCACTTCCCGGACGAGCAGGCCCTGGTGGCGGTGGTGGAAGGCCGGGGCCTGGTGGTGATCGGCGGCTGCAGCCACCCCGGCATCGTCAACATGGTGAAATACGCCCAGAAACTCACGGGAGTCCAGAAAGTCTCCCTGATCATGGGGGGCTTCCACCTTACCCCCGGCGGCGATGAACTGATTCAGAACACCATCCAGGGTCTGAAGGAACTGGACCCGGAACTGATCATCGCCGGGCACTGCACCGGCTTCAGGGCCCTGACGAAACTCGCGGCCGCTTTCCCCGACAACTTCATGGTCAGCTGCGTGGGCACCAAGGTGATGGTAGTGGGGGGATAGTTTTTTTGTGGGAAGGGCCAGGGACTTTTTCGTAAGTAGTCCCTGTCCTTCCCCCAAACTCCCATCCCAACCCTATAAGGGTTTGTGGGGATGGGGGAAAGGGTGGGCTGCCCTTTGCCCCTCCCCCAAAGGATGGACCATGGACCATCCGGCCCCCGGCGCAGCGGTGGTGACCGCCGCCCTGGACCCGGAGGTCCGGGGCATCCTGTAGGGCCCGGCCAACGGGAAACCGGCCCGGGCCCATCCCCGGGGCGCATTGCTGCTGCACAGGTAAGAACTCAGGTTTCGCAACAAGTAACCGCGAAATATTTATGATGGTATTTAAGGAAGAGGGAGAGATTGATCTTCTGACCAGATTCCTATGTTGAATATTCTTAAAACCCATTTTGGCTTTGATCAATTCCGCCCTTTGCAGGAGGAGATCATCGGGTGCGTGATGGCGCAGCGGGATGCCTTTGTGCTGATGCCTACCGGGGGAGGCAAGTCGCTGTGCTTTCAATTGCCGGGGCTCATGCTGCCCGGCGTGACCCTGGTTATTTCCCCTCTGATTGCGCTGATGAAAGACCAGGTGGACGCGCTCAAGGCCAATGGTATCCCGGCTGAATTCATCAACAGCACTTTGACCCGGGCTGAAATTGACCGCATTCAGACGGAGGCCCTCAGGGGGAACATAAAAATCCTCTACGCGGCGCCGGAACGATTGGCCATGCCCGAGTTCCAGTCGTTCCTGGAGAAAATTACCGTCAGTCTGATTGCGATTGACGAATCCCACTGTATCAGCGAATGGGGGCATGATTTCCGGCCCGATTACCGCAATCTTCATCTGCTGAGGACCAGGTTCCCCGAGGTTCCGGCCATGGCCCTGACCGCCACTGCCACCCGGAAGGTAAGGGAAGATATCATTTACCAGTTGTCCCTGGATAAGGCGCAAACCTTCATCTCGAGCTTCAACCGGCCTAATCTTTCCTATGCGGTGCTGCCCAAAAAAGATTCCTACGGTCAACTGGTGGACCTCTTGCGGGAAGGCCAGAATGAGTCGGCGATCATTTATTGTTTTTCCCGGAAAGACACCGAGCATCTGGCGGCGGATTTGCGCCAGGAGGGGTTTAAGGCGCTGGCCTATCACGCCGGGCTGGAAAGCGAGGCGCGCCGGACTAATCAAGAGAAATTCATCCGGGACGAGGCGCAGATTATCGTGGCGACGATCGCGTTCGGGATGGGCATTGACAAGCCGGACGTGCGCCTGGTGATTCACTATCATCTGCCCAAATCGATTGAAGGCTACTACCAGGAAACCGGGCGGGCCGGCCGGGACGGACTGCCGAGCCGGTGCATCCTGTTTTTCTCTTACGCGGACAGCATCAAACAGCAGTATTTTATCCGGCAGATAGAAGATGAGGCGGAGCGGAAAAATGCGTACCGGAAGCTCGACCAGATGGTGGAATATTGCGAGACGGCAACCTGCCGCCGGGCGCATTTACTGGCTTATTTTGGCGAGGATTATAAGCCAGAACCATGCGGCGGTTGCGATGTCTGTTTTTCGCCCCGGGAAGAATTCGATGCGACCATAATCAGCCAAAAGATTATGTCGGCGGTGGTGCGGACGGGGCAGCAGTTTGGGATGAACTATATTATCGAGGTACTCCTTGGGTCCAAGAACCGGAAAATCCTGGAACGGGACCATCAAAACCTGTCGGTGTACGGGATTGTGGATGATTTTTCCAAGGAAGAGTTGAGGCGCATCATCACGCAACTGGTGCAGAGAAAGCTGATGGTAAGGAGTGACGATGGATTTTCCCGTCTGGAATTAGGCCGGCGGGGACAGGAAATTTTGCGGGCCCGGCAAGAAATTCGCTTACCCAAGCTGAAATCTGTGGCCAAGTCCCCGGGCCGCAGGGGTGCGGTGGAGACCGGATACGATATCAACCTCTTTGAGAAACTGCGTCTCTTACGCAAAGAATTGGCGGACGAACAAGGGGTGCCGCCGTTTGTGATCTTTGGGGATCTGGCCCTGGGGCAGATGGCGGCATACCTGCCGCAAAGCGAGGAGAACTTTTCCCGAATCAGCGGCGTGGGCGAGGCCAAGCTCAAGCAATACGGGAAAATTTTTACCGGGGTTATTCAGGCTTACGCCGAGGAAAACAATCTCAAGGAAAGGGAGGTGCCGGTGAAAAGACCGGCCAGGGCGCCGCGGTCGAATCGTCTGGGATCGACCTATCGGGAAACCAAGGAATTGGTTCGGCAAAAAATGTCAATTGAGAACATGGCGACGAAGAGAGGTCTGGCGGCGGGGACCATAGCAACGCATATTGAAAAATTGCTCAGGAGCGGCGAAAAAATTGATATCGAGTATTTAAGACCGCCAGTGGAGCAATTCGCCACCATCAAAGCCGCGTTTCAAAAAACCGGCGGCACCGCGTTGTCGCCGGTCCTGGCCATGCTGGGCGAGCCGTTTTCCTACGCAGAATTAAAAATAGCCCGGCTATTCATAAAAGCGTAGAAGTTTCCCTTCTGCGGATGGAGCTAAGCCATGTGTGAACTCTTTGCCATGTCGGCGGGGCAGCACTACACCGCCCAGGACTACCTGCCGCGTTTTGCCGACAAGGCCCGGGACAATATGAGCGGCTGGGGGATCGGGTTTTTCCGGGAAGGGCAGGTGCACATCGAAAAATCCTGCGAGGGCATCTACGAAGGGGACCTGGTGCACGACAGCTTTCGGCGCCTGGCCCGGGTGATCGGCAGCCGGATCATCATCTCCCACATCCGCTGCCCCAAGGCCGGGCATCAGCAGGAATCCATGGTCCAGCCCCTCACCGACCATTTCCTGGACCACCACTGGCTCTTCAGTTTTACCGGTGAGTCCCCGACCAGCCACGGCTACGACAGTCCCCGGCCCCTGATGCGGGAGAAGCTGGTGGCCGCCCGGGTCTTCGAGTTCATCCGGGACGGGATGGAAGCCCACCTGGCGGCCCAGGCCGGGGACAGTCTCTACCAGGCGCTGGCGCTGACCTGCAAGCGACTTATCAGCCAGTATCCCGGGGAATACGCCTTGTTTCTGGCCAATGAGACGGTGCTCTTCGTCTTTCTCAACCACGGGGAGATCCGCACCTACCACCCGCCGGAGGCCCGGGGCGACATCCTGGTGCTGACCACGGTGGCGGGGGGACTGACCCGGGACCCGGAACTCTGGTTCTCCTACCCCAACGAGGACCCGAACCGCGGGCAGATCCTGATTATTTCCGGGGCCGACCTCCTCTACGCGGGACAGGTTTAATGTGTGATCTCTTTGCCCTGTCAGCTTCGCAGCGTTACACGGCCGCCACCTCGCTGCCGCTGTTCGCGGTCAAGGGGCGGCAGAACGTGCACGGCTGGGGCATCGGGTTTTTCCGGCAACGCTTCCCGGTGGTGGAGAAATCCGGCGACCAGGTTTTTGCCGACGGCCGGCTCCACGTCTCCTTCCAGCGGCTGGCCCGGGTGGTGAACAGCCCCATCATCCTGGCCCACATCCGTTACAAATCCAGCGGCGAGGTGGATGAGTGCCACGCGCACCCCTTTGTCCTCACTTTTTGGGGCCAGGCCTGGATCTTCGCCCACAACGGCAAGGCCCCGGCCATCGAGTCCTACGCCAGCCCCCACACCCCGGTCTTGGAGGCGAGCAGCGATTCGGCCCGGGCCTTCGAGTTTTTGCGGGATTATTTCACCGACGCCGAGCCCCGGCGGCTTTATACCCCCTTCGGGGTTATCCTGAAGGAGGCCCTGGTGCAGATGCTCCAGCGCTATCCCGGGGGCTATAATTTTCTCCTCACCAACGGCCAATTTATCTGGGCCTTCACCAATCACCGGCAATTCATGATGCTCAAGGGCAGTAAAAAGCTGGAAGACGCCTTGCTCCTCACTACTATCGAGGAGGGCCTCAGCACGGAGAACTGGGAGAGGCTGGCGGCCCCGGAAGGCGGTTCCGGCAAGCTGCTGCTCATCGCCGGAGGCGACCTGATCCTGTCGGAAGACCTGCTGCCCTGAGGCTGGCGGCCCCGGTTATTCCTGGCCCGCCACCGGAATTACAAAAAAATTTTAATATATTGAAAGGAACGGAGGTCTAATATATTGTAAAACCCAGCCCCCGGGATGATCGGGCCGACGTGAGCCAGGCGGACCGGCAGTGGCGGGGTGAGAGGCAGACCGGCAGATTTCGGGTTGGGTCAAGCTCGGGCAGACGCGACAAGCGCCCGGGAATCGGGAGGGCGCCAGGCACTCCGGTCCCGGGGGAAACCCCTCAGTGACGGGTGATTTTGATGATGGAAAAGGAAGGCTGCCTCGGCCTCCGCCAGTTGTAGCGCCGGATCGCATAAGGAGTAGGTTAATGATATCAAGACAACGATTATTGGGGATCATGGCCGTCCTCAGCCTGACGTTCGCCCTGGTTCTGGGTCCCGGATTCACCCGGACCGTCCAGGCGGCGTCGGAAGATGTGGCCATGTTCTACGACGATCTATCCCAATATGGGGATTGGGTGGAGATGGAAAATTACGGGGCGGTGTGGCGTCCCAACAAGGTGTCGGAAGACTGGCGGCCCTACACCGACGGACGGTGGGTGCCCACCGACGACGGCAATGTCTTCGAGAGCCAGGAACCGTGGGGCTGGGCCACCTACCACTACGGCAACTGGATGCCCACCGAGAACAACGGCTGGGTCTGGGTGCCGGGGCGCACCTGGTACCCCTCCACGGTGGAGTGGCGCACCAGTCCTGAAAGCGAACCGGTGGACAACTCGTATGTCGGTTGGGCCCCCACCCCGCCGCCGAACTATGTGCCGCCGGCGGAGTATGCCCCGTCGTCCTATTACCCGGGAAGCCCCGGGGGGATTCGCTGTCCTCGCCTCTCTGGATTTTCGTTAAGGCGGCCCAGTTTCTGCTGGGTTTCGGGCAGCCGTATGCGTCGAACTATTCTTATATGAACTCCGGGTATCTGATGCCCCCGGCTTATGTGCCGGTATTCTATGACCAGACGCAGTATTACCAGGGTTACGCCACTCCGACCTATTACCCGCAGAATTATTTCGGCGGTCGGCGATTCGGCCCGGGCTACTATAACCAGGGCCCCTCGGCGGTCTACCTCTCTCGGGTCACCAACATCAATCGGACGGTCATCAACCAGACGATCATCAGGAACTCCACCAACATCTCCCGGATTCACGGGGTGATGCCGTCCCGCAGGGTGATGGAGCGCCATCGCTACATCAGGCAGATTATGCCGCCGGCCCTGATCCAGGGGCACCGCCTGCCGCCGCCCAACCGGGTGAAGAATTTCCGCCTGGCCCAGGCCAACCTGAATAAACCCAACCTGGTGCCGGCGCCCAGAAATGTACCCCGGGTCCGCGCCACCATTCCCCGGGTCCAGCCCGGGGCAGTGCATGCAGGGAGAGGCGGCAGGGTCACGGCGTTGCCCGCCAAGGCCATCATGCCCCTGACCCCACAAATGACGCAGCAGATCCAGAAGCTGCCGCCGCAACGACAGTTTGAGCCGGGCAAGGCGGCCCGCACTGGACCGGGTCAGGTCCGGCCCGGCGCCCAGACCGGGCCAGGACGGGTGCAACCGGGCGTTCCGGTCCAGCCGGGACAGTTCAAGCCGGGGACTCATACCGGACCGGGTCAGGTTCAGCCCGGCGCCCAGACCAAGCCTGGGCGGGTGCAACCGGGGGTTCCGGCCCAGCCGGCCCAGGTGCACCCCGGGGTCCCGCCGGCCGTAAAGCCAAACCGGGAGAATTCCATCCGGGAACCCGGCCCTCCGGCGCCGTCCCAGGGAGGACCCCAACCACACCGACGACTCCCGGGGCAGCCAAGCCCGGCGGCGCCAAACCCCAGGTCACGCCCAGGGTCCAGCCCCAGGTGCAGCCGCAACCTCGGGTACAGCCAAAGCACGAGCCCCAGGTGCAGCCGAAGCATGAACCTCGGGTGCAGCCGAAGCCGCAACCCCGGGTGCAACCCAGGCCCCAGCCGCAGCCGCGGCCTCAGCCCCAGGTAGCGCCCCGGCCGCAACCCAAGCCGCAACCCCCGGTGCAGCCGCGTGTGCAGCCCCGGCCGCAACCGCAGCCCAGGCCGCAGCCTCGAGTGCAGCCGAGACCACAGCCGCAGCCGCGCCCGCAACCCCGGGTGCAACCCAGGCCGCAGCCGCGACCGCAGCCGCGGTACAGCCCCGGCCGCAACCCCAGCCGCGGCCGCAGGCGGCGCCGCGGCCTCAACCGGCGCCCCAAAAGAGACAACAACCGGCAAAAAGGGAAGAGCCCAAGAAGCCGGGACAACCATAATCATTGCGACGCCGTCAGACGTTGGATGACCCCAGGTCCTGCCCCGTAACGGGCGGGGCCTGGGCTACGTTGCGCCCCGGTGAGGGCGACTGAATTGATCACGGCTCCGGACGGAGCCGCAGCCATTTTCCCCCAAAGGAGGACATATGCCCCACATCGAAGCCATCAGTGCCCTGGAAATCCTGGACTCCCGGGGCCAGCCCACCGTGTTAGCCGAAGTCCGGCTGGACAACGGCCTGTGCACCCAGGCCATGGTGCCCTCGGGGGCGTCCACCGGCGAGAACGAGGCCCTGGAGCTGCGGGACGGCGGCACTCGCTTCCTGGGCAAAGGGGTGCTGCAGGCAGTCAAAAACGTCGAGGAGATCATCCAACCGGCCCTGAAAGGCCGCGACCCCCTGGAGCAGGGGCTGATCGACCAGACCATGTGCGAGCTGGACGGCACCCCCACCAAGAGCAAACTGGGGGCCAACGCCATTCTGGCGGTTTCCATGGCGGTGTCCCGGGCCGGGGCCGCGGTCTGTGGCCTGCCCCTGTACCGTTACCTGGGGGGCGCCGGGGCCGCGTCTCTGCCCATGCCCATGTTGAACATCATCAACGGCGGGGCCCATGCGGGGAACAACCTGGATATTCAAGAGTTTATGATCATGCCGGTGGGGGGCCCCTCCTTTATGGAAGCCCTGCGGATCGCCGGGGAGGTGTTCCAAACCTTGAAGAAGGTGCTGACCTCCCGGAAGTTGGGCACGGGCGTGGGCGACGAAGGCGGCTTCGCCCCGGATCTGCCTTCCCATGAGGCCGCCCTGGACCTGATCCTGGCGGCCGTGGAGCAGGCGGGGTACCGCCCCGGGGAAGACGTGGTCCTGGCCCTGGATCCGGCGGCCTCGGAGTTTTTTGACAAGGCCAGCGGGGAATACGTCTTCAAGAAAGGGGATGGTTCCCGCCGGTCCGCGGCGGCCATGACGGAGTATTACCGTGAACTGGCCGCCCGCTACCCCATCGTCTCCCTGGAAGACGGCCTGGGTGAAGACGACTGGGACGGCTGGGTACATCTCACCAAGGAATTGGGCGGCCGGATGCAACTGGTGGGGGACGATATTTTCGTCACCAATATCCAGTATTTAAAGCGCGGCATCGAGGTGGGCGCGGCCAACGCCATCCTGATCAAACTCAACCAGATCGGCACCGTCACCGAGACCCTGGACGCCATCAGCCTGGCCCGGCGCCACGGCTATCGCGCCGTCATTTCCCACCGTTCCGGGGAGACCGAGGACACGTTTATCGCCGACCTGGCGGTGGCCACCGGGGTCGGGCAGATCAAAACCGGGTCGGTGTCCCGGTCCGAACGCATCGCCAAGTATAACCGGCTCCTGGTCATTGAGGACAAGTTGGGGGCGGCGGCCCGGTTCCGGGAAGACCCCTTCTGGTTGAAAAGGGGCTGACCCTGGGCACCCCGGGGGAGGAGCAGCCCCGGCGGCCGCTCCTCCAGCCCAGTTCGCCACCCCGGCAAACTCACCGGGAGGGGGGAAGGCGCGTGCCTCTCCGGCTCACCATAAAGTTTTCGGGGGGAGTTGACCTTCCTGGTCCGTAAAATAACCGGGGTTCGACAAAACAATCACGGCCAACGGTAAGGTAGGTTTTATTGACTGGAAGGTTTATAGTGATTGCCAAAAGTTTTTTCCGATCCTTGAAATCCACAAATCCCCCCTAACCCCCTAATAAAGGGGGGAACTATGGGGAATTGCTAATAAAGTCCCCCTTTGAACAAGGGGGATTTAGGGGGATTTGAGAACCTCCAAGGGGAGAGAATTTATGGCAAAGGCTATAAATTCGCGGTCTGGCCGGTTTACTTTTGACATTTGGTTGGGGTGATGTTACCGTTCCCCAACCTTTGAGGATAATCGAAGCCTGCATCCAAAGGGGGGGGAATGGGGCGGAGTATGTGGGGCAAAGGCCTGATGGTCATGGTGCTGGCGGTGTTGGTGCTGCTGCCGGGGCGGTTGAAGGCGGCGGAGTTTGACGTCAGCAAGTTCGACAAGGAAGTGGGGCTGCGTTTCGGCTACGGGAAAAATACTCACGGAGCCTCAGTCAATATTTATAGCTTGCTGCCCCGCTGGGGCATGTTTCTCAAGGCCCCGGGCAAAGAATGGGGTCCCTTCGGCGCCTCGTTCGTGATTGAAGGCATCATCAGCGTCGCCTCGGCCGAAGAAACCGGTTTCGAACTGGGTTTCACCCCCATGGTGAAATTCACCTGCCTCCTCTTTCCCTCGGTCATGGCCTTTATCGAAGGGGGCGCCGGGCTGATCACGGAAAGTATTGACAGCCCGGCCATAGCCCATGCTTTCAACTTCACCCCCCAGTTTGGTGGCGGCTTTGACATCGCCCTGACCCCGCAACTGGCCCTGTCGGTGGCTTACCGGTTCCGCCATTCATCCAACGCCGGCATCTATAAGGAAAACCAAGCCTTTAACGTCAATTTTGCTCAGGTCGGCCTCAATTACTATTATTAGGCCACGGTCCCCCGCCGGGGGGTTACGCATCTCCGGGTTGTGCCCCATCTCTCCCGGGGGGGACATCCCAAGCCCCGGCCCTCTCCTGGCCCCTTCCGGGGCGCCCTGACTCGGGGGGCCCAAAAAGCCCTCCCGGCGTCGCTCAGTCCCCTCGCGCCGGCGGGCGGCAGCCATCCTTATAGGTATTTTTCCCCAAGCATAATGAGCACTTTTACCGATTTATTTCTGGTAACGAGATACTCATAATAACCATGAAGGCGAATCGGTAGTGGTTATGGAGTCGCGCAAACCCCTGGCTTAGAATAATCCTGCCGTTCTAATTGCCTTAACCGAGAGGGGGACAAGTTTATGGTGAGCGTTATTTTTTTCGGCATCATGCTCCTGGGCATCAGCATCATGGGTCTCTGCTCCGGAAGGCAGGAGCGCCTGCGCAGCGTGAAGGTGCGGGAGGCCGCGGTTTACCGGCGGCGCAACCCGCGGCGCAGGAACCGGTTCGACGTTTAAGCCTGAGTTTGCATCGGCCCCGGGCCGTGAAGAGTCGGGTTGACTCACGGTGGTTTCCCCCGGGAGAGCGTGCTGGTTTCACCCGTCATTCCCTCAAAATCCGATCCCTGCGCTTCGCCGTTATCTGTCCTAAAGACCTGAGTAAAATCTGATAACGGGATATTTACTCTTGACATATTCAGTAATTATTCTTATATAATAATCACCTATGGAAAATCTCATGCAGCAATTACGGGAGCGCCGGATTGCGGTGACCCCTCAACGCCTGGCGGTGATGGGGGCCTTGCAGAGCCGGCGGGACCACCCCAGCTGCGGACCACATTTACCAGGAGGTGCGGCGGCAACTGCCGGCTATTTCCTTTAACACCGTGTATAAGACCCTGGAGGTCTTGTGCCAGAAAGGCATGGTGATTAAGGTTAATCCCCTGCACGCGGTGGCGCGTTACGATGGCGTCACGGGGCGCCATGCCCACCTCATCTGCCGCCAGTGCCACCAGATCATCGACCTGGACTGGGAGGTCTCGGAAGTGCCCACCTTACCGGCGGCGGAGCTGCACGGCTTCCAGATCGAGCAGCCGTCCCTGACGTTTTGGGGCCTGTGTCCCGGGTGTCAGCAACGAAAACCCCACGAGGAGGACTGACATGACGACAGCAGTAGGACAAGAATATCGCTGTAAGGTATGCGGCAACAAAGTAAAGGTGATGGAAGCCGGGGGAGGCGTGCTGGTCTGCTGCGGCATTCCCATGAAGCTCGAAAACGATAAATAGATCGAGGGGGCCGGTATGAGCCCCGATAGAGGGTTTGCCAAAAGTTTTCGAAGGGGCGGGGCGCGAACCGCCCCTTTTCATTGAGGCAGGAGACTCGTGCCATTAGTGCACCCGCGACGGAGGGAGGTGACTGCCGATCTTCCTCCCCCTTATGGCTGGTCGCATGTTTCCATAGCCCCAATTGATGACCGGGAAAGGCGGGCAGTGCCCGCCTCACTTATTTTCCGCAGTTTTAGCGGGGGGCGCCGCCCTGATCAGGTGCGGCGTCGCCGGCGGCCAAAATCTCCAGGGCCCGGCAAGCCGCCTGCTGCTCCGCTTCTTTCTTGGTGCGGCCTTCCCCCTGAGCCAGGGGGCGGTCCTGGAGCCGTACCTCCACCTGAAAATGCCGGGCGTGGCCGGGGCCGCTCTCGGCCATCAGGTGATATGCCGGCGGCACCTTGTAGCGGGCATGGGTGAACTCCTGGAGGGAGGTCTTGAAGTCCTGCCCCGGCAAGGCGGTGGCAATGAGAGGGCTGAACCAGCGCTTCCGTCAGGCGGGAGGCAACCTCGAGGCCGCTGTCCAGATAGATCGCCCCCAACACCGCCTCCAGGGCATTAGCCAGGAGGGAGGGTTTCTCCCGGCCACCCTGTCCTTCTTCTCCCCGCCCCAGCAAGAGGTAGGCCCCCAGATCCAGGCGCCGGGCCAGGGACGCCAGTTGCCGGGCATTTACCAGGGCGGCTCGCCCCCGGGACATCTCCCCTTCGGAACTTTCGGGAAACCGGGCCAGGAGCAGGGTGCTGACGGTGAGGGCCAGGACCGCGTCCCCCAGGAACTCCAACCGTTCATTGCTGGGGCCGCTCCCCGGGTTATCATGGGCATAGGAACTGTGGCGCAGGGCCTGGTCCAGCAGCCCGAGGTTCCGGAAGCGGTACTCCAGCCGCAGGGCCAGGCTCTGCAGTTCTTGCCGCCGGGCGGGGGGCAGTTCCGTCGATCCGGGCCCCATCAACCCGATGCCCCCAGGCACCGGCAGGGAATTCCCCTGGTCGCATTGATTGCCATCTGTCTGCCTCTATTTTCGGAAAAATAAGGGAATCCGAATTCTAAAATAAGGGAAACCCTAATTGCCGGGGTCAGGCATTCCCTGTAGCTTATGGGTACCCTTTCCGGTTCAAGGTTGCTGCGGTTAACGAGCTTAAGGCCGGCGGGGTGAAACCCTGGTAGGAAAGGAGAGGTCATGGAGTCCCTCATGCAGGTTCTGGAGTCCACGATGGCGGCCCGGGACCCTTATACTGTTGGTCATCAGCGCCGGGTAAGCCAGATAGCCTGTAGCATCGGTCGGGAGATGGGACTTTCCGGGGAGCGCCTGGATAATCTCCGGATAGCCGGCATGCTCCACGATCTGGGCAAGTTCGCCCTCCCCTCGGACCTGCTCTCCAAGCCGGGGAAACTCACCACCCCGGAGTTCGCCCTGATTAAAACCCACCCCCAGGTGGCGTATAATATCCTGTCGCCCATCACCCTTCCGGGCAACACCGCCTTAATCATCCTCCAACATCACGAGAGGCTGAATGGCTCAGGTTATCCTCAGGGTCTGAAGGGGGAGGAGATTCTCCTGGAAGCCAGGATCCTGGGTGTGGCCGATGTGATGGAGGCCATGTGCTCCCACCGTCCTTACCGGGCCTCCCTGGGGCTGGCCGAAACTATGCATGAACTCACCAGCAACCAGGGGATTCTCTACGATGTGGCCGTGGTGGAAACCTGTGTAAAACTCTTTGGCGAAGAGCTGCCGGAGTTCGGGGAGGAGAACGCCGAGGCCACCCCCCTGCCGGGTATGATGCCTTGCTCTCAGGTCCTTCCGGGTGACGGGGCCGGGTCCCAGGAATATATTGCCCGGGTGAGGGCTTTGCCTGAGGCCGCAGCAGTTAAACCGTCCCGGGGACGCAGGTTACTCTCCATAGGGTATCGCTCCTGGCTGCAAATCGGCTCGGCCTCCCTCCTGGCCTGGCTGATCATGGCGTCGGTCAGCAGCCTTTAGGTTCACTCCCTCCGAAAACCAAGGGCCCAGCCGCTTCATTCCCCATCGGGCCGACCATCTTGGCGCGCCGCCCCGGCCCCAGGGTTCGGTCGCCGGTTCACGCCAGGATATTCGCCAGACTCCCCAGCCTTCAACCGAGTTCACGCATCACCCGAGGTGGCCGACCGGCGGCGCCGAAAGGAGTCTCTATCCGGAGCGCGGGTCCATGAGGAGAGGCACCACGAGTTCGGCCAGGATCTTCTGGCTGATGCCCCTTCCCAGGGCCACCCGGCCACCGTTGATGCCCACAATAATGAGACCGCGATTATTCTGGATAACGTCCACTTCCCGTCCCAGATTGAGGCCCATGGCCAGCAACCGGGCCCGAAGCATGCGGCCGCCGCGATGCCCGGTAATCCTGACCCGACCGGCCGGCCGGAACCTCGGCCAGGGAGAGTTCCTGTGGTCCGACTGTATCCGTTATGACATGAGAGTTCTTTTCTAACCGAGCCAAATTACTTCGCCTCCTGGCAGGTGGCGCAATAGCCGTGTACGTGCAACTGGTGGCCTTTAATGTGATAGCCGTATTCCCGGGCCAGGTGCGCTTCGAGGAGCCCCAATCCCGGTTCCTCGAACTCCAGCACTTCGCCGCACCCCAGGCACCGCAGGTGACAGTGGTGGGCGTGGCCGTAAATGTGCTCATAATGCCAGTGGCCGTCGGTGAAATCCACCTCCCGGACCAGGCCGCAATCAATGAACAGCGGCAGGGCGCGGTAGATGGAGGCCTTGGACACCTTGGAGCCCTTGTCCTTGAGCTTCAGGTGGAGTTCGTCCACATCGAAATGCCCGTGGATCTCAAAAATTTCTTGCAGGATCTGCTCCCTTTCCGGGGTGCGCCTCAACCGGCGCCCGCAAATATATTCACGGAATACCTGGATCTCCGATTTCATGGTCATGCCCGGCTCATTGAGTGCAATTGAGAATCAATTACAATAATAGCTTATTTCAGCGAGAAGTCAAGCAAATTTTGCACGTAACTGACCCGGTTACGAGGAAGATACCGGAGTGGTGGACCGGGGACCGTGCGACCCTTCGGTTGCGCCGCCCGCTCCGAAGGACAGGTTGGCAGGCTTGAGGGGAGGTCTCAACTTCCTGGGGGAAAGGACGTGAGGGGCTCAAGGGGCCAGCCTCACCGGTGCGCCACCGGCGGCCTGGGGAAACAATCCTCCAAACCCCGGCGCCAATCCCGGACCGGGGAGGGTGAGCGAATCGGCGGCCGGGCGGCAGTCGGGCGATTCCCATTGACGGGTTGAGGCAGCCCGTTTATGATGAAGAATGCCTGGAGAAGTTTTTTAACCTGTTGGCAGAGGCTTTCCAGCCGGGGCCACCGTAACAGGTAGTCCGGCAGAGTCTGGGAAGGCAGTGTCATCGGCCAATACTCCTCTTGCCGGATTTATGGCTGGGGCAAAAGTTTAGGGATGATGGACCTGAAAAGTTTTGGGCGGCGCCGGGGTTTTGCCGGTGGGGGTGCACCGGGTGCACAGGTTGAAAACCTGTGCCACCAGGGGAAGCCTTCCCACCAGCCTTTTCGGGTTTGAGTAAAACTCATGAGTGCCTGAGCTGAGCAGTGCAGCTTACGGCCAGATCGAACCGGGGCGCCGGCGCGTCTTCGGGCGGCCTTTAACCGGCCTCGTGGAGTTTTTTATGATTAGGTGGACATAAAAGCAGGCTTGGAACACCGGACTTGGAAGGTTACATCTCCCGGCGAAAAGAATTATTTATAGTTAATTAAATAACTTAAAAAACACCCCTGACCCCCCTTTTGGAAAAGGGGGCAGAAGACACGCTTTTTCAGGGTCACGTTCATGGTGAAACACACCACTATATTCCAGGATTTTGCGGCGGCGCCTTGGCACAACCCAAACCACCCGTAGCCCCTGACCTGAACTCCCACCCTCTGGCGGCCCTGGAGGGGACGGTGGAGCGCCTCACCTTCGCCGACCCGGAGAGCCACTACGCCGTGGTGCGCCTCCGGGTCCGGGGACGCCGGCAGCCTGCCACCGTGGTGGGTCCTTTGGCCGCGGTCAAGGAAGGGGAACAGCTCCACCTCAAGGGCCGCTACGAGGTGCATCCCAAGTGGGGGGAGCAGTTCCGGGTGGTGTGGTGGTACGCGGTGCTCCCGGCCACGGTGGCCGGCATCGAGAAATACCTGGCCTCGGGGCTCATCAAGGGCATCGGCCCGGAACTGGCCCAGCGCCTGGTGGATAAATTCGGGGCCGAGACCCTGACGGTGATCGGCGACCAGCCGGAGCGCCTGGCAGAGGTGTCGGGGATCGGGCCCAAAAAGATGGAGCAGATTTGCCGGGACTGGCACACCCATAAAGCCGCCCGGGAGGTGCTGGTGGCCCTGCAAGGCCTGGGCGTGGGCATGAGCATGGCCACCAAGATCTATCAGCAGTACGGCGCCGGGGCGGTGGAGGTGGTGACCACCAACCCCTATCAACTGGCCCTGGATATCCACGGCCTGGGGTTCCTCACCGCCGACCGCCTGGCCGGCCAACTCAACCTGGACCCCCTGACCCCGGCCCGCCTGGCCGCGGGGCTGCTGCACCTCCTGGACACCATGAGCGGGGAGGGCCACGTCTATGTCCCGGAAGAGGTGCTCCTGGAGCGGACCGAGGCCTTGCTTCAGGTGGACCGGGCCCCCCTGCTGGGGACCCTGGAAGCCCTGGCCCGGGAAGGGCGGGTGGTGCTGCCGGAGCTGCCGGACGGCCGGGCGGTGTACAAGCGGCCCGCCTGGCTGGCGGAAACCGGCGTGGCCCGGTCCCTGGGACGGCTGCTCACTGCCGCCGGGAGCCAGGCGCCGCTCCATCTCGAAGACCTCATTGCCCGGGTCCAGCAGCAGCGGGGCCTGGTCCTGGCCCCGGACCAGGTGGCGGCGGTGGCCGCGGCCCTCAGGGACAAGGTGCTGGTGATTACCGGCGGGCCCGGCACCGGCAAGACCACGATTGTCAGCTGCATCCTGGACCTTTACCAGGGCCTGGGGGCCCGGGTGCTGCTCATGGCCCCCACCGGCCGGGCCGCCAAGCGCCTGAGCGAAACCACCGGCATGGCCGCCACCACCATCCACCGGGCCCTGGAATTTTCCCCCCAGACCGGCGGCTTCCGCCGGGGTCCGGCGGAGCCTTTGAAGGCGGAAGTGGTGGTGGTGGATGAGACCTCCATGGTGGATACTTATCTGATGTACCACCTGCTCCGGGCCGTGCCTGACGTCGCCCGGCTCATCATAGTCGGGGACGCGCACCAGCTCCCGGCGGTGGGCCCGGGCAACGTCCTCAAAGACCTGATCGATTCCGGGGTGGTCAAGGTGGCCCGCCTCACTCAGATCTACCGGCAGGCCAAAGAGAGCCTGATCGTGGTCAACGCCCACCGCATCAACCAGGGGGAGTACCCGGTACTGCCCAAGGATTTCGGCAAAGGCGATTTCGTCTTTCTGGAACTCGATGACCCCGAGGCCCTCAAGGCCAGGCTCCTGGACCTGGTGGCCGGGGAACTGCCCCGGCGCTACGGGTGGGACCCCCTCCGGGACCTCCAGGTGATCACGCCTATGCACCGGGGCCCGGTGGGCATCCAGACCCTCAATATGGAGCTGCAGGAGCGCCTCAACCCCGAGAGCGACCGCTGGTCCTGGGGGGGGCGGGTTTACCGGCGCCATGACAAGGTCATGCAACTGAGGAATAATTATTACAAAGAAATCTTTAACGGCGACATCGGCCAGGTCTGCGGTTTTTTGAGCGCCACCGGCCAGCTCCAGGTGGATTTTGACGGCCGGGTGATCACCTATGATCCCGGGGAACGGGAGGAGCTTACCCTGGCCTACGCGGTGACGGTGCACAAGGCCCAGGGCAGTGAGTTCCCTGCCGTGCTGCTGGTGCTCACCACCCACCACTACATGATGCTGCAGCGGAACCTCCTGTACACCGCCCTGACCCGGGGGCGCCGCCTGGTGGTTATTCTGGGCAGCAAGCGGGCCCTGGGCATGGCCATCAGGAATGACCGGCCGGTGCGGCGGTACACCCACCTGGCGGCTCGCCTGCGGGAAACGCTGGCCCCGGCAACGGGGTAAAAATGCTTGACAATTACGCCTCGCAAGAGCACAATCAATATGTCATGGGGGATATACGTGGTAACTGATCTGTTTAATACCCTGGAACAGAAATTGGAACTGGTCTTGAGCAAAGTTAACACCCTGCAAGAGGCCAACGCGGCGCTGCGAAGGACCCTGGGGGAACAGGAAAAGGCCCTCAAGGAGGCCGAAGCGGCACTGGCCCGGGTCTCCCAGGAACGGGAAACGGTCCGGGAGCGCATTGATAAGATCCTCAACCGCTTACAAATTATCGATACGGGAGAATCGGCATAGATTCGGTCCAGGAGCCCACGCCCGTGACTGTCGAAATATTGGGCCGAACCTTCACGTTGAAGGGGAGCGTTTCGACGGAGAGCCTGCAGGCCGTGGCCCGGGAGGTGGATGCGCAGCTCCGGGAATTGCAGCAGGCCTTTCCCACCAGGCCCTTAAGTGACCTTGCCATCCTGGCGGCACTGAACCTGGCATATGAATGCCTGGAGAATAAGGAGGGGTACCAACAGCTTCAGACGGAAATCGAGACGCGGTCCAGACAATTAATTCAAATACTGGAGGCCAGCGACTCATCTTTTCTCCCCGGCCCGTGACGCCGCCCCGGAACCATCCGGCTCAAAGGGGTGTTACCGTCTCGGCAGAAAAGACCTGGGGTGCGGGTAAGGACGAGGACGACAGGTTTAAGTATTCCGGGCGGCAGTAAAACGGCGTTCCGGTCAGAAATAGTGACCCTGGCGGAAACCAGGCGAATTGGCGCAAGACCCCGGTTATGCAGTTGGGAAAGTATTCATATATAGGGGGCCGCGTCAAATTCGACCTGAGTGCAGTGAGATTTACCGCCAGAAAATGTAAACAATGATTTAATTTGCTGGTGAAAAATCACCGGCATTGCCGTCAATCCTCCTCCGCCCAAGAAGAATCCACTGTGGCCTATTCTGCCACCGCCCGCTGTCCTATCCCCTCCCGGGAATATTAGTTCGAAACATGATCCGTCCCACCATGGCCGGGACTTGCACCGCCCCCAAGGGATAATCTCGTAAAAGGGAATTTACATGACCATATTGAATTTTATCGTTGAAGTTATCCTGCTGGCCCTGGGCTTTGTGGGTGGCTTTTTCTATCGCAAGCACGTGATGGACAGCCACCAGCAATCCTTAGAGGCGCTGGGCAAGAAGATCCTGGATGAAGCCCGCAAAGAAGCCGACAGCCTCAGGAAGGAGGCCAAACTCCAGGCCAAGGACCAGCTCTTACAGATGAAGATGGACTTTGAAAAGGAGACTCACGAACGGCGCCACGAACTCAACCAGTTGGAACGGCGCCTCCTCCAGAAGGAGGAAAACCTGGAGAAGAAAGGGGCTGTCCTGGATGAGCGGGACACCGAACTGATCAAGCAGCACAAGCAGGCGGCCAGGCAGGAAGAGGAACTGAAGGCCCAGACCGAGCGCTACCAGCACCTGGTGGCGGAGCAGAACGCCCGCCTGGAGCACCTGGCCGGGATGAGCGCCACCGAGGCCAGAGATCATCTCCTCCATTCCATGGAGCGGGAAATCCGGACCGACGCCGCCCGCATGGTGAAGCGCATCGAGACCGAGGCCCGGGAGCACGCCGACCGCAAGGCCAAGGATATTATCGGGCTGGCCATCAAGCGCTATGCTTCGGACTATGTGGCCGAGCAGACCGTCTCGGTGGTGGCCCTGCCCAATGAGGAGATGAAAGGGCGGATCATCGGCCGGGAAGGCCGCAACATCCGGGCCCTGGAAGCCGCCACCGGGGTGGACATCATTATCGACGATACCCCGGAAGCGGTCATCTTGAGCGCCTTCAACCCGGTGCGGCGGGAGGTGGCCCGGCGCAGCCTGGAACGGCTCATCTCCGACGGGCGTATTCATCCCGGGCGCATCGAAGAGATCGTGGAGAAGGTCACCCAGGAACTGGAGGTGAATATCCGGGAGGCCGGCGAGGAGGCCGCCTTCGACGCCGGGGTGCACGGGCTCCACCCGGAGTTGGTCAAGCTCCTGGGCAAGCTGAAGTTTCGCACCAGTTACGCCCAGAACGTCCTGCAACATTCGGTGGAGGTCTGTTACCTCTGCGGGATCATGGCCGCCGAACTGGGCCTCAACGTCAAGCACGCCAAGCGGGCCGGCATCCTCCATGACATCGGCAAGGCGGTGGACCAGGAATCCGAGGGCGTCCATGCCCTCATCGGCGCTGATCTGGCCAAGCGCCACGGCGAGTCTCCCAAGGTGGTGCACGCCATCGCGGCGCACCACGAAGACGTCCAGCCCGAAAACATCCTGGCGGTCCTGGTGCAGGCCGCGGACACCCTGTCCGGGGCTCGCCCGGGGGCCCGGCGGGAGATGCTGGAGACCTACGTCAAGCGTCTGGAAGACCTGGAACGGGTGGCCCTGTCCTTCGGCGGCATCAGCAAAACCTACGCCATCCAGGCCGGCCGGGAAATCCGCCTCATCGTGGAAAGCGAGAAGGTCAACGACGAAGAGGCGGTCCTCCTCAGCCGGGAGGTGGCCAAGAAGATCGAGCAGGACCTCACCTATCCCGGGCAGATCAAGGTCACCGTCATCCGGGAGACCCGGTCGGTGGAGTATGCCCGTTAGGGTGGGGTGAATCCATGAATATCCTGTTCATCGGCGATATCGTGGGGGCCCCGGGCCGCCGGGTGGTGGAAGAACTGCTGCCCCGGGCGGTGGACCGCTATTTGGTCGACCTGGTGGTGGCCAATGGGGAAAACGCCTCCGGCGGTCTCGGCATTACCCCCCAGGTGGCCGACTTCCTTCTGAGCCAGGGGGTGGATGTCCTCACCAGCGGCAACCACATCTGGAAACACAAAGAGATCCTGCCCTACCTGGAGGACACCGACCGGCTGCTGCGCCCGGCCAATTACCCGGCGGAGACGACCCCGGGCCGGGGCCTGGCGGTGGTGGAGACCGCCGGGGGCGAGCCCGTGGCCATTATCAACCTGGAAGGCCGGGTCTTTATGAGCGCCATCGAGTGCCCCTTTCGCGCCGTGGACCGGCTCCTGGAGAGCCTCTCTCCGGAGGTCAAGGTTATCCTGGTGGACATGCACGCCGAGGCCACCAGTGAGAAACAGGCCCTGGGCTGGCACCTGGACGGCCGGGTGAGCGTGGTGGTGGGCACCCACACCCACGTCCAGACCGCGGACGAGCGCATCCTGCCGGGGGGCACCGGCTATATCAGCGACGCCGGCATGACCGGTCCGGTGGACTCGGTCATCGGCATGAAGCGGGAGATCATCCTGGCGCGCTTCCTGACCCAGCGGCCCCAGCCCTTCAGGGTGGCCACCCAGAATATGCAACTCCAGGGCGTGGTGGTGAAAATCGACGCGCAGGGCCGCTGCCAGGAAGTCAACCGGGTGCAACTGCCGCTTAAATCCTGATCACCGGAATGAGCCACAACCTCCAAGTATTCCAGACCGTGCTGGCCTTTGCCTTTGTGGTCCTGCTCTGTGTGCTCCTGAAACGACGGGGGCTCATCAGCGAGGAACACGGCCCCCTCTTTGCCCGGTTGTTGACTCAGGTGGTCTTGCCGGTGGTGATCTTTGCCAAGCTGGCCACCCAGCCCATTGCCCCGAGCCAGTTTCTCCTGGTGCTGGCCATGATGGGCACGGTCGCGGCCTGTCTGGCCGTGTCCTGGGCGGCAGGCGCCATGATGAAGCTGGCGCGCCCCCAGATCGGCGCCCTGATGATCGCCTCCTCCTTCGGTTCCTCGACCCTGATCGGTTATCCGCTGATCCAGTATGTCTTCCCCCACAATCCCGGGGCCATGGCCGATGCTATCCTGATCAGCGAGTTGGGGGTGGGGCTGCCGATCTTTACCCTGTGTGTCTGGGTGGCCATGTACTTCGGCGAGGCGGCGCCGGCCGGCGGTGGGAGGAAAAAAATCTTCCTGGACTATGTACGGTCGCCTATCTGCATTGCCCTGGCAGCCGGCCTGCTGGTGTCGCCGCTGGGCCTCAATCCGGAGTCGCTCTGGCTGGCGCCGTTTTTTCAGGCGGCCCACATGGTGGGGAAATCCATCGCCCTGTTGGCCTGCCTGATCCTGGCCATTCAACTGAACGTGCGGTCAGTAAAAGGTCTGGGGTGGTTGGTGCTCATCACGGCGGCCATTCAATTGGGCCTGCACCCGTGGTTGGCCAACGTGCAGGCCAACCTTTACCACTTGGTCCTGGAATCCCGCCAGGTGTTGGTCCTGGAAGCCGCCATGCCCTCGGCCATTTTGGGCGTGGTCTTCACCACCCGTTACCGCTGCGCCCCGGATTTGAATGCGTCCCTGGTCTTCAGTAACATTGTGCTCAGCATGATAAGCGTACCCCTGGTATTCGGCCTTCTCTGCGGCTGAAGATTTTGCCTGGGGACGCCATGATTATCCGGTCATCCGCAGGGTGGCTTCCGGGCACCATGAGGGTATGGTCCCGGTGGGGGCCAAGGCGGGTCCCGCCAGACCAGGCATAATGCACCGGTGAGCCCGGGGTTCATGTTCACCTGTGTGTCCGCCTTAACCTGCCGGGTTGCCCGTGAGGGTGATCCGGTTTTTTTATATGGGACTTTTTTCCTTCCGGGTAGACCTTGGGAAGGAGAAAATATCCTCAAAGAAGCCCGGCTGCGGTTCTATCGTTTGCCATAAATTCTTTCCACCTGGATATTCTTAAATCCCCCTAAATCCCCCTTTGGCAAAGGGGGACTTTACCAGCCATTCCTTATAGTTCCCCCCTTTTCTCAAGGGGGGTGGGGGGATGAGAATGATGCCGCCATGGGAAAATACTTTTGGCAAACGCTATACCCGGCATCGGGCTAACCCCGTGGACCCCACTGCGCCTGGGGCAACAGGGCCCTGCTCCTCTCTCCCCGACCCTCCTTCTTCAATATCTTATTAGCTTTCCTAATTATTAATGCAACAAAATTAAAAATTACTTTAACAAATAATTTAAAAAAATATCTTGACAAAAGGTTTTTGAGTGGCATATTATCCTTTCAGAAAAAAAGGGATTGGTCCCAGATCAATGCCAAACCCGCTGCGAAGCGGGGACGGAAAGCCACGGGTCTCAGATCTGTGAGACAGCCGGGTTGCCTGGAAAGGTGACCCGGCTTTTTATTGGCGCCGGGGATTGCCAGGCTAACCCCCGGCTTTCTAAGAAAGCCGGAGCAAAAACAGGAACCAACTCCAAAAATTCCAGACCCCGGGAGGAGAGAAAGATGCGTAAGTGGAAGAAAATGATGGCAGTCATGTGCATGGTCTTTTTAGTGGCCGGAGGGATAATGGCCACTGCCGGCGTCGCCTCCGCCTTTTCCCTTGATTTTGCGAATTTGCTGGGGACCACCATAACGTTCACAGGGACGGGGGTTCCTGATACCAGCTCCTTCGTTTTTTTGCCGGAAGGCGGGGGCAATGACTTCATCTTCACCAACGAAACAGGGGGGAATGCCTGCGTGGGCCTCGAGGGCACCATCGAAGGGACCTTTCTGATCAAGAACCTCGTAGCCGGCCCGTTGATTGAGACTGCCAAGGCCGTCGGCCCTGGAACCATAACCATATTCGATGCCGCCAGTCTACCATGGGTTGCTACCGTTAACTGGTTCGACATCTACACTTTAGGCGCCACTGGTGGCCTGAACTACCAACCGTTGATTAATCTCACCAATATCACTTACAGCGGAGACAACCCCGATCTTCAAGCCTTCGCGCTGGCTGACAACGGGATTGCCACGGTGACGTTCCAATTCACACCAGCCATGTCATTGTCGGCGTTGACCGCGGCCAATCAAGTTAACTCGACTTCATATTCAGGAAGCCTCTCATATGTTGTTCCCATACCCCCCAGCGCTCTTCTTTTGGGCACCGGCATCCTGGGGTTAGTGGGCCTGGGCTGGAGAAGAAAGAAGACCAGCTAAACTAACTTATAGGCAGCAACTCGGCCCCGCGCCTTCTCCCTGGCGCGGGGTTTTGATTTGGGTTCCGGGCTGCCGGGGCCGGGGGGCGCAAGCAGGCCCTGGCCACCGACGCCTCGATCCGGGCCGACTTCAGGAACCAAAGCCTTCCGGCGCCTTGCCGGGGGCTTTTTTTGGGGTCAGGATGGGCGGGAGGCCTGATCCGGACGATTTCCATTGATAATCTTCCCCTGCTGGTTTAATTATTAAAGACAACCCTTCTGAAGAAATTTCCGGAAAAAGGACCTCCCATGAAAATTCATGAATATCAGGCCAAAGATTTGCTGAAAAAGTTCAACGTGCCGGTGCCCCAGGGGGACGTGGCCACGACCTCCCGGGAAGCCCGGCAGGTGGCGGAAGCATTGCCCGAAGGCCCTTTTGTGGTCAAGGCTCAGATCCACGCCGGGGGCCGGGGCAAAGGCGGGGGCATCAAGGTCGCCGCCACCCTGGAGGAAGTGGAGCAGATGGCCGATCAGATCCTGGGCATGACGCTGGTCACGCCCCAGACCGGCCCCGAAGGCAAGGTGGTCAACAAGGTCCTGGTGGAGCAGGCCCAGGACATCGCCCAGGAGCTCTACCTGGGGCTGGTGGTGGACCGGAGTTCGGGGAAGCCGGTGATCATGATGAGCGCCGAGGGCGGCATGGAGATCGAGGAAGTGGCGGCCCGGACCCCGGAACGGATATTTAAAGAGGCGGTGGACCCGGCCGCGGGCTTTTCCGCGTACCAGGCCCGGAACCTGGCCTTCGGGATCGGGCTCAACCCCACCCTGATCCGCCCGGCCACGAGTTTCATCGAGAATCTCTACCGCATGTTCATCAGTCTGGACTGCTCTTTGGCGGAGATCAACCCCCTGGTGGTCACCAAGGGCGGGGCCATGCTGGCCCTGGATGCCAAGCTCAACCTGGACGACAACGCCATGTTCCGGCACCACGACCTGGCGGCCATGGAAGACCCGGAGGAAATGGACCCCCTGGAGCACGAGGCCCGGAAGCACCATTTGAACTACATCCGGCTCACCGGCAACGTGGGGGCCATGGTGAACGGCGCCGGGCTGGCCATGGCCACCATGGACCTGATCAAGGCCGCCGGGGCCGAGCCCGCCAACTTTCTGGACGTGGGCGGCGGGGCTTCGGCCGAAATGGTGGCCAACGGCTTCCGCATCATCCTGGGGGACCCCAATGTCAAAGGGGTGCTCATCAACATCTTCGGGGGCATCCTCCGGTGCGACGTCCTGGCCAACGGCGTGGTGGAAGCGGTGCAACAGGTTAAGGTCAAGGTGCCCATCATCGTGCGCCTGGAAGGCACCAACGTGGAGCAGGGCCGGGAGATCCTGGCCAAATCCGGCCTCACCTTCACCGTGGCCAAGGACATGCTGGACGCGGCGAAGCAAGTGGCGGCGCTGGTGGGGTAAGAGACCGGATTCAGGCGGCCCAGGAATTCACCGGTGGAGCAGACGCCCTCCCGGCAGCCAAAGGCCGGGGGCGGCGGTTGCACTTCTTATCCAGGGTCGCAGGCCAGACAAATTCACCCTTCCCGAGCCGCCGCACCCTCGTGCGGTTTTTGCGGAGCAGAGCATATGGCCAGAATACATGGTCTCCTGGCGGGCCTCATCATTCTCAGCCTCTTCTGGGCCGGAGTGTCCTGGGGGCAAAGCGGCCCCAGCAACCTGTATGACCCTCAAGCTGTGACCACCGTCTCCGGGGTTGTGGTTTCCCTCACCCCTCCCCAGGCCGAGGCGGGTTTGCCCTACCTGGTGTATCTGACCTTGCGGACCGAGAAGGAAAAAATCAAGGTCTTTCTGGGCCCCAGTCTCTATGTTAACAAGTTGCCGGTGCAGATCCATGTCCTGGACAAGATTCAGGTAACCGGCTCCAGGATCACCTGGAATGGTAGACCGGTGATTTTGGCGGCGGAGATCAAAAAAGGGGACCAGGTCCTGAAGCTGCGGGAGCCCAACGGGACGCCGGTGTGGAGCGGCCGTAAGCGGAAGTAACTGCTTATCCTCCGGTCGTCCGGCATTGGTGCCGGCAGTTCCGGTCGGCGGCTGGGCCACCAGCCCCCGGTCTTTTCTGCGATTCTGGTCGAGGTAAACCCGATGGATAAGCCCAAACTCAACTTCGTCATTGACGCGGTGATGTTTCTCTGCCTGATGGCTATGGCCGGCCTGGGTTTTCTGATGAGATACGTCCTGCCTTCCGGCCGGGACTCCTGGGCCAAATACGGCAATAACCTGCAGTTCTCCTGGATGGGGTGGGACCGGCACGACTGGGGCGATATTCACCTCTACCTGGGGTTCATCCTCCTGATCGTGCTGGTTTTGCATATCATCCTCCACTGGCGCCAGATCGTGGGGCTGTTCCACCGGGTGGTCCCCGATCCCCGGCGACGCTACCGGATCGCTCTGGTCTTCCTGATCCTCAGCCTGCTGCTGATCTATTTCCCCTTCATGATTACTCCGGACAGCAAGGCCCAGGGCCGGGGCGGCCGCCACTCCCAGGTGGGGGGCGTTGAGGGCCGGGGGGCAGTGAACGGTCCAGCCGGGTTCGGGGCCAACACCCGGAGACGGTGAAACCGGGGTTCCTCCTGCCGTCCTTGAGGGGCCAGGCCGGAGGTTTTGATCAGATTGGCCGAACCGGGATAACATTTCCTCTCTTGCCCTGGTCTTATAGGGAGAGCCCCGGCAGGGGTAATTCTTCTGAAGAGAGGTTAGTGTCATGATGAAAAGATTGAGTCTGATGGCGGGCGTCCTGGGGGTGCTGGCCTTCCTGGCGGCCCCCCCCACCGGGGCCCAACCACAGGCTCCCCCGGCGGCCCCGAAAGCGTCCAAGCTTTACAATCCCCAGGCGGTAGTGACCCTGGCGGGAAAAGTGACGGCCATCAACCGCCGTGCCCCCAGGAAGGCCGGCAGACCCGAGCGGGTGATCATGGTTCTCCAGACGGACCAGGGAGCCGTTAAGGTCCACCTGGGGCCCGCCGACTACTTCGACCAGCAGGCGTTGAAGCTGGCCCCGGGGGACCAGGTGGAGGTCAAGGGCGTCAAGGTCAAGCGCCTCAAGGCGTCCACGTTTATTGCCGGCGAGGTGAGGAAGGGCGACCAGGTCATGAAGCTCCGGGACGAGACCACCGGGCGGGCCTTGTGGCTCAAAGGCAAGAGGCGCAACCGGGGGACTTGATCCTGGATCGGGCTGTTAATCAGGCGGTGGGGCAGGCCCTGGGCCTGCCCCGCTTTTTTTCTCCCCGAAGTTTGTTCATATCCTCCCCTCGCTCTGACCCCCTCCCACCAGGGGAGGGGGAATAATTGGTCTCACTTTTGGACGATATTCACGGGAAACAATACGAGTTGATGCCTACCCAGGCCCGCTTCCGGGGCACGGCGGGGGAAATAAAGTATTGATAAAAATTGACCAATTTTGGGAGATATGCGAAACTTTAACGGTTTCAGGGTTGCGGCTATGTGGCCGGGGCCGGTTTTGTGGAGAAGCGGTTGCGGTTAGTTTTCACCGCCTGAAACGACATTTTGCGGTCAAAAAGAAATTATGCGGATGAAAGGTGACATATGAGCGTTCTGGTCAATAACGATACAAGGGTGGTGGTGCAGGGTATTACCGGCAAGGAAGGCTCGTTTCATGCCCGGGCCTGTGCCGAATACGGCACCAAGGTGGTGGCGGGGGTAACCCCGGGCAAGGGCGGCCAGAAGATGGACGAGATCCCGGTGTTCAACACCGTGGCCCAGGCGGTGGCCGAGACGGGGGCCAACACTTCCCTGATTTTCGTGCCCCCGGCCTTTGCCGCGGACGCCATTTTGGAATCCGCCGCGGGGGGAGTCAAGGTGGCGGTATGCATCACCGAGGGCATTCCCACCCTGGACATGGTCCGGGTGATGGCCGCGTTGGCGGATTCGGGCTGCCGCCTCATCGGGCCCAACTGCCCGGGGATTATCTCCCCGGGGCAGGCCAAGGTGGGCATCATGCCCGGGCACATCCACCGGCCCGGCCCCATGGGCCTGGTCTCCCGGAGCGGCACCCTGACCTACGAAGCGGTGCATCAGCTCACCCTGCTGGGGATCGGGCAGAGCACCTGCGTGGGCATCGGGGGCGACCCGATTATCGGCACCAACTTCATCGATATGCTGCAGCTCTTTGAGGCCGACCCCCAGACCGAGGGCATCGTGCTCATCGGGGAGATCGGCGGCACCGCCGAGGAAGAGGCCGCGGCCTACATCTCGGCGCACGTGTCGAAGCCGGTGGTGAGTTTCATCGCGGGGCAGACCGCGCCGCCGGGCAAACGTATGGGTCATGCCGGGGCCATCATCTCGGGCGGCAGCGGCAAGGCCTCGGACAAGATGGCCGCGCTCAGGGCCGCCGGGGTGACCGTGGTGGCCAATATCGGGGACCTGGGACAGGCGGCCAAGTCTGTGATGGGGTAGAGCGGCCGAACCATGAAGATCCTGCTTCACATCTGCTGCGCCCCGTGTGCGGTGTATCCGCTGGAAAATCTGTCCATTTCGGGGCACCGGGTGCGGGGCTTTTTTTACAATCCCAACATTCACCCCTATCAAGAGTTCGCCCGCCGGATGGCCACCCTGGAAGAATATGCGGAGAAGATCCGGCTCCCCATTATCTGGGACCGCAATTATCATCTGGAAGAGTTTTTGCGGGCGGTCGTCTTCCGGGAGCAGGATCGGTGCCGGTTCTGTTACTACCTGAGGCTGAAGGCCACGGCCCGGGTGGCCAAGGGCGGCAAGTTCGACGCCTTCACCACCACGCTGCTCTACAGCAAATTCCAGAACCATGAAGTGATTCAGGAGTTGGCGCAAGAGGTGGTGCGGGAGGTGGGGGTGCCATTTTATTACGCCGACTTTCGCAAAGGGTGGGCGGCAGGCATGGCGAAGTCAACGAAGTTAGGTCTCTACAAGCAGCAATACTGCGGCTGCATCTACAGTGAGCGGGATCGTTTCCTCAATCCTCCCAAGCCCATCCGGGGAAAAGGACTGAAGAGATAGCCAACCAAGGGGCGGCGCCCCGGAAGGTGGGACGGCTGGCGCCAGGCGCTGCTCAGCCCCACCTCACTGTCGGACCGGCCCGGCCGCCCGGTCAACGGGCGTATTGCTGGGCCTTCTTAAAGCACTCCTGGGCTTCCTGGGTCTTGCCCCGGTCCTTGAGAAACTCACCCAAAAAATGCCAGCCTTCGGCGTAGTCGGGCTTCAGCGCGACGGCCTTGCGCAGTTCGGCTTCCGCCTCGGTGTATTTGCCGGAGCGGGCCAGGATGCTGCCCAGGAGGCTGTGGACCTCAGCCCAGTCCGGCCTGATGCCGAGGGCCTGGCGAAAGGCTCTGGCGGCGTCGGCCTCCCGGCCTTCTTCGGCCAGCAGGAGGCCGGATTTGTAATAATCCTGGGCCGCCCGCAAATTCGCAGCTCTCACCTTGTCGGAGCCGCTGTCGGCGAATCCCTGGATACTGGCGCTCAGGGCCAGGCACATGATTACCAGCAGTACTACCATCCACCGCTTCATACCTTCTCCTCCATCACGGGCAAGTTGAAAAGTCGAGAAAATTGACCGAGGCGGGGTGAGGTGGACGCCCCAGTCCGTGATTGATACCAATGAGAGACCTCTGCGAAAGTCTCTTTCGCTATCCTTCCGCATCAAAATGCAGCGTAGGCGCCCTCGCCTGCGCCCTAAATAAAGTATGGACAGCCGAGAGCGGCTATCCTACATGAGACTTTCGCCGCGGTCTCAACTTCGTATGAGAATTCATGGGGCTCAGTTCTCCCTCAAGAATCCTGGGCCGGCGCCCCTCACGCCAGCGGCCCCACGGAGGCCAGATAGAGAGCCACCTCTTCTTTTTGGTCGACGCCGACGAGGCTCTCCACTTCCTCGTCGAAGAAGGCCCCCACCGGGCAGACCCCCAGGCCCAGGGCCGTGGCGGCCAGCATGAGATTTTGGCAGATGTGGCCGGCGTCCAGGAACAGGTAGCGCACGGCCCGTTCCCGGTATTTCCACCGGGCCCGGTTGAGCACCCCGGTCCAAATAAACACCGCCCCGGCATCGCTCAGGAAGCTCTGGGCGAGTCCGGCGGCCGCCAGGGGCTGGCGGAAGTCGCCGGGGGCGAGCAATTCCAGGGCAAAATCCAGCACCTGAAAATGCCAGATCCCCGGTTCCACTCCTTCGACGTGGTGCACCGCCAGGTAGGTTTCCACGGGGTAGAGGGCCCCGGCCGAGGGTGAGGCCCTGAACTGATAGCCGCCCATGGCCCCGGTGATCCCCTGGGTGGCCCAGAGCAGGGCGGCCAGTTCCTCCCGGGTCAGGGGGCGCTCCAGGTAGTCGCGCTGGGAGCGCCGCTGGGCCAGGCACTGCCACAGGTCGGCGCCCCGGCGGCCGCTCTCGGGATCCAGGGGCAGGCGGGAGGCGGCGTCCGGGTACTCTTTATAGAGGGGGGCCCGGGGATAGGCCAGGGACTTTTCTCCCATGCCCCGCCGGCGGTAGCGGGTCAGATCCAAGTAGCGGCGGGCAATGCCCGGTTCCGGCTGGTTCATGCTGTCACTCCCTTGACCCGTTCTTCCCGGCGGGGGCGGTTTCTTTCGTAGATGATCTTCAGGCCTTTCAGGGTCAGGTAATCGTCCACCGTATCGATGCTCCTGGTTTCCGAGGCGATGAGGCAGGCCAGGCCGCCGGTGGCGATGACCCGGGGCTTATCGCCCAGGGCATCCTTGATGCGGCTGACGATGCCGTCCACCAGGCCGGCATAGCCGTAGATGATGCCGGCGTTCATGCTGCTGATGGTATCCTTGGCGATGATGCTCTTGGGTTTGGCGAAGATCTCGACCCGGGGCAGCTTGGAGGCCTTGAGGAAGAGAGCCTCGCAGGAGATCATTACTCCCGGGGCGATCACCCCGCCCAGATACTCGCCCTGGCGCGACACCACGTCAAAGGTGGTGGCGGTGCCGAAGTCCACCACCACGACGGCGCCGTGGACCTGCTCGTAGGCCGCCACCGCGTTGACGATGCGGTCGGCGCCCACTTCCCGGGGATTGTCATAGTGAATGGGCATGCCGGTCTTGATGCCGGGGCCCACCCACAAGGGGTGGAGTTTCAAGTAACGCTGGGCGAAACCTTCCAGGGTGTTGTTCATGGGGGGGACGACGCAGGAGATTATCAGGTCGGTGCCCGGTTCCAGGGTCAGATCCTGGGCCTGAAAGAGATTGCGCAGCAGGATACCGAACTCGTCCACGGTGGCTTCTTTCTCGGTCCGGATACGCCAGTCGCTCAAGATTCGGTCATCCTGATAGACCCCGATCACCGTGTTGGTATTCCCCACATCCATCACCAGCAGCATGAGCGTGTTTCCCCCTCAGTTCAACATGGTTTTCAGCACCTGGGCCAGATCCTCGGCCACCTGGCGAGTCAGCGACTCGTCCTCACCTTCGGTCATGACGCGCAGTTTGGGCTCGGTCCCGGAGTAGCGCACCAACAGCCGTCCCCTGGTTCCCAGGCGTTTCTCGGCCTCCTGGATGGCATGGCGGGCCTGGGGCAAGGTTTTGAGGTCCTTTCTCTCCTTGACCCCGACGTTGATGAGGGTCTGGGGACATTTCTGGAGGAAGGCGGCCAGTTCGGCCAGGGGCTTGTTCTTTCTGAGCATCACCGACAGCACCCTGAGGGCCGTGAGGATGCCGTCGCCGGTGGTAGTGTAGTTCAGGAAGAGCACGTGGCCGGACTGCTCGCCCCCTAAATTGTAGCCGCCCTTGAGCATGGCTTCCACCACGTAGCGGTCACCCACGGGGGCCCGGAGGAGGCGAATGCCCCGGGCCTTCAGGGCCAGTTCCAGACCCAGGTTGGACATGACGGTGCCCACCACGGTCTTGCGCCGCAAGGTCTCCCGTTCCAGCATATCCTGGGCGCAGATCCCCAGCATGTGGTCGCCGTCCACGATCTCGCCGGCATGGTCCACCATCATGACGCGGTCGCCGTCCCCGTCAAAGGCGATGCCCAGGTCGGCCCCGTGGCGTTTTACCAGGATGGCCATGGTCTCCGGAGAGGTAGCGCCGCACTTGTGATTGATGTTCCTGCCGTTGGGTCTGACCCCCATGGGGATAATCTCGGCCCCCAATTCGGTGAAAATTTCCGGGGCGATGCGGTAGGTGGCGCCATGGGCGCAGTCCACCACGATCTTGAGCCCGTCCAGCTCCATTTCCTTGGGGAAGGTGCTTTTCAGAAACGAAATGTAGCGCCCCCGGGCGTCGTCGAGGCGGAAGGCCTGGCCTACTTCGGTGGCGGTGGGACAGGCTCCCTCCACCTCGGGTTGGGTCATCAGAACCTCGATGCGGGCCTCCAACTCGTCAGGGAGCTTGAAACCGTTGCCGGAAAAGAACTTGATGCCGTTGTCCTGGTAGGCATTATGGGAGGCGGAAATGACCACCCCGGCGTCGGCCCGCATGGAGGAGGTGATATAGGCGATGCCGGGGGTAGGAAACGGCCCCAGCAGCACGGCGTCCACCCCCATGGAGCAGATGCCCGCCACGGTGGCGTATTCCAGGAGATAGCCCGAGACCCGGGTGTCCTTGCCCACGACGATACGGTGCCGGCCCGAGCCGAACTTGACGACGTAGGCCAGGGCCCGGCCTAATTGCAGGGCCACTTCGGCGGTCATGGGGTAGACATTGGCGACCCCCCGCACGCCGTCGGTGCCGAAAAGTTTGCGTGTGTCCGTCATGCTTGCGCATCTCCAGTCAAATCAGAGTCATCCTTAACAACTGATGCCCATTTTCTACCACAATTTGCGGCAAATATCACTACCTGGGGCCAGGATGGGCGTGGAATCACCGGGGCCGCCGGAGGCACTGTAGGCCGGGAAAGCGCCGCGCCTCCCGCCGTTCGCAGCTCAGTCCGCCGCTTCCTGCCAGCTGATGCACTGGGCCGGACACTGGTCGATGGCCAGCTGGATCTGGTCTTCCGGGGCCCCCGTGGGGTTGATGACCTCGGAATATCCCAAAGACTCGTTGAGGCGGAACACGGCGGGACAGACCTCCCCGCAGTTGCCGCAGGCGATGCACGCCTCGGTGTCGATCACCGGAATTTTGGTTGCCATGATTAACCCTCTCTTGGCTAAACGTCTATGAACCATGGGTGTTTTACCCCAAAGGATGAAAAATCCCCCCTGCCCCCCTTTTCCAAAGGGGGGTTTTAAAAGTCCCCCTTTATTAAAGGTGGATTTAGGGGGATTTGGGGTTTCAGGGTAAAGCGTCATCGCATTGATCCCGCTCAATGAAAAAACCTGGTGGGATGGGCCTCCGTGCCCCCCATCTCAAGGCGGGCAAGGACGGCCACCCCAGGTCAAATGGGCGGGGCGATGGTGACCAGGAGGCGTAAATCGGTCTTGGCCCTCAGCCCATGGGGTTCAGCGATATCAGAGATAACCACATCCCCCGGTTTGGCCGGAAAGGAGGCGCCGTCCCGGCCCAGAAACTCGCCTTCCCCGGCGATGATCACGAGGCTCAACTGACCTTCGATGTCGTGGGAGTGCACCGGCAGTTCCTGGCCGGCTTTAAAATTAAAATTGATGATCTTAAAGTAAGGCGAGTCGTGCACCAGCAACTTTTTTAAGGCTTTGTCGCCAAACTCCCCGGCTTCATAGAGATTGATCTTTTTCATCAGGACTCCTTTTCATCAGTGGCCCCGCAGGTAACCAGGGGCTATTCCGGTTCGTCGGCCCAATGGATACAGTTCACCGGGCAGGCTTCCACGGCCTCCTGAATCTTGGCCGCCGGCGCGCCCGAGGGGTTCATGACCTGGGCGAACCCGAGGGTTTCGTTCACGGTAAAGACCTCGGGGCAGATTTCTTCGCAGGCGCCGCAGGCAATACAGTCATCTTCCGCTACGTAAGGGACATGGTCCGCCACTAGGTTAAACTCCCTTCTCTCGTTATCTTATGGGTTAAACAGCTTAGCGCTCATCAGCCGGTGGGGGTATCGGCCCCGGAGGCGAGCCGGGAGTCGGCTTCCTGGAGGGCCATTTCGACACGGAAAGTCCCACCCTCGGTATCTTTCTTGAGGGAAAAGCCCAGGCGCTTTACCATCTCAAGCATCGGCTGGTTCTGGGCCAGGACGTCGCCGGTGAGGAATTTAACCCCGAGCTCCCGGGCGATCTCGGTGATCCGTTCCACCAGCTTGGGGCCCAGACCTTTGCCCTGCCAGGGGTCGGCGACGATCACGGCGAATTCGGCGGTGGACCGGTCCGAGGCCATGACCATGCGGCTGACTCCCATCATGACCTCGGGACCCGGCGGCAGGCCGATGGCCATCAGGCCCAGTTCCCGGTCGTAATCGTTCTGGGTGAAGCGGATGAGCATTTCATGGGTCCACTTCTTGATCAGCTTGAAATAGCGGAAATAAATGGTTTCTTCCGAACATTTGCCGAGAAAGTCGGACACCAGGGGTTCGTCTTCGGGTTTCATGGGCCGCAACAAAACCGGGGTGCCGTCCCGGAGCATCCAGTCGGTTTCGAACTGGTTGGGATAGGGGGCGATGATGAGATGACGGGGAGCCGGCACCTCGGTGGGTTCGACGATGAGGCGGGCATCCACCGCCATAAATCCCCTGCCGACGGCCAGGAGGGGGTTGACGTCCAGTTCGACGATCTCGGGGAAATCCGTGACCAGTTGGGAGATCCGCACCAGGATCTCGGCCAGCTGATCCAGGTTGGACGGCGGCAGGCTGCGGTAGCCTTGCAGCACCCGGGAGACCCGGGTCTTTTCAATCAGGCGCCGGGCCAGGAGCAGGTTCAAGGGGGGCAGATCCACGGCCGAATCTGCCAGGACCTCGGTGAAGACCCCGCCGGCCCCGAAGAGGATGAGGGGGCCGAAATCCGGGTCCCGTTTGCTGCCGATGATGAGTTCGCAGTGGGCTTCCTTCTCCTGGGTCTGGACCGTCACCCCCAGGAGGTTGGCCTCTGGTTTGGCGGCCTTGACCCCGGCGAGAATTTCTTCGTACGCGGCGATGACTTCGTTGTCGCTGTGGAGATTGAAGCGCATCCCGTCTACCTCGGACTTGTGGCTGATATCCGGAGAATTTATCTTCAGGGCCACCGGGAAGCCGAGCATCAATGCCACTTTGGCGGCGTCGGCGGCGGAGGACGCGGCCACCGTGGGATTCACCGGGATGCCGTAGGCGCTCAAGATGGCCTTGGATTCCAGTTCGGTGAGCACGCCCCCCTGGCGCTCCAGGCATTGGGCCAGAAAGGTTCGGGCCTGCCGGGTATTGACGCTCAGTTCCTGGGTCAGCCGGGGTGGGGTGTCTTGGAGGAGCTCCAGGTGGCGGGAGTAGAAATACATCTCCATGAAGGTGTCCACCGCCTGCTCCGGGGTCTCGAAGGTGGGGATGCCGGCGGCATTGAGGATCTGGCGTCCCTCCTCCACGTCATCGCCCCCCATCCACACCGCGAAGACCGGGCGGCCCTGGCCCTGGATCTCGGGGGCCAGGGCCTGGGCCACCCCCGTGGGATCGGTCAGGGCCTGGGGAGAGAGAATGATCACCAGGCCCGAGAGTTCCGGGGCCGCCATGGCCGCCTGCACGGCCCAGAGGTAGCGTTCCGGCGGGGCGTCGCCCAGGATGTCGATGGGATTATTCCGGCTCCAGTAAGGGGGTAAGAATTCGTCCAGCTGTGCCAGGGTTTCCGGAGACAGGACGGCGGGATCCATTTGCCAGCGCCCCAGGGCATCCACCGCCATGACCGCCGGGCCGCCGGCATTGCTGATAATCCCCAGGTTACTGCCAGCGGGGCGCTTAACCTTGCCCAGGGCCTCGGCGCAGTCGAAGAGCTGGCCGATGGTGTCCACCCGGATGATCCCGGCCCGGCGGAAGGCGGCATTGTAGGCCCGGTCGGCCCCGGCCATGGCCCCGGTGTGGGAGGCCGCGGCCATGGCTCCGGCCCGGCTGCGCCCGGCTTTAATAATGATGATGGGTTTGATCCGGGAAACGGAACGGGCCGCGCTCATAAACTTGCGGTGCTGGGTCAGGTTCTCCATGTAGATGACGATGCTTTTGGTCTTCTCTTCGTTGCCCAGGTAATCGATCAGGTCGCCGAAATCCACGTCGGCCATGGACCCCACGCTGATGAAGTGGCTGAAGCCGATCTTCTTGGGGATGGCCCAGCCGAGGATGGAGCTGCAGATGGCGCCGCTCTGGGAGATGAAGGCCAGATTGCCCGGGTGGGCGCAATGGGGCGCAAAGCTGGCGTGCAGCTTGGACGATGGGCAGAGGATACCCAGGCAGTTGGGTCCCAGGTAGCGGATGCCGGCGTTTTGGGCCTCGGCCTTGATGGCGGCTTCGATTTCCTTGCCCCGCAATCCCGCTTCCTTGCCGCCGGCGGAGATGATGATGGCGGCGCCGATGCCGGCCTGGCCGCACTCCTGCATGGCGCTGGGCACGTCCCGGATGGGGATGGCGATGACGGCCAGATCGATGGGCTCCTTGACCTCAGTGACCAGAGGATAGGCCGGCAGCCCCTGAATTTCCTGGTACTTGCGGTTAACCGGGTAAATCTTGCCCGGGAAGCCATCCCGGAGGAGATTGTGCACCAGGGCCTGCCCGATAGTCTTATCCTTTTCGCTGGCACCGATCACCGCCACCGATTCCGGTTTGAAAAATACATCCAGAGAAAACTTACGCATGGGGTCATCCTTTGCCGTCAGGCAGGGTCAGGGGGACGGTTGGCCGCCGCCGTAAAAGACGGTCACCCGGTGGTTCAACGCCCCGGTGCGCCCCCGGCCGTACCGGGACAGGGCCGGAGAAACCCGGTGGGGCAAACGCGCCCCAATCCTCCCGGGCCCCGGTGGCGCCGCCGCCGGCTTCCCCTATCAGAATAAGATAATGCAGAAAATCCATTTGGCAAAGGGGCGACACCGATTGTCCCGGGGGGGGCCAGGCATAGACTATCACCTGGGGCCGCAACTCCCGGGCCGCGGTGAGGGCGGAGGCCCGCTCCACCCCGGAAAAGACCGGCAGGCCCGAGACGAACTCGCCGTCGCCGGAGTCCACGGCCCGGAACCTGATGCCGGCGGCGGCGCAGAGGGGCATCAGGGCCGCGGTGAGGTAGCCCCGGCCGGCCCCGGCCTCCAGGAGCCGGGTCACTCCCAGGAGTTTGAGGTAGCGCATCAGGGTCTGCACCCACTCCCGGGACGGGAAGAAATAGACCCCGGTGGCCCGGGACAGGGCCATGAGCCAGGCCGCCTCGTCCGGGACCTGGCTGGTCAGTTCGCGCCAGCGGGCCTCGGAGAGGAGATAGGCAAGAGGGTCTTCCCCGGGGCCCGGCAGGCGCACCAGGTCCCGGGCCAGACGCTCAAAGGCCCGGTGTTCCCGGAAGCTTGGACCGGATGGCATGGTTGGCAACAAATCGACTCCGGCAAAGGTTTAGCCCGGGGCCCCTCCCTGGAAACCACGGAGACGCCGAATCAACTCAAGACGCCGATGGCGGGCGGCGGTCCTTCAAGGCCGACAATTTTATTATACTACCCCGGAAGGAATTGGTTCGCCCACTGAATATCAACCCCTGGCCGGGAATTTAGTTGAAAATGAGGGTGGCCACAATCGGCCTAACCAAATCCTAACCGTAAGGGCGCGTAAATAAAGGCCCAGCCGCTTTTAACTTGAAGTTTCTCCCATTTCAGCAATAATGTGTATGATCCTGCCAAGTGGTTCCCAGGGTTAAATTCGCGCTAAAATTCATCTGTCGAAGCCATGCCGAATCCTCTACAGGCATTGAGAGAGCCCCAGGGCTCAAGCCCTGCCGAACCCGGGGAGCCGCCGCGGGGCGCCGCCCGGCGCCGGTGGCCGGGATGGGCCTGGACCGCGGCCCTCCTGGTTCTCCTGGGCGCCCTGCTGGTGACCTGCGGCTGCAACTCCGGGGCCGATCCCACCAGCCGCCCCTTGTGCATTGCCGGCTCCACCTCGGTGCAGCCCTTCGCGGAAAAATTGGCGGAAATCTACATGCAACGGCACCCCGGGGTCAGGGTCGATGTGCAGGGCGGCGGCTCCAGCGCCGGCATCTATGCCGCCACCCAGGGGGCGGCCGACCTGGGGGCCTCGTCCCGGGAACTGCTGGGAAAGGAAAAAAAACTTGTCGAGATCCCCATCGCCTTTGACGGCATCGCGGTGATCGTCCACCCCAGCAATCCCCTGACCACCATCACCCTGGCGGAGATCCGGCAGATCTTCAGCGGGGCCGTGAACAACTGGAGCTTCCTGAAGCTGCCGCCCCATGCCATCGACCTGATCACCCGGGAAGAGGGCTCCGGCACCCGGGAGGCCTTCGAACACCTGGTCATGGGCAAGGGGGAAATCACTCCTGCGGCCCTGGTCCAGGACTCCAACGGCTCGGTGCGGGAGATTGTCGCCGGCGACCCCTACTCTATAGGCTACATCTCCGCCGGCCTGGTGGATAACCGGGTCAAGGCCCTGGCCATCGACGGCGTCCTCCCCACCCGGGACAACATCAAAAACCATACCTATAAACTGACGCGCCGCTTTCTCCTGGTGTCCCGGGCCGCGCCCGCCGGGCCCTGCAAGGACTTCGTGGACTTCGTCCTGGGCCCCCAGGGCCAGGGTATCCTCGAGGCCGAAGGTCTGGTGGGGGTGAAGTAATGCACCGGGAGAAATTCATCGAGCGCGTCCTACTGCTCCTGGCCCTGTCTTCCATCGGCTCCCTGGCCCTCATCACCATCTTCATCTTCATGGAGGGCTTCCCCCTCATCCTCTCGGCCGGGCTCAAGAACTTTATTCTGTCGAGCCACTGGGCCCCCACCAAGGGCCACTTCGGCATCCTGGCCATGATCATCTCCTCCGTCCTGGTCACCCTGGGGGCCATGGTCATCGGCGTGCCCCTGGGCCTGTCCTGCGCCATTGTGCTGGCGGAGTTTTCCCCGAAGCGCCTGAAAATGGTGTTGAAGCCCACCCTGGAACTCCTGGCCGGGATTCCCTCGGTGGTGTATGGCTTTCTGGGGGTGGTCTGGCTGGTGCCCCTGATCCGCAACCATCTGGGGGGGCCCGGGCTGTCGCTCCTGGCCGCGTCCATCATCCTGGGCATCATGATTCTGCCCACGGTCATCAGCATCTCCATCGACGCCCTCACCGCAGTGCCGGACCTCTACCGGGACGGCTCCCTGGCCCTGGGGGCCACCCGGTGGCAGACGGTTCGCCGGGTGGTGCTGCCCGCGGCCTCCTCCGGCATCATCACCGCGATCATTCTGGGGATGGGCCGGGCTATCGGCGAGACCATGGCGGTGATCATGGTGGCGGGCAACGCCCTCCAGATCCCCACCTCCATTCTGGACCCGGTGCGCACCCTGACCAGCAATATCGCCCTGGAGCTGGGCTACGCCGCCGGCCGTCACCGGGAGGCCCTGTTCGCCACCGGCATCGTGCTGTTCATCATCATCATGATCCTGAACCTGAGCGCCACTCTCATCACCCGGCGGAGGTAGGAAGGATGGTTTGCGGTTTGCGGTTAAGAGCAATGAAAATATCGGCAAGTTACACTTGAACGATGGAAATCGGTTTCATGGGCGATGAACTGATAAAAAATCCCCCTAAATCCCCCTTTGACAAAGGGGGACTTTCCCTAAGAGGCCGCCAAATTCCCCCCTTTGATGAAGGGGGGGCAGGGGGGATTACGCTTGTGGCTCAGGTAAGACAGAGCTGATGAGCAGTCCAAGGTATTAAAAGGGAATACGGTATAAGTCAGTGCGACTCGATCCCCATCTCAGCCAGCGCCTGGTAAAGATTCTTCTCTGGAGCCTTACCGGGTTTACCCTGCTGATTCTCATCTTTATCATTGCGGATATTGCCGTGAAGGGCCTGCCCCAGGTCACCCCGGCGTTCCTCTCCCAGGATTCCACCGACATGGGCCGGGCCGGCGGCATCTTCCCCACCATCGTGGCCACCGCCTATATCACCCTGCTGGCCATTGTGCTGGCCTCGCCCCTGGGAGTGGGGACCGCCATTTACCTGACGGAATACACCCGGGAGGGCTGGGCCACCCGGATCATCCGCTTCGGGTCCGAATGCCTGGCGGGGGTGCCCTCCATTATTCTGGGGCTGTTCGGGTTCGTGCTGTTCGTCTTGAAGCTGGGGTTTGGCTGGTCGGTTTTGTCCGGCGGCCTCACCCTGGCCATCATGGTGCTGCCCATCATCATCCGGACCTCGGAGGAGGCCATCAAGGCGGTGCCCCAGGATTACCGCACCGCCTGTTATTCCCTGGGCATGAGCCAGTGGCAGACCGTCACCCGCATCGTGCTGCCCAGCGCCCTGCCGGGGATCACCACCGGCATCATGCTGAGCATCGGCCGGTCCCTGGGGGAAACCGCGGTGCTGCTATTCACCGCCGGGGCGGCGCTCCGCACCCCGGTATCGGTGTTCGATTCGGGCCGCACCATGGCGGTGCATTTTTACATCCTGGCCCGGGAAGGCATTTCCATGCCCAACGCCTACGGCACCGCGGCGGTTTTGGTCATTTCCATCCTGTTGATCAATATTGTGGCTTATACTTTGATGCAGCGGATGATGAAGAGGTATTCGTGAGGGGCAAAAGTATGAGACATGGTGGGGCAGGCCTCCGTGCCTGAAGGATTGGCATGACCGAAGCATATTCAGACAAAATCCGGATCGAGGACCTGTCGTGCTTCTACGGCGATTTTCAGGCCCTGGATAAGGTCACCCTGTCCATCCGGCCCAACGAGGTTTTCGGTCTGATGGGGCCGTCCAAGAGCGGCAAGTCCACCCTGCTCCGGGTGTTGAACCGCATGTGCGACCTCATTGTCGGGGTTCGGGTGACGGGTGGCGCCTGGCTGGACGGGGAAGATATCCTGGACCCGGACTATGATGTGGTGGGATTGCGCCGGCGGGTGGGGTTGGTCCTCAGCCGGCCGACGCCGCTGCCCCGGTCCATTTATGAAAACCTGGCCCTGGCCCCGCGCCTGGCCGGGAAAAGGGGCCGGGGAACGCTGGACGAAGTGGTGGAGACCAGCCTCAAGGCGGCGCAGCTCTGGGGCGAAGTCAAGGACCGGCTGAGGGATTCGGCCTTAAAACTCTCCGGGGGCCAGCAGCAGCGCCTGTGTCTGGCCCGGACCCTGGCCATGGAGCCCGAAGTGATCCTGCTGGACGAGCCCACCAGCGGCCTGGACCCCATTTCCACCGCCAAAATCGAGGCGACCTTGCTTGAGCTGAAAAATGATTATACTATCGTCCTGGTGAGCAACAATACCAAGCAGATCGCCCGGGCCACGGACCGGGTGGCTTTTTTGCTCATGAGCCAAATCATTGAGATCGGGGACACCAAGCAGGTCTTCACCGTCCCCGGCAACCAAAAGACCGATGACTATATCTCCGGCCGCTTCGGATAACGGCGCCCCGGCTCCGACTCCGGACATCATCGTGCTCCGGGGCCTCAATCTGTTCTACGGGACTTTTCAGGCCCTGCAGCATATTGACGTCACTTTTCCCCGGCAGGCCATCACCGCGCTGATCGGGCCCTCGGGCTGCGGCAAATCCACCCTGCTCCGCACCCTCAACCGCATGAACGACCTCATCGAGGGGGTGAGGATTGAGGGCCAGGTCCTCATTGACGGCCAGGACATCTTCGGCCCCGACGTGGTCCTCACCGAGCTGCGGAAAAAGGTGGGCATGGTCTTCCAACGTCCCAACCCCTTTCCCTCTGTCCATCTACGACAACGTGGTCTATGGCCCCCGCCTCCACGGGGAGCCCAAAAAAGCCGAACTGGATGAGATCCTGGTGCGCACCCTCACTGCGGTGGAAATGTGGGATGAAGTCAAGGACCGCCTCAAGACCCCGGCCCTTTCCCTGACCGAGGAACAACAGCAGCGCCTGTGCATCGCCCGGGTGTTGGCGGTGAAGCCGGAAATCCTGCTCATGGACGAACCCTGCTCGGCCCTGGACCCCATAGCCACCCTGAGGATCGAGGAGCTCATGCAGGAGCTCAAGCGGGACTACACCATCATCATCGTCACCCACAACATGCAGCAGGCGGCCCGGGCCTCAGACCTCTCGGGTTTCATGTACCTGGGGGAACTCATCGAAATCGGCTCCACGGGGGAGATCTTCACCCGGCCCAAGGACTCCCGGACGGAGGACTACATCACCGGAAAATACGGGTGAGGTAATCATCCTGGTGCACCGCCGCCCCGCTCTCAGATCAGATTCCGCAATGTGCAAATAACTGCTTAACCTTTTCCCGCCGACTGTCTTCTAATTCAACAACCCTGGCTTGAAAAATTCTTTCTGGAGGGTAGGCGAATGAACCTGAACAGATGGTTGAGCGTTACCGTGATGCTGGGTCTCATTTTCATCTTGAGTCCCCTGGGGGCCCAAGCGGACCCGTATCGGCGTTTTGAATCTCACCAGCAGTATCACCGGCCCCATGGGAAGGCCTATGGATGGCATGGCGGCCGGGCGCATGGGTATGACCGCTACCAGAAGCAATTCCGGCGCTCCTGTGGGGGGCCGTACCATCACCAGACCTATGTGCGTCAAGTTTACACCGGACCGCCGCAGGTCGCCTATGTCGGGCCCGTTGCTCCCATTATTGGCATTCAGCAAATCCCGCAACCCCAACCCATGTACTCCCAGCCCGCCCTTCCAGGCTTCCACGGCCAAATCAACTTTTGAGTGAGGGAAAATCGCCGGCATCATGGGCAAGGGAGTGAAGGGGCCGCGTGGGGAGGTGAAAGCATGGGCTTTTCGCCTCCCTCCCGGCCATTTGTTGTGCCGGTGAGGTCTGCGGAGCCGGACAGGCCACTATCCTGGGAATGGCGCCGGGGTCTGCTTCACCCCAGTTCCGGGGCATTGCAGTGGGGTAGAGGGGAAAGCGCCGGAGCGGGTTTCGCCCCGGCCGACCTCACATTCGGTGGGACATGCGGCGCAGGCCTTCCCGGAAGATGGCCCGGTAGATGGAGCGGCACAGGGCCGCGCCTAACAGGGCGGCGAGCACCAGGGCGACCAACACCACCAGGGCGATAATCATCCGGGCGTTCCGGGCGCGCTCGACGGCCTGGGCCGAGACGTTCATCTCCATCCGGTCGACGGCCTCAGCCACCGCCGCCATATCTCCTTCCAGGACGGGGATGTCGGCCTTGAATTTGGCCATGAGGAGGTTGGCCTGCTGGGGCGTCAGGTTAGGGTCATTTCCCAGCCGGCGGACGGTCTCGTAAAAGCCGTCCCGGTAGTCGGCGTAGAGGGCGGGCAGGGTCGCCACTTTGGCCTGGAGATCGGGAGCCAGGTGGACATCGGTCCGGGTCAGGTTCGCCAGCTTAGTGAGGAGCTTGGGCAACTCGGCATCGATCGCCTGGTACTTCTTCAGGTAGTCCTGCTGTTTTTCGGGATTGCCGATATTTAAGAAATAGTCTTTCTCGAACCGGCGCAGTTGAATAATATTGAGATGGACCCGGTCGGTCAGGTTTTGAGCCTCATCCTCTTGGACAAATTCTTTGAGGGTGGCCGCCCCCCGTTCCAAGGTCACGAAGCCCACGGCCCCCACGCTGATAATCAACAGGAGCATGATGGCGATCAGGCTCCACAACTTGGTCTTCACCGAAATTTCGGTCATGTCATCCTCACCCCTGGTCCCCGGCCCGGGAGTTGCGCTTTGGCTCGGCGGCCGGGCACCGTGCGAGTGCTACACCGGGCGCCGCCATCAGAGTGACGGCAAGAGGGAGGGCAGCGAGACATCCGGCCTCGGGGGGCCATCCCTTGCCCCCTTTAACCTCACAAGCCGCGACTTTGGCGCCGGCACCCGGTATCGCACCGCTAGCTGTAAAGCATCATCGGAATTTTGCCGGAAAACCTTAATAAGGGCAGGAAAAAAGTTGGCCGGGGAGGGCCCGGGGCCTCGGCGGGGATGGGTTGTCCGGCCGGGGCCGGGCGGCAGCGGGGGGAGGGGGGAGGGGGGAGAGGCCGGCCGGCCCGGGCCTCTCCCGGCCCCCTCAGGCCAAGTTGAGACCGCTGCGAAAGTACCCCCACTTGTCATGCTGAGGGAGCGGCGAGACCGAAGAATCTCATAAGTACGCAAAAATACGAGATCCTTCGCTTCACTCAGGATGACAAAATGACTTCCGCAGAGGTCTCAAGTTGCAATCAAACGGCAATTTCTTGGTAGCCGCAAGCTTAACCGTGAAAACTCAAATCCCCCTAAATCCCCCCTTTACAAAAAGGGGGACTTTTAGGAAGCCGCGGTCTTTTCCCCCCTTTCTAAAGGGGGTAGGGGGGATTTTCATCCCCGGGAGCAACCACCCCAGTGGTTATGAACCGTTAGCCTGCGCCTGTACAGGTGAAACGCCTGTGCCACTGTTTATTACCTCTAGGCGGCGACTTGGTATCAGGCCTTGGGGTTCAAATGCTCCAGGACTTTGGCGATGGCGCTGATGTCCTCGTCGCCCCAGCCTTTGGCCCAGCCCAGGCGGTAGAGGTGCATCAGCACCTGGCCCACGGGCACCGGGGCCCCCAACTCAAAGGCCGTGTCCACGACGAACCGGCAATCCTTGGCCAGGTGTTTCAGGGGAAAAGCCACGGGGTAGTGGTTTGCCTTGATCAGCGGCGCCTTCACCTGGAACATGGGGCTGTTCATGGCCCCGGAGAAGGCCGTCTCGAGCATGGCATCCAGGTCCAGGCCGCCCAGTTTGCCGAAGTTCAGGGCCTCGGCGAAGCCTTCCATCATCACGGCCAGGAGCAGGTTGATGAACATCTTCATCATGGAGCCCTGGCCGGCGGCGCCGCAATAGACCACCTTTTTGCCCATGGTCAGGAAGACCGGTTCCAGGGCCGTAACCTGATCCTGGGGGCCGGCGGCCAGGATGACCAGGGTGCCGTCCTCCGCGGGCTTCTTGGTGCCGGAGACCGGGGCGTCGATGAAAGTGGCGCCGGTGGGCTCCAGCTCCCGGGCCAGTTCCCGGGTGTAGCCCGGGGGCACCGAGCTCATGTTGATGAAGACCTTGCTGTGGCTGAAGGCCCCGCCAGCCCCGTCCGGGCCCCAGAGGAGGTTGCTGAGAGCCTCGGGCCCGGTCACCATGGCGATAATAACGTCCGCGGCCCGGGCCAGGGCCTTGGGGTTGGAGGCCAGGCCGGCCCCCTGCTTCACCAGGGGTTCGGCCTTTTCGGGGCTGCGGTTGTAGACCATGACCGCATAGCCGGCCTTCAGAAGGTTGGCAGCCATGGCAGTCCCCATAATTCCCAGGCCCATAAATCCGATTTTTGGTTTCATTGACGAGGTCTCCTTAACTATGAATGTGATGGCGCCGCCATGCCGTTTAACCTCGGGTGAGGCCGCGGCCGGGAGGGCCAGGATTACCTACCCCCCGGGGCCGGCGCTTGCGGCACCGAAATGCCACCTCCCGGACCAGCAAGTCAACTTGAGAGTAACCCAGCTGGGCCAACTCGGCTGCCAACCCGGGAGTTAAGATGTGCTCTCCTTCCTGCACCAGGCTTTCTTCCTGCACCTCCAGGGAGGCGGCAAAGATGCGGCGATAATCCCTGAGACGCAATTTATTGAGGGAATCGTCGGCGGGGTGGCGATTGTCCCGGAGATGGTCCCAGGGGGGGACCGGCGTCGACGGCCATCTCCGGGGATCGGTCCAATCCTTGTGATGGCCTCCCGAGAGGCTGGGAAACAAGTGGATGTTGATCCAGGCAACGCCCCCGGGGCTAAGCACGCGGTTCACTTCGGCCACCGCGGCGGGAACGTCGCCGATGTGTTCGAACACCAGGGAAGAGAAGATGAAGTCAAAGGCATCATCGGGGAAAGCCAGCCGGGCGGCATCCATCAGACAGACATTCACCCGGTCCGGGGGGAGAGCCTTCCCGGTCTGGCGGGAGAGTCGCCTGAAGAAGGGATAGTCAAAGCACAGGTGCCGGCATAATGACTTGAGGGCCCGTTCCCAACCGTTGATGCTGACGATGCGGAAAAATCTCCTGAGGCCCAGGTGACAGGTGGGGACTTCCCGGTCGATGCCGACGGCCGGGGCGCCGGCCGCCTGGAACAGGATGGTTTGGGAGGCTCTTTGGCCGCAGCCGATTTCCAGAATTTTTACTTTAGTGGGGTCAAGGTTAACGTGGGCGCGGATCAACTCAGTTAATTTTTTGTGGAAGCGTATTTGGGAGTCGGCATTCTCCAGGTTGCTGTCCCGGTAGTCCCGCCAGAGGGCCAGGGCCGACAAACCGCGCTGGAGCAAGGACATCCCGGGGCCGCACCGGGAGGTTTTTGGGGGGTCTGATAGCTTTGAGCCGGTGGTCATTTGGAGAGAATTATAACAAATGATCGGGGCTTGTCGAAAATTTGCTTGCCAGAATTGGTCAAATCTCTAAAAAGGAAGGAACCGCGGGACCCTGGCGGGAAATCTTTTGGGGTTGGCCGGGGAGGAAAAAACGGCAACCCCTGCAGCAGGAGGGAATTTTCATGGCAAGACTCAGCAGCAATGATGCGGCCCCGGAGTTGGGGCTGCCCGATCAGCACGGCCGGACGGTCGGGTTGGCGGATTTTAGCGGGCAAAAACTTCTGATCTACTTTTACCCCAAGGCCGACACCCCGGGGTGCACCCGGCAGGCGTGCAGCATCCGGGACGCCCGGGAGGAGTTGCGGGAGCTGGGCCTGGCGGTGGTGGGCATCAGCCCTGATCAACCGGCCCGGCAGCAGAAGTTCGATGACAAGTACGGCCTTAACTTCCCCCTCCTGGCGGACCCGGACCACCGGGTGGCGGAGGCTTACGGCGTCTGGGGCGAGAAGACCTCATACGGGAAAAAAAGCATGGGGATCATCCGCTCGTCGTTTTTGATCGACGGGGCGGGGAAGATCGTGGCGGCCTGGTACGGGGTCAAACCGGAAGACACGGTGCCCAAGGCCGAGAAGGTGTTGCGGGGGGGGTGAGGGGAGAAGGGGCGCGGGGCGCACCCTGCATTTTCTGACTTCACAGGCGAGACGCTTGTGCCACCGGTTGGTTGGCGATTTGAGAGGTTTGTGCAAAGCCATTTTGTCATCCTGAGCGGAGCAAAGGATCTCGTATTTTCTTGGGGTTATAGTGTTTGCCAAAAGTATTTTCCGGTGGCGGCATCATGCAAATCCCCCCTAACCCCCCTTTATAAAAGGGGGGAACTATAAGGAATTGCTGCTAAAGTCACACTTTGAAAAAGGGGGATTTAGGGTGATTTAAGAATCTCTGCGTGGAAAGAATTTATGGCAAACGCTATATGAGATTCTTCGGTCGCTCTGCGCCCTCAGAATGACAGGTTAGGGGACATGGGCAGAGGTGTTGATTTGGTATTGATGTAAATGGGGCGCAGTGCGCACCCTACGCCTTTTTATCCCAGATGCCGGGGATGGCCGTGCCGCAGTAGGCGCAGTTGCCGCCCTTAAGGTGGATCTCGCCGATCTTGTAGCCCTGGCGGGCGATGATCATTTTGCCGCAGTGGTGGCAAAAGGTGTTTTCGGCCTCGTGACCCGGCAGGTTGCCGATATAGACATACTCGAGGCCCGCCTGCCGGGCCAGGTCCCGGGCCCGCTCCAGGGTGGACACCGGGGTGGGGTAGTGATTCAGCATCTTGTAGAGGGGGTAAAACCGGGAGAAGTGCAGGGGCGTCAGGGGGCCCAGCTCATCCTTGATCCAGGCGCACATGCGGCTGAGTTGGTCCGGGGCGTCGTTGAGGCCGGGGATGACCAGGTTGACGATTTCCAGGTGAACCTGGCGGCGGCGGAGGGTCTTCAGGGTGTTGAGCACCGGTTCCAGTTCGGCGTCCACCAGGTCCCGGTAAAACTTGGCGTCAAAGGCCTTGAGGTCGACGCAGGCGGCGTCCAGGAACCCCGCCAATTCTTCCAGGGGCTGGGGATTGATGTAGCCCGCGGAATGGCAGACGTTGAGGATCCCGGCGGGTTTGGCCAGGCGGGCCACATCCCGCATATATTCATAGAAGATGATGGGCTCCACGTAGGTGTGGGCGATGGAGCGGCAGCGGTGATCTCGGGCCGCGGCCACGACTTTTTCCGGTGGCAGGTCGAAGTTGTAGGTCTTTTCCGGCCGGGTCTGGGAGATTTCCCAATTCTGGCAGAACTTGCAGTGGAGGTTGCAGCCGGCGGTGGCAATGGAAAGAGAGAGGCTGGCGGGGAGGATGTGGAAAAAGGGTTTTTTTTCAATGGGGTCCAGGTGGACGGCGCAGGGGTTGCCGTACACCAGGCTGTAATATTTTCCCGCCCGGTTCTCCCGGACGCCGCATTCGCCCCGGTCTCCGGGCAAGACCTCGCAGTTCCGGGGACAGAGCTGACATTGGACCAGGCCCTGGTCCATCTGGCGGTAAAAGGCGGCCGGATGGGGAGTGATCAAGCCGTACTGCAGGGTCTGGGCCCGGGCCGGCCGAGGGGGGAGGGCCAGGAGGGCCAAGGCCCCGGCGCCGGCCTGGACAAAAGCCCGGCGGCTGCACCTGGAGTCGCATAAACCAAGCCAGCCGGATTTCATGGGGGGATGCCTTCCTTGACCCGGGACGCCGGGGCGGCGTCAGGCGCGGTCACCGATGGCCTCAGCCCCAGGGCGGGGCAGGTACCTCATCGGCCATTGAGGGCGGGCGCGGCCGGAAGCGGGCGGGTGGATCAGTCTCCGTTGATGAGGTTGCGCAGCACGCCAGAAGTCTTAAAGACCACCACCTTGCGGGCCCGGAGGATGAGATTCTCCTTGGTTTGGGGGTTGCGCCCCCGGCGGGCGTTCTTCTGCCTCACCGAGAATTTTCCAAAGCCGCTGATGAGCAGGTCATCTCCTTGGGCCAAGGATTCCTTCATAATATCCAGGACCCGTTCCACCGTTGAACGTGATTCTTGCTTGCTCAAACCTACCTGTGTCTGTAAGCGGCTGATCAATTTTTCCTTGGTGAGGGCCATACCTGATCTCCTCCGGCTATCCCAGTGAAATTACTTAATTTATTATGACGGAAATCCGAGAGGTGTCAAGCATTTTTTCACGGGGCTGATGAAGGAGAGGTGATGCGCTTGGCTTTACCCGGTTTACCCGGCGGGCGGCGCATGCCAAAATCCAGGGCCCTGAAGTGGCAGGAGTCCACGCACTTAAGGCACATGATGCACTCCCGGCTGTCGAATTCCTGGTTGGGCACGACCCCGGTGGGGCAGGTGCGGACACAGGCCCCGCATTCGACGCAGTTGCCTTCCACGAACTCGAGCTTGACCAGGGAAAGACGGCTGAAGAGGCTGTAGAAGGCGCCCAGGGGGCAGATCACCCGGCAGAAAAACCGGCTGATGAGGGTGGCGGTGACGAGGATCAGAATGAGAATGGTGAGCTTGTTCCAAAAGAACAGGCCCACGGTGCCCCACAGGCTGTGCTTCAGAAAGAGCAAGGGGATGGCGCCCTCCAGGGTGCCGGCGGGACAGACGAGCTTGCAGAACCAGGGGTGACCCAACCCGGAGGCGTCTACCAACAAGACGGGCATGGCCACCACCATCACTCCCAGCACGCCATACTTCACCCAGCGCAGGGGTTTCCACAGGTGAAACTTGCGGGTGGGGATTTTGTGGATCAGATCCTGGATGAACCCGAAGGGGCACACCCAGCCGCAGGTCATCCGGCCTACCGCGGTGCCGATGAAGCCCAGATAGCCCACGACGATGGCGCCCACGAGGGGAACCCCCCCGGAGTTGAACCGCAGGCTGGCCATAAAATTCTGAAAGGCGCCCACCGGACAGGACAGCAACGCCCCGGGACAGGAGTAGCAATTGAGACCCGGAGTGCATACTGCTTTTAAAGGACCCTGATAAATTACCGACCCCCCGAAGGGGAAGAGCAAGTAGGCGTTGGTACCCAACGCCATCAGGGTCTGGATCAGTGACCGCAGTCTGGTCATTATCCCACCCCGATACAGGATAGTCAGATGGTGTTGCCGAGATTCATCAGAAATCCCAGCTCACCCGTGTTGACCCCGATAATAAATAAGATGGTGAAAATGATGATGAGCCACAGGACTTTCTTGGGCATGCCCTCACCTCCCTAGATTCCCCTCACCTGAGCAGGGCGGTTGATGGAAACCTGGATTTACCAATTCTTAATAATATAACCATGCGGGCGGTTACGGGGAAAAAATTTTTCCTGATCAAGATAATTTCTTGACAATTTCATGAACATCTATATATATGAATATTATGAATGATGGATATATGCAGGAGCGATTGGATCGGGCGGCCCGGTGCCTTAAGGTGCTGGCCCACCCCGTACGCCTGATGATCATCCATCTTCTGGGCGAAGGCGAGCTGTCGGTGCAGGAGTTGGAAAAGGCCGTGGGTATCAGTCAATCCAGCGTGTCCCAGCACTTAGGGCTGCTCAGGAACAAGGAGATTCTGGAATCCCGGCGGGTGGCGCAACAGGTGTTCTACCGCTTGCGGGACCCCCGGCTCCTGCAACTCACGGAGATTACCCGGGAGTTGTTCTGCCGGAAGGAATGAGGCCGGGGCGCAGCCGGTCGGGACCGCCGGGGCAGCCGCGCCGGCACGCTTAACCTGGAAGGATGATCGACAAATTTAGCTTCAGAACTCAAGGAGAAAACCATCATGACTACCACCAAGCCCAAAGAAACCGCCGCGTTTATCTGCTCCCGGGACACGTTGGACGGCGCCTATCCGCCGCTGATTCTGGCCATCAATGCCGCCCGGACCGGCATGGAAGCCAAAGTTTTTTTCACGTTTATGGGCATCAACCTGGCCTGTAAAGGGGGCATCGAGAAGGCGAAATTTTTCCCGCCCGGGACCATGGGCGCGGTGCCGGGAATGTCGGCACTTGCCACCGGCATGATGAAGAAAAAGATCGACAAGGCCCAGATCCCCACTCTGGCGGAACTGATGGAGGTGGCCCAACTGGAAGGGGTGGAGTTGGTGGTCTGCAGGATGACCATCGACATGATGGAATTAAATGAAGACCAACTGGTGGAAGGGGCCATCGTGTGGAACGCCGAGGAGTTCATCAAATTCGCCAAAAACTGCAAGATCTGCCTGTTCATCTAAAATAACGCCGGATGGCCGGGAATCGTTCATAGGCGAGGTTCCCGGCCTCCCTTGCATCCCTCGCCTCTCCCGGGGGCAGGGTTGGATGAGGCAGTCCGGGGGGAAGGGGTCGCGGCCCCTTTTCGTAAAGATCAACCGCGGTGGGAAGAGCGCCCAGCCAAAAGCCGTCAAAGGACCAATGGTGGTCATGCTGAGCGCCGCAAAGAATCTCTCTTGGTAAGCCGCCGGGATGCTTCGGTGGCGCTGCTCCCTCAGAATGACAGATTAGGGGAATTCATCTGAGGTCTCAAGTTGTTATCTGGAGGGGCGGATGGGCAAGACGGCGTTGATCGTGGCGGACATGCTCAACGATTTCCTGGACCCCGGGGGCTCCCTGTATGTCGGGGCCCAGGCCCGGGAGATCATCCCCTTTGTGGCCCAAAAAATCGTGGCGTTCCGGGCGCAGGCAGGCGTGGTGATCTTTGTCTGCGATGCCCACGCCCCTGATGACCGGGAATTCCGCTACTTCCCGGCCCACGCGGTCAAAGGAAGCTGGGGGGCCCAAATCATCCCGGAGCTGGCCCCGGCCCCCGGGGACTACCGGGTGGAAAAGACCCGGTACAGCGCTTTTGCCCACACCAACCTGGAGGACATTCTCCAGGAGGAGCAGGTGGAGGAAGTGCACGTGGTGGGGGTGATGACCTCCATCTGCGTTTTGGAGACCGTCAAGGAACTCTTCGACCGGGACCTGCCGGGCCTGGTGTACCGCCAGGGAGTGGCGGACTCGGACCCCGAGGCCCACGCCTTCGCCCTGAAGCAGATGCAGCGGGTCCTGGGGGCGAAGGTGGTATGACGGACCAGCCGCGGCGCACCCGATGCCGCGGCCCGGCCTGAAGCGCCAACCGGCCGGCTGACTCTGTCAGCCGGCCGGCGCGGTTAAGGTCCGCATGTCTCATGCCAAGTTGCCGTCAAACAAGTAAATATCCGAATTGTAGGGGCGGTTCGCGAACCGCCCCTACGAGGGTTGCAACCATAGAACCAGAATTGCCTCTATGACGGCGACTTGGTATCACAGGTGCAGTTAGACCCGTTGCCAAAAGGTTGTTCTTATCCCCCTTCACCCTGACCTCTCCCCCGGCTGGGGAGAGAGGGGATAAGAGGAAAGAACTTTTGGCAAACGCTCTATCCCTTACCCGACCTCAATTATCCCCATTTTCCCTGGTGAGCCGCCCGCCCGGGGCCATTATGGCCTCCAGGCGGGCTCTCGATGCCTCTCATTATTGTGGCGCGGGGGACCCGACAACGACCTGCTGCTGGGGACTGGCGGTGGCAGTGCCCGTCTGCGTGGCATGGGCACGGTTGACGCCGGGATTGGCCGGATTCCGCCCTACCAGATTTGTGGCAGTCAGGACGTTCGTGCTGGTATTGATACTGACCGGGCTCGTATAAGTGGACACCGCCGTTCCCGGGCCTTGATGCGTGGTCATGGTCATGTTGCCGCTCTGGACCGTGTCTCCCGGGGCCACCACCCCCTGGATATTGACCACAGTGGGCACTTGGGCGGCTGTGGGGAAGTTGGCGGGGTTCGAAGTGGTGCTGGTGATGGAGCCGGTGAACCCCAGGTTGTTAGCGGAGGCCACCCCGGTGCGGGTCATTTGCGCGGAGAGCGCCGTGTTTTGGGTATAAGGGGCTGCGGTGGTTGGCGCTGAGATTTCGGCGCTGCCGGTGCCGGTAACGGTGGTCTGTTGGAAATAGGTTCCAGGAGTCTGGGTCAGGGTGACCCCGGTCAGGGTCCCCCGGCTTTCGGGGGATACCCAGGTGCCGTTCATTGTGTGGGTCAGCACGCCGGCCGGATCGATGGTGGCCGTCCCGGTGGTGGACACCAGGGCATTGCCTTCACTGCTGGCAAGGCCGACCCCCTGGGCCGGGCCGGTGACGGATGAGCCGTTGGCCGAGGCGGCCAAGAGGCCGGTGGGGGACGATCCCTTGACCACGGCGGCCATGGTGTAGTTGAAGGGATCGGCCTCGGTGCCAAAGGTGCCGCCGGCGGTTTGGGTTACCGTGCCTGTCATCCCGCCGGTGGTGGGGGTGGTGGTAGAGGTGGAGCCGGTGGACTCGGTGCGGTAGCCCCAGCCGGTGCTGGACAGGGTCCCGGTGGTGCTATCGGGCGGGGTAACGAGCGTGCTGCCCTGATAGGTCTGGGTGACAATCTGGGCGTCGGGGTCCGGGGTCTGGGCATACATGCCCATGGTGGTGGCGCCCGAAGTGTTTGGCGAATCGACGAAAACCGTGGTGAAAGTTGCCGCCGGGCTGGCGCCGCTGGCCGGGACTTCACGCACCGGCCCGCCGCTGGTGGTGGTATCAGTAGCAGTAGTGGCGGTGCTGGTCATGACCCCGACGCGCACCCCATTGGCATCCGGCGCCCCCAACACCCCCTCGGAAGTGATGGTGACGTCGCGGGGCTCGGTTGACGTGAAGGTGCCGGCATTAGGAGCGGTACCGGTGACCGAGTAACCGGCCCTGATGCTGGTGGTTATGCCATTCTCGACGCGGGCTGCCGGTCAAATCGCCAGAATTGGTGGCGGTTATCTGGTTCCCTGCCAGGTTGGCGGTGGAGGTTTCCTGGCCGGTGACGGTCTGCGTGAAATAGGTCCCGGGGGTCTGGGTGGAGGTGCCGGACCCGGTGGCCTTGACCACGCCATCGTTGGTTACGGTGTCGGTCCAATTATAGGTCAGGGTACCGTCAGGCAGGATGGTGACCGTGCCGGTGCGGGTAATGGTGTTGCCAAAGGAGTTGGTCCCGGTATAATCCATGGTCCCGGTCAGGGTCTGTCCCAGGATACCGGTTACCGTGCCCGTGGCAGTGCCCGTGGAGGTGCCGGTGCTGGCGGTGGCAAAAGACACTCCCTCGGCTGCAGTGCGGGTGCCTTCGGTGGTGCCATAAAAATAGCCGTCATAGACGCCGGTGCGATAGCCCCAGCTATAGCCCAACAGGCCGGACTGGGTATATGGGGCACTGGAGCCGGTTATAAAAGCGGCATAATATTGCTGGGTAAAAGTGAAGGTGGATGGAGTTGGTCCCGGCGCTGGAGACGGGGTGGGGGTGGACCCGGTGCTGGGGGTCGAGGCCGGAACCACCGTGGGGGGCACCGTGACGATGTTCAGGAGCGTCACCTCCGTATTGCCGGTGCCGCTGGTCAGCCCCGCGGGGGCGATGGCGGGTATTGCCGTTAAACTTGAGGAAGCACTGGAAAGCGTGGGGCCAAGCCCGGAGTCGGGCCCGCCCAGGTTAGACTCGGAGATGGGGCCGGAACCCGGAACCGTTCCGGGGTCCTGGCTCTGTTGGCCCTTCTGCAACGGGCCTCCCAGCTGTTCCATAAAATATTGCCTGTCCTCGCTGGTGAGGGTGAAGGGCAGGGTCGGGGGCAACCCAAAGGCCACGGAGGTGCCCTGCATGGTCTTTAATATCACGGAATTGGGAGAACCCGGCGGACCGAAGGAGAAGGCGACGTGGCTGATTTTGCGGTCGAGTCCACCCACTTCGGGGAAGATGTTGGCGACCTGGGTGACGCCCGAAAAGTTTAGAATGGTGGTGTTATTGGCCTGGAGACGGATGCCGAAATCCGTGCCGCGCACCCCGGTTACGGCGGTGTGGGTTTTGACGACAAAATCGGGTTCTTTCGCCTTGAAAAGCTTGGTGACCAGCACATGGGCCAGGCCCTGGAAGATCTCGATCACGGCTTGACGCTTCTGTTGGGCCGCATCATACACGAACTCGTCGATGGCCAGACGACTTTGCGGGGACATGGTGATGACGCTGCTGTCGATCAGGGTGATCTGGGCCATGGATAGGGTCTTGCTGCGCAGGACATCACCAGATTCCAACTGAGTGCCGAGCTGCACCGGTGTCGCCGGAAGCTTGCCGCCCTTCAGGAGGTCTACCCGCCCCTTCACCTCGGTAAGGCGGCCCACGACCGCGGCCTTTACCGCGGCCGGCGGCATCGATCCCCAAGCCAAAACCAGAGCCATGACCAACCAAAGCATCCGCATCATTCTTCTCCTTTCACAGCGCCAGGAGTTGACTTCCCGGCGGGGCGACACCCCCATTGATTTGCCCCTGAGGTTCGGCACCGGCCTGGCCGGGACCCAGGGTTACCGAGTCATTCTCGTTAGACCTCTATTCAATTGCAGCATCCTATCTTCTTTTTGCCATATTTTCCAATATTTTCGTAGAGAAAATGAATTTCAGGTTGACGCCGCGGCGGGCCAAGCCCGGAGGAGAGGCGGCGCAGACCGGGGCCGGCTCAACATCAGGTGATCTCCGGGGTGGCGAAGGGGTCGAAGGGGTTGGTGCGCAGGGCCAGGGAGAAGAGATAGGGGTAGCGGGTTTTCAGGTGGCTCATGTAGGCCAGCCACTCTTTGATGAGCAGGACGTAGCCCCGCTGCACGTCGCCGGCCAGGTGCTCCCGGTCGGCGGGGCTCAGGCGGTGCAGGTCGCGGCGCTGGGCCAGTTCCTCGGTCAGGTGGAAGAAGGCCAGGAGCAGGTTGGAAAAGGAGTCGTGTTCCAGCAGGTTGGGATTTTCCAGGAGGCGGAGGAGGAAGTCCCGCTTTTGCAAAAGGAAATCCCGCAGGGATGCTAGATCACCTTCGGTAAGTTCGATAGTGAAATCTTTTTCCGTCAGGTCCTGGCTGAAACCGGCAAAATCCGGGGCGGTCCAGTGGCTGATATGGGCCACTCGGGGTTGGAAGTCGGGGAGGGTGCGGTCGTAGGTCGACAGAGTTTTTAAGAGTGCGGCCCCCGCCTCGCTGAAAAAGGCCCCGATGACCATGTTGAGCTTAGCCAGTTTGGCCGCCTTGGCCCGGAGGCCCAGGAGCTGGTTCAAGATGATGGTGACCAGGAGTACCGAGATGGGCAGGAACCCCAACTGGGCCAGAAAGAGGCGCAGCATGTAATTGGCGTCCCGAAAGATCAGGTAATTGGCCAGATAGAGTACCGCCGAGGCGCCGATGAGGGCCAGGGCCAGCTTGATTTTCCAGTGCAGGAATTTCATGGGAACCTCAATTTATAGCGTTTGCCAACAATATCTTTCGTCATAGGGAAATGCTCCAAAACCAAAATCCCCCCTAACCCCCCTTTATTAAAGGGGGGAACTATAAAAATGCATCCAAAGCCACCCTTTGTCAAAGGGGACTCATGGGGATTTAACCATCCAAAAATGACTTATATTTTTGGCAAATGCCATAATTGACCCGATCATCACCCAAGACCCGGCGGGCCGCCGCTGCCAGCGTTTTAAGGGATTGGGGGCGTGGGTGAGGGGGAAAGGGCCACTCATGAAAAAGCCCTTTGCCCCCTTCCCCACAAATCAATCTTTCCCCTCCCCGCCGCAGACCCCGCAGCGGCGTGCAAACTTCGGGCTGGCAGGGCGGGGTTTCCCTGCCCTCCAGGGCCCGCTGGTATTCTTCCCAGAGGTATTTCTTAGCAATGCCGTGGTCGATGAAGTCCCAGGGGAAGAGTTCGTCGGCCCGGCGCTCTCTGAGGGCGAAGAAGTCCGGGTTAAGAGGGCTGGTGCGGAAGGTCTTATTCCAGCCGTGCTCCCGGGCCGCCACGAGCATATCGGCCACCCGGCGGTCGCCCCGGGCCAGGAGGGCCTGGACGTAGGCCCACTTGGGGAGGTCGGTGTGGACCCGGACGTTCTTGACCCCGTGGAACTCCCGGGCCACCAGCTTCAGGCGCTTTTTCAGCTCCGCCACTTCCAGAAACGGTGTCCACTGAAAGGGGGTGAAGGGCTTGGGCACGAAGGATGACAGGCTCAGGGTGATGAGGCCCAGGTGTTGCTTCCCGAGGCTTGCCTTGATGACGGAGTGCTCCAGGAATTTCGCCAGGCGGGGAATTTCGGCGACGTCCTCCAGAGTCTCGGTGGGCAGCCCCACCATGAAGTAGAGGCGGAGCTGGCGGATACCGGCCCGGCTGACGTCCACCGCGGCCTTCGCCAGGTCGTCCCGGGTGAGGCCCTTGTTGATGACCCGGCGGAGGCGGTCGCTGCCGGCCTCCGGGGCCAGGGCGACACTGCGCACGCCGCCCTGGGCCAGGAGGGCCAAGAGCTCGAGGTCGGCGGAGTCGGCCCGGAGGGAACTGATGCCCATGGTGCCCCCGGCGGCCAGGATCTTCCGGCAGAGTTCCCGGACGTCGGGGTGGTCGCTCACCGCGGCGCCCACCAGGCCGATCTTGCGCCGGGCCGTGACCCCGGGCTCGACCTGGGCCCACAAGTCGTCCAGGCCGCGCTCCCGGGGCGGGCGGTAGACAAACCCGGCGGCGCAGAAGCGGCAGCCCCGGGAGCAGCCCCGGCCGGTCTCCACCAGAAACATCTCGCCCCACTCGCTCAAGGGGGCCAGGAGGTGGCTGTGGGTAGGGCAGGGGGCCAGTTCGGCCAGATGGGGCGCAATCACCCGCCCGGGGAAACCCGGGGCGGCCTCAAAGGCTTCCAGGGTGCCGTCGGGGTGGTAGCGGGGGGTGTAACCGGCGGGCACATAGGCGCCGGGGAGGGTGGCGGCCAGGTCCCGGAGCAAACCGGGCCGGTCCGGGGCCGGGGAGCCGGCGGCGAGAAACTCGAAGAAGGGGATGGCCCCGGCCTCGCCTTCGCCCAGGAAGAAGGCGTCCACGAAGGGAGCCAGGGGCTCGGGGTTGAGGAAGGTGGCCACCCCGCCGGCCAGGACCAGGGGGTCGTCGGGACCGCGGTCCGCGGCTTTTAAGGGAATGCCGGCCCCGGCCAGGAGGTCGAGCACGTAGGGGTAGTCGGACTCGAAGGAGATGGAGAAGGCCACCGCGGCGTAATCCCGGAGGGGCCGCTGGGATTCGAGGCTGAGGATGGGGGTGCGGGTGCGGCGGTGTTCGTCGGCCTCCTCCGGGGCGGGTAAAAAGGCCCGTTCGCAGACAAACCCCGGGTGGGCGTTGAGCAGGTGATAGATGGCCTGGAAGCCCAGGTTGCCCATGGCCACGGGGTAGACCTGGGGATAGACCAGGGCGATGGGGAACCGGGCGCCCCACTCGCGCACCACGGCGCCTTGTTCCTGGGAGAGGATTTTTTGCAGGCGGGCTTTGATTTTCGCGGACATGGGGATTGGGCTAAGATGGCATGATTATGGCGGGCAATGCCCGCCTTATATGACTTTTCCATTGAAAAAGGCGGGATGGGCTTCGCTTTCCCGCCCTACGAACTGTTTCCCAGCCCTGTAGGGCGGGCATTGCCCGCCGTTTCCTATGATTAATTGGTGCGTAAGACGCACCCTACTCTTTTGCTGGTTGGCGAGACCCGGCTTGGCAACGATTGCCAATGTACACGGCCGGAAAAAAGCGGGGCGTGAAAACTCACGCCCCTGCCGAGAAACGAAATAACGCAAAAACGGAAAAAACTGGAAACCGTCTTGATCAATCCGCCTTGCGGAGGAACGGCGGGGTGTCCAGTTCGTTTTCCTCGTAGGCCAGGTCCGGGTGGACGATGAATTTCTTGGCGGCCACCACTCCCATGGGTTTTTTGGCGCCATTTTTGGCGGCCTCGGCGCCCCGGCCCGGGGCCGGTTCGTTCCGTAAAATCGTGGGAATCTCCAGGTCCTCGGGGGGGGTGCCCGCGGCCGCGGCCTGGGACCAGGCGGCCCGTTCGGCTTCGCCCCGTTTGCCGATGCCGGTGGCGATGACCGTTACCCGGATCTCTTCGGCCAGGCCTTCGTCCCAGACCAGGCCCCACTTGATGATGGCCTCTTCGTGGGCTTCTTCCTGGACGATGCCGCAGATCTCTTTCAGTTCTTCCATGGAGATGTCCGGGGCGGAAGTGATATTGATGAGGATGCCCCGGGCGCCGCGGATGGAGATGTCTTCGAGGAGGGGGCTGGAAATGGCTTTGTGGGCGGCGTCGGCGGCCCGGTTGCCGCCGCTGGCGATGCCGGTGCCCATGAGGGCCATGCCCCGTTCTTTCATGACGGTGCGCACGTCGGCAAAATCGACGTTGATGAAGCCGGGCACCATAATGAGGTCGGAAATCCCCCGCACGGCAAAGCCCAGGACTTCATTGGCCATGCCGAAGACGTCCTTGATGCGGGAATTCTTGGAGCTCAGGGAGAAGAGGCGGTCGTTGGGGATGGTGATGATGGTGTCCACCACCTTGCGGAGTTCCTCGATGCCGTTGTCGGCCAGGCGGCGCTTCATTTTGCCTTCGAATTCGAAGGGCTTGCTCACCACGGCCACGGTCAGGGCCCCCAATTCCCGGCTGAGTTCGGCCACCACGGGGGCGCCGCCGGTACCGGTGCCGCCGCCCATGCCCGCGGCGATGAACACCATGTCGGCTCCCTGAAGGACCTGCTTGAGGTGCTCGGCTTCTTCCAGGGCGGCGTTTCTGCCCACCTCCGGGTCGCCGCCGGCCCCCAACCCCCGGGTCACATTGGGACCCATCTGAATCTTGACCGGGGCCAGGCTCCGCTCCAGGGCCTGGGCATCGGTGTTGGCGGCAATAAAATCCACCCCCACCATCTGGGAGGAAATCATGTCATTAATAGCATTGCCGCCGGCCCCGCCGACGCCAAACACTTTGATTTTAGCCGACAATTCGTTGGGGACTAATTGTATCTTCATATGCTACCCCCTCATAACCCTTATAGCATGTTTCGCGTCATCATACCACTTCGCGAAACCATTTTTTAAGCTTGCCCATGAAGCCGCCGCCGGAGGAGCGCCCATAGTTGCGGTTGCCGCCATGGCCGCGTTCCAGGCCGCCCTGGCCTTTATGTTGGGCCCGGAAACCGTAGAGCGCCAATCCCACCCCGGTGGCGTAGGCCGGGTCATGGATCACGTCGATGAGGCCGCTGACCCCCATGGGATAACCGATCCGGGTGTGCATGTTAAAGGTCTCGCCGGCCAACTCCACCAGGCCGTCTACCAGGGACGTGCCGCCCACCAGGACCGCCCCGGAGTGGAGGGGGTGGATGAACCGGGCGCGCTGGATCTCTTTGCCCAGGAGGGTCAAAATTTCCGCCACCCGCATGTGGATGATTTCCGCCAGGCGGCCCCGGGGCATGGTTTGGGTCTCACGGCCGGTGAGGCCCGGGACCTCGATGAGTTCATCCGGGTCCGTCAGGGCATTGAGACAGGCGCCGTAATGCCGCTTCAATTCTTCGGCATGGGTCAGGGAGGTGGGCAGACCCACGGCAATATCGTTGGTCAGGTTGTTGCCGCCCACCGGCAGGACGAAGTTGTGCCGGAGGGCGTTTTCGGCAAAGATGGCCAGGTTGGTGACGCCACCCCCGAAGTCGATGAGAGCCACGCCCAGTTCCTTCTCTTCGTCGGTGAGGACCGCTTCCCCGGCGGCCAGGCTCTGGAGAACGATGCCGTTCACTTCCAGGCCGGCCCGGTTGGCGCAGCGAAGAATATTGTTGAGGGCGGGAACGGCCCCGGTGACGATGTGGACTTTGCACTCCAGGCGCACCCCGTGGATGCCCACCGGGTCTTTGATGCCATCCTGGCCGTCTATCAAAAATTCCTGGACCAGGGTATGAATGACTTCCCGGTCCGAGGGGATGGCGACGGTGCGGGCGGTCTCGATGACCCGGTCCATGTCCGCCGGGGTCACCTCGCGGTCCTTGATGGCGATGATGCCCTGGCTGTTGATGACCTTGGTCTGGCCGCCGCCGACCCCGGCGTAAACCGAGCGAATTTCGCAGCCGGCCATGGTTTCGGCTTCTTCCACGGCTCGGCGGATGGCTTTCACGGTGTTTTCAATATTCACCACCACCCCTTTGCGCAGTCCGCCGCCGGTGGGGGCCGAGCCCAGGCCGACAATATCCAACTGCTGTTCACGCACTTCGCCCACCACGGCGCTAATTTTGGTGGTGCCGATGTCCAAACCAACGATGAGGTCTTGAGGCACGATTCTATCCTATGGGTTTGCTTCCATCCCCTTCAGGGTAACCAGCACCCGGCGGGGATAGGTGAGATTGATGCGCCCAACCCGGGCCACGAGGCCCCTTTGCACCAAGGCGGGCCAGAGTTGGACAAATTTTTGCAATTTTTCCGAATAGTTTTTGAGGCCAATATCCAGCGCCACCCCCATGTTGTTGGCATAGAGGGTAAATCCCCGCTCGAGGTCGACGTGAATCTCAGAGATATTTCCCAGATTGAGCGGGGGTGCGGTGGTTTTCAGCACGTCCATCAGTTGGAAGGCCTGGGCCACCACTTCGGGCAATTGCCCGGCCGGATGCTTGAACTGGGCCGGGGTCAAACCCGTAATCACCGGGAAATTATGGGGATCTCCGGGGGACAGGGGTTTAAAGATTATCCCCTGGCGATCCATATAGAGCAACTCTTCGCCGATCTGCACCAGGGCCACCGGGTCCCGTTCCTGAACGGTGAGGCGGAGGCCGTTCGGCCACTTCCGGGAGACCTCGGCCTTGGCGATCCAGGGATGGGTCATCAGGGCCCGCTCTACCTGGCCCGGCCGGACGGCCAGGAGGCTGACGCCTGGGGTCAGCTTGGATTGTTGCAGCAGGAGGCTGCGGGAAAGACGCCTGGCCCCATCGATCTCAATGTTGTTGATATCTTTAATGCAAAACATATTACAGGTCAAGAGTTGATGGTAGAGCACCAGCAAACCCAGGCAGAGACCGGCCAGGGTCACCAACCCGAAAAACCAGGCTACGCCCCGGAGCCAGATTTTTCGGGACTCGCCCTTGACCCGGTTGCGGCGGTAACTGTTCTGGGGGCGTCCCCGGGGGAGTGTCCGGGTTTTGCTCTTGGCCCGGCGAGCCGAGCCCCGGGGCTTGGGCGCCGGCCGCTGGGAGACGAGGCGGGAAGGCCGCGGTTCGGTCTTTTTCTTCATGAGCGCCTCGCTTCCCGGCCCGCCGCCTGGGTTTGCAGGCGGGCCAGCAGCTCTTCGCCGGTCTTCCAGATATCCCCGGCCCCCAGGGTGAGGACCAGGTCGCCGGCGTTGAGGTGGTCGAGGATATAATCGGCTTTGGAGCCGTTTTCTTCAATAAAATGCACCCCGGGGTGGCCAGCGCCACAGACGCCCTCGAAGACGGACCGGCCGGAAAGGCCATCCGGGCGGGGCTCGCCGGCTCCGTAGATCTCGGTGATGAAGACCATCTGGGCCTGATGGAACACTGGGAAAAATTCCGGCAGCAGGGCCCGGGTGCGGCTGTAACGGTGGGGCTGGAAGGCCACCACCAGGCGGCGGTCGGGAAAGGCCTGGGCCAGGCCGGTCAGGGTGGAGCGGATCTCCGTGGGGTGGTGGCCGTAATCGTCCATCACCAGGATGCCCCGGGCTTCGCCCTTGAGCTGGCAGCGGCGCTGGATCTGGCCCAGGTTTCCGGAGCCCCTGCTGCCAGGCCGGGAACTCCAGGCCCAGAAGGCTCCCCACGGCGCAGGCGGCCATGGCGTTCAAAACGTAATGAGACCCCGCCAGGGGCAGGGTGACAGTCCCCAAGGCGATCCCCCGGCGCCAGAGGCGGAAGCGGTAGCCCAACCCCTGGGGGGTCAGGTCGGTGGCATAAAAATCCGCGGTTTGCGAGTTCAGGCTGTAGGTGACCAACTCCCGGGGGCAGTCGGCAAGGACCGGGGCCAGGTGCGGGTCGTCGGCGCAGGCGATGACCCTGGCCCCTTGGGGCAGCCGCTCTAGATACGCGGCAAACATCTCCTGAACGTGGGCCAGGTCGCGGTAGTAGTCCAGGTGCTCTTTGTCCAGGTTGGTGATGATGGTGATTTCGGGGGAGAGCAGCGCAAAGGAGCCGTCGGACTCGTCGGACTCGGCCACGAAAACCTCGCCCCGGCCCAGGACGGCGTTGGACCCCAGTCCGTCCCACACCGAGCCCACCACCACGGTGGGGTCGAGATTTCCGGCCCGGAGCACCGCGGCGGTCATGGCGGTGGTGGAGGTCTTGCCGTGCATGCCGGTGACCGCCACCTGGGTATGCCCCTCCATGAGCCGGGCCAGCATCTGCCCCCGGCGCAGTACGGTAAGCCCCCGGGCCCGGGCCGCGGCCAGTTCGGGATTGTCTTCTTTGATCGCGGTGGAGTGGACCACCACGTCGGCGCCGCCCAGGTTTTCGGCCCGGTGGCCTAAATGGACGCGCACGCCCAGATCCGCCAGCCGCCCGGTAATGGCGCCCGCGGCCAGGTCCGAGCCGCTGACGGCATACCCCTGGCGCACCAAGAGCTCCGCCAGGCCGCTCATGCCGATGCCGCCGACGCCGATGAAGTGGTAGGAGGGTTTTGCGTTTAATATTGTTGACACCATTTATTAGTCCGCATTGATGTAAAATTTATATTATATGGTGCGCGGTGCGCACCCTACGTTACTCATTGCTGGGAGTTAATATTTTATCGGCAGCCAACTGTAATCCGAATATCGTTAGTGCTAATAAATAAGATACCAAGATGAGCCAGATACCACATTTGTCAAACCTGAAATAAATCCAGGAACAATTTACCAAAAAGAATGGCGATGGACCTAATTTGAATGCAATCCCCAAGCTCAATAAAATAATAACTGAGGTAAAAATGGTTGTATCTTGACTGGTAAAAGTCAGTACAAGGACGAATAGGGCCGATAACGGCCCAGCAATAAAGACAATAAGTACCAATAGCTTATAAAGTTGATTTATAATCCACATATTTTCTTTAAATATATTTTCTATACTATTCGAATCCATAATCGCAGTATCCTTCTTAATCATTTGGTAATTTGGGTGTTTCCCTTCAATTCCTTAACGGTTCTAAAATTATGTATGGTGCTCAGCCGAAATTTTCACCCTTTGGACAGTCTCATAAATATGGAGTCAATGCAGGGTGGGCAATGCCCACCGTCTTTTTCATTCTCCAAATTTATCAGTGGATCGGAAATAAACCCCTTCGTCCCAATTTGCGGGATACAATCCTTCCTCGACGTAACGCTGAAAGGTGGAAGAAGGTCAATCTTTGGGACTCCTATAATCAATCTCCATCATTTTCCCCTCCCGTGATGGGAGGGGTTAGGGGAGGGTGGCGCAGGCAGTTGACTCTGATGGTTTCCAGCACTCCCGCCAAATTCTGGAGAACCTCATTATTCCAAAATCGTAAGACCTTGAATCCCTGGCTACGGAGCCATTCATCCCTTAAGATATCTTTGTCTTTCTCTTCACTCGGGAAATCTAGGTTGATTTTTTCCCAATGATTACGCCACCCCCACCCTAGCCCGCCCCCATCAAGGGGGAGGGAATTTCTCTCTTTATTCTAGGGGCTATCTTTTTCTAAATTATCTTTAACTTATTGATTTACTATTTAAATCTCGAATTATCTCCTATCAACTCCAGACACCCCGCGACAATCTCTTTGGCGGCGGCGGGTTTGGCCAGTTGGCGGCTGGCGGCTTCCAGGTTAGCCAGGTGTTCGGGTTCGGTGAAGAACTGGTTTATCTTATCAGCGAAAGCCTCTCCGGTAAAATCTTTATTCAGAATTATTTCCCCGGCCCCGGCCGCGGTCAGGAACCGGGCGTTGAATTCCTGGTGGTTGTTGGCCGCAAAGGGGTAGGGCACCAGGACGGCGGCCCGGCCCACCGCGGCGAGCTCCGCCAGGGTGGAGGCCCCGGCCCGGCAGACCAGGAGGTGGGCCCGTCGCATCAAATCCGGCATCCCGGGGCTGAAGGCCGCCACCTCATGGGTAAAGCCGTGCTCCCGGTAGCCCGCGGCCACCGCCTCCCGGTCGGCCTCGCCGGTGAGGTGGAGAAAGGCCAGGCGGTCTTTCATCCCCCCCAGGAACGGCAGCCCCGCCAGCACCGCCATATTGAGGTGATGGGCCCCCTGGCTGCCGCCGGTGATGAGCACCGTGAAGGGGGAGTCCGGCCGGGGAGGGCCAGGCTCAAAAAACTCCGGCCGGATGGGGTTGCCGGTCCAGAGGCAGCGCCCCCGGGGAAAACAATCCCGGCAGGCGGGGAAGGACACGAAGATTTTGTCGGCCAGCCGGGACAGATAGCGGTTGGCGGCCCCGGGAATGGCGTTTTGCTCGTGGAGCGCCAGGGGAATGCCCAAAAGCCAGGCGGCCACGCCCGCGGGTCCCGAGGCGTGCCCCCCCATACCCAGGACCAGGTGGGGTTTCAGGGCCTGGAGCCGGGCCCGGGCCGCGAGGACGGCTTTCGGCACCCCCAGGAGGGTGCGGCCGCGGCTCAGGAGGCCCTCGCCTTTCAAGGCCCGGGCGGCCACGGCCTCCCAGGCGAAGCCGTAGCTCTCCAGGATCCGGATGGTGACGGGTTTGGGGGTGGTGAGGAAGGTGATCGCGGCCCGGTAATGGTCCTGGAATTCCCGGGCCACGGCGATGCCGGGGAACAGGTGCCCGCCGGTACCTCCCGCGGCGATTACCACCCTGAGCTCTATGGGGTCCCTCATCCTCCACCCCCCGGGGGCAGCGGCCCCTCTCCGGGCCAACGTGTGTGATGGCTTATCTCACTCTGAATCCTCTGTTGGGCTGCGGCTAGCGTGAGACTGTCACCATGAAGATATCAGGTTAATCCAGGCTGGTTCTCCCCCTGGGCTTGAGGGGGGTAAGGGGGGATTAACTAAGCCCCTGATAATCCCCCCAAATCCCCCTTTAAAAAAGAGAGACTTAAAACACCCGGCGTTCTATATATGGCTCGGGCTATCTCACCTGACATGTGGATCATAACGTCGCATCCACCCCGGGAACCACATCGCGGTGAGATGCCAGGCCCCGGGTCCCCAATCGGTTATTTTTCGGCCTGAACCACCGGTTTGGGGGCTTTGGGTCCCGGCCCCAGGGGAAACTTGACCTGTTTGCTGATATTCAACAGGATGCCCACGGCCAGCAAATTGACCAGCAGCCCTGAGCCCCCATAGCTGAGGAAGGGCAGGGAGAGACCCTTGGTGGGGAGGATGCCGCTCACCACTCCCATGTTGATGATGGCCGGCAGGCCGATCATGAGGGTCAGCCCCAAGGCCAGATAGGAACCGAAGCTGTCCGGAGCTTTGAGGCTCAGGCGAAAGCCCCGGCAGATGACGATGGTGAACAGGGCCAGCACCAGCAAGACCCCCAGGAAGCCCATTTCTTCGCTGAAGATGGCCAGGATGAAGTCGGTGTGGCAATCCGGCAGGTAAAAGAGCTTGGCCCGGCTCTGGCCGGGTCCCAGGCCCCAGAGCCCGCCGGAGCCGATGGCGAGCAAGGCCTGCTTGAGCTGGTAGCCCACGTCCTGGCCGTGCTTCCAGGGGTCCAGGAACGACAGGACCCGGGCGAACTTTTTGGGGTCCCGGAGCACCATCAGGACGCCCAGGGGGATGCAGGCGCTCAGGGTCAGGAGAATGTGAGTGACCCGGGTGCCCCCCACAAAAAGCATGGTGAAGACGATGGCCCCCAGGGTGACGGAGGTGCCGAAATCCGGTTCTTTAAGGATCAGGGCGATGAAGAGGCCGGCCACCAGCATGTGGGGCAAAAAGCCGATGGCGAAATATTTCATTTTATCCTGCTTCCGGGACAGGGAATAGGCCAGGAAGAGGACCACGGCCAGCTTGGCGAACTCCGAGGGCTGGAGGGTCAGGGGCCCCAGGCGCAGCCAGCGGGCGGCGCCCCGGACCTTGCCGCCGATGCCCGGGACAAAGACCAGGCCCAGGGAGAGGAGGGATAACAGGAGGATGACATAGATCCAGCGCTGGTAGCGGTGATAGTCGATGCTGCGGCCCAGAAAGAGGGCCCCCAGGCCCAGGAGGGCATAGACTCCCTGGCGTTTGACGAAGAAGTAGGCGTCGTTGTACTGGGACTGGGCCATGAGGGTGCTGGAGATAAAGATCATGGCCATGCCCAGGGCCAGCAGGGAGCAGGTCGTGATCTGGAGCATCTGGTCGTAGTGGACCGGCGAGGCTGCCTGATTATTGGTCTCATTTTGCATGGTTAAGTTCCCTCACCAGATTTTGAAAGGTTTGGCCGCGGTGGACATAGTCCCGGTACATGTCAAAGCTGGCGCAGGCGGGGGAGAGGAGCACCACCTCCCCGGGGCGGGCCAGGTCCCGGGCCTGGGCCACGGCGGCGGCCATGTCGTCCGCCAGGTAGGTGGGGGCGAGCCCCTGCCACACCCGGGCCAGGCGCTCCCGGGTTTCCCCGAGCAGCACCAGGGCCTTGACCCGGGCGGCAATGAGGTCGTTCAAGAGGGAAAAGTCGCTGTCCTTGTCCCGGCCGCCGGCGATGAGAATCACCGGCCGGTCGAAGTGGGCCAGGGAAGTGGCCACCGCGCCGACGTTGGTGCCCTTGGAGTCGTCGTAGAAGGACACCCCCTTGAGGTCGGCCACCCATTCCAGGCGGTGGGGCAGGCCGGGGAACCTGGCCAGGACATCCCGGCAGGCCTGGGGGTCGGCCCCGGCGTCCAGGGCCAGGAGCAGGGCCGCCATGATGTTTTCCAGGTTGTGCCTTCCTTGCAGCCGGAGGTTTGACCGGGGGAAAGTTTCCTCCCGGCCGCCTGCCAACCTGACCTTGATGGCGGTGTGGGTCAGCCAGGCCCCGGCGGCCAGGGGCCGGGTGGCGGAAAAGTAATAGACCCGGCTTAAACCCCGGTCAAGGCCCGCCACCGCGGGGTCGTCGGCGTTGAGGACCTGGAGATCGCCGGGCTCCTGGCACCGAAACAGGCTGGCCTTGGAGGCGAGATAGGCGTCGTAATCGGCATAGCGGTCCAGGTGGTCCGGGGTGAGGTTCAAGAGCGCCGCGGCCTGGGGATGAAAGCTGGGGGCGGTGTCGAGCTGGAAGCTGCTCACTTCGAGCACCAGCAGGTCCGCGGCCTCCTGCCCGGCCAGGAGGGAGACCACGGGGGTGCCGATATTGCCGCCCACCAGGGTTTTTTTGCCCGAGGCGGTGAGCAGCTCCCCCAGCAAGGTGGTGGTGGTGGTTTTGCCGTTGGTGCCGCTCACCGCCAACAGGGGCCGCCGGATGAAGGGGGCGGCCACTTCGAGTTCGCCCACCACCGGCAGGCCCGCGGCCCGGGCCGCGTTGAGCCAGGGCAGTTCCGGCGGCACCCCGGGGGACAGGACGATGGCATCAAACCCCTGCCAGCGGGGCCGGGACACGCCCAGGTCTTCCACCACCCCGAGGCCCTGGATGTCCCGGCGGAAGTCGGCCAGGCTATCAGGGGGCGCCTGGTCGGTGACCGTAACCTTGCGCGCCGTGCTCGGCCAGGAAGCGGCACAGGGCCACCCCGGTGCGGGCCAGGCCGACGACTAAGATTTTTTGGTCTTTAATCTGCATCAACTAATTTGACCACCACAGTTACTTGAAAAGATTCACGGGGGAAAAGGGGAAAAGGGAAAAAGGCGAAAAGGACCAAAGGTAACGATCCGGGTTCAGTTTCCGGCTTTTTCCTCTTACCCTTTTCACCTCTTCCCCTTTTCCCCCCAGGGCTCATTAAGAAAGAAGAGACCCCGTCTGATCCGCATGATTTATGCTCAACTACCTCAGTTTCAGCGCGCTCAAGGACACCAATCCCAAAATGATGGCGATGATCCAGAAGCGCACGATGACCTTGGGTTCGGGCCACCCCTTGAGTTCGAAGTGGTGGTGCAGGGGGGCCATGCGAAAGACGCGCTTGCCGTTGGAGACCTTGAAAAAGCCCACCTGGATGATGACGGACAGGGCTTCCACCACGAAGAGGCCGCCGACGACGGCCAGGAGGATCTCCTGCTTGGTGGCCAGGGCCACGGTGCCCAGGGCGCCGCCCAGGGCCAGGGCGCCCACGTCTCCCATGAACACCTGGGCCGGGTAGGCGTTAAACCAGAGGAAGCCCACCCCGGCCCCGGCCATGGCCCCGAGGTAGATGGAGAGTTCCCCCACCCCCCGGACATAGGGAATTTGCAGATAGGTGGCAATCTTGACGTTCCCCGCCAGGTAGCAGAAGATCATGTAGAAGGTGGCGGCGATGGTCACCGGGCCGATGGCCAGGCCGTCCAGGCCGTCGGTGAGGTTGACGGCGTTGGCGCACCCCACGATGACAAAGACCGCAAAAGGGATGTAGAAGAGGCCCAGATCCGGCTGGAGCTGCTTGAAAAAGGGAATGGTCAGGGTGGTGTCGAACCCCGGATTGACGTACAACCAGATGGCCGGCACCAGGGCCACCAGGGTCTGGGTTATGAGCTTGGCCCGGCCGCTGAGCCCCCGGTTGTGCTTTTTGATGACCTTGAGGTAGTCGTCGAGGAAACCGATGAGGCCAAAGCCCAGGGTCACCAGGACCAGAAGCCAGATAAACGGGTTGTTCAACTCGGCCCACAGGATGGTGGCGGTCAGGATGGCGAAAATGATCATCAGCCCCCCCATGGTGGGAGTGCCGGTCTTGCACAGGTGGGACTGGGGGCCGTCTTCCCGGATATACTGGCCGATCTGCATTTCCTTGAGCTTGCGGATGAACCAGCCCCCCACCACCATGGAAATGATCAGGGCTGTGAGAATGGCGAAAATGGTCCGGAAGGTGATGTACCGGAAGACATTGAAGGCCCCGAAGGCCGTTCTTAACGGATAGAGTAAATGATAGAGCACCTAAGCCAATCTCCCTTGGAAAATCCTTTTGAGCTTTGCAGGGCGGGGGTCACCCGCCACCTGACTATGGGGCGCGATGCGCACCCTCGAGCTATTGGGTTTGCTTGGGCACAGGCGAGACGCCTGTGCCACCAATTCTATGATGCCAAATGGTCAATGAGTCCTTCCATGTGCATACTGCGAGAGCCCTTCACCAGGAGCCAGTCCCCGGGGGCCAGCAATTCCCGGAGGATGCGGGCGCCGTCGGCCCGGGAGGCCACCGGGAAGATATGGTCCGGGGCCAGGCCGGTTTCGGCGGCCCCGTCGGCCACCTCCTGGGCGAAACTGCCATAAACCACGAGAACCTCCAAACCCAGGCGGCCGGCCAGGCGGCCCAGTTCCCGGTGATCGGCGGCGGCGCCATTGCCCAGTTCCAGCATGTCACCCAGGGCGGCAATGGCCCGGCCGTGGTCCCTCAGTTCCATGAGGGTCCCGAGGGCCATGGCCATGGAGCCGGGATTGGCGTTGTAGCAGTCATTGATCAGGTGCACCCCGGAGCTGAGGGTTTCGACCTGGGAGCGCCGGTGGATGGGGCGAAACCGGGCCAGGGCGGCGGCGGTGTCCCCGGGGGCCAACCCGAGTGCGAGGCCCACGGCGGTGGCGGCCAGGGCATTGTAGAGCATGTGCAGGCCCGGGACGGGCAGGGCCAGGGGCCAGTCCTGTCCGGCGTAGGAAAGGCGGGCGCTCTGGCCGTCCCGGCCCCGGGTCTGCCGATCCCGGGCCCGGAGGCGGGCCCCGGCGTTGAGGCCGAAACCGAGCTTAGGCCCTCGGAAATCCTGGGCCAGGCGGGCCACCCAGGGGTCGTCGGCATTGTAAATGAGGGTGGCGCCGTGGTCCAGGGCGCCGACCAGCTCGCCTTTGGCCCGGGCCACCCCGGCGATATCCCCCACGCCTTCGGTGTGGGCCGGATACACGTTGGTGAGGACCCCGATGGTGGGGCAGGCAATCCGGGTGAGGCGGTTAATTTCGCCGAAGGCGTTCATGCCCATCTCGACCACCGCGGCTTCGTGGGTGCCTTCCAACTCCAGGAGCGTCAGGGGCATGCCGATGAGATTGTTCAGATTCAGCCGGTTTTTCAGGACCCGGAAGGCCGGGGCCAGGGTGGCGGCGATCATCTCCTTGGTGGTGGTCTTGCCGCAACTGCCGGTGATGCCCACCACCGGGACCCGGAACCGGCCACGCCAGGCCTGGGCCAGGTCGCCCAGGGCCGTGAGGGCGTCTGGTATGGCGATGACGGTGGCTTCCGGGGCGAAATCCCGGCCGGGGACCGCAGGGGCGGGTTTAAAACCCGCTCCTGCGAGGGTTGGCCTCAATATTCTCTCTTCCACCAGCACCCCCCGGGCGCCCCGGTGGAGGGCGGCGGGAATGAATTCGTGGCCGTCGTGGCGCTCCCCGGAGAGGGGGATGAAAAGCTCCCCGGTCTGGGAGGTGCGGGAGTCGGTGGAAACGCCGCAGAAGGTGTCCCAGACGCCCTGGCGGACCAGGGTGCCGCGGGTGGCGGCCAGAATTTCGGCGGTGGTGAAAGTCGCAGACATATCAGTCGATGATTCCTGTTCTTGCCCTCCCCCTTGATGGGGGAGGGTCAGGGTGGGGGTGGTTAAAGTCCCCCTCCCCCTGCCCCCTCCCACCAGGGGAGGGGAAAGATTCAACCTCGTTCCCACGTTGCACTTGGGAACCCTCATGCCAAGCTTGGCCGGTTAAATTCCGTTCCCCAAGCACAGCTTGGGAACGAAATTGAACAGGTGGCGCACATCAGCCGTGGTACTCCTTCAAGGCGAGGTCCACTTCTTCCCGGTCGTCGAAGTGGCGGCGCTCGGCCCCCCAGATCTGATAGTTTTCGTGGCCTTTGCCGGCCACCAGGACCGCCTCCCCGGGCCGGGCCAGGGCCACGGCCAGGCGGATAGCCTCCCGGCGGTCCGGGACCACCAGGTAGCCGGCCTCGCCCTTTTGGGCCGCGGCGGCGCTGATTTTGGGCAGGCCGCTGGTTTCCAGCCCCGGTTCGATCTCCCGGATAATGGCCAGGGGGTCTTCGGTGCGGGGATTGTCGCTGGTGACGATGACCAGTTGGGATTTCTCCGCCGCGGCCTGACCCATGAGGGGCCGTTTGCTGCGGTCCCGGTCGCCGCCGCAGCCGAACACCGTGATCAGCCGGGAAAAATTGAGGGTTTCCAGGGCCGCCAGGGCCTGGGTGACGGCCGCGGGGGTGTGGGCGTAATCCACGAACACCCCGGGACCCGCGGGCGGCCCGAAACGCTCCAGCCGGCCGGGTATGCCGGGGAGGGCGGCGATACCCCGGGCCACGGTGGCCGGGTCAATCCCCAGACCCAGGGCCGTGGCCGCGGCGGCCAGGATATTGGCCAGGTTGAAGGGGCCCACCAGGCGGGAGGCGATCGCTACTTCCCCCCAGGGGGTGGTGAGCAGTGCATCCAGGCCGTCCTGGCGGTAGCGGTGGCTCAGGGGCCGCACCTGGCTGCTCGGATGCAGGCCGTAGGTGAGGACCGGGACCCGGATGGCGTCCCGGAGTTCGAGTCCCCGGGGGTCGTCCAGGTTGAGGACCGCCAGCGCCCCCCGGGAGGGGCGCCCGTGGGCCAGGATTTCCAGAAAGAGGCGGGATTTGGCGGTAAAATATTCATCCAGGTCCCGGTGGTAGTCCAGGTGGTCTTGGGAGAGGTTGGTAAAGACCCCGGCGGCGAAGACGGCGCCGTCCACGCGCCTTAAATCCAGGGCGTGGGACGCTGACCTCCAGGAAGACGTGGGTGACGCCCCGGGTGCGCATTTCCCGGAGGAGGCGCTGAAGGTCCAGGGACTCGGGGGTGGTCACCGGGGCCGGCCAGGTGGAGTCCCCCACCCGGTAATTCACGGTGCCCACCACTCCCACCCGGCAGCCGGCGGCGGTCAGGATGGCCTCCAGGAGATAGGTGGTGCTGGTCTTGCCGTTGGTGCCGGTAATCCCCACCAGGGTCAGCTCCCGGCTGGGGTGGCCGTAAAAGGCGGCGCTGATGTGGGCCAGGGCCAGGCGGGCCTGGGGCACCCGGACCACCGTGACATTCGGGGGCGGGGCGAGTTCCTGCTCGGTGACCACCACCCGGGCGCCCTGGTTGAGACTGGCGGTGAGATAAAGGTGGCCGTCGGTGCGGGCCCCTTTCAGGGCCACGAAGAGCCCGCCGGGGGTGACCTCCCGGGAATGGTAGGCCACACCGGTCACCGGCACGTCAACGTCGCCATGCACCTCACAGCCAGCCAGGCCGTCCAGGAGCATTCGCAAGGTTTTTGGGGCCGCGGTTTCTCTCACCACCGGAATTTTCCACCTATACCCAGGGGCGTTATGCCGTAGAGGATGAAATTAGTTGCCTGCTGATCTGCCGCTGTCGGGGCGCCCTGCGGGGCCACCCGGTCTTCTGGTCCGCCGGCTGAGAAGGAGGCGGGGCTGGAAAGATTAACCTGGCAAAACTGCTAAAACAGCGTGGTTCGCCCGCAGCAAATAAGGGCAGGCCCCCGGGCCTACCCTTTCCTGAGCAGTCAGATTGTGACTGAGATCGGCTATCAAGACTCACCGCCTGATTCATTAATACTACAAAAATGGTTACCTGATGGCAAGAGCCCTCCCCGGCCGCCTTACACGCCGGAATTGAATTTTACCAAGCAGGTGGCGCCGGGGGTGATGGGAGTCCCGGGGGCCGGTTCTTGACTGACGGCCATGCCGCTGCCTTCGAAGCGGCAGTGCAATCCGGAATGATTTAACAGCGTAAGCACCTGGCGGATGGTGTAACCCCGGAGTTCGGGCATGACGGTCAGAGGCCCCTGGGGAATCTTGAACTTGGGAGGGGTTGACACCACTTCCGGGTCGGTGGCCGCATTGGCCGGGGAGGCCAGCAGGTTCGCCAGGACCGGCTCATTTTTGTCCTTGGGGGGTTCCTTGGGGTAATAGCCCAGGATCCGCATGGATTGGGCGGCGATTTCCCGGAAAATCGGCCCGGCCACCACCCCGCCGTAGATGGCCCCCTTGGGTTCTTCCACCGCCACGGCGATGGCCAGAACCGGGTGGTCGGCGGGTATCAGGCCGACGAACCAACTGTTAAACTTAGTGTGGGAATAGGCGCGGCCCACTACTTTCTGGGCCGTACCGGTCTTACCGGCCACGGTGAAACCGGGAGGGGCCGCTTCCTTGGCGGTGCCGCCGGCCTGGGTGACCGTCTCCATGATGGCCAGCATCTGCCGGGCGGTGGGTTGGGAGAGGACCCGCCGGACCGGGTGAGGCGGATATTCTTTAACTTTGTCCCCCCGGGGGCTGAGGACTTCTTTCACCAGGTGAGGCTCCATGAGCACCCCTTGGTTGCCCATGACCGACAGGGCCAGGGTCATCTGGAGGATGGTGACGGACACGCCCTGACCGAAGGCCAGGGTGGCGCGGTCGATGGGAGACCGGGCCAGAACGATATTTTTCACCAGGCCGGCGGTTTCCCCGGGGAAGAGGATGCCGGAACGGCGGCCGAAGCCAAAATCACGGAGGTAGTGATCCAGCCGTTTGGGGCCGAGGCGGTTGCCGATCTTGGCGGCGCCGATGTTGCTGGATTTCTGGATGATCTGCTGCACCGACAGGGCGCCGTAGGGATGGGCGTCATGGATCACTTCTTTGGGACCCAGGTGCCAGACGCCATTTTCACAGTGGAATATGTCCCCGGGTTTGACCACCTGGGCGTCCAGGGCGGAGGCGGCTACGAAGACCTTGAAGGTGGACCCGGGTTCCAGGCAATCCGTGACCACACGGTTGCGCCGGGCAAATTCATCGAACTTGCTGTAGCGGTTGGGGTCGCATGGACGGGGTCTGGGCCATGGCCAGGATTTCGCCGGTTTGGGGCCGCATCACCAGGGCCAGGCCGCCGGCGGCATGGAATTTCTCCACTCCCGCCGTCAGTTCCTTTTCGGCGAGGTACTGGAGGGTGCGGTCCAGGGTGAGGACCACGTTGTTGCCCATGACATCCGGGTCCCAGGCTTTCTCCCCGGAGACGACGATGTGGCCCCGGGCGTCGGTCATATTCCAGCACTTCTTGGGTTTGCCGTAGAGCAGGTGGTTAAACTGGAACTCCAGTCCTTCCAGCCCCTTGCCGTCGACGTTGCAAAACCCCAAGACCGGGCCCGCCAGGCCCAATTGAGGATAGTAGCGCTTGGCTTCGGGCACCAGGTAAATGGAGTCCAGGTCGGTGCGGCCGGAGATCTTAGCCGCCCGGGCCTTTTTCTCGGCGGCGGCCTCCCAGGCCCGGAACGCCTCTTCGCGCTCGGGGGTGAGATGCCGCTTCACAAAGACAAAGGGGCGGGCCCGGGTGAGGAGCTTCTGCAAATCCTGGGGCTTATAGCCCAGAATGGGGGCGAGCTCCCGGCTCAGGCGGCCGGCGTGCTTGATCTGGCTGGGATGGGCCACCACGGAGGAGATTCGGGTGCTGACGGCCAGCTCGGTGCCGCTGCGGTCCAGGATCATGCCCCGCACCGGCAGGACGGGGCAAAATTTCTGGTACTCCCGGGTGGCTTCTTCCCGGAGTTCCGGGCCCCGGATGACCTGGAGGTAAAAAAATCTCCCGGTGATATACAGACCACAGGCCAAAAGCGCCAGGGCCACAAGGCCGAGGCGCAGCCGGACCCATTTGCCGGGGGCGGGATTCACGGCAGATTCACGACCTGGGAGGATTGGGGCGCTCCCATGCCGTATTCGGCCGCCAGTTTCTCCAAACGATGAATGGAGGTAAGGCAGGCCAGTTCAATACGCAGCTTGCGGTTCAGGTCCAGATACTGTTTCTGAATCTCCTGGGCCTGGGAAATCTGGTAACTCTGGTTGAGATACTGCAAGTCGGCCCAGGCCAGGAACAGGGAAGTGAAAAAGACCCCGGCGGTAGCCAGGACCACCACGGTCACGGCGATTTTCCCCCAGCGCCAGGGGCGGCCGACCTTGCGGTTTCTGGAAATGAAGACCTGCCCGGCGGTAGTCAATCGGATAGATAGATTGTTCGACATCCCCCATACCTCCAAAGTTAGTGCACCATTTTCTCGGAGATGCGCAGTTTGGCACTTCGGGCCCGGGGATTGGCCTGGACTTCGGCCGCACTCGGGGCGAGAGGTTTGCGCGTGAGACGAGCCATGATGCCGGTCCGTTCCCAGCCGGCCATGCCCTGCTTGACCAGCCGGTCTTCCAGTGAGTGGTAGGAGATGACCACCAGGCGGCCGCCGGGTTCAAGCCAGGCCGGGGCGTGGGTAAGAAAGGCGGTCAGCTCGTCCAACTCCTGGTTCACAGCCAGGCGTAAGGCCTGGAAGACCCGGGTTGCTGGATGCAGTCTCCCCCTGCGCCCCCCGGGTCCCTGGGCCTGTTCTAACAATTTTACCAACTGACGGGTGGTCTGGAAGGGATGCCGGCGCCGTTCCTGCACCACCAGGCGGGCGATGCGCCGGGCCCGGTGCTCCTCTCCATACTCCCGGAAAATCCTTTCCAACTCTGTCTCTAAGGAGCGGTTTAATAAGGTGGCCGCGGTGGTCCCCGGCTCCTCCGGGTTGAACCGCATGTCCAGGGGCTCGTCTCCGGCAAAAGAAAAGCCGCGCTGGGACTCCTGCAACTGCAAGGAAGACAGGCCCAGGTCCAGGAGGATGCCGGCAACCCCCGGGAGCCGGGCTGCTTCCAGCAGCTCCCCCAGTTGGGCGTAAGAACTGTGAAACAGTTGAAATTTGGAGGTGTGGTGCGCCAGCCGGGCTGCGGCCGCCTTGAGCGCGTTAGGGTCCCGATCCAGGCCCCAGAGCTCCCCCTCCGGGCCGATGCGGTCCAAGATGGCCGAGGCATGCCCCCCCTCACCCACGGTGCCATCCACATAGAGGCGGCCGGAACGGCAATTCAAGCCCACCAACACCTCCCCCACCATCACCGGTTCATGCACCGGATTGTGGCCTGCAGTTAAATGGTTGTCTAACATCCCTTCATCAATAGTTCCTGCCATCATGGCGCGCTGAGACTGGAGTGTCCTGGGCGCCCAAATTTCCAAGCCAGGGATAGCCTCCACCAAGCTGACGGCCCTGTTGGGCTGGGACCATGCAGGCGGGGAGGGTCGAATAGCGCGGGTAAGCAACCGCGGTGGGGGTCAAGGCGGAGGTCGCCGCCTCGTTGACCGACAAGTCCCGGGCATAGAGCCGGAAGCCGATTTCCACCACAGCCGCATCATAGAGAATGCCTTTATTCTTGTTTAGTTCCTCCAGGGTGAGGGTCAGCCCCAAGGAGGCGCGGTAGGGCCGATGGGAGCACATGGCCTCCAATACATCGGCCACACCCAGGATTCTGGCCTCCAGGAAGATTTCATGCCCCGTCAAACCTTGGGGATAGCCGGACCCATCCAGCCTTTCGTGATGTTGGAGGATAATCTCGGCGACATTTCCCGGCAGGTTGATGGGTTTCAGGAGGTTATAGGCTACCTGGGGGTGGGTCTTGAGCAGGGCGAACTCAAGGTGGTTGAGTTTTCCCGATTTGGCGAGGAGGCCCGAGGGGACGGCCATCTTGCCCAGGTCGTGAAGCGCACCGGCGATGCACAGGTCCCGGAGACGGTCCTCGGAGAGGCCCAGGGCCTGGCCGATGGTCCGGGCGATCCGGGTTACCTGGCGCTGATGCACCACGGTATACGGGTCCTTCAACGCCAGCGTGGACTCCATTACCTGGATGAAGGCCTCCATGACCACTTCCCCCCACTATCGCCGGCCTCGGCAGCGCCTGGCAACCGCAGATTACATTAACAATTTGTGCAACATCTCTTTATTGATAGATCCTTCCAAGTTCTTGCGATGGGACTCGAAGGCGCTGCGGTCCCAAATTTCAAAACAGCGGAGGGCGCCCACCATGACGACTTCCCGGCTAAGGTTGGCGTAGTTCCGGAGATTTTGCGACACGAGGATACGCCCCTGGCGATCCAGGGCGCACTCCTCGGCGCCGGAAATGAGTAAACGCTGTATGGGTCTAAACTCCGGGTCAAGAATCGGCTTCTTGGCCAGATCTTCTGCAAAGGGTATCCAGCGGGATTGCGGAAAGGCCAGGACATAACCTTCCCAATTGGTGATGGTAATATGCCGGTCCTTATCTTTCTCCATAATCTCCAGGTAGCGGGACGGGATTTTCACCCGTCCTTTATTATCCATCGTGTGGAAGTAGCTACCGGTAAACATGCCCCCGCGTCCCCCTAATTCCCACTCCGTACCACTTTTTCCCACGTGAAGCTAAAATACGCCCTTTCTTAGGGTGATGTCAAGGAAAAAAGCACAAAAACCGCGATTACGTCCCAGAAAAAATCTGCTGCGGGTCTGGTAATTCCAGGGCGAGGGGGGATCGGGGGGAGTGTGGAACCCTGTTTTGGCAGTCCGGAGGGGGTCGCCCCAGGGACGGTCCCCCGGGAGGGGGTCCTGGGGCTAAAGCTGTTAATTGAGTGAGATTAATGGGATACCGGCAGAATGGCTGAAGTTTTACCCGACGGGGAGGGGAATCCCGGCGCCCGGGCGGCGGCGAGCGCCCGGGTGAGGCCGCTTGATTTATGAACTTTTCGACATATGACATAACCTACTAAAATATAATAGTAAATTAAATAACCCTGAACAGCAGAGTGTTTTTGGCAGAGGCTGGAAAGCCTGTGCCACCCGGTTCTTTGCGGTCCGGCGCATTATCCGGTTTAGGAGGTCTGCTCACGATGGTCCAGGAAACTCTGCAAAATGAGGACGGCGGCCAGCTGATCCACCACCTGGCGCCGTCGGCGTCGGCTCACATCCGCCTGAATCAGCAGCCGTTCGGCCGCGACAGTGGTGAGGCGTTCATCCCAGAAAATGACCTCTGCCCCCAGGGTCTGGCCCAGGGCGCCGGCAAATTCCGTGATTTCAGGGGCCGCATCCCCCAGGCGGCCGTCCATGTGCCGGGGCAGGCCCACCACGATCTGGTGCACGGCATAATCCCGGCCAACCTGAAGGAGGTGGTCCAGGTCGGCCTGGCGGTCCCGGCGGACCCAGACCTCCAGCCCCTGGGCGGTGATCCCCAAAGGATCACTTACCGCGATGCCGATGCGTTTGGCCCCCATGTCCAGTCCGAGAATCCGCCTGGACTCACGCTTGGGAAAAGACTGCTCGGTTTCCATAACTAAACCTCAATAAGCCCCGTGGCGCCGGATTGATGACTCAGCCGGGCTTCAGAGGCATGGTAGCCTGCCAAGATTCCCATCTGCACATGAAAGAGCCAGTTGACCGGCGGGACGAGGAGGGAGTCGTAGGTCAGGGAGTGGATGGCGAAGCCGAGCAAGACGAGCACCCGGTACCAATCTAAGGGTGAGGATTCGGGAGAAGATCGCAATCTTCGACAATATTTCACCAGGATCAGGATGACCAACGCCAGGTAACATAACGTCATAACGGCGCCGAGTTCAACAAACCCGGTGAGGAACAGGTTGTCAAGGGTCTGAAGGCTGGCGACGGCGCGAGGGAATTCACGCAGTTCCTGGTTATGGAGGTGATAATCCGATAAATATCGTTCATGGGTGAATGAACGCAAACCTATGCCCATGAAGGGATGGGTTTTCCAGATGTGCAGGGCAAAGTGAAATAATTCCAGGCGATGCAATATCGTTAAGTCATTATTAATTTTCGGGTCCAGACGGGCAAACCGGCGGTGGGCTTCCAGAGGCAGGAGCAGGGCCACCAGCAGAATCAGGGTCAAGACCAGATATCGGCGTCGACGGACCAGGTAAATTACACTCACCAACAGAATCGCGGCCAGCGCCAGCCAGGCCCCCCGCTTGTGGGTGAGAAAAATGAGCATGCCGCTCAACAGCACTAACAGCCAGCCGAAGAGCCTGGCCGGGAAATTTTTCGTGGCGATGAGGCGCACCGGGCCGAGTGACAACAGGATGATCACCGTTCCCAGGGGAATCGGGTGTCGGGTAAAGATCTGAAAGACGTGCGGGCCATAGTTGCCGCGCCCCAGCCACACGATGATTTCGACCGGTAAGATAACGGCCAGGGCGCCGGCGCAGCACCAGTCAAAGACCTGTCGGCGCCGTGGGTCGGTTAACAAAAACATCGAAGTCCATAAGGCGAAAATTCCCGTGAGCAGGAAGTTTCGCATGGGAGTAGGGGATATGGCTGGGACATCGCTGAACACCACGTTGACTATGCCAAGGATGATAATTGAGACTATCAGCGCTATTTCCCAGCGGTGCTCGCGGTTGGCTACCACCTGCCAGGAGTAAGCCAACCACAGCATCAGCCAGGGGAAGATAAAAATGAGGCCTTTGGAATAGCGGCTGAGAAGATCGCCCAGAATATGGGGAGACCATAATAAAAGAATGTAGGCCCCGGATCCCAACAGGGAATAGAAGGCAAGTTGATTGAATAAGGATGACCTGTTGATAGGTGATAAATATTTCATAAGATAATCGGCTGATATGTCAATTAATGGGTATCCTTTGCTCTACCCGGGATAATATTCCATCGTTACTTATTCAGTGGAATAGTGATGGCTGGTTGACTGCCGCTGCTGGCGAGAATTTTGTTTAACTTTATTGATAAGTCATTCAATTTGTCCTCATAGGTCTGCCAGAGCGCCCGGCTCTCCCGGATTTGCTCCAGAGTTTTCTCTATCCGCGGTTTCCTGGCCGATGACTCTGGACCGGGATCTGATAACTGAGCTTCCAGGTCCTGTTGCATGGAGTGCAAAATCAGACCGAGGTGGTTGAGTTTTCTGGCCGCATAGACCCGTTTTTTCTTGGCCGCGTGGATCGCGGCCTGCCAGGCTGGGTCCGGGGAGCGGCGAGCCTGGGCGGCCTGGAGGGGTGAGGGGCCAGGGTTAGCGTGGGCCCGGGCTTTTTGCATCAGCGTCAGGACAGTTAATTGATCCTTCAAGGCAGTCAGTCCCCGATCTATTTTACGGTATTCTTCTTTGAACAGATTGAGCCTTGTTGCCTGATATTTGCCAGGGGAAAAGAAGTTTTGGACCTCGGTACAGTTGCAGGAACCCCTGAACGAAAACCAGCAGCAAGCCGGCGGCAAGCAGCAATCTACCCCAGCTGGAGGGGTTACAGTTGAGGCCGGGAAGGAGATTTTTTCTCATAAATAGTTATCGGAGCCAACGATTCCACCGGAGGCAGAAAGTGGTGGAAAAAGGGTCGGGTTGATTGCCGAAGATTTCATCTTCACCGGCCAAGACCACCCGCTGATAAGCGCGGGAATGGGCGAGAAGTTCGCCGGATACGAACCTCGGATTCATTCAGTCATGGTTTCGATTCCAACGGGGATACCACCGCCGCACCAACCAGTCAGGGGGCCGGGTCAGGTGGATTTGCCCCTGCAGACCCCCTAGAACCCTGCAGGAAGTATAAAACTGGAGGGGGAGATCACCGTAGGTTGTCAGGATAGTATCTCCAGGCTTGGCGTGAGTTTGAAAGAACTGGATGAACCTTTGATTCACATCGGGATAGGGGGAACTCAGTTCAGCAAGGTAAAGTTTTAAGGGGAGATTGGGATACGTGAGCATATAGTGGTCGTTGTGGAAGGGGCGATTGCGCATCCTGAACCAATCCATCGGGAGGATATTCAGCCAGTTGGTGCCCAGGAGAAGCACTGCCAGGAGAACGCCGGAAAATTTTTGATAGCGCCAGGTCTGGAAGACGATCCACCCCAAGATTATGGCGCACAAAGGATACAGGTGAATCAAATAGCGCAGTTCGCCTTGGGGGGCCGGAGATCAACAGCAAGACGTTGCCGAACACCATCAGGCTTAAGAATAAGATGAATTTTTCCCTTGAGTGGCTCCCGAAAGGCCGGTGCGGGTCCAGAGGAGCCGTCCCCAGCGCCACATGAGATAAAGAGCCAGGGGCAGGGGGAACATAAATTGGAAAAAATTACCGAGGTAGGTTTGCAGATTCGCCAGAATCGCCTCCAGGCTCACCATGGTAGCCTGTTGGCTGGATGCGAAATAAAAACAACCCCGGAAGAATGAGGATCACAACCGCAGGCTCAACGTCAGGCTTGTGGTTCTTTTCAGGGGCATCTCGGCGCGGTATAGCAAAATCCGCCGCCAATAAAGCCGCTCCGGCAAAACTGAAGAAAAGGAGATAATTCGTATAGAACAATAAACCCAAGGAGAGACATAACAGAAGAGCCGGGAACGTTTTAGACTGCCACTTTTCCCGGAAGGCATAAAGACTGACCAGGGTGAGAAAGGCCCCGAGGCTGTAATAGCGGCATTGGCGGGCATAGAGGAGAAAGGGTACGGAGCAGGTCAGCAGGGCTGCGGCCATGAGGGCCCAGGCGCGGTCGCGAAAAATATGGCGCACCAACCGGTAGACCAGAAAGATACACCCCAGGCCCAGCAAGGCGAAGGGAAGGCGTCCGGCGTAGGTGGTAAGACCGCCGAGACGAAACGCCCCCGCGGCCACATAGATTTGCAGCCAGGGGGACCAGCGCCACAGGTAGTGGGGGCCGAATTCGTGTCCCGCTTCCTGGGAGACGAGGTTAACCCCGTCATAGGCGCGGGGCACGCCGTAGGTCAAGACCCGTTTCGCCAAAACGGCAGTCTCGGCTTCATCCTGCCAGAAAGGGCGATGGTCCAGGTGAAAAAGCAGGAGAAAGGCCCCCAGGGCCAGAATTATGATGATGGGAGAAAATAATCGATCAACCCGCATAGAGGGCTCAGCCATAAGGTTTTTCTTGGGAGGTATCGGGGAGGAAATCTCTATACCATGCGCATGTAGAAAGGATACGGACAAGTAATGGTCTTAATATTAGACCATTGTACCGGTAATTACAATTTTTTTTAAAACCGTGCCGGCCGCGGCACCGCCTGATGGCGAAACTATTTGGACAAGAGCCAGGCCGCCGCCAACGCCAGGGCGAGGCCGGCCAGATGGCGCAGGGTCAGGGGTTCCTGGAGGAAAACCCGGCTTAAGACCACGGTGATGGCCGGGTAGAGGGCGGTGAGGGGTACCACCACGGTGGCGGGGCCCCGGGCCAGGGCCTCGAAGAACCAGAGGAGTCCCAGGGCCATGGCCAGGCCGGCCCCCAAGGCGGCGCCGACTCCCCAGGGTTGCCAGGAGACCGCCCCCAGCCCGCCCAACAGGAGGTAACCCACCACCACAAGGTGCCCGGAAACCGCCAGGAGGTAAACTTGTTGGGAGGGCAGGTGCTGGGAAGCCACCTTGCCCAGGAAGCCCCACACGCCCCACAAACCCAAAGCCAGCAAGGAAAAACCCAGCCAGTTCATATCCCCTTCCCTGGTCTTGCTACTTATCGGTCTTTCATCTAATATACGAAAGTACGCCACGGCACAAGGATCAACTGCTTCTCGTCCGTTTTCGCCGCCACAAGAGCACCGCCCCCGGACCTGGTGGACCATGACTCTAGCTTCGGCCAGTTGCGAGGTTGCCATCATCGGCGCCGGCCCCGCCGGAGCCACCCTGGCTTTGGCGTTGCTTCAAGGGGGCCTAACCCCCCTTATCCTCGATAAGGCGGTCTTCCCCCGGATCAAGGTCTGCGCCGGCGGCCTGACCATCAAGGCCTTCAAGTTTTTGCCCCCGGACCTGGGCCCGGTCCTGGAAGATGAGATTCGCCGGGTGCGGTTGAGCTTTAACCTGAGCCGCTCCTTCACCAAGGCCTGGCATCAGCCGTTGCTCTACACGGTGGAGCGGCAACGGTTCGACGCCTTGCTCATGGAGCGGGTGAGGCAAGGCGGCGGGGAGTTCGGGGACGGGGAAGAGCTGGAGGAGATCACCCCGGGACCGGGGGACTCATTCACCCTGACCACCTCCAGGCGGCGGATTACGGCCCAAGTCGTCGTGGGGGCCGACGGCGCCCGGAGCCGGGTGGCTCGAAGCGCCGGCCTGCAGCCGGTGGATTTCTGGCATCTGGGACTCCAGGCGGAAATACCCCGGCGCCTGGTGAGCAAGGGCGCCCCGGGCTTCACCGGCACGATTTATTTGGACATGGGGACCATGGCCGACGGTTATGCCTGGATCTTTCCCCGGGGCGAGGTCCTCGTCGCCGGGGTGGGGGGCCCGCTGCACCAGGGACCGCGGCTCAAGGGGTATCATGCCCGCCTGCTGACCCAGCTGGGTCTGGGAGAGCAGGCTTTTCCCCTGGCGGCCCATCTCGTTCCCCACCGGGTAACCCCCCGGCCCATCACGCAGGGCCGGGTCCTCCTGGTGGGAGATGCTGCCGGCCTGGCGGATTTTTGGACCGGGGAAGGCATTTTCTTTGCCTTGCAAAGCGCGCACCTGGCGGCCCGGCAGATTCTCAGGTTTTTCCGGGGGGAGGCCGGGGCGCTCTCCGATTACCAGGTCCAGGTGGACCGGGAGATCACTCCGGAGCTGACGGCCGGGTATCACTTTTCAAAATTATTCAATTATCTCGGCCCCCTGGCCTTCAGGGGCCTGAGGCGCTATGATTATCCCTGGGAGGTATTTTGCCGGGTCATGCGGGGCGACCGGTCATTTAGCGAGATCAAAAAAGGCTGCCGACCGGATATCTTATTCCGCAAACTCCTGGTAAAATCTACCCGCAACCGACCGATGGCCTGAAGAGAGGATGATGATGGCAAAGATTATGGGACACCGGGGGGCGCCGGCCGACGAACCGGAGAACACCCTGGGCTCGTTCCGCCGGGCGCTGGCGGTGGGGGTGGCCGCGGTGGAGCTGGACGTCCAACTGACCAAAGACGGGCGCCTGGCGGTGATCCACGACGAAACCCTGGACCGGACTACCAACGGCCGGGGTCCGGTGAAAAATTTCACCCTAGCGGAGCTCAAAAGGCTGGATGCCGGCCGGGGGGAGGCGATCCCCTCCCTGGAGGAAGTCTTTGACCTGGTGCAGGGGCAGGCCCACCTGGTGGTGGAACTGAAGCAGCCGGAGGCCGCCGGGGCGTTGCGGAGTTTTTTCCAGGAGCGCCGAGGCCTTTGAAGACGCCACAGTCATCTCCTTCTGGCACCCGGCCGTCAAAGCCCTCAAGGAGGCCGAGCCGCGCTTTAACACCGGCGTCCTCATGGTGGGATGCCCGGCGGACCCCGTGGGCCTGGCCCGGGCCGCCAACTCCGGCGCCCTGGTCCTCCACTACGCCTACGCCACCCCGGAGCTGGTAGCCGCCGCCCATGATAACGGGCTCCTGGTCTACGTCTGGAACATCGACGATACCGACACCCTGAAACCTTACCTGACCATGAACCTGGACGGCATCGGCAGCAACCGCCCGGGGGTTTTGCTGGAATATCTGAGAAACAGTGAGCAGTGAGCAGTGAGCAGTAAGTAGTGAGCAGTTTTCGATCTTGCGGCTCACTGCTGATCCCCCTGCACCACCAATTTCCGAAGGGATGAACCATGGCAAAGACTATTGTTGAACAGGTTATGGCGGCGCATCTGGTGTCCGGGGAGTTGGTCCCCGGAGCCGAAGTGGCCCTCACGATTGATCATACCTTGACCCAGGATGCCACCGGCACGCTGGCCTATCTGGAGTTTGAGGCCATGGGGGTGGAGCGGGCCCGGCCCGAGGTGGCGGTGAGTTATGTGGACCACAATCTGCCCCAGACGGATTTTCGCAACGCCGACGACCACCGGTTTTTGCGGACGGTGGCGGCTCGCTACGGCCTCCACTTTTCGCCGCCGGGCAACGGCATCTGCCACCAGGTGCACCTGGAGCGGTTCAGCGCCCCGGGGAAAACCCTGCTGGGGTCCGACAGTCACACGCCCACGGCCGGGGGCGCCGGGATGCTGGCTTTTGGGGCCGGGGGGCTGGACGTGGCCCTGGCGTTGGCCGGGCAGCCCTTTTATCTGCCCATGCCCGAAGTCCTGGGCGTACGGCTGACGGGACGGTTTCAGCCCTGGGTGTCGGCCAAGGACGTCATCCTGGAACTATTGCGGCGCCTCTCCGTCAAGGGCGGCCGGGGCAAGATCCTGGAGTTCTTCGGGCCGGCCCTGCGTTACCTCAGCGTGCCGGAGCGGGCCGCGATCACCAACATGGGGGCCGAGTTAGGGGCCACCACCTCCATTTTTCCGGCGGATGCCCAGACCCGCAGGTTTCTGGCATTGCAGGGGCGGGAGGAAGCTTTTCAGCCTTTGCAAGCCCAGGGACGCCCGCACTACGCCGAGGTGCAGGAGGTGGACCTGGAGCAGCTCCCCTCCCTCGTGGCTCAGCCCAGTTCCCCGGATGAGGTGGCCCAGGTCAAAGACCTGGATGGCCTGCCAGTGGAGCAGGTGCTCATCGGCTCCTGCGCCAACTCATCGTTTCGGGATTTGATGATCGCCGCCCGGGCGCTTTCCGGCCGACGGGTGCATCCCCGGGTCAGCCTGGAGATCAATCCGGGGTCCCGCCAGGTTCTGGAAAACCTGATTCTGGCCGGAGGGCTCTTGCCGCTGGTGGAGGCCGGAGCCCGGATCATGCCCCCGGGCTGCTGGGGCTGTATCGGCATGGGCCAGGCCCCGCCCACGAATGCCGTGAGCGTGCGGACCTTTCCCCGGAATTTTCCGGGGCGCAGCGGCACCAAAGACGATAAGGTCTACCTGGCCAGCCCCGAAACCGCGGTGGCCGCGGCCATCTTCGGAGAACTCCGCGACCCCCGGGAACTGGGGGATTATCCCCGGGTGGCCGCTCCCCGGCGCTTTGTGGTGGCCGGAGGCAACATCATCCCGCCGAGGCCTCCGGGGGAGGCCGCCAGGGTGGAAGTAATCCGCGGCCCCAACATCGTCCCCTTCCCCCAACTGACGCCCCTGCCCGAGACCTGGCAGGGAGAAGTGTGGCTCAAAGTGGGGGACAACGTCACCACCGATGATATTATGCCCGCGGGCAGTAAGGTTTTGCCGCTCCGGAGCAACCTGCCGGCCATCAGCCAGCACGCCTTTACCCGCCTGGACCCGGAATTTCCCCAGCGGGTTCAGGGCCGGGGGGAAGGCGCGGTGGTGGGGGGTGAGAACTACGGCCAGGGGTCGTCCCGGGAGCACGCCGCCCTGGCCCCCCGGTACCTGGGGGTGAGGGTCAAGCTGGTGAAATCCTTTGCCCGGATCCACCTGGCCAACCTGATCAACTTCGGCATCCTGCCCCTGACCTTTGAAAACCCCGGGGATTACGACCTCATGACCCAGGGCCAAACCCTGGAATTGCCCGGGGTGCGGCAAAAGCTCCTGGACGGGGCGGAGCGCCTGCCCCTGAAGGCGGGCGGTCAAGAAATCTGGGTCCGGGTGGACCTGTCGGCGCGGCAGCGCCGGCTGCTGGCAGTGGGGGGGGCGTTGAACCTGGCCAGGGAAGCGTAAAATTGGGCGCGTCAGGGCGACCCGGCGGGTCGCCCCTACTCCCCTCGCCACCCCCGCCTCAAGGACGAGAGGGCGCCCCGGGAGGGCCGGTGGGCTTCCTTCAACCCCGTTTTTTCTCTGAGTGAGGTAAGCGCATGGGTTTCTTGAAGTCTCTGTTTCAGTCGAAAACACCCCCGGGAGAACTCACCTACGAGACCGTCGAAAACCACCTGTCCATCGACGAGCGCCGTTACCAGGTGCGGATCAGGAAGGCAGGGCGGGAGCTCTATGTCGAGGACCTCTTCCAGACGGCGAAAAACTCCAAGGATCTCACCTTCGGCAGATTTTTTTTGGTCAATGAAAGCCCGCCCAAGCCGCACTTTGCCCCCTCCTTAAACGAAGCGTTGGCCTGGTTCACGGGCCGGAGCCAACCCAAAGACGGGTATGGCACCATCAGCTGGGGCGAGCAGGTTGCCTACGAGTGCTCCGTCTGCCGGGTCTGCCGGAAGATGCCCCTGCTGATTACCCGGGTGGAGCGCCTGACGGTGGCCAGAATGATTCCCGCGCCCATGGAAATCGTCGGCTGGCGGGTGGCGGAGGTGGAGTCGGCGTTGACCGGCAAGGGGACACCCACTCGGAGATTGGAAGACCATAAACTCAAGGCAATCATCATCTGGCATGAAGAGCCCAATCAATACCTGTGCCGGAGTTGCGCCCAGAAGTTGACGGCCGCGGGACGGCCGCCGGACCTGGCCGATTACTTTATTTTTGAGACGGAGTGAAGGTGAGCAGGGGCTTATCCGGCCGTTGCATTAATGATGGTGCGCGGTGCGCACTTTAGTGAAAACTTTGGGCCGGAGCGCGGGTTGGCAGGGGTAGGCGCTGAATTTGGCCCGGGAAGGGCAGGGGGAAAAGAGAATTATGCTGAGGGGAGGACCGGGGGACTTTTTCATAAGCACCCCCTGCCCTGGGAAGGAAAATCATCTTGTTGAGCGCAAATCAGCGTCAGGGGCATGGCGATCTCCTGATCACCCTCCCGTGATCCCCTCGGGCTCAGGGATAAGATAAGGGTTGCCGGCCGGACTGCTTAACCGACGCCGGGCACGGTGGAATACACTTCTTTCATCGCCGGCGGCTTGAATTCCACCGTCCGGAGCAGGAGCACCGGGACGGTGGCGTGGGAGGAGACTTTGTTGGCCGTGCCGCCCATGTACCAGACTACTTCGCCGGCGCCGTGGGTCCCCATGACGATGAGGTCATACCCTTTGTCCTGGGCTAAGGCAATGATTTCCCGGGCCGGGTCGCCATCCTGGCAGATCCAATTGGCGTCCAGCCCCAGGCCTTTAAGGTCTTGTCCAGCCTTGGCCAGGAAGGTGTCGCAAAATTTCTGTTCCTGGGCTTCAGCAGATTTCATGACCCCGGGGGTGGCCTGCCCCACCATGGGCCCGATGCCGCTGTAGCACACATGGAGGAGCGTTACCTTGGACTTGAAGGCCATGGCCAGCTCAATGACCCGGGGGAGCACTTTCCCGGCAATTTCCGAGCCGTCCAGAGGAACCAGGATTTTCGTAAACATGACACCCTCCTTGTTTCATCAACCGGGACCACCGGCAAAACCCCCGGCTGACCAGTCGATTAACCCTTAAGTTAAACACTTTAGTAAGATTGTCAAACGGGCCAGGGGAAATCTCGGATTAAGAACTATCCTTTATACCGGGTTGAGACCTCTGCGAAAGTCTCTTTCGCTATCCTTCGGCATCAAAATGTAGCGTAGGCGCCCTCGCCTGCGCCTAAATAGAGCATGGACAGCCGAGGGCGGCTATCCTACATGAGACTTTCGCAGAGGTCTCGGGTTGCACTCGAAAAGATAATTCAGGCTTTAGGGCGGTGCCCTCACCGCCCCGATAATGCGGCAGGTTACTTGTGTGAAGGCGACCTGCCCTTACCGGTCTTTCCATTTCACTGCTGGTTTTTTTGCTAAAAATGCCTTGATGCCGTCTTGAGCATCTTCGGATACATTGTTCATCACGATGGTATGCTTGGCATAATGCAAGGCTTTATCGTCGATTTGGTCGACCTGGGCATAAAATCCTTGTTTGCCGACGCTCAGGGCAAAACGGCTGGCCTCGCTGATTTTTGTTGCCAACTCCTCCGTTCTTGCAGCCAGCTCATTCAGGGGCACCACCTGATTTACCAACCCGAGTTCCTTGGCCTCCCGGGCTGGGAAATCCCGGCCGGTAAGCAGCATTTCCATCGCCATTTTTCGCCCGATAGCTCTGGAGACAGCCACCATAGGGGTGGTGCAAAAGAGTCCGATTTTGACCCCCGGGGTGGAAAATTTGGCATCCTCGCTGGCGATCACCAGATCACACCATGCCGCCAGCTGGCATCCGGCGGCCGTGGCAATTCCCTGGACTTGGGCAATGACCGGTTGAGGTATTGTATGGATCAGCTGCATCATTTCCGTGCATTGGTCAAAGATAAATTTATATTCTTTAACGCCGGCGTCGACCATTTCGGACAGATTGTGCCCGGCGCAGAAGTGCTTGCCCGCGGCTCTGATGATGATGACTTTTATGGTTTCATCGGTGGATAATTTTCTTAACGCATCGATCATCTCACCGATCATTCTTTTGGATAGAGCATTGATGGTCTGAGGGCTATTCAAGGTGAGAAGAGCAATCGCGCCTTCAGTAGAAAACAGGATTTCTTTATAGGTCATGGTTATCCTCCCTTATACCGCCGCCGGGTTGGCGCAAAAAAAGGCGGGAGGATGATCCTCCCGCCTGTCTCGAGCTTAAAAAAACCGGGCAATCAGCGGGCCGTGGCCTTGGCCAACTTTTCCCGATGGGACATGCAATTGCGGCAGAGAGGCGCCTCCGGCATAATCTCGAGCCGGCGGGGTTCGATGGACTGCCCGCAGACCTCACAATATCCGTAGTTGCCGCCTTCCAGCCGGTTCAGGGCCTCCTCGATAGCCTCCAGTTCCTGGCGTTTCGGTCCCAAGAGGGTGAGATTGGTTTCGGCCATGAGGCTGACCGTGGCCTGGTCCTCTTCGTCCCGGGCTGCGGCCAGCATCTCCTGATAGCCATCGCCGATATTACTCTTAAGCTGTTGCTTGACCTCCTGCCAGAGGCGCCGTTTCCGGTCCAGCAAACGCTCTTTTACCTCATCCAGTTTATCAGGGCTCAGTCCTGCCATGGTTCAGTCCCTCCCAGGATTCCGGCCGGGGCCGTTGGGGAATCCCGAACTTATTCCAGAAAATCTTCCAGCGCCGCCTTGCGGGTGGGATGCTTCAAGCGTTTGAGAGCCTTTTTCTCAATCTGCCGGATGCGTTCCCGTGAAACCTTGAAGGCCCGGCCGATTTCTTCCAGGGTGTGTTCCACTTCCTCGCCGATGCCAAAGCGCATCTTCATGATCTTCTCTTCCCGGGCGGTGAGGGTGGTCAAAATGGAGCCGGTTTTCTCACCCAATTGGGATTCGAGAATGGCCTCGTAAGGGGAGACCGCTTTGTCATTGCGGATAAAGTCGCCCAGCCGGTCCCCTTCGTCGCCCACCGGCGTCTCCAGGGAAATAAGTTCATCCGCCAGGTTGGTGACCAGGAGGATTTTCTCCTCCGGCACTCCGGACCGTTCGGCAATCTCTTTGAGGCTCGGGTCCCGGCCCAGTTCCTTCAGCAGGTCATAGAACGCCCGGTAGCACCGGTTGCGGATTTCCTGGAGGTGCACCGGAATCCGGATGGTCCGGGTCTTGTCATAGATGGCCCGGGTGATGGTCTGGCGGATCCACCAGGAAGCAAAGGTGCTCAGGCGGTAACCGGTGGTGTAATCATACCGGGTCACGGCTTTCATCAAGCCCAGGTTGCCTTCCTGGATCAGGTCCGAGAAGGTCAGCCCCCGGTGGAGGTACTTTTTGGCGATACTCACCACCAGGCGCAGGTTGGCCTTAATCATCTGGTCCCGGGCCTGATTGACTTCATCTTCCGTGGCCTGGATGCAGTTGGCCAACTCCTTGACCTCGGTGGCTTCGGGATGGTGTTTCTGCACCTGGCAGAGTCTCTGTTGAATCACTTTGAAGAGCTTTTCCTTGCCCTGGGCGCTCTTTTCCGGGGTCTGGAACCAAAGCTGAAGCTTCTGCTGGAGCTTACGGACCTCCTCCAGGTCGGAGTGGGCCACGGACACCAGGTTCAGGATGTTATCCTGGCCCTCTTTGATGATGCGGCCCAAACTTCTTTCCTCTTCCGGAGACAGGATGGAATACCGCAGCATCTCGCGGAAGTAGGCGGCCACCAGCCCTTCGTGTTCGGGAATCTCATCGGCTTCGATGACGTCATCCAGTTCATCTTCCGTCCCCTCGGCGGGGGTGGGGCCGTAGCCGGTGGCATCCAGTTGCTCGGAGACGTCCAGTTCCTCGTCGGCCGCCCCTTCAAAGGGGGCCCGGAGGGCATTCCTGTCCCCCTCGGGGACGGAAAACTGGTCGTAGGCCAGGAATTCACTGCCGCCCAAATCGATGAACTTCTTAAGGTAATCTTTTTCCATGAAATTTCGTCCTATGGTGCTGCCTTGAGTCGAAAAGACTAAATTAGTTATTTTACCTCTTATTGGATTGGTGTCAAGGGAAAAAGTTAACAACCCAGCCCTTTATTTCTGTTATCGGCAGAATTTCGGTAATTTATCATTATTTTTTAAAATAATTCTCTTTGCCGAATTGTCAATGCGTCTCTGCACAGAATCTCTTCCATGTCTGAGGGAACCCCAACCTCTCCTTGACCCGTCTCCGGCGCCGGAGTATCATAGCCGCATCTCACCTTGAGAGGCTCAATCCATGCCCCATCAGCTGATTTCCCACCTGAAGGAAGGCGACGCGGTGCAGCAATTTTTCATAGTACGCAAGGTGGACAGCGGTAAGACCAAAGAAGGCAACCCTTTCCTCTCCCTGGACTTGGGGGATAAGAGCGGACCCATAAAGGCTAAGGTCTGGAGCGACGTGCTGGCCAAATGCCCCGGGCCCTTCACCCCGGGGGATCATGTGGCGGTGCAGGGGAAGGTGGACTCCTACAAGGGCGAACTTCAACTCAACGTCCGCTATATCAATACCGTGGAGGCCCTCCGGAACCTGGGCCGGGACCTCCAGGAGTATGACCCGGAGCTGCTCCTCCAGGCCACCCCCTACGACCGGGAGGCCTTGTGGCAGGAATTGCGGCAACTGGCTGAAACCGAGATCAGCCCGCCCCTGGGGCCATTGGTCCTCACGGTCCTGGAGCGCTACCGGGAGGAGTTCCTGGTCTGCCCCGCGGCCTTGCGCTACCACCACCCTTACCTGGGCGGCCTCCTGGAGCACACCTGGTTTGTGACCCGTCACGCCCTGGCGTCGCTGGCCATCTATCCCGAACTGAACCGGGACCTGGTCCTGGCCGGGACCATCCTGCACGACCTGGGCAAAATCAAAGAACTGGCCAATCCCCAGGCCCCGGAACGCACCGTGCCGGGGCACCTCCTGGGCCACGTGGTCCTGGGGTGGGAGATGGTCCGGGCCGCGGCCCAGGACCTGGATTTTCCCGACCCCAACCTGCTGGTGCAGTTGGAGCACATCCTCTTATCCCACCATGGGACCATGGAATTCGGCTCCCCCGTCGTCCCCAAGACCCGGGAGGCGTTGCTGGTAAATTTTCTGGATGACCTGGACGCCAAGCTGAAGATGATGAGCCAGCACCTGGAGAGCGATACCGGGATGGGTGATTTTACCAGCTATAACCGGGCGTTGCAGCGCGACCTTTACAAAGGCGGCCCCACCGCGGCGGACCCGGAGCCGGATCCAATAATCGCCGCGCTTCCTTAATCTACATCGGTATCGGCAGTGACTCCCATGAAAAATCGTTTTGTTCTGCCGTGAAAGGTTGGTGCGATGTGGCATCGCTGGCGGCCAATACGTCAACGTCGGGCGGCGGGATGAATTCGAGTTTTGCCGGGAAAAGAGAGCGTGTTGCCATAAATTCCTTCCGTTTGGAGGTTCTCAAATCCCCCTAAATCCCCCTTTTGCAAAGGGGGACTTTAACAGCAATTCCTTGCAGTTCCCCCCCTTTTTTAAAGGGGGGCAGGGGGGATTATCAGGCTTCCCGGGGCGGAAAAAACTTTTGGCAATTACTCTAATAAAGAGGTCCGTAAGATCAAGGCCCAGCCGGCACCGCAGCGGCTGGGCCTTGTTTTCGCCACCATTGCCAGCCGGTGGGAAATTATCGCTCGTTACCCAGCACCGGCAGGCGGGCCGCTTGCCGCCGGTGAGCGGCAACGCCGGGGTTGAACCAGAAGATGTTGCGGCCCTTGACGGTGGCCGGGTCGGTGGTGGCGTACCAGCGGCCTTTGCTGAGATGTGCGGCTCGGTAGCCGCAGCCGGTGAGGAAGTGGGCCACCGCGGCTTTGCTGGCCCCGGCGGCCGCCAGGGTCTTTTCTTCCATTTCCATCAGCCACAGCGGCGGTGAGTCGGCCAGGAGGCCCTGGGCCCCGTGTAGCACCGCCAGTTCCGCCCCCTCAGCGTCCAGTTTGATGAGGTCCGGGGGAGGCAGGCCCTCGGACCTGAGAACATGGTCCAGGGACACGGTCCGGCAGACCTCCTGGCCGGTCTGGGTCCCGTTGGCCGGGTAGAGGCTGGCGCTGCTGTCGGCGATGTCGCCGGCCAGATGGAGCACCGCCTCACCCTCCCGGTGGGAGACGGCCACGGCAAAGGTCTGGATGTTCCCATAGGGATTCAAGGCAAGGTTCTCGGTGAGGCGTGCATAGGCGTTCTGCCCCGGCTCGAAGGCGACGATGCGGCCGCGGTGGTTGAGGGCCGTGGCCGCCACCAGGGTGAAATAGCCCACGTTGGCCCCTACGTCCCAGAAGATGTCGGCATCGGCCAGGAGCCGCTGCACCAGGTCGGCTTCGTAGCGCTCGTGGTAATGCCCGTAGAAATAGACCTTAAGCTGTTCGGGGTCGTCCAGGTCCAGCTTCATGCGGAAGCCCTTGTCCAGGCGGACGATGGCAAAGCGGTCGGCAGGCTTCAGCCCGGCATGGAGGCGCCCATACAAAAAGGCCTTGCCGTCCCGGAGGGGAAATTTGCTCAGGTACCAGCGGAACAGCCCCCGCAGGGCCGACTTGGACCAGGGATCCGGCATGGTTATCCTTTCAAAGTTCAAAGTTCAAAGTTCAAGGTTCAGGGCTACTGGGTGCAATAAATTTTTCCGTGGGGTGCGTTCTCCGCACCAAGTGATGCGAGGCATTGGCGGGCGAGACGCCCCCTATCTCCTCCCCTGAAAAGTTCCTCATGATGGGTCGGACAGCCGCCCCAGCCGGTCCCCAGCACAGGCTGGAAAGCCTGTGCCACCGGTCTTTTCAGGCATTATGGGTTATCCAAAGGCTCATGTTTAACTGCTTACCGCTTACTGTTCACTTTACTTACGGCAGGCGCCGGTGGCGCAGGCAGGGCAGTTCCCGGCGCAGGCGCTGGAGCCGCGCATAATCCAGCCGGGCCAGGATCACTCCTTCGCCGTCCGGGGCCTGGGCCAGGGTCAGCCCCCAGGGGTCGATGATGAGAGAGCGGCCGTAAGTGCGGCGGCCCGGGGCGTTTTGGCCGTATTGGGCCGGCGCCACCACATAGGATAAATTTTCGATGGCCCGGGCCCGGAGCAGCACTTCCCAGTGATCCCGGCCGGTGATCACCGCAAAGGCCGCGGGCAGCAGGAGGAGGTTGGCGCCCCGGCTGACCTGGGCCCGGAAGAGTTCGGGAAACCGCAGGTCGTAACAGATGGCCAGCCCGGCAGTAAAGGACTCGCCCGGGAGCGGGGCGGTCACTACGTCAGCGCCCGGGTGGGTGAACTCCGACTCCCGGGAGGGCGGCGCGCCGGGGAGATCCACGTCGAACAGGTGCAGCTTGCGGTAGGAGGCCAGGATCTGGCCCCGGGGACCCAGGAGGAGGCTGGTGTTGTAGGGCCGGGCCTTGCCGGGCGTGCGTTCGGGGAAGGAGCCCAGGAGGAGAAAGATCCCCAGTTTCCCGGCCAACTCCCGGAAGCGGGTCACCAGGGGGCCATCCAGGGGCTGGGCCGCGGCGGCGGTGTCGGCGTTCTGCCCCAGACAGGCGAAGTGCTCCGGCAGGGCCACCAGCCGGGCGCCCCGGGAGGCGGCCTCCTCGATATAAGCCTGGGCCCGGGCCAGGTTGGCCTCCAGGTCCGGGGTGGAATTCAGTTGTATGGCGGCGACCCACATAAATAGTCAGCAGTAAGCAGTGAGCAGTGATAACGAGTTGCGTGCGAAGAGTTAGTTTTTGTAGCCGCAGGCTCTGTCGTGAAAGTCCAACCGTAGGGGTTGTGCCGCTAACCGCCCCTACCAGGAATTTCATGATTGGGGGTGGCCCCAAACGGCCATGGACGCTTAGCCTGCGCCGGCACAGGCGAGACGCGAGCGCCACCGGTTTTAATGACACCGGGGAGAAGCAGTCCGCAGATTCCCCAAGATTACGGTTGGTTAGGTTTGCTGAAAGTAACCTGCTCCCTCCAGATAATTATCACAGGGTTACCGATAAAGCAAAGTGGGGTCGGGCCACTCCATAAAGGCGGCCGTGCCCGGGGGGCCCCAGGTGCCGGCGGGATAAGGCCGCACTGCCCCCGGCGGCGGGTCCAGGGCCGGGGCGTAGAGGCGCCAGGCCCACTCCACTTCGTCGGCCCGGACAAACAGGGTCTGGTCCCCGGCCATGATGTCCAGCAGCAGGGTGTCATAGGCGTCCGGGAGCGCCGCAAAACCTTCGGCGTAGCGGTATTTCAGGCTCTTGGTCTTGAGCTGGAGGGGCTCCCCCGGGGCCTTGACTTCGAAATGGAGGTCGAAGCCTTCGTCGGGCTGCACCGTAAACACCATGACGTTGGGGCTGCAGGTGCCGGCATAGTGGGGCTCGAAGACCCATACCGGCGGGCAGCGAAAGGTCACGGCGATCTGGCTGAAGCGTGTGGGGAGGCGTTTGCCGGTCACCAGGTAAAAGGGGACTCCCTGCCAGCGCCAGTTTTCAATGGCCAGCTTCAGGGCCACGAAAGTTTCCGTGGAGGAGTCCGGGGCGACCCCCGGCTCTTCCCGGTAGCCCGGCACCTCCACCCCGTCAATCGCGCCCCGGGTATACTGGCCGTAGATCACGTCTTCCGGCATGATGGGCGGGATAGCCCGCAAGATTTTGGCCTTTTCGGTGCGAATGCTCTCGGCATCGAAGGCCACCGGCACCTCCATGGCGGTGAGGGTGAGGAGCTGGGTGAGATGGTTCTGGACCATGTCCCGGAGGGCCCCGGACTGGTCGTAGTATCCGGCCCGGCCCCCGACGCCCAGGGTTTCCGCCACGGTGATCTGGACGCTCTGGACCAGATTTCGGTGCCACAGGGGCTCGAAGATGGCGTTGGCGAACCGGAAGATCAAGAGGTTCCGGACGGTTTCCTTGCCCAGGTAATGGTCGATGCGGTAGACCTGGGATTCGTCGAAATAACGGTGGATCTGCTCGTTGAGGGCGATGCCCGAGTCCAGATCTTTGCCGAAGGGTTTTTCCACCACTAACCGGGTCCAGCCGGTGGTCTGGTTGAGGCCGGCCTGGCCCAGACCATTGATGGTCGCCATAAAGGCCGTGGGCGGCAAGGCCAGGTAAAACACCCGGTTGCCGGGGAGACCGTGCTCCTGCTCCAGGGCATGGATGCGGGCGGCCAGGGCCTGAAAATCCTCGGGCGTGCCGGCCCCCAGGCTCTGAAAATAGAGACAGTCGCGGCACCAGGGCCCGGCGGCGCCCGGCTGCACGTCCTCAGCCGCCAGGGCCCCGGCGGCCAGGTCCCGGAAGCCCTCGTCGGTCAGCCCTTGGTGCCGGGAGGCTCCCAGGATGATGAGGGGGACGGGTAACTCCCCGGCGGTCTGGAGGCGATGGATGGCCGGGAGCAGTTTGCGCTGCATCAGGTCGCTGGTGGCGCCTAAAACCACCAACAGGTGCGGGTCAATGTGATGGGTGGTCATAGGTATTCCTGCGGTCGTTGATTTTCATGCCTAGTTCATGTCGGATTCGGAGGTATTTCCCTAAACTTCTCAGATCGTTTCTCAGTCGCCCTTGATGGGGGAGGGTTGCGGTGGGGGTGAAATCGCAATGAATGGCTTCGACTTATCCCCCTTCCCCTAACCCCCTCCCGCCAGGGGAAGGAGCAACGGAAACCATCATTTTCCCAGTTATAGCGTTTGCCATAAATTCTTCCCACTTGGAGCTTCTAAAATCCCCCTAAATCCCCCTTTTTCAAAGGGGGACTTTAGCAGCAATTTATCATAGTTACCCCATTTTCTCAATGGGGGTTAGAGGGGGTTAGAGTGATGCCCCATCGGAAAATACTTTTGACAAACGCTATACGTGTTACAGGTTACGTGTGGAACACGATATTAACATAAGGACTTTCCGGGCCATCTGCAAGCCGGGAATTAGGCCGGGCCGCGCAGCCGGTCCCGAAACTCCGCCGGGGTCAGGGCCATAAAGCCCAGGGCTCGGCTGAGCTGCACTACTTCCGGGGCTACCAGGCGCGCCGGGGCCAAAGCCGGAGCGTCGGCCAGCACCTCCCGGGGGGGGCCGTCCAGGAGGACCCGGCCGTCCAGCAGGACCACCAGGCGCCGGGCATAGGTGGCGGCGGCCCACATGGAGTGGGTCACCATGATCACCGCGTGGCCCTGATTGTTAAGTTCCCCGACCAGGCCCAGGAGGTCCTGCTGCTCCCGGTGGTCCAGGCCGGTGGTGGGCTCATCCAGGATGATCACCTGGGGGGCCAGGGCCAGGACCCCGGCCACTGCCAGGCGCTGGCGCTGGCCCTTGGTAAGGGAAAAGGGGTCGTCCCGGGCCCGGTCCAGGAGGTGGACCCGGGCCAGGGCCGCCTCCACCCGCTGCTCCACCTCCGGGGGAGGCAGGCCCAGGAGGCGGACGCCAAAGGCCACCTCTTCCCAGACCTCTTCGGCGAAGAGCTGATAATCGGGGTTTTGAAAGACATAGCCCACCCGAAAATTTGCGCCCGGCTGCTGCCATACTTCCCCGGATTGGGGGGTCAATAAGCCCCGGAGGAGCTTGAGCAGGGTGGTCTTGCCGCTGCCGTTGGGCCCCAGGATGGCGGTAAGCTCCTGCTCCCGGAAGGCGAGGGAGAAATCCTCCAAGACCGGCGGGCCCTCCGGATAGGCAAAGGTCACCCGGCGCAGGGCCAGGATCTCGGGAGCCGGGGGCTCCCCAGTTGCCACGGTGGCGGGGAGAGTGGCAGCCGGGGTGGCCGGTCCACCCCGAGGCCCGGGCCTGGGACACCGCCTCCTCCAGGCTGAGGGGGAGGGTGGCCTGGCCCAGGTCGTGGAACAGGGCGGGCAGTTCCGGGGGGGCCAGGCCCATGGTCCGCAGGAGTTCCACTTCCCGGAGGATGGACTCGGGCGCCCCGTCCGCCAGGATCTCGCCGCGGTTAAGGAGCACGATCCGGGTGCAGAGGCGGGCCAGGCGCAGATCTTCGCCCAGGAAGATGAGGGTGAGGTCCCGGGTCCGGCTGAATAGGTCCAGGGAGGCCAGGAGTTCCTCCACCCGCAGGGGATCGAGATCGGTGGTGGGTTCGTCCAGGACCAGGAGCTTCGGCGCCAGGGCCAGGACCGCGGCCAGGGCCAGGAGTTGCCGTTGTCCGCCGGAGAGGGTGGCAGGGTCCCGGTCGTCCAGCCCGGCCAGCCCGGTCAGGGCCAGGCACTCGGCGACCCGGCGCCGCAGCTCCTCCCGGGGCAGGCTCAGATTTTCCGGGCCGAAGGCCACCTCCTGGTCCACCCGGGTGGTAAAGAGCTGGGCCTCGAAATCCTGGAGGAGAATCCCCACCCGCCCGGCCAGCTGCCGGGGCCGGCAGGAGGTGGTAAGCACCCCGTCCACCGTGATTGCGCCCCGGAAATCCCCCTTGATCATCCGGGGGATGAGACCCTGGAGAGCCGAGGGCCAGGGTGGATTTTCCGGCTTCGCTGGGGCCCAGGATAGCGAGGCGCTCTCCGGGACGCACGGACAGATTAAGGCCGTGAAAGACCGGCCGGGCGGCTCTTTTGTAGCGGAAATGGAGATCGGTGATCTTAATGATGGGATCGATTGGCTGCAAAGGCTTCCCTGTCATGGTGCATGGTAGCCGCAGGCTTTAGCCTGCAATAGTCCAGGCTTATAGAGATCCATAGCAGTTCAATGTTCCACTCGTGGTTTGGGCCCGGGACAAAGGTTATGCCAATGCCGCCATCTCCAGTGTTTCCCAGTGTTTAACAAGCCAGCCGCCACGGAGTTTGCCCTAACTATTCCCCAATGAGGTACGTACATCGTTAGTTTTAAGCTCCCCCGCATTTCAATTCAGCCACCGCATTTCCCCCCTTTTCTATGTCCGTAATCGTCCTTTATGGACATTGATGCGCCTTTTCATAATTCGATGATTATGGGTGAGAATTGGATTTTCCACGGCATGGCTGAACGGCTACCATGTGCAGATATTTGCCACCATGGTCAACGATGGAAATCCCCTCGCGTCCCTTTTTCACCAAGGGATGGCGCGTCAGAAGTCCCCACTTTGGGCGGCGTTTGGGGTATTCGTATGTTGGTCTGTCATCATGGGCTATTGCATAACCTTTCGCTAAAGCCTGCGGCTCCCCATGATACCTCACAGCAGGAAGCACCCGGCCAGGAGCACGGCCAGGAAAGGGGTCAGGGTCAGGGCCAGGGGCGGCAGGGCGGGGATGGTCACCAGTCCCAGCCCCAGGACCAGGCCGGTGAGGTAGCCGCCCCCGGCCCCCAGCCACACCAGGACCAGGCCCAGGGGGCGGGACGGGGCCGGGCAGGCGGTCCTCGGGGTCCATCTGCTCGGTCCAGGACAGGTCCCAGCGGTTCACCCGGGGCGTCAGCAGGCGCAGCAGCACGGGGCCCAGGATGAGGGCGATGACGGCGTTGTTGATGAAGACCGCCACCGCGATGACGGAGAAGGGCAGGAGTTTGAAGACCTCGACCCCGAAACCGATCACCAGGGCGCAGGCCCAGGCGCCCAGGACCACGGCGGCGACAAAACGGGGCAGGTGGCGGGCGAGATCGGTGAGGGGCCGGCGACCCCAGAGCTTGTAGGTCAGGTAGGCGGCCAGGAAATTTCCCCAAAACCCGAAGAAACTGCCCACCCCCAGGGTGCCGAAAAAGTCGCCGATGAGGTTGCCGAAGGCGGCGCCCCAGGCCCCCGCCGGGCCGAAGAGGAGGCCAAAGACCACGGGAATGACGTTGGCAGGGCGCAGTTCCGTGAGGCCCGGGATCAGGGGGATGCCCTTGAAGGGGATGAGGATGGCGGCGAAGATCCCGGCGGTGAGCACCGTCAGGACCACCATGGTTGAATAGTTCCACATGCGCCAGACTTCCCGCATCCGCCCAGGCTCCCGGTGGCCCATTCTACCGCATCGGCGTCGCTGGGGCAATGGCGCCACTGGCGGAGCGGTCTTGACGAGAAAAATCAGTCAGGCTGACCCGGTGCAGGGAAAAGGTCGCGGGATAATCACGGCGGGAGCAGGTTTCCAGGACTTCGGCCTCTGGCCTGGCACGGCTACCCCCAGGGATAACTAGCTTGCAGCTCGCACCATTTTTCTCTAAACTGTCATCGTTAAAGGAAAGTGCTCATGAGCCGCCGGCTCACCCGTAATACACGAAAAGTGGCAGGCTTTTGATCAGGGGGTGCGGCGCGCACCCTCCATGAAACACCTTAACCTTGGACTTTGAACGTGAGCCCCCTGGGAACGTCTCACGTAGGATAGCCGCTCTCGGCTGTCCATACTTCATTCAGGCGCAGGCGAGGGCGCCGACGCTCCATTTTGATGGGGAAGGATAACGATAGAGACCTGCGCAGAGGTCTCAAACTCTGAAAAGATGTGTAGAACAGGCACTGCCCGCCGTTCCCGGTCATCAATTGGTGCGTGAGACGCACCCTACGGAAAACTTTTCAAGGCAGGAGGACGGCGAGGATTTTCCTGTTTCTCCCGGACAGATTTGCCGATAGAGTTCCAAACCCCTTTGAGGCGGGAAGACAGGGGGGGCCGAGGCCGGGCCAGGGGGGCCGCTTCGGGAAGCCGTGTTTTTTTAGTGACCTTTGTGGCAACGTGATCACCGGTTTAGCAGAGTTAACCACGGGTGCTGGCGGATATTAGTCGCAGTAATCAAAGGAGATGGATTATTATGGCAAACCGGAGAGTCGGGGTCTATGTGGACTCCATGAATATTATGCGCTGCGGCGGCTACGGGATGCGCTATGAAGTGATTCGGCGCTTCGTCGGCCGGGACGGCGATCAAGTGATGCGCCTGAACGCCTATGTCGCCATTGATGAAGAGCGCGCCGTTTCCGATCCCAATTATAAAACGACCTTGAATTTCATCCTCACCCTGCGGGATTTAGGTTTCAAAGCCATTGAGAAGCCCATCCGGTGGTACACCGACGATTCCGGCCGGACGTACGGCAAGGCCAACCTGGACATGGAAATGGGCCTGGACATCGTCGCCCAATCCGACCGTTTGGACCTGATCTATCTGCTCACCGGTGACGGCGATTTCTGCAGCGTGGTCACCATGGCCCAGAACCGGGGTTGCCGGGTGGAACTGATCGCCTTTGCCAATGTGTCGGGGCAGCTGCGCCGGGAGGTGGACCTGTTCGTGCCCGGATACCTGATACCGGGGCTGTTGCCCACCACGCCGCCCTTTGCCGGGGCCCCGGCCTGGGGGGAAGTGGGCAGCCGGGTGCGGGGGGTGTGCACCAAGTATTTTCAGGACCGCTCCTATGGGTTTTTCCGGTTCATGCACAGCTACGGCAAGGTCTGGATCACCGACACCCGCCTGGAAGAATCGCCCTATACCTCGGTGTTTTTCATGGAAAAGGACCTGCCGCCGGGGGCGCATCCCGAGAACCTGCCCAGCCGGGATTATATCTTCGAGTTCACCCTGAGTGAGGGGGATAAAGGATTTGTCGCCGCGGATATCGATTTGAATTATAAGTATTAGCTTCTCAGCGGTCAGCTTTCAGCCAAAAGAAAAAAACAAAAGCCGGCCTTTTCCGTGGTGGAAGAACATGACTAAGGATTTCATGGTAGATGTAGGCTTTAATCGAGACTGGCAGAGTTTTTAGCTGACCGCGGATAGCTGGAAGCTGAACGCTCTGACCGAGGAGGGCCCATGGGCCAGAAACTGCGCGTGCTGTTTGTTGCTTCGGAAGGGGTGCCTTTTGCCAAGACCGGCGGGCTGGCCGATATCGTGGGGACCCTGCCCCAGGCCCTGGAGGAACTGGGGGTCGAAGTCAAGGTCCTCATGCCTTACTACGGCATGGTGAAGCAGGGGAAGGTGCCCACCACCCTGATCGCCGAGGACCTGGAGGTGAACCTGGGGCTGATCAACCACACGTTCAACCTCATGGCGCCGGCCGCCCCGGGCTCCCCCTTCTATTTCGTGGAGCGGGACGAGTTTTACGAACGGAGCCAGCTTTACGGGACCCCCCGGGGGGATTACTTCGACAACCTGGAGCGCTTCGCCTTTTTCTCCGGCGCGGTCCTGCCCTTTTGCCGGGCCCTGGACTTTAAGCCCGACCTGATTCACTGCCACGACTGGCAGAGCGGCCTGGTGCCGGTGTACCTGCGGCAGCGCTGGGCCGGTGAAGACATCCTGGCCGGGGCCAAGACGGTGTTCACCATCCATAACCTGGCCTACCAGGGCCTCTTTCCCCGGGACAAATACCCCCTGCTGGGACTGGACTGGTCCTTTTTCACCATCGACGGCCTGGAGTACTACGATCAGATCAACCTGCTCAAGGGCGGCATCATGAGCGCCGACGCGGTCACTACGGTGAGCCAGACCTATAGCCAGGAGATCCAGACGCCCGAGTTCGGCTGCGGCATGGAGGGGGTGTTGCGCGCCCGGGCCGAGCATTTGAGCGGCATCCTGAACGGCGTGGATTATCAGGACTGGAGCCCCGAGACCGACTCCCTGATCCCGGCCAAGTTCAGCGGCAAGAATTTGAAGGGCAAGGCCGCAAACAAGGCGGCTTTGATGGAGGCCTTCGAGCTGGACCCGAAGCTGGCCGACGCCCCGATCCTGGCCATCATCTCCCGGCTGGCGGATCAGAAGGGCTTTGACCTGCTGGAACAGGTTTTGCCCCAGCTCATGAAACAGAAGCTGATGGTGGTCATCCTGGGCACCGGGGAGGAGAAGTACCACCGCTGGCTGGAGGCCGAGGCCCCCAAGTTCAAGGGCAAGCTGGGAGTGAAGATCGCCTTTAACAACCAGTTGGCCCACCTCATAGAGGCCGGGGCCGACATGTTCCTCATGCCGTCGCGCTACGAGCCCTGCGGCCTGAACCAGATCTATTCCATGAAGTACGGCACCATCCCCGTGGTCCGGGCCACCGGCGGCCTGGCCGATACCGTGACCCCGGTGGGGGACCCCAAGACCCTGGGCACCGGCTTTGCCTTCACCGACTACACCCCGGAGGCCTTCCTGAAGGCCATCCACACCGCTCTGGATGCTTTCGCCAATAAGGACCTGTGGCCGCGGATCATGGTCCACGCCATGAGCCAGGACTTCTCCTGGAAAGTCTCGGCCCGGAAGTACCTGGAGCTGTATAAGAGTTTGGTGGGATGATCTGGGGGAGGGGGCCAGGGACTTTTTCGTAGGTGGCCCCTGCCGCCCTTCCCTAGACCCATCCCAACCCATAAGTAAGGGCGACCCGTTGGGTCGCCCTTTTGTGGTATTTGGTGGTGCGGGCCACCGGGCCCGCCATTTGGGGTGCGCTTGAGGTGTCGGTCAAAAGAGGGTGCGTCTTGCATACCGGCCGGCTCCTTTCATTTCCGGGATATAATAATGGTGCGTGAGACGCACCCTACGAAAACTATCTCTAGCTTGTCATGCGGTGTTTCCCGTAGGGGCGGTTCGTGAACCGCCCCTGCCGTCCAAAACCACAGCACGCCATCCTGGATACCAACACCCAAGGCGAATAGAGAGCCCGATGCGGACGGACCAAAAACGGCCAATCTGTTTGAGATGTAAGGATGGATGGCGGGGGTTGCTTTTCAGCAGTGCGAAGCTCTTGTTATGAAAGCTGCTGAACCGGTTTGGGGAGAGACCTTCAGCAGGTCCAGAACTGCGGTGAGGCGAGGTGTTTCAAATCTCGCCGCACCCGCCGCATTCCAAAGCCTTAAGTGCGGCCTCCGCCAGGGCGTCTAATTTCCCCGCCTGGACATCCTCTTCTATTTGCCGGTCCCAGGTTTCGGCATCAAAATCATGAAACCACCTGCGAAAGGCTGCCAGTTCCGTGGGCGAAAATTCCTTTATCTCACGCCCAATTTTTTCGATCTTATCCATAATGGTGATGCTCCCATGAAAAAATCATAATGCTTCCAGTGGTTTTTTGCAAGATATGAACCGTATCCGCGATGCAATGGTGCGCAGTGCGCACCCTATTTTTGTAGTTTCGGACGTGGTGAAGGATATTGACAACGAATGGGGGCGACCCACCGGGTCGCCCCTACGTGCTTAAGGGATTGGGGGTGGGGGTTTGGGTTTTTTGTAAAAGGGTAAGGGCCCGCGCCCTTTGCCCCCTCCCCCAAGACATCATGCTTTAAACCGCCGCAGGCGTAAAGAATTAGTCACGACGGAGACCGAGCTCATGGCCATGGCGGCGGCGGCCAGGGCGGGGTTGAGGGTCCAGCCCCAGATGGGGTAGAAGGCGCCGGCGGCCACGGGGATGGCGACGATATTGTAGCAGAAGGCCCAGAAGAGGTTTTGGCGGATGATGCGCATCATCTGCCGGGAGAGTTGGATGGCCGCGGGGATCAGTTCCAGGTCGTCCCGGATGAGGGTCAGGTCCGCGGCCTCCAGGGCCACGTCGGCGCCGGTGCCCAGGGCGATGCCGACGTCGGCCTGGGCCAGGGCCGGGGCGTCGTTGATGCCGTCCCCCACCATGGCCACCACTTCGCCGGCGGCCTGGAGTTCCGCCACTTTTTTGGCCTTGTCGCCGGGGAGCACTTCGGCCAGGACGTCCTCGATGCCGATGCTTTGGGCCACGGCCGCGGCGGTCAATTTATTGTCGCCGCTCAGGAGGAGGATTTTCAGGCCCATGGCCTTCAGTGCGGCCACGGTCTGGGCAGCCTTGGGCTTAATGGTGTCCGCGGCGGCGATCACCCCCACGGGTTTACCCGCCACGGCCAGGAAGATGGCGGTCTTGCCCTCCCGGGACAGCTGGTCCTGGTGGGCGGCGAGGGCTTCGGAGGCGACGCCCTTGCCGGTGAGAAAGGTCAGGTTTCCCAGGAGGGTCTCCTGGCCCTCGATAGAGGCCTCGACCCCCAGGCCCGGTACGGCCTGGAAGTCATCCACCCGGGGCAGGGCCAGATTTTGGGCTTGGGCGGCGTGGGTGATGGCCTCGGCCAGGGGGTGCTCCGATTTTTCCTCCAGGGCCGCGGCGTGGGCCAGGACGGCCTCGGCGCTCCAGCGTTCCCAGGTATGGACGTCCGTCACCTGGGGGGCGCCCCGGGTGAGGGTGCCGGTTTTGTCGAAGACCACGGTGGTGAGGCGGTAGGCCCGCTCCAGGGGTTCGCCGCCCCTGAGGAGGATGCCCAGTTCGGCGCCCCGGCCCGAGCCCACCATGACCGCGGTGGGAGTGGCCAGGCCCATGGCGCAGGGGCAGGCGATGATCAGCACCGCCACCATGCTGATAATGGCCCGGCTGAAGACGGGCGGCGGCCCCCAGAAGTACCAGACCAGAAAGGTCAGGGCCGCGGCAGCCCATGACCACCGGGACGAAAATAGCCGCCACCCGGTCCACCAGGTGCTCGATGGGGGCCTTGCCGCTCTGGGCCTCATCCACCAAGCGGATGATTTGCGAGAGCACCATGTCCTGGCCCACCCGGGTGGCCTTGAAGACCAGAAAGCCCCGGTGATTCAGGGTGGCCCCCCAGACTTCGGCCCCCGGTTCCTTGGGCACGGGCATGCTTTCGCCGGTGAGCATGGATTCGTCGACGCTGCTCGAGCCTTCGGCCACGACGCCGTCCACGGGGATCTTTTCCCCGGGGCGCACCACCACCAGGTCGCCCACCGCGACCCCGGCCAGGGGCACTTCCTGCTCGGTCTCGCCCCGGCGGACCCGGGCGGTGGGCGGGGCCAGGGCGAAGAGGCGGCGCAGGGCCTCGGAGGCCCGGCCCCGGGTCCGGGCTTCCAGCCAGCGGCCCAGGAGGATAAAGGTGATAATCATCACCGCGGTGTCGTAGTAGACCGCAGGTTCATGGCCGGCCGCGGCCACGGAGTCCGGGAAGAAGGTGACCCAGGCGGAGTAGAAGTAGGCGGCGGAGGTGCCCAGGGCCACCAGGGTGTCCATGTTGGTGGACCGGTGCCGGGCGGCGCTGGCGGCCCCGGTGAAGAACGAGGCGCCGGAGTAAAACATCACCGGGGTGGTAAAGATGAAGAGGACGAAGGCCATGGCATGGTGGCTGAGGCCCACGGCCTGCGCCACCGGGGGAATCATGCAGAGCCACACCGGCAGGCTCAGGACCAGGGCCAGGAGGAAGCGCCGGCGAAATTCCTTGACCTCGGCTTCCGGGGAGCGGGGGGCCCGCTGTTCCCGGGAGGAACCTTCCACGGTGTAACCCGCCTCGGTAACCACTTGGGTGAGGGTTACGGGGTTGGTAAGGCGGGGATCATATCTTAACCCTGGCCTGGCGGGTGGCCAGGTTGACCGTGGCCAACTCCACCCCGGGGGCGGCCGTCAGGGCCCGTTCCACCCGGGCGACACAGGCGGCGCAGCTCATGCCCCCCACGGAGAGGGTGATTTCATCAGTCTGGGCGGAAATTGTCTTGATCTCCTCGGATGCAGGTTATTAACCGACTGGACCTGGTATTACCTCTTATAGATAAATACGCCGAGGGGGAAAGGCAAGGGAGAGGGCCACGCCCTTTGGCCCGAGGTGCCGGGGGCAGGGGAATAACGAGTCGCAATCATAAGATTATTATTGGGGCCGCAGGCTTTAGCCTGCGCTGGCACAGGTTGAAAACCTGTGCCACCATGTGAAGGCAAATTTATAGGGAAAAAGCTCGGTGGAGCGGGCCTCCGTGCCCGCCGGCGAGAGGCGGCCAGAGACGGCCGCCCCACGAATACCGGTTATTCTTCATCTTTCGTTGGGTCTGTAAGGAAATGATTGATGGCATAAGACCCAAATCCCTCATCGGGCGTGAGTCGCCAGCCTTCTGCCGCCTTGCTAGGGGCTGAGGGAATTGATACTATACAGCCATGGGCACGATGTTGACACCGCGTTGGGGACAAAAGTTCGGATATGTCATCTGGGGTGCGGCGGGTCTGGTGATCGTCGCGGTCCTGGTATGGCTGGCGGCGGGGCGCCTGGATTTTGACGACCCCACGGTAACGCTAAAAACTCCGGTAGAGGTGGTGGGCGCCAAAACCGGCCTGACGATTGAAGCCAGCGACCAGGGCAGCGGCTTAAGAGAGGTCAAGGTCACCTTGGCCCAGGGGGACCGGAGCAAGGTGGTGGCCGAACGCACCTTTCCGCCGGGAGGAGCCCGGGGCGAGTCGGTAGAGGTCCCGGTGATCCTTGAGCCCAAGGCCCTGGGTTTCAAAGAGGGCAAGGCCAGGTTGACCGTGGAGGCCCGGGACCGGTCCTGGCGGAACCTGTTCAAGGGCCGCACCGCGACCCTCAGCCAGGAGGTGGTCATCGACCTGGTGCCCATCAACCTGTCCTTTCAGGTGGCGAGCCACCTGCTCCATGCCGGGGGGACCGGAACCATCTGCTACCGCCTCAACAAAGAGGTCAAGGAGTCGGGGGTCGTGGTCGGGAACCGGTTCTATCAGCGGGTTTCCCAACCCCAAGGGGACCAAGGGGGAATACGTGGTGCTGTTCCCGGTGCCCCAGGAAGGGCCGGCGTCCTTCCGGGTGGAACTGGTGGCCCGGCCGTCCCTGGGCAACGAAGTTAAGCAGGCGATATCCCTGCATGCCAAGCCGCGGCGGTGGCGCCACGACAACATCAACCTCAACGAGGGGTTTCTGCGCAAGGTGGCAACCAGCCTGCCGGTACCCAATCCCAACGACCTCCTGGGGTCCTATCTGGAAGTCAACCGGAACCTGCGTAAGCTTAATCACGAGACGTATTCAAGAAAATTGGCGCCCAAAGCGCTCCCCAACCCTTGTGGTCCGGGGCGTTTAAGCGGTTTTTCGGCAAGCCCATGGCCCGCTTCGGGGACCGGCGCACCTACATGTACCAGAAAAAAGCGGTGGATCAGCAGACTCACCTGGGTGAGGACCTGGCCTCTCTGATAAACAGCCCGGTATACGCCGGGAATAACGGCGTGGTAGTCTATGCCGAGCCCCTGGGGATTTATGGCAAGACGGTGATCCTGGACCACGGCATGGGGGTTTTTTCCAGCTACAGCCACCTGAGCCAGATTGACGTGAAAGTGGGGGATAAACTGGAGAAAGGCGCCACCCTGGGCCGGACCGGCACTACGGGTCTGGCCGCCGGGGACCATCTCCATTTCGCCATCAACCTCCAGGGCGAATTTGTCGATCCCCTGGAATGGTGGGACCCCCATTGGCTCAAGGACCAGGTGGAAGGGATCTGGGCCCAGGCGGGGACCGGGGCGGCGGCCGCGGTGAGCGGCGAGGCGAAACCGGCCAAGGGCAAGTCAAAGACCAGCAAGGCCAAGGGCAAGGCCGCCAAAGGCAAGAAAAAGAGAAACTGAGGACCGGACGCCAAGGGCCCCAAGACCGTCGGGGGGAGAGACGCCGAGCCCCCGGTCCTGGGGTCTTGTTGCTTGGGCTGCCCCGGAGGGATGCTCTTTTCCACTGTTCCGAAAAATTCATTACCTGGTCGTGAGGTGCGCATCGCCCGTGCTGCAGGGGCGGGTTTGAAACCCGCCCCTACCCGTCCTTTTCATGATTAGTAATGGCCCAGGAACGACTGCTTGGTCATAGCCCTGGCGAGAGAACTCAAGGCTCAAGCGCAACTGATTCGAGAAGAGAAGGTAAGCATGATTATCAAGATCAACCCCGACAACCCCCAGGAGCGCCTGCTGCGCAAGGCCGTGGAAGTGCTGACCGGGGGCGGTCTCATCGCCTATCCCACCGACACCTGCTACGCGGTGGGCTGCGACCTGTATAACCTCAAGGGGATTAACCGGATTTACCAGATCAAGCGCCGGCCCTCTGAACAAGCCCTTCAGCTTCATCTGCCGGGATTTGAAGAATATCAGCGAATACGCCCTGGTGGGGAACTACGCCTACAAGGCCATGAAGCGGCTGCTGCCCGGCCCCTACACCTTTGTGCTGGAGGCTTCCCGCCAGGTGCCCAAGATCCTCCAGACCAAGCGGCGCACCGTGGGCATCCGGGTGCCGGACCACCCCATCGCCCTGGGGCTGGTGGGCTTGCTGGAACACCCCATCATCACCACCACCGCGGCCCTGCCGGACGAAGCGGTGGAGAGCGACCCCTACGAGATCGAGGCCAAGTTCAAGGGCCACCTGGTCCTGGTCATCGACGGCGGCATTGTTTCGCCGGAGCCGTCCAGCATCATCTCGCTGATCGACGACGTGCCCGAGGTCATCCGGGCCGGGAAGGGTGACGTGACGCGGTTTGCGTGAGAATCGCCACGACCGGTAACAACCATTCAATCGAGAGCCGCAGTAACTATAAGGTAAATGCCAACAGCGTCTGAGTTGCAGATAGGATAATTATCACTCGTATCGGATAGTTTGCTTGATAACCAATCTATAGCGCAGTGAGTTTGCAGTTTGGTGTTATTCTGTAAACTTACCACCTCTATCTATTTGCCGCCATACGTGCTAATGACTATTGCAATCATCGTTATATTGCTTAATATACAGTAATAAACCATTTACTTTGTCGATTATAGCTTTACTCCCCGGCAATAATGGCCATCACTGGTTGCCTGCCATAGTTCACCATTGACAAAAACTAATCCATTTGTGCCCTCCCACTTTTTAACCTTAACTTCCTTGCCAATCATACTTTCAATTCCAATAAGTGGATTTCTATTGCGAACTCTTATAGACCAAACTAAAGGAAACACAATATGCTCGATCAATTCGTATAAAACAAAAATAATGATAATGAAGGTCAATATGCCAGTGAGATTCAAAAGAAAACTCTTGGACACGTATTCTTGATGTTATTGAGTTGTAAATTTGGGTAAAACATGGCAATTGATCACTCGTGTATGTCAAGATCTGCAAATTGGTCGCGGCATACCTGTTTTGTTCTGTCGAGCCGTTGAACTGAGCCACGGAGGGCCGCCGAAAATGGGCTTCTCAGCACGGAGTCAAAGTGCAAAGGGGCTGCAGTATTCGGTTTCCTGTCTGCAAACTATCTTGCCTTTATCATAATTTATCAAAAAATCAAAGCAGTTGAAGATATGACCACATTGCGCAAACCTTCGAAATGGTTTTTAGGAAGGGATGAATAGAGGGTATTGGCTCTTTCCCCTCAAAGTCCGGTTGGAAGTTTTCTCATCATCAATCATTTTCACATCGGCTGTATGGTCGCGGCAAGGCGGTGGCGGTGTTTAGGGGCCGGGCTGGGATTCTGCATTTAGGGGGAGCCAGCCCCGGCGTCCTCGGGTTTTTTCCCGAAGAGCCAGCCGGTGGCAAAAGTCACAAAGGTGCCGATCAACAAGAGCCAGGTCCAGCCCAGGGGCACTATCTGCTTCTCGGAAAGGATCAACAGGACCAGCATGCCCAGGGCGGCCAGGGTCATGGCCACGACATTGACGCGGTTGCAGCGCCTTTTGGTTAAGAGGCCGAGGAGAAAAACCCCCAGGAGCGAGCCGTAGGTGACCCCGCCGATCTTGAAGGCGAGCCAGAGGAATTTATCAAAATGGCTGAAGAAGTAGGCGATGAAGGCCAGGATAATGCCGAAAATCACCACTGCAACCCGGGAAACGAAGAGATAGTGGCGTTCAGTGCCCGACTTATACAGCACCGGACGATAGATGTCCGTGACAAAAGAAGAAGTCAGGGAACCCAAAGGCGAGTCGATGCTGGCCATCACAATCGCCGCCAGCATCAGCCCCCGCATAAAGGGGGGCATGGTCTGCTCGATGAAATGGGGAAAAATTTTGTCCAATTTGGCCGGCAAGGCCAGCCGGGATGCTGGACATAGAAGGCATAAAGGCAGGCGCCGATAAAGAGGAAGATGATCATCACCAGGAAACTGCCGATGGGGGTGAGGAGCATGGTTTTCTGGCTTTCCCGCCGGGTTTCCACGGTCAGGAGCCGCTGCATGATCTCCTGGTCAGTCCCAAAGGCGGCCATGGAGCCGAAAAACCCGTTCAAAGTCGCCAGCACAAAGATATTGGGATCCGTGAACAGGGTCTTCAGGAAGGCCGGCAGTCCGGATACCGACAGAGATGGGCCCCAGTCGAAGATTTTCATCTTGCCGGCGCCGCCGGCGATGGCGACCACGGCCGCGGCGCCCCCGTCAATGCGGGTGAGCAGGAAACCGATGGCCACCGCGCCCGCCACCGTGAAGGTCAGGGCTTGAACCACATTGGTCCAGACCACCGCCTTGATGCCGCCCCAGGCGATGTAGAGGATGCAGATGACCGAAAACAGCACGATAGTGGGCATGATCGGCCAGCCGATCAAGATGCTCACCGCCAGGCAGGCGACCATCAGCCGGACGCCGGAAGCCAACAGACGGGTGATGAAAAACAGGATGGAGCCGGCGATTTGGGTTTCCGAGCCGAAGCGGTATTTGAGAAATTCATAGATGGAGGTGCAGTTATACTGGTAAAAAGCCGGAATAAACAGAAAGGCGATGACGATGCGGGCCAGAAAAGAGCCGATAAAAAACTGGGCATATTCCCAGTTTTCCATATAGGCCACCGCGGGGACCGCGATGAGGGTGACGGCGCTGATTTCGGTGGCCACAAAGGAGAGGCACGCCGCCCACCAGGGGATTTTCCTTCCCCCCAGGAAAAAATCCGCGGTGGTTTCTTCTTTGCGGCCGAAGTACATGCCGACAAAAATCAACAGCACGAGGAGCACGAAAAGGACGGAGTAGTCCTGCCAGGTGAGGCTGCTGCCGCTGACAAAAAGGGTTTGGATTTCCATATTTTCCCTAAGAGACCAAACTATCGTATCAAAAAAATATTTGCATGGTTAAAATGATCGCACTATGAAATTAGCAGAATTAGTGGGTGAACGGCTGGTCATCGGGATTCCCGGCACCAGGATCACGCCTGAGATTGTCCGTCATTTCAAAGAGCTGCATGCGGGCGGGCTGATTCTCTACCGGATCAATTTTGAGTCGCCGGCGCAGATTAAGCAACTGATCGCCGACCTGGAAGAGGCCCTGGGCAGAAGTCTGCTGGTGACGGCCGACCATGAAGGCGGCCGGGTCATCATGTTCAGGGACGGCATTACCGTGTTCCCGGACAATCTGGCGGTGGGAGAGACGGGAAACGTCGGCTATGCCAGGCGGCAGGGGGAGATCGAAGCCAGGGAACTGCGAAGGCTGGGGCTGGACGTGAATCTGGGGCCGGTGCTGGATGTGCTCACCGAGGCTTACAGCCCGAATATCGGCATCCGGGCTTACGGCCAGGATTGGCGGCTGGTGGCGGAGATGGGCGCGGCGCGGATTGCCGGCATGCAGCAGGGCGGACTTTCCGCCTGCGCCAAGCACTTTCCCGGCAAGGGTCATGCCCCCGTGGACGCCCATCTGGGCCTGCCGGTTATCGATTCCACCTGGCAGGAGATGGAAGCGGTGCACCTCAAGCCTTTCGCGGCCGCCATCCGAGCCGGAGTGGACCTGGTGATGTCTTCTCATCCCTACTATCCCCGGCTTGATCCTGACCCCAAAATGATCGCCACCTTTTCCCGGAGGATTATTTACGATTATCTCAGGGGCGAGCTCAATTTCACCGGGGTCATTGCCAGCGACGATCTGGAAATGGGGGCGATTAAAGCTGTCTGCCCGGTGGGCGAGGCGGGGGTGTTGGCGGCCCGGGCGGGGCACGATCTGCTGCTGGTTTGCCATGACCTGAAGGCCCAGAGAGAGGTGTACGATAAACTGATGGAGGCCTACCGGCGCCAGGAACTGGACCTGAAAGAACTGGAAGAGAGCGCCGCCCGGATCAGCCGATTGAAATCAAAGCGGGAACACAGGTTTGTGGGGGGAGAACCCGGCGCCGAACCGGCCGGGGCCGGCCTGGCGGCCAGCATCTGCCGTGAATCCGTCCAGGTTCTCCGGGATGAACAGCAAATAATCCCGCTGCCCCGGGGCGCACAAAAGATCGGGGTGATTTTTCCGCAATTTTCCCGGCTGGATGCCAAGATCATGATTGAAAGGGAAGTCTTGACGGAGGAGGAGTTCGTCCGGCAGGAGTTTGGGAAATATGGTGTGCACCCCGAGATTCTCATCGTCTCCATGGAGCCGGCCGCGGCCGAAATTCAACAGGCCGGGGCCCTGGCGAGGAACTCAGAGGTGACCATCCTCTTCTGCTACGACGCGCATCTCTATCCCTCCAACCAAGAACTGCTGGATGCGGTCCAGGATGCCGCCGGAGAGTTGGTGGTGGACCTCTTGCGAGACCCTTATGACGCGGCCTTGCTGAAGGCCGGGGTTGCCGGCCTGACCGATTTCGGCTGGCGGGCCTGCCAGATCAAGGCGGCCATTGAGAAGATCTGCACTTCGGACTCGGCTTAGAAGAAGTTGCCCGCCTAGCAGTAAGAAAAGCTCTGGCAGGGGCGCACCTGCGGGTTGGCCCGCCTGAGGGCGGACACATGGGTCCGCCCCTACAAAAAATAAATTACGTGTATGAGCGCAACTTGGTATCAGGGGACTTGAGCAGAGGTCTCAACTTGTTATCGGGCGTATCTGGATTTACGTGTATCTCCGGCTGCGTTCATAGTAGTAGCTGATGATATCCCGCTTGGCGATCATGGCGATTATCTTATCGGGAGCTTCTTCCCGGACCACCGGCAATTCGTTGACGTTGATCAGGGCCATTTTATCCAGGGCATCCTGGAGCGAATCATCCCACATGACCCGGACCACGGTGGGGGTGGCCACGTCCTTGGCGATGATCACCTGGGCCAGGGTCTCTTCAAACAGGACTTCCCGGATATCGTTGATGGAGAGGATGCCGGTCATCGTTCCCTGGGCATCGACTACGGGATAATAGGCGTCCGGGGAATCGGTGACGACCTTGATAAGTTCCCCGAACTGCATGGCTTCCGGGATGGTGATGACCTTCCGGGGTATGATGGCCTCCCGCACCAGGCTCTTTTCCAACAGTCCCCGGGCAAACTCTCCCAGGTGGGCCGGGGACGCCAGGCGGGTGACCAGCTGCTTTTCGTAGAGACTGGTCTTGCCCAAAAACAGGTAGGAAATGGCGGAGACCAGCATCAACGGCACCAGCAGGGTATAACTGGCGCACATCTCACAGGCCATGATGATGGAGGCCACCGGGACCTTGGCAACCCCGGCGAAAAAGCCGCCGATGCCCACCAGCACAAAGGAGTTGGGATTGACCACCCAGTTGGGAACCAGGCTGTGCCCCAGATAGCCGAAGGCCCCGCCGAGCATGGCGCCGATGAATACCGAGGGCCCGAACACGCCGCCGCTGCCTCCCGAACTAATGGTGCAGGAGGTGGCGGCAATCTTCAAGAAGACCAGCAGCAGCATGGTGCTCCAGATGATTTTCCCCTCCATGGCCACCTGAATCCAGCCGTAGCCGCCGTCCAGGATGGATGGTCCCAGCAAGGCAATCGCTCCGAGCATCAGCCCCCCCAGGGCGGGCTTGAAGACCCTGGGGATCTTCAGGGGGTGGAAAAACCAGTCCCGGGAGCCATAGAATACCTTAATGTAGATATAGCCTATCAAGGCACAGACGCCGCCAAAGATGACATAAGCCAGGAGTTCCCTGGGCTCGAAGTTAACCGGTCCAGGGAAAAAGAGGGTGGCCCGCCCGGAATATTGGTCAAAGACTGACGAAGCGACGATGGAGGCCACGATGCACGGCATAATGGCCTCAAATTCAAATTCGGTTTCCTGGTACAGGACCTCCGGGGCGAACAAGGCCGCGCCCAAAGGGGCGTGGAAGATGGCCCCGATGCCCCCGGCGGCGCCGGCCAGAACCAGGATGCGCCGATCCCGGGCTGGGAGGCGCATCAGGCCGGCCAGAATCGACCCCAGAGCCGCGCCGATCTGGGCGATGGGGCCCTCTTTGCCGGCGGAGCCGCCGCTGCCGATGGTAAGGGCCGAAGCCAGGACCTTAATGGGGGCTACCCGCTTGCGCATGAAGCCGCCAGCGTGATGGAAGGCTTCAATCATGGCGTCGGTGCCATGCCCTTCCGCCTCCGGGGCCAGGAGAAAGACCAGGAGACCGGCGCCCAATCCACCCAGAGTGGGGATGAGCAGATAGAGCCAGGTGCGGGTTTGGGCCATACTCTCGATCATCCGGGGTTGCAGCCCTTTTACCGGTTCCAGGTAGCCGGTGGGCAGATTCAGGGCGAGATGCAGGGTATGTTTCAGAAGCTCTTCGAATAAGATGGCTCCCAGCCCCGCAAAGATTCCCACCACGACGCTGAGCAGAGGCCAGCGAACCTGGCTGGACCAGCCATACCGCACATGATCCGATCGGGCGAAGAGAGAAACGAAGAAGGATTTTAGGGCGGCAACCCACTTAAGATGACTCATACCGGATCTCTTCCGAGGCCTGGGATGCTTGAGAAGCCATGGTGGCGGCTTCCTGACGGCGGCGGTTGGTAAGGGGAAGGCCCTCAATGAATCCCGGTTCGGCTTTTCCCTCATGCACCGGCGATACGTATCGGTTGGCGTTTCCAGGGCCGCAAAGATGAAAATTTTTTACCAGAGAGCAACAACTTAAGAAAAATCGTCAAAAATTATTGAGCCTGGATCTCCATCCTCTCAGCGGCATGATAGCACAACTTTTATTGAAAAAGTGATTTATTCCTAGACCTTGAATATGCTCAGCCATCGTTGCTGGTTTCTATTCGAAATGGATTCCCGGAGGGGGAAGGGGCGGCATCGAGGGGTTGGGGCAAGACGGATAGGCAGATGAGCAGCTAGTGCGAACCCCGTGCTCCCGTCAAACTGAACGGCGTGAAGGATATCAAGCCATTTATAGCGTTTGCCAGAAGTATGTTCCGATGGCGGCATCATTCAAATCCCCCCTAACCCCCCTTTAATAGAGGGGGGAACAATAAGGAATTAGCTAATAAATTCCCCCTTTGAAAAAGGGGGAATTAGGGGGATTTGAGAACCTCCAAACGGAAAGAATTTATAGCACACACTATAAACGGCGGTGAAGGATCTCAAGTCAGTAAAAATGCGGGATTCGGCGCGGCGCTTAGCGTGCCGTTTGAGGAGGAGGGGCCAGGGGCGAGGTGATGCGGCCCGGGTTTACCTGAACCATGGGGGCAGGAAGGCGGGTTCGGGGTAGGGGAGGGCCAATTGGCTCAGGGTCTCTCCGGCCTCCTGGCCCAGGATCAGGCGCAGGAGGGAGAAACCTTCCTTCTCCGGGTAGACGGCTTTCACCTTGCCCTTGATGCCGCCCAGGCGGCCGGCGCGCTCGATGGCGTCGGGGAGGTTGCCGAACTCATCCACCAGGCCGGCCTGCTTGGCTTCCTCCCCGGTGTAGATCCGCCCTTCCGCCAGGGTCTTGAGCTTGGCCAGGGGAATCTTGCGGTTGCGGGCCACGTCGCTGACAAATTGCTGGTAGACGTTGTCGAGGAAACCCTGGAGATAGGCCTTATCTTCCGGGCTCATGGTGCGGAAGGGCGAGCCCACGTCCTTGTAGCGCCCGGCCTTCAGATTGAAGAGGTCCAGCCCGAGCTTTTTGGTCAGGCCCTCGACGTTGGCGAACTGCATGATGACGCCGATACTGCCGGTGATGGTGCCCCGGTTGCACATGATGAGGTTGGCGCCGGAGGCGATGTAGTAACCCCCCGAGGCGGCCACGGTCCCCAGGGAGGCGATGATCTTTTTCTTGGTGCGGACCTTTTCCACCTCCCGGAGGATCTCCTGGGCGGGCCCCACGGCGCCGCCCGGGGAGTTGATCCGGAGCACGATGGCCTTGATATTATCATCGTCCCGGTAGCGGTCCAGTTGCTTGATGGCGGTGCGGGAGTCGGTGAGCACCCCCTTGATCTCCACCACTCCGACCCGCTCCCGGGTGGTGAAGAGACTGCCCTTCCCCAGGAGCGTCAGGACGATCCCGGACAGTCCGATGAAGAAGAGGACCACCAGGGCCGTGATCAAGCAACCGGTCCACAGCGAGCGGGATTCCATGGGGCCTTAGTCGTTATCCTTGCCCTGCTTTTCTTCCAGGGTCTCCCGGAGAATATCCCCGAGGTTGGAGGTGGCTTCGGTGCGGGAGTGGAGGTAATCCCGGTAATGGGACTGCTCCTCCTCGGTCTCCAGTTTCCGAATGCTCAGGCCGATGCGGCGTTCCGTAGCCGAGGCGTGGATCACCTTGGCCCGGATCAGATCTCCCACCTGGAGGGCGGCCATTCTCTGTTTGTCCCGGCTCTGCTCCGAGATGTGGATGAGGCCCTCGATGCCTTCCTCCACCTCGACGAAGAGGCCGAAGTCGGTGATGTTGGTAATGGGGCCGGAGACCACGGAGTTGATGGGGAAACGGTCGTCGATGGTCTGCCAGGGGTTGTCGGCCAGATCCTTGATGCTCAGGGAGAAGCGCTCGTTGTCTTTGTCGATGTAGAGGACCTTGGCCTGGATCACCTGGCCCTTCTTGAACAACTCCGAGGGATGCTTGAAGCGTTTGGTCCAGGAAATGTCGGAGATATGCACCAGGCCGTCGATGCCTTCATCGATGCCGATGAAGATGCCGAAGTCGGTGATATTCTTGATTTTGCCTTCGATGACCGAGCCCACCGGGTATTTTTCCCCGATGACTTCCCAGGGGTTGGGCTCCACCTGTTTGAGGCTCAGGGAGATGCGCTTGCGCTGGGGCTCGACCTCGAGGACGGTGGCTTCCACCACGTCACCTACACTCAGCACCTGGGAAGGATGGCGCACCTTCCGGGTCCAGGACATTTCGGAGATGTGGATGAGCCCTTCCACGCCGGGCTCCAGTTCCACGAAGGCCCCGTAATCGGTGAGGCTGACCACGCTGCCGGTGACCCGGGCGCCCAGGGGGAATTTCTCATCCACCACGGTCCAGGGGTCCGGCGTGAGCTGCTTCAGGCCCAGGGAGATGCGCTCTTTTTCCAGATCGAAGCTCAAGACCTTGACCGTGATGGTGTCCCCGACCTTAAAGAGGTCGGCGGGATGGCGCACCCGGCCATAGGAGAGGTCGGTGATGTGGAGCAGCCCGTCCAGACCGCCCAGGTCCACGAAAATGCCGTAATCGGTGATATTTTTGACCACGCCTTCCACGATCTTGTCCTCTTCCAGAGAAGCCAGGAGGGAGGTTTTGGCTTCGTTCCTCTCCTTCTCGAGCAGGGCCCGCCGGGAAAGGACGACATTGCGCCGTTTGCGGTTGAATTTCAGGACCTTGAAGTCGTAGTGCTGGCCAATGAGATGATCGGTATGGCGCATGGGTGCCAAGTCAACCTGGGAGCCGGGCAGGAAGGCGATAATGCCGCCCAGGTCCACGGAGAGGCCCCCTTTGACCTTGGCCACGATGGTGCCCTCAACTTCTCCATCGTCGTTGTAGGCTGAACCGATTTCTTCCCACACCTTGATCTTGGAGGCTTTATTCTTGGAGAGCATGAGCGCGCCTTCTTCATCTTCGCGGCTCTCCATCAGGGCTTCCACATCCTCCCCCACCTTGGCGGTGACTTCCCCCTCGGGGGTGGTGAATTCGTGGATGGGGATCTGGCCTTCGGACTTGTAGCCGATGTCCACCATGACGTAATCCTTGGTGATGGACACGATGCGGCCTTTGACGACTTCCCCTTCCTGGACTCGCCTCAAGCTCTCTTCGTAGAGTTCGCTCATGGATTCCATATCCGGCATCTCGGCGGAATCCGCCAGGGATGAAGATCTGGACTCCGAGGTTGCGACCTCTGCGGTTTGCGGCCGGTCTTCGTCAAAATCCTCCGGCGTGGTGTGGTTAGTCAGTTCGTTGTTTTCCATACCGTCCATGTGAGCCCCCTTAAACAAGTTTACTTGGTTTAGATTCCAACCTGCCGGGTCATTGCCCCTGATCCCGGCCAGGCACTGCTGTAACACAGCTTCGATGCTCAAATCGGTGCTATCAATGACGCAGGCGTCCTCGGGGACGCGGAACGGCGCCTCATCCCGGGTTTCATCCCTGAGGTCCCGGGCGGCGATGTCCGCCATGGCATTGACCAGCGAAGGCGGATCGCCCTCCCCCTGCCACTCCCGGCGCCGGCGTTCCGCCCGGGTGGCCAGGGCCGCAGAGAGATAAAATTTGTGATCGGCCCCGGGAAAAACCACGGAGCCCTGGTCCCGGCCTTCGGCCACCACCCCGCGGTTTCGGGCCAGATGGCGCAGCCGGTCCTTGACCCACTGGCGCACCAGGGGCTGGGCCGCCAGCCGGGAGGACTCCCGGGTCACCGCCGGGGACCTGAGGCCCTCGCTGACCTCGACGCCGTCGATCACCAGGTGAAATCCCCGGGAATCGGCGGTCAGCTCCGGGGCAAAGTCCGCCAGGAACTCCGCCAGGGCCGAGTCGCTCTCCAGGTCGAGACCCAGTTGCAAGGACTGCCAGGCCACGGCCCGATAGAGGGCGCCGCTGTCCAGGTAGAGATACCCCAGGGACTGGGCCAAGAGGCGGCCCACCGTGCTTTTGCCGGCCCCGGCCGGACCGTCGATGGTGATGATTTTCCGATAGCCCACTCAGCCGCCCGACCCCAACACCTTCTCTAATGCTTCCAGGCACCGCCGGTTTTCCTCGGGCCGTCCCATATTAATCCGGATATAGTCGGGGAAACCGTAGGAGTCCATGGCCCGGATGATGACCCCTTCCCGCAGCATGGCCTGAAAGACAACCTGCCCCGGCCGGGGGACCCGGATGAGCACGAAATTGGCCTGGCTGGGGATAAACGGCAGACCGAGGCCGGCCAGTTCCTGGTAGAACCGGGCTTTGCCTTCGAGGACCAGATCCCGGGTGCGGGCCAGAAAATCGGTGTCCTGCAAAGCCGCCCGGGCCGCCACCTGGGCCAGGCGGTTGACGTTGAACGGCATCCGGAGGCGGTTGAGGTAGTCCATCAGTTCGCTGGGGCCGAAGCCATAGCCGATGCGCAGGCCCGCCAGCCCATAGGTCTTGGAAAAGGTGCGCAACCCCACCAGGGGGCGGTCTTCCGACAGGTATTCCAGACAGGAAGGCACCTGGGGATCATCGGCAAAGTCAATATAGGCCTCATCCAGGACCACGGTGGCGGTGGCGGGGACCGCGGCCAGGAAGTCTTCCCACTCCTGGCGCCGAAACGCGGTGCCGGTGGGATTATTGGGGTTGTTGACGATGATCAGCCGGGTTTGGGGCGTGACCGCCTGGGCCATGGCCTTGAGGTCCACCCGCATGTCGCGCAACGGCACCGGGCGGAAAAACCCGCCTACGGCCTGGGTGAGGAGGCCGTACATCAAAAAGGTGTGGGTGGTGCTCAGGACCTCGCCCCCCGGAGGCACCAGGGCCCGGACCAGAAGGTCCAGGACCTCATCGGAACCGTTGCCCAGGATCAACTGCTGAAGGCAGGATGCCGTGATGCCGGGCCAGGTCGTCCTTGAGGTAATAGGCGTGGCTGTCGGGGTAGCGGTGCAGGCTCTCGAGGCTGTCCCGGATGGCAGCCAGGGCCAGGGGAGAAGGCCCCAGGGGATTTTCATTGGAGGCCAGTTTGATGGCATCGGTGAGTCCCAGTTCTCTTTCGAGTTCTTCCAGAGGTTTGCCGGCCTGATAGGGCGTGAGTTCGGTGAGATGAGGCAATACGAGAGAGGTGAAGGGGACTCTGACCATATAAATTGATTTCCAAGTGTTTCCGGAGCCTGGGGAGGCTTAGGTAAAGGGAAAAAGAGAAAAGAGGACTGCAGCAGCAGGCGCTAGGTTGATTGAAAAATTCAGACCAGACTCCCTCGCCGGGACTGCCGGGGTCCCAGGCGGGTTTGTCTCCTTTACCCTATTTCAACTTTGATTCAAACCGGTTACTCTTGGGCCGGACTCCTTTGCTGTCTGATTTTTGTCAAATATTGAATTAACGTTAAATTTATACCCCAAGTTGTTAAGAAAATCAAGCGATTTCGGGACCGGCGGCAAAGTTCCCGCGTGCCGTCCGGGTTTTGAATCGTCCGGCCGCGCATCTCATGATCGCAGGGGCTGCCAGCCACCAGCAATGGCAGGTGTCCCCGTAACAATATGGATCGGCACCGTTGGCTAACTCCTTAACCCTTGGGCTCCCGGGGGAGAGATCGCCCCTGATCTCCCCTGACGTATTTCAGAGGGCTATTTACCCATTAATTTACGTAATTCAGGGAAAAATACTATGATGATGGCAATAATATAAACCATCCCGGCAATAAAAATTACTAGCAGAATCGCCAGTAATACCCATACGATGAGAGAAATATGTCTCGTATCCGGGGCCCGCGATTGATCCCGCCAAATTCGGTAACAATACTTCATGGCGATGACGCTGATTAAACTCGCCGCCAACCAGAGAACAAAGTGATCTACAATGAAAAACACCAGGGTAAAGAAAATATTTTTCAGCATGTTGATCCGCTGGTGAGGAGTTTATCGGTCAGGCTCGGCTGGCCCGGGCAAAGAGGTGGTTAAGGACCCTTGAACCTATGCAAAAGCTGCCTCAGGCTGAAAAAATAATTCTCTCAACCGAGTAAAGGTGGGGAACGGAGGTTTTAAGTCCCCCTTGATTAAAGGTGCTTTTAGACGGATTTCCAGGTTGTTATCAAAATCCCCCCTACCCCCCTTTAGAAAAGGTGGGGTGATTCTTCCCCAGTTTACGCTCTTTCGGTTGATTGAAAATGACGCCTAAAATCAGTCTTGAATGAGCTTCCGGTCCCGGGCCTGAACTTTGACGACTTTGGGCTTGCGAGCCAGCCTGCCGGTAAGAAGCATGATAGCACAATTTCCTGGTCAAGATCATGGCCCTAAGACATGAGCCTGCCGGGCCTGCCGGGTCCTGAGTCTGGCCGGATAAACCTCTTGATCTACCAAGGTCATTACCTTCTGCCCCCATGGGGAGAGGGCAGGGAGAAGGAGGGGCAGCCCACGAAGCCACCCCTCACCCCAACCCTTACCCTTCGCAGGCTTATCATTGCCCATAAGTTTTTCTGCCCGGTGGCACAGCCTTTCCAGGCTGTGGGAAAATCCCTTGCACAGGTTGAAAACCTGTGCCACCAAAAACTTGTTGAATCAACCACTTCCCCACTTGGGGGTAATGCTTAGCCTCGCAGGGGAGAGGGGGTTATTGCTGCTGCCGGTTTCAGACTGCGCCACCCCCGGCTCAAGCCCTGGGGCTCCATGATTCGTGGTTAATCCGGGACCGGGCCGGAAAAATTTCTCTCGGACCCTTCGGGGATCCGGCCGGTTTTTCTCCGGGGGCCGCGCCCTAAGGCGTTGACCTCGGAGGACATAGTTGTTAGGTTAAATAAGGCTGATCCACTCGGGAGGGGCCATGCTGAAAGCGAATCTGTATGTGGACCGAATCGAGATTGCGCCCTACCTGACCCCGGAGGAGTGCCAGGGGCTGGGGGGGCCCGATTGCGCCCAGGTGGCGGCCCGGCTGAAGGACGGCAGCCTGAGGCCCGAGGACTGCCGGACCCTGAGCCCGGCGAAGCGCTACGCCCTGTCCCTGGCGGTCAACGCCTTGGAAGTCCTGCCGGTGGTCCAGTCCCTGGAGCTGCCCCGGCCGGTGCCGCCGGACCTGTTCGAGATCAACGAGCCCGGGCCCGAGGCGCCCCTTTTGGTCACCGGCAACAGCGAATTCACCCTGGGGGTGGTCACCGGGCTTTTGGCCCTGACCGTCAGCCCGTTGTACCTGCTGGTGGTGGATACCCGGGGGGACACGGTGGACATGTCCATGGTCTTTCGCAGCTTCACCCCCCAGCGCCTGGACCAGGGGCTTACCGCCCATGGCCTGGCGGACAAGCTCAGGTCCCGCCAGCTCATCATCCCCGGGGTCGTCGGTCCCCTGAAAGAGGAACTGGCCGCCTACACCGGCTGGGATATCCGGGTGGGGCCCATCTGCCTGGCGGAGTTGCCCCTGTTCCTGGGGGAGGATGCCTGGCAGCCGCCGGCGGGGTCCTGAGAAGGCCCCGGGAATTTTGTCGCCCCGCCGTTGCCCCCGGCCCCGGGAAGACTTACTATAAAGACACCATGTGCTTACAGAGAGGCAGTTGATGAAAACGATCCTGGTGGTGGATGACGACGAGGCGATCCGGACTCTGTTGCAGGAAGAGCTGGAGGAGGAGGGCTATAAGGTATTGATCGCCACCAATGCCCGGGATGCCTTGAAGATGGTGGCGAGCGAAGCCCTGGACCTGGTCATTCTGGATATCCGCATGCCCGGCATGGACGGGCTGGAGGCCCTGCCCCGCATCCTGGGGATCAAGGAGGGGCTGCCGGTGATCATGAACACCGCCTATTCCCAGTATCAGGACAGCTTTATGAGCTGGGCCGCGGACGCCTACGTGGTGAAGTCTTCCGATCTCACGGAGCTCAAAGAGAAAGTTAAAGAGTTGGTAAATAGATGACGGACGTATTGAAGAAACTCACCACCATTATCATGGCCGGGGGCAAGGGCGAGCGCCTCTTTCCCCTGACCCGGGACAAGGCCAAACCGGTGATCACCTTCGGGAGCCTTTACCGGATCATCGATTTTACCCTGTCCAACTGCCTCAATTCGGGCATCCGGCGCATCTACGTCCTCAGCCAGTACGGCAGTTTCTCCCTGGACCAACACCTGCGCCAGGCCTGGGACATCATGCACCCGGACCTGGGGGAGTACATCTACTCCATGCCGCCCCAGCAGATCATGGTGAGCCGCTGGTACCGGGGCACCGCGGACTCCATCTTCCAGAACCTCAACCTCCTGGAGGCCGAGCGTCCGGAGCACGTGTTGATCCTCTCCGGCGACCACGTCTACAAGATGAATTACCGGAAGATGCTGGACTTTCACCTGGACCGGGGCGCGGACCTCACCGTGGCCGCGGCTTTGGTGCCCCGGGTGGAGGGCAGCTCCTTCGGCATTCTCAAGGTGAACGAGACCGGGGAGGTGGAGAATTTCCTGGAAAAACCCAAAGACCCGCCAGGATTGCCCGACAATCCCGACATTTCCCTGGTATCCATGGGGGTCTACATCTTCAATGCCGGGGTGCTGGTGGAGGAGGTCATCAAGGACGCCAAGAACAAGACCAGCAAGCACGATTTCGGCGGGGACATCATCCCCCAGATGGTGGGGCGGAAAAAAGTGTTCGCCTTCAATTTCCAGGACCCGGTCAGCGGCGCCCCCAGCTACTGGCGGGATATCGGGCTGTTGGACGCCTACTTCAAGGCCCACCAGGACCTTCTGGGCCCCGCGCCCACTTTCGAGTTATTCGATCCGGAGTGGCCCATGCGCTCCCGGCCCCAGCTCCTGCCCCCCAGCAAATTCATTACCGGGGGCAATGCCGGTGGCGGTGGAGGATTCCCTCATCGCCTCAGGCTGCATCATCGAAGGCACCGTGGCCCGGTCGATCCTCTCCCCCGGGGTGATTGTGGGGCCGGAGGCGGTGGTGGAAGACGCCATCCTGTGGGACGGGGTGGTCATCGGCCCCCGGGCCAAGGTCAGGCGGGCGATTATCGAAGAGGGGGTGCGGGTGCCGGCGGGGTTTTCCATCGGCTACGACCCCCAGTGGGACGCCTCGCGATTTCATCTCACGGAAAACGGCATCGTGGTGGTGCCTAACAACGCGGTCATGGAAGAGGCCTAAAGCGCATGAGTTCCATGGCCGCGGCCGCCAAGGGTTCCCTGACTCCCACCCGGGTCTACCTGGTGCGCCACGGCCAGGTGGCTGACGGCCACACCGACCGGTACCACGGCAACAACGACATCGGCCTGTCGGATAAAGGGGTGCGCCAGTTTGAAGACCTGGCGGCGCAGCTTACCGGCGTGGACCTGGCGGGGGTCTATGCCTCGGACCTGACCCGGACCTTAACCGGGGCAGAGATTATCAGCCGGGGTCGGGAGGCGCCTCTACAAATAATCCCGGAGTTCCGGGAGGTCCACTTCGGGGTCTGGGAAGGGTTAAGTTTCACCGAGATCGCCGAGCGCTACCCCGCCGAACTCGAGGCCCGTTTCCGGGACCTCACCAGCTTCCGGATCCCCGGGGGCGAAAGCCTCCTGGACGTGAGTTCCCGGGTCCTGCCCCGGCTTAACGAGCTCATCAATCAACACTTTGAGAAGGCCTTCATCATTGTGGCCCACGCCGGGGTCAACCGGGTCATCCTCAGCGAGGCGTTGGGTCTCTCCCTGGATCACCTCTTCCGCCTGGACCAGAACTACGGCTGCCTCAACGTTATCGACTATTTCCCGGACATGGCCGTGGTGCGCCTGATCAACGGCGGCGTCAACGGCGTGGCGGCGGGATAAGAGCCCTTACCCCACTTCAATTCTGAAGAAGTGTCCTTCTGAGCGCCGCCGGGTTGGGTCGCGTCAAGTCCCCCTGTGAAAAAGGGGGATTCTATCGCTTGAATAAATCCCCCCTAACCCCCCTTTAAGAAAGGGGGGAATCCCGCCTTTCCCGCTACATTCTCCTATGAAACAGAGCACCGAGGTTTTCTTGAGCCCCGGCCTCAGTCGACTTCGAAGAATTTGGTGGAGCGGCGGATAACCGCGGCCATTTTTTGGGCTCCCTCGGGGGACAGGAGGGTGGGCAGGAACCGGTAACTGAACTTGAGGAGGGCCAGGTCGTCGGTCTTGAGGTCTTCCAGGGCCCCGGCCTCGAGTTCGTAGGCCTCGAGGAATACCGGGTCAAAAACCAGGCGGCGGAATCTGTCCAGGTCATAAGCCAGGACGGCAAAAAGGTCCTGGATCAGGGCGTCGACCACGGGGGGCTCAGTCACTCCGGCTTTAAGGAGGATTTCCAGCCATTCCCGGCGCCCCTGGTCATACTCGGCAAATCCCTGGTCGGCCAGCCAGTTGGCTACGGTCCATTCGTCCCCGGATTCGAATCCCCGGCAATAATCCAGGCGGCGGCAAAAGTAATGGTCCTCGACGCCGTCCGGGGTGAGGCGGCTGCCCATGGTAAGGGGAAAGAGGCGGCAGGCCGCGGGGCGATGGGGATACACCGTGCAGCCCTGGGCCCCGAGGAAGGGGCAGCCCCCCTCCGCCGACCGGTAAGCATCGATAAAGACCAGGGGCAGATTGGCATTCGGTTCAATCTCCTGCCGGGTATAGCGCTCGAGTACTTGCCCGGAAGTGATCCCCAGGGCCTGTTTCAGACGCAGAAGGTCATAAGGGCTCAGGATGACGGTGGGGGTCTGGCAGCACTGGTCGAAGCAGGGCAAATCGGCGTGGCAATGGAACGTGAAGCGGCTGTCCGGGGACAGGCTTTCCTGCTCACTCTGCTGGTAAAGCGACACGTTTTCCGGTGGATCTGGAGCCATGGATTCGGGGCCCTCCGGGGTCAGGAATTTATACCGGTTGATAAAAGAGCCTCTTACAAAACTGTTTTTATGTCATCCTGAACGAAGTGAATGATCTCAACCATCTGAAAATACGAGATTCTTCGCTCCGCTCAGAATGACAATGGAGGTCAATAAGGAGTTTTGCAAGAGCCTCAAAAGTTTGTTCTTCTCCCCCCTCACCCTGACCCTTTCCCCCCGCCGGAGGGAGAGGGGATAAGAGGAAAAAATTCTTGGCAAACGCTCTCTAAATGCCAGAACGGTCATCCCGACGGCCTGGGGCTTAGGGATGGTTTTTCCCGGCTGCCGGGGGTTACCAGGGTTTCAGGGTGAAGGGGGCGGTACCCTCGATGACCTCTCCCGGCCGCTGATTGGCGAGCTGCACGAATTGTTCGGCCCACTCCCTGATGATCTCCCGGCCGTGGGCATACCAGGTGAAGGCCTTGAAATCAATGATCCTGATTTTTTTTACCTGCCGGTCAGCGAACATGGCCAGGACGTCGCCGGTGGTCGAATCCTTCATCTTGGCCTCGAAAGCTACGGTGCTTTCGGCCCCCGTGGCCCTTTCCATGACCCGGACCGCGGTGCCGCCGCCATAGGGGGCATACTCCAGGACGCTGAGGGCCACATTGCTGGGAACCAGCTCGGTGAGCGCCAGTTCAAGGGTCAGGGAATCTTTCCGGGGGGCCTCCACCACCTGATAACGGCGTTGAGGATCGTTGGCGAAGGCGGTTTTGAATTCGTCTTGCATGTATTGCGCCATCATGGCCAAATCTTCCTCCATCTGGCCCTGGCGGAAGTTCTGCTGCCACCAGTTGGACTCCAGGAGATAATGGGTGTTCACCGGCGGGATATAGATGCTCTTATAGCGCTTAAAATCCACACCCTGCTTGAACCAGACCTTCTGGAAGGGGAGGTCGGCCCGGGGGGCCATCTTGTCCACGGGGACAAAGCCGGCGCCCTTGGAAGGGGATGCCTTCAACGCCGCACAGCCGGTCATCATGAGGCTAAGTCCCAACATGATTGCCATCAGAGTTTGGAACACGGGCTTGCACTCCTTTAGGATGGTTTTGCGAACCCCTCTCCCCGGGTTGACCCCACAAGGTTACTCTGTATGTAGCTGATTTGTCCGGTTGGAGTCAAGATATCCCGAAACTCGGGAGAAATTAATTTTTTCAAAAAAGGGCAGGCCACACCCTGAAGAAATGGCATGGGACCAGGAAAGCTACTATCATCCCAGGCTGCCTACCTCTCGATCTTTTCCAGTTCATGGCGCCGGTCTCCGGTTAAATCCGTCCGGGAGAACGCCTGACTTTCCGGCAGGCGCAGGTAAAAATTGGGGATGGTGTCCACGGCCACGGTGGCTCCCTCGACCCGGCAATCCAGGAGGTGTCCGCCGGCCCGGCGGTCCGCGGTGATAAAGTGGCAGTGGTAACCGGGCATATTGACGCCGGCCAGATAAGCGGGGTAGCGGAAGGCCACGATGACGCCCTGGACGCCGGTCAGGTCAAATACCGCCTGTCGGGCCGCGGCCGCGGCCAGGGGCGGGTAGGGTTTCTGCTGCCGGGGGATGCTCCGGGTCTTGACGGAGGGGAAGACGCCGTCAATCCTGATGGCATAGAGGAGGTTGGGGTTGGGGAGCAGTTTGTCGACATAAGCGAGGAGTTGCCGCAGGTTCATGGGCATCTCGAGCAGGTGCGTCCGGTCGGCCTTGAAAAAGGTCACCTCGGCGAAGGGGGTGGTCATGGCGCCGGGCACGGGTGAGACCCGGCCATCGGCCCGGGCCTGGTAAAAAGCGCCGTCCAGGGCGATCATTTCGCCGTCCAGGGCGTCGAAGGTGCCCAGGCCGAAGTCGCCGTGCCGGGCCAACTCCTGAAAGGTCAGGTCCCCGTCATAGACCCCGGCCATGAGGGCCTGGAGGGTGGAGGTTTGGAAGAGCAGGCGGGGTTGGGCGGCGTGGAGGGGGACCGCTGCCAGGCACAGGGCCAGGCATAAAGCCACCATGAGGGAGCGCCTTGGTTGCATCGGCATAAGGACTCCGGGCCACTCTGGAGGGAGGGCGGGGTTTGGGTGGGGGCGCCAGCCAATGAAGCCACCCCTCACCCCATCCCGCTCCCCTCGCAGGGGAGAGGGGGTTTTTGCTGGTACCGTTCTCAGACGGCGTTGACCTTGGATAGGGCCCTGGGGCTACAGGGAATTTTTTCAACCTGCCGGCGTTCATGCCCAATCTTTACAGGACATTACTGCCCAAATCCCCCTTTTTCACGGGGGGACTTAACCTGCAAAGCCAGGTGATCCAAACCTGATTTTAGGTCTATCCCATGATGAGACGCCTTGCTAACGCATAAACTGTTTCAGATAGCTCCACCAGGACAGAAAAAAGTTGACGGCTTCGCCGTCCCGTCTCGAAATGGTCCAGAGGAATTCGCCCAGGCCGATTTGCCCCAGGCCGTAGTAGGCGACGACCACCTGGCCGATGGCCACGTAACCGGTGGCGACCTGGCCCACCCCCAGCACCAGGCCCCCGGCGATCTGGGCCAGGACGACGCCCCCGATGAGAAACTGGCCGAAGCCGAACACGAGGCCCACCCCGAATTGGGCCACGGTGATCAGGCCCAGGGCGAACTGGCCGATGGCGATGACGCCCCGGGCCACGCGCCACTTGCCCCGGCTATCCTTGCCGAAGGCGATGTGGACCAGGGGGTAGCCCCCGTAGGTCCGGGCGGACTTCCATTCAAACCCGAAGCCCGGCTTTGGGGGGGCGGCAGGCAGGGGGGCGCCGCACCGGAGGCAGACCGGGGTCTGACCCCTCACTTCGGCGCCGCATTCCGGACAGGTCAGGGCCATGGGCTGGAACTCAATCTCGGCGGTTAATCAGGGCCGCCAGGTAGCCGGCGCCGAAACCGTTGTCGATGTTGACCACGGCCAGGCCGGTGGCGCAGGAGTTGAGCATGGCCAGAAGCGCGGCCAGGCCGCCGAAAGAGGCGCCGTAGCCCACGCTGGTGGGCACCGCGATCACCGGCCGGTCCACCAGCCCCGCCACCACGCTGGGCAGCGCCCCTTCCATGCCCGCCACCACGATAAAGCAGGTGGCCTGGGCCAGGAGCTCCTGGTGGGCCAGGAGGCGGTGGAGGCCGGCCACCCCCACGTCATAAAGGGCTTCGGCCCGGTGGCCCATAATTTGGGCGGTGACCAGGGCTTCTTCGGCCACGGGGATATCCGAGGTCCCGGCCGAGATCACCAGGATCAAACCCCGACCCCGTTCGGGGACTTCGCCCCGGCTGAGGGTCAAGGCCTGGGAATCGGGGTAATAGCGGGCCTGGGGAAAGTCGAGGGCCAGCGCCGCGGCCGCTTCGGGGGCCAGACGGGTCGCCAGGACGTGGTCGGCCCGGGCGGTCAGGGACGTGAGGATGGACCGGACCTGCTCCAGGGTCTTGCCCGCGGCGAACACCACTTCGGGGAAACCCTGGCGGAGCTGGCGGTGGTGGTCCACCCGGGCGAAGCCCAGGTCTTCGAAGGGCAGGGTCCGGAGGCGCTCCACGGCCGCGGCCACCGGCAAGTGTCCGGCCTGAACCTCCTCCAGCAATTGTTGCAGCAGTTTGCTGTTCATGAGTAATTCCTACTCCCATACCGGCTCGCCCCACCAAGGTCAGCACGGGGTCAGCACGGTTCGGTCTCCGACCTCAAGGCCCCGCCATAAAGGTCAGGGGGTTCGGTGGCAGCGGACTTTATCATACCTGGGGGGACCGATACATTGCAACCCTACCATTCCCTTTAGAAAAACCTTTCTAAATGCCAGCCGAGATGCATCCATTGATGTATCCAGGATATATGACCAAAAAGGTACTTATCAGCCAGTTCATAAATTTCCACGAGCAAAATTACCATCAAAATACGGAAGATCCAGATCTTAATCCATTCTTTGGTGGCAAAAAACGCCCCGACCCAGGCGCCGATGACACTGCCCACCGACAGACACAGGCCGATGGACCAGTCAACTTCCCCGAACCAGGCAAAGATCACCAGGGAGGCGACGGACATGGGGAAAATTGCCACGGCCTTCTCGGCGTTGGCTTTCCTCAGATCATAACCGATGGCCAGGACCAGCACCATGAGGGCATAGGTGCTGGCATCCAGAACAATAAACCCGCCCCAGACACCCACCAGAAAGAATAGGCCCAGATGCCACCACCTGATGACGGGTTTATCGACCTTTTGGTTCTGGAGCAATCTTTTCGGGTTGGTTGCCAGCACCACAAAGGCGGCGATCACCGCAAAGGTGATGCCCCAACCGATATATTTGGATTTGAGCACGGCCGCAATGGAAGCGCCTAAACAGCCTCCCAGAAGGCAAGGGACGCCGAGGATGAGGGCATTGCGCCAATCAATGGCCTTGGCCCGCTGAAACGCCACTATGGAAGAAATCCGGCCGGTGACGATCTGCAGCCGGTTAGTGCCGTTGGCGATATTCGCCGGGACGCCCAGAAATATCAGGAGCGGCAGGATCAGGGCGGACCCGGCGCTGGCGATGGTGTTCAAAAAGCCGGAGCAAAATCCGGCCCCGACGAAGAGCGACAGCCGTACAATTTCGTTCATACAGGGGTCCTATCTCAGAGCATCTCATTTCTGCAACCGGAATGGCCCGGTCGCCTCAGGCCGTTTGGTCATTGGGCGCCAGTTTGCCTTCCCGGGTCACGCGGTAAGACCGCCCGCCCCAATTGACCTGATGGCCCAGGAAACTGGCGAGCCAGAGGCCGAAGGCAAGGAGGTCTTTAACCGGGAGGAGGGCCAAGGCCCCCAGGGGCAGTTCCCCTTTGAGGCAGCGGCGCTCGGAGAACCCGGCCAGGACGCCCCGGAGGACCAGGGTGGCCGCGGCCAGGCCCCAGGCCCAGGGGGCCAGGCCCGAAACCAGGAGGATGACGAGGCTGTAGACCAGGGCGTGGGTGATGCCGTAGGCCAGATACCCCCCGGGGCGGCAGACCCGGTAGGTGCGGGCCCAGCGGAGCTGGTGGGCCAGATAATCCGGGAAACTCATCTCAGGGTTGGCGGTCTCCACCACGTAGGGGAGGATTTTGACCTGGAACCCGGCCTGGGCCACCCGGAAGCCCAACTGATAATCGTCCGCCAGGAAGTCGGCCAGGGGAGCCAGGCCGCCGATGGCGGAGAGGGCCTGGCGGGTCAGGGCCATGGCGGCTCCCAGGGCGAAGCGGATACCTTCAACAACGTTAGCCGCGGCCACTGAAGGGATAAAGTCGGCGGCGATGGTCAGGGCTTCCAGGGCCGAGCCCAGGGTGCGGCCCGGGCCGGCCCGGTAGGGGCAGCTCACCAGGCCCACCCCCGGCTGCCGGAAGGCCGCGGCCACCTGGGCCAGGTAATCGGGGCCGACCAAGACATCCCCGTCGGCGATCACCAGGAGGTCGTACCGGGCCCGGGGCATCAGCTGGCGCAAGGTGCTGATCTTGGGATTGAGGCCCAGGGCTTCAGGACAGATGACCACTGCGGGGTTGCACCGGGGATGGGCCCGGGACAATTCGCGGAGGAGGGGCAACACCGGGTCATCCGGGTCCCGCACCCCAAAGAGCACCTGGTAAGGGTGGTAATCCTGGGTCAGAAAGCTCGTCAGGCATTCCCGGGAGAGGGGGCCCAAACCCTTGAGGGGCTTGAAGACAGTGATGCCGGGACCGGTTGCGACCGGCGGGACCGGGGGAGCGGGACGGAAAAAGCGCCCCAGAGAGACCAGGGCCAGGAACTGGTAGCACCACGCCGATAGAAGGAGAAGAACCAGAAAAACCATGGCACCCGTCAGGTTGAGGGCCGGCGCCGGCGTCAGCCCCGGCGTGAGCCGCGCAAGGTCATGGAGTAACATGCCCGGCAGGGCGCCACCATCATAGCATCTCCCGGGAAAAAAAGACAGGGGTTAGGCTTAAACGTTGTTCTTAGTCCTTGCCTTCGGTGGGACCATCCTTATCTTAGATAATTGAGTGACAGGGGCAAAAGTCCGTAGTGGAGGGAGCCCAGCCGTTGTCGACCTGGAGTTACGGGAAAAATCCCTTGAAAGAAAGGAGTCAAGTAATGGCAGAAATTAACTGGCGGGACAACTGGGATTCGGCCCTGGAAGAGGCCCAAAAAGAAAATCGCCGCGTCTTGCTGGAACTCTATATGGACGGGTGTCCCCATTGCATGAAACTGCACAGCGAGACCCATGTCGACCCGGGAGTGGTCCAGGAGTTAAACTCCAAGTACATCCCGGTACGCCTGGACGGCCGCCAGAACATGGACATCGTCAAGAAATTCAACGTCACCGGGGCGCCCACCACCCTGGTGTTCGAGGCCGACGGCAAGGAAGTGCAGCGGTTTCCCGGTTATTACTCGCCGGCGGACTACTTGAAACAACTGGAGAAAGCCATCTAACGGCCCCAGGCGAAGCCATGGTTTAGGCTTTGCCGTGGTCTGCCGGACTGGCGCCGGGTTTCCGGTATGAATGGTCCGGATCGTTGCGGCCAACGGGGTTTGCCCTGGCCGGGGGGACGGGACGCGGTTGGACTGCCCCCGGCCCAGAGGGCATGCGGACGGTGTCCCCGGTCCGCCCGCGGCCGCAAATAATCCAGTCTTTCCATGGGTGTTTACGGGTTAAGACAACAACGCCAATAAATTAACCGGTTATCTATAATAAGCCGCACCCAGGGTGACAAAAATTCCGGTTTTCTGTAGCCGGATAATGCATCCGGTGTGCGGTTTTCCCGTCTCCTCCCCTTGATTCTGGTTTGCCAAGCGCGGAATTATTTTATAGTATAAGGCTGCATATTTTGGTGAGGCCGCTGGTGCTCATGAATATTACGCGTATAAGGAGTTACATGACTTTTCGCGTCAAGTACGGACTTACGGTGGTGCTGGTTCTGGCACTATTGACTGTGGCAGCGGGATTTGCCGCGGGTCAGGAGGAGGAAGGCTTCGAAGTCTCGGCCCGCTCCTTTGTCATTATGGATGCCAAAACCGGCAAGATTTTACTCGCCCTCAACCCCCAGGCCTTTTTGCCTCCGGCCAGCACCCTCAAGGTGATGACCGCCATGTCGGTGGTGGAGCACCTGAAGATGGATGACAAGGTGACCGTCAGCGCCTATGCGGCGTCGGCGCCGGCGTCCAAGATCGGCATCAAGCCGGGAGAGACCTATACGGTGCGGGAGCTGCTCTATGCCCTGCTGCTGAACTCAGCCAACGACGCCGCCCGGGCCCTGGCGGAAAAGGTGAGCGGCAGCGAGCCGGCCTTTGCCAGCCAGCTCACCCAGGAAGTCAGGCAGTGGGGCGCCTATCGCACCACCTGCGCCACCGCCAACGGTCTGCCGGCGGACAATCAATATTCCACCGCCCAGGACCTGGCCCTGATGTTTCGCCGGGCCATGAGCAACCCGGAACTGGCCAAGATCATGTCCACCAAGTATTACCCCATCCAGGGAGACCGGGAACTGAGGAACCACAATCGGTTCCTCTTCACCACGCCTCTGGCGGTGGCCGGGAAAACCGGGTACACCCGGGCCGCCAAGCACACCTATGTGGGGGAGTTCAAAAACGGCGACCAGGAGATCATCGTCGCCATGATGGGGAGCACGAAGAAATGGGCCGATCTGCGGCCGTTGATTGAAAAGGGCTTCGAACTGGAGGGGACGCCCATCGCCAAGCTGCCCCCGGCGGAAGAGAAGCTCTGGTTTGCCAAGGGGCGCAAAGGCAAGGCCCGGGTCGCCAAACGGTACAAGCGCAAACGGCGAACCAAGGTGGTGATGGGCGCAGCCGGGTCGATGCCGACCAAGAAAAAAGCGGCCGCCAAGAAGAGATCCAGGACTTGTGCGAAATAGTTTAGAAGTGCTGGGGTATCCGACATTATGAAAGAAAAAGGCTTATTCAATAAAGTAAAAAACAAGCCCACCCGGCGGCGATTCGTGGTGTCCACCATCCGCAAGGGCGAGGACTGCTATGAGACCGCCATCTTCGAGGCCAATTTCTTTTATCTGCCCCGGCACTGGAACCAACCGGAACTCACCGTGACATCGGCTACCCCGAAAGACGCCTGGGACCTGCATGCCAAACTGGCGGTCCGCTTCACCCACGAGTATCCCTCCCGCCTCATCCAGGAATACGGAGAAATTTCCCCAGTGGCGTCCCCTCAGGATTGAGGCTTCCCCGGCGCGCGTTTTTCCTGCATCTTTCCCACCAAAGGACGTGGCGATCTCCAGGCAGAGGTTTGGTGCACGGATTTCTGTGACCAGGTCAGGTCTTGGCAAGATAATCGCAGGTTGGGTTTATTCCCACTGTGAGCGGCACTGCAGGAGAAATCATTGGAAATGGTGCCGTTGAGCGATCTTTTCCAACATCCTTACCAATCCGACACCAAGCGTATAGATGGACTCAATATTGAGATGGTCCTCCGCCGTGGAGTCGAAGAAAACCTTCAGGTTGGATTCGAAACCGTCCTCCGGCTTCGAGTAGCAAATCAGGATCGGCACTTTCGGCAACGGCTTCAGGACAAGCGAAATGTCTGAATCATAATGGTTTTCCACCTGTTTGCCACTAAATACACGGATCAGGTCCTCGAAGAGGTCGGTATGCATATCGGCTAACCGCTTCAAGGGTTTTTCGCACCGCTGCTCAAACAGCCGATACCATGTCTCGCCGTTTTTTAGTTCCCTCAACGCGGTCCATTTGCCTGAAACAGGTGTTCCCTTGCTCTGGAGGATATGGTTGAGAACGGGTATGGTCACCCATTGATGGACGTGGATGTCAGTGGTAATATCCCCTCTGGAATCAACACTGAAGTCCTTACCGAGAAGCTTGATCGTCAGTTTAGCGTTGGAAAAACTAGCCCCCAATCTGCGCGCTGGCTGAACAAAGGTCAACAGAGGCCAGCCGGGACTTCAATTCTTCCAGGGTGGATTCCAATTCCTGTTCGTTGGAAACACGCCCTTCGCGTTTCCCGGTGGAGGGCTCAATGTCATGGCTATCCAGATGAGGACATTCACTGAGCTGTCGCTGCCCCGTGAACACCGCGGCGGCAAAGGCCATGCAGGTGGATTCGTTGCATTTTCTGCAATTAGATCTATCGAGTAACTTGAAAATCTCCATTGGGTTGGTCAACTGGGTCATGCGGCGCTTCTCCTTCTCCGGGTTCCTCCCAGGTCGGCATCGATTACTCTCTGGGAAATAATTTTCTCTGCGTCTAGTTGATGCCAGACGCCTTGTTCTCAGGTATTGAGGATAGTCGCATTACGTGGGAAAAGAATCCCCCATTTGGGGGAGGCCGCATTTTTATTTTTAGGAAGAGGAATCTGCCAGGAGAAAATATCGGGAGATTAGACCAATCGGTGGCGCAGGGCCTGGACCGCGGCCTGGGTGCGGTCATTAACGCCCAATTTATTGAAGATATTGATTATATGGCTTTTGACCGTATGCGGACTGATCTTTAAGGATTGGGAGATTTCCACATTTGTGGCCCCTTGGGCGATCAGGCGGAGAACCTCCAGTTCCCGCCCGGTCAGCATTGCCGGCGGGGAATGGGTATTTTCCCCCGGTGCAGTCCTGCTGCCGGCAAGCAGCGCGGCATCCTCTTCCGGCAAATCAAGGACGCGGTTGGGCCGGCTGGGGTCAATGTCGATGGTAACCGTGGACACCAGATTGCCCTGTTTATCATGGACCGGGTAGACCGCTTGGGTCGCTATAGGGCGGCTAAAACCGGGGCAGCGCTCCGGGCTGGTTTTCTGGGTACTTAAAGCTGCGGCAAACGCCAGGCAGGAAGGATAGCCGCAGCTCCCGCAGTTGGTTTGGGGGAGCAGGCGGAAGATCTGGAGTACCGGCACCGGGTTCCATTTCTTGTAATTCGGGATAAGACGATCCCGGCGTGCGGCGATATCATTGAGGAAGTCCATCAACCGATCTAAGAACCCCAGGGCTTCCTGAGAGGTCGTAAAAGATGCGGCTACGCCATGATCGGGATAGAGGCCGCAGCTGAACCCGTCCAGGACAAAACGGATAAATGGGGGGTTTTCTAAGAGACTGGCCGATTTTGCCACGGTGTTGATGTAGGGAAAAAGTGGGGAAATATCGCCATCCAACCGGAAATAGGCCAACATCTGGGGGTCGAAGCCTGAACCGGTTCCAAAGGGCGCGGGCGCGCCGCCTCTCCTTAAGGAAAAATCATAATATCCCTTGACCAGCATCAGTTTCCTCGAGAGCAAGTGTTGCCAGCGAAATCTCAAAGTTCAGCGCCACAGGGCGGGAAAGTCCAGCGCCTCCCGGCCCTGGCATCATTTCATCTCCAGCCGCCGAACGTTATCAGCCGCCGCCCATTCAAGGTTATACATACCCCTTCTGACGTAACGGCGGAAGCTTGAATACGGCCAATTCGCAGCCCTCGCCACCTGACCGTTACAGCAGGTGGCCATGAAGCAGAGCCTGCCGCCAAGAAGCAGGGCGCGCAGGATGGCGGACCTGATTATCAGGTATCAACATGGCTAAAGGCGGGGTGTGTTTTCCCGGCCTACGGCCACTATGGCTCTCAACCCGGCCTCAGGCCAAATCCACCCGTTTGACCCCGGGGAGTTCGAAGACCTCTTGTAAGAGCTGGCGGTTAGGGTGGGCCGTCCGCACCCGCAAGAGAAAGTTGGCGGTGACTTCTTTCTTTTCGAGGTCCTTGCTCAAGCCGAAATTAATCACCTCAAAGGCGTGGCTGGTGATGATGTCCTGGATATGGCTGAACTGGCCGGCCAGATCCTGGGAGATGACGGTCATTTCCTGATACCAGTCCTTTTTCAAGTGCCGCTCGAAAAACTTCACCCCCACCAGCGAGACCACCGTCAGACCCGCGACCACGGAGCCGTAGAGGTAAAATCCGGCGCCGATGGCCAGACCGATGGCGCACACCACCCAGACACAGGCGGCCGTGGTCAGGCCCCGGATGGTATCCCTATACCTGAGGATCACCCCGGCGCCTAAAAACCCGATGCCGGTGACGGCCTGGGCCGCAATCCGGCCGGGGTCGACCCGCATGGTATCCGGCGGCAGTTTATCCATCATCCCGAAAGTGAGATACTCCGACATGACCATGATCAGGGCCGAACCGAGGCAGAGGATGAGGTAGGTCCTGATGCCGGCCGGCCGGCCGTGGACCTCCCGCTCGAATCCCACCAGAGCCCCGAGGAATGCGGCTAAGATCAATCTGAACAGAATCTCCCCATGCTGAGGCTCCATGTGTCGGTCTCCTTTAAGATCGGCAATTTACCTTGCCGTGGATTATCGCACAATTTTGCCGGATTGGGACCTGCCGTCGGACCCTCGACTGAGTGCGTTTGCCATAAATTCTTTCCCCTGGGAGGTTCTTAAATCCCCCTAAATCCCCCTTTTTCAAAGGGGGACTTTGGCAGCAATTCCTTATAGTTCCACCATTTTATAAAGGGGGGTTAGGGGGGATTTAGCATGATGCCACCATCGGAAAATACTTTTGGCAAACGCTATAGTGCAGTGGTCCATAAATGGGGTAATGTTTCCCGCGCTCGGGGCAGATTACTTTCCCCTCACCCTGACCCTCACCCTCATTGGGGAGATGGGATAATAATGATGGGACCGATTTGCGGCTTTGAGACCATAAAAGAACCCGACGACTGCACCTCCCGCTTCGGGGTGAGGGGGGCGATATTTTAGGATGAGGCTGAAACGCCCCGGTGGTTGAGTTGGGGGTGAAGGTTTTTAGGAGAGACCCCAGACCGCAATCCCGGCCTGGTCCGCGGTCTTCAGCATCTCCGGGCGATCGAAGATCAGGGTCTTGCCGGCCTCGACGGCCAGCACCGCGGCCTTGACCTCCCGCATGGTGGCGATGGTGTCCAGGCCCACGGCGGGCACGTCAAACCGGAGGTCCTGGTCGGGCTTGCTCACCTTGACCACCACGGCGCCGGGTCCGGCCAGGGCGGCGCCGCGGCGGATGGTGGCATCGGTGCCTTCGATGGTTTCGAGGGCCACCACTACCTGGCGCCGCACCACGGCGCACTGGCCGATGTCCAGGCGGCCCAGTTCCCGGGCGGCCTCGACGCCCAGGGTGATGTCGGCCAGTTCATCCGGGGTGGGTGGGCGGCGGTTGAGGGGGCCGGGGGTGGCCAGGAGGTCGTCAAGGAAGAGGGTAGAGGGGGCGATGGTAATGCCTTCGGCCGCCATCTCGTCGGCCACGGCCCGGAGGAGATGGTCGTCCCGACCGGCGCCGGCCCGGCGGATGATGCTGAGGGCCCGCCAGTCGGGGCGAAACTCCCGGAAGAGGCGGCCCCGGCTGATGCCGCCGGCCATGACCGCCTGCCGGACCCCGGCGGCCTTGAAAATGCGGATGATTTTGCCCACCTGGCCCACGTGAATCCAATGGAGTTCGTCCACGAGGGCGGCCAGGCCCGGGTCAGTCTCGCCCCGGTGGGCCACCGCCACCACCGCGGCCCCCTGCTGCCGGGCAGCCTGGGCGAACAGGAGGGGGAACTGGCCCTTACCCGCGATTAAGCCGATGTTCTCGGACATCCGCCGGGAGCAGGCCCCGATCCGAAGTCTCGAGAAACGCCAGGAGGTGGCCGACCTCGAGAGTGGGGGGCAATTCGTTCTTGATCCTGGTGATGGCCTCTTTCTGGTTCAACTCCGAGAGGAACAGGAGCTCAAAGGCCCGTTTCAAGGACTGGAGGGAGGAGTCGGTAAAGCCGTGCCGTTTCAGCCCCACCAGGTTGAGCCCCACCAGCTTGGCCCGGTTGCCCACGGCCATGGCGTAAGGAGGGACGTCCCGATGCACCGCTGAACACCCGCCCACAAAGGCGTGGCAGCCGACATGGCAAAACTGGTGGATGGCGGAGAGGCCCCCCAAAATGACGTAGTCCTCCAGGATAATGTGGCCGCCCAGGGTGGCGGCGTTGGACATAATGACGCCATTGCCCACCTGGCAGTCGTGGGCCACGTGGGTATAGGCCATGAACAGGTTGCCGTGGCCGATGCGGGTGGCGCCGCCGCCGCCGGCGGTGCCCCGGTGAAGGGTGGCGAACTCCCGGATGATGTTGCCGTCGCCGATGATCAGTTGGGTTTCTTCGCCCTGGAATTTCAGGTCCTGGGGGATTTCACCGATGACCGCGAACTGGAAAATCTCGCACTTGTTGCCGATGGTGGTGAAGTCCTTAATCACCACGTGGGGGCCGATGTGGGTGTCGTGGCCGATCCGGACCCGGCCCTGGATAATGCTGTAGGGCCCTATGGTGACGCCCTCACCCAATTCGACGGTTTTATCCACCAGGGCGGTGGGGTGGATTTGGGCCATACTCATTCCTCCCCCTGGCCGATGGCGGCCATGAGCTCGCCTTCGGCCACCAGGGTCTGGTCGACAAAGGCCTGGGCCTTCATTTTCCAGAATTTCTTGCCACCGCGCACCGATTCGACTTCGATGCGCAACTGGTCTCCCGGGACCACCGGCTGGCGGAAACGCATTTTATCCAGACCCAGCAGGAAGAGGTGGGAGTTACCCAGGAGTTCCGGGAGGGACAGGAGGGCCAGGATGCCCCCCACCTGGGCCATGGCTTCGGCGATGAGGACACCGGGCATGATGGCGCGGCCGGGGAAATGCCCCTGGAAAAAGGGCTCATTAATGGAGACATTTTTCAACCCCACCACGCGTTTGCCTTTTTCCAGACTGGTGATGCGGTCCACCAGGAGGAAGGGGTAGCGATGGGGGAGAATTTTTTGAATTTCTTCCAGACTCAGGGTCTGCGGTGGGTTCATGATTCCGGCTCCTGAGGTTCTAAGTTCAAGGTTCAAGGTTCAAAGTTCGGGGGTCAGGGTTTTCAACTTTCCTCTTTGGTCTTTGGGCCTTCCTCTTCCTGGTTTACCTTGGCGGAGAGTTCGCTCACGGTTTGCTCCAGCTGTTTCAGTCTTTGATAGAGTTCGGGGAGTTTGGGGAGATGGCCCATGATCTGGAGCCATTCCCGGTGCGGGCGCGCCGGGTAGCCGGACATCGTCTGGCCGGGGGGGATGGAGCGGTGCACACCGGATTGGGCGCCCACCTGGACGCCGTCCCCCAGTTCGATATGGCCGGCCAGCCCTACCTGCCCCGCCAGGGTTACCCGTTTGCCCAGTTTGGTGGAGCCGGACACCCCGACCTGGGCCACCAGGAAGGAATGTTCCCCCACCTCCACATTGTGGGCCAGGTGCACCAGGTTGTCCATCTTGACGCCCCGGCCGATCCGGGTGGCACCCAGGGCTCCCCGGTCGATGGTGCAATTGGCGCCGATCTCCACGTCGTCTTCGATGACCACCGTCCCCAGCTGGGGGATCTTCACGTGTCCGGCTTCCTGGGGGACAAACCCGAAGCCGTCGGAACCGATCACCGTGCCGCTGTGGATGACGCAGCGCTCTCCCACCGTGCAGCGCTCTCTGATGGTGACGTTGGGATAGATCAGGGTGTCGGCGCCGATGCTGACCTCATCATTGATGACGCAGCCGGGCATGACCGTGACGCGGTCGCCCAGGCGGGTGCCGGCGCCGATAAAGACCAGGGGGGCGATGGAGACGTCCTGGCCCAGCACCACTGCCGGGCCCAGACAGGCCAAGTCGCTGATCCCGGGCCAGCGTCTTACGGGGGGGGCAAACAGTGCCGCCACCCGGGCGTAGGCCAGATAAGGGTGAGCTACGATGATCAGGGGCCGCGCCAGCCTGGCGTATTCCCGGGATACGATAAAGGCGGCGGCGCGGCTCTGATCCGCCAGGCGGGCGAACCGCCCCTGGGTGATGAAGGAGATCTCCCGGGGCGTAGCTTGATCCAGGGAGGCAATACCCTCAATGGAAAGGTCGGCGGGCCCCTGGAGTTCTCCTTCCAGAAAGGCCGCCAGCTCGCCCAGGGTGCGTGTCATGTAGCCGTTAGCCCCCGAACTTGCTGCGCACCTTCTCGGTGATATCCAGCTTGGGGTCCATATAGAGGAGCCCGGCATTGCGCTTGTCGAGAACCATGTCCAGCTTCTCCTGCTGGGCCACGGTTTTGACCGCGGTTTCCAGTTTCTGGAACAGGGGCGCCAGTTGGCTTTCCTGGAACTTCTGCAGTTGCTTTTCGGCATCGGCGCCCTGCTTTTGAAATTCCTGCATCTTTCTTTCCAACTCGGCGGCCTTGGTCTTGCGGGCAGCTTCTTTCATCAGAGATTGCTGCTTCTGGAAATTCTGCACCTCTTTGGCCAGGTCCTGGCGCTTCTGACTAAAGGGCCGACCCAGTTCCTCGGATTTACGCTTAATGGCACTCTGGACCGCTTTTCCTGCGGAAGACTTGGAGACCACGTCCATACCATCCACGACGCCGACTTTGAACTCGGCGGCCGCGGCCCACAGCGGCGTCAAAAGCAAAGCCGCAGTTAATAAAAGACCCAAACCTACTTTAGACATATAAACCTCCTGGATTGGTCGAGATTAAAACTTACACCCCCGGCGGGTCCGGCATCGCCGGGAAAATCTGGCCTTAGTCCCCTCAGGTTAGAATGACCCGCCCATGGTGAACTCCCAGGCACTGGATCGTTCATAGTCCTTCTTCGAAAGATTGTAACCCCATTCCACCCGGAGGGGGCCCATGGGAGAGAACCAGCGGACTCCGACTCCGACGCTGGTGCGCAAAAACGGCCCGACATAGTTGGGACCATAAACGTTACCGGCATCGAAAAAGACGGTCCCTGAGAGGCCCAGTTTCTTATAGAGGGGGAACCTGATTTCCTGGTTAAACTGCAGGAAATGCGTCCCACCGATGCGGTCATTGGTGACCGGGTCCCGGGGGCTGATTTCGGCATATTTAAAGCCCCGGATGGTGTCGATACCGCCCAGGTAAAACAGTTCGTAGGCCGGCATCTGACCCCAAGACAACTTGTTCATCCCGCCGGCCCGGGCATGCACCACCCCGATTAAATCCCATGTTTTTTTGAGGGGGAAATACCAACCGGATTCTGCGATATAGCGTATAAAGGCCGTATCGCCTCCCAGACCGGCCAATTCAAAGGAGATGCTGTTGTCCGAGCCCTTGGTGGCGGCAAACAGGGAGTCCCGGGAATCCCGCCGGATCACGAAGGAGGTGGCGCTGGTGTTATGGATGTTGGCAGCCTGCTGCAGCACCTGGGAGGCGTTATACTGCAGGTCGTTGAGGTTGACATTCTCAAAGCGATACATCCAGAAGAGGCGGGTATACTTCCATTTCAGGGGATGGCTCAGGCGCAACATGCCGCCCTTGCTGACCCGGGTGTACTCGGTGTATTGTCTCTCCCAGTTAAAGGCGTCGATGCCGAGAGCCAGGGGCCGGTCGAAGAGGTAGGGCTCGGTAAAGGAAGCCCGGAACCGGTGGGAAATGGAGCCGATGACCCCCGAGATCTTGACTTGCTGGCCCCGCCCAAAGAGGTTGTTCTGGCTGACCTCCACCATGCCCACCACGCGGTCCTGGGTGCTGTAGCCCGCGCCGAGGCCGAAGGTACCGGTGGGGCGCTCCTTGACGGTGATTTTCAGGTTCATGTGGTCCGGGGAACTGCCCGGGGTAGTGGCGAAGTTGACATCTTCGAAATATTCCAGGCGCCTCAGGTTCTTGATGCTCTCTTTGAGGTTGCTGGCGGAGAACAGGTCCTGCTCGTAGACCCGGAGTTCACGGCGGATCACCTTGTCCCGGGTTTTGACATTGCCGCCGATTTCGATGCGTTCGAAATAGACCTTTTTCCCTTGATGGATGTCGAAGGTGACATCCACGATCTTCCTTTGGTTATCTTCTTTGATGAGAGGCACAATGTCGGCATTGGCATACCCATGGTCGGCGTAGAAATCGGCCAGGGTGGTGAGATCCTCCTGCAGGACCTCCCGGCTGTAAACCTCCTCTTTGGGGGTCTTCAGCAACTTCAAGAGCTTGTCCTTGTCTTCCAGGAGATCTCCGGTCACATCCATTTTGCCCACATGAAATTCGGGGCCTTCCTGCACGGGAATGGTGATATAGATCCATTTTCCCTTAATGTCGATTTTGGGTTCACCGATCTTGGCCTTAATATAGCCGTGGTTGTAATAAAAAGCCGCGACTTTCTCCAGGTCCCGTTCCAGGACGTCCCGGCTCATTTTGCCGGCGCCGGTGATCCAGGCGATGGGGGCAAAAAATCCCCGCTCCTTGGTTTCCATCACTCCCCGGAGTTCTTTGGAGCTAAAGGTCTTGTTGCCCTCGAATTCAATCTCCTTGACGGCCATTTTGCCGCCTTCATTGACGTGGAGCACCAGGTTGACTTCGTGTTCCCCCGCGGGCATCAGCTCATAGGTGATTTTGGCCTCGTAATACCCTTTTTCCCGGTAGGCCTGCTGGACTTTATTGATATCTTCCTTGATGGCGCCTTCCGAGGCCACGGAGAAAGGTTTGAGGTTCATGACCTCGAGGATTTTATCCTTCTTCAATTTATTGTTGCCTTCCACCATGATCTCGCGGATGGAGGGTTTTTCCTTCACCAATACGGTCAGGACTCGCCCTTCCGGGGTTTCACTGACATCCATACGGACGTCGGTGAAATAGCCCATCTTATAGATGGCTTTCAAATCCTCCCGGAGGTGGGCCGGCGTCAGGATTTCCCCTTCCCGGGTCTGCATCACTCCCAGGATGGCATCTTTTTCGATGCGGCGGTTGCCCTTGACCACGATATGGGCCACCCGTTCTTTGCCCAAGATCTTCAGGCTCAGCTCCTGGGCCATCTGACGACTGAGGCCGGAGAGGGAGTGGAGCCCCGTCCCCTGGAGTTTCAGCGAAGAGGCCCCTTTGCGGCCGCTGAGGTCCAGGACGTGGCCTTCCAGGGAGAGGAGGTCTCCCACCTTGAGAAGGGTGCCCCAGATAACCATATCGGCTCCCAGTTTCCGGCCGATTGCCTGGGCTTGGGCTTCATCCACGGGGCCGGTCAGCTGGGAGAGTTCCTTCTGCAGGTCTTCCGGGGAAATCGGCGTGAAGCCGTCGGTTTTCAAACGGGCACGGATTTCCTGGCTGATCTTTTCCCCCAAATAGCCCAGGGATTCTTTGCTGGTGACGGCAAAAGGGAAGACCGCAACTTTCTTAAAGACCAGTTCCTGCTCCTGGCCCCGGGCCGGGCCGCCGGCTACCACCGTCGACAACAGGAGGAGAACTATTACGATGAGGCGTTGTGCCACCTTATTCTCCCTGTAAAATTACTGCCTTGCCTTCAAGCAGGGTAATCTGCCGGTCAAGGACCCGGGCCATCTCCAGGTTGTGGGTGACGATGACCGAAGTGAGGCCCCGCTCGTGGTTAAGTTCGAGGATAAGTTCCTGCACCCGGCCCCCGCTTTTGGGATCCAGGTTGCCGGTGGGTTCATCGGCCAGGAGCACTTCCGGTTCCAGCACCAGGGCCCGGGCCACCGCCACCCGCTGCTGCTCGCCGCCGGACAGGGTGGAGACCCGGTGGGTTAAGCGTTCTTTAAGCCCCACCCGGACCAGAATCGCCTCGGCCATGTCCCGGGCGACCGGTTGGGGGAGACGGGCGATGAGACCCGGCATCATCACATTTTCCAGGGCGTTGAATTCGGCCAGCAGATGGTGAAATTGAAACACGAACCCTACCTTGCGATTGCGAAAGGCCGCCAGAGACCGGTCATCCAGGGAGAAGATATCCTGACCATCCCATCGCACCGTCCCGGTGCTGGGCCGCTCCAGAGTCCCCAGAATGTGCAGCAGAGTGGATTTTCCGACCCCGGACGCCCCCACCACTGCCAGGGTCTCCCCCTGGCGGATGTCCAGGTCCACCCCGGTGAGCACCTCTACCTGAATGCCGTTGTGCCTAAAGGTTTTGACCAGCCCCCGGAGCTCGATTTTTACCGGGGTTTGAGAGGTTGCATTTTCTTTCATTACATTCCTAACGGTAAGCCACCTTATCACTTTCCCCTGGGAGCGTCAATGCAGGTTTTCGGTTTTCGGTGTTTGGTTTTCGGTGGTGCATTTTCGCCTTTTTTGGCGCCCTTGGCAATATTAGATGAGGCAAATCAGAAACTGTTAGATTTTAAAATGTTGAGGACAGCCCCCGGGCCGCCATGGATCGGTGAGACCGGCGGATCAACTCGTCTTTACCGGCCACCTCAACCATACTTTATTCATAGCGGATGGCCTCCACCGGGTCCAGACGGGCCGCCTGCCAGGCCGGATAGAGGGTGGCGAAAAAGCTGATGGCCATGGTGGCGGCGATGATGGCCAGCAGGTCGGGTCAATTGGACCGTCACCGGCAGGGTGGAGATATAATATACATCCCGGGGCAGCTTGATGAACTGGTATTTTTTCAGAATGGCGCAGAGTCCCAGTCCCAGTCCCAGGCCGCCGATGGTTCCCAGGCCCCCGATGACCAGGCCGTTGATGATGAAAATCTGCATGATGCTCTGGCGGGTAGCCCCCATGGACTTGAGAATGGCGATGTCCCGGGTCTTCTTCATGACCATCATGAAGAGGGTGGAGGCGATGCCGAAGGCCGCCACCAGGATGATCAGGGTGAGGATGATGAACATGGCGATCTTCTCGAGCTTCAAGGCCGCGAACAGGCTGCGGTTCATCTCCATCCAGTTCTTGGTGTAAAAGGGCGGGCCCAGGTCTTTCTTAATCACCTCTCCCAGGTCCGCGGCACCATAGATATCCTTGACTTCCACCTCGAGGCCGGTGACCCGGTGGCCCAGACCCAGAAATTCCTGGAGGGCCGGGATGCTGGTATAGACCAGGGAGGAGTCGAACTCGTACATGCCGGAGTGAAAAATCGCGGTGACCCGAAAGGCCTTCATCCTGGGCAACCTCCCCATGGGCGTCAGGGTGCCCAGGGGGGAGATGATGTTCAGGTAGTCTCCCACCGCCAGGTGGAGGTTCTTGGCGAGTTCGTTGCCGATGGCGATGCGGGGGGGGTCCCCCGGGGCGACGTCCGCCAGGTCGGCAAACTTGCCCTTGACCACGTCCAGGGCTTTGGGGCCTCCCCGGCGGAGAGTTTCAAGATCCAGGCCCCGGATGACGCCGCCGGAGACGCTCCCCGGGGCCGAGTACATCACCTGGGTGTAGATAAAGGGGTCAACTGAGACCACCCCGGGGATTTTCCGGATTTTGTCGGCCACCTGGGGGGCATCCGTGAGGGGCGCCCCGTGTTTGAGCACGATGATGTGGGCGTTGACGCTGAGGATTTTTTTCTTCAGGTCCAGATCGAAGCCGGTCATCACCCCGATGACCACGATGAGGGCCATGACCCCGACCATGATCCCGGCCACGGAGATAAACGTGGAGAGTGACAGGAAACCTTTCTGGCGCTTGACGCCCCGGAGCAGCCGCAAGGCTACGAAAGATTCGAAGAAATGCAAGGAGATTACCTTTCCGGTCTGAGGAGAGGAAATAAAATAACGTCCCGGATCGAGGCGGCGTCAGTCAAGAGCATGACCAGGCGGTCAATGCCGATGCCTTCACCCGCGGTGGGCGGCATGCCGTGGGACAGGGCGGTGACAAAGTCCTCGTCCAGGGCGTGGGGCATCTCTTCATCGCCGGCGGCGTGGGCGGCCATCTGGGCCTCGAAGCGCTGCCGCTGGTCCAGGGGATCGTTGAGCTCGGAGAAGGCGTTGGCCATCTCCCGGCCATTGATGAACAGTTCGAACCGGTCCACCACCTCGGGGTCGGCATCGCTGCCCCGGGACAGGGGCGAGGTTTCCCGGGGGTAGCCCAGGATAAAGGTGGGCTGCTGGAGGCGGGCTTCCACCTTGAGGTCGAAGAGTTTGGTCAGGGCCCGGCCGTAGCCTTCCCCGGGACGCAGGGTGACTCCTTCCTCCTGGGCCAGGTCCACCAAGGCGACGCGGTCCCGGACCACTTCCGGCGGGGATGCCGCCGATGGCAGTCAGGGACTCCCTTAGGTCCAGGCGGCGCCAGGGCGGGGTCAGGTCGATCTCGGCCCCCTGGCAGGGGAAGCGCAACGTTCCCAGGACTTCCCGGGCCACGTGGCAGATCAGCTCCTCGGTCAGGAGCATCAGGTCTTCATAGGTGGCGTAGGCCTGGTAGAACTCCAGCATGGTGAATTCGGGATTGTGCTGGATGGAGAGGCCTTCGTTTCTGAAGTTCCGGTTGATCTCGAAGACCCGGTCGAAGCCGCCGATCACCAGGCGTTTCAGGTAGAGTTCCGGGGCGATCCTCAGGTAGAGGGTCATGTCCAGGGCCTGGTGGTGGGTAATGAAGGGCCGGGCCGTGGCGCCCCCGGGAATGGGCTGCATCATGGGGGTTTCCACCTCGAGGAAGCCCCGGGCTTCGAAAAACTTGCGCATCAAAGTGATGATGGCGGCCCGCCGGACGAACACCTCACGCACCTGGGGGTTGACCATCAGGTCCAGGTAGCGCTGGCGGTAGCGGGTCTCGACGTCGGTGAGGCCGTGGAACTTTTCCGGCAGGGGCAGGAGGCTCTTGGTGAGGAGAATATAGTCGGTCACCGCCAGGGTGAGCTCCCCGGTTCTGGTGCGAAAGAGCGTGCCGGTAAACCCGACGATGTCGCCCAGGTCGAGGCGCTTGAACCGGGCGAAGGCCTCCGGGCCGATAACCTGTTTCTGGACGTAGGCCTGGATCCGGCTGGTGCCGTCCTGGAAGTGGCAGAAGGTGGCCTTGCCGAATTCCCGGAGGAGCATGAGGCGGCCGGCCAGGCGGAAGGTCTGGTCCAGGGCCTCCAGTTCGGGGGCGGCCAGGGCCCCGAATTCTTCGAGGACCTGGGCAATGGTGTGGCTGGGAACGAAGCCGTTGGCAAAGGGCTCGACGCCCTGCTCCCTGAGCTCCGCCAGCTTCTGCAAGCGCTGGTTCTTGATGTTATCCGATTGTGCCATGGGGTGTCAGCCTGAATGTGGGCGCTGGTGAATTGTTCCTCAAACTTACATTTTTTAGATTATTCCCGGCCCTTAGTCAAGCCTTAATGAGCCCCGGGCCGGAGACGATGCCAGGGAACCGCTCAGCCGACTCTTCTGGAAAAATATATCCAGAACCAAATAACGTTAATGGGGTTGCCAAGGTCCCGTCTGGGAACGGCCGGCTTTTTCCCGGCCCCTGATGAGCCGTCGGCTGGGCTGGGCCTTCGAGCCCGGCACCCGCCCGGGCAGGCGGGGCGCAGGCGCACCCCCGACAATGCTCCCGGCGGTCCCGGGTTATAGCGTTTGCCATAAATTCCTTCCGGTTGGAGGTTCTCAAATCCCCCTAAATCCCCCTTTGGCAAAGGGGGACTTTAACAGCAATTCCATGCAGTTCCACCCCAATTTTTTAAGAGGGGCAGGGGGGATGATCAGGCCTCCCGGAGCGGAAAAAACTTTTGGGAATTGCTATGAGGTAACGGATTGCCGTACCTAAACCCGGGCAAGCGGCCCGGCTTCAGGAAAACGCCGAAGACTTGGAGCCTCCGGCCAAACTGTTTTTCTGTCATCCGGAAAGAAGTGAAGAATCTCAACCTCCTGATAATCCGAGATTCTTCGCTCCGCTCAGGATGACCATTATGGTCAATGAGGAGTTTTGCAAGAGGCTCCTTAGGTAAGATAGTGAAAGGTTGAAGTTATGTTTTGATTTTGTTAATATTCATTGGCTATTATGTTTTCTCTAGAATCTTTTACCCTTGAAATCAAGACCACGGCCGGCACCGACATCCTGGATCTCACGACAGCGGTGGCGGTCGAGGTTGAGCAAACCGGGGTGACGGAAGGGGTGCTTACCCTGTTCATCCCCGGTTCCACCGCGGCTTTGAGCACCATCGAATTTGAGTCCGGCGTGGTCAACGATTTGCGGGCCGCCATCGAGCGCCTTTTCCCCCAAGAAATCCCTTACGAACATGACCGCCGTTGGGGCGACGGCAACGGTTACGCCCACGTGCGGGCCGCGTTTCTCAAGCCTTCCCTGAGCATCCCCGTGGTCGGGGGGCGCCTCCTGTTGGGGACCTGGCAGCAGATCGTCCTGCTGGACTTTGACAACCGGCCCCGGCAGCGCCGCATTCAGGGGCAGGTAATGGGACTTAAACCGGATCACGGTTAACCTCGACCCATCCCAAAAGTAACCTCATGGCCACCGACCAAATAACCTTTGAGGACAATTCCCTGGCCCAGGCTCTCTATGGCGAGCACGGCAAGCACCTGGCCATCGTCAGCCGCAGCCTGGGGGTGAAGCATCACGTACGGGGCCACCGGGTGACCCTGGAGGGGCCGGAGGCCGAGGTGCGCCTGTCCAAGCGGGTGCTCCAGGAACTCTACGGGCTGCTGCAGTCGGGGTATCCGGTCCTGGCCCAGGACGTGCAGTACACCATCAAGATTCTCCAGGACAGAGAGAGCGCTTCGGTCAAGGATATCTTTCTGGACACGGTCTACATTTCGGCCATGAAGCGGCGCATCTCCCCCAAGAGCCTCAACCAGAAGCGCTATATCGAAGCCATTCGGGCCCACGACATCGTCTTCGGCGTCGGCCCGGCGGGGACCGGCAAGACCTACCTGGCCATGGCCATGGCGGTGGCCGCCCTGGTGAACAACGACGTCATCCGCATCGTGCTGGCCCGCCCGGCGGTGGAGGCCGGGGAAAAGCTCGGCTTCCTGCCGGGGGACCTGGCGGAGAAGGTAAACCCTTATTTACGTCCCCTTTATGACGCTCTCCATGATATGATCGATTTTGAGAAGGCCACGCCGCCTGGTTCAGCGGGGCACTATCGAGGTGGCCCCCCTGGCCTTCATGCGGGGCCGGACCTTGAACGACTCCTTTGTCATCCTGGACGAGGCCCAGAACACCACGTCCGAGCAGATGATGATGTTCCTGACCCGCCTGGGGTTCGGCTCCAAGGCGGTGATCACCGGGGATGTGACCCAGATCGACCTGGCCCCCGGGGCGCGGTCCGGGTCTGGTGGAAGCCCGGGACCTGCTCCAGGGGGTGGAGGGGATCACCTTCGTCCACTTCACCGAGCGGGACGTGGTGCGGCATCCCCTGGTCCAGGATATTATCCGGGCTTATGAGAGCCGCCGGAATCGCCGATCCGGCCCTGAGGCAGAACCCCCTCCCGGGTAAGCCTGGATGAGAGGGGGTCCGGGCGATTCGCCCGGGACCATGGAGCACCTTTATGCCTGGAAAAGACGTGCCCAAAAGCATCAGCCGGCTCTTTGGCCTAGGACGCAGCCTGCGCGCCAGGTTGCCCAAGTCCTTATCCCGGAAAATCGTCCTGTCCCCCGGGCAGGACTGGGGCGCCAGGGTGTTGTTGCTTCTGGCCTTAAGCCTGCTTCTGGCCCTGATTTTGTCCCCGCGGATCACGGAGCCGCGGCGCCATTACCGGGTGGGGGATGTGGCCCGGGAGAACGTCAAGGCCATCGGCCAATTCCTGGTGGAGGACGTGGAGACCACGGCCAAGAAGAAGCAAGAGCTGATGACCGAGGTACCCCCGGTGTTTGATTTGCAGGAGCAGTTGGGGAAAGAGGTGCAGCAGCGGTTCCAGAAAGCCATGGACTACATGCGGCGCGTCTCCCAGGAGGCGGTGCCGCCGCTCCAGCAAGGTCAGGCCGGGGCGACCGCCAAGGTCAAAACCAAGCCCATCGTGCCCTATAAGGTCCTGCTGGACCACAAGCCCGAATTCGACCGCATCCTGGGGGTTACCATCCCCAAGCCCACCTTTCACCTCCTGGCCAAGGCCGAGTTTTCACCTTACCTGGAAGCCATGGTCAGCCAGGTGGTGGAACAGTTTATGAAGCAGGGAGTCATCAGCAGCCGGGCCCTGCTCAAGCCGGAGCCCCGGGAGATCCTGCTGCGGCGCCTGCCTTCCCGGGTGGAGTCGGTGGAGCGCCCGCCCTTCGGCTTTATCGAACTGGATGAGGGGCGGAAATCCGCGGCGGGTTATTGCCGGGACGTGGCCGTGGAGGTCTCTCCCTCGGATCGGTGGCTGGTGTGCGATTTGACCCAGCTCCTGCTGGTGCCCAATGTCTCGCCCAACTGGGCCGAAACCCATGAGCGCCAGCAGGCCCGCCTGAAGGAATTAAAGCCCGTTTACTTTAAGGTGAAGCGGGGCGAGATGCTGGTGCGGGAAGGCGAGCGCCTCACGCCCCTGGCCCTGGTCAAATTGAAGGCCCAGACCAAGATCTACCCCCGGAGCCGGGGCATACTGATCTTCCTGGGGCTCTTCCTTTGCCTCGCCGTGCTCCTGGGGGTCTCTTATCAACTGGCCCGCATCGTCCTGCGGCGCTTTTCCAACCGCTGGCGGGACCTGAGTTTTGTGGCGGCCCTGCTCCTGGGCAGCACCCTGATGAACAAGGGGCTCCTGGTGCTGGGGGACAACGTGGGCCGGAACCTTCCCCTGGTGGGCCACAACCTGGTGTACATTCTGCCCCAGGGATTAGCCGCCATTTTAGCCGCCATGTTTCTGGGGCTGGAGACCGGGGTGGGGGTGGCTTGTCTCGGGGCCACCTTTGCGGCCCTGGTGGTGGCTAAACCCTTTCCCCTGTTCATCTACTTTGTCATTGCGGGCCTGGTGGGGGTCTGGGGGGTGAAAAATTGCCGCCGCCGCAGCGCCTTGATCCAGACCGGCCTGATCATCAGCCTGGCCAACATGGTCCTGGTTCTCACCTTCAAAATGCTGGAGTTCCCGTTCACCGGCAAAGACCTGCTCATCGGGGAGGTTTTTGCCCTGGGAGGCGGATTGCTCACCGGCATCGTGGCCCTGGGGCTGACCCCCATCATGGAGTCATTGTTCAGCTACTCCTCCAATATCCGCCTGCTGGAGCTCTTGAACCTGGACCAGCCCGTGCTCAAGGAACTGATGCTCATCGCCCCGGGAACCTATCATCACTCCATGGTGGTGGGCCAGATGGTGGAAGCGGCCGCGGAGACCATCGGGGCCAATCCCATGCTGGCCAAGGCCGCCGCTTTTTACCACGACATCGGCAAGATCAAGAAGCCGGCCTATTTCGTGGAAAACCAGATGGGCGGGGACAACAAGCACGAGAAGCTGGCCCCGTCCATGAGCAGCCTGATCCTCATCTCCCATGTGAAGGACGGGGTGGACCTGGCCCGGAAACACCGATTAGGGGAGAGCATCGTTGATATCATCCGGCAGCACCACGGCACCAACCTCATCCACTACTTTTTCCACAAGGCCAAGACCCAGTCGGCCAAACCCAACCAGGTGAAGATGGAGGATTACCGCTACCCGGGCCCCCGGCCCCAGACCAAGGAAGCCGGGCTGGTGCTCCTGGCGGACCAGGTAGAGGCCGCCTCCCGGACCCTGACGGACCCCACCCCGGCCCGCATCCAGGGCATGGTCCAGAAGATCATCAATAACGTCTTCGCCGACGGCCAACTGGATGAATGTGAACTCACCCTGAAGGACCTGCACCACATTGCCAGAAGCTTCAACAAGATCTTGAGCGGCATTTTTCACCAACGCATCCAATACCCCCAGGCCATCGACAAGAAGAAGCTCAATAATGAGGATATTGATAAACAACCGCCAAAGAAAAACGGTTCTAAGTCAGGAGAGGGTCAGGAAAAAAGCCGGGAAGATCTTAAGCGCCTTGGGATTGTCTGATAGGGAACTGAGCCTGACCCTGGTGGGCGACCGGGCCATGGCGCGCCTGAACCGGGAAACCTTTGGGCGGCGCGGCCCCACCAACGTCATCTCTTTTCCTCTGGATGATGTCCCCACCTCCGGAGGCCCTCCGGCGCTCCTGGGCGAGGTGGTGATTTCCCTGGCCACCACCCGGCGCCAGGCCGAGGAATCCGGTTGGCCCTGGCGGGAACTCCTCGATTTTTATCTGATTCACGGTATATTACACCTGTTGGGCTACGACCACGGGGACCCGGCGGCCGAGGCGGACATGACCGCCAAGACCTGGGAGTTGATGGCGGTGCTTTACCCCGGGCGATCCTGGGCCGATGAGATATCCGGGGAAAAGGGCTGATGTGGGACGTAGGGGCCCCCCGGGGACCCTGTGTCCGCCCTCTTCGGGCTTTAAATCGGTGGCACAGGCTTTCCAGCCTGTGCCAAAGCAGCAGGTTAGTCCTGCACAGACTGGAAAAGCTGTGCCACCGGGTTTCGTAGGGTGCGCCCTACGCACCATGAGCTTATGGCAGTGGCGGGCACGGAGGCCCGCCCCACCAAGTTTGCATAATCCATGGGTGGGCCGAAGGCCCATGCATGGCTGCTGAAATTTTTTTTGATAGGAGAAAACCGCGTGCCGCGACTGGAAGTAAACATTGATCATGTGGCCACCCTGCGCCAGGCTCGCCTGGGCAATGAGCCGGACCCGGTGGCGGCCGCGGCCCTGGCGGAATTGGCCGGGGCCGACGGCATCATTGTGCACCTGAGGGAAGACCGGCGCCACATCCAGGACCGGGACCTGGAGCTCTTGCGCCAGACCGTCAAGACCCGCCTCAACCTCGAGATGGCCGCCACCCCGGAGATGCTGACCATCGCCCGGGAGATCAAACCCGACCTGGTGACCCTGGTGCCGGAGAAACGGCAGGAGCTCACCACCGAAGGGGGCCTGGAGGTGGCGGGGAATAAGGCCTTTCTCAAAAATTTCGTCCAGGACCTGATGGAAGTGGGCCTCAGGGTCAGCCTGTTCGTGGACCCGGCCACCGCCCAGATCGACGCGGCCCGGGAAGTGGGGAGCGAGTGGGTGGAACTCCACACCGGCACTTACGCCGACGCCCTGACCCGGGCCGAGGCCACCCGGCTCTTCCAGGAACTGCTCAACGCCGCCCGGCACGCCCGGAGCATCGGCTTGAAGGTCAAATGCGGCCACGGCCTCAACTACCGTAACATTAAGCCGTTTCGCGGCCGGGAGGAGTTCGCCGAGTTCTCCATCGGGCATTCCATCATGGCCCGGGCCATCCTGGTGGGCCTCGACCGGGCCGTCCGGGAGATGGTGGAACTTATTAATTGATAAAATATCGTGTTTGCCAAAATTATTTTCCGATGGCGGCATCATGCTAATCCCCCCTAGCCTCCCTTGAGAAAAGGGGGGAACTATAAGGAATTGCTAGTAAAGTCCCCCTTTGAAAAAGGGGGATTTAGGGGGATTTAAGAATCTCCAAGTGGAAAGAATTTACGGCAAACGCTCTAGTGGGCAGCTTTCAGCCAGGCTATCCTGTAGGGCGGGTCTTGCCCGCCTTAATTCCTTTGGGCTTGTTTCCGGGCTGCTGCTCCGGAGTGTCTTTCAACTTGGTGGCACAGGCTTTCCTGCCTGTGCCAAGGAAGCGGGTTAGCCGTGCACAGCCTGGAAAGGCTGTGCCACCGGCAATATGAGCTTTTCAGACGTGTGGGGTGCGCACCGCGCACCATGCTTTCGTTTTCTCCTCTGCCCCGGTTGTGATTGGGGCCCAAGCAGCAGATAGGTCCCATGAAAAATCCGGAAAAAAATCAGGAAACCAATGGCCAGCCGGAACGAAAGCAGATGAAATCCCTCGCTCTCGCCATGGCCAGCGATATCAGCCAGTTGCTGGTGGATAACGGTTTTGGTCAAAAGCCCATTGACGTGGTGGAAGCCCTGGCCTTTGCCATGTTCATCATCGCGGATACCTTCTCTTTGGCCAAACCTGACAAGGACCGGGCCATAGAAGTGATCCACGGTTTTTATGACGACATGCAAAACTATTTTATTGAAAAGGTCATTATAGCCGATCATCACATGAGCGATGCCGCCGAAATTCAGTCGGTCTCGGGTCAATTTCACGATCTCAGCCGGGAGAGGTTCGGGCAGTATGGGGAAAAATTCAAGCAGGATATTTCCGACCCCATGGCCCTGTCATGCCCGGGCACGGTGAGCTATTTGTTGGACAATCTCTTTATTCAGCCGATAAGTAAGGAAGAGAAGCTCCAACTGATGGGCGCGGTGTCGGATAGAGTCCTCATGCTCTGGGCCGGCTGCGTCCAGAATTTTAAGTGAAGAAAAAATCCTCTGTTACCATAGATGTACCCGCCTCCCCAGTCATGTAGGGTGCGCACCGCGCACCATGACATGCTGCTTCGACGGGTGGTGCGCAGTGCGCACCCTACAAATACCTCGAACTTTTCGGACCAGGAGGCTCGACATAAAAGAACTCATCGATTTGCACGTCCATTCCAGCGCCTCGGACGGCTCGTTTCCACCGGCGGAGGTGGTGCGCCAGGCCAAGGCCGGGGGCCTGAAGGCCATGGCGCTGACTGATCATGATACCGTGGAGGGCCTGGCCGAGGCCGTGGCCGCGGGGGAGGAGTTCGGGGTGGAGATCATCCCCGGGGTGGAGATCAGCGCCCAGTTTCCCGGCGGCACCATGCACATCGTGGGCCTGTTCGTGGACTACCACAACGGCCGGCTGGATGAGCGCCTGGCGGTGCTGAAGCAGGCCCGGATCGACCGGAACCCCCAGATCATCACCAAGCTCAACGCCCTGGGCATCCCCGTCACCATGGCCCGGGTGGAGGAGATCTCCGGCGGCGGCCAGGTGGGCCGGCCCCACATTGCCCGGGCCTTGATGGAAGCAGGCGCTGTCAAGGACCTGCAAGAGGCCTTCGACAAGTATCTGGGCTGGCACAAGCCCGCCTACGTCAGCAAGTTCCGGTTTCCCCCGGAGCAGGCCCTGGCCATGATCCGGGAGGCCAAGGGCATCCCGGTCCTGGCCCACCCGTTTACCCTGAACCAGGGCTCGGCCTATGCCTTGCGCAACCTGGTCATCGAGCTCAAGGGCGTGGGCCTGGCGGGACTGGAAGTTTTTTACTCCGAGCACACCCGGGAGCAGGAAGCCCTGTACCTGAAGCTGGCCCGGGAGCTTGGCCTTCTGATCACCGGCGGCTCCGACTTCCACGGCCTCAACAAGCCGGAAATCACCCTGGGTTCCATGCCCTGCCAGGACCGGCTCACCTATGAGCTGGTTACCGCCCTGAAAGCCTGGCGCCAGCGGGAATATGGGCTGGGCGGGTAATCCGCTTCGGCCTCCGGGTGTCATCACGCAGGCGCGTCTATGGCGCCACGTTTTCCTGTTTCGGGGTATTCGTAAGGACATGATCGTGGTAGGTGAAGTGCTTTGAACTTTTCATGATAGACAATAATCTTGACAACTTGCCGGGTCTGGGATAAAAAAGCATCAATCCGGGGATGAACTCTGGGAAGCCACAAGCAGCAGTACTTTAAGAAAGCCACGAAGGCACAGGCGTTTGAAGGCGCCAGGCAGTTCGCGGCTTTTTTTGCGTTTTTTCGTCAGCGGTCCCGCGGCAAGGAGCGGCGGGTCGCCTGGCAGGCTTCTCGGAAGCCGGGGGCGGAGCCCCCCACAACATCTTAAAGGAGATATGCAGATGCACATGGCCGATGCTTTGATTTCCCCCGCGGTGGGCGGGACGATGTGGGCCGCCACCGCCGGCCTCACCTATTACAGCGCCCGGAAACTCAAGGAAAACGTGGATGAACACATCGTCCCGCTGATGGGAGTCCTGGGAGCGTTTATTTTCGCATCCCAGATGCTCAACTTCACCATTCCGGCCACCGGATCCAGCGGCCACCTGGGGGGAGGGATGATCCTGGCCATCTTGCTGGGCCCCTATGCCGCCTTCCTGGTCATGGCCTCGGTTCTCACCATTCAGGCCCTATTCTTTGCCGACGGCGGGCTCTTGGCCCTGGGCTGCAACATTTTTAATCTTGGTTTCTTTCCCTGCTTCATCGCTTATCCGTTCATCTATAAAAAAATTGTCGGGGCACAGCCGTCCCAGGGCCGCATCCTGGCTGGAGCCATGGCCGCCGCCATCATCAGCCTGCAATTAGGGGCTTTCGGGGTGGTGCTGGAGACGCTCTTCTCCGGCATTTCGGAGTTACCCTTTTCAACCTTCGTGCTCTTGATGCTGCCTATACACCTGGGTATCGGCATCGTGGAGGGGTTGGTCACCGCGGCGGTGGTGAGCTTTGTCTGGAAGGTGCATCCGGAAACCCTGGCCCTGGCAAAAACCGCCGCCTCGGCCAAGAGGCATTCCCATGCACCGCTGTTGATCGGCCTGGCGTTGTTCGCCGTGGTGGCCGGAGGTATGTTGTCCTGGTTCGCCTCCACCCATCCGGATGGCCTGGAATGGTCCATTAAGGGCGTTTCCGGCAAGGAAGAACTGGAAGCCTCCAAAGACGGGGTACACGGGGCCATGGCCGGGATTCAGGAAAAATTGGCTTTCTTACCGGACTATAACTTCAAAAAGCCGGAAGAGGAAAAAAGTGGCAAGCCGGAAGAGGAAAAAGGCGGGAAGCAGGAGGAGGAAAGCTGGCCTGAGGTCAGTGCCGGGAGATCCCTGTCCGGGATTCTTGGGGCCGCTTTGACCCTGCTTATGGCCGGAGCTATCGGGTTTGGTTTAAGAAAATATTATTCGCACAGCAAAACCTAAGACAGAACCATTTCCTGTGGTATTGACTTCCGGGGCAGGGTTGCAGGATGAACCCCTGCCCCATTTCACTAGGGCGGCCCAAATGGGAAACATCGAATCTTCTTTATTAAACATCGGCTACTTGGAAACCCTGTCCTATCAGCAGACGCCTCTCCACCGGCTGGACCCCCGGGCGAAACTGCTCACCACCCTGGTGTTCATCGTGGCCGTCGTGTCCTTCGGCAAATATGAAATAACCGGACTCCTTCCTTTTGTGATCTATCCTGTGGTGCTGATCGCCGTGGGCAACCTGCCTCCGGGTTACCTGGCCAAAAAGATTTTGCTGGCGGCTCCGTTTGCTTTTTTCATCGGCATCTTTAATCCGCTGCTGGACCGGGCCGTCCTGGTACACGTGGGGCCGATAGGCATATCCGGGGGCTGGGTCTCTTTCGCCTCTATTATGATCCGCTTCATCCTGACCGTCAGCGCCGCCTTCATATTAATCGCCGGCACCGGCCTCAATGCCGTTTGTCTGGCCCTGGATAAATTGGGCGCCCCCCGCAGCTTCGTCATGCAACTCCTGTTTTTGTACCGGTATATATTTGTCTTGACGGACGAAGCGCTGCGTCTGGCCCGGGCCCGGGCCATGCGTTCTTTCCAGGGCCGCGGCATGGGATTCAGAGTATTCACCTCCATGGTCGGCCAGCTTCTCTTGCGCACCCTGGACCGGGCGCGACGCATCCACCAGGCTATGCTCTCCCGGGGCTTTGATGGGAAAATTCACTTGCTCCGGCCATTACACCTGCACCGCGAGGACGTAGTTTTCTGCCTGGGCTGGTCAACTCTGTTCGTGCTGCTCAGGCTTTATAATGTCTCCCAGTGGTGGGGCGCCTGGGTCATGAGGCTGGCAAAATGAGCCATCATATTATTGAGGTTGACGACCTGCATTATACCTACCCGGACGGCAACCAGGTGTTGAAGGGGATCTCCTTTCGGGTGACCCATGGGGAGAAGGTGGCCCTGGTCGGGGCTAACGGCGCCGGCAAGTCCACCCTCCTGCTGCAATTCAACGGCTGCCTGCTGCCGGAAGCCGGCCGGGTGCGCATCGGCGAGATGCCGGTGACCAAGCAAACCCTGAAGCACGTGCGGCGCACCGTGGGCCTGATCTTTCAGGACCCTGACGACCAGCTGTTCATGCCCCTGGTTTATGATGACGTGGCCTTCGGCCCCCTGAATCTGGGCCTGAGCCCCGAGGAGGTGGACAAACAGGTGATGCAGGCCCTGGCCGCGGTGGGGGCCGTCCACCTGAAGGACCGTCCGCCTTACCATCTGTCCGGCGGGGAGAAGCGGGCCGTGGCCATTGCCGCGGTATTGTCCCTGGCCCCGGCCATCCTGGTCATGGATGAGCCGAGCTCCAATCTCGACCCCAAGACCCGGCGTCAGCTCATCGAGCTTTTGAAGACCTTCGAGCATTCCCTGATCATCGCCACCCACGACCTGGACCTGGTCCTGGACCTCTGCCCCCGCACGATCGTGCTCAAGGAGGGGCGCGTCGCCGCGGACGGTCCCACCCGAAAGATCATGGCCGACGAGGAGCTTTTGGCGTCCTGCAACCTGGAAAAGCCCTTGAGGCTCCAGGGCTGCCCCGTGTGCAGCCCGGCTTGACCCCGGGCCGCCCGGGCCCTGGGCCGGGAGCGGCTCTCGTGGCGGGTTTCGGCTGAACTGCCATTGACGGCCAAGGGCCTCATGCTTATCTTTTTATAAAGAGAGATAACCAAGGAGGTGAATCCCAGATGTGCTGTACCGACAAAGACAAACATGAACACGAGCATAGCCACGAGGCTTGTACCCACAGCCATGACGGCCAGGAACATAAGCACGAGGAGGGGGTGCATAGCCACGAGCATACTCACGCCGACGGGCATCACGAGCACGGTCACACGTGTTGTAAATAACGGCGAGCCGCAGGTCCGCTAACCGTAAAGCCGCGCAGGCCTGTTCCGGGCTAAAACCTGGGGAGCGCCGGTGCGGCTTTTCTTTTTCCCTTCGACCATTTTTCCGGAAAGTATACCCGTTGCCAAAAGAGCTTCTTGCAAAACTGATTTTCTGTCATCCTGAAAGAAGTGAAGGATCTCGAATTTTTTCGAAGTTATGAGATTCTTCGGTCGCGCCGCTCCCTCAGAATGACAGGAGCAGGGACTTGTGCAGAGGTCTCACGTTGCAGCCAAAAGCTTCTTGAATATTTATTACATTCTGCGCGGCGTTCAGAATGCCCGATATGAGTCTTGTGCTTGCTCTTTGGTATCATACTAAGTTGCGCGCAGAGAAGTAAGAATATCCATGACCTGTAGGGGCGCACCTGCGAGTGCGCCCTCAATCCAGAGCGAACACAGAGGTTCGCCCTGACAAAAGCTAAATTTCCTTTGTGATCGCATCTTGGGGATCAGCCGCTCAAAGGGTGGGGCACAGTTTCCGGGTCCGTGGGGCCGGGGCCGGCGGCCTCCCGCCAGGCCAGGAGGTAGAGGATCTCCGGGCCAGGGTTGGTGACCGCGTGGGCCAGGCCCGGCGGGATATGGACCAGGGTGCGGTCGCCATTGATGACCTGCTCCCGGACCTGGCCGGGGGCGGCTTCCCAGGTGAAGACGGCCCGGCCGTGGAAGGGGTAGAGCCACTCGCCGTGGCCGGGGTGGAAGTGGTGGCCCCGGCTCTGGCCCGGGTGTATGGAAATAAGGTGGAAGGTATCAAGCAGACCCTGGGGATCCTGGGACCGCCCCTGCCAGGGGAAGAAGCTCAGGCCCCGGGCGTCGGCGTTGATTTCGCGGCTCAGATCAATGAATTGAACTTCGGCCATCCGGTTTCCCTCCTCAGGCGCCGCCCCAGCCCCCGGAACCGGGTAACGGGATGGAGCCGATGAGAAAAGTTCAAGGTTGGGTTAATCAAGAATACGTACCGGGTACCGGGATAAAAATACCAGGTTTCAGAGGTTGTGGGCCAGCCAAAGGCCCAAGAGTGACTCCACGGCTCGGAAGAGTTTTTGGTGACACCGGTATCTTACCGGTGCGGGTGCACAGGTTGAAAACCTGTGCCACCAAAGGGGTGGCGGGGGGACGCCCGCCCTGCTGAAGCTCCGCACCCCCTTGCATTTTGGCGCTGATCTGGTAGAGTGGTGCCGCCGGTGCAGCCAGGCACGATAATTCCCGCCGGCCATCCTTTATCAGACAATCATGGCGACCATCAACGATTTGGTACTGGTCCACCTGGACCGCCACCCCGCATTTTACGCCCGCATCAACGATATTACCCCGGACGTCAAGCGGGGGTGGTATCAGGTGGAATTGCTGGTGCTGTCCCTACCTCCCCAAACCCTGGTCTGGATCCTGGAGGAGACGCACCTCCAGGGAGAGGAGTACACCATGGGAGGGCGGCCGGTACAGCTGACGCTCATTCCCCCGAAAGACCCGCCCCCGACCAGCTCCCCGGCTCCGGAAGGCAGAGGCAAGGTAATCCCCCTGGTCCGCAAGACCTGAGGTGGGAGCGCCTTAGTTCAGGATTTCCTCAAGGCGCGCCCACCATATATCGCCTCCCTCACCCCAACCCTCTCCCCCCGAAGCGGGGGGAGAGGGGGTAGGTTAGTCGCCGTTTTTTTAGAATGGCAACCAGCGAGCCAGTCCCATTTTTTCCCGTCTCTCTCAATGGGGGAGAGGTCAGGGCGAGGGGGGAGCGATCTTCACGAAGTAAGAAAGACGTGACGGAACCACGTTCCCGGGCCGGGGGTTCAGCGGCCGGGCTCCCGGGGTTGGTACATCCAATGCTGCTGCCACCAGGGGATCTTGCGCCAGATGAACAGTAATTTCAGGTAATAGAGATACCGGTGGCGGGCGATGGCCCCCATGACCTGGCCGGCTACCCGGGGATCAAGCGCCGGCGGTTGGGGGACGCCGGGGCGGGCCAGGACCTGGAAGGCGTCCCGGCGGAATACCCGCAACTTCTCCTCCTGCCAGCCGGCCTTGGTGAGGAGCCACCTCAGGGTCTGGGGGGCGAAGTAGAAGTTGTGGGCCGGGGAAAACATGCGCCGGAAGCTCACCTTGGGGGCCAGGACGTTGGGGGTTTCCAGGAAGAGCCTGGTGTCCGGGTGGGCGCAGGCCCGAAGCCGGCGCAGGAAGTCCAGGGGCTCGGGGAAATGCTCGATGACGTGGGAGGCCAGGATCAGGTCGAAGGGGGCGGCTTCCAGGGGCGCCTCTTCGAAGCGGCCGGGGAAAACCGTCAGGCCGTGGTGATCCCGGGCATAGGCGGCCTGATCGGGGTCGGGCTCCACCGCCCAGACCTGGGCTCCCCGGCTTTTCAGCCTGGCCCCCACCAGGCCCAGGCCGCAGCCCACCTCCAGGACGCGGCAGCCGGGTGGGAAGACCGTCCGGATCAAGGGCCACTGGAGATCCCAGCGTTTTTCCAGTTTCAGAAGCTGGCGCGGCAGGCCGGCATCACCTGTGTGCCACTGCCGGTGACTTACGGCCACCGCCAGACGGTCCTGGTCTTCGATCACCGGGTTGTGATAGACGAGGCCGCAATCCCGGCACGCCACCGTGGTGATGGTAAGGCCCCGTTGCCGGCGCTGGGCCACCAGGGCGGTGTGATCGTGCTCACAGAGAGGGCAGAGTATATTGCGCATGGGGTTGTCCAGATAATGTTAACCATTTATGCTGATAAAGCCCCGCAAGTCAACCGTGCACTCCGGGCCCCGCAAATTTATTATAAGTTGTAATTCACTGACTATCTTAATAAAATATGAAGAGATGGTTCGCTGCCCGGAATTTCGGGGTGGAGTTTTTCCTGAAAATTCTCCTGACGCAGTCTTTTACGAAGATTTTCATCCAGACCCCCGCCACCGTAAACCCGCTGCCCGGCGGGTCGGTGCCGACGAACCGAGAAATCAGGCCGGTGACGAGAAACGGACCATGAGCACCCGGGAAATCAGGTGCCATGATGACGAACGCCTCGCTGGAGAAGGGTAAATTATGGCCAACTACCAGGTGAATAAAACCTACCAGGAAATAAATGAGAAAATCCGGCGAGGTCAGGCAGTGGTGGTTACTGCCGAAGAGATTGTCGACATCGTGCGCCGGAAAGGCGAGGTGGCCGCGGCCCGGACCGTGGACGTGGTGACCACCGGGACTTTTTCACCCATGTGCTCGTCGGGGGCCTTCCTTAATTTCGGCCACGCCAAGCCTCCTATCAAGGCGTCCCGGGTCTGGCTCAATCATGTGCCGGCCTATGCCGGGATTGCCGCGGTGGATATCTATATGGGCGCCACCGAGCCCTGCGAGGAAGATCCTCTGAACAAGGTCTACCCCGGGGAGTTCAAATACGGCGGGGGCCACGTCCTCCAGGACTTGGTGGCCGGCAAATCCGTGCACCTGTTGGCGGAGGCCTACGGCACCGACTGCTACCCCAACAAGCGCCTGGAGCGGGAAATCACCCTGAAGCAGATGACCAATGCCATTTTGTGCAACCCCCGGAACTGCTACCAAAATTACAACGTGGCGGTCAACCTGTCGAACCGGACCATTTACACGTATATGGGGCCGCTCCGGCCCCGGGCTGCCAACGCCAATTACTGCACTGCGGGCGAGCTGAGCCCCCTGTTCAATGACCCGTACTACCGCACCATCGGCATCGGCACCCGCATCTTCCTGGGAGGAGGGGTGGGCTACGTGGTCTTCCCCGGCACCCAACACAACCCGAAGCGACCCCGGGGAGAAAACGGGATACCGCTGGGGCCGGCCGGGACCCTGATGCTGTTGGGGGACATGAAGCGGATGGACCCCCGCTACCTGGTGGGAGTGAGCTTTTTGGGCTACGGCTGTTCCCTGGCGTTGGGAGTGGGGATTCCCATCCCCCTGTTGAATGAGGAGATGGCGCACTTTTGCGGGGTCAGTGATGCCGAACTCCTGGCGCCCATCGTCGATTACGGGGGCGATTATCCCGCGGGCACGGGTCAGGTTTTGGGGCAGGTGAACTACGCCCAGCTCAAGAGCGGCACCCTCTCTCTGGACGGCAAAGAGGTGGCCACGGTGCCCCTGTCCAGCATGGTGCGGGCCCGGGAGGTCGCCCAGCACCTGAAAATGTGGATCGAATCCGGCCAGTTTCTCCTGGGGGAACCGGTGGAGCTGCTGCCCAACGATGACGAAGCCCCCTTTCTCAGCACGGTCAGCCGGGATAGTTGAAATCCAGACACAGAGTCCACGTAGGGTCGCCCCGGCGGGTCGCCCCTCCTTTTCCCGCATATTCGGGAGAATTGGTGATTAAATCCCTGGATAATTACCTCCGGCGCCACCGGCGGGCGGCCCTGCTGTTCTCCGGGGGGCTGGATTCCAGTCTGCTCCTGGCCGCGGCGGCGAAGACCCTGGGGCCGGGGCTGACCGCCATCACCTTCACCGGACCTCACACCGTGCCGGGAGAGCTGGCCGCGGCCTGGGCCCTGGCCCGGCGCCTCGGCGTCGACCACATGGTGCGGAAATTTGATCCCCTCAGCCTGCCGGAATTCCGGCACAACCGCCGGGAGCGATGCTATGTCTGCAAGGGGGCCATCATTACCCGGGCCTGGGAGATTGCCGCCGCCCGGGGCCATACGGTGCTCTGGGATGGCACCAACGTCGACGACCTGGCCGATTTCCGGCCGGGGTTTGCCGCACTCCGGGAACAGGGAGTGGCAAGCCCGCTCCTGGCGGCGCACCTGGGCAAAGCGGCCATCCGAGCCCTGAGCCGGGGCCTGGGGCTCGACCCTGCGCTGCCCTCCCAGAGTTGCCTGGCCACCCGCTTCCCCTATGACACCGAATTAACCAGGGAGGACCTGGCCCGGGTGGGCCGGGGGGAGGCCTGGCTCAGGCGCCGGGGCTTTTCCCGGGTGCGGCTCAGGGTCCAGGGGGGACCAAACCCGCCTGGAACTGGCCCCCCATGAGTGGCCGGCCTTCCTGGTCCCGGCGGTGCGCCGTCCGTTCACGGCCTTCGTCCTGGGCCTGGGGTTAGGGGAGCTTTCCCTGGCGGTACCCGGGTGAAGGGGATTCTGGGATCGGCTCGAGAACCTTTTTTCCGCAGGCTTTAGCGTGCAAATCAAATCCCTTCTTAGCAGGGGGACTTGAGGCCCTGCGGTGGGCTCAGCCTGATCCGCGGTGGACCTGGCCCGTGCCGGCTCTGAGCATCTCACCTTAACGGCCCCAAGGCGGCATTGACCATGACCAAGACCATTCGGGCCCTGGGGCTCTTTTCCGGAGGGTTGGACAGCATGCTGGCCGCGGCAGTGCTGCGGGCCCAGGGGATCGACGTCACCCTCATCTGTTGGGTGACGCCGTTTTTCGGGGCGGCGCGGGCCCGGGAATCGGCCGCCCACCTGGGCCTGCCCCTGAAGGAGGCCGACCTCACCGACAAATTCCTGCCCCTCATCTATGATCCACCCCACGGGTTTGGCCGGGGCCACAACCCCTGCATCGACTGCCACGCGCTCATGCTCCGGGAGGCCGGGGCCCTGATGGCGCCCGAGGGGTTTGACTTTCTCTTCACCGGGGAAGTCCTGGGGCAGCGGCCCATGAGCCAGAACCGGGGCTCCCTGAACCTCGTCGCCCGGGAATCGGGATTTGCCGACCTGCTCCTCAGACCGCTTGAGCGCCAAATCCCTCAAGACGACGGTTCCGGAGACCAGGGGCTGGGTGGACCGGGAACGGCTGTTGAACCTCAGCGGCCGCGGACGCAAGCGCCAGCTGGCCCTGGCCCGGGAATACGGCATCACCCGGTTTCCCGCCCCGGCAGGGGGGTGTCTGTTGACCGATCCGAGGTACGCGACCCGGATTAAGGAATTGCTGCGTCACGTCCGGGAGGCCTCCCGCCCGGACCTGGAACTGCTCCAATACGGGCGGCACTTCCGCCTGCCCGGCGGGGCCAAAGCGGTGGTGGGCCGGACCCAACGGGATAATGAGGCCATTGAGACCTTGATATGCGGGGGGGATGTCGTGCTGAAAGTTGAAGATTTTCCCGGCCCCCTGGTCTTGGGGCGCGGGGTTGAATCCGCCGAGGACCTGGACGCGGCCGCGGGGCTGGCCGCGGCGTACAGCGACGCGCCGGAGGGGACGCCGGTGACGGTGAGCGCCAGGAGTGGCGGCCCGGACCGGGTGTTCCAGCTTATTACCCCAAACAAAGACCGGTTTAAACCCTGGCTGGTGTGATGGGGGCGGTTTAAGGCGGCGGGGATAAATAAAAAGAGAGGGGCTGCGGCTTGCCGCGCCCCTCCCTCGCTTGGCGCTTTAAGGTTAGTGAATCGTGACGGGCTTATAGAAAGCCAGTTCGCCGTCACGCCAGCTTAAGGCGTACCGCGTACCTTCCATGGTGATATTCGAGTTAACCATCAGCAAGGCCCGCTCCACCAGCCGCCCATGAATCGGGTGGGCCAGGATCGCGATTATCGGCTTCGGGACCTCCGGGGTCCAGTCAAGACTTTGACCACTTTCAGTTAGCATCCTATCTCCTTAAGGGCAGACTTCTTACCGAAGCTGCTCTTCCTGCGCAATTATTTCCCGGCAGCCGCATGAGCTGCCAGGGGAGAAATCAACTTTCTCTCTTTAATTATACAAGATAATCATTCCGAAGGGGAGGCGCCAGGGGTGACGGCCGCGCCGGATTTGGCCGGGCAGATGAACTTGTGGCGGGCTGCGGTCAAAAATATCCCGATGTAACGTGGAACTCGACTGAGTGTGCGCTTCCAGGGGGGACACACAGGTCCCCCCCTACAAAAATTGTCCATTGCGCGCTCATCTGTATTAAGCGGTAATCAGCCCGGCGCCGGCCCAGGCGGGACGCAGGGAGCAGCGGCGGCCGGGCGATTAAGGGCGTGAGGCCCGGTCAGACGGGGGGGCCGGGGCTCTGGCTTTTCTCCCTCCAGGGCTCGCAGAGGCGGGGCACCAGGTGGTTGAAGTCGCCGTTGGACATCACCAGGACCACGTCGCCTGGACGCAGGGTGTGGATCAGGCCCTCCAGGAGCGCATCGGTGTCGGGGAAATAGAGGGCTTCCTGGCCTTGAATCTGAAGGTCGGCCACCAACTCCCGGGAGGAGAACTGTTCCCCGGGGTCCACCTTCCACAGGTCCGGGGGTTCCCGCACCAGGATCAGGTCGGCGTCATGAAAAGCCTGGGCGTAGGGCTTTTGAAAGATTTTACGCCGGGAGGTGTTGGTGCGGGGCTCGAAGGCCGCCACCAGACGCCGCTGGGGGTAGCCCCGGCGCACCGCGGCCAGGGTCACCCCCACCGCGGTGGGATGGTGGGCGAAATCCTCCACGACCAGGACCCCGTTAAACTCCCCGGCCACTTCCTGGCGTTTTTTGACCCCTTTAAACCCGGTCAGGGCTTTTCGTAGGGGGCGCGGCCTCGGCCCCCACTTCGGCCAGGACTGCCAGGGCCGCCAGGGCGTTCAAGACGTTGTGCTCCCCCACCATGGGCAGGAAAAACTCCCCCCACCGGGCGCCTTCCTTGAGGACGGTGAAGCTCATGCCGCCCGGGGCGGGGGCGATGGCCGCGGCCTGCCAGGCCGACGTCGCCGCCAACGCCGTAAAACGAGACCGGGGCAGGGCTGCGGCCGCAGACCTCCCGCACCAGGGGGGCATCCCCCCAGGCGAAGACCCGGCCGCCGGGGGCGATGGTGGACAGGAAGGTCTCGAAGGCCCGGATGATGACGCCCAAGTCCGGGTAGATGTCGGCGTGGTCGAACTCGATGGAGGTGAGCACCGCCGCCCGGGGGGTGAAGTGGACGAACTTGGGACGCTTGTCGAAAAAAGCGGTGTCGTACTCATCACCTTCCAGGGCCACGTAGCGGCCCCGGCCCACCCGGTAGTTGGTCTGGAAATTCTTGGCGATGCCCCCCACCATGAACCCGGGGTCCAGGCCCAGGGCGAAGAGGAGCCAACTGATGAGGGCCGTGGTGGTGGTCTTGCCGTGGGTCCCGGCCACCACCAGGGACTGCCGGTCGCCCACCAGGAAGCGGTTCAGGGCCTCGGGCAGGGAGAGGCGGGGGAGGTCCTGGGCCAGGACCGCCTGGGCCTCGGGGTTGTCCCGGCGGATGACGTTCCCCACCACCACCAGGTCCGGGACCGGCGTCAGGTTTTCCGGACGGTAGCCGTTTTGAATGGGGATCCCCAGGCTCTCCAGCAGGGTGCTCATGGGGGGTAGACGTGCTCGTCGGAGCCGGTCACGTGGTGGCCCTGCTCCTTCAAGATACCGGCCAGAGCGGCCATGCCGGTGCCGCAGATGCCCAGGAGGTGGATGTGCAAACTGGGGCTTTCGAGTTTGTCGTGTTTCATTTCCGTCCATTGTGGCAGGGGCGGGTTTGAAACCCGCCCCTGGGATACCGGTCTATTCGTAGGCTGGATGACCGGATCAAAACCCCAGGGCCCGGGACGCGGCCTCGTGGAAGCGGGGGCGGAAGGCCTGGATTTTGGTCTTGTCGTCCCGGCCCAGGTGGACCCGGTTCGTCAGTAAGACTACCATCTGGCCGGAGTCCAGGTCCAGCCAAAAAGAGGTGCCGGTGAAGCCCAGGTGGCCGACGCTGTGAGGCGAAAAAAAACGCCCGGCGGCCCGCTGGGCCGGGTCCGGGCCGGGGATGTCGAAGCCCAGGGCCCGGTCAGCGCCGGAGGGGACCGTGAAAAAGAGCTGGACCGTCGCCGACCCGAGGGGGCCGAGCCGTTCGCCGGTATAAGCCCGATACAGGCTGGCCACCAGCCGAAAGACCTCCCGGCCGGGGCCGAAGAGGCCGGCGTGGCCCGCCACGCCGCCCGCGGCCCAGGCGTTTTCGTCGTGGACTTCACCCCCGGCGGGGCGTCCCGGGATGAGGCCCGGCTCGGTGGCGGCATAAAGGCGGTTTTCGGTTGTTGGGATGGCATGGGCCTGTTGATCATGAGGTGCAGTCAAACGACAATTTTTTTGTAGGGGCGGACCTGTGTGTCCGCCCTCAGGGGGCACACGCAGGTGCCCCGCTACAGTACTGGAGCTTTTTGACCGCAACTCAGTATGGGGCAAGGGGATGAAGCCCAGGGTTTTCAGCCCCAGGGGCCGGTAGATTTCTTCCCGGCAGAACTGGTCCAGATTCATACCGCTGACCTCTTCCACCACCGCTTTGAGGAGCATGAAGCCCAGGTCGCTGTAGACCGTTTGGGTGCCCGGGGCGTGGGACAGGGGCGTGGCCGCGGCCAGGCGCGCCAATAGGCCCGCGGCGGGCCGGGGCGGGCGCGGCCAGGACTTCCTGGTAGAATGGGAGCCAGGCCGGCAACCCGGCGCGGTGGGTGAGAAGGCTCGCCAGGGTCAGGGGACGCTTGTCCGGCGGCACCCAGGGGGCCGGGAGGACCTCCCCCAGGGAGGCGGCGATATCAAGTTGGCCCCGGGCCGCCAGGACCATCAGGGCCAGGGTTGTGGCCAGGGGTTTGGTCAGGGAGGCCAGGTCGAAGACCGTGTCCAGGGTCGCGGCCGCGGCGCCCGGCTCCCGGGAGACGGTGCCCGCGGCCCCCTCCCAGCGGAGCTCTCCCTTAAGCCCCACCAGGGCCGCGGCGGCGGTAAAGACGCCCTGGCTGACGCCGGCTTCGAGAAGTTGCTGCAAGGGAGCGTAACTCTTAGGCAAAGTGAGGCCTCGGTGGTTAGGGAAAAATTTCCGGGTTGCGATCAAAAGGTGATGGTTATAGCCGTAGGCTGGGCCGGAAAAACCATAGCGTTTGCCATAAATTCTTTCCACTTGGAGATTTTTAAATCCCCCTCAATCCCCCTTTTTCAAAGGGGGACTTTAGCAGCAATTCCTTATAATTCCCCCCGTTTTTAAAGGGGGTTTAGGGGGGATTTGTGGATTTCAAGGGTCGGAAAATACTTTTAGCAAACGCTATAAAAACCCCCTCAATCCCCCTTTAATAAAGGGGGACTTTTACCCCACCCTTGGAAAAGTAAGGTTAGGGGGGATTTTCATCCCCGGGGTGAGACGTTCATGGTTCATGGACGTTTAGCCGGCGCCTATTGTTTGATTGCGAACCGGTATTCAATGGTGCGCGGGGCGCACCCTACACTTTCTCCAGGGCCAGGTTGATCAGGGTGTCCAGCAGGGCCGGGAAGTCGATACCCGCGGCCTTGGCCCCCTGGGGGAAGAGGCTGGTGGCGGTCATGCCGGGGATGGTATTGGTTTCCAGGACAAAGATATCCTGCTCCCGGATCATCAGGTCGGTGCGGGAATAGCCCCGGCAGCCCAGGGCCTTATGGGCCGTGAGGGCGCACTCCTGGGCGCGCCGGGCCAGTTCCGGGTCCAGTCTGGCCGGGCAGATTTCCTGGGTGGCGCCGGGCTGGTACTTGGCCTCGTAATCAAAAAAGGCGTAGGTGCTGGCCGGGATGATCTCCACCAGGGGCAGGGCCTGGAGGGTGGCGTTGCCCAGGACCCCGCCGGTTACTTCGGTGCCCTGGATGAATTCCTCCACCATGACCCGGGTATCCAGGGCGAAGGCGGCGGCCAGGCCGGTCTCCAGGGCCTCCATGGTCCCGGCCATGGAAATGCCGATGCTGGAGCCTTCATGGACCGGCTTGATCACCACCGGCAGTCCCAGGGCCGCCTCGATTTCCCGGGGAGAGGGGGCCTCAACCCGGTCAAAGGTGAGGGCCCGGGGCACCTTGAGGCCGGCCTGTTGATACATAGTTTTGCTCAGTTCCTTGTTCATGGCCAGAGCCGAGGCCAGGACCCCGGAGCCCTGGTAGGGGATCTCCAGGAGGTTGAGGAGGCCCTGGAGGGAGCCGTCCTCCCCGCCCCGGCCGTGCATGATGATGAGGGCCGCGTCCAGCTCTTTGGCCTCCCGCACCAAACGCTCCAGGTCCATCAGGGGATCGTAGCGCCGGATGTCGTACTTGTCCTGATTGAGGGCCTGGTAGACCTGGGCGCCGCTTTTCAGCGAGACTTCCCGCTCCGAGGATTTGCCCCCGGCGATGAGGGCCAGCCGCAATTTTCCCATGATTCCCTCCGGAATAGCTATCAGCTATCAGCAGTCGGCTTTCAGCCAAAGACGACGATTTATTTAAAGCCGGTTTTGATCAGTTTGTCGTAGGGTGCGCACGGCGCTCCGTTCTCTCTGTTGCCATTGACCCGGAGTAGATCCAGGGGAGTCAGGCGCAACGGTGCAAAGAGTTTTTCCTCCAGGACCCCGGCTCCTGACTGCCGTAGCCTGGATGCGGGCCAGGGCCTCGGGAGTGCGCCCGTAGCGCACCATGAGGTCGGCAAAGCGAGCCTCGAGAGTGACCACCGCGTCGTGGAGCACCCGCTTGTCGGCGTAATTGACCAGTTCGGCTTCCCGCAGTGGCCTGGGGTCCAGGATAGCGCCATCGAGATGGACGTGTTCCCTGACTATCTGGGCCACCTGGGGGTAGCCCAACTCCTCCAGGATGCCGGCCCCCAACTCGGCGTGGTTCTCGAGGGTGCCCAGGCAGGGGGTCTTGCCCAGGTCGTGGAGGAGGGCGCCGACGGTGACCAGGGGCAGATGCAGGTCGAACCCGGCCTCGGTCAGGGCCTCTCCCAAAACGCAGGCCACCTGCATGACCCGGAAGCTGTGCTCCCGGATATTGGGGAGCATGGCATGGATTTCCATGAGTTCCAGGCACCGATGATGGGAAGGGATGGGAATGAAGTCTCGTTTCTCCATAATGTCATTGCCATTCTGGTTCCCAAGTTTAACTTGGGAATCAGAAGTGGTTTTTAAACTCGGTTCAGTTTTTTTAGGGCGGCCTGTGGCCGCCATAAATCGGCGTGCACGGCACGCCCTATTATTTAAACTGCAAATTCGACAATATGCTCCCTGGGATTGGCTTTGAGTAGATTTATTAGTCTGGAGTCGTCCATAGATACAAATGCTATAAGTTCTGTTTTAACCGTGTATATATTACGATAGAAAGCTTTTTCCAATAAATTATCAATGATATATCGTATAAAGGCCAAGAACAAAAGTTGATGATTAAATAATTTTTCTGATTTGTTATTTCCGCGGTTGTACTTCTTTATTTCACAAAATTGTACTTCTTTTTTGCGTAGATTAATGGCGCAAAGATCGACATGCATATTATGACATTGGATTTGGATTTTTGTGCTGTTCATTTTATATAATCGATCAAATAGTTTAAAAAAATCGACTGAAAATATTTCCCGCAATCGATTTGTGCCAATGGATTTCGGCCATGATTTTCCAATTCGCTCAATAATGTATTGATTAGAAAGGGTGTAGTGTTCGCCATAAATTATATTATCTCGAAAACCTTTATATTTTTCTGTCAAGTAAATGGCATACTTTACCTCTGCATAGTGAGATGACCCAGTACCCTTTTTTGCCTGATTTAAAATTGACTGTCTAGGTTTTACAACATCTCCGCATTTATCCAGCAGGGAATCGACGGTAATTTTATCTTCGGGGTCGCACCAACGCTGCCATTCTTCCCAATCATACAAAAAGGGCTTCTCTTGAAAGGACATGCGGACTTTTTTAGCCATGGTTTGTCCTTAGCAGACGATTAAGAAGATGTGGAGGGCGACGGTGCCCACCTACCTTTTTTTCACCAAGACCACGGCGTACGCGGCCATGCCTTCGCCCCGGCCGGCGAAGCCCATGAGCTCGGTGGTGGTGGCCTTGACATTGACGTCGCCCGGGGTCAGGCCCAGGGCGGCGGCCAGGTTGGCCTGCATCAAAGGGATGTGGGGGGCCAGCCGGGGCGCCTGGGCCACGAGGGTGGCGTCCACATTCACCGGCTGGAAACCCCGGTCCCGGACGATTTGCATGATCCGTTCCAGCAGGATGAGGCTGGAGATGCCTTCGTAGGCCGGGTCTTTATCCGGAAAATGCGTCCCTAAATCTCCGGCCCCCACCGCGCCCAGGAGGGCGTCGCCGATGGCGTGGCTCAGGACGTCGGCGTCGGAGTGGCCCAACAGACCCAGGGCATGGGGGATTTCCACCCCTCCCAGGATCAGGGGGCGGCCGGGCACCAAACGGTGGGCGTCATACCCCAGGCCGACTCGCATGCTTTTTCCTCCGCCGCATGGAAAAGATGGCCTCGGCCAGCAGCAGGTCTTCCGGGGTGGTGATCTTCAGGTTACAGGGTGAACCGGGAATGACCGCCACCGGCTGGTGCAGTTCCTCGAGCAGGGAGGCCTCGTCGGTGCCGTAGAAATTGCGGCTGTAGGCCTCGGTGAAGGCGCGCCACAACAGGGGCGCCTGGAAGGCCTGGGGAGTCTGAATCTGCCAGATATCCTGGCGCTCCAGGGTCTGGTGCACCCTGCCTTCGGGAGTCACTCTTTTCAGGGTGTCCTGGGCCGGCAGCCCCAGGACCGCGCCGCCGTGCTTGCGGGCGGCGTCGATGACCCGGCGGATCTGCTCCGGGGTGACAAAGGGCCGGACCCCGTCGTGCACCAGGATGATTTCCAGCTCATCCTCGTTGTGCAAGGCCTTAAGGGCGTGATAGACGCTGTCCTGGCGTTCTTTGCCCCCGGGGACCAGGCGCAGCACTTTCTTGAAGTTGTAGGGGGCGATGACCGTATCCTGGCACAGGTCCAGATCTTCGGGATGGACCACCACGGAGACCTCCCGGATTTCGGGCATGGCCTCGAAGATTTTTAGGGTGTGGGCCAGGATGGGTTTCCCGGCCAGTTGGAGGTAGGGCTTGGGGATGTGGTGCCCCATGCGTTTTCCTACCCCGGCGGCGGCGATAATAGCGGCAATCATGAGGGTCGTGCCTCTGATAATCCCTGGCAGGAGACGTAACCGGCCCGCCCGGGGAGACGTTGGAAGTTGACTTGGGCCACCGGCAATAGGTCCGGTTCCTTCAGGAGTTCCCGGGCCCAGTCCTCCAGCCGGAAAAACTCCACCCCCCGCTCCCGGCATTGGGTCAACAGGCGGGAGAACTCGCTGAGAAAGGGGCCGCCTTCCATCTCGGCGTGGATGGTGAGCACCTGGGGTAGCCCCGATTCCAGGCGGGAGAGAACCAGGCGGGTAAAATCCTGGGGGCGGCAGCCGTGAAAACCCAGGAGTTCATCCAGGGTGGGCAGGGTGGTGGGAATTTCCAATACCTGCGTCACCGTCTCCCCGAAGGCGGGGAAGTACGGGGAGGCGCCCCGGGTGTCGCTGGCGTAAAGGAAATTCCGGGCCGCCAGGGCGGTGCGGCTGTTTAAGGTGCACTGCCACCCGGGAGCGGCAAAGGAGTAAGCGGGTTTTCCCATCTGGGCCGTGTAGGTCTCTTGGGCCCGGTCGATCTCCCGGGCCGCTTTTTCCAGGGGAAGGTGCCAGAGGTGATCGTGCCAGCGCACGTGGTCGTAACCGTGCAGCCCGACTTCGTGGCCGGCCGCGGCCAATTGCGGCGCCAGGTGCGGGGCGGCGGGGCCGATCAAGGGGGCCGGCAGCAGGGTGCCGTAGCACATGGTCTTGAAGCCGTAAAGGGCCGGAGCCCGGGTGCGGAACATCTTCTCCAAAAAACCTCGCTGCCGGAAGATCCGGAAAATGGCCCGGCCGGAGTTATCGGGGCCCAGGGCCAGGAAGAAGCTGGCCTTTATGCCTTGGCCTTCCAGCACTTCCAAGAGGGCGGGCACCCCCCGACAAAAACCCTCCAGGGTGTCCACGTCGACTTTGATACCGAGGCGCATCGGCCTGGAGCCGGTTGTCGATTTCAGGTTTCCGCAATTCGGTGCTGATGACCTTGCCATTATCAGAGGTTTGCTTTTTCTTGTCAACAACTGCCAGAGCAGGAGTTTGAGGAAAGTGGTGTTTGCCGGCCGGAGCCGGGATGATGGTCAACGAAAATTGCGTTTACGCCCAAGGGAGGCCGTTACTGGCGGCGCTCGTCAGCCGGCCTGACCCTTAACAAGCGGTTGCCCCCTTTCTGGAACTCATAGGGGACTGACTTGACCTCAACGGCATAGCCATCTGTTGCCAGTTGAGCGATGACCGGCTCGAGGTGGCGAGAAGGGCGGGCCCCGAGTTCCAGGAGAGGGAAGATTCTCACCTCCGGCGCCACCCGGCAAAGTTCCTTGATCGACTCCACATGAAACTCCGCGGAGAATTGCCTGCTATAGAGAAACAGCAAATGGGAACAGAGGGCCAAATCGAATTCGCCCGGCGAAAACGGCAGCGACGGCAGACCGGCTTCACGATATCGGCCGGCGAGCCGGCCGGCAGGATAATCCGCCAAGAATTCCTCCATGGCAGCCAGGCGCAGCTGACCCAAGTCCTCAACGGACTGAATGCGCGTCCAGACAAATTCGTCGGCGTTCTGTCTGGTCTGCTCCAATACAACGTCGAAAGTTGCCGCAATCCGGTCCTTGATATCTCCGGCGGAGAACCGGTAGAGCGGATCCACCGAGACTACCCGGCCGCCCCGCCCGGACAGGGTGGCATTGAACGAGGCCGGACCATCCCCGCAACCGAGGATACGCTTACCCAGATCGTCGGCGGACAGGTCGAACATGGCCACGTATTCCCCGAAAGACCTGCCCCAGGGGACCACCTGATCGAGAGTAAACGCCATGGCGCCGCCTTGCCGGGCGCGGCCGGCTATACTGCCGCGGTTTTGGCCTCCTCCAAAAAGGAGTCCAGGGTGACGGCCAGGGACGTGGTGATGTCGGTAACCGGCTCCCAGCCCAGGAGCGAGCGGGCCTTGGCGATGGAGGGCTTGCGGCTGGTAATGTCCTGGTAGCCTTTGCCGTAGTAGTCCTCGTGGGGGGTCTCGATGATCTCGGAGAAGACCCCGTCGTTCTTATGGTCCGGGTGCGCCTTGAAGAGGTCTCGTAAGAGATGGGCCAACTCTTTGATGGAGGCCTCGTTATCGGGGTTGCCGATGTTAAAGATCTGGCCGTCGGCGACGCCGCCTTCATTTTCGATGATCCGCATCAGGCAGTCGATGCCGTCCTCCACGAAGGTGAAGCAGCGCTTCTGATAGCCGCCGTCCACCAGCTTTATCGGCTCCCGCTGGAGGAGGTTGAGGATGAACTGGGTCACCACCCGGGAACTCCCTTCCTTGGCGGCGTACAGGTCGTCCAGCTTGGGGCCGATCCAGTTGAAGGGGCGGATGGCGGAAAATTGCAGCAGCCCCTCCTGGCCGTAGGCCCAGATGACCCGGTCCAGGAGCTGCTTGGAGCAGCTGTAGATCCAGCGCTGCTTGTGGATGGGGCCCAGCACCAGGGTGGAGTCGTCCTCGGAAAACTCCGCATCCGGGCTCATGCCGTAGACTTCGGAGGTGGAGGGAAAGATGATGCGGGTGCGGTACTTGACGCACTGGCGGACGATGCGCAGATTTTCCTCGAAGTCCAGTTCGAACACCTTCAGGGGCTGCTTGACGTAGGTCATGGGGGTGGCGATGGCCACCAGGGGCAGGACCAGGTCGCACTTCCGGATGTGGTATTCGATCCACTCCTTGTTGATGGCGATGTCGCCCTCGAGGAAGTGGAACCGGGGATGGTCCAGGGACTCCTCCAATTTGTTGGAGTAGAGGTCCATGCCGTAGACCTCCCAGTCCCGGGTGGTGAGGATGCGCCGGGTGAGGGCGTTGCCGATGAAGCCGTTGACGCCTAAAATCAGGATTTTCATGAGTTTCCTATGCGATAGTAGTCATGTGGAGTGGGCACACGGGTCCGCCCCTAGGAAAATTTTCTCCCCACCAGGTGGTGCCAGGTGGCCAGCACCGGCCCTAAAAATTCCGGTTCATTCTCCCACTGGGCCTGGGTGATGAGGAAGTGGCCGTCGCCCGTGGCCACTATCAGCCCTTCTCCGGGCAGGGCGGCGACGATTTGGCCGGGGGCTTCCGGGGCCGCCAAAGGCGCGGCCATGGCCCGGCCGTTCCAGATATACAGCTTCCGTCCGGCGAGATCGGTGAAGGCGCCGGGATAGGGATGGGTCACGGCCCGCATTAGATTATACACGGCCGTGGCGGGCTGGCGCCAGTCGATCTTACCGTCTTCGGGCCGGCGGCCGCCGAAATAGGAGGCCCGGGCGTGGTCCTGGGGGAGGCGCGCCGCCTGGCCGCGTCGCAGGGCCGGGTAGGTCTCCCGGAACAATTGTCCCGCCGCCGCGGTCATCCGGGCAAACAGCGTGACGGCCGTGTCCTCGGGGGTGATGGGGATGGCCCGCTGGGCCACGATGTCGCCCCGGTCGGCTTTGGCCTCCATGTAGTGGAGGGTCACCCCGGTTTCGGCCTCGCCGTGGACCAGGACCCAGTTGAGGGGACAACGGCCCCGGTAGCGGGGCAGCAGGCTGCCGTGGAGATTCAAGGCCCCCAGGCGGGGGAGGTCCAGGACGGGCTGCTTCAGCATATGGCGATAGTAGCACGAAAACAAAAAATCCGGTTGCAAAGCCTGCATGGCGGCCACAAAGCCCGGGTCATTGGGGTCGGCCGGCTGATAGACCGGCAGGTAGTGATCAAAGGCCAACTGCCGCACCGAGGCGAACCAGATATTTTCCTTGGGGTCGTCGGCATGGGTGACCACCGCGGCGATCTCATCGCCCAACTCCCGGCAGAGCTCGATGAGGGCCTGGAGGCAGGCGTGGCCGATATTGTGGTAACCCAGAAAGATGATGCGCATGTTATTTCCCGGACACCCCACCGGCAGTTATTTTATCCAGCGCGCCAAAATCTTTGAGACCGGGCCGGCTGAGGCACAACCTTCTTCAACCACAAATTTCTCACCCAGGGGAGGAAAAATCCCCCCTACCCCCCTTTTTCAAAGGGGGGTTTTAAAGTCCCCCTTGATTAAAGGGAGATTTAGGGGGATTTGAAGTCTTCACGGCAAATTCTGCCGCTTTCAGGCCCCGTTTTTCGTTTTCCATTATACCGGATTTTGCCGGAGGGGAAAGGAAAGAGTTGCTTTAGGACTCGGGGCCCAGGGTCTTGCGGATGACGAAGCGGGGGCGGCCCCGGACTTCCCGGTAGATGCGGCCGACGTATTCGCCGATCAGGGCCAACCCTAAGGTATTGAGACCGACGAAGACGAACAGGATGGCGAAGAGGGTGAAGACCCCTTCCACTTCCGGCCCCACGAAGATCCGGCGGACGATCAACATGAACCCGAACAGCAGGCCCAGGAAGGCGATGGACACCCCCATGAACCCCACCAGGTGAATGGGCAGATTGGAAAATCCGGTCATCAGGTCAAAGTTGAGGCGCAGGAGCTTAAAGATGCCGTACTTGGACTTGCCGCGCTCCCGTTCGGCGTGGCCCACGGGGATTTCCGCCACCCGCTGGGAGAACAGGTTGGCCAGGGCCGGGATGAAACTGGAGGATTCCTGGCACTGGTTGATGCTGTCCACCACCGAGCGGCGATAGGCCCGGAGCATACAGCCGTAGTCCCGGAGTTTGACCCCGGTGACCCGGGACATGACGGTATTCACCAGGAGGGAGGGGAGCCGGCGGAAGATGGAGTCCCGGCGGTTCTCCCGCCAGCCCCCCACGGTGTCGTAGCCCTCATCCAGCTTGGCCACCAGGCGGGGAATCTCCTCGGGGGGGTTTTGCAGGTCCGCGTCCAGGGTGACCATCACCTGGCCCCGGGCCGCCTGGAACCCGGCAAAAATCGCCTGGTGCTGCCCGAAGTTGCGGTGGAACTGCAAGGCCCGGATATTCAGGGGATAACGGTCGTTCAGGTCGCTCAGGAGTTCCCAGGAGCCGTCGGTGGAGCCGTCGTCCACGAAGATGATTTCAAAAGACCGGCCCATGGCGGTGAGGGTGCGGATCAGCCTCTCCCCCAGTTCCGGGAGATTGTCTTCCTCGTTGAACACCGGGATGACCACGGAAATCTCCGGGGCAGGCACGGATTCGCTCACGGGGAGAATTTGCGTGGACATGGGTCGTTACCTTTTCGTACCGGATGAGAAGGTCGAGAACCTATTTCTTTTAAGGCAGCCGGCCGCCCCACTGCTTTACCCAGAGCGTTTGCCAAAAGTATTTTCCGATGGCGGCATCATTCTCATCCCCCCTCCCCCCTTGAGAAAAGGGGGGAACTATAAGGAATTGCTGCTCAAGTCCCCCTTTGAAAAAGGGGGATTTAGGGGGAGTTAAGAATCTCCAAATGGAAAGAATTTATAGCACACGCTGCTAACCGAGTGGGGCGGGCCTCCGGGCCCACCGGTTATCCCGGGTTGATGGTGCGCCGGGCGCACCCTACGAAAGATTATTTGTAGGCTATGAAAAAACCACCGGCGTGTCTGGACCGGTGGCCCCAAAGGAGGCGCGAAGCAGGCCATAAGCCGAGTTCTGTCCCGGGTTGCCCCGGTGATGATCATTCCTCTAGGACCCCGGTTACCCGGGGCCTCCAGCAACCTACCCGGGAGCTTCGGGCGGGCCACCCTCAAACGCTCCCCTATTTGGTCTTGCTCCGGGTGGGGTTTTCCAAGCCGGCAATGTCGCCACTGCCGCTGGTGAGCTCTTACCTCACCTTTTCACCCTTACCGTGGACGTACCACGGCGGTCTGGTCTCTGAGGCACTTTCCCTAGGGTTGCCCCCGCTGGGGATTACCCAGCACCCTGCCCTGTGGAGCTCGGACTTTCCTCCGGCGGCTGAGCGCCGCCGGCGATCACCCGTCCTGCTTCGCGATCCTGTGAGGGTAAAAATTGTGGGGTGTGAACCTCATCACCCCTTAACTATAGTCTACCCCGGGGCCGCCTTTTGGTCAATGGCCCGGTTAGCCGCCTCGTCGGCCAGATGATTTTCCTCCCGGGGCACGTGACTGATGGCCCAGGCCTCAAACTGTTTCAGGGCGTTGAGAGCTTCGCGCCACAAGGGGATGAGGTGGGTGGCCTTCACCCGGTACCGGCCGTTGATCTGCTTCACCATGAGTTCGGAATCGGCCAGGACCCGGAGCTTCTTGACTTCCAGCCGGCGGGCCTCTTCGAGGCCCAGGAGCAGGGCCTGATATTCCGCCACATTGTTGGTGGTTTCTCCCAGGTAGCGGCCTTTGTTGGCCTGGAGCCGGCCCTGGGGGTCAAAGAGCACCATGCCGGCGCCGGCGGGCCCGGGATTGCCCCGGGAGGCCCCGTCGCAGTGGAGGCGCCAGAATCCTGCGCCCGGGTCGCGGTAGAGGGCGGCGGCTTCCCGGAACAAGTCCTGCAAGTCCTCAGGCGTCAGGCCAAAACGCGCCCGGACCCCGGGGAGGTCCAGTCCCTGGGCCAGCGCCGCAAAGATGGCAGCTCGCTTGTCCAAACAGCTTCCCTGGCCGCCTTAAAGGGCCGGCTGGCTCCCGGCGCCGGCTTCCTCCACTTCATCGGCCCAGTAGAGAATACGCTGGCAGTGGGGGCATTGGAGGATCTCCAGCCCTTTCTGCAGGTCGATGAACTGTTGGGGGAGGATGTTCATGTGGCAGCCCAGGCAGACGCCCTCGTGGACCGGGGCGATGGCGGAGCTGTTGCGCCGCTGGCGGATGAATTCATAGCGCTTCATGAGGGGCGCGGGCACGACTTTGCGCACCTTCTTGCGCTTTTCCTCCAGTTCGGCCAGTTCCTCCTGCAATTGCTTCACCTGGACCGCTACGTCCCGGCGCTGCTCGACCAGGATGGTCTCCTGCTCCTCCAGCTGGGTGACATGCTCATTGATGAGGCGGTTCTGGGTTTCCATGAGTTCCATGAATTCCAGGAGCCGGGTCTCCCGCTGGTCCTTCTGGTCTTCTTTAAAGGCGATCTCCTTGAGCATCGCCTTGTATTCGATGTTGCTTTTGATCTCCATGAGGCGCTGGCGGCTGGTTTTAATGCTCTCCTCCATGTCCGCCATTTCCAATTCCGTGTCCCGGCGCCGGGCCTTAAGTTCCTCCAACTCCTGGAGCCGGGCGGCATGGGAGGCTTTCAGCGCTTCCTGGGCTGCCTCGCCGGCCTTGAGCTCCTCAGGGAGCTTGGCCAGATCCTGGGTGACCTCCTGGATCACCTTGTCTATTTCCTGGACATCGATGAGCCTACTTAACTCCGTCAGCAAAGTTCAACCTCCATATTTCGTCACGCGGTTTGGCATTATCCTCCCGACGGCCAGGGCGTTTTTCCCGCCGTCACCGGGAATAGTGGCTGTAATCATCGTTATCAAAGAGAGAATCTCCTCACCTGTAGCAGCATGGGGGTGGCTGGGTGGCCGCCACCATGACTTCGAGCTCCAGACCCGCCTCATGGAACAGGTCATGGAGCTGCCGGGCCCAGGGTTCCATAAACACGGTCTCGCTGGCAAAATGGCCCACCGCCACCACGGCAAAGTCTTCCAAAAGCCCCGGGGGGACCTGGTGATGACGCACTTCCCCAGTCAGGTAGACCTGGGCGTCCTGGTTCAAGGCGTCGCCCAGGAGATCGCCGCCGCTGCCGCTGCACAACGCCAGCCGCTGCACCTGCTGGGGCGGGCGCCCCCAAACCTGCACGGTTTCCACCCCGAAAATCTCCTTGGCCGCGGCGATCACCTGGGAAAAGGGGCGGGGCTCGGGCCAGGCGCCGATGCGCCCCAAACCCAGGGGAGTACCGGGATGCCGCACGGGATAGAGATCGTAGGCCACCTCCTCATAGGGGTGGATCTCTTTCAGGCGAGTCAGGGCCCGGGGCAGCAGGGACTCGGGGGCCAGGATTTCCAGGCGAACCTCCTCGGCCCGGGAGAGCTGTCCCGGTTCGCCCTTGAAGGGGTGAGCCCCAGGCAGGGAACGATAGGTGCCCTGCCCCGGGGAGGCAAAAGAACAGTGAGAGTACCGGCCGATGACCCCCAGGCCGGCGTCCCCCAGGGCCTGGCGCACCCGGTCCTCGTAGCCCGTGGGGACGAACACCGCCAGCTTGTACCAGGGGTCCCGGGTGGTGGGGCTCAGGACCTCAACCCCGGTCAGGTCGAGTTTTTGGGCCAGGTAGTCGTTGAGCCCGCCGGGGGCGATATCCAGGTTGGTGTGGCAGGACACCATAGCCAGCCCGGCCCGGATGAGGGCCGCCAGCAACCGGCCGCCGGGGCGGTCTTCCCGCACCTCTTCCAGGGGCCGGTACAGGAGGGGATGGTGGGTCAGGAGCAGTTGGGCGTTTCGGTGAGCGGCTTCGGCGACCACGGCCGGGGTAGCCTCCAGGGCCACCAGGATGCCTGCCACCGGTTGGGCCGGGTCACCCACTTCGAGCCCGATCCGGTCCCCGGGCACGGCCCAGGCCGATGGATAGCGGCTTTCCAGCAGGTTGACGATGTCTTTTAGGGTTGCGCGCATAGAACATAAAAAAGGGGTGCGCAGAGAGCACCCCCGGGGTTAAACCCCTGTGAAATCAAGGATCTATCTCGTTCTCGCAAAATTCTCGCTGCTCCCGGATGCCTGGTGGGCCCACCCGGATTTGAACCAGGGACCGTCCGGTTATGAGCCGGTTGCTCTAACCGCTGAGCTATGGGCCCGCGCTTATCAATCATCGGGGGGGCATCCCTGCGGATCGGGCCAATCTGGTTCAGTCCGCCCCCCAAATAAGTTATTATAACTCTCCTCCTCAATTGTTCAATAGGAGACTCCCCCCGGGAGAAAAATCACGTCTCAATAAAACTTTTCAGCCGGGTGCTCCGGGACGGATGCCGGAGCTTGCGCAGGGCCTTGGCCTCGATCTGGCGGATGCGTTCCCGGGTGACCTCAAAGTCGCGGCCCACTTCCTCCAGGGTATGATCGGTTTTTTCGCCAATGCCGAACCGCTTGCGCAGCACCTTTTCTTCCCGGGGCGTCAGGGTGGACAGCATCTTCCGGGTCTGGTCCGCCAGGTTGAGGTTGGACACCGCCTCGATGGGCGTCGAGATTTTCTTATCCTCGATGAAATCCCCCAGGTGGCTGTCTTCTTCGTCGCCGATGGGCGTTTCCAGGGAGAGGGGTTCCTTGGCGATCTTCAGGACCTTGCGCACCTTCTCCAGGGGAAACTCCATCTTTTCGGCAATCTCTTCCGGGGTGGGCTCCCGGCCAATCTCCTGAACCAGGTAGCGGGAGGTGCGGATCAACTTGTTGATGGTTTCGATCATGTGGACCGGGATGCGGATGGTGCGGGCCTGGTCGGCGATGGCCCGGGTGATGGCCTGGCGGATCCACCAGGTGGCGTAAGTGCTGAATTTGTAACCCCGCTCGTATTCGAATTTCTCCACGGCTTTCATGAGACCGATATTGCCTTCCTGGATCAGGTCCAGGAACTGCAAGCCCCGGTTGGTGTACTTCTTGGCAATGGAGACCACCAGGCGCAGATTGGCTTCCACCAGTTCCCGCTTGGCCTTTTGGGCCTGGTACTCCCCCTTTTCCGCTCTTACCAGGGTGGCCAGCAGCCGGCCGGGGGGCATGCCCGAGACGGTCTCGATCCGGCGCAGCTTCCGCCGGTTCTGGGTCCAGATCTCCTCCAACTCCGCCAGTTGCTCGGGAGTCAGAGACCGGGGCAAATCCGGGGGCGGCCCCGCATTTTTCAGTTCCCGGCGCAGCTGGCGAAACCGGGTAGCCGACAGGCCCGCGGCCCCGAGACCCTTTTCCAGCTTGTGCTGACAATCCCGGACGATATAGCCAAACTGGCGCATCCGCTCGAGAATGTCTTCCAGGTAATGGCGCTCCATCCGGAGATTTTTGAAATGCTCCACCATGCGCTGGCGGTGTCCGGCCAGCTTCTGCTCCAACAGGAGACGGGCTTCGTCGTTCCGGGGCAGGGCCGCCACTTCTTTCATCAGTTGGCGGCTTTTTTCTTCCTGAGAGCGAAATTTATGGATCAATTTCAGAACCCGGGACTTTTGGGTGGGCAGGTCTACGGCCGGATCATCGTCACCGAAATCATCCAGGGTGTTCTGGGGTGACAGCTTTTCCTCCTCCAGCCGGTTCACCAGCCCCATGATCTCCTTAAAGGGAAGGGGCATCTCCAGCAGGGTGTGGAGCACCTCTCTTTCCCCCTCTTCAATGCGTTTGGCAATCTCCACTTCCCCTTCCCGGGTGAGCAAGGAGACGGTTCCCATTTCCTTGAGGTAGAGGCGCACCGGATCGTCAAATTTAGCGGCGCTATCCGCGTCCAGGCCCAAATCCCCTTCTCCCTCATGCAGGCTCGACTGGGAGGGCAGGGCCATAGTGGAGGCCTCGGGAGGGGGTATTTCCAGGTCATCGAAGATCATGATGTCCTTCATCTGCGTGTTCAAAAGGCTCTCGGGAGATAGGGAGTCATTCAGGTCATCCACGGTGATCAAGTGCTCATCATCCCCCATCGGCATGATTCCCTGAAAGCCGTCCATTCCCATTCCCTTATTCATCCATTCTCTCCTTTTGTGGTAGACCTGCATTTGAGGTGCTCCAGCTGCCGGGAAATCTCGCGCTTTTGAGCCAGAAGGTGAAACAGATTATCATCGTTTCCCCCGACGATTTTTTTCCCCAGTTCCTCCTTCAAAGCCTGTTCGGTTTTTTTCAGGCGTCGAATCGATAAATCCCGGCGCCAGTCAGCGGCCAGAAAGTCTCCGGCCGGACCTTCAGATTCGCCCTCCTCCAAGGTGAGAGCGCAGATGTGCTGCCGTTGGGTCTCACCTTTGGCCTGCTGGACCAGTAGACCGTGATCCAGCCTGCCGTGTTCCCGATAGCTGCCGACAATCAGGGTCATGAGTTCCTGGAGTTCCCGGCTCTCGAACTCCCCGGCCCACTCCTCCAACTCCTCCGGGGTAATGGCATCCGGGTGGCCCAGGACCCAGCGAATCACGGCTTTTTCCAGGCTGACCGCCAAGTTGGTTCGGGGGTCCAGCCGGGCCGCGGAAATAGGGGCCAGGGAGACCAGGCTTTTCCGCAGGGCCGCGGCATCCACCCTTAAGCGCTCGCTGGTGGCCCGGAGCCACAGGTCCTGTTCCACCGGGTCGGTCAGGGCCTGGACGTAAGGGCGCAGTTCCTCCAAAATCCGCACCCGGCCTTCGATATCCAGGCCGTGGGTGGCAATCAGGTCTTCCAACAGGTAGCTGAACCAGGGGTGGGCCGCATCCCAGGCGGAGCGGAACAGCTCCACCCCGTGGGCCTGGGCGTAACTGTCCGGGTCGAGCCCGGCGGGCAACGGCAGGGCCCGCACCGCCAGGTTCTCCTGGGCGAAGAGGGGGAAGGCCCGCTTCATGGCCTTGGCCCCGGCGGCGTCGCCGTCATAGACCAGGACCACCTTGTCTGCCAGGGACTTCAGCAACCGCACCTGCTCCCGGGTCAGGGCCGTGCCCAGGGTGGCCAGGACGTTGCTGATGCCCTGCACCTGGAGGGCGATGAGGTCGAGATAGCCCTCCACCACCAGGGCCACGCCGGAGGACCTGAGGGCCTCGGCGGCCTGGGGCAGGCCGTAGAGGGTGCGCCCCTTGGAGTAGAGCAGGGTCTCCGGGGAGTTGAGGTATTTGGGCTCGCCGTCGCCGATGATGCGCCCCCCGAAGGCGATGACCCGGCTCTGGCGGTCGAAAATGGGGAACATGATGCGGCCCCGGAAGCGGTCGTAAAAGCCGCCCCGGTCCCGGGGCGCCAGGAGGCCCACTTCCTGGGCCAGGTCCAGGGAGATGCCCCGGTTCTGGAAGTGGCGCCGGAGGGCGTCCCATTCATCCACGGCATAACCCAACTGAAAGGCCCGGATAATCTCCGGGGTGAGGCCGCGTTTCTTCAGATACGCCCGCCCCGGGGCCCCTTCGGAACTCGCCAAAGTGGCGGCGTAAAAGGCCGCGGCCGCGGCGTTGGCCTCATAGGCCTTGGTGCGCTTTTTGGCCTGCTGGGCCCCTTCCGGCCCTAAATCCTTGACGGACACCGGGATGCCGTAGCGCCGGGCCAGTTCCTGGACCGCCTCGGGGAAGCTTAAGCGGTGGTAGTGCATGAGGAAGGAAAAGACGTTGCCGCCCAGGCCGCAGCCGAAACAGTGGAAGATGCCCTTCTCCGGCGCCACCGTGAAGGACGGCTTGGTCTCGGAGTGGAACGGGCAGAGCCCCGAAAGATTTCTCCCTTTTTGCGTCAACTTGACGTACTGGCCCACCACCTCCTCGATGGAAGCCGCGTCTTTGATCTCCAGGAGCTTGTCTTCAGGGATAAAAGCCATGTTCAGTTGCCAGTAGTCTTCTTATGTAGCCACAGGCTTCAGCCTGCCAGCTGGAAATCATGGCCCCTTTTTATTGGAGCACCCAATTTACTTTAATAAATCAGATCAGTTTCAGCTGAAGATCTTCTTTAAACTTTGAATACCATCAAATTCTTTAACTGTCAAGTAAAATTTTCAGAATCAGATTTTTTCCCAAATCAGTATCTGAATAATACATCATAAAACTTATTGCCAGCAATAATGCATGCTTACCAATAAGATTGCAATATCTTTATTCATGGTAATTAATCTTTTACATAATTATTCTCTCCTTGATATATATGTCCAATTGAATGATAAATTATAGTTAACGTATAATCAAATTCAGTAAGCATAAGTTTCTCTGAACTATCAGTTACAATTCATAAAGCTTTGTTGGCCTAATTTCTTTTCCTTAAGGATCATCTCTCTTTTTTTATTTATTCCCATTTACATTCAAAAGGGGATATCCCCTCGTTCCAAGCTCCTGCTTGGGAACGCCCTTGCCCGCCAAGCTCTGCTTGGCGAAGTTTCTATTCCTCAGAAAGATCGATCTCCAACGTCCCTGGCAGCCCGGCCCAATTTCGGGCGCTGGAATATGGCCAATCCTCCGGTTTATCCGCCAGTCCTGCCCTTACCGGGTTATGATGCAGGTAATCCATCTTCTGCCGCAGCATCTCCCCTGAACTGATCTGCTTCGGATGATTCCCTTCCTGCCATACCTGATGAATGCTGTCGACTTTGTGCTTCAGCTTGTAAAAACTCAACTGGTTCAGCAACCAGGTCTTATTGTTTTGCTCAGCCAATTTGATGATTTCCCTGGCCGTGTGACTCTTAATCTCTTTTATAATCTTCCCTAAATCATCTCCCTGGCATATGAGATGGAAATGATTGTCCATAATCACATAGGCATATATCTTCAACCCTTTGTTGGTCCGTGAATACTTAAACGAATCTATCAAGACCTCAAAATAAGGTTTCCTGGTAAAAACCGGCAGCCATTCAATGATGGTCGCAGTGATGAAGTTATTCTGTCGGTGTCAACAATTTTATATCGTGTCCTCATTCCGGGCGCTCAAAGCAGAGCTTTGATTCCAAGTGCGTTCCCAAGCAGGAGCTTGGGAACGAGAGAGGAATTTTACAGTATTCAACTATACCGTGTGTAACCTGATACTTCCCAATCGTCATCGTACTTTCCAGCCATAAAGAGAGCAGCTCTGACGAAAGCCTCCACTTCGATCATAGCTTTCCAACTCCTGCCTGATTTATAACCTGATAAAAAAATCAAAGGCTTGAGGTGTTTATCCTCATCGCTTATCTTTTCAAACTTAATTGACGTTGCATGAATTATCTTATTACAAGCATCACGGATAAAGGCTTCTTCTCTTTGACTATCGCAAACCTCTATTTCCCCAACAGAATGGTTAAGTAAATGATGATTTTTGCCATATGATTTCATTATATCATCAATCATGCGTAAGTGAATAGCTATATATATCAAACATTCTTTAATGACCTTGCGTTCATATACAATAATAGATGATATTCTTTTATCATTTTGAGCCATACTAAAACGATGAATTTCACTACTTGAAAAGAAACATGCGAACAGTAGGTAACATTTCTGTTCAATTTCCAAAGCATCAAAAACATATTTATCCCAATTAATTTTGTCAAACATAATGTGGTGAAAAGACTTACAGATGTTAATCTTGTGTTTTGTATCTGTTCCTCTTCTCCCCCCCCCTACTCCTTCAAATCCACCACGGTTACGCCGGGGTTGGCGTCGGCGTGGAGTTCTTTTACCAGGCCGTGGTGTTTCAGGTGGTCCCACAGGGCCCGTTTGAGGCGGCCGGTGCCCACCCCGTGGATGATGTCGACCTTTTCCTGGCCGTGGAGCATCGCCTGGTCGATGAGCCGGTCCACCAGGGGCAGGGCCTCGTCCACCCGGAGGCCCACCAGGTTGAGGCTGGGGAGCCAGGGCGGCGGCCGGCGGTAGCCCGAGGCGGTGCCGCCTCCGGATGGCACGCCCGGCTTCGCCCCCTACCGGGGTGACCTCCTCGGGGCTGACCCGGAGATTGACGTTCCGGGCCTGGACCTCAAGGCGGCCGCCTTGAATATCGGTGGCTACCACCTTCCCGGTCAGGCCCAGGGCCGGCAGGAAGACCTGTTGGCCGGCCAGAAACCGGGGCGCCGAGGCCGGGGTCGGGGCGGGTGGCGGCGCCAGGTCGGCCAGCAATTTTGCCTGGCGCCCGGAAAACTCCTGGCGCAGCTTGCCCCAGGGCTCCCGGCCGTCTTTCAGCCGCCGGACAATGGCCTTGAACTCGGCCTCGGCCTCCTTGATACGGGCCAGGGCGGCGCTCTTGGCCTCATTGACCATCCGGGTGCGTTCGGCGGCCAGCTCGGCCTGTTGCGCCTCCAGGTCATGTTGGCGCCGGCTCAACGCCGCGTCCCGACGTTTCAACTCAATCTCCTGGCCAGCCAGGCCCGCCTGGGCCGCTTCCACCGAGGCCAGGAGCCGGTAGGCCCGGAGTTCGTCCTGGTTGAGGTAGCCCTCGGCCATGGCCAGGATCTCGGGGTCGAGGCCCATTTCCCGGGCCAGCTTCAAGGCGTTGGAGGCCCCCACCACCCCGTAAGCCAGGCGGTAGGTGGGCCGCCGGGTCTGTTCGTTGAACACCACCGCCACATCGAGCAATACGTAACGAACCAGTAGGTAGGCACATAGA